>NZ_JAVIWP010000001.1:4800000-6699527 GCF_034313875.1 Pseudomonas sp. FG1 | reverse complement strand
GTGTGTGTGTGTGTGTGTGTGTGTGTGTGTGTGTGTGTGTGTGTGTGTGTGTGTGTGTGTGTGTGTGTGTGTGTGTGTGTGTGGGCGGGTGTGTGTGTAGTGTGTGTGCGTGTGTGCATGTGCATGCGCGCAGCAGGCAGGGAGGCAGGTGAGGTGAGGCAGAGAGAGAGTGGTGTGTGTGTGTGTGTGTGTGTGTGTGTGTGTGTGTGTGTGTGTGTGTGTGTGTGTGTGTGTGTGTGTGTGTGTGTGTGTGTGTGTGTGTGTGTGTGTGTGTGTGTGTGTGTGTGTGTGTGTGTGTGTGGGGGGGGGGGGGGTGTGTGTGTGTGTGTGTGTGTGTGTGTGTGTGTGTGTGTGTGTGTGTGTGTGTGTGTGTGTGTGTGTGTGTGTGTGTGTGTGTGTGTGTGTGTGTGCAAACGCAGAGCAGTGTAGTGCACACACACACAAGAAACATGTGTGTGTGTGTGGGTGTGTGTGTGTGTGTGTGTGTGCGTGTGTGTGTGCGCGTACACGCGTGCAGCACACGCGCACATGCGTGCGCGCGCGCGCGTGCGCGCACGCAGGCAGCGGGGGCGTGCGCGCGCGCGCGCGCGCGCGCGCGCGCGTGCTGTGCGCGCGCGCGGGCGGGTGGTGGTGGTGCGTGTGTGCGTGCGCGCGTGTGTGTGTGTGTGTGCGCGCGTGCAGGTGTGTGTGCGCGCGCGTGCGTGTGTGCGCGCGCGTGTGCGCGCGCGCGCGCGCCCCCCCCCCCCCCCCCGGGGGAAGAAGAAAACACACATGTGTGTGTGTGTGTGTGTGTGTGTGTGTGTGTGTGTGTGTGTGTGTGCACACACACACACACATGTGTGTGTGTGTGTGTGTGTGTGCACACACACAAGTGGCGCGCATGTGTGTGTGTGTGTGTGGCCCCCCCCCCCCCCCCCCCCCCCCCCCCCCCCCCCCCCCCCCCCCCCCCCCCCCCCCCCCCCCCCCCCCCCCCCCCCCCCCCCCCCCCCCCCCCCCCCCCCCCCCCCCCCCCCGGTGTGTGCCCCCCCAGGCAGTAAATTTTGGGGTGTACACGCTTGAAGCGTATAGGAGAACCCAATGAAATCGTTCTTGTCCACGGAAATTTGAACTGCCTTATTTCCACATCAATAAGGTTATTTTGTCTTTCAATGATTTTTTTCAGCTTCCACAATTTGAAAGTGTGTTTTAATGCCTAGGAAGAGTTAAGGATCATGTGGATGGACAGAGTGCTTGAACTGCTCTAACTTTTTTGTGATTTGAGATTTCCAACTTATCTACATTTAGGACGCCGCCTTTTAACTCGAATTCCAAATTGAATGACTTAGTTAGATACTTCATCACGTATGATGTTGCCTTGCTTTTCTTTGCGTCAATTTCTTCAATTCTTACGGCGTTTTCCGAGTGTCTAAAATGCTTGTTAATCAAGATTACTAATTCGTCATAATGTTTCTTATTAACATACATTAAAGCGTGCTTATGAAAGCACTGGTCTTTGTGAGGTTCGACTGCCCAGAAACCATTCATCTCAATCTTATGTCTATGGATGTCTTTTCTAAAAGCATTCCATAAGCCTTTCAAGTAATCATTGCTATCCTTTGGGGTTGAACCGTCCCAAGAACTAACGCCTTTCGACGGCTTTGGATGAAATCTTGCCGGAGCGGTAAAAGTTATGAAAAGAGGCTTATAGTCAAGTTGTTTGGCATAGGCGTCCAACGATGAGACTTGGATAAATATCTCAGCAAATCTTTGCTTTTCAGTGCTTGCTACTTTCCATAGTGGGATTTTCTTGTTGTTTTCATTAACAAGAGATTTCTTCATTATGTAATCAAGCTGGCTGGCTTCGTCAGCTTCTCTATTGCGAACAACTTCATCACTACAAATCTCAAATGCTCGACCGGAACCAATCAAACCTGAGTGCAGCTTTAAAAGTTCGCTTCTTTGTTTTTGTATTCTTTTTATTTGTGATTTAAGTCTTTTCTCATCAGCAATGTTGATGAGCTTGTCTTTTATAGTTGACCCTTTAATGTCCTTTATTTTGATACCATAACCGATATCCCAATCATTCTTTATGCGTGAAAAAATACTCTCGCCGGATTCATCGTTTTTAAGATTTCTTTGCTTTATTATTAGTTGTTCTTGAATTCTCCCGAAAACAAACTCGATATTTTTGACAATATCGTTCAAGTCGCCAGCAAGAGCATATTTATGCTGTATCTTCCAGCATCTATATTCACTGCAAGTGGTAACCCAATTGAAGTTATCCTTAATATTCATTATTTCTTTGGCCAAGCTTGCACGCTTTCTTTTTGATGAGTTATTTAACTTATTTTCAAGATATTCCTTTGCAGCCATCTTTTTTTCGATAGCTTGCTCAAAAACATACTGTCTTTCACATTCTGCAAAGAAAAATTCGGGAGTAAGATTTTTAAGGATTATGCGTTGTGGAATAAATATCATGCAAATTATTATTGTTTGTTACTAATACAAATACCATGCCGTGCATGATTGTCAAATAAATAAATATTTTTACTTTCTACCCTGAAAAAACTGAATTTTTTAAAAATCAAAAGCGTCCAAAAAAACCTATAAAATCAACTTGCGACACTTATTTAAGAGTTATCCAAGAAGAGCAAAAGCAAAAGCCCGCCCTAACAGGCGAAAAGCATCTGGGTATTGCGAACAAAGTTCGCATATCAAAATCAAAAGCGTAGAACTCAAATTTTTATATTCAATAAATTTTGAGTAGCAAAACTTTCAAAAATCAAAACCTTTGAAATTGCCGTTTTTAGACGATTTACCATCTTGTGCGTATGGTAATACCGGGAATTAAAACACGCCGTTTTTAGCTTGTTTCTGTTGACGCACTAGAAAAGTGCATTGAGTTTTTTCTACGTTTTTTGTCGGTTTTTTGAGTTTCAATTTTCTTGGATAGTCGTTTTTTGGCTTAAAATCAATGAAAAACGTTGTCAATAGAAAACCGAAAATATATTTAAGGTGGGACCTTAATTATCAAATAGAGGTCAACCATATTCTTTAAATTTCACAGAATATGAAATGACCATCCACCGCGTTCATCTGGTAATTTTTCAAGCTTGAACAACTTCAACCGCTAAAAACGACCTAGCAGGCCAATATGTTGTATTCAGTCTTTGGTAGGCAGAACATAACTTGATAGCCCTGTATTCACGTAATTCCAGATTTTTTTTGATATTAAGCCGCGATCTAAAAAATACTCAGCAGCAAATAGAACTCTTGGAGCTAATTGTTTTGCATCTTGTATATGGCCATTGGCTGCCAAGTTAACACAATATCTGGTCACAACTTTTAATGCGACCTCTTCATCATTTATCTCATCACGAACAGCTTCATCAACTATGCTTTTATAATCGGATAGCGAAATAAAATTTGGATTCAACTCGTTATCAACTTTATAGTCTTGCCATAATATCTGTTTGACTATTTCGTAATGCTTCTGTCTATTTTTATAGTGCCCAAACATATTAGTTACCTACACCGATGAACCCAGCGAAATAACACAAACACTAACCCATGGCATGTCATTTTGCCATCATGCTTTTTGTCGCTTTTTATGTAGAGGTTTTTGCAGAGCTTAGTGGCAATCTAAATAGTAAATGGTCTGATAATCATTCTTAGGCTAATCCTCACCTGAGTATGAGACACATTCGATCCATGGTTGACCCTTTCCCGCACTGCTGCAGAGCCGCAGCACGTCAAACGGTCTGGATAAGAAGGATAGCTTCAATACACCGTTTCAGGTGTGCAGAGCGAAGCCGAAGCGGACGCCACCGGGAGGCGGTTTTTCCCAAGAAAAGGGTATGAGAAGGGTAGATTTTTTGGATAGAAAAAGGGGTAGAAATTTCTTTCTACCCCTTTTCTAAGTCCTTGATTTACAAGGAAAATTATGGTGCCCCGAGGGAGACTCGAACTCCCACTCCTTTCGAAAACGGATTTTGAATCCGCCGCGTCTACCAATTCCGCCATCAGGGCTCAATGGCGGCGAAGTATAGAGATGAGATTACCGTTGGTCAATCACGTTTCATGGTCAATTTTGACTATTTCCGCTAGACTTCCCGGCCCTGCTAGACGAACCCCATCATGCGCGTTGCTGACTTTACTTTTGAGCTCCCTGATTCGCTGATCGCCCGCCACCCTTTGGCCGAGCGTCGCGCCAGTCGACTGCTGACCCTGGACGGGCTCAGCGGTGCCCTCGCACACCGTCAATTCACTGATTTGCTTGAGCATTTGCGCCCGGGCGATTTGATGGTGTTCAACAATACACGGGTGATTCCGGCGCGGCTGTTTGGCCAGAAAGCTTCCGGCGGCAAGCTGGAAATTCTGGTGGAGCGGGTGCTGGACAGCCATCGCGTGCTGGCCCATGTGCGCTCCAGCAAGTCGCCGAAACCGGGTTCGACCCTGCTGATCGATGGCGGTGGCGAGGCCGAGATGGTGGCGCGTCATGATGCGTTGTTCGAGCTCAAGTTTGCCGAGGAAGTGTTGCCGCTGCTGGAGCGCGTCGGCCATATGCCGTTGCCTCCTTATATAGACCGCCCCGACGAAGATGCGGACCGCGAGCGCTATCAGACGGTGTATTCCCAGCGCCTCGGTGCTGTCGCGGCGCCGACGGCCGGGCTGCATTTCGACCAGCCGCTGCTGGATGCGATCGCCGCCAAGGGCGTCGAGAGCGCGTATGTGACCCTGCACGTGGGGGCCGGCACGTTTCAGCCGGTGCGTGTGGATAACATCGAAGACCACCATATGCACAGCGAATGGCTGGAAGTCAGCCAGGACGTCGTGGACGCGGTCAACGCGTGCAAGGCGCGCGGCGGGCGAGTGATTGCCGTGGGCACCACCAGCGTGCGTTCGCTGGAAAGCGCGGCGCGTGATGGCGTGCTCAAGCCGTTCAGCGGCGACACCGATATCTTTATTTACCCAGGCCGGCCGTTTCATGTGGTCGATGCGCTGGTGACCAACTTCCATTTGCCGGAATCCACGCTGTTGATGCTGGTGTCGGCATTTGCCGGTTATCCGGAAACCATGGCTGCTTATCAGGCTGCCATTGACAATGGATACCGTTTTTTCAGCTACGGTGATGCGATGTTTATCACCCGTAATCCGGCGCCACGCGGCCCAGAGGAACAACTATGAGTCGTATGTCGTTTGAATTGCTGGCCACTGACGGCAAAGCCCGTCGCGGTCGTCTGACCTTTCCGCGCGGTACGGTAGAGACCCCGGCGTTCATGCCGGTCGGCACCTACGGCACCGTCAAAGGCATGCTGCCGCGCGATATCGTCGCCACCGGCGCCGAAATCATCCTCGGCAACACCTTCCACCTGTGGCTGCGCCCGGGCACGGAAGTGATCAAGAAGCACGGCGACCTGCATGACTTCATGAAGTGGCAAGGCCCGATCCTCACTGACTCGGGTGGTTTCCAGGTGTTCAGCCTGGGCGCCATGCGCAAGATCAAGGAGGAGGGCGTGACCTTCGCCTCGCCGGTCGACGGTTCCAAAGTGTTCATGGGCCCGGAAGAGTCGATGCAGGTCCAGCGCGACCTGGGCTCCGACATCGTGATGATTTTCGACGAATGCACGCCGTACCCGGCCGACGAAGACGTCGCGCGGGTTTCCATGGAGTTGTCGCTGCGCTGGGCCCAGCGCTCGAAGAACGCCCACGGCGACAACACTGCGGCGCTGTTTGGTATCGTCCAGGGCGGCATGCATGAAAGCCTGCGCAAGCGCTCGCTGGAAGGCCTGGACAAGATCGGCTTCGACGGCCTGGCCATCGGCGGTCTGTCGGTGGGTGAGCCCAAGCACGAGATGATCAAGGTGCTGGATTACCTGCCGGGCCTGATGCCCGCTGACAAACCTCGTTACCTTATGGGCGTTGGCAAACCGGAGGATCTCGTAGAGGGTGTGCGCCGCGGTGTGGACATGTTCGATTGCGTGATGCCAACCCGTAATGCCCGCAATGGGCATCTGTTCATCGATACAGGCGTGCTGAAGATCCGTAACGCGTTCCATCGCCATGATGATTCGCCGCTGGATCCCACCTGTGACTGCTATACCTGCCAGAACTTCTCCCGTGCTTATCTGCACCATCTGGACAAGTGTGGGGAAATGCTGGGTAGCATGTTGAATACCATCCACAATTTGCGTCATTACCAAGTCCTGATGGCTGGTTTGCGCGAGGCTATTCAACAGGGTACATTGGCCGCCTTCGTCGATGCCTTCTATGCCAAGCGCGGGCTCCCTGTGCCGCCCTTGGACTGAGTTTTCCGACCCTAAGATTCACTATTTGCAACTGGAGTGCTAAATGAGCTTTTTTATCTCTAACGCCATGGCTGATGCCGCTGCGCCTGCTGCTGCCGGCCCTATGGGCGGTGGTTTCGAGTGGATTTTCCTGGTCGGCTTCCTGGTCATCTTCTACCTGATGATCTGGCGTCCACAGGCCAAGCGCGCCAAAGAGCAGAAAAACCTGCTCGGCAGCCTGCAGAAAGGTGACGAAGTCGTGACCACCGGCGGTATCGCGGGCAAGATCACCAAGGTTTCCGATGCTTTCGTGGTTCTGGAAGTCTCCGACACCGTCGAAATGAAGTTCCAGAAGGGCGCCATCGCCGCCACGCTGCCTAAAGGCACGCTCAAAGCGATCTGAGTAACAACTTTTACCAATCGACGGGGCGCGCAAGGCGCCCCGCGTTATAAGCGGGCGGCGTGATGCTGAACAAATACCCTCTGTGGAAATACCTACTGATCCTGGCGGTGCTGGCGATCGGTTTTATTTATTCCGCTCCCAATCTCTATCCTGATGACCCTGCGATCCAGATCTCTGGCGCCAGCACTTCGCTGAAGGTCAATCAGGCTGACCTGGAGCGCGCGAGCAAAGCGCTCACCGATGCGGGCATCCAGGTCAAAGCGGCAACGTTGGCAGCTGATGCGAAGGGCGGCTTGTTGCGCCTGACCAAGCAAGAAGACCAATTGCCGGCCAAAGACGTCGTGCGCAAGGCCATGGGTGACGACTACGTTGTCGCGCTCAACCTGGCACAGACCACGCCAAAATGGCTGCGCAGCATTGGCGCGCACCCGATGAAGCTGGGTCTGGACTTGTCCGGTGGTGTGCACTTCCTGCTGGAAGTCGACATGGACAAAGCCCTCGACGCGCGCCTGAAAGTCTACGAAGGCGACGTGAAGAGCCTGCTGCGTAAAGAGAAGTTGCGTTATCGCAGCCTGCCGCAGCTCAACGGTGCCATCCAACTGGGCTTCTCTGACGAAGCGTCCCGCGAGCAGGCCCGTGCGCTGATCCGCAAGAACTTCAACGATTTCGACATCGTACCGGCCGACCTCAACGGTCAACCTGTACTGCGTCTGGCGATGACCCCGGCCAAGCTGGCGGAAATCCGCGAATACTCCATCAAGCAGAACTTGACCACGGTGCGTAACCGCGTCAACGAGCTGGGTGTGGCCGAGCCGATCGTTCAGCGCCAGGGCGCCAACCGCATCGTGGTTGAGCTGCCGGGCGTGCAGGATACCGCTGAAGCCAAGCGTATCCTCGGCAAGACCGCCAACCTGGAATTCCGTCTGGCCGCCGAGCCGGGTGCTTCCAAAGCCACTTCCGAGACCTTCGAGTTCCGTGAAGGCAACCGCCCTGCGGCGCAGATCGAGCGTGGCTTGATCATCACCGGCGACCAGGTGACTGACGCCAAGGCCGGTTTCGGCGAGCACGGTACGCCTGAAGTGAACATCCGCCTGGATGGCCATGGTGGCGAACTGATGAGCCGCGCCACGCGCAGCAACGTCGGGCGCAGCATGGCGGTGATCTTCATCGAGCAACGCCCGGTCACCACCTACACCAAGCAAATGGTCAACGGCGTCGAGAAAGACGTGCCGGTGCAGACCTTCAAGGAAGAGAAGAAGATCATCAGCCTGGCGACGATCCAGTCGCCGCTGGGTGCTCAGTTCCGCATCACCGGCCTGAACGGTCAGGGCGAATCGTCCGAGCTGGCCCTGCTGCTGCGTGCCGGTGGCCTGGCTGCGCCGATGTACTTCGCTGAAGAACGCACCATCGGCCCGAGCCTGGGTGCCGACAACATCACCAAGGGTATCAATGCGGCCTTGTGGGGCATGCTGTTCGTGTCGCTGTTCATCATCGCCATCTACCGCTTCTTCGGCGTCATCGCCACCGTGGCCCTGGCGGGCAACATGGTGATGCTGCTGGCCTTGATGTCGTTGCTGGGCGCTACGCTGACCCTGCCAGGCATCGCCGGTATCGTCCTCACCATGGGGATGGCGGTGGACGCCAACGTGCTGATCTTCTCGCGGATTCGTGAAGAGATCGCCGCCGGCATGACCGTGCAGCGCGCAATCAACGAAGGCTTCGGCCGGGCATTTACCGCGATTCTCGACTCCAACCTGACCACATTGCTGGTCGGCGGGATTCTCTTTGCCATGGGCACCGGCCCGGTCAAAGGTTTTGCGGTGACCATGTCCCTCGGTATCTTTACCTCGATGTTCACGGCCATCATGGTGACCCGCGCAATGGTCAACCTGATCTTTGGCGGGCGTGACTTCAAGAAGTTGTGGATTTAAGGGGCTGCCATGTTACGTACAATCAACTTCATGGGCGTTCGCAATATTGCGTTCGGCGTCACCGTGCTCCTTACCGTTCTGGCGTTGTTCAGCTGGTTTCATAAGGGCCTGAACTACGGTCTGGACTTCACCGGCGGTACGCTCATCGAGCTGACCTACGAGAAGCCGGCCGACGTGACTCAGGTGCGCGAAGAGCTGGTCAAGGCCGGCTATCACGAAGCCATCGTACAGAGCTTTGGTGCGACCACTGATCTGCTGGTGCGGATGCCGGGCGAAGACCCGCAACTGGGTCACCAGGTTGCCGAGGCCTTGCAGAAGGTCGGCGGTGATAACCCGGCGGCGGTCAAGCGCGTCGAGTTCGTCGGCCCGCAAGTGGGTGAAGAGCTGCGCGACCAGGGCGGCCTCGGCATGCTGATGGCGCTGGTCGGCATCATGATCTACCTGGCGTTCCGCTTTCAGTGGAAGTTCGGTGTTGGCGCCATTGTCTCGCTGATCCACGACGTGGTCGTGACCGTGGGCATCCTGGCGTACTTCCAGATCACCTTCGACCTGACCGTGCTGGCCGCGGTGCTGGCGATCATTGGTTACTCGCTCAACGACACCATCGTGGTATTCGACCGGGTTCGCGAGAACTTCCGCGTACTGCGCAAGGCGACGTTGATCGAGAACATCAACATCTCCACCACTCAGACCCTGTTGCGCACCATGGCGACGTCGATCTCCACCTTGCTGGCGATCGCAGCGTTGATGATCTTCGGTGGCGACAACCTGTGGGGCTTCTCCCTGGCGCTGTTTATCGGCGTTCTGGCGGGCACCTACTCGTCGATCTACATCGCCAACGTGGTGCTGATCTGGCTGAACCTCAACAGCGAAGACCTGATCCCTCCGGCCGCGACTGGCAAGGAGGTCGACGACCGCCCTTGATGGGTGGTTGTTGATCTGCTGTTACAAAGAAGGCGCGAGTATTGAACTCGCGCCTTTTTTTTGCTCCAAGGCTGGGTATAGCGCGGATCTTTCGGTCCGTTTGTGATGGTCAGGAGGTTCAACGTGAACAAGTCGTTACTGGTTGGTGCGGTATTGGGTGCTGTCGGTGTGACTGCCGGGGGTGCTGTTGCCACCTACAGCCTGGTAAAAAGCGGCCCTGAGTATGCGCAAGTGCTGGCGGTGCAGCCGGTGAAAACCCAGATTAAGACCCCGCGCGAGGTCTGCAAGGACGTCGCCGTGACCCGGCAGAAGCCGGTGCAGGATCAACACCAGATCGTCGGTACGGTGGTCGGTGCGCTGGCCGGTGGCCTGTTGGGCAACCAGGTCGGTGGCGGTAACGGTAAGAAGCTGGCCACCGTGGCCGGTGCGGTCGGTGGCGGTTATGCCGGTAACAAGGTGCAGGAGGGTATGCAGAACCGCGATACCTACACCACCACGCAAACCCGTTGTAACACCGTCAACGACATCAGCGACAAGGTCGTCGGTTATGACGTGCGTTACACCTTGGATGGCAAGGAAGGTTCAGTGCGTATGGACCGTGACCCGGGTGGCCAGATCCCGGTGGATAAAGAGGGGCGTCTGATCCTCGGCCAGAACCAGCAATAACCCCGGGCCTGGCACAGTTCACAATGTGGGAGGGGGCTTGCCCCCGATGGCGGTGTGTCAGTCAGCCTATCTGTAGCTGAAACTCCGCTATCGGGGGCAAGCCCCCTCCCACAGTTGGCTTGTGGTGTTGCTGGTATTTAAGCTCACACCAAATTCCAGGCATAAAAAAAGCACCGAAGGGTGCTTTTTTGTGCTCGCTCGCTTAGCGCTTCAGCGAAGCCGGCAGGTGCGGCTGGATCGCCGTCAGCACTGCCTTGAAGCATTTGGTGTTGCCGGCTACCACGTGGCCTTTCTCCAGGAAGTCATGACCGCCGGTGAAGTCGCTCACCAGGCCGCCGGCCTCTTGGATCAGCAGGGCGCCCGCTGCCATGTCCCACTCGGACAGGCCCGATTCCCAGAAGGCATCGAAACGACCGGCGGCGACGTAGGCCAGGTCCAGGCTGGCTGCACCGGCGCGGCGGATGCCGGCGGTCTGGCCAACCAGGGCGCGGAACATACCCAGGTAGTTGTCCAGGTTGTCCATCTGGTCGTCACGGAATGGGAAGCCGGTGCCCAGCAGGGCGCCGTCCAGGCTGGTGCGGCCGCTGACGCGCAGGCGACGACCGTTCAACTGGGCGCCACGGCCACGGCTGGCGGTGAATTCTTCCTGGCGAACCGGGTCCAGCACAACGGCGTGTTCCAGGCGGCCACGGTATTTGCAGGCAATGCTCACGGCAAAGTGCGGGATACCGCGCAGGAAGTTGGTGGTGCCATCCAGTGGATCGATGATCCACAGGTAGTCTTCGCCTTCGCCGCTGCCTTTGTGCAGGCCGGTTTCTTCGCCGAGAATGCCGTGGGTCGGGTAGGCCTTGCGCAGGGCGTCGATGATTTTCTGTTCGGCGGCGCGATCCACCTCGGACACATAATCCTTGGCGTCTTTTTCGTCGACCTTGATGGTATCCAGGCGCTCGATGGAGCGGAAGATCAATTCACTGGCGCTGCGGGCGGCGCGCAGCGCGATATTCAGCATGGGCTGCATGGATGTGTCACCTAAGGTTGTTAAAGAAAGCCGAGCATTCTAGCAGAAACTTTCTTCAGGTGAAGGACGGCGTGAGCTTTCGTGGCATAACCTTAGGCTGTTCTGTAAGATTTGCTCCCCTTTCCCGTGTCCGAGAGCGCCTCCCTTGCTGCAAAACATTCGTGTCGTCTTGGTCAATACCAGTCATCCCGGCAATATCGGCGGGGTGGCGCGAGCCATGAAAAACATGGGGCTGACGCGCCTGGTGCTGGTCGAGCCGCGCGTGTTCCCGCACCACGAGGCTGATGCCCGCGCATCCGGCGCCAATGACATCCTTGAAAAAGCCCAGGTCGTCGCCACTTTGGAAGACGCATTGGTCGGCTGCAACCTGGTGCTCGGCACCAGCGCCCGCGACCGGCGCATCCCCTGGCCATTGCTCGATCCGCGTGAATGCGGGACCAAAGTGGTGGAAGAGGCCGCCGGCGGCGCTGAAATCGCCCTGGTGTTCGGCCGTGAAGACTCCGGCCTGACCAACGAAGAGCTGCAGCGATGTCATTATCACGTGCATATTCCATCAGACCCGGAGTTCAGCTCGCTGAACCTCGGGGCGGCGGTGCAGGTGTTGAGTTACGAAGTACGCATGGCCTGGCTGGCCGCTGAAGGGCAGCCGAGCAAGGTTGAGAAGGATGAAGTGGCGTCGACCAAGAGTGGCGAGTTGGCCACCATGGACGAGCTGGAGCGGTTCTATGAACACCTGGAGCAAACCCTGGTGGCCATCGAATTCCTCGATCCGGAAAAACCGCGGCACTTGATGGCGCGCCTGCGTCGTCTGTACGGACGCAGCTCGGTCAGCCGGGCGGAAATGAATATATTGCGTGGCATCCTCACGGAAACCCAGAAAGCGGCCCGTGGCGAGCTTCTTAAGCGGAAGGATTAAAAATGTTCGAGCGTTTGCGAGAAGATATCCAGAGTGTTTTCCACCGTGACCCGGCGGCGCGCAACGCCTTTGAAGTACTGACCTGCTACCCGGGCATGCATGCGATCTGGATTCATCGCCTGTCCGGTGCCTTGTGGGGCATGGGCTGGAAATGGCTGGCGCGGGTGGTGTCCAACTTTGGGCGCTGGTTGACCGGCATCGAGATTCACCCGGGCGCCAAGGTCGGCCGCCGCTTCTTTATCGACCACGGCATGGGCATCGTGATTGGCGAGACCGCCGAAATCGGTGACGACGTGACCCTGTACCAGGGCGTAACCCTGGGCGGCACCAGCTGGAACAAGGGCAAGCGTCACCCGACCCTGGAAAACGGTGTAGTGGTCGGGGCGGGCGCCAAGGTGCTGGGTCCGTTCACCGTGGGGGCCGGGGCCAAGGTTGGCTCCAATGCGGTGGTGACCAAGGCGGTGCCGCCGGGCGCAACCGTGGTCGGCATTCCGGGGCGCATCATCGTCAAGCCGGAAGTCGGCGATGAGCAGGAGGCCAAGCGCAAGGCCATGGCTGAGAAGATCGGCTTCGATGCCTACGGCGTCAGCGAAGACATGCCCGACCCGGTGGCCCGTGCCATCGGCCAATTGCTCGACCACCTACAGGCGGTCGACGGCAAGCTGGATGGCATGTGCGGCGCGCTGAAGGAATTGGGCAGTAACTATTGTGCGAAAGACCTGCCTGAGCTGCGCGAAGAGGACTTCGCCGAGATCAAAGACGAAGCCGCGACCAAGGCTGGCTGAGGCCTCACGATCACCAAAAGTCCCCTGTGGGAAGGGGCTTGCTCCCGATAGCGGTGGGGTAGTCACCCATACATTGACTGGTCCTTCGCGAACGGGAGCAAGCCCCCTCCCACAGGTTGTTCTCCATTGGTCTTGGAATTCCTGCTTGGCCGCTGTTCCTTCTGTTCGTCCCCACCCCATCCTGCTATTATTTGCGCGCCCTTTTTACGGGTAATCCTGACTAAAGTACTAGGTCTTATAGTTGACTTAAATACTCGGGAATAGCATACTTGCTCCCATTCTGAAACACCTTGGTACTTGTCCATGAGACTGACTACAAAAGGCCGATACGCGGTGACCGCCATGCTTGACTTGGCTTTGCACGCGCAAACTGGGCCGGTGTCCCTGGCCGATATCTCCGAGCGCCAAGGCATTTCCCTGTCCTACCTCGAGCAACTGTTCGCCAAATTGCGCCGCAGCAATCTGGTCTCCAGTGTGCGTGGGCCGGGTGGTGGCTATCAACTGTCCCGCGACATGCAGGGCATTCAGGTGGCCCAGGTGATCGACGCGGTCAACGAATCCGTCGATGCCACCAAATGCCAGGGTTTGGGTGATTGCCATGCCGGCGACACCTGCCTGACCCACCACTTGTGGTGTGACTTGAGCCTGCAGATCCATGAGTTTTTGAGTGGTATCAGCTTGGCTGATCTTGTGACTCGCCGTGAGGTGCAAGAAGTAGCCCAGCGTCAGGACCAGCGCCGTTGCAACACCAAGGCGCCGCGTCTGGACAAGATTGAAGCGTCCGCCGTCGAGTGACAGCCGAAGAGCTAACGGCACGCCAGCCAGCCTGATTTAGGAGAAAGTCCATGAAATTGCCGATTTACCTTGATTACTCAGCGACCACCCCGGTTGACCCGCGTGTCGCGCAAAAGATGAGCGAATGCCTGCTGGTTGACGGAAACTTCGGCAACCCGGCGTCGCGTTCCCACGTATTCGGCTGGAAAGCCGAAGAAGCGGTTGAAAACGCTCGTCGCCAAGTCGCCGACCTGGTGGGTGCAGATCCACGCGAAATCGTCTGGACCTCCGGCGCCACCGAATCCGACAACCTGGCAATCAAGGGCGCCGCGCATTTCTACGCGACCAAAGGCAAGCACCTGATCACCACCAAGATCGAGCACAAGGCGGTCCTCGACACCATGCGCCAACTGGAGCGTGAAGGGTTCGAAGTCACCTACATCGAGCCGACCACCGACGGTATTGTGACGCCGGCGATGATCGAAGCGGCCATGCGTGAAGACACCATCCTGGTTTCCGTGATCCACGTGAACAACGAAATCGGCACCATCAACGACATCGCGGCCATCGGCGAGCTGACCCGCTCCAAAGGTGTGTTGCTGCACGTCGACGCGGCTCAGTCCACCGGCAAGGTCGACATCGACCTGTCGAAGCTGAAAGTCGACCTGATGTCGTTCTCGGCGCACAAAACCTACGGCCCCAAAGGCATCGGCGCCCTGTACGTGAGCCGCAAGCCTCGCGTTCGCATCGAAGCCACCATGCACGGCGGCGGTCACGAGCGCGGCATGCGTTCGGGCACCCTGGCGACTCACCAGATCGTCGGCATGGGCGAAGCGTTCCGTATCGCCAAGGAAGAAATGGCTGCCGAAAACGTGCGTATCAAGGGCCTGAGCGATCGCTTCTACAAGCAGGTCGAAAACCTTGAAGAGCTGTACATCAACGGCAGCATGACTGCCCGTGTACCGCACAACCTGAATTTGAGCTTCAACTACGTCGAAGGCGAGTCGCTGATCATGGCGCTCAAGGACCTGGCGGTTTCGTCCGGTTCGGCCTGCACCTCGGCCTCCCTTGAGCCGTCCTACGTGCTGCGCGCCCTGGGCCGCAACGACGAACTGGCGCACAGCTCGATCCGCTTTACGTTTGGCCGTTTCACCACCGAAGAAGAAGTCGACTACGCCGCGCAGAAAGTCTGCGAGGCCGTCACCAAGCTGCGCACCTTGTCGCCGCTGTGGGACATGTACAAAGACGGCATCGACATTTCCAAGATCGAGTGGGCGGCACACTAACTATAGAAGCCGCCACCCCAGCTCTGTAGGAACGTGGCGGAAAACGCAGACGTTTTTACAGGGTTCCAGAGCGGCCCTGATGAGTGAGGATTCAGTACCATGGCTTACAGCGAAAAGGTCATCGACCACTACGAAAACCCGCGCAACGTCGGCAAGATGGACGCGGAAGACCCTGATGTCGGCACCGGCATGGTCGGCGCTCCGGCGTGCGGCGATGTGATGCGCCTGCAGATCAAGGTCAACGAACAAGGCATCATCGAAGACGCCAAGTTCAAGACTTACGGCTGCGGTTCGGCCATCGCCTCCAGCTCCCTGGCGACCGAGTGGATGAAAGGCAAGACTCTGGATGAAGCAGAGACCATCAAGAACACTCAACTGGCCGAAGAACTGGCCTTGCCGCCAGTGAAGATTCACTGCTCCGTACTCGCAGAAGACGCCATCAAGGCGGCCGTTCGCGACTACAAGCAGAAGAAAGGCTTGATCTAAAGCATTTGGCGACGAGTAAGGAGTCAACGATGGCTATCAGCATGACAGAAGCGGCTGCGCGGCACGTGCGACGCTCCCTGGATGGGCGCGGTAAAGGTGAGGGGATTCGTCTGGGTGTTCGCACCACGGGCTGTTCCGGCCTTGCCTATGTGCTGGAGTTCGTCGACGAGGTAGTGGCGGAAGATCAGGTGTTCGAAAGTCACGGCGAGAAAGTGATCATCGACCCGAAAAGCCTGACCTACCTGGACGGCACCGAACTCGATTTCGTCAAGGAAGGGTTGAACGAAGGCTTCAAGTTCAACAACCCCAACGTGCGCGGTGAATGTGGCTGCGGCGAAAGCTTCAACATCTGAGGCTACTTGTGGGCACTCCTTGTCATTTCGCTTTATTCGAGTTGCAACCGAGCTTTCGGCTGGACCTCGAGCAGCTTGCCACGCGCTACCGTGAATTGGCGCGTGGCGTGCATCCGGACCGCTTTGCCGACGCTTCCGAGCGTGAACAGCGCCTGGCGCTGGAGCAGTCGGCCAGCCTCAACGAAGCCTATCAGACCCTCAAAAGCCCCCCCAAGCGCGCGCGTTACCTGCTCGCGATGAACGGTGGTGAGTTGCCGCTGGAAGTCACGGTGCATGATCCGGACTTTCTGATGCAGCAGATGCAGTGGCGCGAGGAACTCGAAGACTTGCAGGACGAAGCCGATCTGGCGGGTGTTGCGGTCTTCAAGCGGCGTCTGAAAGTGGCCCAGGATGAGCTCAACGAAAGCTTCGCAGCCTGTTGGGACGATGCAGCGCAACGTGAGCAGGCCGAACGCCTGATGCGGCGCATGCAGTTCCTCGACAAGCTCTCCTACGAAGTGCGCCAGTTAGAAGAGCGCCTCGACGATTAACCCAGCGCTGCCCCTGTTGCACGCCTGAAAGACAGATAAGACCTGATTACCATGGCCCTACTGCAGATCGCCGAACCCGGCCAAAGTCCTCAACCGCACCAGCGTCGCCTGGCGGTCGGGATTGACTTGGGCACCACCAATTCCCTGGTCGCCGCCTTGCGCAGCGGCCTGTCCGAGCCGTTGCCCGATGCTGATGGCCAGGTGATCCTGCCGTCGGCGGTGCGCTATCACGCCGATCGCACTGAAGTCGGTGAGTCGGCCAAGCTGGCGGCGTCCACCGACCCGTTGAACACCGTGCTGTCGGTCAAGCGCTTGATGGGTCGTGGGTTGTCCGACGTCAAGCAATTGGGCGATCAACTGCCGTACCGCTTTGTCGGCGGCGAGTCGCACATGCCGTTCATCGACACCGTCCAGGGCCCGAAAAGCCCGGTGGAAGTGTCGGCCGATATCCTCAAGGTGCTGCGCCAGCGCGCAGAGACCACCCTGGGCGGCGAACTGGTGGGGGCGGTGATCACCGTGCCGGCGTATTTCGACGACGCCCAGCGCCAGGCGACCAAGGACGCGGCGAAACTCGCCGGCCTGAACGTACTGCGCCTGCTCAATGAGCCGACCGCGGCCGCCGTGGCCTATGGCCTCGACCAGCAGGCCGAAGGCTTGGTCGCCATTTACGACCTGGGCGGCGGGACCTTTGATATTTCGATCCTGCGCCTGACCGGCGGGGTCTTCGAAGTGTTGGCCACCGGCGGCGATACCGCCCTGGGCGGCGATGACTTCGACCATGCGATCGCGCGCTGGATCATCAGCAGTGCCGGTTTGTCCGATGACCTGGACCCGGGCGAGCAGCGCCATCTGCTGCAAACCGCCTGCGCCGCCAAAGAAGCCCTGACTGATGCGGCCTCTGTTGACGTTTCCTACGGCAATTGGTCGGCCAAACTGACTCGCGAAGCCTTCGATGCGCTGATCGAGCCGATGGTCGCCCGCAGCCTCAAAGCCTGTCGCCGCGCCGTGCGTGACTCCGGCGTAGAGCTTGAAGACGTGGCTGCCGTGGTCATGGTCGGTGGTTCGACCCGCGTGCCACGCGTGCGCGAAGCCGTTGCCGAAGCGTTCGGTCGTCAGCCGCTGACAGAAATCGACCCGGATCAAGTGGTGGCCATCGGTGCTGCGATCCAGGCCGATACCCTGGCGGGCAACAAGCGCGACGGTGGCGAACTGTTGCTGCTCGACGTGATTCCGCTGTCCCTGGGCCTGGAAACGATGGGCGGCCTGATGGAGAAGGTGATTCCGCGCAACACCACCATCCCCGTCGCCCGCGCCCAGGACTTCACCACCTACAAAGACGGCCAGACGGCCATGATGATTCATGTGCTGCAGGGCGAGCGCGAGCTGATCAGCGACTGCCGCTCCCTGGCGCGCTTTGAATTGCGCGGTATCCCGGCGATGGTCGCGGGCGCGGCGAAGATTCGCGTGACCTTCCAGGTCGACGCCGATGGTCTGCTCAGCGTGGCTGCGCGTGAATTGGGCTCGGGCGTTGAGGCCAGCATCCAGGTCAAGCCGTCCTACGGTCTGACCGACGGCGAAATCGCCAAGATGCTCAAGGATTCGTTCCAGTATGCCAGTGACGACAAGGTCGCCCGCGTACTGCGCGAGCAGCAAGTCGATGCCCAACGCCTGCTCGAAGCGGTGCAGGGCGCCCTGGATGTCGACGGCGAACGCCTGTTGGATGCCGAAGAACGCATGGTCATCGACCTGCAGATGCAGGAACTGGCCGAATTGATGAAAGGCTCCGATGGCTATGCCATCGAGCAGCAGACCAAGCGCCTGTCGCAAGTGACCGATGCCTTCGCTGCCCGCCGCATGAACCAGACGGTAAAAGCCGCCCTGGCGGGCCGCAACCTGAATGAAATTGAGGAATAATTGATGCCGCAGGTCATTTTTCTGCCACACGCCGAGCATTGCCCGGACGGTATGGTCGTGGAGGCTGAGACCGGCAAGTCCATCCTCGAAGTTGCCCATGAAAACCACATCGAGATCGAAAGTGCCTGCGGCGGTGTCTGCGCTTGCACCACTTGTCACTGCATCATTCGCGAGGGTTTCGACTCTCTGGAAGAAGCTGACGAGTTGGAAGAAGACTTTCTTGACCGCGCCTGGGGCCTGGAGCCGACTTCTCGCCTAAGCTGTCAGGCCAAGGTCGGGACCGAAGACATCACCGTCGAAATTCCGAAATATTCGCTCAACCATGCGGCCGAAGCGCCGCATTGATTCAAGGAAGTGTCATGAGTCTTAAATGGGTTGATGTGCAAGAGATCGCTATCCTGTTGGCCGATGGCAATCCGGATATGGATCCCTACTCGCTGAACTTTGTCGCTTTGCGTGACATGGTCATGGCTTTGCCCGGGTTTGACGATGAGCGCGACCGCGGCGGTGAAAAGGTCCTGGAAGCGATCCAGACTGCCTGGAAAGAAGAACAGGACTGACGCCTCCTTTACGCAGTTAGGCAATACCCAAGAACCCGCGTATAATTCGCGGGTTTAATTTTTCGCAAATTACCGTTTCTGGAGTTACACCATGGCTGTTCAACGTACTTTCTCCATCATCAAGCCTGACGCTGTTGCAAAAAACGTCATCGGCGAGATCACCACTCGTTTCGAAAAAGCCGGCCTGAAGGTTGTAGCCTCGAAACTCAAGCAACTGTCCAAGGCTGAAGCTGAAGGCTTCTACGCTGAGCACAGCGCTCGTGGCTTCTTCGGCGACCTGGTTGCCTTCATGATCTCCGGTCCTGTTGTCGTTCAGGTTCTGGAAGGCGAAAACGCTATCGCTCTGAACCGTGAGCTGATGGGCGCTACCAACCCTAAAGAAGCAGCTGCCGGCACCATCCGTGCTGATTTCGCTGATTCCATCGACGCCAACGCTGTACACGGTTCGGACTCCGAAGCCGCTGCTGCCCGCGAAATTTCGTACTTCTTCGCAGCTACTGAAGTAACCACTCGCTAAGCATTGGCTTAAGAGTGAAGGTGAATCCATGACTACATCGACTGTAAAAACCAACCTGCTGGGTCTGACTCAACAGGAAATGGAAAAATTCTTCGACTCGATCGGGGAGAAGCGTTTCCGTGCCGGTCAGGTAATGAAATGGATTCACCACTTTGGCGTCGATGATTTCGACGCCATGACGAACGTCAGCAAGGCCCTGCGCGACAAGCTCAAGGCTATTGCCGAGGTCCGTGGTCCCGAAGTTGTCAGCGAGGACATCTCCAGCGACGGCACCCGTAAGTGGGTGGTGCGCGTGGCGTCCGGCAGCTGCGTCGAGACCGTCTACATTCCCCAGGGCAAACGTGGCACCTTGTGCGTTTCGTCCCAGGCAGGCTGTGCCCTGGACTGCAGTTTCTGCTCCACCGGCAAGCAAGGCTTCAATAGCAACCTCACCGCCGCCGAAGTCATCGGCCAGGTGTGGATTGCCAACAAATCCTTTGGCAGCGTCCCGGCGACCGTCGACCGTGCCATCACCAACGTGGTGATGATGGGCATGGGTGAGCCGCTGCTGAACTTCGACAACGTGATCGCGGCCATGCACCTGATGATGGACGACCTGGGTTACGGCATCTCCAAGCGCCGTGTGACCCTGTCGACCTCCGGCGTGGTGCCGATGATCGATGAGCTGTCCAAGCACATCGACGTCTCCCTGGCATTGTCGCTGCACGCACCCAATGACGCATTGCGTAACCAATTGGTGCCGATCAACAAGAAGTATCCGCTTAAGATGCTGCTTGAATCTTGCCAGCGCTACATGTCGTCCCTGGGCGAAAAGCGCGTGCTGACCATCGAGTACACCTTGCTCAAGGACATCAACGACAAGGTCGAACACGCGATCGAGATGATCGAGTTGCTCAAGAACATCCCGTGCAAGATCAACCTGATTCCGTTCAACCCGTTTCCCCATTCTGGCTATGAGCGGCCGAGCAACAACGCCATCCGCCGTTTCCAGGATCAACTGCACCAGGCCGGCTTCAACGTTACCGTGCGTACCACCCGTGGTGAAGACATCGACGCCGCCTGTGGCCAATTGGTAGGACAGGTGCTGGATCGCACCCGTCGCAGCGAACGTTATATCGCCGTGCGCGAACTGAGCGCCGCCGACGATGTGCCGCAAAGCGCTGCGACTCGAACCTGAGAGAGGATCTCTATGCCCTTGCGCCTTGCGCTGCTTTTGCTTGTTACCGGTCTTGCGACCGGTTGTGTTTCATCGGGCTATGACAGCCCTTTGCAAACCGGCAAGGGCCGCGAAGAGGCGCGAGTGGCTTATGTGCAACTGGGCTTGGGTTACCTGCGTCAGGGCATGAGCGAGCAGGCCAAGGTGCCGTTGAAAAAGGCCCTTGAACTGGACGGCGACGATGCCGAGGCCAATGGCGCACTCGCCCTGGTGTTCCAGGCCCAGGCCGAGCCTGAGTTGGCCGAGCAGTATTTCAGCAAGGCCCTGGCTTCCCGTCCTGCCGATCCCCGGCTGCTGAATAACTACGGCAGCTTCCTGTTCGAGCAGAAACGCTATGACCAGGCTTCCCGTTATTTCCAGCAAGCCAGCGCCGATACCCTCTACCCAGAGCGGTCGCGCGTGTTCGAGAACCTTGGGGTGGCCTCCAAGCGTCTCGGCCAGCGTGACATCGCGCGCCAACACCTGGAAAAAGCCCTGCACCTGAACAGTCGCCAGCCTCGCGCTTTGCTCGAAATGGCTGAGTTGTCTTACGAAGACAGGCATTATGTGCCGGCACGTGACTATTACGAACGTTTTAGCCTGCTCAGCGGGCAAAATGCACGTAGTCTATTGCTCGGTGTGCGCCTGGCGACGGTTCATGAAGAACGCGACACGGCCGCACGTTATGGCCAGCAACTCGAACGACTCTATCCCGGTACGCCGGAATATCAGCAATACCTGTCGGAGCAATGATGAAAGCGGCGCACCCGGAAGTTGTAGCAGCTAATCGCGTAAACCCAGGCGACACCTTGCGTCAGGCCCGCGAAAGCAATGGTTGGTCGCTGGCGGAAGTGGCCCTCAAGCTCAATTTGACCACCACGTCACTGGGCAACCTGGAAGCCGGCGCGTTCGATAAGCTGCCTGGGCATACCTTCGCCCGCGGCTATATTCGCGCCTACGCCAAATTGTTGGGTATCGACCAGGCCATCTTGGTCCAGCAATTCGACCAGGTCACCGGCACCGACTCCCAGGGCAGCAACGTCCATGGTCTGGGGCGCATCGAAGAGCCGGTGCGGGTGTCCCACACGATCCTGCGCATCGTCAGCCTGTTGCTGCTGATCGCCGTGATTGGTGGCGGTTTCGTCTGGTGGCAGGACCAGGCATCCCAGCGCACCAAGGACCTGACCAGCAACGCCATGGAGCACGTCGAAGTCGAAAGCGCCGACGGCACCACGCAGATTCACCCGTTGGACGAGCCGGAAGACCAGGCTGTCGCCGAAGGCCAGGCTGCGCCCGAAGCGCCAGTGACGGCCGAGCAACCCGCGGCGGAATCGGCCCCGGCGGCCACCACTGCTGCGGTGCCGGCTCCAGCCGTATCGGCGCACGCCCCGGTCGTACCGGCTGCACCGGCGCACACTCCGGCGGCGCCTGTGGCGCAAGCCACCGCCCCGGTCGCTCCCGTGCCGGCGCCAGCGCCTGCCGCCGCCCCGGCGGCCCCCGCGATTTCGCCGCCGACCACCCCCGCGTTGATCGCCGGTGACGGGCACGTACAAATTACCTTCATTGCTGACTGCTGGACGCAACTCAGCGATGGCAACGGCAAAGTGCTGTTTAGCGGTCTGAAGCGTAAGGGAGATACGCTCGACCAGGGCGGCAAGCCTCCTTTGACGCTGCGTCTGGGCTTTGCCCGTGGCGCGCAAGTGGCCTACAACGGCCAGCCTGTCGACGTAGCGCCGTTCACCAGTGGCGAAACTGCTCGCCTGAAGTTGGGACAATAGTCATGCACGGCGAATCTCCAATCAAACGTCGCGTATCGCGCAAGATCTGGGTCGGCTCGGTGCCAGTGGGTGGCGACGCCCCCATCGCGGTACAGAGCATGACCAACAGCGACACCAACGATGTTGCTGCCACCGTCGCCCAGATCAACCGTCTGGAAGCCGCCGGCGTCGACATCGTGCGGGTTTCCGTACCGGATATGGATGCCGCCGAAGCCTTCGGCCGCATCAAGCAACTGGTCAAGGTGCCGCTGGTTGCCGACATCCACTTCGACTACCGGATCGCTTTGCGCGTGGCCGAACTGGGCGTCGATTGCCTGCGCATCAACCCGGGCAACATCGGTCGCGAAGACCGTGTACGCGCGGTGGTGGATGCTGCCCGTGATCGCGGGATTCCGATCCGCATCGGCGTCAACGCCGGTTCCCTGGAAAAAGACCTGCAAAAAAAATACGGCGAGCCGACCCCGGCCGCGCTGGTTGAATCGGCGCTGCGCCACGTTGAACACCTTGAGCGTCTGAACTTCCAGGACTTCAAGGTCAGCGTAAAGGCCTCCGACGTGTTCATGGCGGTAGAAGCCTACCGCCTGCTGGCCAAGGAAATCGTGCAGCCGCTGCACCTGGGTATCACTGAAGCGGGCGGTTTGCGCTCAGGCACAGTGAAATCTGCGGTGGGTCTCGGTATGCTGCTCGCCGAAGGGATTGGCGATACTATCCGCATCTCCCTGGCGGCAGACCCGGTAGAGGAAGTGAAGGTCGGTTACGACATTCTCAAATCCCTGCATTTGCGTTCCCGTGGCATCAACTTCATTGCCTGCCCGAGCTGCTCGCGGCAGAACTTCGACGTGGTGAAAACCATGAACGAACTGGAAGGGCGCCTCGAAGACCTGCTGGTGCCGCTGGATGTCGCGGTGATCGGTTGTGTGGTCAACGGGCCGGGTGAAGCCAAGGAAGCCCATATCGGCTTGACCGGCGGCACGCCGAACCTGATTTACATCGACGGCAAGCCGTCGCAGAAACTGACGAATGACAATCTGGTGGATGAGCTCGAAAGACTGATCCGCCAGAAAGCGGCCGAAAAGGTCGAGGCTGACGCTGCAGTTATCGCGCGCGGCTGATCCAGCGAATTTAAGGAATAGATGTGAGCAAGTCTCTGCAAGCCATTCGTGGCATGAACGACATCCTTCCGGAGCAGACGCCGCTGTGGCGCTACTTCGAGAACACCGTTGCGCGTCTGCTGGATAACTACGGTTACAAACAGATCCGTATGCCGATCGTCGAGTTCACCGAGCTGTTCAAGCGCTCCATCGGTGAAGTGACCGACATCGTCGAAAAAGAGATGTACACCTTCGAAGACCGCAACGGTGATTCCCTGACCTTGCGTCCGGAAGGCACCGCCGCGTGCGTGCGCGCCGTGCTCGAGCATGGCCTCACCGGCGGTGGCCAGCCGCAGAAGCTGTGGTACATCGGGCCGATGTTCCGCCACGAACGCCCGCAGAAAGGCCGTTATCGCCAGTTCCACCAGATCGGCCTGGAAGTGTTCAACCTCGACGGTCCGGACATCGACGCCGAACTGATCGTGTTGACCTGGCGCCTGTGGGGCCTGCTGGGCATCCGCGATGCGGTCAAGCTTGAACTCAACAGCCTGGGCACCAGTGAGTCCCGGGGCCGCTATCGCGTCGCCCTGGTCGAGTACCTGTCTGCCCACCTGGACAAGTTGGACGAAGACAGCCAGCGCCGTCTGAAAACCAACCCGTTGCGGGTCCTCGATACCAAGAACGCCGACACGCAGGCCGTGCTGGTCAATGCGCCGAAGATGGCCGATTACCTGGACGACGAATCCCGCACCCACTTCGAGGGGCTCAAGGCGCGCCTGGAAGCCGCCGGGATTCCTTACGTGATCAACCCGAAACTGGTGCGCGGCCTCGATTACTACAGCAAGACCGTGTTCGAGTGGGTCACCGACAAGCTCGGCGCCCAGGGCACCGTGTGTGCCGGTGGCCGTTATGACGGCCTGGTCGAGCAGATGGGCGGCAAGCCGACTCCCGGCGTGGGTTTTGCCATGGGTATCGAGCGCCTGATCCTGCTGCTGGAAACCCTGGAACAGGTTCCGGAAGAAATCTCCCGTCAGGTGGATGTGTACCTGTGCGCCTTTGGCGAGGCCGCCGAACTGGCTGCCCTGGCCCTGAGCGAAAAAGTGCGCGACCAGTTGCCGAACCTGCGCCTGCAGATCAATGCCGGCGCCGGCAGCTTCAAGAGCCAGTTCAAGAAGGCCGACAAGAGCGGTGCGCTGTACGCACTGATCCTCGGCGATGACGAATTGGCCCAGCAAGTGATAGGTTTCAAACCCCTGCGTGGCCAGGGCGAGCAACAGAACATTGCCTTTGATGCGCTCGCCGCGCACTTGGCCACCTGCGTCGTGCAGGGTTGAAGCTGTCGAACAGCCGAATTTAGCGATTAAGGAGTGTTGGGGTGTCGAGTACTGATGATGAGCAACTGGCCGAGTTCAAGGACTGGTGGCAGCGTAACGGCAAGCCCCTGGTTACCGGCGGCCTGCTGGCTTTAGTGGTGGTGTTCGGCTGGCAAGCCTGGCACAAGTATCAGGCCAACCAGTCCCAGGGCGCCTCGATCCTCTATCAGCAATTGCTGGAAAGCACGCTGACGCCGAGCGGCAAGCCCGATCCTGCGCAAGTGGCAGACCTGGCCGGCAAGCTCAAGAGCGAATTTGGCGGTAGCACCTACGCCCAATACGGTAGCCTGTTCGTCGCGAAAGTCGCGGTCGACACCGGCAAGCTGGATGACGCCGTCGCCGAACTGAAGGCCATCGCCGACAAGCCGACCAACCCGACCCTGGGTGAAATCGCACGTCAGCGCCTGGCTCAGGTATTGGCGGCACAGAACAAGGCCGACGAAGCACTCAAACTGCTCGACGGCGACGCTGACAAGGCATTTGTAGCCACTCGCGAAGAGCTCAAGGGTGACCTGTTGGTCCAATTGGGTCGTACCGACGAAGCCAATGCTGCGTACCAAAAAGCCAAGGCGGCGCTGTCTGATGAAGCGGCGGTCGGTGGCTTACAAATCAAGCTCGACGACTTGGCCAAAGGGGATGCGTGACGTGATCCGTTGGAAACATGCAGCATTGCTGGCTCTGGCCGTTCTGGCCGCGGGTTGCAGCAGCAACAGTAAAAAAGAACTGCCTCCGGCCGAGCTGACCAGCTTCAAGGAAGAAGTGGTCCTGCAAAAGCAGTGGAGCCGCTCCATCGGTGACGGTCAGGGCGAAACCTACAATATGTTGGTACCGGCAATCGACGGTGACAACATTGTGGCCGCTGACGTGACCGGCGTGGTGATCTCCATGGATCGCATGAACGGCGACGTGAAGTGGAAGAAAGACCTCGAACTGCCTGTATCCGGCGCCGTCGGCGTGGGTTACGGCATGGTCATGCTCGGCACGCTCAAGGGCGAAGTCGTGGCGCTGGACTCCAGCACCGGTGAAGAGAAATGGCGCGCTCGCGTGACCAGTGAAGTCCTCGCACCGCCTGCCACCAACGGCGACATCGTCGTGGTGCAAACCCAGGACGACCGTGTGATCGGCCTAGACGCCAGCACTGGCGCCCAGCGCTGGTTGTACGACAGCACCCCTGCGGTGCTGACCCTGCGCGGTACCAGTGGTCCGGTTGTGACCAATAATCTGGCCGTTGCGGGACTGTCGACCGGTAAAGTGGTCGCCCTGAATACCCAGAACGGCGTGCCGATCTGGGAAACGCGTGTGGCGATCCCGCAAGGTCGTTCGGAACTGGATCGCGTCGTCGACATCGACGGTGGTTTGCTGCTGTCCGGCGAAACCCTCTACGTCGCTACCTACCAGGGCCGTGTCGCGGCACTGGACCTGCAAAGCGGCCGCGTCAACTGGCAGCGTGATGCTTCCAGCTACGCCGGTGTCGCCCAAGGGTTTGGCAGCGTCTACGTAAGCCTGTCGTCCGGCACCGTTGAAAGTGTCGACGAACGTTCCACCACTGCGCTGTGGAGCAACGACTCTCTGGCCCGCCGTCAACTGTCGGCACCGGAAGTGTTCTCCAGCTACGTAGCGGTAGGCGACTTCGAAGGCTACCTGCACCTGCTGAGCCAGGTAGACGGTCGCTTTGTGGGTCGCGAGCGCATCGACAGCGACGGCCTGCGTGCGCGTCCGCTGGTCGTGGGTAACATGCTTTATGTGTTTGGCAACAGCGGCAAGCTGGAAGCCCTGACCATCAAGTAAAGGTTTGACTATGCTTGGGGTTACCCCCAGGCGGCCCTGCTTCATTGCTTAATGTAGGAGCGAGCTTGCTCGCGAAGGACGTCAACGCTCACGCGGGTTTCTGGATAAACGCGGCGTCCTCAGGTTTTTCGCGAGCAAGCTCGCTCCTACAGGAACCAGTGTCGGGCAGGGTATGTGGCATTTCAAATGCCGCCCCGAGCACCAGCCGCTGCCTTGCAGCGGCTTTTGTATTTTCTGAAATAACGAAGTGGAGAGCCGCATGGTTCCCGTAATCGCCCTGGTGGGCCGACCTAACGTCGGCAAGTCCACCTTGTTCAACCGCCTGACCAGGACTCGCGACGCCATTGTCGGCGACTTGTCCGGTCTGACCCGTGATCGCCAATACGGTGAGGCAAAGTGGCAAGGGCGCTCCTACATTATTGTCGACACCGGTGGTATCTCCGGTGACGAGCATGGCATGGACGAAAAGATGGCCGAGCAGTCGCTGCTGGCCATTGAAGAAGCCGATGTCGTGTTGTTCCTGGTGGACGCCCGCGCGGGCTACACCGCTGCCGACCAGATGATCGGCGAGCACCTGCGCAAGCGCAACAAGCGTTCCTACGTGGTTGCCAACAAGATCGACAACATCGATCCTGAAATGGCCCGTGCCGAATTCAGCCCGATGGGCCTGGGCGACGCGATCCCGATCGCCGGTGCCCACGGTCGCGGCATCACCCAGATGTTGGAAATCGCCCTGCGCGACTTCCCTAAGGATGACGCCGAGGAAGAAGAGGGCGAAGAAGAGGTCGTCGCCGAAGGTGAGGAAGCCAAGCGCATTCCGGGCCCGAGCGAAAAAGACGGTATCAAGATCGCCATCATCGGCCGTCCCAACGTCGGCAAGTCGACCCTGGTCAACCGTATGCTCGGTGAAGACCGGGTCATCGTGTATGACCAGCCCGGCACTACTCGCGACAGTATCTACATCCCGTTCGAGCGTAACGACGAGAAGTACACGCTGATCGACACCGCTGGTGTGCGCAAGCGCGGCAAGATCCACGAGGAAGTTGAAAAGTTCTCCGTGGTGAAAACCCTGCAGGCGATCAAAGACGCCAACGTGGTGATCTTCGTGATGGACGCCCGCGAAGGCGTGGTGGACCACGACCTCAACCTGCTGGGCTTCGCCCTTGAGGCTGGTCGGGCGCTGGTGATCGCGATCAACAAGTGGGATGGCATGACGCCGAGCGAGCGCGATTTCGTCAAGATCGAACTGCAGCGTCGTCTGTTCTTCGTCGAGTTCGCCGATATCCACTTCATCTCGGCACTGCACGGCACCGGCGTGGGCAACCTCTACGCGTCCGTACAGAACTCGTTCAAGTCTGCGGTCACCCGCTGGCCGACCAACCGTCTGACCCAGATCCTCGAAGACGCGGTCGGCGAGCACGCACCGCCGATGGTCAACAACCGCCGGATCAAACTGCGTTACGCCCACTTGGGTGGTGCCAACCCGCCGATTATCGTGATCCACGGTAACCAGATCGAGAAGGTGCCTAAATCCTACGTGCGTTACCTGGAAAACACCTACCGCCGTGTCTTGAAGCTGGTCGGTACGCCGATCCGTATCGAGTTCAAGGGTGGCGAGAACCCATACGAAGGCAACAAGAACACACTGACTGACCGTCAGGTGAACAAGAAGCGTCGTTTGATGACTCACCACAAGAAGGCCGACAAGAAGCGCCGCGACAAGCGCTGATTCCGACCTCGCAAAAAGGGCTCTTTACGGGCCCTTTTTTGTGCGCGGTGGTTTGCGCCTTGACCCGATGCAGTTGGCAGCTTAAAACTTGCGGTTCACCTGCAGGGGCCTCCGATGATCAACAGCAAGCTGCCAAATGTCGGCACGACCATTTTCACCACCATGTCGCAACTCGCTGCCGAAACCGGCGCGCTCAACCTGTCCCAGGGCTTCCCTGACTTCAATGGCCCGCAGGGTTTGCTCGATGCCGTGGGCAAGCATGTCGCCAGCGGCCATAACCAATACGCACCGATGACCGGCCTGCCAGCCCTGCGCCAGCAAGTGGCGGCCAAGATCGCGCGCAGCTATGGCGCCACGGTCAGCCCCGACAGCGAAGTGACGATCACGCCCGGAGCCACGGCGGCGATCTTCTGCGCGATCCAGGCGGTGATCCGCAGCGGCGATGAGGTCATCGTGTTCGACCCGTGCTACGACAGCTATGAGCCTTCGGTCGAGTTGGCCGGCGGTCGCTGCGTGCATGTGCAACTGAACCTGGAAAACTTCAGCCTCGACTTTGAAAAGATCCAGGCGGCGTTGTCTGCGCGCACGCGCATGATCATCCTGAACACGCCGCATAACCCCACCGGCGCACTGATCAGCCGCGCCGAGCTGGACCTGTTGGCGGCCTTGATCCGCGACCGCGATATCTACCTGGTCAGCGATGAGGTCTACGAACATCTGGTGTTTGACGGTGTGCCTCATGTCAGCGTGCTGGCCCACGAAGAACTGTATCAACGTGCGTTCGTGGTCAGCTCCTTCGGCAAGACCTATCACGTCACCGGCTGGAAAACCGGCTACGTGGTCGCGCCACCGGCGCTGACCGTCGAATTGCGCAAGGTGCATCAATATGTCAACTTCTGCGGCGTGACCCCGCTGCAGTACGCGCTGGCAGACTTCATGGCCGAACACCCGGAACACGTCGAAGAACTGCCGGCCTTTTACCAGGCCAAGCGCGACCTGTTCTGCGACCTGTTGACGCCGTCGCGTTTCAGCTTTACCCGGGTCACCGGTACTTACTTCCAACTGGTGGATTATTCAGCGATTCGCCCAGACCTGGATGACGTCGCCATGTCGTTGTGGATGACCCGCGAGCATGGCGTAGCGACGATCCCGGTTTCGGTGTTCTATCAGCATCCACCCCAAGGCCAGCGCCTGGTGCGCCTGTGCTTTGCCAAACGCGAGGAGACGCTGCAACAAGCAGCTGAGAAACTATGCGTGATCTGAATGCACTACCCGACCTGAACATCGCCCTGGTCCAGACCAGCCTGGCCTGGCACAACCGCCAGGCCAACCTCGATCACTTCGAACTGTTGCTGGAACAGGCCCGTGGCGCCGACCTGATCATCCTGCCGGAGATGTTCACCACCGGTTTCTCCATGGACTCGGCCACCCAGGCCGAACCGGAAAATGGCCCGACCCATCGCTGGCTCCAGAGCCAGGCGGCGAAGTACAACGCGGTGATCACCGGCAGTGTGATCATCCAGGCCGCCGACGGCAGCCACCGCAACCGTCTGTTATGGGCGCGGCCGGACGGCGAGGTGCTGCATTACGATAAGCGCCACCTGTTTCGCATGGCCGGCGAGCACAATCACTACACGCCTGGCGAGCGCCAGGTGCTGTTCGAGATAAAGGGCTGGCGTATTCGCCCATTGATTTGCTACGACCTGCGCTTTCCGGTGTGGAGTCGTGACGCCCAGGACACCGACCTGCTGCTGTACACGGCCAACTGGCCGGGGGCGCGACGCCAGCATTGGAACCGGTTGCTGCCAGCGCGGGCGATCGAGAACCTGTGTTATGTGGCGGCGGTGAATCGGGTGGGTACCGACGGCAAAGGCTTCGCTTATACCGGGGATAGCCAGGTGCTGGATTTCCAGGGTGAGAGCCTGTTGAGTGCGGGGGAGGCGGACGGGGTGTTTACGGTGTGCCTCAAAGCGGATGAATTGGCGGCTTACCGCAGCAAATTTCCGGCGAACCTGGATGCCGATACTTTTCAGTTTGTCTGACAGACCGCTATCGCGGGCAAGCCCACTCCCACATTCGAGCCGAACACGGTCAAAATGTGGGAGTGGGCTTGCCCACGATGAGGCCCCGACAGACCACACACATCCAAAGCCCAACAAAAAAGGCCCCTGAGTTCTCACCCAGGGGCCTTTTGCATGTCAGCGCTCAGTGTTTACGCCGCTTTCGCTTCCAGATGGCTCAGCGAGCGGTTCAGGGCGCTGAATACCGCCTTGAAGCTGGCCGTGGTGAAGTTTTCATCAATGCCCACGCCATGCACCGGACGCTCACCGTTCACTCGCAGCTCGATGTAGGCCGCAGCCTTGGCGTTGGTGCCGGCACCGATCGCGTGTTCGTTGTAGTCCATGATTTCCACGCCAATCGGCAGGCTGGCGACCAGGGCTTCGAGCGCACCGTTGCCCTTGCCGTGCCAGTGCAGGTTGGTTTCGCCCTGGCCTTTGCCCGAGACTTCCACTTCCACGGTGCTGTTACCGTTTTCTTCCTGCAGACGATGGCTGACCAGCGCGTAGGGCGTGTTGGCTTGCAGGTATTCACGCTGCAACAGCGCGTGAATCTGCGAAGCGCTCATCTCCAGGCCCACGCGGTCGGTTTCGGCCTGAACCACTTGGCTGAACTCGATCTGCATGCGACGCGGTAAGCTGATGCCGTATTCCTGCTCCAGCAGGTAGGCGATGCCGCCTTTGCCCGACTGGCTGTTCACCCGGATCACCGCCTCGTAGCTGCGGCCGATGTCGGCCGGGTCGATCGGCAAGTACGGCACTTCCCACAGGGCGTCGGGTTTCTGCTGGGCGAAGCCCTTGCGGATTGCGTCCTGGTGGGAGCCGGAGAATGCTGTGTGTACCAGGTCGCCGACATACGGGTGACGTGGATGCACCTGGATCTGGTTGCATTCCTCGACCACTTTGCGCACGCCGTCGATGTCGGAGAAGTCCAGTTCAGGGTTCACGCCCTGGGTGTAGAGGTTCAACGCCACGTTGACCAGGTCGACGTTACCGGTACGCTCGCCGTTGCCGAACAGGCAGCCTTCGACACGGTCGGCGCCGGCCATCAGGCCCAATTCGGTGGCGGCTACGCCGGTGCCACGGTCGTTGTGGGTGTGCAGGCTGATGATCACGCTGTCACGACGGTTGACATGACGGCCGAACCACTCGATCTGGTCGGCATAGATGTTCGGCGTGGCGCATTCAACGGTGGCCGGCAGGTTGAGGATCATCTTGTGCTCGGGCGTCGGGTTCCACACCTCGATCACTGCGTCACACACTTCCTTGGCGAATTCCAGCTCGGTGGCGCTGAAGGTCTCTGGCGAGTATTCGAACGTCCACTGGGTTTCCGGCTGCTGGGCGGCGTATTTGACGAACAGTTTGGCCGCGTTGACCGCGATGGCCTTGATCCCGTCCTTGTCCTGGTTGAACACGATGCGACGGAAGGACGGCGAGGTGGCGTTGTACAGGTGGACGATGGCTTTTTTCGCGCCGCGCAGGGATTCGAAGGTGCGCTCGATCAAGTCTTCACGGCCCTGGGTCAGCACCTGGATGGTGGTGTCCTCGGGGATGTGGTTGCCTTCGATCAGGGTGCGGACGAAGTCGAAGTCGGTTTGCGAAGCGGCCGGGAACGAGGCTTCGATTTCCTTCACGCCGACGGCGACCAGGGTCTTCCAGAAGCGCAGTTTTTTCACTGCATCCATCGGTTCGATCAGCGACTGGTTGCCATCACGCAGGTCGGAGCTGCACCAGATCGGCGCGGTGGTGATGGTTTTCGACGGCCAGGTGCGGTCCGGAATATCGATGGTCGGAAACGCGCGGTACTTCGAAGACGGGTCTTTGAGCATGCTCATCGGGAAATCCTTTGGTGGAAGGGCCGAAAAAGGGCGGCCTGCCGGAAAACTGTTATGGGGTATAAAACAAGGGACGAGGCAGATCGATTCAGCCTGGCAGTCGTGCGCTGACAAGGCACAGGCTGCGGTGCTGGCGGAGCAAAATGAGTGTGTGAGAGGTTTTCATAAGTTCAACCCTAACCGCCGGGGTGAAAGATGGCAAGTAGTCCAGAAAAATTGAGATAAGTTCTTCTGTGGGCGTAGGAAACGAGATTTTATGCTTGGTAAATAGTCTGAGGCTGGTTTTAATTGCGCAGCCTCTATCGGCTGCGCAATCGAGTCGGTCAAGGTTGAAATGCGCCGATAAAGATCGCGGGATCCACCCGTGCATCGTTCAGGCTGACATTCCAGTGCATATGCGGCCCGGTCGCGCGACCCGTCGCGCCGACCTTGCCCACCACCGCGCCGCGTGCCAGTTGCTGGCCCGCACTGACATCGATCTTCGACATATGGCAGAACATGCTGATAAAGCCCTGGCCGTGGTCGACGAACACGGTGTTGCCGTTGAAGAAGTAGTTGCCGGTGAGGATCACCTTGCCCGCCGCCGGGGTCTTGATCGGTGTGCCGGCGGGGACGGCGAAATCCAGGCCGGAATGCGGATTGCGTTCTTCGCCGTTGAAGAAGCGACGCACGCCGAACTTGCTCGACAGCGGGCCGTTGACCGGTTTGTCCAGCAGCAGGTTGCTTGGCAGGTTAGGGCTGAAACGGCGGTAAGCCTTGATCTGCACCGCCAGCTCGGCTTCGATGCGCTTGAGTTGCGCCGGGGCGGGGTTGACCTGGCTTTTGTTCTTCAGGGTGATGCGCTGTTCCGGGTACTGCTTGTAGCCGACGATAAACGGCAGGTTGCGCCCGCCGCTGCTGATGCGTTCGTTGCCCGGTTTGACCGTCAACGGAATGCCGACAATCGCCAGCCAGTTGGCCTGCTCCTTGACCACCAGGACCGGCTTGCCCTGGTAGGTGGCTTTCGGCGCGGCCGCCGCGGGGCCCAGGTCGACGACGGCCACACCGCCGGGCACCGGCTTGTTCAAGGCCCGGATGATGAAGCTGTCGGCGTGGGCGTTGACGGTCAGGCACAGCAGCATCAACAGGCTGAAAAAACGTGGCATCGATCAATCCAATAACGAAAGGGTGACGGGTGTCAGGTGGTTGTCTTCCACCCGCACTTGCAATTGGCCTTCACCGAGGCGCGCAGTCAGGCGCTGGCCGGTGTGGGTCTGCGCGGCATTGCGAATCGCATGACCGCGCTCGTCGAGCAGGATGCTGTAGCCGCGGCCGAGAGTCGCCAGCGGGCTGACCACTTGCAGCGTCTGCACCTGGCTTTGCAGTTGCAGGCGGCGCGCCTTGAGGCCTTCGCGCATGGCGCGGGGCAGGCGTTCGGCGAGGCTGTCCAGGCGTTGGCGCAGCAAGGCCAGTTGGCGCCCGGGGTGTTGGCCGGCGAGGCGGGTTTCCAGGCGGATCAAGCGTTCGCGGCGGGTGTTGAGGCTGCGTTCGAAAGCGCGGCGCAGGCGCATGTCCAGGTCATCCAGGCGCTGGGCCTGTTGGCGCAGACGTTCGCCGGGGTGGCGCAGGCGGCGGGCCATGCCTTCGAGGCGCAGGCGGTCGTGGCTCAGCCGGTTGCGCATCAGCATCACCAGGCGGCGGTGCAGGCTGTCGACCTGGCGCACCAGGTTGCTGGCGTCCGGAGCGAGCAGTTCTGCGGCGGCAGACGGTGTCGGCGCGCGCACGTCGGCGACAAAGTCGCTGATCGACACATCGGTCTCATGGCCGATGGCGCTGACGATCGGCGTCACGCAAGCATCCACCGCCCGGGCCACGGCTTCTTCGTTGAAGCACCAGAGGTCTTCCAGCGAGCCGCCGCCACGGGCCAGGATCAATGCGTCGAAGCCACGCGCGTCGGCCAGCTTCAGCGCGCGCACGATCTGCGCCACCGCTTCGCGGCCCTGTACGGCCGTGGGGATCAAGGTGAGTTGCACCTGCGGCGCGCGGCGGCGGAACACGCTGATGATGTCGCGGATCACCGCGCCGGTCGGCGAGCTGATAATGCCGATGCGCTGCGGATGGGCCGGCAACGCCACCTTGCGGTCGGCGCTGAACAGGCCTTCGGCGCTGAGTTTTTCCTTCAGCGCATCGAAGGCCAGGCGCAGCGCGCCATCGCCGGCGGGCTCGACAGTGTCGAGGATCAGTTGATAGTCGCCACGGCCCTCGAACAGCGAGACCTTGCCGCGCACTTTCACCGCCAGGCCGTCCTTCAATGCCTGGCGCACCCGCGCGGCGTTCTGCCGGAACAGCGCGCAACGCACTTGGGCGCCGCTGTCCTTGAGGGTGAAGTACACATGGCCGGAAGCCGGGCGGGCGAGGTTGGAGATCTCGCCTTCGACCCAGATATTGGTGAACACGTCTTCCAGCAACACCCGCGCACGGCCGTTGAGTTGGCTGACAGTCAGGACCTCGCGGTCCAGGCCCAGGCGGGCGAACGGATCTTTAATCATGGAGAGGGATCTTTAATCATGGGCGGCAGTTTATAGGCATTCGCGCAAGGTTTGGCAGAATTGCTCCACCAACGCGCTCGGTGTGTGCGGGCAGGCCAGGGCCACGGTACTCAGGCAGTCCGGGTCGGTCAGGGGTAAAAAATGCACGGCGGCCGGGGCGATGTCCTGCATCGATTTTGGTAACAAGGCGATACCGAAGCCGGCCTGGATCAACTGCAACTGCGTGGTCTTGCGCGACATGACCCGTGCAGCCTTGGGGAAAAATCCGGCACGCATGCACAACTCGGCCGACAGATAGCTCAGCCCGCCGCGCTGGGGGTGGGGGACCGAGATAAACGCTTCGTCCTTGAGTTGGGCCAATTCGACCGGTGCCTGGCAGCGGGCTAGCGCGTGGTTCGGCGGTACGGCCAGCAGTAACTGCTCGCTGTATAAAGGCACCACACGCACGCCTTCGCGCTGGCGTAGCACCGGCAGGCGCAGTAGGCCGACGTCCAGGCGACCGTCGGCAATTTCTTCGAGTTGGGCTTCGGAGGACAGTTTGGCGATATCCATCGATACGCCGGGGCAGCGCTCCAGCCAGGTGCTGATGCCGCGCAGCAGCGCGCCGCTCATCGGCACGGTGCTCGAATGGCTCAAGCGCAGGGTGCCGACCTGGCCGTTACCCACTTGCGTCGCCATCTCGCTGGCCTTGTGCAGTTCACTCAGCAGATTGCGCGCCCGCGGGTAGAAGGCTTCACCGGCGGCGGTCAGCCGAGGCAGGCGCGCGGTGCGTTCGAACAATGGGGTGTGCAGTTGGTTTTCCAGTTCTTTGATCTGCCGGCTCAGGGCCGATTGCGCGACAAACAGGCGCTCGGCGGCGGCGCTGAAGCTGCCGCTGTCGGCGATTTCGACGAAGTAGCGCAGTTGGCGGGTGGAAATCACGCGTCATGCCTTTTCGAGATGTGTGGAGGGCTTTGAAGATATTAGTCGCAACTCTCACCCATGGCTAAAGTGATGCACCTCTCTTTCAAGGAATTGCCCATGAGCCCGGTTGAGCTGATGAGTCAGTGGTCGTTTGGCGGTACAGATTGGCTGGTGATCGGCCTGGGCGTTGCCGTGGCCTATATCGTGTTTGGCATCGCCGGGTTCGGTACGGCGCTGGTGGCGGGGCCGATCCTGCTTATATTCATGCCGCTGTCGAAGGTCATCCCGCTGCTGGTGTTGCTGGATTTCATCGCGGCCTTCGGCAACCTGCTGCAATCGCGACGGGATGTGAACAAGCCGGAGCTGTTGCGACTGCTGCCGTGCATGGCGATCGGTTGCACCCTGGGCGTGGTGTTTTTGCTCAACCTGCATTCGGATCTGTTGCTGTTGTTGATGGGGCTGTTTATCAGCGCCTACGCGATTTACACCTTGGCGGTGAAGGCCCGGCCGGCGCAACTGGCGGCGGGCTGGGCGGTTCCCATGGGCACCGTCGGCGGTTTGTTCGGTGCGTTGTTCGGCAGTGGCGGCTTTCTATATGCGATCTACTTGAGCAGTCGTTTGCCCAAGGACGCCGCGCGCGCCACGCAAAGCGCGTTGATCAGTTGCAGCACCGTGGTGCGCCTGAGCCTGTTCCTGATCGCCGGGGTGTATGCCGACATGCCGCTGTTGCTGCTGGCGTTTTGCCTGCTGCCGGCGATGGCCCTGGGGTTGTGGTGTGGGCGGCGGCTGACGTTGCGCATGTCCCGTGAGGCGTTTGTGCGATTGGTCACGTGGCTGGTGCTGGCCAGTGGCATTGCCTTGATTGGGCGGTACCTGAGTACTTGACCTGTGTCGGGCAGGGATTAAGCTGCCTGCCTTCAGGGCTTCTTCGCGAGCAAGCCCACTCCCACAGTCGATCGCATTGCAAGGTGGGAGCCGGGCTTGCCCGCGACGGCGCCAGACGTCATACCGCAGGGCTCCCATGAATTCCCAAAGCATCCTTGTCCCGAAAATCTCCACCTTGCCCGTCCACGAACCCCGTGCCCGGGCGATCGTGCGCTGGCTGGTGCGCAAGAACATCATCAAGGAAGAGCTGACCACCTGCGGGTGCACCGGCAACCGCATGGCCTACGCCCTGGCCGACGGCGCCCGCGCCGTGGTGCTGCACCCGGATGCGCTGCCGTTCAACGAACCCGTCAATGGCCTGGAAATCATCTACAAGCGTTGCATCTATACACCGGCCAAGGGCTTTCTCGAAGAAGCCGGCTGCCCGGAATGCCTCAAGGAAATCGGCGAGGCGCTGTTCGACAGCCTGGAAGAGTGGATGCCCGGCCACACCGACAACTTCACCTGCCCGCTGTGTGGGCATGAGGATGACATCAACGGTTTTCTGTTCCTGCAGGAATGTGGGTTTTCCAACCTCGGATTCATCTTCAACAACTGGGCGGAGGCGGGGTTCAAGCAGAGCTTTATCGACGAATTTGCCGATTGGTTGGACCAGAAGATCAGTTGGGTCAAAGTCGAGTTGTAGGCTGCAAGTTCAACCCATTGTAGGAGCGAGCTTGCTCGCGAAAATCGTCAACGATAATCCGGGTGGTCTGGTTAAACGCGGTGCCTTGGTGTTCTTCGCGAGCAAGCTCGCTCCTACAGAAAAGCAGCATCTTTTCTCCATCTATCAGTATTACCAAGTTTGTCAGAGTTTTACGTTGAGACCTGAGGGGTGTCTGAGTATAATGGCGCGCTTCCATTTTCCCGCTCGGGAGCCCCCGCGATGCTGCGTATCAGCCAAGAAGCTCTGACATTCGACGACATTCTCCTAGTGCCCGGTTATTCCGAGGTGCTTCCTAACGAAGTCAGTCTCAAGACCCGCCTAACCCGTGGCATCGAGCTGAATATTCCCCTGGTTTCCGCTGCCATGGATACCGTCACCGAAGCCCGTCTGGCCATCGCCATGGCTCAGGAAGGCGGTATCGGCATCATCCACAAGAACATGACCGTCGAGCAGCAAGCTGCCGAAGTGCGCAAGGTCAAGCGTTATGAAGCCGGTGTGGTGAAAGATCCGATCACCATCGACGCTGACGCCACCGTGCGCGACCTGTTCGAACTGACCCGTCTGCACAACATATCCGGCGTTCCGGTGCTGCACAATGGCGACCTCGTCGGCATCGTCACCTCCCGTGACGTGCGTTTCGAGAACCGTCTTGAAGTCACCGTCCGCGAAGTGATGACGCCTAAAGAGCGTCTGGTCACGGTCAAGGAAGGCGCCAACAAGAACGACGTGCGCGAATTGCTGCACAAGCACCGCATCGAGCGCGTGCTGATCGTCGACGACAAATTCGCCCTCAAGGGCATGATGACCGTCAACGACATCGAAAAAGCCAAGGCTTACCCGCTGGCCAGCAAGGATGACCAAGGTCGTCTGCGTGTCGGCGCGGCAGTCGGCACCGGTAAAGACACTGGTGATCGCGTAGCGGCCCTGGTTGCTGCCGGTGTGGACGTGGTGGTGGTCGACACCGCCCACGGTCACTCCAAGGGCGTGATCGACCGCGTTCGCTGGGTCAAACAGAATTTCCCTGAAGTCCAGGTGATCGGCGGCAACATCGCCACCGGCGCTGCCGCCAAGGCCCTGGCCGAAGCGGGCGCGGATGCGGTCAAGGTCGGTATCGGCCCTGGCTCGATCTGCACCACGCGTATCGTCGCCGGCGTGGGCGTGCCGCAAATCAGCGCCATCGCCAACGTCGCCGAGGCCCTCGAAGGCACGGGCGTTCCGTTGATCGCCGACGGCGGTATCCGGTTCTCCGGTGACCTGTCCAAGGCCATCGTCGCCGGTGCTTCCTGCGTGATGATGGGCTCGATGTTCGCCGGTACTGAAGAAGCCCCGGGCGAGATCGAACTGTTCCAGGGGCGTTCGTACAAGGCTTACCGCGGCATGGGTTCGCTGGGCGCCATGTCCCAGGCGCAAGGTTCTTCCGACCGTTACTTCCAGGACTCTTCGGCAGGCGCCGAGAAACTCGTTCCGGAAGGCATCGAAGGCCGTGTGCCGTACAAAGGCACCCTGAGCGCGATCATCCATCAACTGATGGGCGGCCTGCGTTCCTCGATGGGCTACACCGGTAGCGCCAACATCGACGAAATGCGTACCAAGCCAGAGTTCGTGCGGATCACCGGCGCCGGTATGGCCGAATCCCACGTCCATGACGTGCAGATCACCAAGGAAGCGCCAAACTACCGCGTAGGTTGAGGCTTCCAGCATAAAGTTAAGTAACCGGGGCTGTCTTATTCAGCCCCGAGTTGTTTCTGATTCATTAGACGAGACTGATCTCATGGCCCTCGACATTCACGCCCACCGTATCCTGATCCTCGATTTCGGTTCCCAGTACACCCAACTGATCGCCCGTCGCGTGCGTGAAATCGGTGTGTACTGCGAACTGCATCCGTTCGACATGGACGACGCAGCGATCCGCGAATTCGCACCGAAAGGCGTCATCCTCGCCGGCGGCCCCGAGTCGGTACACGAAGCCAACAGCCCGCGCTGCCCGCAAGCCGTATTCGACCTGGGCGTGCCCGTGTTCGGTATCTGCTATGGCATGCAGACCATGGCCGAGCAGTTGGGCGGCAAGGTTGAAGGTTCCGAGCTGCGTGAATTCGGTTATGCCCGTGTCGACGTGGTCGGCAAGAGCCGCCTGTTGGACGGCATCGAAGACCACGTCGACGCCGACGGCCTGTTCGGCCTCGACGTGTGGATGAGCCACGGTGACAAAGTCACCAAGATGCCGCAAGACTTCCACATCCTGGCCAGCACCCCGAGCTGCCCGATCGCCGGCATGTTCAACGACGAGCGTGGTTACTACGGCGTGCAGTTCCACCCGGAAGTGACCCACACCAAGCAAGGCGGGCGCATCCTGTCGCGCTTCATCCTCGACATTTGCGAGTGTGAAGCCCTGTGGACCCCGTCGAAAATCGCTGAAGACGCCATCGCCAACGTGCGTGCCCAGGTCGGCACCGACAACGTCCTGCTCGGCCTGTCCGGCGGCGTTGACTCCTCCGTGGTTGCCGCGCTGCTGCACAAGGCCATCGGTGATCAACTGACCTGCGTATTCGTCGACAACGGCCTGCTGCGCCTGCACGAAGGCGAGCAAGTGATGGCCATGTTCGCCGAGAACATGGGCGTCAAGGTGATCCGCGCCAACGCTGAAGATCAGTTCCTGAACAACCTGGCCGGCGAGTCCGACCCGGAGAAGAAGCGCAAGATCATCGGCCGCACCTTCATCGACGTATTCGATGCCCAGTCCAACAAACTGGACAACATCAAGTACCTCGCCCAAGGCACCATCTACCCCGACGTGATCGAGTCGGCTGGCGCCAAGAGCGGCAAGGCCCACGTGATCAAGTCCCACCACAACGTGGGTGGCCTGCCCGAGGAAATGAACCTCAAGCTGGTCGAACCGCTGCGTGAGCTGTTCAAGGACGAAGTCCGCCGTCTCGGCCTGGAACTGGGCCTGCCCTACGACATGGTCTACCGCCACCCATTCCCGGGCCCGGGCCTGGGCGTGCGGATCCTCGGTGAAGTGAAGAAGGAATACGCCGACCTGCTGCGTCGCGCCGACCACATCTTCATCGAAGAACTGCGCAAGGCCGACTGGTATCACAAAGTCAGCCAGGCGTTCGTAGTGTTCCAGCCGGTGAAATCGGTGGGCGTGGTCGGCGACGGCCGTCGTTACGCCTGGGTCGTGGCCCTGCGTGCGGTGGAAACCATCGACTTCATGACCGCCCGTTGGGCACACCTGCCTTACGAACTGCTGGAAACCGTCAGCGGCCGTATCATCAATGAAATCGAAGGCATCTCGCGTGTGACGTATGACGTGTCGAGCAAGCCGCCGGCGACGATTGAGTGGGAATGATCCTGCCCTAGCAGGTGGATGCTGAATAACAGAACCCCGGCCATATGCCGGGGTTCTGCGCATCTGAAACACGATAAATCAAACGCCGCAGCAAAAGTGTGGGAGCGGGCTTACTCGCGATAGCGGCCCGCGGCCACGTTTGAGCTTCGCTCGGCCTTAGCGCCGCGCAATATCCGAAAAGTAGAACTTATCCAACGTATGCCGCGACTCGGTGTACTCGAACTGCCGCCCGTCCTGCAGAAACGTCTGGTTGCTTACCACGATCACATGGCTTTGCCCCTCAAGGTCGAGGTGTGCCTGGTCGTCTTTGCCGCGGGGCAGGGCTTCGATGGTGCGTTGGGCGTAGCTGATGTGCAACTGCAACGTCTGTTCGATGAAGGCGTAGATCGACTGCTCGGCGATGGTGCGGTCCAGGCCGGGGATCAGGTCGGCGACGAAGTGGTTGATGTCGAGGATCACCCGTTTGCCGCCGATGCGCCGCACCCGTTTGATACGGGTGATCAGGGTGCCGGGTTCGGCCTCGATATGCTGCAGCAGCGAACCTTCCAGCGGGAACTGGGTGAATTCGACGACGTCGGTGTGGACGTCATCGCCCAGGTCGGCGTGGGTTTCGTGGAAGCTGACGATGCCGCCCAGTTGGAACTCGATGGGGTTGGGCGATAACACAAACGTGCCTTTGCCATGGATTTTCTGCGCAAACCCACGCTCCTGCAGCTGCTCGATGGCCCGCCGCACGGTGCCACGACTGGCCTGGTAGGCATCCATCAGTTCGGTTTCAGAGGGAAGACGGGTGCCGCGTTGCAGGCGTTCGGTGGTGATGTTGGCAAGCAGATCGGTATAGATCTGGTTGTATTTGCTCATGGGGATGGCTCTGTGCCGCGTTTGCGTTCAAGGCAGGAACCTTAGTGGCACGGCTGGGGTTTGTCCATTGGGCCCATGGAAATCTGTGGGCTGTGGCGGGGCCTGATCCAGAAAAAATAGACAATATGTAACTCGTACAGACGAGTTGTTGCTTTAACTCGTCTGTACGAGTACTTTTGCCTTCGGCGTGCTGCCAATGACTGCCCCCCAAATAAAAAAATCAAAGTGGAAACCAAGCATGAGCCACGACTATTCGAACATCGCCCGCGAAATTCTCGAGCACCTCGGGGGCCGCGACAATCTTGAGCAAGCCGCCCATTGCGTGACCCGCCTGCGCCTGGCGCTCAAGGACCCGAGCCTGGTGAACGGCAGCGCGTTGAACCAAGTCGACCTGGTCAAGGGCTCGTTCTTTACCGGTGGCCTGTTCCAGGTGGTGATCGGCCCCGGCGAAGTGGAAAAGGTCTACGCCGCCCTGCGCGAACAGACCGGCCTCGCCGCCGCCACCATCGCCGACGTCAAGAAGAAGGGCGCCGACAAGACCAACGCCATGCAGCGTCTGGTGCGGGTGTTCTCCGATGTGTTCATGCCGATCCTGCCCGCGTTGATCATCGCCGGCCTGTTGATGGGCGTGAACAACCTGATGGGCGCCAAGGGCATGTTCATCGAGGGCAAGACGCTGCTGGAGGCCTACCCGAACCTGGATGGCCTGTGGAGCCTGATCAACCTGATGGCCAACACCTCGTTCGTGTTCCTGCCGGCGCTGGTGGGCTGGTCGGCGGCCAAGCGTTTTGGCGGCAGTGAAATCCTCGGCATCGTGCTTGGCCTAATGCTGGTCCACCCGGACCTGCTCAACGCCTGGAACTACGGCAAGGCGGTGGCCGGCCTCGATGGCCAGAGCCTGCCGTACTTCGATATTTTCGGATGGTTCAAGATCGAGAAAGTTGGCTACCAGGGGCAGATCCTGCCGATCCTGATGGCGGCGTATGTGATGAGCGTCATCGAGAAATGGCTGCGCGCGCGGGTGCCGAATGCCATCCAACTGTTGGTCGTGCCGATCACCACCATCGTCGTCACCGGCGTGCTCGCGCTGGCGATCATCGGCCCGGTGACCCGTCACCTCGGCATCCTGATCACCCAGGGCGTGGTCACGCTGTTTGACCTGGCGCCGATGCTCGGCGGGGCGATTTTCGGTCTGTTGTATGCGCCGCTGGTGATCACCGGTATGCACCACATGTTCCTGGCGGTGGACCTGCAACTGATCTCCACCCAGGGCGGCACGTTTATCTGGCCGATGATCGTCATGTCCAACCTGGCCCAGGGCAGCGCCGCGCTGGCGGTGTTCTACATGGCGCGCAATGCGCGGGACAAAAGCATGGCCTCGACTTCCGCTGTCTCCGCGTATTTCGGCATCACTGAACCGGCGATGTTCGGCGTGAACCTGCGCTTCAAGTTCCCGTTTTATGCCGCGCTGCTGGGCTCGGCACTGGGCAGCATTTTCCTGTCGCTGAACAAGGTGCAGGCCTCGGCCATCGGGGTCGGCGGCTTGCCCGGGTTTATCTCGATCATGCCGCATGCCATCCCGATGTTTGTGATCGGGATGGTCATCGCGATGGTCGTGCCGTTTGTTCTGACCTGTGCATTGAGCATGAAGATCGTGCGGCCTGGGTATCGGGTTGCCTGAATTACCGCGTTCGCGAGCAAGCCCGCCCCACAGTTGAATGCGTTCCCCCTGTGGGAGGGGGCTTGCTCCCGATGAGGCCCGAGCGGCGGGTACACAATTTTACTGAAGGAACCCACCATGCAAAACTGGCAACACTCGGTGATCTACCAGATCTACCCCAAAAGCTTTCACAGCCACGCGGGTAACGCCACCGGTGACCTGCTGGGTATCGTGGACAAACTCGACTACCTGCAATGGCTGGGCGTCGACTGCCTGTGGATCACCCCGTTCCTGCGCTCGCCGCAGCGCGACAACGGCTACGACATCAGCGACTACTACGCCATCGACCCGAGCTACGGGACCATGGCCGATTGCGACCAACTGATCAGCGAAGCGGCCAAGCGCGGCATCAAGTTGATGCTCGACATCGTGGTCAACCACACCTCCATCGAGCACGAGTGGTTCCAGCAGGCGCGCAGCAGCCTCGACAACCCGTACCGCGACTTTTACATCTGGCGCGACCAGCCGAACAACTGGGAATCCAAATTCGGCGGCTCGGCCTGGGAATACGAAGCGCAAACCGGCCAGTACTTCCTGCACCTGTTCGATCACACCCAGGCCGACCTGAATTGGGACAACCCCAAGGTGCGCGCCGAGGTGTTCAAGCTGATGCGTTTCTGGCGCGACAAAGGCGTCGGCGGTTTCCGCCTGGATGTGATCAACCTGATCTCCAAGCCCGCCGATTTCCCCGAGGACGCCAGCGACGGTCGGCGTTTCTACACCGACGGTCCGAACGTACACGCGTACCTGCAGGAAATGCACCGCGAAGTCTTCGCAGGCCATGACCTGATCAACGTCGGCGAGATGTCATCCACCAGCCTGGAACACTGCATCCGCTACTCGCGGCCGGAGTCCAAAGAACTGTCGATGACCTTCAACTTCCACCACCTGAAAGTCGACTACCCGAACCTGCAGAAGTGGGTGAAGGCCGACTTCGATTTCCTGCAGCTCAAGCAGATCTTTTCCGACTGGCAACTGGGCATGCAGGCCGGCGGTGGTTGGAACGCGCTGTTCTGGTGTAACCACGACCAGCCACGGGTGGTCTCGCGCTTTGGGGATGACGGTGAGCATCGTGTGGTCTCGGCCAAGATGCTCGCCACGGCGCTGCACTTCCTGCAGGGCACGCCGTATGTGTACCAGGGCGAGGAGTTGGGCATGACCAATCCGGGATTCGACACGATCGAGCAGTACCGCGATGTCGAAACCCTCAACATCTACCGCCTCAAGCGCGATGCCGGTGAGTCCGAGGCGTCGAGCATGGCGGCGATTATGCAGAAGTCGCGGGACAACGGGCGCACGCCGATGCAGTGGAATGCTCGCCAGCATGCCGGTTTCAGCAGCGGCGAACCGTGGATCGGCATCCCGGCCAACGCGGCGCAGATCAACGTCGACAGCCAACGGGATGACCCGGATTCGGTGCTGCATCACTACCGCAGCCTGATCGCCTTGCGTCGCCAGGAGCCGCTGATTCAAGACGGCGTTTACCGCGAACTGTTGCTGGGCCACCTCCAGGTCTGGGCCTACCTGCGCGAAGGCCATGGCGAGCGCCTGCTGGTGCTGAACAACTTCTACGGCAAACCCTGCGAAATCCAGCTGCCCGATCACGTCCTCAACGCCGCTACCCGACAACGCCTGCTGATCAGCAACTACCCCGCTTGCCAGGTCAGCACGGGCCCGCTGCTGTTGCGGCCTTACGAATCCTTTGTGCTGCACCTCAAGGACTGACGGCTGGAACGTCGTTGCAACTGCCCCGCGCGACGCGAAGCAGAAGGTCAATTCCCGGTGTGGGAGCACCGGGCGCTTCACACAAACATAATAAAAATATCGGAGTACTTCATGAAAACAACAATAAAGCTGGGCCTCGTTGCATCGTGTCTGAGCTTGCCGTTCGGCGCTCAGGCCCTGGAGTTTGCCGGTTACTTGCGTAGCGGCGCGGGGACGTCGACCGGCAGTGGCAAGCAGCAATGCTTCCAACTACCGGGCGCGCAATCCAAATACCGGTTGGGCAACGAATGCGAACAGTACGCCGAACTGGAACTGCGCCAGGACCTGCTGACCCTCGACGACGGCTCCGTGCTCAGCGTCGACGCCATGGCTTCGCTCTACAACAAGTACGACCGCGCGCTTAAATTCCAGGGCGAAGACAACGGCTCGGCGCGCATGCCGCAGATGTATGCACAGTGGTCCAACCTGCCCAGCCTCAACGGCGGCTCGCTGTGGGCGGGGCGGCGTTACTACAAGCGTAACGACATCCATATCTCCGATTTCTACTACTGGAACCAGAGCGCCACGGGCGGCGGCATCGAGGATGTGCTGATTGGCGACCTGAAATACAGCTACGCGCTTTCGCGCAAGGACAACCTGTACCAGAAGGAATACGCCACGCGTCACGACTTCAACGTGGCCGGCTTCAAGACCAACCCCGGCGGCGAGCTGGAACTGGGCTTGAGCTACATCGAAAAAGCCGGTGGGCGTGATGCCAACAGCGGTTGGGCGCTGACCGCGCAACATGTGCAAAAACCTTTCCTTGGCGGCAAGAACAAGTTCGCCCTGCAGTATGGCGAAGGTCCCGGCACCGGCCTTGGCTACACCGGCAATACGGCCCTGGATAACAGCAGCAAAAGCTACCGCGCCGTGGAGTTTTTCGACTGGCAGGTGACCCCGCGTTTCGGTGGGCAGATCGAGGCCGTGTACCAGAAAGACATTCGCCCCGGCAGCCAGGACCAGACCTGGATGTCCATCGGTGTGCGCCCGGCCTATGCCATCAGTGAACAGTTCAAACTGGTCACCGAGCTTGGTCATGATCAGGTCGACGCCACCGGCGGTACGCGCAAACTGAGCAAATTCACCTTCGCCCCGACCTGGTCGCCCAAAGGCCCGGATTTCTGGGCGCGCCCGGAAGTGCGTCTGTACTACACCTATGCGAGCTGGAACGCAGCGGCCAAACGCGCGGCGAATGAGCTGGCGGCTGGGTCGGCATTGTCTGACACCGGCGCCTACGGCACCGCGCGGCATGGCTCGAATGTCGGTGTGCAAGTCGAGTACTGGTGGAAGTGAATCTTCGGATGTAGACAGGCTTAAATGTGGCAGGGGGCAAGCCCTTCCCACATTTGATCTTTGTCACCTCGGGATGTGTATCCACCCAATGATTTTTACAGAACAAAACAGCAGGTGAAGTCATGACCGCAACTCAACCCCTGGAATTGCTTGCGCCCTTGTCGGGCGTGCTGCTGGCACTGGACAAGGTCCCCGACCCGGTGTTCTCCAGCCGCCTGATCGGCGACGGCCTGTGCATCGACCCGACCTCGCAGACCCTCTGCGCACCGTTGGCCGGGGTGATCAGCAATATCCAGAACACTGGCCATGCGGTGAGCATCACGGCTGACAATGGCGTCCAGGTGCTGCTGCATATCGGCCTGGACACCGTGAACCTGGCGGGCAAGGGGTTCAGCCGTTTGGTCGGGGAAGGCCAGCGGGTGGAGGCCGGGCAGCCGTTGATCGAGTTCGACGCCGACTACGTAGCGCTCAATGCCCGGAGCCTGTTGACCTTGATGCTGGTGGTCAGCGGCGAGCCGTTTGCGCTGCTGGCGTCGGACAGCGGCCCGGTCACGCTGGGCCAGCCGCTGGTGCGCCTGTCGCCAGGCGAGGCGGCTGAAACCGAGGACGAAGAGGAGGGCGACGCACTGTTCTCCAAACCGTTGACGTTGCCCAATGCCAACGGTTTGCACGCGCGCCCGGCGGCGGTGTTTGCCCAGGCGGCGAAGGGGTTCGACGCCAGTATCTACCTGCACAAGCAAACCCAGAGCGCCAACGCCAAGTCGCTGGTGGCGATCATGGCACTGCAAACCGTGCAGGGCGACACCTTGCAGGTGAGCGCGGCGGGAGAGGATGCCGCCGCAGCGATCAAGGCGTTGGTGGCGCTGTTGGCCGAGGGGTGCGGCGAGAGCGTCGCGGCGCCGGTCGAGGACGTCGAACCGCGTGTGTCGCTGGCGTCCACGAGCCTGCTGCGGGGCGTGTGTGCGTCGCCGGGCTCGGCGTTTGGCCAGGTGGTCCAGGTGGCAGAGCCGGCGCTGAGCATTCCCGAAACGGGCGGCGGCGAAGCACTCGAACGCGCGGCGTTGGACCGTGGCCTGCACGCCGCTACCGAGGCCTTGCAGAGCTTGCAGGCCAAGGCGGTCGGCAGTGCCCAGGCGCAGATCTTCCGCGCCCATCAGGAACTGCTCGAAGACCCGACCCTGCTGGAGCAAGCCCACGACCTGCTGGCCGTCGGCAAAAGCGCCGCCTTTGCCTGGAACAGCGCCACGCTCGCCACCGCCCAACTGTTCCAGGGCCTGGGCAATGCCCTGCTCGCCGAACGTGCGGCGGACCTGGCCGACGTCGGCCAGCGCGTGCTGAAACTGATCCTCGGCATTCACGACCGCGCCTGGGAACTGCCTGAGCGCGCGATCCTGATCGCCGAGCAACTGACGCCGTCGCAGACCGCCAGCCTCGACACGCACAAGGTGCTCGGGTTCGTCACCGTCGGCGGCGGGGCGACCAGCCACGTCGCGATCCTCGCCCGGGCGCTGGGGCTGCCGGCGATTTGCGGGGCGCCGCCGCAGGTGCTGGCGTTGGCTGACGGTCGGCAAGTGTTGCTGGACGCCGACAAGGGCGAGTTGCACCTGGACCCGGACCTGGCCGAGATCGAGCAATTGCAGGCCACCCACCGGGAGCAAATAGTGCGGCGCCAACGCGACGTCGCGCAGGCACGCCTGGCGGCCATCACCCGCGATGGTCATCACGTCGAAGTCACGGCCAACGTCGCGTCGCTTCAGGAGGTCGAGCAATCCCTGAGCCTGGGCGGCGAAGGCGTGGGGCTGCTGCGATCAGAGTTTCTGTACCTGGACCGCCATCGCGCACCGAGCCCCGAGGAGCAAGCCGGCACCTACAACGCCATCGCTCGCGCCCTGGGCCCGGAGCGCAACCTGGTGGTACGCACGTTGGATGTCGGCGGCGATAAGCCGTTGGCCTATGTGCCGATGGATGCCGAGACCAACCCGTTCCTGGGCTTGCGCGGTATTCGTTTGTGCCTGGAGCGCCCCGAGTTGTTGCGCGAACAGTTCCGCGCGATCCTCGCGAGTGCCGGGTTGACGCGGCTGCACATCATGCTGCCGATGGTCAGCCTGCTCTCGGAGCTGCGCCTGGCGCGCACGATGCTTGAAGAGGAAGCGTTGGCGCTGGGGCTCACCGAGCTGCCGAAGCTGGGCATCATGATCGAAGTGCCGTCCGCGGCTTTGATGGCGGACGTGTTCGCGCCCCATGTGGACTTTTTCTCCATCGGCACCAACGACCTGACCCAATACACCCTGGCGATGGACCGCGATCACCCGCGCCTGGCCAGCCAGGCCGACAGCTTTCACCCGGCGGTGCTGCGTCTGATCGCCACCACCGTCAAGGCCGCCCATGCCCATGGCAAGTGGGTTGGCGTGTGCGGGGCGCTGGCGTCTGAAGCGTCGGCGGTGCCGGTGTTGATCGGGCTGGGGGTGGACGAGCTGTCGGTCAGCGTACCGCTGATCCCGACCATCAAGGCCACCGTGCGCGAGCTGGACCTTGCGGACTGCCAGATCATCGCCCATCAGGTGCTCGGCCTTGAAGAAGCCGCGCAGGTGCGCGAGGCCTTGCGCCTGTACCACGCGGCCACCGTTGAAACCTCACCTGTCGTGGAGCACTGAGCATGTTCGAGAAATTGCAGCGGGCGTTCTGGAAAGCCCTGACCCCGGACTTGATCGCCGAAACCGTCGCGGCGCCTGTGCCGGCGGCGGAGAACCTGTTGTCCGCCGATGTGCTGAATGCCCTCGGTGGCGCGGATAACCTCCAGTCGCAACAACGCGTGGCGCTGACGCGGGTGCGTGTGCAACTGCGGGATGCGGCGCGGGTGGATGCGGCGGCGTTAAAGGCGGCGGGAGTGTCGGGAGTGATGGTGCTGGCGGGTGGCGCGGTACATCTGCTCACCGGCCTCCAAGGCCAGTAGCGATTCAAATGTGGGAGGGGCTTGCCCCCGATGGCGGTGGGTCAGTTATAAACAAGCTGACTGTCACACCGCTATCGGGGGCAAGCCCCCTCCCACATTGTGCGGTGGTGTTTGGGGGCTTCGGGTTTACAGCTGCGGGTTCTCTTCCGGCGGCTTAGTCTTGTTGACCCCTGGCACATGCAGGTTGCCTTCGACTACCTGGTTGCCTTCCAGCTGTGGTTGGGTCACCCAGGTGAGGATGTCGTAGTAGCGCCGGATGTTCGCCACGAAGTGTACCGGCTCGCCGCCCCGTGCATAGCCGTAGCGGGTCTTGCTGTACCACTGCTTCTGCGACAGGCGCGGCAGCATTTTCTTCACGTCCAGCCACTTGTTCGGGTTCAGGCCGTCCTTCTGCGCCAGCTTGCGCGCGTCGTCCAGATGCCCGGTGCCCACGTTGTAGGCGGCCAGGGCAAACCAGGTGCGGTCCGGCTCGGCGATATCGTCGTCCAGCTCGTCCTTGATCTTCGCCAGGTACTTGGCGCCGCCCATGATGCTTTGCTTGGCGTCCAGGCGGTTGGACACGCCCATCGCCTGGGCGGTGTTCTGGGTCAGCATCATCAGGCCGCGCACGCCGGTCTTGGAAGTGACCGCCGGTTGCCAGAGTGATTCCTGATAGCCGATGGCGGCCAACAGGCGCCAGTCGACCTTTTCTTCCTTGGCGAAGGTCTTGAAGTGTTTCTCGTACTTGGGCAGGCGCTGCTGCAAGTGCTGGGCGAAGGTGTAGGCGCCCATGTAGCCGAGTACATCGACGTGCCCGTAATAGCGATCTTTCAGGCGCTGCAAGGTGCCGTTCTTGCCGACCTTGTCCAGGTAGCTGTTGACCTCATTGAGCAGGCTGTTGTCTTCGCCGGCGGCCACGGCCCAGCTTTGGTTGCTGGCATCGCCGAGGTCGAACGCCACGCGCACGTTGGGAAAGTACACCTGGTTCATCGCCACTTCGTTGGAGTCCACCAGGGTCAGGTCGATCTGGCCCTCGTCGACCATGCGCAGCAGGTCGACCACTTCAACGGCGTCGGATTCTTCGTATTCGATCGCAGGGTTCTGCTTTTTAAGCTCGGCCAGTTGTTCGGCGTGGGTGCTGCCCTTGAGCACCATGATCTTCTTGCCCGCCAGGTCTGCCGCATTGGTGGGGCGCGACTGGCCGTTGCGGTAGATGATCTGCGGGGTAACTTCCAGGTACGGGTGGGAAAAGCGTACCTGCTGCTTGCGTCGCTCGCTGCTGACCAAGCCGGCGGCGGCGAGGACCGGGCCGTTGGGTTTGCCCAACTGGCCGAACAGGTCGTCGAGGTTGTCGGCGGTCTCGATTTCCAGCTTCACCCCCAGGTCGTCGGCAAAGCGCTTGACCAGTTCGTATTCGAAACCGGTTTCACCGTTGCGGTCCTGGAAATACGTGGCCGGGCTGTTCCGGGTAATCACCCGCAATACGCCATCCTCCTTGATTCGCTCGAGCGTGCTGGGCTTATCAACACAGGCGCTGAGCATCAGGAAGAGTCCGGTGGCGATGAGCCATTTGGCGCATCGCGGGCGCAAAGCAGTTGGGGAGAACATCTGCGCAGTATACGCAAACGGCCCACGGCGCCATATCTCGACAGCGGGGGACTTGTCTGCTAGCCGCCTTGAAACTGTGCTGCAGCCCGCAGAAACGTGGCTTGGAGAGCGATTGTGACGGTTAAAATAACTGTGCCCGCCGCCCCGGATAACGCCCCGACACCTTACAAACCCAGCCAACTGACGTTCGGCAGCGGCCAGCGTTAGTGTTTCGGGTGCCGTTGACGACGGTTTACGTTAGAATGCACGGCCTCAAAGCACACCCCTTCCCGAGGCTGTCCCGAAGATGTTGATCCTGCGCGGCGCTCCTGCCCTTTCTGCCTTTCGCCACAGCAAACTCCTTGAGCAACTGAGCCAGAAGGTTCCAGCTGTTACAGGCCTGTATGCTGAATTTGCTCATTTCGCCGACGTGACCGGCGTCTTGACCGCCGACGAACAGCAAGTGCTGGCACGCCTTCTGAAGTACGGCCCAAGCGTTCCCGTTCAAGAGCCGACCGGCCGCTTGTTCCTGGTTCTGCCGCGGTTCGGCACCATCTCGCCCTGGTCGAGCAAGGCCAGCGATATCGCCCGCAACTGCGGCCTGGAAAAAATCCAGCGCCTGGAACGCGGTATTGCCTTCTATGTCGCGGGCCAGTTCAGCGAGGCCGAAGCCGAGCTGATCGCCGGCAGCCTGCACGACCGCATGACCCAGATCATCGTCAGCCAGTTGGAACAGGCCGGTGCTCTGTTCAGCCACGCCGAGCCCAAGCCGCTGACCGCGATTGACGTGCTCGGCGGTGGCCGCGCCGCCCTCGCGAAGGCCAACACCGAGCTGGGCCTGGCCCTGGCCGAAGACGAGATCGATTATCTGGTCAGCGCCTTCAACGGCTTGAAGCGCAACCCGCACGACATCGAACTGATGATGTTCGCCCAGGCCAACTCCGAGCACTGCCGTCACAAGATCTTCAACGCCAGTTGGGACATCGACGGCGAAAGCCAGGAAAAAAGCCTGTTCGGCATGATCAAGAACACCTACGTGATGCACAGCGAAGGCGTTCTGTCGGCTTATAAGGACAACGCTTCGGTCATCGTCGGCAGCGTCGCCGGCCGTTTCTTCCCGGACCCTGAAACCCGCCAGTACGGCGCGGTGCAGGAACCGGTACACATCCTGATGAAAGTCGAGACCCACAACCACCCGACCGCGATTGCCCCGTTCCCGGGCGCAGCCACCGGTTCCGGCGGCGAGATCCGCGACGAAGGTGCCACCGGCCGTGGCGCCAAGCCCAAGGCCGGGCTGACCGGTTTTACCGTGTCCAACCTGCAGATCCCGGGCTTCGAACAGCCGTGGGAAGTGCCCTACGGCAAGCCGGAGCGCATCGTCACCGCGCTGGACATCATGATCGAAGGCCCGCTGGGCGGCGCCGCGTTCAACAACGAATTCGGCCGTCCGGCGCTGACCGGTTATTTCCGTACCTTCGAACAGTCCATCACCACCCCGCGTGGCGACGAAGTGCGCGGTTACCACAAGCCGATCATGTTGGCCGGCGGCATGGGCAACATCCGTGAAGAACACGTCAAGAAAGGCGAGATCCTGGTCGGCTCCAAGCTGATCGTGCTCGGCGGCCCGGCGATGCTGATCGGCCTGGGCGGCGGCGCGGCTTCCTCCATGGCCACCGGCACCAGCTCGGCAGACCTGGACTTCGCTTCGGTACAGCGCGAAAACCCAGAGATGGAGCGCCGCTGCCAGGAAGTCATCGACCGTTGCTGGCAGTTGGGTGACAAGAACCCGATCAGCTTCATCCACGACGTCGGCGCCGGCGGTTTGTCCAACGCCTTCCCGGAACTGGTCAACGATGGCGAGCGTGGCGGCCGTTTCGAACTGCGCAACATTCCAAACGACGAGCCGGGCATGGCCCCGCACGAAATCTGGAGCAACGAGTCCCAGGAGCGCTACGTCCTGGCCGTCGGTCCTGAAGACTTCGCGCGCTTCCAGGCCATCTGCGAACGCGAGCGTTGCCCGTTTGCCGTGGTCGGCGAAGCCACTGCCGAGCCGCAACTGACGGTCACCGACAGCCACTTCGGCAACAGCCCGGTGGACATGCCGCTCGAAGTGCTGCTGGGCAAAGCCCCGCGCATGCACCGCTCGGCGGTACGTGAAACCGAGCTGGGCGATGACTTCGACCCAAGCACACTGGAATTGGCCGACAGCATCGAACGCGTGCTGCACCACCCGGCGGTCGCGAGCAAAAGTTTCCTGATCACCATCGGCGACCGCACCATCACCGGCCTGGTGGCCCGTGACCAAATGGTCGGCCCATGGCAAGTGCCGGTGGCCGACGTTGCCGTCACTGCCACCAGCTTCGACGTCTACACCGGTGAAGCCATGGCCATGGGCGAACGCACGCCGCTGGCCCTGTTGGACGCTCCGGCGTCGGGCCGCATGGCCATTGGTGAAACCCTCACCAACATCGCCGCGTCCCGTATCGGCAAGCTGTCCGACATCAAGTTGTCGGCCAACTGGATGTCTGCTGCCGGTCACCCCGGCGAAGACGCGCGCCTGTACGACACCGTCAAGGCTGTCGGCATGGAGCTGTGCCCGGAACTGGGGATCACCATTCCGGTGGGCAAGGACTCCATGTCCATGGCCACCCGCTGGAACGACGAAGGCGTGGACAAGAGCGTCACCTCGCCACTGTCGTTGATCGTCACCGGTTTCGCGCCGGTCACCGACATCCGCCAGACCCTGACCCCGCAACTGCGCATGGACAAGGGCACCACCGATCTGATCCTGATCGACCTGGGCCGTGGCCAGAACCGCATGGGCGCTTCGATCCTCGCGCAAACCCATGGCAAGCTCGGCAAACATGCCCCGGACGTCGATGACGCCGAAGACCTGAAAGCCTTCTTCGCCGTGATCCAGGGCCTCAACGCCGACGGCCACCTGCTGGCCTACCACGACCGTTCCGACGGTGGTCTGTTGACCAGCGTGGTCGAGATGGCCTTCGCCGGTCACTGCGGCTTGAACCTGGTGCTCGACAGCGTTGCCGAGGACGCCTCTGAACTCAACGGCATCCTGTTCAACGAAGAGCTGGGTGCGGTGATCCAGGTGCGCCAGGACGCGACGCCAAACGTATTGGCACAGTTCAGCGCCGCCGGCCTGGGCGATTGCGTAGCCGTAATCGGCCAGCCGATCAACAACGGTCAGATCGACATCGTCTTCAACGGCGACACCGTGTTCGAAGGCCAGCGCCGTCTGCTGCAGCGCCAGTGGGCCGAGACCAGCTACCAGATCCAGCGCCTGCGCGATAACGCCGACTGCGCCGAACAGGAATTCGACGTGATCCTGGAAGAAGACAACCCGGGCCTGAGCACCAAGCTCAGCTTCGACGTCAACCAGGACATCGCCGCGCCGTACATCAAGAAAGGCATTCGCCCACAGGTTGCCGTACTGCGCGAGCAGGGCGTCAACGGTCAGGTGGAAATGGCGGCCGCGTTCGACCGCGCCGGCTTCAATGCGATCGACGTACACATGAGCGACATCCTCGCCGGTCGCGTCGACCTCAATGAGTTCAAAGGCCTGGTGGCCTGCGGCGGTTTCTCCTACGGCGACGTGCTGGGTGCCGGTGAAGGCTGGGCCAAGTCGGCCCTGTTCAACAGCCGTGCCCGCGACGCGTTCCAGGGCTTCTTCGAGCGCAACGACAGCTTCACCCTGGGTGTGTGCAACGGTTGCCAGATGATGTCCAACCTCCACGAACTGATCCCGGGCAGCGAGTTCTGGCCGCACTTCGTGCGTAACCGTTCCGAGCAGTTCGAAGCCCGTGTCGCCATGGTGCAGGTGCAGGAGTCCAACTCGATCTTCCTGCAAGGCATGGCCGGTTCGCGTATGCCCATCGCCATCGCCCACGGTGAAGGCCATGCCGAGTTCGCCAGCGAAGAAGCCTTGCTCGAAGCTGATGTATCCGGTTGCGTCGCCATGCGTTTCGTCGACAACCACGGCAAGGTCACCGAAAGCTACCCGGCCAACCCGAACGGCTCGCCGCGCGGGATCACCGGCCTCACCAGCCGCGACGGTCGCGTCACCATCATGATGCCGCACCCGGAGCGTGTATTCCGCGCCGTGCAGAACTCGTGGCGCCCGGAAGAGTGGAACGAAGACGGCGCGTGGATGCGGATGTTCCGCAACGCGCGCGTGTGGGTGAACTAAGGCGGTGTACAAGCTCAGCTTCTTCGTGCCCGGCAGCCATGTGGAGGCGGTGAAAGCCGCCGTCTTCGCAGCCGGCGGCGGGCGCATCGGCGACTACGACAGCTGCGCCTGGCAAGTGCTGGGCCAGGGCCAATTCCGCGCGTTGGACGGCAGCCAGCCGTTTCTCGGGCAAGTCGGCCAGGTTGAAGTGGTTGAAGAGTGGAAGGTTGAGCTGGTGGTGGCGGATGAGCTGATCGTGGCTGTTGTGGCTGCGTTGAAGCTGAGCCATCCCTATGAGACACCGGCGTATGAGGTGTGGCGGTTGGCGGATTTCTGATTCGTTGATTGCATGAACGAGAAACCCGCTGGGCCAGTTTGGTCAGTGGGTTTTTTGTTGGCTGTAAGGGCCTCATCGCGGGCAAGCCCCTCCCACATTTACCCGCATTCCAGCGTTGGAACTCGGGCAAATGTGGGAGCGGGCTTGCCCGCGATGAGGCCAGAACAACCACTACCTCTCTTAAACCCTGGCGCCGACCTCATGGACGCTGACCAGTCGCTCCAATACCTCACTCAAGCCCGAGGCCTTGTCACCAATCAGCAGGTGCCAAACACCGCTATCAAGTTGGCTGACGCCTTGGCAACCAAGTGCCGTCAGTTGAGCCTCGGACACCACCGAATCATCCCCCAGCTCCACCCGCAAGCGGGTCATCGCCACCGCTTCCAGCTGGCGCACATTCCCCCGGCCGCCCAGTGCACTCAACCATTGCTCGGCTTCCTGCACATTGACCGCGACCGGTTTATCCACCGGCGCGCCGGCCACAAACGCTGGCATCGCCAGGCGAATCTCATCGGCAATGCTGTCGGCCATCGGCCCGACCACCACCTGCAAACTGCCGCCGTTGCCCGGCCGCACCACGGCCATCGCGCCGAGGGCTTTCAACTGTGCATCCACCGCTTTGTTGCGGTCGACCATGTCCAGGCGCAGGCGCGTGGTGCAAGCCCCGACGCTGAGCAGGTTGTCCGCCCCTCCCAGCGCGTGGATGTAAGCCGTGGCGCGCTGGTTATCGCTCATCGCTTCGGCCTGCGCCACCGGGATATCTTCGCGGCCCGGTGTCTTCAGGTTGAAGCGGCGGATGCAGTAGCTGAACACGCTGTAGTAAATCGCCGCATAAGCCAGGCCGACCGGTACGACCAGCCAACCGTTGGTGGACTTGCCCCAGCCCAGCACCATGTCGATAAAGCCGCCGGAGAAAGTAAACCCGAGGTGGATATCCAGCAGGTTGGTGACCGCCATCGACAGCCCGGTCAGCAGCGCATGCAGCAGGTACAGGAACGGCGCGAGGAACATGAAGGCGAATTCGATCGGTTCGGTCACGCCGGTCAGGAACGAGGTCAGCGCCATCGACAGGAAAATCCCGCCCATCACTTTGCGTCGTTCCGGCAGGGCGTTGCGGTACATCGCCAGGCATGCGGCGGGCAGGCCGAACAGCATCACCGGGAACATGCCGGTCATGAACTGGCCACCTTTCGGGTCACCGGCGAAGTAGCGGGTCAGGTCGCCGGTCACCACCGCGCCGGTCACCGGGTCGGTAAAGCTGCCGAACACGAACCACGCCATGTTGTTGAGGATATGGTGCAGGCCGGTGACGATCAGCAGGCGGTTGAACACGCCAAACACGAAGGCCCCCAGGCTGCCGCTTTCCATCAGCAACACGCCGAAGCTGTTGATGCCGTGCTGGATCGGCGGCCAGATCAGGCCAAAGATCACGCCCAGGCCGACCGCGCTGAACCCAGTGACAATCGGCACGAATCGCCGCCCGCCGAAGAACGCCAGGTACTCCGGCAGCTTGATGTCCTTGAAGCGGTTATACAGCCCGCCCGCCATCAGGCCGCTGGCGATCCCGGCAAGCATGCCCATGTTGATGGTCGAGTCCATCACCTTGAGCGTCGAGATCATCACCAGGTAACCGATGGCCCCGGCCAAACCGGCCGTGCCGTTATTGTCGCGGGCAAAGCCCACGGCGATGCCGATGGCGAAGATCAGCGCAAGGTTGGCGAAGATCGCCTGCCCGGCGTCGTGCATCACCGCGATGTTGAGCAGGTCGGTGTCGCCCAGGCGCAGCAGCAGGCCGGCGATCGGCAGGATCGCGATCGGCAGCATCAGCGCACGGCCCAGGCGTTGCAGGCCTTCGATAAGGTGTTGGTACATGGCGTGTCTCCCTTTTCTTGTTGTTGTCAGCTCAGCGGCCAGTGGTGTTGACAGGCTTGGCGTACCGCCTTGGCGCTGCTCAGGTCGAGCAGGCCCAGGCTCAGTTGCCGGCATTGCGCCGCGTCCAGGTGGCGGACGCGGTCCTTGATTTCGCCGATCTGCGGCGGGCTGACCGACAGCTCGCTGACCCCCAGCCCGACCAGCACCGGCGTCGCCAGCGGGTCGGACGCCAAGGCGCCGCACACGCCGACCCAACGCCCGTGTTTGGCCGCGCCCGCGCAGGTCTGGGCGATCAGCCGCAGCAGCGCCGGGTGCAGCGCATCGACCCGCGCGGCGAGGCCGGCGTGGTCGCGGTCCATGGCCAGGGTGTACTGGGATAGGTCATTGGTGCCGATGGACAGGAAGTCCGCATGCCTGGCCAGTTGTTCGGCCATCAGCGCGGCGGCGGGCACTTCGATCATCACCCCCAGTTCCGGGCGTTGGGTCAGTTGCAGCTCGGCGCACAGTTCATCCAGGCGTTGGCGGATCTGCAGCAGTTCGTCGACTTCGCTGACCATCGGCAGCAGGATGCGGCAGCGCGCCAGCGGGCTGACTTGCAGCAGTGCGCGCAGTTGCTGGTCGAGCACGTCGGGGCGCACCTGGGCCAGGCGAATGCCGCGCAGGCCCAGCACCGGGTTGGCCTCGACCGGCAGCGGCAGGTAGTCGAGCTGTTTGTCGCCGCCCACGTCGATGGTGCGGATGATCACCGACTTGTCGCCCATCGCATCCAGCACGGCTTGATAGGCCTGGCGCTGTTCCTGTTCATCCGGCGCGGTGCGGCGGTCGACGAAGAGGAACTCGGTGCGCAGCAGGCCGATGCCATCGGCGCCGTTTTCAAACGCCAGCTGGGCCTCGGCGCTGGAGGCGACATTGGCGGCGACTTCGATGGTCATGCCATCGCGGGTGTTCGCTGGCAGTCGGGCCTGGGTCTGTTGTTCCTGGCGACGCAGGCTCTGCGTGTCGCGAATCCGCTCGACTTCGGCGTGGCGCGCCGCGCTGGGTGCCAGCTCCAGGCGACCGTTGGCCGCGTCGAGCACCACGCGTTGGCCTTGGGGCACATCGAGCACTTCGGCGCCCAATGCCACCACGCATGGCAAGCCTTTCCCGCGGGCCAGGATCGCGACATGGGAGGTGGCGCCGCCCTCGGCCATGCAAAGGCCGGCGGCGTGTTGCGCGCTCAGTTGCAGCAGGTCCGACGGCGTCAGCTCGTGGGCGCTGACAATCGCCCCGGCAGGCAACTCGACGTGCCACGCTTCGCCGAGCAGCACGCGCAGCACCCGTTGTTGCAGGTCGCGCAGGTCGTTGGAACGCTCGGCCAGCAACGGCTTGCCCAGGCCCAGCAACACCGCGCATTGCGCCTGGATCGCATCGCGCCAGGCGTGGGGCGCGGCGCTGCCGTGCTCGATGGCGCGGGTGGCGGTGTCCAGCAGGGCGGGGTCTTCCAGCAAGGCGAGGTGGGCGGCGAAGATGTCTTCTTCTTCGGCATTTCGGCGTTGGCGGGCGAGGTCCAGGGTGGTGCGGATTTCGCCGCGCACTTGCTCAAGGGCCGCGTCCAGCCGTTGCAACTGTTCGTCGGCGCAGTGGTTGCCGGTATCGGCCGGCAACTCGATCGTGCTCAGGCGGAACAGCGGCCCGCACACCAGGCCCGGTGCCGCACAGACACCTTGCAACACACCGACCTCGGTATTCGCGCGGCGTGGAGCGGCCGCCATCGGCGTGTGAGGTTCTTCGCCGATGGCGACAGACAGCGCGGCGACCAGCGCCTGCAATGCCGCAGCGCAGTCCTTGCCGCGACAGGTGACGCACACCTCATCGCCCTCACCGATGCCCAGCCCCATCAGGCCGATCAAGCTGTCGCACGCGGCCGACTTGCCGGCGAAGTGCAACTGCGTCTGGCTGCTGAACGCTTGTGCGGTCTTGCGGATCAATGCCGCCGGACGCGCATGCAAGCCGCCGCGATGGGTGATCCGCACGTTGGCGCTGGCTTGCGCGACGGAGTTATCCACAGCGGTTTGCAGCGCGGCGCCGGAACGCAGCGCCACGCGCGCCAGCGGTTCACCGTGTTTGACTGAGCGCTGCGGCAGCGGTGTCAGTTCGAAGCGCTCGCTGTTGGTGAGAATGATCAGGCTGACCAGGCTTTTGCACTGGCGCGCAATCCGGTCCAGATCGAACTGTATCAGCGCCTGGCCCTTGCTCACCTGCGCACCGTTCTTCACCAGCAGGGCGAACCCTTCGCCGTTCAACTCCACGGTGTCGATGCCCACATGCATCAACAGCTCGGCGCCGTTCTGCGCGCGAAGCGTCAGTGCATGCCCGGTGCGCGCGACATGGATGATCTCGCCGTCGCACGGTGCGTACAGGCTATCGTTCAGCGGATCGATGGCCAGGCCGTCACCCATGGCGCCGCTGGCGAATACTTCGTCGGGGACGTTGCCCAGGGCCAGCACCGGCCCGCTGAGGGGGGCGCCGAGGGTCAATGCATTATTGTTGTTGGACATGGGCACGGTACTCATCAGGAAATCGCGGCACGCCACTCAGTGGGTGCGGGTCACTTTGCTCAGGTGGCGCGGCTGGTCCGGGTTCATGCCACGGGCGAGCGCCAGGCCGGCGGCCATGACATAGAAACTCTGGATGGCCAGGATCGGGTCCAGGCTCGGGTGTTCGGCGCGGCTCAGCGGCAGGTCGCGTTCGGCGATATCGTCCGGCGCCGCCAGCAACACGCGGGCGCCGCGTTGGCGCATATCGGCGGCCAGGCTCAACAGGCCGGCTTGCTCGGCACCGCGTGGGGCGAATATCAGCAGCGGGTAGTTGTCGTCGATCAAGGCCATCGGCCCATGACGCACCTCGGCGCTGCTGAAGGCTTCGGCCTGGATCGCCGAGGTTTCCTTGAGCTTGAGCGCGGCTTCCTGGGCGATGGCAAAACCAGCGCCACGGCCGATGACCATCAACTGCTGGCAGTCGCGCAGGGCGTCGATGGCGTTCGTCCAATCCTGTTTGGCCGCCTCGCGCAGGCCATCGGGCAACGCACGGCAGGCGTGCAGCAGGTCGGTTTCCTGGTTCCAGTGGCCGATCAACAGCGCGCTGGCGCTGAGGGTGGCGATAAAGCTCTTGGTCGCGGCCACACTGAGTTCCGGCCCGGCGCACAGCGGCACATGGAATTCGCAGGCGGCTTCCAGGGGCGAGTCTTCGGCATTCACCAGCGAGATGCTCAAGGCGCCGCGTTGGCGCAGCAGGCGCAGGCTGTCGACCAGGTCCGGGCTCTGGCCCGACTGAGAGAAGCCGAACGCGACCTGGCCGCTGACCTTCAACGGCGCGTGCAGCAGGGTCACCACCGACATCGGCAACGACGCCACCGGAATGCCCACGTGCTGCATGGCCAGGTAGGCGAAGTAGCTCGCGGCGTGGTCGGAACTGCCGCGAGCGACAGTCATCGCCACGTGCGGCGGCTGACGGCGCAGGTGCTCGGCGATGTCTTGCAGGCGCGGGGCCAGGCGTTGCAGCTGCGCCGCGACCGCGTCGCTGGAGGCGAGGGCCTCTTCAAGCATTTTTGAAGACAATGGTTTCTCCTTCGACCATGACGTCGGTGAGGTGCAGAGAGCGGTCCAGGCGCACGCAGTCGGCAAAGCTGCCGGGTTGCAGGCGGCCGCGTTGTTCCAGGCCCAGGTAGTCCGCCGGAAATTGCGACAGGCGTTGTGAGGCTTCGCTGATGGGCAGGCCGATCTTCACCAGGTTGCGCAGCGCCTGATCCATGGTCAGGGTGCTGCCAGCCAGGGTGCCGTCGGCCAGGCGCACGCCGCCCAGGCATTTGGTCACGGTGTGGCTGCCCAGCTTGTATTCGCCGTCGGGCATGCCGGCGGCAGCGGTGGAATCGGTGACGCAGTACAGGCATGGGATCGCGCGCAGGGCCACGCGCATGGCGCCGGGGTGTACGTGGAGCAAATCCGGGATCAATTCCGCGTACTGCGCGTGGGCCAGCGCCGCGCCGACGATGCCGGGCTCGCGGTGATGCAGCGGGCTCATGGCGTTATACAAATGCGTGAAGCTGGTGGCGCCGGCGGCGAGGGCGGCGACGCCTTCTTCATAGCTGCCCAGGGTGTGGCCGATCTGCATACGCACGCCGCGTGTACTGAGGGCGCGGATCAGGCGGTCATGCCCGGCGATTTCCGGGGCGATGGTGATCACCCGGATCGGCGCCAGGCGCAGGTAGGCTTCCACTTCTTCCATCAATGCGGTGTGGGCGAAGTTGGGTTGCGCGCCGAGTTTGCCCGGATTGATGTAGGGCCCTTCCAGGTGTACGCCGAGGACCCGGGCGCTGCCGCTCGGGCGTTGCGCGCAGAAGCTGCCGAGCTGGCCGAGCACGCTGGAGATTTCATCCACCGGCGCGGTCATGGTGGTGGCCAGCAGCGACGTGGTGCCAAAGCGCACGTGGGTGCGGGTGATGGTTTCGAAGGCGTCGGCACCTTCCATGATGTCTTTGCCGCCACCGCCGTGGACGTGCAGGTCGATAAAACCCGGCAGCAGGTAGGGCAGGTCGTTGTCCGCCGGGTCGCAAGGTGCGCCTTCAATGGCGATCACCTTGCCGTGTTCATGCACCAGGCGGCCGCGAATCCAGCCATGGGGTGTGAGGATATTGTCTTCGGACATGGGCAGTTCTCTAAGGCCGCAGTGCGCGGCAAAGGCCTATCGACGCAGCTCGGCGACAAAGTCGTAGTAGTCGTTGCGGCAGTAGGTGTCGGTGATTTCGATCGGGGTGTTGTCGGCGGTGTAGCCGACACGGGTCATCAACAGCATGGCGGTGCCGGGGGCGATGCCGACCAGCGCGGCGAACTCGTCCGAGGCGTTGATCGCCTGGATATGCTGCAGGGCGCGCACGATGGGTTTGCCGATGCCTTCGAGGTACTCGTAGAGGGACTGGCCGATGGCTTGCGGGTGCGGCAGCACCGCGGCGGGCATGGTGGTCATTTCGATGGCCATCACCGTGTCGTCTGCCTTGCGCAGGCGCTTGAGCCGCGCCACTTTGTCGGTTGGCGACAGGCCCAGGCGGATCAGCTCTTCGTGGGTCGGCGCGCTGATGTCGCGTTCCAGCCACTGGGAGCTGGGCACAAACCCCTTGAGTCGCAGCATCTCGCTGAAGCCCGACAGGCGCGACAGCGGTTGTTCCAGGCGTGGCGTGATAAAGGTGCCGGAGCCTTGGCTGCGACGGATCAGGCCTTGGGCAAACAAGACTTCCAGCGCCTTGCGGGCGGTGACGCGCGAGATGCTCAACTGCTCGCTGAGGGCGCGTTCCGACGGCAGGGCCTGTTCAGATTTCCATTGGCCGGCGTGGATCGCCGCTTCCAGGTTGCGGGCCAGTTGCAGGTACAGCGGTGTGGATTGCTTGTCGTCGGGACGCAGCGTCAGGATGGGGTTCATCTGTCAGGTTTCCGATGCGGTTATTAGTGTGTTGTCGCCCGGTATTGGCCGGAAACTAATACCACTTAAATACCATGTCAATGCTGCCAAAACGCTTCGGCTCCTGGTTTCAGGGCGCACTAACGGTGTCTGGTATCAAGTGGTATTAGAGAGGTCTTTAAGGCGCGCAGAGCTGCGCAGCCTGCGGGGTGAATTGGTATTCACCGGCAGGCGCTGCCGAGGGCAGGAAACTTTTTTTAGTTAATTGACCGAGGGGCGAAGGTTACGGGCGGATCTCGACCAGGGTGCCGTCCTTGACCAGGTTCCAGACTTCGCGCATGTCGACGTTACGCATGCCGATGCAGCCGTCGGTCCAGTCCAGGGTGTGAAACCACTGCTCCGGGTACTCCGCGGTGTCGGGCGTGCCGTGGATCATGATCATGCTGCCGGGGTTCACGCCTTGGCGGCGGGCACGGGCCGAATCGCTGATATTGGGGTAGGAGATGTGCATGGACAGGTTGTAGCGGTCGCTGGTTTTGCGCCAGTCGATCCAATACAAGCCTTCCGGCGTGCGACGGTCGCCCTCGATCAGCTTGGTGCCCTTGGGGTTTTTGCCCAGGGAGATACGGTAGGTCTTGAGGGGTTTGCCGTCGTTGATCAGTTGCAACTGATGGGCGGACTTGAGGACCAGAATTTTCTCGACCGTCTTGCCGCCCAGGGTTTCCAGGGTGGTGGCTGAGGACAATGTGGCGAACGACAGGCAGAGCAAAGCAAGCAACCAACGCATTAAAACGATTTCCCTTGGACGACGATCTGCCGGTTTGTTATTGGGCGGGCTGGGACAGCGGCGGCACAGCTTCGTTGCGCACCGGGAACGACCGTAGGCGACGGTCGGCGAAGAAGTATTCTAAGGTACGCCCGACTGTGCGGAAAGCCAGCTCGGACCAAGGGATATCGGCTTCGTCGAACAGTCGCACTTCCAGGCTTTCGGGGCCAGCGGCGAAGTTCAGGTCAATCAGCTCGGCGCGGTAGAACACATGCACCTGGCTGATATGCGGCACGTCGATCAGCGTATAGAGACTCAGGTTGCGTACATGGGCGCAGGCTTCTTCCATGGTCTCGCGCATGGCGGCCTGTTCCACGGTCTCGCCGTTCTCCATGAAACCGGCGGGCAGGGTCCAGTAACCCAGGCGGGGCTCGATGGCGCGGCGACACAACAACACTTGATCGCCCCACACCGGCACGGTGCCGGCGACGATATTGGGGTTCTGGTAGTGAATGGTATGACAGTGATCGCATACAAAACGCAGGCGTGCGTCGCCTTCGGGAATGCGTTGGGTGACCGGTTTACCGCACTGGCTGCAGAAATTCATGCTGGGGTTCCTGGAAAGTCTGCCTATCTTGGCGTGGGCGGCAGGGCCCTGCAAGTTGTCGTTTCGCGACAGCCCTTCGGTTTTGGGGTTGGGCGCCCGCGCGCTTTGGTGCATGATGCAAAGTAGCCAACAGACCGAGATGACTCATGCTGGACGAGCTACTTCGCCGGGTAAGCAATCACACACCGCAACGGCTTGAGACCGACGGGCGTTTCCCCGAGGCCGCCGTGCTGGTGCCGATTACCCGCAGTGACGAACCTGAGCTGATCCTGACCCTGCGCGCCAGCGGCCTGTCGACCCATGGTGGCGAAGTGGCCTTTCCCGGCGGGCGGCGCGACCCCGAAGACCCGGACCTGATCTTCACCGCCCTGCGCGAAGCCGAAGAAGAAATCGGCCTGCCGCCCGGCCTGGTCGAGGTGATCGGCCCGTTGAGCCCGCTGATTTCCCTGCATGGCATTCGGGTCACGCCCTACGTTGGAGTCATCCCGGACTACGTCGAATACCTGGCCAACGACGCCGAAATCGCCGCCGTCTTCAGCGTGCCCCTGGAGTTTTTCCGCCAGGACCCGCGCGAACATACGCACCGCATCGATTACCAGGGCCGCAGTTGGTACGTGCCGAGCTATCGGTTCGGCGAATACAAGATCTGGGGGCTGACGGCAATCATGATCGTCGAGCTGATCAATTTGCTCTATGACGATGCCAACATCAGCCTGCACCAGCCGCCCAAGAGCTTCATCCATCTATAAGCCATCGTTTAAATGGCCAGTCGTGAGGACATATCATGAAATACCGCCTGGGCGACGCCCGCGTTGAGACGCACCCACACAGCTGGGTGGCGCCGAATGCCACGCTGGTGGGCAAGGTCAAGCTGGAGGAGGGCGCCAATGTCTGGTTCAACGCGGTGTTGCGTGGCGACAACGAACTGATCCTGATCGGCAAGAACAGCAATGTGCAGGACGGCAGCGTGATGCACACCGACATGGGTTACCCGCTGACCCTGGGCACCGGCGTGACCATCGGCCATAACGCCATGCTGCATGGCTGCACCGTCGGCGACTACAGCCTGATCGGCATCAACGCGGTGATCCTCAACGGCGCGAAGATCGGCAAGCACTGCATCATCGGCGCCAATTCGCTGATCGGCGAAGGCAAGGAGATTCCCGATGGCTCGCTGGTCATGGGCTCGCCGGGCAAAGTCGTGCGCGAATTGACTGACGCGCAGAAGAAGATGCTCGAGGCCAGCGCTGCGCACTATGTGCATAACGCCCAGCGTTATGCGCGGGATCTGGTCGAGCAGGAAGAATGAAGCCGCCAGAGCGCCCCGTCGCCTCGCCGTGCGTGAGCATTTGCGCACTGGATGACGACGACATTTGCACCGGTTGCCAGCGTACCGTGGAAGAAATCACGCGTTGGAGCCGCATGGACAACGCCGAGCGTCGGGTGGTGCTGGGGTTGTGTCATGAGCGGGCGCTGGCGGGTGGGTTGGTGTTTATGGCGTCCGGTAAATCCGTTGGCTGAACCATCGTTATCGGGGGCAAGCCCCTCCCACATTTTGACCGCGTTCCTACAGATTAAACGCGGTCGAATGTGGGAGGGGGCTCGCCCCCGATAGCGCCATCCCAGACGACATCCCTGTAATTGTGTACCCTGTGCGGCATTACCCACAGGTCCATCCCCCCATGCTCTTCCTGATCGCCTACATCAGCAGCGTCGTGCTGATCAACTTCGCCTTCTCCACCGCGCCGCACCTGGATGTGATCTGGTCCGCCTGGGGTGGCCTGGTGTTTATCCTGCGCGACATGGTGCAAACCCGCTTCGGCCACGGCGCGATTCTTGCCATGCTGGCGGCGCTGGCGCTGTCGTATATCACCTCCGACCCGTCCATCGCGCTGGCCAGCGCCACCGCGTTTGCGGTGTCCGAGTGCATTGACTGGCTGGTGTTCAGCATCACCAAGCGCCCGCTCCACGATCGCCTGTGGATAAGTTCGGCGCTGAGCATTCCCCTCGATACCTTTATCTTTTTCGGCTTGATCGGCGCGCTTACGCCTGCCGTGGTGGGCACCGCGCTGGCGTCGAAATTCGCCGGGGTCACCGCGGTCTGGCTGATCATGGCCTGGCGTATCCGCAAACGTGCCGTCGCCAACTGAAGCCAATCTGTGCAGTTCATGTAAAATGCCGGCCTTTCTCCCCATGATCCGCTCCCCTGAGGACCTGAGATGACCCGAATCGGAACTCCATTGTCGCCAACCGCGACCCGCGTTTTGCTGTGTGGCTGCGGTGAGCTGGGCAAGGAAGTGGTAATCGAACTGCAACGCCTGGGCGTTGAAGTGATTGCCGTGGATCGCTACGCCAACGCGCCGGCGATGCAGGTGGCTCATCGCAGCCATGTGATCAACATGCTCGACGGCGCGGCCCTGCGTGCGGTGATCGAGGCGGAAAAACCGCACTTCATCGTGCCGGAAATCGAAGCCATCGCCACCGCCACCCTGGTGGAGCTGGAGGCCGAAGGCTTCACCGTGATCCCGACCGCGCGCGCCGCGTCGCTGACCATGAACCGCGAAGGCATCCGGCGCCTGGCCGCCGAAGAGCTGGACCTGCCGACCTCGCCGTACCACTTCGCCGATACCTTCGAAGACTACAGCAAGGCCGTGCAAGACCTGGGCTTCCCGTGTGTGGTCAAGCCGGTGATGAGTTCGTCGGGCAAGGGCCAGAGCCTGCTGCGCAGTGCCGACGACGTGCAGAAAGCCTGGGATTACGCTCAGGAAGGCGGGCGTGCCGGCAAGGGCCGGGTGATCATCGAAGGCTTTATCGACTTCGACTACGAAATCACCCTGCTGACCGTGCGCCACATCGGCGGCACGACCTTCTGTGCGCCGGTCGGCCACCGTCAGGAGAAAGGCGATTACCAGGAATCCTGGCAGCCTCAGGCCATGAGCCCGATTGCCCTGGCGGAATCTGAGCGCGTGGCCAAGGCCGTCACGGAATCCCTGGGCGGCCGCGGCCTGTTTGGCGTGGAGTTGTTCATCAAGGGCGATCAGGTGTGGTTCAGCGAAGTGTCGCCACGCCCGCATGACACCGGCCTGGTCACCTTGATTTCCCAGGACCTGTCGCAGTTCGCCCTGCACGCGCGCGCCATCCTGGGCCTGCCGATCCCATTGATCCGTCAGTTCGGGCCTTCGGCATCGGCGGTGATCCTGGTGGAAGGGCAATCGACCCAGACCGCCTTCGCCAACCTCGGCGCGGCCCTGAGCGAGCCGGACACGGCGTTGCGTCTGTTCGGTAAGCCGGAAGTCAACGGCCAGCGCCGCATGGGCGTGGCGTTGGCGCGGGATGAGTCGATTGAAGCGGCTCGCGCCAAGGCGACCCGTGCGGCTCAGGCGGTTGTTGTAGAGCTCTAAACCGCGTCGTGCCTATCGGGGGCAAGCCCCCTCCCACACTTAACCGCGTTTAATCTGTAGGAATGCGGTCAAAATGTGGGAGGGGGCTTGCCCCCGATAGCGATCTATCAGGCAACCTTGTTCAAATCGTTATCCCGCGTCTCTTTCAAGCACAGCACCGCAATCAAACTCAGCAACGCTGCCGCCGACACATACCCGCCGACATAACTCAGCCCGCCCATCGCCACCAGCTTGGTCGCGAAGAACGGTGCCGCCGACGCGCCGACGATCCCACCCAGGTTATACGCCGCCGAAGCGCCGGTATAACGCACGCGGGTCGGGAACAGTTCCGGCAGCAACGCGCCCATTGGGGCGAAGGTCACACCCATCAGGAACAGCTCCAGGGCCAGGAACAGCGCCACGGCCCAGGTCGAACCGTGGGTCAGCAACGGCTCCATGGTGAACCCCGACAGAATCGCCAGCAGCGCACCGACAATCAGCACCGGCTTGCGCCCGAATCGATCGCTGGCCAAGGCTGCCAGCGGCGTCGCCAGGCCCATGAACAGCACGGCAAAACACAGCAAGCCGAGGAATGTCTCGCGGCTGTAGCCCAGGGTCGAAACGCCGTAGCTCAGGGAAAACGCCGTGGTGATATAGAACAGCGCATAACACACCACCATCGACGCGGCACCCAGCAGCACCGGCAGCCAATGCTGGCTGAACAGTTCCACCAACGGCACTTTTACCGGCGCTTCCTTCGCTACCGCACTGGCGAATACCGGGGTTTCATGCAGCTTCAGCCGCGCATACAGGCCGACCATCACCAGCGCCGCGCTGAGGATGAACGGGATGCGCCAGCCCCAACTGCGAAATTGCTCGTCGTTCAGGTTCATGGCCAGGATCAGGAACAGGCCGTTGGCCGCCAGGAAGCCAATCGAAGGACCGAGTTGCGGGAACATGCCGAACCACGCGCGTTTGCCCTTCGGCGCGTTCTCGGTGGCGAGCAGCGCCGCACCGCCCCATTCCCCGCCCAGCCCCAGGCCTTGGCCGAAACGCAGCACGCACAACAGAATCGGTGCCCAGGCGCCGATGCTGTCATACCCCGGCAGCAAGCCGATCAGCGTGGTACACACCCCCATCAGCAGCAGCGAAGCCACCAGCGTCGATTTGCGGCCGATACGGTCGCCAAAGTGGCCGAACAGCGCCGAACCCAGCGGGCGGGCGATGAACGCGATGCCGAAGGTCAGGAACGACGCGAGCATCTGCGCCGTGCCGGAGGTCTGCGGGAAGAACACCGGGCCGATCACCAGCGCGGCCGCAGTGGCATAGATATAGAAGTCGTAGAACTCGATGGCCGTGCCGACGATGCTGGCGGTGGCGACGCGGGCGGTCGAGTTGGTCGGGGCGGCGGTCGCAGCCTCGTTATAGGTGGTGCTCATGGCGGTATCCCTGAGGGGCAGTGCGCGTTTGGACGCGGATTATTATTGGTCGAACACCCATGGATCAGGGTTGTGGGCGGAGCGGCTCGGGATGAGAGCGGACACCGGTCGTACAGGGCAAGGCAGTGCCTGGACGCGGTCCGTGCGGATAGCACGCGGTCGGGCGCGGCTTGGGTAAGCCGACCCGATTATAGGAAGGGGGTTGCGCATCCAACAAGGGGGAAAATCTGATCGTCTGCACACAGTGGATCAGTGTGTTCCGTCGGCGAGGCTACGTGGCAACCGGCACGCGGCTGGTGTGCCAGATCAGCACCTTGCTCACGCGGTTGTCTTCGGTCTCGAGGATTTCCAGGCGGTAGCGGCCGATCTTCAGGCACACCGCGCAATCGGGAATGGTTTCCAGCGCTTCGGTCACCAGGCCGTTGAGGGTCTTGGGCCCGTCGCTGGGCAGGTGCCAGGCCAGGCTCTTGTTCAATTCGCGGATCGAGGCGGTGCCGTCGACGATGTAGCGGCCGTCCGGTTGCGCTTCGATATGCGGGTTGTCGGCACTTTGTTCGCTTTCGAATTCGCCGACGATTTCTTCGAGAATATCTTCCAGGGTGACGATGCCCAGCACTTCGCCATACTCGTCCACCACCATGCCCAGGCGCCGCTGTTGCTTGTGGAAGTTCAGCAGTTGCAGTTGCAGGGGCGTGCTTTCCGGGACGAAGTAGGGTTCGTAGCAGGCCTCGAGCAAGGTCTCCTTGGTCAGGCTGGCATCCGGTAGCAGGTGCTGGATCAGCCGGGTGTTGAGCACGGCTTCGACTTGGTTGATGTCGCTGTGGAACACCGGCAGGCGGGTGCGCTGGGAGTTGCGCAGTTGCTCGAGGATCGCGTCGAGCGAGTCGTCCAGGTTGATGCCGTCCACTTCACTGCGCGGCACCAGGATGTCGTTGACGGTGATGTTGTCCAGCGCGTGGATGCCGGGCATGCCGGGCGTGCGACGTTCATCTCCCTCTGGCTCGGGTTCGTCATCATGGTCGGGCTGCGGGTCGTCGCTTTTTTTCACCATGCCCGGCGGGCGGGCAAAGGGGCGCAGCAACAGCAGGCTGATGCCATTGAGCAGCCAGGCGAGGGGGTAGATAATTTTCAGCGGCACGCCCAGCAGGGCATTGCCGAAGCCCAGCACCGCTTGCGGATGGCGGGTGGCCAGGGCGCGCGGCAGGTAATCGGCCAGCACCAGCAGGATCGAGCAGGAGACCAGCCAGCCCAGCCACGCGCCGTTTTGCGCCCAGGCGTAGATCGCCAGCAGGGTGCAAAGGATTACCACGCCAGCACGGCACAGGGTGTTGCAGAGGATCATGCTGGGGCGTGGGAAGTGCAGGCGGGCAGCGGCTTTGTCGCCCTGGCGGGTACCGGGGCGCAGGGCCAACAGGTGTTGTTGTGCGGCTTCGATGGCGGTAAACAGCGCCGCCCACAAAATCAGCAAGGCGATTACCGCGAGCATCGGCCCTAAGGGCAAGTTGTCCATGATCGCTGCCCGTCAGATATGCAGGATGTATTCGCGAACCAGCTTGCTGCCGAAGTAGGCCAGCATCAGCAGGCAGAAACCGGCCAGGGTCCAGCGGATCGCCTTGTGCCCGCGCCAGCCAAGGCGGTTGCGGCCCCACAGCAGCACACTGAACACCACCCACGCCAGGCACGCCAGCAGGGTTTTATGCACCAGGTGCTGGGCGAACAGGTTCTCGACGAACAGCCAGCCAGAGATCAGCGACAGCGACAGCAGCGTCCAGCCGGCCCACAGGAAGCTGAACAGCAGGCTTTCCATGGTTTGCAGCGGCGGGAAGTTCTTGATCAGGCCCGACGGATGCTTGTGCTTGAGCTGATGGTCCTGCACGAGCAGGAGCAACGCCTGGAACACCGCGATGGTGAACATGCCGTAGGCCAGGATCGACAGCAGGATATGCGCAAGGATGCCCGGCTCTTCGTCGATCACCTGCACCGTGCCGGTGGGGGCGAATTGCGCCAGCAGCACCGTCAGCATGCCCAGGGGGAATAGCAGCACCAGCAGGTTTTCCACCGGGATGCGTGCGCAGGCGATCAGCGTGAGGGCGATCACCGCGGCGGCGATCAGGCTGGCGGCGCTGAAAAAATCCAGGCCCAGGCCGACCGGCGTCATCAAGTGGGTGAACAGGCTCGCGGCATGGGCCAGCAGGGCGAGGACGCCAAGGCCTGCCAGCAGGCGAGTGTCGGCCTTGGCGCCTTGCGCCAGGCGAGTGCCCTGGTAGAGGGTCGCAGCGGCATATAAAAAGGCGGCGGCGAGACTGGGTAGCAAACTGGGTGACAAAGGGAGCATAAATCCTGTTAGGCAAGCCCGAAAGGCGCTGAGTTTGGCATACACCTGCGTTCCACGAAAGACTTCAGGGCCAGACAGCGGGTGTGCATGGGCGCAGTCTTCGCTATAATCCGCGACCTGCCCACGCCGCAGGCTCGCCGAGCGCTGTTTTTAATAGCGATTTATCACAGCCTGGGCCGCCATTACCTCGGTCTACCATAGGGCCTGAAAGGATCGCGCATGTTTGAAAACTTGACTGACCGTCTCTCGCAGACGCTGCGCCATGTAACCGGCAAGGCCAAGCTGACCGAGGACAATATCAAAGACACCCTGCGTGAAGTACGCATGGCGTTGCTGGAAGCCGACGTGGCCTTGCCTGTGGTCAAGGACTTCGTCAACTCGGTCAAGGAGCGCGCGGTCGGCACCGAAGTGTCCCGCAGCCTGACGCCGGGCCAGGCTTTTGTGAAGATCGTCCAGGCCGAGCTCGAAAGCCTGATGGGCGCGGCCAACGAAGACCTGAACCTCAGCGCCGTGCCGCCGGCCGTCGTGCTGATGGCCGGTCTGCAAGGTGCGGGTAAGACCACCACCGCCGGCAAGCTGGCGCGCTTCCTTAAAGAGCGCAAGAAAAAAACCGTGATGGTGGTGTCGGCCGACGTGTACCGTCCGGCGGCCATCAAGCAGCTGGAAATGCTCGCGGGCGAAGTGGGCGTGACCTTCTTCCCGTCCGACCTGAGCCAGAAGCCGGTCGACATCGCCAATGCGGCGATCAAAGAAGCCAGGCTGAAGTTCATCGACGTGGTCATCGTCGATACCGCCGGTCGCCTGCACATCGACGAAGAGATGATGGGCGAGATCAAGGCGCTGCATGCCGCGATCAACCCGGTCGAGACGCTGTTCGTGGTCGACGCCATGACCGGCCAGGATGCGGCCAACACCGCCAAGGCCTTTGGTGACGCACTGCCGCTGACCGGCGTGATCCTGACCAAGGTCGACGGCGACGCCCGTGGCGGTGCCGCGTTGTCGGTGCGCGCCATCACCGGCAAGCCGATCAAATTCATCGGTATGGGCGAGAAGAGCGACGCGCTCGAACCGTTCCACCCTGAACGTATCGCTTCGCGTATCCTCGGCATGGGCGACGTGCTCAGCCTGATCGAGCAGGCCGAAGCGACGCTCGACAAGGACAAGGCCGATAAACTGGCCAAGAAACTGAAGAAGGGCAAGGGCTTCGACCTCGAAGACTTCCGCGATCAGTTGCAACAAATGAAGAACATGGGTGGCCTCGGCGGCCTGATGGACAAGCTGCCGAACATCGGCGGTGTGAACCTGGCGCAAATGGGCAATGCCCAGGGCGCGGCAGAGAAGCAGTTCAAGCAGATGGAAGCCATCATCAACTCCATGACCCCGGCCGAGCGCCGCGACCCTGAGCTGATCAGCGGTTCGCGCAAGCGTCGGATCGCCATGGGTTCCGGCACCCAGGTGCAGGACATCGGTCGCTTGATCAAGCAGCACAAGCAGATGCAGAAGATGATGAAGAAATTCTCCGCCAAGGGCGGAATGGCCAAGATGATGCGCGGCATGGGCGGTATGTTGCCCGGCGGCGGCATGCCGAAAATGTAAAGTATTCGAGCGGGAGCGTGCTCCTGCTCCGCCCCACAGGGATGTGGGATCTCCAGCAAACCCGCCGTCTGGCGGGAGCTGACTTGCCGTTTTAACCGACGGCTCTATAGCAGATCTGAATGGCACGCTGATAGGCGCCAGAAAAAGACATTTGCAAAAGTCCGGATATTCCTTAGAATATGCGGCCTTTCGGGCACCTATGCCCGCTGTGCATTTAGATTTGCAGCACCGACTACAGGAACGATGTTCACATGCTAACAATCCGTCTTGCCCTTGGCGGCTCCAAAAAGCGCCCGTTTTACCACTTGACCGTAACCGACAGCCGCAACCCGCGTGACGGTTCGCACAAGGAACAGGTTGGTTTCTTCAACCCTGTTGCTCGTGGTCAAGAAGTTCGTCTGTCCGTGAACCAAGAGCGCGTAGCCTACTGGCTGAGCGTTGGTGCACAGCCTTCCGAGCGTGTTGCCAAGTTGTTGAAGGACTCGGCTAAGGCCGCAGCCTGAGCAATATGAACGCGACGCCAGCTGTTGCTGATGATTTGATCGTTATCGGCAAGATTTACTCTGTTCATGGCGTTCGCGGCGAAGTGAAGGTGTATTCCTTTACTGATCCGACTGAAAACCTGTTGCAGTACAAAACCTGGACGCTCAAGCGCGAGGGGAATGTGAAACAGGTCGAGCTGGTCAGTGGACGCGGGAACGATAAGTTCCTGGTCGCAAAGCTCAAGGGTCTTGATGATCGTGAAGAAGCTCGTCTTCTGGCCGGTTATGAGATCTGCGTGCCGCGCAACCTGTTCCCTGAATTGACCGACGGCGAGTACTACTGGTACCAGCTGGAAGGTCTGAAGGTTATTGATCAACTCGGGCAATTGCTCGGGAAAATCGATCATCTTCTGGAAACCGGCGCCAATGATGTAATGGTGGTCAAGCCTTGCGCTGGCAGCCTGGATGATCGCGAACGCCTGTTGCCCTATACCGAGCAATGCGTGTTGGCCGTCGACCTGGCCGCGGGCGAGATGAAGGTGGAATGGGACGCGGACTTCTAAGCGTGGCTAATTTGCGCATTGAAGTGATCAGTTTGTTTCCCGAGATGTTCTCCGCCATCAGCGAGTACGGCATCACCAGTCGGGCGGTGAAACAGGGGCTCTTGCAGCTCACCTGTTGGAACCCGCGAGACTACACGACGGATCGACATCACACTGTGGACGATCGCCCATTTGGCGGTGGCCCGGGCATGGTGATGAAGATCAAGCCCCTGGAAGACGCGTTGGCTCAGGCCAAGGCTGCCGCCGGGGAGAAGGCGAAGGTAATTTACCTGTCCCCTCAAGGCCGTCAGCTGAAACAGGCGGCGGTACGCGAACTGGCGAATGAGGAAGCACTGATCCTGATTGCCGGTCGCTATGAAGGCATTGACGAGCGTTTCATTGAAGCTCATGTCGATGAAGAGTGGTCGATTGGGGACTATGTCCTGTCTGGCGGTGAGCTGCCGGCGATGGTCCTGATAGATGCGGTTACACGACTGCTGCCTGGAGCTTTAGGGCATGCGGACTCCGCGGAGGAAGATTCCTTCACGGATGGTTTGCTGGATTGCCCGCACTACACCCGACCGGAGGTGTATGCGGATCAGCGTGTTCCCGACGTATTGCTAAGTGGCAATCACGCACACATCCGGCGTTGGCGTTTACAGCAGTCCCTTGGTCGGACCTATGAACGACGCGCCGATCTTCTGGAAAGCCGCTCGCTTTCTGGAGAAGAGAAGAAGCTGCTCGAGGAATACATCCTCGCGCGGGACGATAGTTAACAACGTATCGATGGTAGGTCCATTGACTTACCTTAGGAGCACAGCATGACTAACAAAATCATCCTTGCACTCGAAGCAGAGCAGATGACCAAAGAGATCCCTACCTTTGCCCCGGGCGACACCATTGTCGTTCAGGTGAAAGTGAAGGAAGGCGACCGTTCGCGTCTGCAAGCGTTCGAAGGCGTGGTAATCGCCAAGCGTAACCGTGGTGTGAACAGTGCTTTCACTGTTCGTAAAATCTCCAACGGTGTTGGCGTAGAGCGTACTTTCCAGACCTACAGCCCGCAAATCGACAGCATGGCTGTTAAGCGTCGCGGTGACGTGCGTAAAGCCAAGCTGTACTACCTGCGTGACCTGTCCGGTAAAGCAGCTCGCATCAAGGAAAAACTGGCTTAAGTCCAGCTTTCCGATGCAGAAAAAAAGCAGCCTGCGGGCTGCTTTTTTTGTGCCTGGGATTTATTGACGGGGCCGGGTCGGCGGCGCGCCTATCGCAGGCGGGCCAGCTTGCACACTTGATCATTAGTGGTCATAAAATCGATGCACGACACAAATCCAATGTGGGAGCCGACTTGCCTGCGATAGGATCTACCAGACACCTCCGTCATCTGCCTGAGCCCCCATGCCCGCCATCGACCACCCTCTGATTGACCGCTTCCTCGACGCCCTCTGGCTGGAAAAAGGCCTGTCGGACAACACCCGCCAGGCCTACCGCAGCGATCTGGCGCTGTTCAACGGCTGGCTGCAGGAAAAAACCTCGAGCTGATCAATGCCGGCCGTGAGTTGATCCTCGATCACCTGGCCTGGCGCCTGGAGCAGAACTACAAGCCGCGCTCCACAGCGCGCTTCCTTTCCGGTGTGCGTGGCTTTTATCGCTACCTGCTGCGGGAAAAGCTCATTGCCCTCGACCCGACGTTACAGGTCGACATGCCGCAATTGGGTCGGCCATTGCCCAAGTCCTTGTCGGAAGCCGATGTCGACGCCTTGCTCGCCGCCCCGGACTTGAGCGAAGCCATCGGCCAGCGCGACCGTGCCATGCTCGAAGTGCTGTACGCCTGCGGCCTGCGGGTGACCGAGCTGATCAGCCTGACCCTCGAGCAAGTCAACCTGCGCCAGGGCGTGCTGCGGGTGATGGGCAAGGGCAGCAAGGAGCGGCTGGTACCGATGGGCGAAGAAGCGATTGTGTGGGTCGAGCGCTACATGCGCGATGCGCGCGGCGAACTGCTCGGTGGGCGCCCCAGCGATGTGCTGTTCCCCAGCCAGCGCGGTGAGCAGATGACCCGCCAGACTTTCTGGCATCGCATCAAGCACCAGGCCAAGGTGGCGGGGATCGGCAAGAGCCTGTCGCCGCATACTCTGCGCCATGCATTTGCCACGCATTTGCTCAACCACGGCGCGGATTTGCGCGTGGTGCAAATGCTCCTTGGCCACAGCGACTTATCCACAACCCAGATCTACACCCATGTGGCACGGGCGCGCTTGCAGGATATGCACGCCAAGCACCATCCGCGTGGCTGAAAACCGCCAAATTATCCCGCCACGGGCTGCCCTGCGGCCCAACTGTGGTAGGCTTTGCCGGTTAGCAAAGGGGACGGCGTGACTTGTGATTACAGTGCCGTGTTTCCAGATCGGTGTTCGACACGCCCGTCCCTGCATCTGCCTTCAGGAGTTCCCATGCGCTTGACCCAGATTATTGCCGCCGCAGCCATTGCGTTGGTTTCCACCTTTGCCGTCGCCGATGACGCTGCCGAGCAGACTATTCGCAAGAGCCTGGCCAACCTGCAACTCGACACACCGATCGAAAGCATCAGTGCCAGCCCGATGGCCGGCCTGTACGAAGTCAAGCTCAAGGGCAGCCGCGTGTTGTATGCCAGTGCCGACGGCCAGTACATTGTCCAGGGCTACCTGTTCCAGTTGAAGGACGGTAAGCCGGTCAACCTGACCGAGAAAGCCGAGCGCCTGGGCGTGTCCAAGCTGATCAACGGCATTCCGGTTGCAGAAACCGTGGTCTACCCGGCCATCGGCGAGACCAAGACGCACATCACCGTGTTCACCGACACCACCTGCCCGTATTGCCACAAGCTGCACGCCGAAGTGCCGGCGCTGAACAAGCTCGGTGTGGAAGTGCGCTATGTCGCGTTCCCGCGCCAGGGCCTCGGTTCGCCGGGCGACGAGCAGTTGCAGGCGGTCTGGTGCTCAGCCGACAAGAAAGCGGCGATGGACAAGATGGTCGACGGCAAGGAAATCAAAGCGGCCAAGTGCGCCAATCCGGTTTCCAAGCAGTTCGCCCTGGGCCAGTCCATTGGTGTGAACGGTACACCGGCCATCGTTTTGGCTGACGGCCAGGTGATTCCGGGCTATCAGCCGGCACCGCAAGTTGCCAAACTGGCGCTGAGTGCCAAATAAACCAGCATCGTCGAACCTTTGACGATCATGGCCCTTCGATAAGTCGATGGGCCATTAATTGAAAGCCGCGGTTGTGCGGCTGTTTTCCACGGCCGACCTCGCGTCGGCCGTTTCATGGGGAGTTCTTCAGTGAAACCGGTCAAAGTAGGCATCTGTGGGTTAGGGACCGTCGGTGGCGGCACCTTCAACGTACTTCAGCGTAATGCTGAAGAAATTTCCCGCCGTGCAGGGCGCGGGATTGAAGTGGCGCAAATTGCCACGCGTTCGCCAAAGCCTCAGTTCGAAACGACCGGTATTGCGATTACCAACGATGTCTTCGCCGTGGCGACCAACCCAGAAATCGATATCGTCATCGAGCTGGTGGGCGGCTATACCATTGCCCGCGAGCTGGTGCTCAAGGCGATCGAAAACGGCAAGCACGTGGTCACCGCCAACAAGGCGCTGATCGCCGTCCACGGCAACGAGATCTTCGCCAAGGCGCGTGAGAAGGGCGTGATCGTCGCGTTCGAAGCCGCGGTGGCCGGTGGTATCCCGGTGATCAAGGCGATCCGTGAAGGCCTGTCCGCCAACCGCATCAACTGGGTGGCCGGCATCATCAATGGCACCGGTAACTTCATCCTCACCGAAATGCGCGAGAAGGGCCGCACCTTCGAAGACGTGCTGGCCGAAGCCCAGGCCCTGGGTTACGCCGAAGCCGACCCGACCTTCGACGTTGAAGGCATCGACGCGGCGCACAAACTGACCATCCTTGCGTCCATTGCCTTTGGCATCCCGCTGCAGTTCGACAAGGCCTACACCGAAGGCATCACCCAGCTGACCACTGCCGACGTGAATTACGCCGAAGCCCTGGGCTATCGCATCAAGCACCTGGGCGTGGCGCGCTGCACCGCGGCCGGTATCGAGTTGCGTGTACACCCGACGCTGATCCCGGCCGACCGCCTGATCGCCAACGTCAATGGCGTGATGAACGCCGTGATGGTCAACGGTGACGCCGCCGGTTCGACCCTGTTCTACGGTGCCGGCGCCGGTATGGAGCCGACCGCTTCGTCGGTGATCGCCGACCTGGTGGACGTGGTTCGCGCCATGACCAGCGACCCGGAAAACCGCGTGCCGCACCTGGCCTTCCAGCCGGATTCGTTGTCGGCCCACCCGATCCTGCCGATCGAGGCGTGCGAAAGCGCCTACTACCTGCGCATCCAGGCCAAGGATCATCCGGGCGTATTGGCCCAGGTTGCCAGCATCCTGTCGGAACGTGGCATCAACATCGAGTCGATCATGCAGAAGGAAGTCGAGGAGCAGAACGGCCAGGTGCCGATGATCCTGCTGACTCACCGCGTGCTCGAGCAGCACATCAACGATGCCATCAAAGCCCTGGAAGCCTTGCAAGGCGTAGTGGGCCCGGTGGTACGGATTCGCGTCGAACACCTGAACTAACCGATTTGTTCCAGGGGCCCCGTGTGATCGGCGGCCCCTGTTCGAGAATGTTTTAGAGGAGCCAGTCATGCGTTACATCAGCACCCGCGGCCAGGCACCGGCCCTGAATTTCGAAGACGTTTTGTTGGCAGGTCTTGCCACCGACGGCGGCCTGTACGTGCCGGAAAACCTGCCACGCTTCACCCAGGAAGAAATCGCTTCCTGGGCCGGCCTGCCGTATCACGAACTGGCGTTCCGGGTGATGCGCCCGTTCGTCACCGGCAGCATTCCGGATGCGGATTTCAAAAAGATCCTGGAAGAGACCTACGGCGTGTTTTCCCACAACGCCATCGCGCCTCTGCGCCAGCTGAATGGCAATGAGTGGGTCCTGGAGCTGTTCCATGGCCCGACCCTGGCGTTCAAGGACTTCGCTCTGCAACTGCTGGGGCGCCTGCTCGATTACGTGCTGGAGAAGCGCGGCGAGCGCGTGGTGATCATCGGCGCCACTTCCGGTGATACCGGCTCGGCGGCCATCGAAGGCTGCAAGCACTGCGAAAACGTCGACATCTTCATCCTGCACCCGCACAAGCGCGTGTCGGAAGTACAGCGTCGGCAGATGACCACCATCTTCGGTGAGAACATCCACAACATCGCCATCGAAGGCAACTTCGACGACTGCCAGGAAATGGTCAAGAACAGCTTCGCTGACCAGAGCTTCCTCAAGGGCACGCGCCTGGTTGCGGTGAACTCGATCAACTGGGCGCGGATCATGGCCCAGATCGTCTACTACTTCCACGCCGCGCTGCAGCTGGGCGGGCCGGCGCGTTCGGTGTCGTTCTCGGTGCCGACCGGCAACTTCGGCGACATCTTCGCCGGCTACCTGGCGCGCAACATGGGCCTGCCGATCAACCAGTTGATCGTCGCCACCAACCGCAACGACATCCTGCACCGCTTCATGAGCGGCAACCAGTACGTCAAGGAAACCCTGCATGCCACCTTGTCGCCGTCGATGGACATCATGGTGTCGTCGAACTTCGAACGCCTGCTGTTCGACATGCACGGCCGCAACGGTGCGGCGATTGCCGGCTTGATGGACACCTTCAAAAGCGGTGGCGGTTTCAGTGTCGATGAAGAGCGCTGGACCGAAACCCGCAAGCTGTTCGACTCCCTGGCCGTGGACGATGCACAGACCTGCGAAACCATCGCGGAAGTCTATGCCCAGACCGGCGAACTGCTCGACCCGCACACCGCGATCGGCGTGAGGGCTGCGCGCGAATGCCGTCGCAGCCTGGATATCCCGATGGTGATCCTCGGCACCGCGCACCCGGTCAAATTCCCGGAAGCGGTGGAGAAGGCCGGCGTTGGCAAGGCGCTGGAGTTGCCGGAGCATCTGTCCGACCTGTTCGAGCGTGAAGAGCGTTGCACCGTGCTGCCGAATGACTTGAAAGCGATGCAGGCGTTTGTCAGCCAGCATGGCAATCGCGGTAAGCCGCTGTAAGGCAAACGGCCGGCGCCCTGGCGCAGACAAAAACGCCGCTTTCCCTTCCGTGGGTCAGCGGCGTTTTTCGTTTCAGGCAGGCCCGGGTTGCTGAGCGTTATGAGAGTAGTTTCTGCGCCACGACAATCACGGTGCCGACAGCGGCGTAGAAACCCGTGGCGATACCCACGGGGTACCAGAAAGTCTCACAGGTTATCTTCAAGGACTCCGCGTTGAGCTTGCCTCGCTCGGCATGCATGCGTGAAATCTCGGCATAGATGCGAGATACGTCAGCATGCATCTTCTCCATCGACGCTTGTTGTTCGTTGTGTTCCACCATCATGTTCATCCTTAGCAATAAGGGCCTTTGACATGCACTTCTAGCTGCGTGACAGCGTGATCAGCGCTTACCGAATATAGGGTTCACCCTCCGCCGCGCTGCAGGGCGAACCCCGAAACGGCCGCCCATTGCGTAAGCAGTTATGTGCGGCCGTTTTTTCGTTGTCATGTTGCAAGCGCATGCTGGATCAAGTCACTCCCTGACGGCTCCATAAACACGAAAAAGCGAACTTTCCTACGTTACAAACAGTCACTTAGGAGAGAGGCAACCCCCATTGAAACGATTGTTCCCGAACTATTGAGTGGTGATCGAAATGGAAAGTATCAGCCTATTGCTCGAAGAAGCGCTGAGCCCTTATCAAGTTACGCTGACCACCGCTGGTGTGCAGGGCGAGTGCCTGGTAACCGTAAAGAACCCTGCTGGTGCCATCGTGGTCGAGCGTGAAGTCGACCGGGCGCAACTGACCGACAAGCGCGTCCTGGTGGATGTCGTGGATTGCTTGCTGCGCGATCTGAAAATCGCCGAAGGGCGCCTGGAGCCCTCGGTCATCGCTGCCTTGCGCAATGCGGCCCAGACCCGCAGCAGCGCCCTCGCATGAAGAATTGTTTATCCGCGGAAACTTCCTACGGCGTGGCCGGTCAGATTTAGTAACAGCAAGAGCAGACATTGTGCTCCGGTGTTTGTGACTTGCTGTACTGGTCTTTGTAGGCCACGTTTAACCCCGAAGTGTCTCCCCACTCTTCGGGGTTTCTTTTTGCTCGCGATTTATCACGGGGTGGGCACTTCTTCATAGAATCGCGAATGGTCCAGCAGGTATTGCTCGCGCAGGGCCGGGTCGAGCCATGACGCGTAGGAACGCAGCAACTGCGCCTGCGGCAGGTCGCCCAGCAACTGGTTGATACGCGCCATGACCTCGCGCCCCTCGGGCGTATCCGAACAACCGATATGGATGTGCTGATAGGGCGCGGTGCCGGCAATCGGATAGAACGCCAGCCCTTCGGGATCGATACCTTGCCGCAATGCGTGATAGCGAATTTCGGTCCAGTAACCCAGTACGCCTTCCAGGCGTCCCAGGCGCTGCATTTGCAGCAGGCTGCCCAAGGCGTCGGTGCCGTAGTGCATCACCCGATTGTGCGTGTCGCCTTGCTGCAACATACCGTCGATGAATGGCCCGTAGCTGCGCTCGGCGATGATGCCCAGGCGTGTGCTCTTGTCCCGTAGCATCGCGTCCAGGTCGACCTTGCCTTGCACGATAAAGGGCGCCAGGACTTCACGGTTTTGCTGGCGGACGACCACGCCATTGCTCACCACGGGAAACGCCTGGTCGGAATACACAATCCATTGGGTCCGCTCCGGCGTCCACAGCAGGGTAGGGTCGCAGGTGAGGGAGGGCGCCTGGAGCATCTGCATGCCCCGCGCACGGTTGACGTGCTGGACCTGGTGCTGATACTCCGGCAGGTGCGCCATCAGCATCGGCAACAATTCGTCGATGGCGCCCTGGCCTTTTTGCGGGCCTTCGAAGATCGTCAGCGGCGGCAGGTCGCGAACCAGCCAGATCAAGGTCTGCGCCGCCTGGGTCGGTAGCGGCAATAGCCCCAACAAGGGCGCGCACAGGTGCAATAGCCAGCGGCGAGTCATTATCTTGAACGCGCCATCAGATCGCCCCTTGCTCACGCAAGCGGATGATGGCCGCCGCGTCATAGCCCAGCTCACCGAGTACCACGCTGTTGTGTTCGCCCAGTTGCGGCCCCACCCACTCGCAACTGCCAGGGGTGTCGGAGAGCTTGGGCACGATGCCTGGCATCTTGAAGTCCTTGCCGTCGGGCAGTTGCGCCTTGAGGAACATTTCCCGCGCCAGGAATTGCGGGTCCCCGAGCATGTCTTCGGCGCTATAGATGCGGCTGGCCGGCACCTCGGCCTTGTTGAGCTGCTCGACCACCTGTTCCAGCGGCAGCGAATTGACCCAGCGATCAATCACGCCATACAGCTCGTCGCGGCGCTCGTCACGCCCGTCATTACTGGCCAATTGCGGGTCGTTGGCCAGATCCTCACGGCCGATGGCGGACATGAAGCGCTTGAAGATCGCATCGCCGTTGGCGCCGATCTGCACATGCTTGCCGTCCGCGCTGGTGTGGATCGAGGACGGTGTGATGCCGGGCATGATGTTGCCGGTGCGTTCGCGGATGAACCCGAACACATCGAACTCCGGGATCATGCTTTCCATCATGGCGAAGATGGCCTCATACAGTGCCACATCCACCACCTGGCCCAGCCCGCCGTTGACCTCGCGGTGACGCAACGCCATCAGCGCGCCGATCACCGCCCACAGGGCGGCAATGGAGTCGCCGATGGAAATCCCGGTGCGTACCGGCGGGCGGTCTTCAAAGCCGGTGATGTAACGCAGCCCGCCCATCGATTCGCCGACCGCGCCAAACCCCGGCTGGTCTTTCATCGGGCCGGTCTGGCCAAAGCCCGAGAGGCGCACCATCACCAGCTTGGGGTTCAGCGCGTGCAGGGTGTCCCAGCTCAGGCCGAGCTTTTCCAGGACGCCGGGGCGGAAGTTTTCGATCAGGATGTCGGCGTCCGTCAGCAACTGCTTGAGGATGGCCAGACCGTCGGGGTGCTTGAGGTTCAGCGTCAGTGATTTTTTGTTGCGTGCCTGTACGAACCACCACAGCGAGGTGCCTTCGTACAGCTTGCGCCATTTGCGCAGCGGGTCGCCGCCGTCCGGGGATTCAACCTTGATCACTTCGGCGCCGAATTCGGCGCAGATGCGTGAAGCGAACGGGCCGGCGATCAGGGTGCCGAGTTCGATGACTTTCAGGCCGGCAAGCGGTTTGGCGTTAAACGACATGAGGAACCTTTCATACGCAGCACAGTGGTGTAATGCCTTTTAACATAGGCGAGTCGCGCAGGGATAAGGATGATGCAGCGCAGGATTCGTTGAATAGCCCTACCATCGGTTAGACTGCCCGCCTTTCCCTGTCTCTAGAAGCCCGTTCATGGCCCAGCCGTCCACGACCTACAAGTTCGAACTCAACCTCACCGACCTCGATCGCTCGGTGTACGAGAGCGTCAAACAGACCATTGCCCGCCACCCTTCGGAAACCGAAGAGCGCATGACCGTGCGTCTGCTGGCCTACGCCCTTTGGTACAGCGAGCAGCTGTCGTTTGGCCGTGGACTGTCAGATGTAGACGAGCCAGCCCTGTGGGAAAAAAGTCTGGATGATCGGGTTTTGCACTGGATCGAAGTCGGCCAGCCCGATGCCGACCGCCTGACCTGGTGCTCGCGTCGCGCCGAGCGTACCAGTCTGCTGGCTTACGGCAGCCTGCGCGTGTGGGAAGGCAAGGTGATTCCGGTGGCGAAAACCCTGAAGAACGTCCACATCGCCGCCGTGCCGCAGGAAGTCCTCGAGACCCTGGCCAAGGACATGCCCCGCGTGATCAAGTGGGACGTGATGATCAGTGAAGGCACGATCTTCGTCACCGATGATCGTGGCCAGCATGAAGTGCAACTGCAATGGCTGATCGGCGAGCGCGGTTGAGCTAGCGCTTGTAGCTTGCCGCTAATATTTCCCCTACAGAGAATTTCCCAGCGTCCCATGCGTATCGATCCCCGCCCGTTGCCTGCTGTCCTGCCGTTTCTCGGTGACTTGCCACCGCTGTTGACCCGCCTCTACGCCGCGCGCGGGGTGCGCTCGGAGGCTGAGCTGGACAAGAGCCTGGCGCGGTTGATCCCTTATCAGCAGCTCAAGGGCATCGACGCCGCGGTAGACCTGCTGGTGACGGCCTTGGAGCAACGCCAGCGCATCCTGATCGTCGGCGACTTCGACGCCGATGGCGCCACTGCCAGTACGGTGGGCACCCTGGGCCTGCGCTTGCTCGGTGCGGCCCATGTTGATTACCTGGTGCCCAACCGTTTCGAATACGGCTACGGCCTGACGCCAGAAATCGTCGCCGTGGCCCTGCAGCGCGAGCCGCAGTTGCTGATCACCGTGGATAACGGCATCTCCAGCGTCGAAGGCGTGGCGGCAGCGAAAGCGGCGGGGCTCAAGGTGCTGGTCACCGACCACCACTTGCCGGGGGATGAGTTGCCGGCGGCGGATGCCATCGTCAACCCGAACCAGCCCGGCTGTGAGTTTCCCAGCAAGGCGTTGGCCGGGGTCGGGGTGATCTTTTATGTCTTGATGGCCCTGCGTGCCCGTTTGCGCAGCCTGGGCTGGTACGAGAACACGCAGCAGCCGAACATTGGCGAGTTGCTTGACCTGGTCGCCCTGGGCAGCGTTGCCGACGTGGTGCCGCTGGACGCCAATAACCGCATCCTGGTCCACCAGGGCCTGGAGCGTATCCGTGCTGGTCGCGCGCGGCCGGGGATCAAGGCGATCCTCGAAGTGGCCAAGCGTGACCACGCTCGCCTCACGTCCACCGACCTCGGGTTTATCCTCGGGCCACGGCTCAATGCCGCCGGGCGCCTGGACGATATGAGCCTGGGCATCGAATGCCTGCTCACCACGGATTTCGCCGCTGCACGGGAAATGGCCGCGCAACTGGACGGCATGAACCAGGACCGCAAATCCATCGAACAAGGCATGCAGCGCGAGGCGCTGGCCCAGCTCAAGGACTTGCCGCTGGAGTCGATGCCATATGGCTTGTGCCTGTTCGACCCGGAGTGGCACCAAGGTGTGATCGGGATCCTGGCGTCGCGCATGAAAGAGCGCTATTTCCGCCCGACCATCGCCTTTGCCGACGCCGGTGATGGCTTGCTCAAGGGCTCGGGCCGCTCTGTGCAGGGCTTTCACATCCGCGATGCGCTGGCGGTGGTGGCGAGCCAGCATCCCAACCTGATCAGCAAATACGGCGGTCACGCCATGGCGGCCGGCCTGACGTTGCCCGAGGCGAATTTCCCGTTGTTTGCCCAGGCCTTCGATGCCGAAGTGCGTCGGCAACTGCGCGAAGAAGACTTGACCGGCCGGCTGTTGTCCGACGGCACCCTGGCGGTGGAAGAGTTTCACCTGGAGCTGGCGCGCGCGCTGCGGCATGCCGGCCCCTGGGGGCAGCACTTCCCCGAGCCGTTGTTTCACGGGGTGTTTCAGTTGGTCGAGCAGCGTGTGGTGGGGGAGCGGCACCTGAAAGTGGTGCTCAAGAGCGAATGCGGCTCCGTGAAGCTCGATGGCATTGCGTTTGGGGTTGACCGTGGAGTCTGGCCGAACCCGACCGTGCGTTGGGTGGAGTTGGCCTACAAGCTGGATGTGAACGAGTTCCGTGGGCAGGAAACCGTGCAGTTGATGATTGCGCATATCGAGCCGCGCTAGTTCCAACCCCAATGTGGGAGGGGGCTTGCCCCCGATAGCGGTATGACTGACCTATCGCTATCGGGGGCAAGCCCCCTCCCACATTAGGTTTTGCGTACAGCGCGGAATTACTCGGCCTTGGCCTGGTGCTTGACGATGATATCCACCAAACGCTTGGCCAGCGCCGGGTAGTTCTCATCGAAGTGGTGCCCGCCCGGCAGCTCGATCGCTTCGCCGACGGCGGTCTTGTCAGTGCAGCCGCTCTCGTCGACCTCTTCGGCACCGTAGATGCACACCACCTTGGCCGCTGGCAGCTTGGCCATTTCCGGGCCGGTCGCGGCTTCTTTGCCGGCGTTGCCCAGCCAACCTTCCACTTCGATTTCAAAGCTGCCGGTGCGTGCGAACGCCAGCAGGATGATTGCGTCGACGCGCTGCTGCTCGCTTTCCGGCATGCGGTTGTAGATGGCCGGCAACACGTCGGCGCCGAACGAATAGCCGGTCAGTACGAAGCGCTTGGTGCCCCATTTCTGCCGATAGTGCTGCATCAGCTCGCTGAGGTCCTTGGCGCTTTGTTCCGGGGTCTTGTGCTGCCAGTAGTAGCGCAGGGTGTCGATGCCCACGACCGGGTAGCCGATCTTGGCCATTTCACCGGCCACGTCGCGGTCGAGGTCACGCCAGCCGCCGTCACCGGAGAGGAACAGGGTCACGGTGTCCTTGGCCTGGCCAGCCGGGACTTCCACGACCGGAATCGCCAGGCCGCCGTTGTCCGAACCGACCAGTTGCTTGCGCAGTTCGTTATTCAGCACTTGTGGGTAGTGAATGTCGTAGTCGCTGATGCTGGTGGTGGCACGCGGGGTGTCGCGCACGAAACTGGCGCTTTCATCGTCAGGGTTGTCGTTCCACGCCACCAGCCAGTTGCCGTGGGCGGCGGTTTTCGGCAGCGGGTCTTTGCAGCCTTCCTGCACCAGGGCGAAGCCGACGGAGATGGCATTGGCCTTGTCGTCATTCTGTGTGGCCAGCCAGCGCCAGGCGAGGGCGGCGCCAGGGCCGATGCCGCTGACCAGCGTCGCAGGGCCCTTGAGCTGGCTCAGGGCGCCTTGCAGTGCCTGTTGCTGCAGTGTGCAGTCATCCTTGGGCAGGATCACCTGCACGATCTGCGCCTTGCCGCCCTGGCTGAGGGCAATCAGTTGGCTGTCGGTCAGGGTCTCGTCGGCCATCACCGCCACGGCCACGCGGGCTTTGGGGGTGCCGGCCGGGGTGACGCGGGTCATCACCGAACCATCGGCCTGGGGCAGTTGCTCCAGGGTCGGCTGTGGGGCGGGGCGGTTCCAGTACCAATAGCCGCCACCCAGGACCACGGCGAGCAGCACCACAAAGGCTAATACATACCGCCAGGAGCGTCGAATCATCAGCGTTTCACCAATCCAGTCAAGCCGCCTGCGATCAGGGCGGCGGTATCGGCCAGTGCCACCAGCGGATCAAGTCCTGCGGGCACGGCCATGTAACGGGGTTCCCAGTCAGGCTGGAACTTGTCTTTGAAGCGGCGCAAACCTTGGAAGTTATACAGTTGCTCGCCACGGCGGAACACCATCGAGCCCAGGCGTTGGGTCAGCGGCGCGCCACGACGCGGTTGCAGGCCAGACAATGGCACCATGCCGAGGCTGAAGCGAGCATAACCGTGGCTCTTATAGTGTTGAATCAGGCCGACCATCATGAATTCCATGGTCAGCTTGGGCGCATCGGGGTGGGCGCGCATCAGGTCGAGGCTGGCCAGGTCGTGGCTGTGGGTCTCGAGCAGGTTGGCGAAGGCCACCGGGTGCCCTTCGAAGCGAATGATCGCGATGCGAAAGTGCTTGAGGTAGTCGTCGCTGAAGCGTCCCAGGGAAAACCCCTTCTCCCGCACGTTCTTGCCGGTCAGCCAGGCGTCGGAAATAACCTTGAGTTCGTCCATCGGCGCCGTGCCCGGTTCGTGGATTTCCAGGGACAAGCCATCCCGGGTGCCACGGTTCCAGGTGTAGCGCAAATCCTTCATCTCTTTGCCCTTGGCTTCCAGGTCAAAGCGTTTCAGGTCGACGCGGGCTTCTTCGCCCAGCTTGATCGCGGTCAGGCCGATGTCCATGTAGTACGGCAGGTTTTCCGCGCGTACCTGGTAGAACACCGGGCGCGCATGGTGGATGTCGCATAGGTCGCGGAACTGCCAGATCATCTCGGCGCGGGGTTGGGTCGGGCCGATCGGGTCGTACAGGGCGACCAGGCTGCGCCCCCGACGGGCGTACATCAGGAAGGCTTCGTCGTTGGGGTGGAACAGCAGCGCCTTGTCGCCGGTCAGCGCCAGGCCGCCGTCGGGTTGGGATGAGGCCATCAGGATCTTGGTGGCGCGTTCCAGTTCGTCGGCTGTCGGCAGGTGGATCACCGGGCGCGCGGTACGCAGCAGCCAGGTCAGCGACACGATCACCAGCAGCACCGCAGCCCCCAACAGCGAGCGCAGGCCGCGCGGGGCGTTGGCGTCGAGGGTGAACTGCCACCACAGTTGGTGGCTATACGGGACGTCTTGATAGGCAAACAGCAGCAGCCAGATCGACGCCCCCAGCACGCACACGCTGGCTACCAGATACAGCGGCGAGAACGGCAATTCGGTCAGTCGGCTGGCGCGGTAGAAGGAGCGGCGGAAGATCGCCAGCAGCACGGCGGTCATGGTCATCAGGCTGGCTTCTTCCCAGTCGAAGCCCTTGAGCAGCGAGAGCAGGGCGCCGGTCAGCAGCAGCACCATGGTCAACATCCAGGCCGCCGACAAGCGTCGACGCAGGCCTTGGGCCAGCAACAGACACAACACGCCGATCAGGCTCGCGCCAAAGTGCGAGGCGTCAATCAGGCGGTGGGGAATCAGGAAGCCGATGTTTTCCAGGCGTGAGTCGATCTCCGGCGTGGCGCCGGAAAACAGCAGGACCACGCCGGACAAAAAAACCAGTAAGGCCAGCACCGGCGCGGCGAAGCCCGACGCCACGCGCAGACTCTGCTGGGTCTGGAACAGGCGCTGGGCCTCGTTGACCAGCAGGAACACACAGGCGATCAGCAGCGGCAGCACCACATAGATCATGCGGTACAGCAGCAGGGCGGCGGCCAATGGCGCGGCACCGAGCTTGTCGGCAAAGGCCGCGAGCAGGATCGCCTCGAACACCCCGACGCCACCCGGCACATGGCTGAGTACGCCAGCGGCCAGCGCCAGCAGGTACACCAGCAGGAACGGGCCGAACGGTGGCGCTTCCGGCAGCAGCATATAAAGGACGGTGGCGGCAGCGGCGACGTCCAGCGCGGTGATGATCAGTTGCAGGAACGTCAGGCGTCGACCGGGCAGGCGCAGGGTGCGGCGGCCGACCTTGACCAGCAGGTTGTCCGTGTAGGGCTGTTCCGGCAGGCGACGGCGATAAATCCCGATGCACAGCGCGGCCGACAGCAGCAACACGACGCCGGCAATCGCCCCCAGCAAGCCTTGCGACACATGCAGGGCAATGGACGCGGCGGGCAAGTTGCTCAAGGTGGCCAAGGCCGCCAGCGGCGGCAGGGCGCAGCCCAGGGAGAGGCTGGCGAACACGGTCATGCGGGCGACTTCCGAAGCCCCGATGCCATGGCGCGCATATAAACGGTAACGCACCGAACCGCCCGAGAGCATCGACAGGCCAATGGCGTTGCCGATGGCAAAGGCGGTAAAGCCGCCGAGGGCGAGGGTCTTGCGGGGCAGTTTCACCCCGGCGTAGCGTGCGCCGGAGAACTCATAGCCCAATAGAATGACGAAGCCGACGATGGCGGCGACGAACGCGCCCAGCAACGCCGGTTTGGGTACTTCCAGGATCGAGTCGTGGAGGGCGTAGAGATCCAGTTCCAGCAGCAGGTGTCGGCAGGCGATCAGGGCGATTGCGAACAGCAACAGCGTCACGGCCAACCCGATGGGTTGCCGATACTTGCTTAACAGATCCAGCCAGCGCAAACGGGTGGGAGTGATCGGTTGTGTCGCTGTGACAGGGTCTTGTGGTTCAGACGAGTTGGCGCGCATCAATCACCTCGTGGATTGTGCGCGACAGGATGGGGGTATCCAGCCAAGTTACCAATCCCTATGGACAAAATAATTACAAATATTAACGCGGATCACCGGGTGCGGCGACTGCGGCCATTGGTCGTAGAAGGATCAAGCATAGGGTGCGATGAAATGGACTCCACGAAACGTCTAGGGTTTCATGAAAGATGCCATGTCATTGTTTCAGAAGAACTTTTTTGCCAGATACAAAAAAGGCCACTCTTTCGAGTAGCCTTTTTTGATGTTTGGTTGCGGGAGCCGGATTTGAACCGACGACCTTCGGGTTATGAGCCCGACGAGCTACCAGACTGCTCCATCCCGCGTCTGTGGCCGGCATTCTACAGCCCAGCGGCGGAGTGTCAACCGTTAATGGGCCGTTGGGTCAAATAAGTGCGAATTTGCCGTTGAATCTCAACGAAATGCGCTAAGTGCGCGCTCGGGCAAGGTTTTTTGTCGGACAATCATCCACGCCTGACGCGGGCAGGCGCAAAAAAGCCTTAACGCAAGGTCGCAACAGACTGACGGAACAGCAGCAAACTCATCGCGATAAATGTCACGCCCATCACCAGGACCGTCACGAACTCTTTCCACACGATGTCGAGGCCCGCGCCTCGATACACGATCGCCTGCATGAAGCTCACATAGTGCCGCGACGGGAAAAACCACGTCACGTACTGGACCCATTGCGGCTGGCTCTCGATGGGCGACATGCCGCCCGACAGCATCATCATCGGCATGACGGCCATCATCATCAGCAGGGCAAATTGCGCCATGGTGCGGGCGAGGGTGCCGAGGAAGATGCCGATCGCCGCTGTTGCGAAGATATAGATGAGGGTGCCGAGCAGCAGCACACCGCGCGAGCCGGCAATCGGAACGTCGAGAAGGCCCTCGACCACGAACAACAGGGAACAGATGAAACCGATGAAGATCACCAGCCCGCTCGACCACACTTTGGCGAGCGCTATCTCGAAGGCCGTCAACGGCATCACCAACAAGTGCTCGATCGTGCCGTGCTCGCGCTCGCGCAAGAGCGCCGCGCCGGTCAGGATAATGATCAGCATCGACAACTGATCGGCAAGGCCGACGATCGCGCGGAACCAGGATTGTGTGCCGTTGGCATTGAAGGCGCGGCGCACGACGAGATCGGAGGGCAGCCCGGTGGTTTGCTGCGCTTCCTGTCGGTAGCGCGTGACTTCGTCGGTCACCATGTTCTGGATATAGCCCGACCCCAGGGACGCCTGCTGGACCGCAGTGGCGTCTGCGTTGACCTGGACTTCGATATCGCGGCCCTTTCGCACATCCGCTTCAAAGTGCGGAGGAATCACGACGACGAGGGTGTAAAGGCCGTTGTCCATGCCGCGATCGATGTCGGCGGCGCTGATCATCTTGGCTGCCTGGAAGTACGGCGGATAGAACAGTCCGGCAATCGATCGCGACAGGCTGGAGTGGTCCTCGTCGACGATCGCCACGGAGGCATTGTTGACGGTCTCGCCGGCTCCGGTCGACTGCATATAAATGCTGAGGCCGAAGGAATAGATGATGAAGAGGATCATCATCAGGTCCTTCGAGAGGGTGCGCAGATCTTTGACGCCGAGCCAGAAAATGTTGGAGAGACTCTGCATCTTATTTCTCCTGTTTGCGCAGGAGCAGCGCGGACAGCAATAAGAAGGCCGGGCAAAACAGGCTCAGCGCGAGCAGGTCGGTCACCATGTCGGTGAAGCCAAGCCCCTTGGTGAACGCACCGACACTCATGTGCATGTAATAGCTCGTCGGCCAGAGGTACCCCATGAGGCGCGCGCCGCCCTCCAGCGTCGAGACGGGCTGCAGCATGCCGGAGAACTGCATGGTCGGCAGCATCGACAGCACCGCTCCGGCGAACACCGCTGCGACCTGGCTTGAGGTGAACGTCGAGATGAACAGCCCATAGCCGGTGGCCGCCGCCACATAGAACAGCGCGCCCAGGGTCAGCGTGAGGCCGTCGCCCTTGAGCGGAACATCGAAGAGGAACCGCACGGTCACGGTCATGATGAAGAAATTGATCATGCCGACGCCAATATAGGGCAGTTGTTTGCCGATCAGGAACTCCAGGCGCGTCGTGGGCGTGGCGTAGAAGTTCGTGATCGTGCCGATCTCCTTTTCACGGGCAACGCTGACGGCTGTGAGAATGGCGAGAAACATCATGAGCAGCATCGCCGGCACGGCCGGCCCGATCGCATAAATGCTCTCGGCCGTCGGGTTGTAACGGTTGCGGATCACGATGCTGGTCGTCGGTTTCTTGCTCGCTACGTCGCTGGACTGGCGCTTTCTCTCTTCGGCGAAGAGGTTGTGCGCCGACTCGACGTAACCCTCGATGGTGGCGGCGCGCGAGGTGTTGGCGCCGTCGATCCAGGCCGATACCTGCCAATCCGAGTCGCGCTTTACCAGGCGCCCGAAGCCAGGTGGGATTTCGATGGCCAGCGTGATGTCGTTCGACTTCAGGCGCCTTTGCATTTCGTCGGCGCTGTGGATCGGCGTCTTTTCGGTGAAATATCGGGAGCTCGAGTAGTTGGCGAGATAGGCTCTGCTCTCCGGCGTGTCGTCGTGGTCGAACGCCGCATAGGTGAGGTTGGTCACATCGCTGGAGACGCCGAAGCCGAAGATCAACAGCATGATGAAGGAGCCGAGGAAGGCGAAGGCGAGCCGCACCGGATCGCGCATAAGCGACAACGTCTCGCACTTGGTAAAGGCCAGGAGGCGGCGCAGCGGCATGAAGGTCGAGCGGCTGGGCGACAACGCCGCTGCCTCGCGCTGGGTCTGCGCCTCGGCATCCGCCACGGAGGGCGCGGGCGCAGCGGGCTCGGCATCCTCGATATAGGCGATGAACGCCTCTTCGAGATTCGCGCTGCCCTTGGCGGTAATGACGTTTTGCGGTGTGTCGCAGACGAGGACACGACCTGCGTGCATCAATGAGATGCGGTCGCAGCGCATGGCTTCGCTCATGAAATGCGTGGAGACGAAGATCGTGACATTGCGGGTTCGCGAGAGATCGCCGAGCAAGCGCCAGAACTCATCGCGTGCCAGCGGATCGACGCCCGAGGTCGGCTCGTCAAGGATCAGCAGCTCGGGGTCGTGAACGATCCCCACGGCCAGCGAGAGGCGCTGTCGCACGCCGAGCGGCAGCGAGTTCGCTTCGGTGTCGGCATAGTCGACAAGGCCGACATCGACCATGAGCTGGGCGATACGCGCGTTAGCGTGGTCCGCGGCCAGATGAAAAAGGCGCGCATGAAGACGCAGGTTTTGCCGCACGGTGAGTTCGCCATAGAGCGAGAACGATTGCGACATGAAGCCGACGCGCTGGCGGACCGACAGGTCGTTGGCATCGACAGGTTTGCCGCAGACCTCGGCCTCTCCCTCGCTCGGCGCCAGGAGTCCGGTCAGCATCTTCATGGTGGTGGTCTTGCCGCTGCCGTTCGAACCGAGGAAGCCGAAGATTTCTCCGCGCTCGATGGCGAAGCTGACGTTATCGACCGCGGTGAAACTGCCGAAACGGCGTGTCAGATTCCTCGCGACAATGACCGGCGCCTCGCTGCCTGGTTGGCGCGGCGGAATGACGAAGCGCTGCGCCGTCGATTTTTGCCCCGGCTGCAGGGCGGCAAACACCGCTTCGATGTCTTGTTGGCCAGTCTTCTCGCGCAGTTCATCCGCAGTGCCGCAGGCAAGCACGCGGGCGTGATCCATCGCGATGAGCCAGTCGCATTGGCCGGCCTCGTCCATATAGGCGGTGGAGATGACGACACTCATCGTCGGCCGCTCGCGCCGCAGTTCGCTGATCAGGTCCCAGAACTGTCGACGCGACAACGGATCGACGCCGGTCGTCGGCTCATCGAGAATGAGCAGGTCGGGGTCGTGAATGAGCGCGCAGCACAGGCCGAGCTTTTGCTTCATGCCGCCCGACAGCTTTCCGGCCGGCCGCTCGAGAAACGCGAGTAAGCCGATCGCCGCCGCCAGGCGCCGGGTGCGTGCGTCACGTTCCGATGCGGACAGGCCGAAGAGGGTGGCGAAGAAGGCCAGGTTCTCGCGGACGCTGATTTCCTGATAGAGGTTTTTGCCGAGCCCTTGCGGCATATAGGCAATGCGTGTGCAGACAGAGCGGCGGTGCCGGGCATTGCTCATGCTGCCGCCGAGGACCTCGACCGATCCGGTCTGCATCTTCCGCGCACCGGCGATCAGGCCGAGCAGCGTGGACTTGCCGGCGGCGTCAGGGCCGATGATGCCCGTCATCTGGCCGCTCGGCAGTGCGAGCGAGACATTGTCGAGCGCTAGAACCTTGCCATAGACATGGCTCGCGTTGGAAACCTCGGCAATCAGCGCTGCGCGAGTCTCCATTATCAATCCTCAGTGTCGACAGGATCGGCCTGAATGCGCTTTTGCAGGGTGTCCGGCCAATTGGGCGGGTTCGGATCGAGGCGCACATAGCCGATGCCGCGGGTGCCCGTTTTCACTTGGTTGAGGTGGCGCGCGATGAGGCTCGGCGGAATGCGCAGCTTGACCCGGAACATAAGCTTGTCGCGTTCGCTGCGCGTCTCGACCTGCTTGGGCGTGAACTGCGCGTCCGGCGACACGAAACTCACTTTGGCCGGCACGGCGAAGTCGGCACCGTCGAACACGATTCGTGCGGCCGACCCGATCGTTACGCGCATGGCCTGTTCGGAGGGGAGATAAATCTCCATGTAGATTTCGGACAGGTCGATGATCGTCAGCACCTTTCCGCCCGCCGAAACGACTTCCCCGGGGTTGACGAGACGATACAGAACACGCCCTTGCACGGGCGCCACAAGAATGGTGTCGGCGATCTGGGCGTCGGTCTGATTAACCAGGGCTTGTGCGGCCACCACCGAACGCTCGCGCGCGGTCACAGTCCGCTGCGCGGCGTCGAGAACGGCGCGCGCAGAATCGCGTTCGCCCTGCGCCTCATCGCGGTTGTCCTCACTGATCGCCCCGGTGACGATCAGCTTGAGGGCGCGGCGCAGCTTTGCTTCCTTGAGGGTCAGTTCTGCCTGCCGTTGCACGACGGTCGCCTTTGCCTCGAGCATCGAGGCCTCCTCGGAAGCCACGTCGGCGGCATATTTGGCGCGTTGCGCTTGCAACTCCGTGGTATCGAGGCGGGCGAGCACCTGGCCTTCGGTGACGAGGTCGCCTTCCCGGGCCAGCACCTCGCGCACGCGTCCGGCCAGCTTCGCGGCGATGTCGATTTGGTCGGATTCGATGCGGCCGTTCCCGGAGACAATGCCCTCGGGCAACTTGCCTTGCTGGCTTTGCCACCAGTACCAGGCGCCACCGGCACCGGCTGCCAAGACGATGACCAGGATCAGAACAATCCTTGTGACACGCCGCCAAGACCACTTCGCATCGTTACTCGGGATGGCCGTCATGATCCGATCCTTGAGTGGGGAGGCGTGAAGATCGATTGAGGCGTACACCAGCACCTGTCAGGCCGCGAGACGCACACGCGGGCGCGTTATTTCATCCGTTGCGGCAGGTGAATTCCGATGCTTGCCCATCCGGGTAAACGTTACCAACCAAAGGCTGCACACAACGTTGATTTTTATCAAGCAATCGAGCTGAAACCGGGCGCGGCCAGCGCCCTCAGTCGCAGTCATTAAAATCAGCACAAACGAAAACACCGCCGCGACGGTGAGGTCGTGGCGGTGTTTGACGTGTACTTAAAACTGGTTGCGGGAGCCGGATTTGAACCGACGACCTTCGGGTTATGAGCCCGACGAGCTACCAGACTGCTCCATCCCGCGTCTGTGTGTCGGCATTCTACAGCGCAGCGCAGGGGTGTCAACCTATGAATCGAAGAAAAGCGCTTGTGCTTCAATCGGTTAGCTCTCCATCAGAGCCAGGTTTAGCCTTCGGGGCCAGTCTGGCCGAGGGTTTCAGCTCTATTGGCAGCTTAAATTCGATTGAGAAAATAAATTCATCTGAGAATTTTCCTACCGCTCAAGCGGAAGATTCAAACTACTGGTGCTATATACAGGGGTGAGTGCGATACTGCCCATCCGTTGGATTGCTCCCCTTCTTATATATGACGCAGCGCAAAATCATCCACGTCGACTGTGATTGCTTCTACGCCGCCATCGAGATGCGCGATGACCCGAGCCTGGCGCAAAAACCGCTGGCCGTCGGCGGCTCGGCGGATCGGCGCGGGGTGATCGCAACCTGCAACTACGAAGCGCGGGCCTATGGGGTGCGTTCGGCGATGTCATCACGCCATGCCTTGAAGCTCTGCCCTGACCTGACCATCGTCAAGCCGCGCATGGATGCCTATAAGGAAGCGTCGAAGGAAATCCACGGCATCTTTCGCGACTATACCGACCTGATCGAGCCGCTTTCCCTGGATGAGGCTTACCTGGATGTTTCCGACAGCCCGCATTTTGGCGGCAGCGCCACGCGTATTGCCCAGGACATCCGCCGCCGGGTCTCCAATCAGTTGCATATCACCGTGTCCGCCGGTGTGGCGCCCAACAAGTTTCTGGCCAAGATCGCCAGTGATTGGAAGAAACCCAACGGCCTGTTTGTGATCACCCCGGACCAGGTCGAAGACTTTGTGTCGATATTGCCAGTGAAAAAGCTGCACGGCGTGGGCAAGGTGACCGCCGACAAGCTGGCGCGCCTGGGGATCGAAGACTGCCTGCAGTTGCGCGAATGGAACAAGCTGGCGCTGGTGCGCGAATTCGGCAGTTTTGGCGAGCGACTGTGGAGCCTGGCGCGTGGGATAGATGAGCGCGAGGTGCAGAACGACAGTCGTCGGCAATCGATCAGTGTGGAAAATACCTACGATGTGGACCTGCCAGATCTTTCAAGTTGCCTGGCGAAACTGCCTGAACTGATGGAAACCCTGGCTGGACGCATCGCGCGCATCGACAGCAGTTACCGCGCGGGGAAGCCGTTCGTGAAGGTGAAGTTTCATGACTTTACCCAGACGACCCTGGAGCAGGCGGGGGCAGGGCGGGACCTGGAAAGTTATCAACAGCTGATGACCCAGGCGTTCAATCGCGGTGGCAAGCCGGTGCGGTTGCTAGGGATTGGGGTGCGGTTGCTCGACCTGAGCAGTGGCAACGAACAACTCGAACTCTCCTGGTAGAGCCCGGAAACCAAATGTGTGAGGGGCGGTGCGACGATTCGACTTGCTCCCGATAGCGGTGTGTCAGTCAACTAAGGTGTTGAATGTGTCACCGCTATCGGGGGCAAGCCCCCTCCCACATTTAGATCTACAGCGTTTTCGAGGGATCAGCGTGCGCCAGGATCTGCGACGAGTCGCCCCGCGTCCTTGGTCAGCGCTTGCAGGAATTCCTGCTGCAACTCCGGATCATTGTGGGTCAGTTCGATCAGGCTCTGCTCCAGTTCGCTGGCTTCTTCCTCCAGGCCCAACTCCGACAGGCGCTTGACCCGGTGGACCCACTGGCTGACTTCGTCGTCTTCCAGGTCGTCGTAGATCAGGCCGTGGGCTTCGAGCAACTTGCCGCGCAGTGTGTGGCTCACCGCCAGGGTCGAGTCCGAATGTACGTCGTCCTGGCCATCTTCCACGCTGATCTTCAAGGTGCTGATGCGGTTCAGATCCTGCTCGGCAAACGGGCTGTCCAACAGGTTCAGGCGCAGTACGCCGTTGCGGTCGGTGGTCATTTCATACACTTGCCTGCCAGCGGTGACCTGCACCGGGCGTTCGCTCCAGGGCAGGCTCGAATACTCCACGCGCTTGTCGCGCTGGACTTCATCGATACCCGCCAGGTTCTGTTGCGCACGCCCATGGGATTGCACGTTCATGAACGGGTTGATGCCGTCGATGCCGTAGCTCAGCCAATCGTGGGTCATGCTGGTCGGCAGGTTGCCGAGGGCGAAGATATTCGCCACGTTGGCGCCCGCGCCGGCCACCAAAGCGACCGCGCCCAGCGGCATCTCATAGAGTTTGCGCCAGGGTTGGTAGGGGGTGTAGCGGTCGTAACGACGGGTGACTTCGAATTCGGTGACCTCGAAGGTCTTCTGCTCGTGAATGCGAACCAGGCGTTGCGGCAGCTCCAGCACTTTGGGTTCGCCTACATCGATCTGCAGGCTGTGGTCGAGCAACTTACGCTCGACCCGCTCCTCGTGCTCACTGCGTTGCGACATCTGGTTGGCGCAGCCGCTGACCAGCAGGGCGCCGCACAAGGCGGCGCCCCCCAGGGCTCTGGTGTTTCGCTTGAACATGACTTCTCTTGATCTGGTTTTCAGCGACGAATACGCGCCTGAAGGAAAGACAGCACGTCAGCCACCGGCAACGGTTGGGCTTCGGCTTCGGTCCGGCTCTTGTATTCCAGATTGCCATCGGCCAGGCCACGGTCACTGACCACGATCCGGTGCGGGATGCCAATCAGCTCCATGTCGGCGAACTTGATGCCCGGGCTGGTTTTCTTGTCGCGGTCGTCCAGCAACACTTCGAAACCGGCGGCCGTCAGTTCGGCATACAGTTTGTCGGTGGCTTCACGGACTTGCTCGGTTTCATAGCGCAGCGGCACCAGGGCCACCTGGAACGGCGCCAGGGCGTCACTCCAGATAATGCCTTTCTCGTCGTTGTTCTGCTCGATGGCAGCGGCAACCACGCGCGATACGCCAATGCCGTAGCAACCCATTTCGAGGGTGATCGGCTTGCCGTTTTCGCCCAGCACTTCGCACTTCATCGCCTTGCTGTACTTGTTGCCCAGCTGGAAGATGTGCCCGACTTCAATGCCGCGCTTGATTTCCAGGGTGCCCTTGCCATCCGGGCTCGGGTCGCCGGCGACCACGTTACGCAGGTCGGCCACGGTCGGCACCGGCAAGTCGCGTTCCCAGTTCACGCCGAAGTAGTGCTTGTCGTCGATGTTCGCGCCGATACCGAAGTCGCTCATCAGCTCGACCGAGCGGTCGATGATGATCGGCAGCGGCAGGTTCAGCGGGCCCAGGGAGCCAGCACCGGCGCCAATGGCGTCGCGCAGTTCGGCATCGGAGGCCATGACCAGCGGGCTGGCCACGCCCGGTTGCTGGGCGGCCTTGATTTCGTTGAGCTCGTGGTCGCCACGGATCACCAGGGCGATCAGCTTGCCGGCTTCCTCGGCGTGAACGATCAGGGTCTTGATGGTCTTTTCAATCGGCAGATTGAATTTTTCCACCAGGGCCGCGATGGTCTTGGTGTCCGGGGTGTCCACCAGGCGCAGTTCTTCAGCCGGGGCTGGACGGGCGGTTTCCCGTGGCACGGCTTCGGCTTTCTCGATGTTCGCCGCGTAGTCGGAACCGTTGCTGAACACGATATCGTCTTCGCCGGACTCGGCCAGTACGTGGAACTCGTGGGAGCCGGCGCCGCCGATGGAGCCGTTGTCCGCTTCAACCGGGCGGAATTTCAGGCCCAGGCGCGTGAACACGTTGCAGTAGGCGGTGTGCATGCGGTCATAGGTGACCTGCAAGGACGCCTGGTCGGCGTGGAACGAATACGCGTCCTTCATGATGAACTCGCGGCCGCGCATCAGGCCGAAGCGTGGGCGGATCTCATCACGGAACTTGGTCTGGATCTGATACAGGTTGAGGGGCAGCTGTTTATAGCTGCTCAACTCGTTGCGCATCAGGTCGGTGATCACTTCTTCATGGGTCGGGCCAGCGCAGAAGTCGCGGCCATGACGGTCCTTGAAGCGCAGCAATTCAGGGCCATACTCTTCCCAGCGCCCGGATTCCTGCCACAGCTCGGCCGGTTGGGTGCTCGGCATCAACACTTCCAGAGAACCGGCAGCGTTCATTTCTTCGCGAACGATGGCTTCGACCTTGCGCATCACCTTCAGGCCCATGGGCAGCCAGGTGTACAGGCCAGAAGCCAGCTTGCGGATCATACCGGCGCGCAGCATCAGCTGATGGCTGATCACAACCGCGTCGGAAGGCGTTTCTTTCAGTGTGGCGAGCAAATATTGACTGGTACGCATGGTAGGCCGTTGTCGGTTGCTTGGACTTGAAGTGACTTGGGATTGTACGGGCGCAAACTGCCGCCGTACAGGCATCAGGACGCAGAGCTGTTTGTAGGAGCGAGCTTGCTCGCGAAGATCGTCAACGATGACGCGGGAAACCGGGGTAAACGCGGTGTCTGTGACTTCTTCGCGAGCAAGCCCGCTACAGCTACAAGGGGAGGCTCTGTCAGTCTTCTGCCGGCGGATTCAAGCGAATCCGCCGATTCTCTTGATACCAGTGCAGCGCAATCAGCAGCAAGGTCGGCACACCCAGCATGCAGGTGATCAGGAAGAAGTTGTGATAACCGAACTTCTCCACCATCACCCCCGAATACCCGCCGATCAGGCGCGGCAGCAACAGCATGATCGAACTCAGCAGCGCGTATTGGGTGGCGGAGAACTTGAGGTTGGTCAGGCTCGACAGGTAGGCGACAAACGCCGAGGTGGCAAGGCCTGAGCTGAAGTTGTCCAGGGAGATGGTGAAGATCAGCATCTGCAGGTCCGGGCCAATGTCGGCGAGCATCACGAACAGCAGGTTGGTGCCGGCCGAGGCGATGCCGCCGATGAACAGGATCGGGAGGATGCCGAAGCGCACAATCAACAGGCCACCCATGCCGGCGCCGACCAGGGTCATTATCAGGCCGAAGATCTTGCTGACCCCGGCAATCTGGTCCTTGGTGAAGCCCTGGTCGATATAGAACACGTTGGCCATCACGCCCATCACCGTATCGGACATGCGATAGGTGGCGATCAGCCCGAGCAGCAGCAGTGCCTGCCAGCGGTAGCGCAGGATGAAGTCGTTGACCGGCGTCAGCACCGGCGCCAGGCCTCGGCGGCCCATGGCCGACAGACACAATGTTGTCAGGGTGATATAGAGGATGGCGCGTAGGAAGGCGCGGTCTTCCATTAACAGTTCCCACAGGCTGACACCGTGGAACAGCACGCTGGCGAAATCGGTGTTGTACAACTGGGTGAACGTCGCCGGCACCGACACCAACAGCACGATCAGCACAAACACCGACACCAACTGATGCACGAAACTGTAGCGTCCGGCCTGCAACTGGGTGCGCAGTGGCACATTGGGCTCGCGCATGAACAGGGTGGTCAGCAGCGCCGGAATCATTAGCACGCCGAACAGCACATAGGTGCCGGTCCACGCCGAGTGTTTATAGTTGAAACCGGTAGAGCCGAAACCTTCGGCAAAAAACAGCGCGCCGGCCGTGGCGAGCAGGGCGGCGATGCGGTAACCGGACATATAGCTGGCGGCCAGGGCAGCCTGACGGCTGTCATCGGCGATTTCCAGGCGATAGGCATCGACTGCAATATCCTGGGTAGCCGAAGCGAAGGCGACGATCACCGCAATAGCGATCAGCCAGGACAAGTGTTTCTGCGGGTCGCAGAAGCCCATGCCGATCAATCCGAGGATCACCAGCGATTGGGCCAGCACCAGCCAGGAGCGACGACGTCCGAGTTTGCCCAGCAGCGGCAGGCGCCATTGGTCGAGCAATGGCGACCACACCCATTTGAAGGCATACGCCAAACCGATCAGGCTCGCATAGCCGATGGTCTCGCGGGCCACACCGGCCTCACGCAACCATACCGAAAGCGTCGAGAACACCAACATGTAAGGCAAGCCGGCGGCAAAGCCGAGCAACAACAGCACTAACGTCGAGGGGCTGGCATAGGCGGCGAGCGCGGCGCGCCAGGTTTTACGGGGCATGGGCTGGAGTCTGCCTCAGATTCACGGAAACAAAGCGCGCACTCTAACCGCTGTGCTCTACCGGGCGCCAGCCATGACGCTGAATATCCACGCGATTGTTCAGGATAGCGACACCTTCGTTGCGTAAACGCGCACGTTGTTCGTCGCCTGAGGCGCTGCCCGTCGGCAGGCTTATCCGACCGCCGGCCCCCAGCACGCGGTGCCAGGGCAAGCGGGTATCGTCGGGCAGTTGGCTCAGGGTGCGCCCGACCCAGCGCGCCGCGCGCCCCAGCCCGGCGAGGTGGGCCAGTTCGCCGTAACTCACCACGCAACCTTCGGGGATTTGCGCCAGCGTTAGGTACAGCGCGGTGCGGCGCATCTCGGCAGGGCTTTGCGGGGCTTCGGCGGGTTGCTTCACGGTGGATATATCCGTTCAGATCGTCGGTTTCTTGTAAGAAACGTCTGTAAATATGCAGATGAGAACTGAACTCAACACAATTCATTGAGTCAGTCCTAGCTATCTAACACGATAACGCCCCTATTTCGCCAATCCTGAGCCCCTTATCTGCTTATGTTGTCCAGAACCTTGCTGTGCCTTGCTGTTTTCAGCGCTTCCACCCCCTTGCTCGCCGACACCGTCTGGTTAAAGAACGGTGACCGCCTGTCCGGCAAGATCAAGCTCTTCGACGGTGGCAAGCTGCTGATCCAGACCGACTATGCGGGGGCTATCCCGGTGGATTGGAAGCAGGTGAAAACCCTGGAAAGCGATCAGGAGTTGTTGGTCAAGCAGGATGCCTACACCGGTGAGAAAGCCAAATCCTTGCAGGCTGCGGCGGATGGCAAAGTGGTGCTGGCCAACGGCGAAGCGCCCAAGACCGTGGAACTGGCCAGCATCCAGCAGATCATCAAGCCCACGCCGGTGATCGAAGACCTGGTGTGGAAAGGCAATGTCGACATGGCGCTGGACTACAAGCGCGCCGAGAAGGACACCAACGACTACGACATCGACTTCAAGACCTCCGCCCGCCACGGCCAATGGCGCCACACCGGGCAGGGCGAGTACAACCGCGAGTTCCAGGACGACGTCACCACCACCGACAACTGGTCCCTGGAATACGACCTCGACCGCTTCATCACCGAGCACTGGTTCTGGCAGGGCCGCTTGACCTATAAGCGCGACAGGGTCGAAGACCTGTCCCGCCAACGCACTGTCGGCACCGGCCCGGGCTACCAATTCTGGGACGATGAGCTCGGCGCGTTCTCCCTGGGTTCGTTGGTCAACCGCACCGATTACGAATATTTCGATGGCGGCAAGGACAACTTCTATTCCCTGGCCATGAAGTGGGACTACAACCGCTACCTGATCGGCAAGACAGTTGAATTCTTCACCTCCGGCGAGTTGGGCAAGCCTATCGGCGGGCCGGCCGAGTATGCCCTCGATGCGGAAATGGGCCTGCGCTACAAGGTCACCGAGTGGGCGTCGCTCAATCTCAAGGCCGAGCGTGACGTGATCAGCGGCGACTCGGAAAGCAGCTTGAGCAAGACCCGCTACACCGCAGGGTTTGGCGTGGCCTGGTAATCCGCTTCGTGCCCGCTGGCAACCTGCGCGGATATTGATTACCTTGGCTTGAGATCCATTCCCATACGCTATGGGCGACTGAATTCCCGAGGAGTCATACGTTGAGCGCGCACGTTGCCAAGAACGCCCGAGAGCTGTTGCTCAAGGAATACCGTGGAGCCCTCTCCACATTGTCCAAAGCCATGCCCGGTTTTCCCTTCGGTTCGGTCGTGCCGTATTGCCTGGACGAGCAAGGCCGGCCGCTGATCCTGATCAGCCGGATTGCCCAACACACCCATAACCTGCAGAAAGACCCCAAGTGCTCGCTGCTGGTCGGTGAGCGTGAAGCGGATGACGTGCAGGCAGTGGGGCGCCTGACCTACCTGGCCGAAGCCGAGCAATTGCACGATGCCACCGCGATTGAAGCGGCCGCCGAACGCTATTACCGCTACTTCCCCGAATCGGCCAACTATCACCAGGCCCACGACTTCGACTTCTGGGTACTCAAGCCGGTACGTCACCGCTATATCGGCGGCTTTGGCGCGATTCACTGGCTTGACCGGTTGACCCTGGCCAACCCGTTCGCCGGCCCGGCCGAGCGCAGCATGGTCGAGCACATGAACGCCGACCACACCAAGGCCATCGCCCATTACGTCGGGTTGGCCGGTTTGCCCACCCACGAGCCGGCGCAACTGGCCGGGATCGACAGCGAAGGCATGCACCTGCGCATAGGGCATGCGCTGCACTGGTTGCCGTTCGCCGAGTCTTGCAACACGCCGACACAAGTGCGCGAGGCCCTGGTTTCCTTGGCTCATGCTGAGGTCTGGCCGAAAAAAAGCGTCGCTGAAGCTTGAATTCACGAAATGGCGACGTCATCTAAGGTGGACTGGCAAGGCAATCTTGCGTTGAGGAAACCATTTGATGCGCCCTTTTTTATTGCTCTTTCTGCTGTTCCCGGTGTTGGAGCTGTTCGTATTCGTAAAAGTCAGTGGTGCGATCGGGTTTTTCCCGGCACTGCTGCTGATCATTCTCGGCTCGATGCTCGGCGTTCTGGTGCTGCGCGTCGCCGGTCTGGCCACGGCGCTGCGTGCCCGTGAAAGCCTGAATCGCGGCGAATTGCCGGCACAAACCATGCTCGAAGGGCTGATGATGGCTCTGGCCGGTGGCCTGTTGATCCTGCCAGGCTTCATCAGCGATGTGCTCGGCCTGGTCATGTTGCTGCCGTTCACCCGCAAGCTGCTGGCGGGCAAGATGCGCCAGCGCGCCGAAGAGGCTGCGATTCGCCAACGGGCGTTCGCCGATGACCTGCAACCCCGTGGCGGCCCGGCTCCGCGCCAGCCGTTGGGGCGAGAAGGTGATGTGATCGAAGGTGAGTTCGAGCATCGCGACAGCAAATAACCGCTTCACTGGCGCGGCCCCTTCGGGGGCTGTGTTGTTTTTAAGGGCCGGCAGACGCAAAAAAATTCATCGCCGGCCCCTTGTAATAAGCTGATGCGCCCTTATGTAACGGTCACCGCAAGGTTTCTGGTGGCGACACCAGACAGACTTCCGCGTTTCGCCCAGCGAACCGCGACCGGCCCCGCCGGATTTAACCTGCCGGTACTGACACCGGCCGATGAAAAACACAATTAGGAGAGATCGACAATGAGCAAGCTTCGTCCTCTGCACGACCGCGTCGTTATCCGTCGCAGCGAAGAAGAAAAGAAAACCGCTGGCGGTATCGTTCTGCCAGGTTCGGCTGCTGAAAAAGCCAACCACGGTGTGATCGTCGCTGCAGGCCCAGGCAAGACTCTGGAAAACGGTGAAGTACGTGCGCTGGCCGTTAAAGTCGGTGACAAGGTTGTATTCGGTCCTTACTCCGGCAGCAACACTGTGAAAGTCGACGGCGAAGACCTGCTGGTCATGGCTGAGAACGAGATTCTCGCCGTTCTGGAAGGCTGATTTCCCCGCTCATTTTCCCGTTACTACAAAGTATTTAAGGAATATCGATAATGGCTGCTAAAGAAGTTAAATTCGGCGATTCCGCCCGCAAGAAAATGCTCACCGGTGTCAACGTCCTGGCTGACGCAGTAAAAGCGACCCTGGGCCCTAAAGGCCGTAACGTGATCATCGAGAAGAGCTTCGGCGCTCCGACCATCACCAAGGACGGCGTTTCCGTCGCCAAAGAAATCGAACTGGAAGACCGTTTCGAGAACATGGGCGCGCAGCTGGTCAAAGACGTTGCCTCCCGTGCCAACGATGACGCAGGCGACGGCACCACCACCGCTACCGTTCTGGCTCAGTCGATCGTCAACGAAGGCCTGAAAGCCGTCGCTGCCGGCATGAACCCGATGGACCTCAAGCGCGGCATCGACAAGGCGACCATCGCCATCGTCAAAGAGCTGAAAAACCTGTCCAAGCCATGCGCTGACACCAAGGCTATCGCTCAGGTGGGTACCATCTCCGCCAACTCCGACAACTCCATCGGCGACATCATTGCCGAAGCCATGGAAAAAGTCGGTAAAGAAGGCGTGATCACCGTTGAAGAAGGCACTGGCCTGGAAAACGAACTGTCGGTTGTAGAAGGCATGCAGTTCGACCGTGGCTACCTGTCCCCGTACTTCGTCAACAAGCCAGAAACCATGGTTGCCGAGCTGGAAAGCCCGCTGATCCTGCTGGTCGACAAAAAAATCTCCAACATCCGCGAAATGCTGCCGGTGCTGGAAGCCGTTGCCAAGGCCGGCCGCCCACTGCTGATCGTTTCCGAAGACGTTGAAGGCGAAGCCCTGGCGACTCTGGTTGTGAACAACATGCGTGGCATCGTCAAGGTTGCAGCCGTCAAGGCTCCAGGCTTCGGCGACCGTCGCAAGGCCATGCTGCAGGACATCGCCGTTCTGACCGGCGGTACCGTTATCTCCGAAGAGATCGGCCTGAGCCTGGAAAGCGCCACCCTGGAAAACCTGGGCAGCGCCAAGCGCGTGACCATCTCCAAGGAAAACACCATCATCGTCGACGGTGCTGGCGTAGATCAGGACATCCAGTCGCGCATCACTCAGATCCGTGCCCAGGTTGCCGAAACTTCCTCGGACTACGACCGTGAAAAACTGCAAGAGCGTCTGGCCAAGCTGTCCGGCGGCGTTGCAGTGATCAAGGTTGGCGCTGGCTCCGAAGTTGAAATGAAAGAGAAGAAAGCCCGCGTTGAAGACGCCCTGCACGCAACCCGCGCAGCCGTTGAAGAAGGCGTGGTACCTGGCGGTGGTGTTGCACTGATCCGCGCCCTGGAAGCCATCCTGGACCTGAAAGGCGACAACGCCGATCAGGACGTGGGTATCGCTGTACTGCGTCGCGCCGTTGAAGCACCGCTGCGTCAGATCGCTGCCAACAGCGGCGACGAGCCAAGCGTTGTGGTTAACGCTGTGAAGAACGGTAAAGGTAACTTCGGTTACAACGCGGCAACCAGCGAATACGGCGACATGATCGAAATGGGCATCCTGGACCCTACCAAGGTGACTCGTTCGGCGCTGCAAGCAGCTTCCTCCATCGGCGGTCTGATCCTGACCACCGAAGCCGCTGTTGCTGAAGCACCGAAGAAAGAAGGCTCGGCTGGCGGCGGTATGCCAGACATGGGCGGCATGGGTGGCATGGGCGGCATGATGTAAGCCAGCCTTACCCGGCGACTGAAAAACCCCGCCTGCAGCGATGCAGGCGGGGTTTTTTTATGCGGGTGTGTAAAGGGAGGGAGGTAACTGAAGTGGTTGGCCGGTCTACGTATTCAATGCACGCACTTCTGACACCCTGACCTTCGATGGCCGATAGAGTATCAGGCAGTACAGCCCCAGGCAGATCAGCCAACAGAAAATCGCCGTCCACACATTGTGGGAAAAGAAGTGCGCGCCCTGTGCCATGCGGCTCACGGAAAACACGCTGCCCAGCGCCACGGCAAAGATGAACGCCTTGCGCGCCATCCGCGGCCGACGATCCCGTAGCGCAAAGAACCAGGCGAACAGGGCGAACCCGGTTGCCGCATGTCCGCCGGGCCAGCAGCGCCCAGGTTTATCGGTGGGCGGGCGAGGGCTCAGCAGTTCGCTGTAGGTTTCCTGGCCACCGAACTCCTTGAGGCTCCACGGGCATTGCACGGCGGTGACGGTTTTCAACGGCGAGACGAACGCCGTGGCCAGTCCCAGGGACAACACCAGGCAGCCCAGTTCGCGGCGGTACGGCTTGAGGCGCTGGAGGATAAAGGTACCGGCAAACCCCAGAATGGCCAGCACCGAGAACAGGATGACCATCTGTTTGGCGCGGTCATGCAGGATGTCTTCAAGGAAGAAGCTGTAACGCCCGATGAAGCCGCCACCCGCAGCGCTGTAGAACTGCTTGGTGAGGTCCATGTCCAGCGATGTCAGCTGCAGCAATAGCATCAGCAGCACAGCACCGGCGGGGATGCCCAGGCACAGCCAGAAATTGAGAGGTTTGGAAACCGGAACAACAGGTGGGGATTGCATGGTAAACCCTGATAAAAAAGTCCCGTACTCGGCTGTACGGGACGTTTTGGTTAGCGCGTGCTTAATGCCGGGGCCTCTTCCTTGGGCGCTTTCCAGCTCAGCAGTTGTTGTTTGAAATCATAACTGGCGGCCTGGTAGTAGGTGATTGCCCGCTGGATCAGCGGGTCATCGCTGCCGACCCGCAACTCCTGGCTTTTACCCAGCGCCTCGTCGTGGCGACGCAGACCCTGGCGTGGGCTGAGAATCGCCAGGTTTTTGCCGTCGAACAGCCCCAGGTGCTGGTAGTTGCCGACCACGACCCGAGGGGGCAATGGGTTGTCCTGCAACAGGTCACGGCCAAAGAAGGTCGATTCATAGCTCAGGTTGATCAGGCCCAGCAGGGTCGGCGCCAGGTCGATCTGGCTGGCCAGTTGCGCCGATTCCCGTGCGTCGATCAGCTTCGGCGCATAGATGAACAGTGGAATTTGATAGTTGGTGATGGGCAGGTCTTCCTTGCCTGCACTGCCGGCGGTGTGGTCGGCGACGAAGACGAAGATCGTGTTATCGAACCATGGCTTCTGACGCGCCGCTTCCAGGAATTGGCCGATGGCATGGTCGGTATACTTCACCGCGCCGTCGCGGCCATTGCCGGATTTGATATCGATGCGCCCGTCCGGGTAGGTGTAGGGGCGATGGTTGGAGGTGGTCATCAGTTGCAGCAAGAACGGCTGCTGCTTGGCGTAGTCGGCATCGGCCAGCTTCAGGGTCTGTTTGTACAGATCCTCGTCCGCCATGCCCCAGGCATTCTTGAACGAGATTTCCGACTCGGGCACGCTGCTCTGGTCTACGACGCGATAACCGTTGCCGCTGAAAAACGCGTTCATGTTGTCGAAATAACCGCGCCCGCCGTACACAAACACGCTGTCGTAACCGATGGCCGTGAGTTGTTGCCCCAGGCTGGCAAAGCCGCTCTCCCGACCAATGCGCTTGACGATGGAGCGTCCCGGCGTCGGTGGGATGGCCAGGGTGATCGCCTCCAGGCCACGGTCGGTGCGGGTGCCGGTGGCGTAGAAGTTGTTGAAGTACAGGCTTTGTTGACGCAAGGCGTCGAGATTCGGCGTGAGGTTGCGCCCGTCGCCATTGCTGCCCATGTATTTGGCGCTGAAACTTTCGATGGTCACCAGCACGATGTTGGGTTTGCGCAGCGTGCCCGGGTGGGTGATGGCACGGCGGATATCCAGTGGGTCCTGGCCGATGAAGCGCGCATTGGGCTCGCTGAGTTCGGCGCGCAACTGCTTGGCCACGATCTCGGTTGGCAGGCTCTTGTAGAACTGTGAGTAATCCAGCTCGTTGTTACGGAACGCGGCGAAAAACTGATACGGGCCATTGCTCGCCAGTTCGTTCTTGTAGGCATTGCCGCCTTGGGCGCGTGGGCTGTCCTGGCTGATCAGTTGCAGGCTCAGGCCCGCGACGACCAACAGCGCCAAGGCATTCAACAAACGGCCGCGCATGGGCGGCAGCGGGGCGTTCATTGCCGCATTGAATGGCTTGCGCAGGGCCAGGCTCAGCACGACAGCCAGCATCGCCAGCAAACTGAGCAACTTGCCGATGGGGTAGGATTCCAGCAGGTTGTTCAGTACTTCGTCGGAGTACACCAGGTAGTCGACGGCGATAAAGTTGAAGCGCACGCCGAACTCATCCCAGAACAACCATTCGGCCACCGAGGTGAACAGCATTGCAAACAGGCTGACGGTGAGCACTGCCTGCAGGAACCAGCGATGGCCACGGCGACGCCACAGCGCGGGCGGACACAGCAACAGGTACAGCCCCAGAGGGAGGGCGGCATAGGCTAGAAAAGCCAGGTCATAGAGCAGGCCCACGCCAAACACCGGCAGCAGATTGCCGCCGACTTCATCCAGATGCGTAATGAGCAGTACGCTGCGGGTGAGCAGGAAAACAACCAGCCAGGCACCGGTTACCAACAGCAAATAGCGCATAGGCGCCGTTTTGAGAAACCCCATGTCCAACTTCCTTAGATCGATGGGGGCGATCTTCGGCCTGGCACTGTAGTCAGTTTGTGAAGCTATAGTGAAAAACTCGTTCAACTCTTTAATCGGTTGAAATCGTTTATCTGCGCAGCGCTCAGCTCTATCCCTGAGCCCCACTAGGCCTTAAGCTGCGCGAGCCAACACACGGCTGGCACGAAAGTACGGAGACACTGCCCATGCGAATTTTATTGGTTGAAGACAACCGCGATATTTTGGCCAATCTGGCCGATTATCTGGGGCTCAAAGGTTACACCGTGGACTGCGCGCAGGACGGTTTGTCGGGCCTGCACCTGGCTGCCACCGAGCACTACGACCTGATCGTACTCGACATCATGCTGCCCGGCATCGATGGCTACACCCTGTGCAAACGCCTGCGCGAAGATGCGCGCCGCGATACGCCGGTGATCATGCTCACCGCCCGCGATCAGTTGGATGATCGCCTGCAGGGCTTCAAGTCCGGCGCTGATGACTACTTGCTCAAGCCGTTTGCCCTGTCGGAACTGGCCGCGCGCATCGAAGCCGTGCTGCGCCGCGCCCAGGGGGGCGGACGCCGTGCCCTGCAGGTGGCCGACCTGCATTACGACCTCGATACCCTGGAAGTCACCCGCGAAGGGCGCCTGCTCAAGCTCAACCCGGTGGGCCTGAAGCTGCTGGCGGTGTTGATGCAGAAAAGTCCCCATGTGCTGCGTCGGGAAATTCTCGAAGAAGCCCTATGGGGGGATGATTGCCCCGACAGTGACAGCCTGCGCAGTCACGTCCACCAGTTGCGCCAAGTGATCGATAAACCTTTCGCCAAACCATTGCTGCAAACGGTACACGGTGTGGGTTACCGCCTGGCCGAGGGTCGTGATGGAGTTTAAGCAAAGCCTTGCCCAGCGGATCATCATCGCCTTTGCCTTGATGAGCGCATTGGTGGCGGGCGCCTTCGCGATGGGGATCATCGCGACGGTGCATCTGGTGGAAGAGAAGCTGATTTCGGCAGGTTTGGGCGGCGACTTGCAGCGCCTGCTGCTGATGGACAGCGTCGAGGACTGGAGCCACCGACCCGAGCCGGACCAACTGTTCTATTTCAGCGGCGGGCGCGGGGATTTCGAGCTGCCCAAGGACCTGCGGCACCTGGATCCGGGTTTTCATGAAGTGTTCCGCGAGGCGTTGTCGTACCACGCTATGGTCGAAGTGGTCGATGGTCGGCGTTACGTGCTGCTGCAAGACCAGAGCGATTTCGAAGAGCGTGAGCGCGTGCTGTTCGCGGTGGTGCTGGTGGGCTTCGTGCTCAGCCTGGCGCTGGCGGTTTTCCTCGGCTGGGTGCTGGCCCGCAAGGTGATGGCACCGGTGGTGCGCCTGGCGCGCCAGGTGCGTCATCGTGACCAGTTGCTCGGCCTGGCGCCGCCCCTGGCACCGGATTACGCCGCCGATGAAGTGGGCGAGCTGGCCGTGGCCTTCGACGCCACATTGGGCCGTCTGCGCCAGGCGCTGTCCCGCGAGCAGTTGTTTACCAGTGATGTGAGCCACGAATTGCGCACGCCGTTGATGGTATTGGCCAGTTCCTGCGAGCTGCTGCTGGAAAACCCGGCCATCGACGAGCGTGGGCGCAACCAGGTGCTGCGTATCGCCAGGGCCTGTGAAGAAATGCGCGAACTGGTGCAGACCTTCCTGATGCTGGCACGCGCCCAACACAACGACGCCACCATGTCCCCCCGGGTAACCCTCACCCAGGTGGCGGATGATTTGCTCGGCATCTGGCGTGAGCCGATCGAGCAAAAAGGCCTGCAACTGATCTACCAGCCGGGCAACCCCCTGGATACCCGCTATAACACCACCTTCCTGCATGCGGTGATGGGCAACCTGCTGCGTAATGCACTGCATTACACCGAGCAGGGCTTTATCCGGCTCACCCTGGAACCGAGTGGTTTTGTGGTGGAAGACTCCGGCGTCGGCATTCCCGAAGACAAGCGCGAAGCCATGTTCGAGCCCTTCGTGCGCGGCAGCGAAAAACGCGGCGAAGGCCTTGGCCTGGGGCTGTCGCTGGTGCAGCGGATCTGCGAAAACCAAGGCTGGAGCGTCAGCCTGAGCACCATGGAACCCAATGGTTGCCGCTTTCACGTCCAACTGAGCCAGGTCAAATCCTGACCGTGTGTGCTACCGCTATGCTGGCAACGATCAGTGTAATTCGTCGTAGATAGCCCGTTGCTATCATTTGTGTCGGTAAAGTCTTGACATGTATGAATCTGGACAGGACAAGTTTTTCACAACGAGTTGACCTATTGATCACAGTCTGCAACTTAAGGTCGTAGGCATCAGTAAACGGAGACGTAAGATGCCTACCCCGATCAAGCTCGAATTTTCCGATAAGTACGACGAAGAGCATGCGCAGAGTTATTTGCTCAAACATCAGGACAATTTAGCTCGCCGGCTGTCCCACAAACGTGACGAGCAGTTGGCGCGCGGTGCGTTGGCCATGGCCGGTGAACCTGGCCTGGTCTTGGACTTGCCTTGCGGGGCCGGGCGTTTCTGGCCGTTGCTGGCGGAAAAACCCAACCGGGTGATCATCGGCGCCGATAATTCGGAGTCGATGTTGAAGGTCGCGATGGTCGCCCAGCCGGCGGACGTGGTCAAACGGGTACGCCCTTTGCAGACATCCGCCTTTGATATCGATTTGCCTGATAACGCGGTCGACAGCATCTTCTGCATGCGCCTGATGCACCACATTGGTGAGCCTAAGCACCGCTTGGCGATATTGCAGGAGTTTCATCGTGTTACCCGCGACAGCGTGATCATCTCGCTGTGGGTGGATGGCAACTTCAAGGCCTGGAAACGCAAGCGTGCTGAAGTAAAACGTCGTAGGAAAGGTGAGCAGGAAGGTTACCAAAACCGGTTCGTGTTACCGGCTGCTACTGTCGAGGCAGAGTTTGAGCAGGCCGGTTTCCGTGTTCAGGAGTCCCTGGACTTCATTCCGCTCTACGCCATGTGGCGAGTATATGTATTGCGCAAGAGGTAACAGGATGGCAGTTGAGTGCGTAGCAGGCAGTCATGTAGCTCCCGAAGAGCGATTTGAGTATTTCTGGCGCCAGCAGGGCGAGTGGGTCGAAGAGCCTAATCGTCGGCGTGGCGGTGAAAGTGGCGTGCAGCGTGTGATGGGGCCCACCGGGCGTTTGCTCTACAGCAAACGTCAGACCGGGCATATCTACCGCAGTTGGCTGCATCCGTTTGGGCGCCCGACCGTGTTGCGCGAACGGGATGCTCTAAAAGGCCTGCGCGCGCTGAATGTGCGGGTGCCGGAGATGGTGTTCTGCGAGGCGCGTCGTGATCCGCAACACCAATGGAAAGCATTGTTGGTGACGGCTTCGCTGGACGGTTTCGACGAAATCGAAAAATGGTACGCCGCCGGTGGCCGTGAACAGTACGGCGAAGCGGTACACGAGCGTGTACTCAAAGAGGTGGCGGCGACATTGGCGCGCATGCACAAAGGTCGCTGGCAACACGGTTGCTTGTACATCAAGCATATCTTTGTGCGCGTTACGGGTGAGCCCGACTCGGCCAACGTGGAAGTCGCGCTGCTGGACTTCGAGAAATGCCGCCAGCGCCTGACCGCTTATCGAGCCGCCTCCCATGACATGCTGCAACTGCGCCGCCATTCGTCGTGGAGCGATGGCGACTGGGCAAAACTCAGCTACTTTTACGAGACGGCGTTTGGCAGCGCTATCAAGGGTTTAACCAAATGAAGCTAGAAATAGCTCGAGGTCTGTTTCTGGTCGGGGCGTTGGGCGTTGCTGCCCTGGCCCTGGCTGCATGGGAACAGCCTCGGACACAGGTCCTCAGTGCGGTGCAAGGCAGCGGGCAATGCCTGCTGCCGCGCATCGCCAAGGCGAATGCGACGGTCAAGCCCGATCATGACCTGCTGCTGTTCATGTTCGGGATGTCTCGAGGGGTGGGGCCACAAAGTTGAAACGATCAAAACCACCCAAAAAGGGCCTTGTGAGACGAGGCCCTTTTTTTTTCGCCAGCGATTTGCCCGTCGGGCGCAGCGCGGGCCGAGCCTGACCGTCAGACCAGATGCAGATGGTTATCCCAAAGCCCGGCTGGCAATTCCAACGGTGTTGCGCTCAGCTGTGCCTGGCGGCAGTCATAGAACCGGCAGCGCCCCTGGCCGGAGGTCACGACAAACCCGTCCGCCACCGCACCCACGCCCGCACAGTCCGGCAACGGCCCATCCAGGCGCAGCTCGCCGCTGTCGATGTGCCAGATAAACAAGCGGTTGCCGCGCGGTGCGGTCAACGCGACCAGGCGCAATTCGCTGTGTACCGCGACGCTGGCGGTGTAGTGCGCCATCGCCTGTAACTGCTCGTCGGCCACCGCAAACGCCATGAATGGCTGCCCCGGCCGCTTGATCGCAAGCAACTCGGAGCGCTCCTGGGACGGCCCCATGAACTGCTGCCCGGTGAGGATGGTGCCATCGCTGGCGATGCCCATATGGCGCACGCTATTCATCTGCTGGCCGAGGGTTTCCTTGCTGATCAGGCTGCCATCGCATTGCATCAGCACCAGGCTCGGTTCCATGGCGTTGAGGTTCATTTCCACGCGGCTTTCGGCTTCGGTGCGGATGCCGCCGTTGGCCACCACCAGGGTTTCGCCGTCGGGCATCCACGCCACCTGGTGCGGGCCGATGCCATGGGTGGAAATCTCGCCGCTATGCACCAGCCGTTCGCCTTCGAACCGGTACACCCCGAGCAGGCCACGGCCCGGATCGGAGGTGTCGTTTTCGGTGGCGTACAGCCAGTCGCCACTTTTATGGATTACCGCGTGGCCATAGAAGTGGCGGTTTGCATTCGCGGTGATGGTTTGCAGCAGCGCGCCATCACGCAGGTCGATCAGGTAACTCTCGGTGCCTGGGCGACGGGCGACAAACAGCGCGATCGGCAGCGTCGGGTGGTTGATGATGTCGTGGCAGCGCTGGCCGACCTGGGTGGCGAACACCCGCTGGCCGTCCAGGCGATAACCGACAGCATAGTGTTTGCCGTCTGCATCATCCCGCGCCGAGAGCAGCAGCGGGCCCTTGTCTTTCTGCTTGAACAACGTCCAACCGCCCAGCGTGAGTGCGCCGAGCAACGCGCTGCCAATGGCCAAAGCCTGTCGCCTGAGCATCATCAGTCACCGTCGTTGGCGTTGAAGCCCAGTTGGATGCCCAGCGCCTTGGCCAGCTCGCCTTCGTGCAGGCGGTGGACGACGTTGAGACTGTCGTAGAGATCGTTGAGCTGCTGGCGTCCGGCGTCATCGCCGAGCAATTCGTTGAGGGTGCGCTGGTTGCTGGCGAACAGTTTCAGGGATGCGGCATAGGCGGCGTCGATCTTCTCGGCCAGGGCCTTTTGATCGGCCGGCAACAAGCCACGCAGGCCTTTGTTGTCGACGCCGACCCACACGGTCTGGGCCGCGGCAAGGCTGGCTTCCAGGCTTCGCAGGGACGACTGGCTGCGCCACGCGTCGGCCTGGAACGGCTGCGGGATGCCCTTGGTCTGGCGGCCCATCGGCGTGCCGAGTTTTTTCTTCAGGGTGTCCAGTGCGGTCACTTGTACGCGCAGCAGGTCGGCAATGGCCTCGTGGGAATCAGCGTAGCGCTGGTTGGGAAACTTGCTCATCTGCGCGAGCATGCCGTCGGTGCTGTTCCAACTGGCCAGGATCTCTTCGGCCAGGGCTTTCTGGCGCTCGCCGATGGCCGTCAGCAGCGGGCAGTAGCGGGCTTTCTGGGCGGCGTCGGCGATATCGGTCTTGGCGTCGTAGAGGATGTATTCATAGGCCGACAGGCCCTGCACCACTACGCTGGATTTGGCCAGGGCGGCCGCATCGATCTGCGGCTGGGCGGCGACCAGTTGCTCGACCTGGCGACCCACCAGGTTTTTCTTGTCCGGCCAGAACTGCACCTGCCACGAACGGTTACCCTCGGCCAGCGGGCCGATCAGCAGCGGTTGCAGTTCGGCCCAGGCTTTTTGGGCGTGAAGGAAGTCGGCGCGAGCGGTGTCCAGGCTTTCCTTGCCCTGGCAGTACGCCAGGGCGCTGACGGCCAGTTGACGGTCGGCTTCCACCCAGCGGCTGTAGGTCGGCAAGATCACTTGCTTGGCGATGGCGGCCGAGGTCACCGCTTGCGGGTCTTGCGGCGAGCAGGCACCGAGCGCGAGGGCGGCCAGGCTGGTGAACAACAACTTGGGACGGAACATGTCGAGCTCCCTTCTGTAAGTGGGGCGAAGCTTATAAAGAGTTCAGGAACGCCAGCAGTGCAGCGCGCTGCTCGGCATTGAAGGACAACACATGCTGCTGCGCCGCTTGTGCTTCACCGCCGTGCCAGAGCACGGCTTCCAGCAGGTTGCGGGCGCGGCCGTCATGCAAGAACTGGGTGTGGCCACTGACGGTTTGCGTCAGGCCGATGCCCCACAACGGTGGCGTGCGCCAGTCGCGGCCACTGGCCTTGAATTCGGTGCGGTGGTCGGCCAGGCCGTCGCCCATGTCATGCAACAGCAGGTCGCTGTAGGGGCGAATCACCTGGTTGGCCAGTTCAGGTTCGGCAGCATTGGCCGCCGTGGTGAACGACGGCGTATGACACCCCTGGCAACCGGCCTGGTAGAACAGGTTCTTCCCGGTCAGCACCTGTGGTGCGTCGACGTCGCGGCGCACGGGCACCGCCAGGTTGCGGGTATAGAACAGCACCAGGCGCAGGATGTTATCGCTGACTTCCTGCTCGCCATCGGGGCCATTGCCGTTGGGCGCCTGTTTGCAGGCGACCTGGGCGTCGGTGCAGTCATCGACGGGTCTCAGCGACGTGGTGAGGCCCATATCCCCCGAAAACGCGTGAACGTTCTGTTGATTGAGGTTGGGTTGCCCGGCTTTCCAGCCGAAGCGTCCGAGCACGGCTTTTTGCCGGGCGTCATCCCAGACCCAGTTCGCGCGGCCGACGATGGCGTCTTTGTCGGCGGTCTTCGGGTCGGTGTTGCGCAGGATATCTGCGTCGGCAATCGCTTCGAGCAGGCCCAGGCCGATCATCGGCGGGGCGATGCGTGCGGAGAAGCGCGTGTCCGGGTGCATCGGGCCGTAACCGAGTTGGGTGATCTGCAGGTTGGGCTTGCGCAGTTCGACGACGCTGCCGTCCGTGAACGTGACGTTGACCGGCGTGTAGTCGACCCGCACCTTGCCCTCCGGCGCCACGCCGGGTACGGCCATGTCCTGCAACTGCCCACCGTAGACCGGCTCGGGCACTACGCCGAGTTGCTCGATGAGCTTGGCATACGGCGGCGCATCCGGGATCGACAGGCGCACCAGCATCGACACGGCGTTCTGCGCGTCGGCCAGTGGCGGGTGGCCACGGCCGTCCTTGATATGGCAGTTCTGGCAGGCATTGGTGTTGAACAGCGGCCCCAGGCCGTCGCGCGCGGTGGTGGTGGAAGGCGCGATCACCCAGGGGCTGCGAAAGAAACTGTTGCCGACGCTGAAATCCAGGCGGCGGGTTGGCGACAGGTTGGCCGAGGGCAGGGAAAAGGCGTTCTGGCCGTGTTTGTTCACCGTCGTTGCCCCGCCGGCCCGCGCTTCCCCCGGCTCAGCCTGGGTAAACCGGGGGGCGTCATCGCAGGCAACCAGGCTCATGGCCATCAGTCCTGCAGACAGGCGAAGAAGCGAACGGAGCATCGAGTTTCCTGAGCAAAGGCGGAAAATAAGGTCGCAAAGTCTAACAGGGCGGGGCGGTTTGAATAAGAGCAATTATCGTTTGATGGCATCCCGGTCCATTCCCGCTAGAATGACCGCACATTTTTTTCTGGAGGTGGCCAATGCAGGCTCTCGACGCTTTGCTCAACCGTGTTTCCGTGCCGCGCCTGCTGGAACCGGCACCGACCCAGGAGCAGCGTGATGTGCTGTTCGCCGCGGCCATGCGTGCGCCCGACCACGGCCAGTTGCGTCCTTGGCGGTTCCTCACCGTGGAAGGCGCGGCCCGTGAGCAGATGGGCACGTTGCTGGTCGAAGCCGCCCGCCTGCAAGACCCCGACGCGCCGCAGGCCGTCCTCGACAAGGCCCAGAACGGCCCGTTGCGCGCGCCGCTGGTCGTAGTGGTGATTGCCCGCCAGCAGGAACACTTCAAGGTGCCGAAATCCGAGCAGTTGCTGGCGGCGGCTTGTGCCGCCCATGGCATCCTGCTGGCGGCCTATGCCCAGGGGATTGGCGCGGTGTGGCGCACCGGGGACTTGTCCTACTCGGCCCATGTGGCCAAGGGGCTGGGACTGAAAGAGGGCGAGGAAGTCATTGGCTTCCTCTACCTGGGCACCCCGCAGAACCCGCCGCGTACCGCGCCGAAAGAGGATGTGGCGGCGTTTGTCACGGCCTGGACCGGCCTGTAGGAGCGAGCTTGCTCGCGAAAAACTCAAGGGCACCGCGTTCATCCAGGATGCACGCGTGATCGAGGATGTGGCGGCGTTTGTCACGGCCTGGACCGGCCTGTAGGAGCGAGCTTGCTCGCGAAAAACTCAAGGACACCGCGTTCATCCAGGATGCACGCATGATCGTTGACGTTCTTCGCGAGCAAGCTCGCTCCTACAGCGAAAAACTCAAGGACACCGCGTTCATCTAGGATGCACGCGTGATCGAGGATGTGGCGGCGTTTGTCACGGCCTGGACCGGCCTGTAGGAGCGAGCTTGCTCGCGAAAAACTCAAGGGCACCGCGTTCATTCAGGATGCACGCGTGATCGTTGACGTTCTTCGCGAGCAAGCTCGCTCCTACAGTGTTGTTTACACCCTGAACTGATCCATCAGTTTCATCTGCTGGCTGGCCAGTGCATTGAGTTGGCTGCTGATTGCCGCCGATTCCGTAGCCTGGCCGGTGAGGGTTTCGGTCACGGTGCGGATCGCCGACACATTGCGGTTGACCTCTTCGGCCACTGCGCTCTGTTGTTCGGCGGCGCTGGCGATCTGCAGGTTCATGTCGCTGATCACCGTCACTGCGTCGCTGATCTTGCCCAGCGCCTGCACGGCCTGATGGATCTGCCCGGCATTGCTCTGGGCCTGCTGTTGGCTCGAATGCATGGTCGCCACCACGCCACGGGTGCCGCTCTGGATGCGTTCGATCACCTGGCGGATTTCCTCCACCGAATCCTGGGTGCGCTTGGCCAGGTTGCGTACTTCGTCGGCCACTACCGCAAACCCGCGCCCGCTTTCCCCGGCGCGTGCCGCTTCGATGGCGGCGTTGAGCGCCAGCAGGTTGGTCTGCTCGGCAATGCTGCGGATCACTTCCAGCACTGAACCGATCTGCTCGCTGTTGACGGCCAGTGCTTCGACTTCGCTCACGGCCTTGCTGACTTCGTCGGCGAGGGTGGTGATATCGCGGGTGCTCTGCTCGATGATCGACATGCCTTCGCGCGCCGACTGATCGGCCCCGCGCGCCGCGCTGGCGGCGTTGGAGGCGCTGTTGGCGACGTCATGGGCGGTGGCGCTCATTTCATTGGACGCCGTGGCCACCTGGTCGATCTCGCGGAACTGCACCTGCATGCCTTCGCTGGTCTGGCGTGCAATGGCCGAAGACTGGTCCGCCGTGCCACGGGCTTCGCTGATGCTTTGCTTGATCTGCGCGATGGTCGGTTGCAGCTTGTCGAGGAAACGGTTGAACCAGGTCACCAGTTCGCCCAGCTCGTCTTTCTTGGAGTAGGCCAGGCGCTGGGTGAGGTCGCCGTCGCCGCTGGCGATGTCCTTGAGCATGGCAGCCACGCTGTTGATCGGCCGGGTCACGCCGGTGGCGGTCAGCCAGACCAGCAGCAGGCCGAGCAATGCGGCGACGGCCGCGACCAGCAAGGCCTTGAGCGTGCCGCTGGCCTGAGCCTTGTCGAGTACGGCTTGCAGCTTGACGTTGTCGGCCAGCAGTACGGCCTTGGGCAGCTTGATCACTATGCCCCAGGACTTGGCGTCGGCAAGCGGTTTGAGCGGGTACACCGCGCGAATGGTGTTTTCCTGTTCGAGAATCGTGCGGTTGTCGCTGCCCAGCAGTTGCACGATCTCTTTGCCTTCGGCGCCCAGGGTGTCGATCAGGTTCTTGCCGACCTTGGCCGGTTCGCCACTGTAGGCGGCGATCAAACCGGTGCTGGAGATAATCTCCAACTGCGCCATACCGTTGAACAGGTCTTTCTGTGCAACATCGGTGCTGGCTTGCAAGGCATTGAGGGCAATGTCGACGCCCAGGACGCCGATGAGTTTGCCGTCTACCAGCAACGGCAGGGCGATGGTGGTCATCAATACAGTCTTGCCGCCCACCGTGTCTTCATACGGGTCCAGCAGGCAAGCGCGACGGGTGTCCCGTGGGCAGGTGTACCAGATGTTGTAGGGGGTGCCGTTGAGGTTGAGGGTGGTTTTGTTCAGGTCCTCTTCGACCATGATGGTGTTCAAGTCTTCGCCGCCGGCGCGGCTCCAGTAGCTGGAGAAACGGCCTTTATCGTTGGAGACACGCGCCTTGTCGTCGATAAACTCACTGTCCTTGCCATCCAGCGCATTGGGCTCGAACGACATCCAGATCCCCAGCACCTTGCTGTTGCGTTCAAACGCGGTTTTCAGGCTCTGGTTGAGTTCTTCACGCAGCGCGCCCGGTTCGAGGGAGCGCTTGGCGGCCAGGGTGCGCAGGTCTTTGACCTGGTCGGCGAGGGCGGTCAGCGCCACCAGGCTGTCGCCGAAGGTTCGCTGCAGTTGCACCGCCTGTTCGGCAGCCTTGGCTTGCAGCAGTTGTTGCACACTGGCGGTGAGCATCCGTGAGCTTGAGTCGCTGACCAGCGCATTGTTCTGCGCGGTATTGTAAATATTCATGCCGACCACCAGCGCAATCACTCCCAGCAGGCAGAGGCCGGACAGCAGCACGATTTTCAAGCGGATGGAGAGGGTATCGAACATAGGTTCACTCACGGATGGGCTTGTTGGTATGCGAGCTGGGCCAAGTCCATTCGGCGCCTTATCCGGAGCATCGGCGCAGCCAGGGGTTTCATGAGAGGGAGGCGATGAACGGTAGGAAAACGCCTACATCCCGCGCTATGCGGGGCGTGCGAGCCGTTCCGGGCGGGACCATATCCACAGGTTGCCCAGGCTCATTCCGGCGATGGTCAGGTAGATCGGCCAGCCGTGATCGAGCGTCAGCAGCATCAGTAGGGCACAGAACAGCATGCTGACGGTGGCGCTGATTTTGGCGCGGCGCGCGATGATCTTGCCGTTGCGCCAGTTGAACAGGATCGGCCCGAACAGGCGGTGGTTTTCCAGCCAGGCGCTGAGGCGCGGCGAGCTTTTGGTGGCGGCCCAGGCAGCCAGCAGGATGAATTCGGTGGTGGGCAAGCCCGGCACGACAATCGCCACCAACCCGATACCCAGGCTGACGTAGGCCAGCAGGCCGAAGAGGAGCCGGGCGATTCTCGAGGTGGATGGGGATTTGCCGGTCATGGGTGTGTGCAAGTCGGGGAAAACAATTATTCAGCTTGGCATGAGATCCAAGTGTGGGGGGGCGGTGCGACGATTCGACTTGCTCCCGATGACGGCGTGTCAGCCATCATTTTCATGGCTGACCCACCCCTATCGGGAGCAAGTCGAATCGTCGCACCGCCCCTCCCACCGATTACGCATTTCAATCGAATATCAGGCCAGCTCAGGGGCGGTAGCGTATGCCTGTTCGAGCAACACCGTGAAGCGCATAAACGCATTGAGCGCACCTTTTTCCACATCGGCTTCTTCTTCGGCGCTGAATTCCAGGCCGTCGAGGGTGCGGGTGAAGCGCTTCCAGCCGTCGGCGCGGCCGCCGGCCGGCTCGCCGAGGTGGCGGGCGCCGAAGGTTTCGCTCAGGCCCAGGGCCACGGCGCGCTTGATCAGGAACGCCGCGCCCAGCTTGGAGCCTTCGGAGACGAACAACCAGCCCAGGGCTTCGGCTTGGCTCGGGTTCTGCACGGCGCCGGGGACGGCGGCCGGCACGTCAGTGTCCAGGTCGGCCAGGTCCAGCCTGGCGGCGTCGGCGCGGCAGCGCTCGGCCAGGTCGGGGACGATCTTGATCAGCGCGGCATCGTTGTACAGCGCCACCAGTTCCGATTGGAACAGGTACTGCGCCACCACGAAGCGCGCGAAGTTGGGTCGGGTTTCAAACGGCGCGTGCGCCTTGACCAGCGCATCGAGCCGGGTGTGCGGCTCGCTGGTGATCTGGTTCAGGCGCTGGGAGCGCAGGCTTGGGCGTTCTGCGGAAGGCGAAGCGGTCATGACAAAGTCCTTGTGAAGGGAGCGCCGTGTTGCCCTGAGGCATGGCTGGGCGGTTAGTAACTAGACGAACAAGAAGACGCGGCACAGTAAAAAATCCTCACCTCGCCGGTGATTGATTCCGGCGAGGCGAGGCGGATTGATCAGATGTCCCAGATCACATTGATCGCAAAGTTGCGACCGGGCTGGGTCAGGCGGTCGAGGTTGGCCGGGCCGGTGACACCGGCTTCGCCGACGCTGTCGTAGCTGCGCACGTCATCCCAGTTCCAGTACTTCTTGTCGGTCAGGTTGTAGAGGCCGGCGTTGAGGGTCACGTCGCGGGTGACTTTATAGAAGCCGGTCAGGTCGAGGATGCCGAAGCCTGGGGTCTTGAACGGGCCGTTGGCGCTGTCGCCGTCGGGCGCGAAGAAGGTCTTGCTGTCGACACGGTCTTGTTTCTTCACCAGGGTCCAGCTCAGCAGGCCACCGTAGTTGTCCTGTTCGTAACCCAGGCCGAATACGCCTTTGAGTGGGTTGACGCTGTTCAGTGGCTCGCCGCTGTCGTCGTTGCGCCCGTAGGCGTAGGCAATCGACCCCTGGGTATACAGGCCCTGAGGCGCCCCGAAGGCGTCGAGGTTCAAGCGGCCCTTGGCTTCCGCGCCCTTGATGGTTGCGCGCTTGATATTGACGGCCTGGAACTGTTCGACGGTGCCGCCGACGACCGCGTTGTCTTCGTCGATAAAGTCGCGGTACTTGTTGTAAAACACCGCGATGTCGAAGGAGCCTGCGGCGAACTTGCCGCGAATCCCGGTTTCGATGCCTTTGCTGGTTTCCGGCTTGAGGTTGGGGTTGGGCTCGACGGTGTAGCCCAGGTTCAGGTTTTCAAAACGTCCGTACAGCGCCTTGGCCGAGGGCGTGCGGAAGCCTTCGGCGTATTGGCCAAACAGGGTGTAGTGATCGGTCAGGGCATACGTCAGGCCAAACTTGGGGGTGACACGGTGCCAGGTTTTTTCCTTGTCGCTCACCGGGTATTGGCCGGTCGGGTTGACGGTACTGAGGAACGCTTGGGTCAGCTTGGGTTTGAGCTGGGTGTAGTCATAACGCAGGCTGGGCAGGAAGGTCCATTTGTCCCAGGCGATCTGGTCCTGGGCAAACAACGAATAGGTGTTGATGGTCGGGTCGGGGAAGTCGCTGGCCTTCTTCACGCTGTCGCTGGCCGTTGGGCTGGGCGCGCCAATGGCTGTGCAACCGGCGCCGACGGCGAGGCAAGTAGCTGCGCCCTCGCGGGAGCCGGTGACTTTCTGCTGCTTGAGCGTGGTGCCGTAGGTCACTTGGTGATCGGTTTCGCCGAGGCTGAATGCCTTGTCCAGCTGGGCATCGAATACCCACTGTTTTTCTTCGTAAAGCGTGTCGCGGGTGCGCAATACCCGACGGCCGGCCTGGTAGATTTCTGCGGTGCTCTGGTCGGTCTTAGCGATCTGGTAATTGAGACTGGTCTTGATGCGATCGGTCACGGGCGAGTCGAGGGCGAAGGTGTTTTCCAGGCCAAAACGTTCGCGGGTGATGGTGTCGTTGCCCCGGCGGTCACGGTAGAGATTGAAACCTTGACCACCGACGAACGGGCCACCCACGGCATTCTTCAGGTTGACGTCGCGATCGTCCTTGTACTTCTCGTAAGTCAGGCCCAGACGGTTGTCATCGCCATAGTTCCAGCCCAGTTTGGCCAACACGTTGGTGGTGCGCGCCTCCTCGGGGTTGGCGCCGGTGCGGGCCAGGCCGGTGGCGTTGTTGCCGTCGTAGGCTTCGGTTTCATGGCCGTTGCGCTGGCTCAGGTGCAACAAGCCGTCAACGTCCTGTACGCGGCCGGCGACGGTGGCGGAGGTCAGCCAGCTCTCGTCGGCGGAGCTGTAGCCGGTCTTGAGGCGGGCGCCGACGTCCTGGCCGGGCTTGATGATGTCGTCCGGGTCGAGGGTGAAATAGCTCACCGCGCCGCCGATGGCGCTGCTGCCGTACAGGGCCGACGCCGGGCCGCGCAGGATTTCCACGCGCTTGACGATTTCCGGGTCGACGTAGTTGCGACGGGTCTTGGCGTAGGGGCCGTTGAAGAAGTTGTCCGGCACTTCCACGCCATCGACCTGGGTGAGGATGCGGTCGCCGTCGATACCGCGAATGTTGTAGCCCGCATTGCCGGCACGGGTGCCGGCGCCACCGACCGAGACGCCCGGCTCGTAACGCACCAGCTCGCGGATCGTGTTGACGTTCTGGCGGTCCAGGGTTTGGCGATCATGCACGCTGACAGTGTTCGGTACGCTGTTGACGTCCTGCTCGTTACGGGTGGCGCTGATGGTCACCTGTTGCAGGTTGAGGACACCGCCGGCAGCGCGCTTTTCCAGGACGATGTTGCTGTTGCCGAGTTTGCGGTAGCCCAGGTTGGTCCCCACCAACAAGCGCTCTAGGGCTTTTTCCGGCGACAGCGCACCGCGCACGCCAGGGGACGACACGCCTTGGCCCAGCTCCGCCGGCAGGCCGACTTGCCAGCCGGTCACGGCGGTGAAGGCATTGAGTGCCGAAACCAGTGGCTGCTGTTCGATGCTGAAGCTGTAGTTGCCGTGGCTGCGGGCGGTCGGTTCGGCGGCGGCGGCCGTCAGCGGGGTACCGGCCAGCAGGAGGGCGGCGGTCAGCAAGGACAGCACGGGTGAAGAAGACCGGCGATTGAAACGAGAGGACATCGAGAGCGCTCCGGAAGTACGAGTCTTATAGTTGCGCACTGGTTCAAATAGGAATCAGTTGCATTGGCTAAGACGAGACGTACAGCCGAGGTCTATCGAGTAAAAATAATTCTCATTTAGTTCAGGATCACCAAGGCCGGGTATTCAGAGAGCTTGGCCGAGGTGATGTGGGCCAGGGAACGCACTACGTCCAACGGTTGGTCGAGGCGGTAGTTGCCGGTGACGGCGACGCTGGCGAGTTGGTCGTTGGTGTTGACGATCCAGCCGGGGTAGTAGCGGCGCAATTCGGCGAGCACTTCGCTCATCGGGCGGTTTTCGAAGATCAACCGGCCCTGGACCCAGGCCAGGTCCTTGTTGGCGTCGAGCCTGGCGGGTTGACCGAAGCCCTTGGGACCGATGCGGATGCTTTGCCCAGCGCTCAGGCGCACGCGGGCATCGTCGAAGGTGTTGCTCAGGTCGACGTCGCCGCGCTGCACCTGCACCTGCGCTTCGCCGTTGAGGTAGCGCACGGCGAATGCGGTGTCGCGCACGCTGGCGCGCACCGGGCCGGCGTCGACTTCCAGGGGCAGGCCGCGGTTGGGCGTTACCTCGAAAAACGCTTCGCCTTGGTAGAGGCGGGCGATGCGCTGGTGATCCCGGGTGGTGCTGGAGAACGCCGAATCGGTGTTCAACAGGACGTTCGAGCCCTCATCCAATTGCAGGCGCTGGCGCTCACCCACCACAGTGAGGTGGTCGGCTTGCAGGCGTACCGGCAGGTTGCTGAAGCTGAACAGCCCGAGCATCAACACGGCGGCGGTGGCCAGTGGTTTCCAATGCGGTTTGATACGGCGCCAGGCCCCGGGTTTGCGCGGTGCGGCCAGCGCGACGGCGGCGCTGTGGACGGGCGCCCCGCCCCAGGCGGCCTGGGCTTTGCCGAAGGCCTGGACGCGCGCCGGGTCGCCGGCCAGCCAGGCTTCGAACGCGGCCTGCTGCCCGGGTTGCGGGCACTGCAGGGCGATCAGCCAGTCGAGGGCCTGGTCCATCGCCGGGTCTTGCAACACCTCATGAGCCAGCGCATGGGGGCGCAGTTTATTCGGGTCGGTCACGGTGTGCCTCGGGTCTTCGCCACGTTCTATTTATCTTTCCTACAGCCTGGGTCGACATTTCTGTCGGGTGAAGCTTAAGGCTGATCCAGCCGTTCGGCCACACCTACACAGATGGCCATGATCAATTTCAGTTCCTTTTGCACCGTGCTCAAGGACACTTCCAATTGATCGGCAATCTCCTGGTAGCTGCAACCATGCAGGCGGCTGAGGATGAAAATCCGTTGCTGGCGGGCACTCAATTGGCCGAGGCTGACGCTCAGGTGCTCAAGCAGTTGCTCGGCCTGGGTCGCGTCTTCGGGCGTGCTGATGGGGGCGGCGACGCTTTGCAGGACGTCCAGCGGGACATCTTCCTGCAGTGTGCGCGCCTGTATCCTGCGTGAACGCAAGTGATCCAGCGCGAGGTTGCGCGCGGTCTGGTAGACGAAGGGTTCGAGGTGATCGATCGGCCGCTCGCCCAGGGCCCGGGTCACGCGCAGGTAGGTTTCCTGCAACAGGTCCTCGGCGGTGCTGTGGTTGTTCACCATCCGCTGCAAGGTGCGTAGCAGAATCACCCGTTGGGTGAGAAAGACTTGGTTGAAGCGAGATTGGCTCACAGCGATACCGGACCGATTTGTAGTTAATGATAATGCGTATCATCAGCACAAATGGCAAGTGGCTGTTTCTCTGGACCTCTACCGATCAAATGTGGGAGCGGCTTGCTCCCGATTACGGAATGTCAGTCAACACATGCATGACTGATACACCGCCATCGGGAGCAAGTCGAACCGTCGACCCGCCCCTCCCACAAAAGATTATTCGGCGTTGCAGAGCGCCAGGCAGTTGTCCAGCATGCGGTTGGAGAAGCCCCACTCGTTGTCGTACCAGGCCAGCACTTTCAGCAGTTTGCCGCTGGACTTGGTGTGGTTGGCGTCGAAGATCGACGACAGCGGGTTGTGGTTGAAGTCACTGGAAACCAGCGGCAGGGTGTTGTAGCCGAGGATCTTCGAGTGCTGGCTGGCTTCCTTGAGCAGCGCGTTGACTTCCTCGGCGGTAGCGTCTTTCTTCAACTGCACGGTCAGGTCCACCAGCGATACGTTGATCACCGGCACCCGCACGGCCATGCCGGTCAGCTTACCCGCCAGTTCCGGCAGCACCAGGCCGACCGCTTCGGCGGCGCCGGTCTTGCTCGGGATCATGTTCTGGGTGGCCGAGCGCGCGCGGTAGGGGTCGGTGTGGTAGACGTCGGTCAGGTTCTGGTCGTTGGTGTAGGCATGGATGGTGGTCATCAGGCCGCTTTCGATGCCCAGCTCGCGGTGCAGCACCTGGGCCACGGGCGCCAGGCAGTTGGTGGTGCAGGAAGCGTTGGAGATGATCTGGTGGGATTGACGCAAAATGTCATGATTTACCCCGTAGACCACGGTGGCATCCGCGCCTTTGGCCGGGGCAGAGATGATCACCTTGCGCGCGCCGGCGCTAATATGGGCAGCAGCCTTGGCCCGGTCGGTGAACAGGCCGGTGCATTCGAACACCACGTCGATATTGTGCGCAGCCCAGGGCAGGTCGGCCGGGTTGCGAATGGCGCTGACGGCGATCCGGTCACCATTGACGGTCAGGCTTTCCTGATCGTGTGCGACCTCTGCATCGAAAGTACCGTGGACGGTGTCGTATTTGAGCAGGTGGGCATTGATCGAGCTGTCGCCCAAGTCATTGATCGCGACGATCTGCAAATCCTGGCGATAGCCTTGGGTATACAGTGCGCGCAGGACATTGCGGCCGATACGGCCAAAACCATTGATTGCGATTCGAAGAGTCATTGGAGAGTGCCTGTCGTCGATTTGTTGTAAGAATTACAAGATTATTCGCATAAAAATAGAAAACAAGCCTTTTTAGTGGCAATATTTTGTTCAATCTACAACGAGTGACCTGAATCAACTGGTCCGATGAACCAAGCGACTCTCTGCCATCCCATGTGCCGCGGGCGTTTGATCAGCATAGACACTCAGGTCGCCACATCCGTTAGCCTGGAGTTCTACACATGCATCCCCGCGTTCTTGAGGTCACCGAACGGCTTATCGCCCGCAGTCGTGCAACCCGTGAGGCTTACCTTGCGCTCATTCGCGGCGCCGCCAGCGACGGCCCGATGCGCGGCAAGCTGCAATGCGCCAACTTTGCCCATGGCGTGGCCGGTTGCGGCACCGAAGATAAAAATAGTCTGCGTATGATGAATGCCGCCAACGTGGCAATTGTTTCGTCATATAACGACATGCTCTCGGCGCACCAGCCGTATGAACATTTCCCGGACCAGATCAAAAAAGCCCTGCGCGAAGTCGGCTCGGTCGGCCAGTTCGCCGGCGGCACGCCTGCCATGTGCGACGGCGTGACCCAAGGCGAACCGGGCATGGAGCTGAGCCTGCTCAGCCGTGAAGTCATCGCCATGTCCACGGCGGTAGCGCTGTCCCACAACATGTTCGACGCTGCGCTGATGTTGGGCATCTGCGACAAGATCGTCCCCGGCCTGATGATGGGCGCCCTGCGCTACGGCCATCTGCCGATGATCTTCGTTCCTGGCGGGCCAATGCCGTCGGGCATCTCCAACAAGCAGAAGGCCGACGTGCGCCAGCGCTACGCCGAAGGCAAGGCCAGCCGCGAAGAGCTGCTGGAGTCGGAGATGAAGTCCTACCACAGCCCCGGCACCTGCACCTTCTATGGCACCGCCAATACCAATCAGTTGCTGATGGAAGTGATGGGCCTGCATTTGCCCGGCGCCTCGTTCGTCAACCCGTACACGCCGCTGCGTGACGCGCTGACCCGCGAAGCCGCACATCAGGTCACGCGCCTGACCAAGGCCAACGGCAACTTCACGCCGATCGGCGAGATCGTCGACGAAAAATCCATCGTCAACGCCATCGTCGCGCTCAACGCTACCGGCGGTTCCACCAACCACACTTTGCACATGCCGGCCATCGCCATGTCGGCGGGGATCATCCTGACCTGGCAAGACATGGCCGACCTCTCCGAGGTGGTGCCGACCCTGTCCCACGTGTATCCAAACGGCAAGGCCGACATCAACCACTTCCAGGCGGCGGGCGGCATGTCGTTCCTGATTCGTGAACTGCTCGAAGCCGGCCTGCTTCACGAAGACGTCAACACCGTGGCCGGCAAAGGCCTGAGCCGCTACATCCAGGAACCGTTCCTGGTCGACGGCGAACTGATCTGGCGCGACGGCCCGATCGAAAGCCTCGACGAAGCCATCCTGCGCCCGGTGGCCCGTGCGTTCTCGCCCGAAGGTGGCTTGCGCGTGATGCAAGGCAACCTCGGCCGTGGCGTGATGAAAGTCTCCGCCGTGGCCCCCGAGCACCAGGTCGTCGAAGCCCCGGCCGTGGTGTTCCAGGACCAGCAAGATCTGGCCGATGCGTTCAAGGCCGGCCAGTTGGAAAAAGACTTTGTCGCGGTGATGCGCTTCCAGGGGCCGCGCTCCAACGGCATGCCCGAATTGCACAAGATGACGCCGTTCCTTGGCGTGTTGCAGGACCGTGGCTTCAAAGTGGCGCTGGTAACGGACGGGCGCATGTCCGGCGCGTCGGGTAAGATCCCCGCCGCGATCCATGTCAACCCCGAAGCCCAGAGCGGCGGGCCGCTGGCACGGGTGCGCGATGGCGATATCATTCGTGTGGATGGTGTCAAAGGCACCTTGGAGCTTAAGGTGGACGCCGAAGAATTTGCAGCGCGCACACCTGCCACGGGCCTGTTAGGCAATAACGTGGGGGCCGGTCGCGAGCTGTTTGCATTTATGCGCTTGGCCGCAAGCTCTGCAGAGCAAGGCGCCAGCGCCTTTACCTGTGCCTTGGAGACGCTTAAGTGAAGCTTGCGCTGGTCGGTGATATTGGCGGTACCAACGCCCGGTTTGCGTTGTGGCGGGATCAGGCACTGCATTCGATCCGGGTGCAGGCCACCGCGGATCATAAAAGCCCTGAGGACGCGATCAAGGTCTACCTCAAGGAAGAAGGCCTGGCGATCGGCGACATCGGCGCGGTGTGCCTGTCGGTGGCCGGGCCGGTGAGCGGTGATGAATTTAAATTCACCAACAACCACTGGCGCCTGAGTAAGACTGCGTTTTGCAACACCTTGCAGGTGGATGAACTGCTGCTGGTCAATGACTTCTCGGCCATGGCCCTGGGCATGACCCGCTTGAAGCCCGACGAATTCCGCGTGGTCTGCCCTGGCACGCCGGAACCGTTGCGCCCGGCGGTGGTGATCGGTCCGGGCACCGGCCTGGGCGTCGGCACCTTGCTCGACCTGGGCGGCGGCCGTTGGGCCGCGTTGCCGGGGGAGGGCGGCCATGTCGACCTGCCCCTGAGCAGCCCGCGGGAAGCCCAGCTGTGGCAGCACATTTACAATGAGATCGGCCATGTCAGCGCCGAAAGCGCCTTGAGTGGTGCAGGTTTGCCACGGGTGTATCGGGCGATCTGTGCGGTGGATGGTCACTCGCCGGTGCTGGATACGCCGGAAGCGATCACGGCGGCAGGCCTGGCCGGCGACCCGGTGGCGATGGAAGTGTTGAACCAGTTCAGTATCTGGCTGGGCCGCGTAGCCGGTAACAACGTCCTGACCACCGGCGCACGGGGCGGTGTGTATATCGTCGGCGGGGTGATTCCGCGGTTTGCCGACTTCTTTATCCACAGCGATTTTGCCAAGAGCTTCAGTGACAAAGGCTGCATGAGCGACTACTTCAAGGGCATTCCGGTATGGCTGGTGACGGCGCCGTATTCCGGGTTGACCGGGGCGGGTGTGGCGCTTGAACAGGCATTCGCGTAGGCAGTGATCGCGCCATCGGGGGCAAGCCCCCTCCCACACTTGGAATGCATTCCAAATGTGGGAGGGGGCTTGCCCCCGATGAGGCCCTGATGAACAACAGATGACTCAAGTTTGGCCATAACAACAAGGAGGACCCCGTGAGCGTAATCAGTAAATCGATTCTCCTCGTCGACGACGACCAGGAAATCCGCGAATTGCTGCAAACCTACCTCAGTCGCGCCGGTTTCCAGGTGCGTGGCGTGCCGGACGGTGCGGGGTTCCGTCAGGCGATGGACGAGGCGCCGTGCGACCTGGTCATCCTCGATGTGATGTTGCCGGACGAAGACGGCTTCAGCCTGTGTCGCTGGATTCGCCAGCACCCGCGCCAGGCGCAGGTGCCGATCATCATGCTCACCGCCAGTTCCGACGAAGCCGACCGTGTGATCGGCCTGGAGCTGGGCGCCGACGACTACATCGGCAAGCCTTTCAGCCCCCGCGAGTTGCAGGCGCGGATCAAGGCACTGTTGCGCCGCTGCCAGTTCGGCCAGGAGCGCGGCGGCAATGGCGAGGTGTTGGTGTTCGATGAATGGCGCCTGGACACGATCAGCCACCGACTGTTTCACGTCGACGGTGAAGAGGTGATCCTCTCCGGGGCCGACTTTGCCCTGCTCAAGCTGTTTCTCGACCACCCGCAACAGATCCTCGACCGCGACACCATCGGCAACGCCACCCGTGGCCGCGACCTGATGCCGCTCGACCGGATCGTCGACATGGCCGTCAGCCGTCTGCGCCAACGCCTGCGCGACACGGAAAAACCGCCGAGGCTGATCCGCACCGTGCGCGGCAGCGGTTATCAACTGGCAGCCAGCGTGGTTGCCGGCAGTGTCCACTGAACACCTGAGCGAACGTCGCCGCCGCTTCCCGGTGCCGCGCTCGCTGCTCGGGCGCATGCTCCTGCTGACGCTGCTCGCGGTGCTGTTCGCCCAGGCGCTGTCCAGCGTGATCTGGGTCTCGCAATTGCGCGCCACCCAGCTCGAAGGCCTGGTCACCAGCGCCCGCAGCCTGGCGCATTCGATGACCGCCAGCGTGAGCTATTTCCGTTCGTTGCCGGTGGCTTACCGCCCGTTGGTCCTCGACCAATTGCGCAGCATGGGCGGCACACGGTTTGTGGTGACGCTCAACGACCGCCCGCTGGACATGGCGATCTTGCCGCAGACCCCGCGCAAGCAAGCGGTGCTCAAGGCGGTCGATGAAGTGTTGCGCCAGACCTTGGGCGCCGATGTGCATATCTCGGTGGAATTCGTCAGCGCCGAAGACCTGCGCATCTTCAATGCCGGGTTGAAACTCGATGAGCTGCCACGCTCCTGGGCGCATTACGCGCTGACCCTGGAACCGGTGAACCCGCCAGTGCTGGTCACCCAGATCCAACTCGCCCCCGGCGAATGGCTGTACATCGCCTCGCTGTTGCCCGAGCCGTACACCAGCCTTGAAGAACAAGGCCTGCCGTCGCAGCAAGTGTGGTTTATCGTGCTGACCAGCGGCTTTTTGCTGCTGTTCATCGGCCTGTTGGTCCACTGGCAGAGCCGGCCGCTCAAGCGCCTGGCGCGGGCGGCGCGGGACATGTCGCTGGGCGCCGACGTGGAGCCGGTGGCCGAAGGCGGCGGCAGTGAAGTGGTCGAAGTGGGGCGCGCCTTCAATGCCATGCGCGAGCGCATCAGCCGTTACCTCACCGAACGCAGCCAGTTGTTCAGTGCAATTTCCCACGACTTGCGCACACCGATCACACGCCTGCGCCTGCGGGTTGAATTGCTTGAAGATGAAAACCTGCAAACCAAATTCGGCCGCGACCTGGACGAGTTGGAGTTGCTGGTCAAAGGCGCGCTGCAATGCGTGAAAGACACCGACATCCACGAAAACATCGAGCCGGTGGACCTCAACCATGTGCTCGACTGCCTGGTGGAACCGTACCTGGCGCCCAACGGCAACGGCCGCGTGACCCAGCATGGGCGCGCGTTGGCGCCGTACCCGGGCAAGCCGCTGGCGCTCAAGCGCTGCATCGGCAACCTGATCGATAACGCATTGAAATACGGGCAGAACGCCCATTTGCATATCGAGGACGATGGCGCGGAGTTCATCCTGCACGTCGACGACGAAGGCCCCGGCGTGCCGGAACAGCGCCTGGAGCAAGTCTTCGAACCGCACTTCCGCCTCGCCGGCCAGCAGCAGGGCTACGGCCTGGGCCTGGGCATCGCGCGCAACATAGCGCACAGCCATGGCGGCGAAGTGAGTTTGCAGAATTTGCGCGAGGGTGGTTTGCGGGTCACCCTGCAACTGCCCCGAACCCTCGACTAAGCAGCGCCGCCGATCAAATGTGGGAGGGAGCTTGCTCCCGATAGCGGTGCAACAGTCAGCTTATCTTTAGCTGACTCACTGCCATCGGGAGCAAGTCGAACCACCCCTCCCACATCTGATCGGCAGTGAATCACACGCTCTGACGCAACCTGGCCAAATCCCGCAGCGGCGGCGCACCAAACAGCCGGCTGTATTCGCGGCTGAACTGCGACGGGCTTTCATACCCCACCCGATACCCGGCCGCCGAGGCTTCCAGACCTTCGGCAAGCATCAGCCGCCGCGCCTCCTGCAAGCGCAATTGCTTCTGGTATTGCAGCGGGCTCATCGCGGTGATGGCCTTGAAGCGGTGGTGCAAGGTCGAGACGCTCAGGTTCACTTCCCTGGCCAGGTCATCGATGCGCAGCGGTTGTTCGTAGTTGCCATTGAGCCATTTGATCGCCTGGCTGACCCGATGACTCTGACTGTTGGCTACGGCAATTTCATACAGCCGATAGCCCTGCGGCCCACGTAACAAGCGGTAGAGAATTTCACGGCTGATCAACGGCGCCAGCATCGCTATGTCTTTGGGCGAATCGAGCAAGCGCGTCAAGCGCAGTACGGCGTCGAGCAGTTGGTTGTCGAGGCGGTCGACGTACATCCCACGCGCAGTCGGGCGCGATGGCACGCCCATCGGCCCGGCTTCTGCGATCAGGGCGGTGAGCTGCGCCGGGTCGATGTTGATGCGGATCGACAGGTTGGGGTCTTGCTCGGTGGCATCGATGATCCGCCCGGCCACGGGCATCGACACCGAAAACACCAGGTAATTGAGCGGGTCATAGGCGAAGATTTCATCGGCCAGGCGCACCTCCTTGCGGCCATTGGCCAGGATGCACAAGGCGGGCTCCACCAGCACCGGGCTGAAGTCGCGCGGGGTGTTGTGGCGGTTCAGGAACAGTGACGTGATCGCCGTACCGTAGGAGCCGTCTTCCCAGGTATGCCGACGCACGATGCTGGCCAGTTCGGCGCGCTGTTTTTCCATCTCGGCATCGAGGGGCACGGGCTTAGGTTCGGGCGACGACATAGGGCGTCCTCTGCAGGCTTCTTTGATGGGCTCAGCTTAGCGGTGGCGGTGCAAACCGTGTTATGTCGATTCTGCACAATCCTTGCCTGATCCTGCGAAGCTGCGTGAATCAGGCAAGCGCGGCGGCTGTCACGTCCCTGAAACAAGGCGTTTGCCGGTGGAATAAAACCGGCGGGCAATCGTCCTGTCTACGCTTTTCGCAGGATTGTGCAATAAGCCGGCAGGAATCGACTAACCGCGCCTCGACCCGCGCCGTTATCTTTGATCCTGTGGCAACACACCCTCACAGTGCTTGCCGAGCATCACTTCTCAACGGGAGAGTCGAACATGTCCACCCCCATTCCCGCGAGCCATATGGCCTTTATCCGCGCCCGTAGCGGCTGCAGCACCGAACTCGGTGCTCGTTTGAGCAGTTTGATCGAACCGGGCCGTCAGGCTCAGGGTTGCCTGCAATTTTCGTTGCAGCATTCCCAGGTCGACCCCGATGTCTGGCTGGTCTCGGGCCTCTGGAGCAGCGAGCAGGCGATGAGTGCCTACTTCAACTCGCCAGCCCTGATGATCTTCACCGAGCTGTTGAACGACGCAGTCGTGCGCAGCATGGACTTCCAGACCTTCACCGATGCATCCGCCGCCAATGCTTACGGCGAGTACCTGCAACTCGCCGGTTAGGGTTTAGAATGGCCGACTTTCCATTGGCCAGGACCTGCAACATGGCACGTAAACAATTTGCCCACCACGAAGCCGTTTCCGCCGTAGTACCGGGCGAAGGGGGCTACAGCGCCGCCGTCGCCGTCAAGGCACTCGATGGCATGGGCGCACCGCAGTTTCACAAGATCCTGGATGGACAGAAGTTCAAGACGGCATCCGATGCCGATGATGCGGCGACGCTGCACCTTGAGTTGTTGACCGACGTCGACGCAGAAGGTCAGTTGACCTGGGCGACTGCCACAAACTAACGCACGCCGCTGATCTAATGTGGGAGGGGGCTTGCCCCCGATGGAGGTGTGTCAGTCAGCCTATCTGTAGCTGAAACACCGCTATCGGGGGCAAGCCCCCTCCCACATTTTTTATTGCATTGCATTGCATTGCAGTCAGGCTTGGGTGGCGCCTGGGCGATACATTTTGAACAGCGCCTCGGGGCCCAGTTGGAAGTAATCCGCCGGGCCGCCGCCACGCAGGATCGGCTCGGCGGCGGCGGTGTCGTAGATCCCATCCTTGAGCAACCACTTGGCAATATGCACCGCGACCACCTCGCCCAGCACCAGCCAGCTGGGTACCAGCACATGGTCGGCGCGCTGCAGCTGAATGATCTGCGTGACCTTGCACTCGAACGCCACCGGGCTCTCGCCCACCCGCGGCACGCCGACGATCTTCGAGGCCACCGGCGTCAGGCCGGACAACTCGAACTCATTCACCTGCGGCGGCACGGCGGCACAGCTCTGGTTCATCTGCTCGGCCAACGGACGGGTGGCCAGGTTCCAGACAAACTCGCCTGTCTGTTCGATGTTGTTCAGGCTGTCTTTGCGTCCGACACTGGAAAACCCAATGATCGGCGGAATGTAGTTGAACGCATTGAAGAAACTGTAGGGCGCCAGGTTCAGGTGGCCCTCACTGTCGTGGGACGAAATCCAACCGATCGGTCGCGGGCCGACGATGGCGTTGAACGGGTCATGGGGCAGGCCGTGGCCCTTGGCGGGTTCGTAGTAGTAGCTGTCGTCAGACATGGCTGGGGTTCCTGCTGCGCTTTTCTGAGAGGCCGTCATAGTGCAAGCCATGGCGGCGAATTTCCATCGGCCTTATGGGATTTTCATTCAGCGCCCACCTATTTTTCACAGCGTCCCGTTCAGTCTGCGCGCGCGGTCGACACCCCCTATAAGTCGGCCCAGAGTTGTCCTGGTTCCACCTGTGAGAGGGGGCTTGCCCCCGATGGCGGTGGGTCAGCTTGAGACAAGTTGACTGATACACCGCGATCGGGAGCAAGCCCCCTCCCACATTCGTGACTGCGTTCGGCGGTTAGTTCGTGGTGATCCGCGAATGCTTGCGGGTGTCTTTCATGGTCACGTAGACCACCAACGACACCGCGATACATGCGGTCACGTACCAGTAGTAGCCGGTTTCCATGCCGATGCTCTTGAACCACAGCGCGATGTATTCAGCGGTGCCGCCGAAGATCGATACGGTCAGCGCATACGGCAGGCCCACGCCCAGCGCGCGGATTTCGGTGGGGAACAGCTCAGCCTTCACCACCGCGTTGATCGAGGTGTAGCCGCTGACGATGATCAGCGCCGCCATGATCAGGAAGAACGCGCCCCACCAGGTCTGGATGGTGTGCAGGGTGGTCAGGATCGGCACGGTGAACAGCGTGCCGAGAATGCCGAAGGCGATCAGGATCGGACGGCGGCCGACTTTGTCCGACAGCGTACCGACCAGGGGTTGCAGGCACATGAACAGAAACAGCGTCGCCGCCGAGATGGTGGTGGAGTCGGAAATGCTCATGCCGACGGTGTTCACCAGGTACTTCTGCATGTAGGTGGTGTAGGTGTAGAAGGCCAGGGTGCCGCCCATGGTCAGGCCGACCACGGTCATCAGTTCCTTGGGGTGGCGCATCAAGGTACGCATTGCGCTTTCCTTGGCTTTTTCCTTCTTGGTGAACGACTCGGTTTCTTCCATGCCGCGACGCAGGTACAGCGCGACCACTGCACACAGGGCGCCGATGGCGAACGGGATACGCCAGCCCCAATCGTAGAGTTGCTCGGTGGTGAGCACTTGTTGCAGCACGATCAGCACCGCCAGGGCTATGAGCTGGCCGGAGATCAGGGTCACGTACTGGAAGCTGGAGAAGAAACCGCGACGCTCCTTGGTCGCCATTTCACTCAGGTAAGTGGCCGAGGTGCCGTATTCGCCACCCACCGACAAGCCTTGCAGCAGACGGGCGAACACCAGCAGGATCGGTGCGCCGACGCCGATGGTTTCATAACCCGGGCTCAGGGCGATGATCAGCGAGCCGAAGCACATCAGCAGCACCGAGGCCATCAACGCGGCCTTGCGACCGGCGCGGTCGGCATACAGGCCCATCAGCCAGCCGCCGATCGGGCGCATCAGGAAGCCCACGGCGAAGATCGCAGCGGTGTTGAGCAGTTGGGCGGTGGTGTCGCCTTTCGGGAAGAAGGCTTTGGCGAAGTACAGCGAGAACGCCGCATAGACGTACCAGTCGTACCACTCGACCATGTTGCCGACCGATCCGCTGAAGATCGATTTGATGCGGCTGGTGGTGGTGCGTTCTTTCGCCGGCGCAGCCGCCGACCCCAGAGGCAAAGTATTGGAGTTATCCATTGAAGGAACCTTCAGATAGTTGTTTTTATGGAGCGTGCCTGAGCACAGCCTGACTGGGGCTATAGCAGGAGCTGTGCCAGGTGGGGGAAGGCCCGATCTAGAAGGGTTTGCAGCTTTTTTTGAGCGGAAAGCCGCCGATGGTTCTGGGGTGGGTGAGCGGAAATCCGCTTATGGCGTGCCCGCGATGGTGTCTTTGAAAACACCACAAAGAACGCCCTAGAGAAACATCTCGCGCACCAACCCATGCCGCTGCATTTTCTCGTTGAAGGTGCGCCGGGGCAGTTGCAGTTCGGCCAGTACCGCCTTGATATCGCCTTTGTGTCGGGTCAGTGCGGCTTTCAGGCAGTGGGCCTCGAAGGCTTCCTGTTGCGCCGCCAATGATTGCCCGGCATCAATGCCTTCGGGCTCCGGTTCGCCCAGCCCCAGCACCTGGCGTTCGGCGACGTTGGCCAGTTCGCGCACGTTGCCCGGCCAGTCATGGCTGAGCAGGCGCCCCAGTTGCGCGCCACTCAGCGGTTCAACGCTGCGGCCCAGGCGTTCGGCGGCGCTTTGCGCAAAGTGATCGAACAGCAGTGGTATATCTTCACGGCGCTCGCGCAGGGGCGGCAGGCGCAGTTGTGCGACGTTCAGCCGATAGGCCAGGTCTTCGCGAAAGCGTCCGGCGCGGGCTTCTTCCAACAGGTCCGGTTTGGTCGCAGCGATGATGCGCAGATCGACGTGGATGCTCTGATTGGAGCCCAGGCGCTCCAACTTCTGCTCCTGCAACACCCGCAGCAATTTGACTTGCTGGGCCAGGGGCATGCTTTCGATTTCATCCAGAAACAGCGTGCCGCCGTGGGCGTATTCCAGCTTGCCGATACGCTTGCCCTGAGCCCCCGTAAATGCGCCGCTCTCGTGGCCGAACAGCTCGGCTTCAAACAGCTGCTCGGGGATTGCCGCGCAATTGAGCGCGACAAAGGCTTTCTTCGCCCGCGGGCCGAAGTCGTGCAGGCAGCGGGCGACCAGTTCCTTGCCGCTGCCGGTCTCGCCGCGGATCAGCACATTGACCGGCAACGTCGCCAGGTCGAGCACCTGGCGGCGCAGGTTCTGCATGCTGCGGGACACGCCCAACAGGCTGTTTTCCAGTTGTGTCCGATGATCGGCTTGTTGATGCAGGCGGCGGTTTTCCAGGATCAGCCCACGTTTATCGAGGGCGCGACGCAGGCTGTTGAGCAGGGCTTCGGGGCTGAAGGGTTTTTCCAGGAAGTCGTAGGCCCCGTCGCGCATGGCCTCGACGGCCATCGGCACATCGCCATGGCCGGTCAGCAGGATCACCGGTAAGTCGGCGTCGCGCCGCCGCACTTCGGCCAGCAGTTCCAGGCCGCTGAGGCCGGGCATACGCACGTCGCTCAACACCACCCCGGGAAAGTCCTTGGGCAGTTGCGCCAGGCAGGCCTCGGCGCGACTGAACAATTGCACGTCAAATCCCGACAGGCTCAACCATTGCTCAACGGCTGTGCGAATGCTGGCTTCGTCATCGACCACAATCACCGCATTCAACATAGCTCCGGCGTCTCCAGCGCGATAGGCAGGGTCAGGGTAAATACCGCGCCGTCGCCACGGTTAGCGACGCACAGGCGTCCACCCAGTTCATGCACGATAGCGTAGGACACCGCCAGCCCCAAGCCGAGTCCATCACCCACGGGCTTGGTGGTGAAGAACGGGTCGAACACGCTGTTCAGGTGTTCTTCGGCGATGCCGCCGCCGCTGTCGCTGACGGTCAGTTGCCACAGTTGCTCATCGGCGTGCAGGCGGATTTCCAGGCGTTTGCGCGGCTTGTTGGCCATGGCGTCGAGGGCATTGCGCAACAGGTTGATCAGTACCTGTTCCAGGCGGATCGCGTCGCCACGGACCCAGGCGGGGCGGGTCAGGTCCAGCACGGTGCCGATGCCTTCATCGCGCAGGCGCGCGTCGAGCAGTTGCAGGGCCTGGTCGACCACACTGGCCAGGTCGAGGCGCTCGCGCAGGCCGCTGGGGCTTTTGCGGGCGAAGGTCTTGAGGTGGCCGGTCAGCGCGGCCATGCGGGTGAGCATGTCGTCCAGTGGTGTGAGCGCCTTGTAGGCATCTTCCACGCGGCCATGGTCGAGCAGCAGGCGCAGGGTCGCCAATTGCATGCGCTGTGCGGTCAGCGGCTGGTTGATTTCATGGGCTAGGGCGGCAGACATCTGCCCCAGCGCCGCCAGCTTGGCCGATTGCACCAAACCGTCCTGGGCCGTGCGCAGGGCCTGGGTGCGCTCCTCGACAAGCTGTTCGAGCTCTTCGCGGCTGCGCTGGCGCATACGGGCCAGGCGCCAGCGCTGGGTCAGGAACAGCACCAGGAACACCAGCGCCAGCCACGAACCGGCGGCGGCGAGGCCGGCGTTGCGTTGGTCTTCGAAGGCGAACTGGGGTTTGCGCAGCAGGTGCAAGGTCCAGCCTTCGCCTTTCAGCGGCAGGGATTCCCAGATGTACCGGGCGTTGCCGTCGGGGCCGTTGACGCGCATCAGGTGGCTGTTTTCGTCGAAACGCTGCAGGGTCTGGGTCTCCAGCGATTGCAGCTGTTTCTTGTCGTACTGGCGGGTGGCCGTGAGTTCGGCGAGGTCGCTGGCCGACAGCGGGCGCAGGTTGCGATAACGCCAGCCCGGCTGGTTGGCGATAAACACAATGCCGCGTGCATCGCTGACCAGCAGCAGGTCGTTGCCCTGGGCCCATTCGCGCTCGAGTTCGGGGAACTCCAGTTTGACCACCATCGCGCCGAGGAACTGCTCGTGTTCATCGAGCACCGCGCTGGATAGGAAATACCCCGGCACGCCGGTGGTCACCCCGACCGCATAAAAGCGCCCGGTGCCCTGGCTCAGGGTCTGCCTGAAATAAGGCCGGAACGCATAATTGTGCCCGACGTAACTGCTCGGCAGCTTCCAGTTGCTCGCGGCCACGGCCAGGCCGGTGCGGTCCATCAGTTCCAATGTGGAGGACTGCGCGGCGCTGTTGATACGTTCCAGTTTACGGTTGAGCAGGTCCTGGGTCGCGGCATCCAGCGGGCCTTTCAACGCGCTGATCATTTCCGAGTCCAGTGCCAGCACGGCGGGCAGGGCGCGGTAGCGTTCGATCAGGGTGTGCAGCGAGTTGGCGTACAGCGCTAATTGCTGATTGGCACGGGCGGCATCGTCCACCAGGGCCTGGCGTTCGGCATGGCGGGTGGCCAGGGCAGCGGCCAGCACCGCACCGGCGATGATCAACAGGGAGTAGAACGTCAGGCGCAGGGGGCGAGGGATCGCGATCATACGGAGATGAACAGCTGCAATTAGGGGGGAGCACCATAGCATGCGCGATAAAAAAGGCGACTGGGCTGTGTAGCCGCAGTCGCCTTTATCGGTGCGAAGAAGCGCTTACTGCACTTCTACCGCCAGGCTTTCACTGATCTTTTTCTGCCAGATGGCAGGACCGGTGATGTGGACGGATTCGCCTTTGCTGTCCACCGCAACGGTGACCGGCATGTCTTTCACTTCGAACTCGTAGATCGCTTCCATGCCCAGTTCGGCGAAAGCCACCACGCGCGACTTCTTGATGGCTTGCGCCACCAGGTAAGCAGCACCGCCTACGGCCATCAGGTACACGGCCTTGTAGTCCTTGATCGCTTCGATGGCGGTCGGGCCGCGTTCGGATTTGCCGATCATGCCCAGCAGGCCGGTTTGTTCGAGGATCTGACGGGTGAACTTGTCCATCCGCGTCGCGGTGGTCGGGCCGGCAGGGCCAACCACTTCGTCGCGCACCGGATCAACCGGGCCGACGTAGTAGATGAAGCGACCCTTGAGGTCCACCGGCAGGGTTTCGCCCCTGTTCAGCATCTCGACCATGCGCTTGTGCGCCGCGTCGCGACCAGTCAGCATCTTGCCGTTGAGCAACACGGTTTCGCCCGGCTTCCAGCTCTGCACGTCTTCCGGGGTCAGGGTGTCGAGGTTGACGCGACGGGCCGACGGGCCGGCTTCCCAGACGATTTCCGGGTAGGCGTCCAGCGGTGGCGCTTCCAGCGATGCCGGGCCCGAACCGTCGAGCACGAAGTGCGCGTGACGGGTGGCGGCGCAGTTGGGGATCATGCACACCGGCAGGGAGGCGGCGTGGGTCGGGTAATCCATGATCTTCACGTCGAGCACGGTGGTCAGGCCACCCAGGCCCTGGGCGCCGATGCCCAGTTGGTTGACCTTCTCGAACAGCTCCAGGCGCATCTCTTCGATACGGTTGGAAGGGCCACGCTTTTTCAGCTCGTGGATGTCGATGGATTCCATCAACACTTCCTTGGCCATCACGGCGGCTTTCTCGGCGGTGCCGCCGATGCCGATGCCGAGCATGCCCGGTGGGCACCAGCCGGCGCCCATGGTCGGAACGGTCTTGAGCACCCAGTCGACGATCGAATCGGACGGGTTGAGCATGGCCATTTTCGACTTGTTCTCGGAACCACCGCCCTTGGCGGCCACGTCCACTTCCACGGTGTTACCCGGGACGATGGAGTAGTGGATCACCGCCGGGGTGTTGTCCTTGGTGTTTTTACGCGCGCCCGCCGGGTCGGCGAGGATCGAAGCACGCAGGACGTTTTCCGGCAGGTTGTAGGCGCGACGCACGCCTTCGTTGATCATGTCGTCCAGGCCCATGGTGGCGCCGTCCCAGCGCACGTCCATGCCTACGCGCACGAACACGGTGACGATACCGGTGTCCTGGCAGATCGGGCGGTGGCCGGTGGCACACATGCGCGAGTTGATCAGGATCTGGGCGATGGAGTCACGGGCTGCCGGCGATTCTTCGCGCAGGTAGGCTTCGTGCATTGCCTGGATGAAGTCAACGGGGTGGTAGTAGGAAATGAATTGCAGGGCGTCGGCAACGCTCTGAATCAGGTCGTCTTGCTTGATCACGGTCATGAGTCGCGCTCCTCTATAAGGGAACATTCAATAAAGGTGGCTTCAGTGGGGTGTATCGGTCGGCTGAAACCACCTTTCCAAGGCACGCCGAGTGATGCTGGCGCGACGCTAAAAAGGCGCGGCAGTATAACCCGGCACGGTGGCCGATACACCCGACTATGGTCAAACTCTGCCGGGCGTGATTCCCTGTGTAGGCTTTTTTGATCCGAGACCTTGTATGCCTGAACTGTACGTCGGCGAACGCCACTGGTCGGTCTCCACCGGCAGCAACCTGTTGGATGCCCTGAACCAGGCCGGCGTTGCCGTGCCCTACAGTTGCCGCGCCGGTAGTTGCCATGCGTGCCTGGTGCGTTGCCGGGGCGAGGTCGAAGATCAGCAGCCCGACGCCCTCAGCCCGGCGCAACGCGAGAACGGCTGGCGCCTGGCCTGCCAGTGCCGGGTGGTGGCGGACCTGCACGTCGAAGCGTTTGACCCGAGCCGTGACGGCGTGCCGGCCGCGGTGGTCGGCGTGGAGTGGTTGAGCACGCATGTGCTGCGCCTGCGCCTGCAACCGGAGCGCGGCCTGCGCTACCGGGCCGGGCAGCATCTGGTGTTGTGGGCGGGGCCGGTGGCGCGCCCGTATTCCTTGGCCAGCCTGCCCGAGGAAGATCCGTTCCTGGAGTTTCATCTCGACTGCCGTCAGCCCGGCGCATTCAGCGATGCCGCTCGACAGTTACGCGTCGGTGACCGTCTGCGCCTGGGCGAACTGCGCGGTGGCGCTTTGCAGTACGACCCCGACTGGCAAACCCGGCCGCTGTGGCTGTTGGCGTCCGGCACCGGCCTGGGCCCGTTGTGGGGCGTGTTGCGTGAGGCGTTGCGCCAGGACCACCAAGGCGCGATCCGCTTGATTCACCTGGCCCACGATGCCAGCGGTCACTACTTGGCCGAGCCCCTGGCAGCGCTGGCCGAGCGCCATCCGAACCTGACGGTGGAGCTGTGGACGGCGGCGCAGTTGACCCCGGCCTTGGCGCAACTGCGGCTGGTTTCCCGGCAAACACTGGCCTTGCTCTGCGGGCATCCGGCCAGCGTCGAGGCGTTCTCCAAGCGCCTGTTCCTGGCGGGGCTGCCGCGCAATCAACTGTTGGCTGATGTGTTCCTGTCCAGGTCGATCAGCGGGTGCTGACGACGTTTCCACAGGCAAGCCCATTACCGTGAGCCGCAAAGCAAAAAGCCCCGCCATTCACAGGGCGGGGCTTTGTTTTTTCAGCAGATCACTCAGACCATTGGGTCGCCAACGTGCAGGATCTTCATGCCGTTGGTGCCGCCGATGGTGTGGTAGCTGTCGCCCTTGGTCAGGATGACCCAGTCGCCTTTCTCCACCACGCCACGCTTGAGCAGTTCGTCGATGGCAGCCTGGCTGACTTGCTCAGGCGGCAACGACGCCGGGTCGAACGGTACGGTGTAGACACCACGGAACAACGCCGCGCGGGCCTGGGTTTCGCGGTGCGGGGAAAACGCGTAGATCGGTATCGAGGAGCGGATACGCGACATGATCAACGGCGTGTAGCCACTTTCGGTCAGGGCGATGATCGCTTTGACGCCAGGGAAGTGGTTGGCGGTGTACATGGCGGCCAGGGCGATGCTCTGGTCGCAGCTTTCGAACACTTTGCCGATGCGGTGGCTGGAGGTCTTGCTGGTCGGGTGCTTTTCGGCACCGATGCAGATACGCGCCATGGCCTGGACGGCTTCCAGCGGGTACGGGCCAGCGGCACTTTCAGCCGAGAGCATCACGGCGTCGGTGTAGTCGAGCACGGCGTTGGCCACGTCGGACACTTCGGCGCGGGTCGGCATCGGGTTCTGGATCATCGACTCCATCATCTGGGTCGCCACGATCACTGCTTTATTGTGGCGGCGTGCGTGCAGGATGATTTTTTTCTGGATACCGATCAGCTCGGCATCACCGATTTCCACGCCCAGGTCGCCACGGGCAACCATCACCGCGTCGGACGCTTTGATCAGGCCGTCGAGGGTTTCGTCATCGGCCACGGCTTCGGCGCGTTCGATCTTCGCCACCAGCCAGGCAGTACCACCGGCTTCGTCGCGCAGTTTGCGCGCGTATTCCATGTCGGCAGCGTCGCGTGGGAAGGACACCGCAAGGTAGTCCACTTCCATTTCGGCGGCGAGCTTGATGTCGGCCTTGTCTTTTTCGGTCAGGGCCGGCGCCGTCAGGCCACCACCGCGACGGTTGATACCTTTGTGATCCGACAGCGGGCCGCCGATGATCACGGTGCAGTTCAGCTCGGTGACGCTGGCGGTGTCGACTCGCATGACCACGCGGCCGTCGTCCAGCAGCAGTTCGTCGCCGACGCCGCAATCCTTGACCAGGTCCGGGTAGTCGATACCCACGACGTGCTGGTTGCCGTCGGTCAGCGGGTGGCTGGTGGAGAAGGTGAACGTGTCACCGATCTTCAGCTCGATCCGTTTGTCGGTGAATCTGGCGATGCGGATTTTCGGGCCTTGCAGGTCACCCAGCAATGCGACGAAGCGACCGTGTTTGGCGGCCAGGTCACGCACCAGCTTGGCGCGAGCCTTGTGCTCGTCCGGGGTGCCGTGGGAGAAGTTCAGACGGGCAACGTCCAAACCAGCCAGAATCAGCTGTTCGAGGACTTCCGGCGAGTTACTGGCCGGGCCAAGGGTGGCGACGATTTTGGTACGACGGACGGACATGCACAGACTCCTGAGTTCAAGCGCTGAGGAAGGCTACTATGCTCTTTGGTTGTAGTCATTGTTCGTTTGCACTACTTATCGGCGATTCGCTTTTCGCTCCGGTTGAATAGCTGAACAACCTTGAAGATTTTTGACGAGGGGTCGATACACTGCACAAGACAGGAGAACCCTCATGCGAATTTTGCTCATTGCTGCCCTGGCCGTCAGTGTTGTCGGCTGTACCCGCTGGTCGATGGACCACCATTTGAACAACGCCTACCGTGCGTACGGGGTTGGTGACTGCGAGCGCGTGACCCTGGAATTGTCCCAGGTCGACCGGGAAAGTCGCACCCGGCGCTATGTGCAGCCGGAGGTCTCGATGTTGCGCGGGCAGTGTTTGGAGCGACAGAAGCTATTCGTCGACGCGGTGCAAACCTATCAGTTCATCATCAACCAGTACCCGTCCAGCGAGTACGCCTATCGGGCCCGTGCGCGTCTCGACACCCTGCAACAACTGGGGCACTACTCCGGGGCGAGCGTTGCGCAGCCACGTCCGGCGTCGTTGTGATGCTATTTGTCGTTGCATAGCTGGCCCGTTGCCAGTCTTAAGCTATTCTTTGAATGTCCGTTTGTACAAGTTTGTGTCCAAGCGGATGGAACACTTGGGATTGGCAGGCTGTAGAGTGGCAAAGCGCTAGCTGTTGTCACACCGATCTCCAGGGAGAGCGGGGGTGTTTAGCCCGTTCCGAATCACTGGCGCGGCCAGAGTTATGGCCAATGGATGGCGATATCATCATGTTTACCGACCGACGAATTGAGCGGCATCAATTGTCTTGTTTCCTGCAAGTGTTCAACCGGCTTACGGATAAGCCCATTGGTTACTTGGGTAACGTATCTGCAGAAGGACTGATGTTGATCAGTCAATTGCCGATGATGGTCGACGTGGCGTTCGAGCTGCGCTTGAAGATTCCCACGGTCGACGGTGATTTCCAGGCAGTTGATTTCACCGCGACCTGTTTATGGAGTCACGAGGACATCAATCCCCAGCATTACGACTCGGGTTTCAGCGTGGCTGAGGCGCCTGTCGAATACGGCCAACTGATCAATGCCTTGCTGCAGTATTTCAGCTTTGACCCCTTACAGGCGTCCGCTTAGACATAGCGCGCAGTCGCCCCGGCTTGGGTGTGGCGACCCAAGCCGGGGTGTGCGCTGTTTTCACAGAACGCCGGCTTTTTTCCAGCCCAGGTAACGTGTCACCAGAGCGGCGCCCAACTCCGAGGGGCGCGTATCCAGTACCGACAACCCATGGGCGTTCAGGCGGTCATGCAGTTCGTCGCGTTGATTGAGGTAGTCGACGGTGCCGCTGTAGGCCAGCGCTTCGGGCAGGGTTTGCACCGGCGAAAGGCGCAGTTGGTCGAGTACTTCTTCGCGCAGGCTGGCGACCAGTACCCGGTGTTGCCGGCTGATGCGTTTGACCGCAGTCAGCAGCGCCTCATCGTCCTCATCCCGCAGGTTACTCACCACGATCACCAGCGCCCGGCGTTTCTGCCGAGCCAGCAACTGGTTGGCCGCGGCTTCGTAGTCGGCCGCGCGTCGCGTGGTGTCGAGGTCGTAGACGGTGTTGAGCAACAGATTCAACTGTCCGGTGCCCTTGACGGGCGCCAGGTAGCGCGGCTGGTCGCAGGCAAAGGTGCATAGGCCGACGGCATCGCCCTGGCGCAAGGCAACATAACTGAGCAGCAGGCAGGCATTGAGCGCGTGATCGAAGTGGGACAGCTCTGCGTCCTGGCTGCGCATGCGCCGACCACAATCGAGCATGAACACGATCTGCTGGTCGCGTTCGTCCTGGTATTCCCGGGCGATCGGCGTGCGTTGGCGTGCGGTGGCTTTCCAGTCGATCTGCCGCAGGCTGTCGCCCTCGCGAAACTCGCGCAGTTGATGAAACTCCAGCCCCAACCCCCGGCGCTGGCGTTGACGCACGCCCAACTGGCTCAGCCAGTTATCCACACCCAAGAGCTGCGCGCCATACAGGCGGGCGAAATCCGGATAGACCCGGGTGGCATCGCTGACCTCAATGCTGCGCCGAGCGGACCACAACCCCAAGGGGCTGGGCAGGTGCAGCTCGCAGCGACTGAAACTGAAGTGCCCACGCCGCAGGGGGCGCAGCCGATAGCCCAGTTCGCTGCGTTCGCCGGGGCGCAGTTCGATCGACTGCGGCATGTGTTCCAGGCTCAGGCCGTCGGGGACGTGATCGAACACCTGCACCGTCAGCGGTTGTGGGTAATCGTGTTCAAGTGTCAGGCGTACTTCGCCCCAGCGCCCCAATGCCAGGCTGCCGGGCATCTGCCGTTGTATTCGCGCGGACGGACGACGGCGCAGGCGCATCGCGTCCAATAGCGCCAGCAACAACAGCGCGAGCAGCAGACCCCAGGCCACCGAATGCAGGCTGTCGGGCACCGGGAGCTGCAACGCCTGTGCGGCGCCCAGCAATATATTCAGGCCCAGCAGCACGCCGAGCCAGATCAACAGCAGACGGGTCGGCTTCATGGATGGGTCATTGCCGAGGTGCCGAAATCTGGTCCAGCAGTTGCTGGAGGACCTGGTCCACTTCCAGTCCGTCGATATCCAGCTCGGGGGCGATGCGAACGCGATGACGCAGCACCGCCAGGGCGCAGCCCTTGATGTCGTCCGGGGTGACGAACTCGCCCCCGCGCAGCAAGGCGCGGGCACGGGCGCCGCGCACCAGGGCAATGGATGCGCGTGGGCCGGCACCGATGGTCAGCCCCGGCCAACTGCGGGTGGCCCGTGCCAGGCGCACGGCGTAGTCGAGCACTTGCTCATCCAGCGCCAGTTCGCTGGCGATCTGTTGCAGTTGCAACACGTCCTCGGCTTGCAGCACGGTGCGCAGGGGTTGTACGTCGAGCATGTCGGCCCGGGATGAGCGCGTGACTTCGCGCACCATCTCCAGCTCTTGTTGGGAGTCGGGGTAGTCCATCCGCACCTTGAGCATGAAACGGTCCAGTTCGGCCTCGGGCAGCGGGTAGGTGCCTTCCTGCTCGATGGGGTTCTGGGTGGCCAGCACCATGAACGGTTGGCCGATGGGCAGCGCTTCGCCCTCAAGGGTCACTTGGCGCTCCTGCATGGCCTCGAGCAAGGCGGCCTGGGTCTTGGCCGGCGCGCGGTTGATCTCGTCGGCCAGCAACAGGTGGGTAAACAACGGCCCCTTGCGCAGCTTGAACTGCTCGGTGTGCAGGTCGTACACGGCGTGCCCGGTGACATCGCTGGGCATCAGGTCCGGCGTGAACTGGATGCGCGCGAAGTCGCCGCCGAAGCAACGGGCCAGGGCCCGAACCAACAAGGTCTTGCCCAGGCCGGGTACGCCTTCAAGCAGCACGTGGCCGCCGGCGATCAAGGCGGTGAGGACGTCGTCGATCACCTGGTCCTGGCCAATCACCGCCTTGCGCAGCTCAACACGCAACGCTTGGGCTTGGCGGCTGGCGTGTTGCAGGGTTTCGGTGGTCAGGGCAGTGGGTGTTGGAAATTCGCTGATGATTTCCGGAGCCTTATTCATTGTTACATTGGTTGTATTATCCATAAATCAGATACTTACCTAATCTAACTATTGTTGGGTTTTTATGGGCCGGATGAATGGAATCAGGTCGATATGCACAACTTTCATTCCATGATAGTCCCCGACTTTGGGTGCTCGACAGACGACGCGTCGGCCATAATGACCCGCTTCGGTTTGGAGGGATGCCTCCAGGCGCCAGTGGCACTGCCTTCCGGATCATCCCCTGATGCCAAGGGCAATGGAAGTGTGGCCGCTCAAGAGAAGACACTACAGACTGGCTATGCTTTGTAAACCTCAATAAGACGCTCTCTCGCCTCTCCGGCTGCAACGGGCAGCTCGTTATAGGGCGGCAGGAGAGCCGCTTTTTCAACAGCGTTGGGCAAAAGCAGCCGCTCTCGAGTAACAAGCTGGCTTGTTTAGCCGCCAAGTTTAATATCAGAATATTCATCTGGTTTCATTTGTTGATCGTCTGGGCTATCGCCTTAATGCTCCAACACGACATCGTGCACTGGAGCAAAAATAATGAAAAAACACCAATCGGCACTTCAACTCAATACCTTGGCCGTGGCGCTGGCATTTGCCTTGCCGGCCATGAGCTATGCCAGCGATCAGTCCGATTCCAAGGGGTTTGTCGCGGACAGCAGTTTAAATATTCTGAATCGCAACATGTTCTGGAACCAGAACGGCAGCGGCACCCACACCCGTGACTGGAGTCAAGCGCTGATGGCGACCTTCAGCTCGGGCTTCACCCAAGGCACCATCGGCGTCGGCATTGATGCGTTTGCCGACCTGGCGTTGCGCATCGACGGGAGCACCGACCGTGCCGGAGGCCCGAACATTCCATCCGATGCCAATGGCCATCCGGATCACGGCCTCGCGAAGGCCGGCGGTGACGTCAAGTTCCGTGTTTCCAATACCACGCTCAAGGTCGGCGACTTGCAGCCCACGTCGCCGGTGTTTGCCACCGCTGATAACTACCTGATGCCACAGACGGCATCGGGCTTCCAGATCGACAGTCATGAAATCACGGGCCTGAACCTGGAGGCCGGTCATTACACCGCCGGTACCGGTAACACCACCACGTCGCGCAGCGGCGACATTCTCGCCAGCTATGCGGGTGTGGAAGCGGCGTCGGCCAGCTTCGCGGGTGGCAAGTACCAGTTCAGTAAGGAATTCACCGCGTCGCTGTACGGAGCGCGCCTGGAAGACGTTTGGAACCAGTACTACGTCAACTTGAACCTTGTTCATCCATTGGCCGTTGACCAATCCGTCGCACTGGATTTCAACCTCTATCGCACACTGGACGACGGCAGCGCCAAGGCCGGTACCATCGACACCACTGCAGCCTCGCTGGCGGCTGCCTACACCCTGGGCGCGCACACCTTCACCCTGGCCGGACAGAAGATCCATGGTGACGAGCCGTTCGACTATGTCGGCTTTGGGGAGACCAACGCCGGTGTCGGTGCCGGCCGCTACGGTAACTCGATCAACCTCGCTGATTCGGTGCAGTACTCCGACTTCAACGGCCCGGGCGAGAAGTCCTGGCAGATGCGCTATGACTTGGACATGAGTTCCTTTGGCGTCCCGGGCCTGAGCTTCATGGCTCGTCATATTCGCGGTTCTGGCATCGACGGTACGCATACTGCCAGTAACTCGGCCTACGCCGGGGCCTATGGCGCCAACGATCAGGAACACGAAACCGACGCCGAAGTGAAATACGTCGTACAGAGTGGCCCGGCCAAGAAACTGACTGTTCACCTGCGGGAGGCCTGGCACGATGGCGATGCTTCTACCGGGGGGCATTTGGTGCAGACGCGTCTGATTACTGAGTACCCGTTGAATATCTTCTAAACAGGCGGGCTTACTTGTCGCTTTAGTTAACGTGTTTGGATTCAACGACGAAACTCGACCGACAGTCTTGCCGCACAAATGCGATATAACCAAACACGGCCTTTGAGGTCTGCCGGGGTTTGTGCGTCCAGAGACTCGGCCGGGGCAATCAGGCGACGGATCAGGCACTCCACGTTGGTTCTCACTCTGGGTGTGGATCTCACGAGGCGCTGAACCTCAGAGTCGAGGCGCAGCGCCCTCTTGCTGGCGTTGTACCACGCACCTTCGTCACAGAACGCGGGGTCATAGTGCATTCCTGAGCGTTTGCAGGCACGCCACCTGGCGGCTGAAATCGGCGCTGGAAAGCCGTTTTGCCGCAAGGGGGCCAAGGGCCTGGCTGATCACGTGAGAGGGTTGGCGCGTCAGGTGTTCAAGCACCTGCCACTGGTCTGCGGTGTTTAGGTGTTCAAAGCCAGGGTGGCGCCGCCTTGCGGCGCGCAGGATATCGCGCTGCAAGGCGTGCAACAGGGTGCCCTGGCCGCTGCGGCGCAGCAGGAAGTCGGCGCTGGCCTGCAAGTGTTCCTGCAGTTGTCGGCGTGCTTTGGGCGCTGGCGCCTGGATCGGGCCTTGGCGCATGCCGGCCTGCCAGAGCGCCAGGGCGATCAGCGCGGCGAGCGCCACCAGCGCCTGGGGGAAATAGCGCATCAACAAGGTGAACAGGTCGTCCACGTCGCTGTTGAACAGCAGGCTCACGTCGGTGCCCTGGTTGAGGTACCACAGCAGCCAGGCGTTATCGTGTTGGCCGATTCCCGGGGTTTTCCATAAGTCGCTGTCGGTGACGACTGTCACACGGCCTTGGCCGAGATTGAGTTGCATCAGGTGGCTGGACCTGGCGCTGTTGGCGGAAAACTGGGCCAGGTGCTTGGGGTCGGTGAGATTGAAGTCGGTATCGAAGCTGAAATACGCCGGGGCGGTTTCATTGTCGACATAGAGCTTGGTCAGGTCCGGTTTTTTCTGTTTGCGTGCCGGAGCGGGTTGCTCGGATTCGTCGCTCAAGGTCTGCTGGATATGCAGGCTGTCGAGCAGCAGGTCGCCGCTTTTAGCGGTTTCTTCATCCCACAGCGCTTCGGCCACCACCAGCAGGTGGCCACCGGACTTTGCCCAGTCCAGCAGTTGATCCACCTGGCGCGGGGTCATGTTGTCGCGTTCGCCCAGCAGCAACAGGCTGCGGCCATTGGGGGGCAGATCGGAGAGCCGTTCAAGGCCGCTGGCACGTTCCACCGCCAGGCCTTGCTGGCGCAGAAAGTGTTCGGCCGCCAGGTAGGGATTGCCCAATGCTTCGGGTGAAGGGCCGCGATCCACCACTTCGTCATAAGGAATTGCCTTGTGCCACACATACAGGCCGCTCGCCCCCAGCAGGCAAGCAAGCAGCAACCCCACCCACAGCAATGGCCGCTTCATCGGGCGACTCCCGAGCTGAACAGGGTGCGCCAATCGTTGCACAACTGCTGCTGTACCACCGCGGGCGGAAGGCGGTGCCCGTAGGCGAGGTTTTGCCAGTGCCGGGTCAATTCGTCGCTGAATGCCAGCAATTGTGGTTGTTGCAAGCGTTGAACGCGTTCCAGGACCTGGCCTTCGGTGTCGGCGGTTTTCAGTGGCAGGTTGAAGTCGTGCAGTAACCGACTGAGTAGCCCGCGATACAACAGGCCCAGGGCTTCCCTGGGGTGGTTGGGCCATAGTCGCTCGGCGGCGCTGGCAATGTCATCGGGCAGGGTTTCGGCGCCCAGCTCCAGGCCGAACAGTTGGGTGGGTGTCGGTTTGGCGAGCTTGGGTTGGCGTGGCCCGCGCCGGCTGACAAAGGTGCGCAGCCACTCGCGATAACGCCAGGCGAGCAACGCCACGCCGCCCGCCAACAGACTCCACAGCAGCACCTCCAGGCCTTGGGCGAGGTGCTTGAAGGCGTCGCTGTTGAAGTTGTCCAGCAGTGCTTGCAGCCAGGCCGGTAGTTTGCCCTCACCGCGTGCCTGGGGCTTGGTGTTGGGTTTTTCGTCAGCAAAGCGATAGCGCGTGACGGTTTCCGGATTTTTGAACGGAGGCTTGTCCAGCAGCGCCTTGATCGATTGGCTGGCGGATTGGGGGGTGACTTGCCGGGTGGGGGGCGAGTCATCGGCCATCGCGGGTCGGCCCAGCGGCAGCAGCATCAGCCCGATCACCAGCAGTAGCAACGGGGCCGCGCTGCTCAGGCGCTGGCGCAGGCGGCGAAAAACCAGCTCAAGGTCCCACGCTTCCAGCACGGTGCGACGGTTGAGGTAGAGGCTGAAGCCACAGGCGACGTAGATCGGTTCCCAGAACACCAGGACCAGCGCGTAGAAAGCGTTGCTCAGGTGTTCCAGCCACAACCCCTCCGGGCCGGTTGCCAGGGCCAGCCGTTGCCAGTCCCAATCCAGTTCAACCTGCTGGGGGATGAACAGATAGAACAGCGCCATGCAGCCGAACCACAGGCCGATTTCCAGGTGTACACCGAGCGTGGTCAACCAGCGCGCCGCGCCGGCGTTGTGTTGCTGCAGTACGCCCAGGCGTTTTTGGCGCGCCTGACCATCCAGGCCCTCGAGTTGGCTGACCGGCATCAAAAAGCTGCGGCTCAGGCTCAGTCGCCGCCAGGTCAGGCTGGCCAGGAGTTGGCCCTTGAGCAGGCGCGGCCAGTGACGCACGGCCTGTTTCAGGCTGGGCGTCTCGCCAAACAGGGCCTTGGACAGGATATACAGGGGCAGCCGGTCGAAGGCCGGCTTCAACCACCAGAACACAAACAAGGCCGTGGACGGGTATTGCCACAACAGAACGCTAAGCGCGATGAATATCGGCAGGCTCACCAGCGCCCAACTGGCCATCAGCAGTAGTCGATGTTCCTGGGCCATTAACACGCCCAGGTCCATGGCTTCCCATGATGTTCGCGGGCGAATCACTACGCTGGCATCACTCAGGCGCATGGCGAGTCCGTCCGGCAAGGGTCAGGTAGGCGGCCACCAGTAGCCAGAGCCCCGCGCCCACCAGGTATTTGATCCAAGGCGCGATCGCGGTGGTGGAAGACCAGTAGGCTTCGATAAATGCTGCGATCAGCAGGAACAGCATGACGCCGCAGAGCATCTGCACGCTTTTACGTGCCGCCAGCCGCAGGGATTCACCGCGTGTCAGGTGCCCCGGAGCAATCAACGCCCAGCCCAACTGCAAGCCTGCCGCGCCAGCCAGGGCAATTGCGCTGAGTTCGAAGGCACCGTGGCCGATGACAAACGACCAGAAGGTCTGGCCGTAGCCGATTTCAGTGAGGTGCCCGGAGATCGCACCGATGATCAGGCCGTTGAATATCAGAAAGAACACGCTGCCCAGGCCGAACAGCAAGCCCGCGGCAAAAGTCTGGAAGGCGATGCCGATGTTGTGCATCACGTAGTAGCCGAACATCATCCAGTCTTCACTGGATGCACGTTCGGCGACGCGGCCCAGGCGACTGGCGTCCGGGTCGTACATGCTATGCATCTCGGCCACCTGCTGGGGGCTGACGACGCTGTAGATCAGTTCGGGAAACAGGTACACCAGCAGTGCAATACCCATCAGGCTGCCGAAGAACAGCAGGCTGGCGATCAGCACGAAGCGCCACTGTTCACGCACCAGCCGGGGGAAACCGGCCAGCAGGAAAGCCAATACGTTCGCACCCAATTGACTGCGGTGGCGATACAGCTGTTGGTGGCCGCGCAGGGCCAGTTGTTGCAGCGGGTCCACCAGGTAACTGCTGTAGCCGCGCTCCTGGGCCATGGCCAGGTGCTGGCACAGGCGTCGATACTGATGAGGGAAATCAGCCAGCTCAGCGGCCTTGGCCTTGCCTTGTTCCAACTGCGTCAGTTGTTCGGCGAACGCTTGCCATTGGGGCTGATGACGGCTTTCGAACAGGCTCTGTTTCATGTCGGCCCCAGCAAGCCACGGGCCACGCCGTTGAGCTGCTCGACAGCGCGAGCCGGGGACACCTGCAGGGGCGTGGCGAGGATCGAGGCCAGTTCCTGTACTCGCTCGGCGGACAGTTCGCCCTGGCGCTCGGCGAAATTGAGGATGGCGCGCTGTTCGCTCAGGTCCAGGGCAAATGGCAGGCGCAGGGCAGGGGCCTGCGGCACCTTGGGGCGTGCCAATGGCAGTTCGCGGTAGACCACCAGCGTGCCGGCCGCCAGATCACCGAGCCGTTTGAAGTTAGGGTGCTGCAGGCAACTGATGGCGCCGAGAAAGTAGCCGAACGGCAGCATATCGACAAAGCGCAGCAGGTTGCGGATGAGTGAGGCCGACCAGCCGATGGGCGTGCCGTCATCCTGTACCACGCGCATCCCCATGACCTGCTTGCCCGGCGAGCAGCCCTGGTTGAGTACTTCAAACAGCACCATGTACCACCAACTGACCAGGAACAGCAGCAACGAGCCCAGCCCTATGCCGATGTTGCCGAGCAGGGCCAACGGAACCAGCAGGATGCCCATGAGCAACCCGCGCACGCCCAGGTCGAAGGCGAAGGCCAGCGCACGTGGCAGCAGGCCGGCCGGGCGCAAGGGCAGGTCGATGCCCTCTGGGGTCTCGATCTGGTAACGGGTATCCAATGGAGCTGATGGCATCGCGATCCTTGGCAGCGCAGAGCGGTTGGAAGACACGGATGCTAGCAGTGTCGGCGATGGAAGCAACCATTCAAGGTTTTGCTGGATGTTTATACAGTTGATCTGGCGCTGGCCTCAGGCACCTTCCAGCGCCTAGACTTTGTCGATCTTCAGCACAGGAATAGCCCGTGACCACTCTTTTCTGGTACGACTATGAAACCACCGGCATCAACCCGCGCAGCGATCGTCCCCTCCAGGTCGCCGGTATTCGCACCGATGTCGACCTCAACGAGGTTGGCCCGCCGGTCAACCTGTATTGCCAACCCAGCGACGATATCCTGCCCCATCCGGCCGCCTGTGCGATTACCGGCATCACCCCGCGCATGCTGGCGGAAAAAGGCTTGGCCGAAGCCGATTTCATGACGCGGGTGCATGCCGAACTGGCGGCCCCCGGTACCTGTGGGGTGGGTTACAACACCCTGCGGTTTGACGATGAAATGACCCGTTACAGTCTCTATCGCAATTTCTTCGACCCCTACGCGCGTGAATGGCAGGGCGGGAACAGCCGCTGGGACTTGATCGATGTGATGCGTACCGCCTACGCGCTGCGCCCGGAGGGAATCGTCTGGCCCGAGCAGGATGGGCGTGTCACCCTCAAGTTGGAGCGTTTGACCGAGGCCAACGGGATCGCCCATGGCCAGGCCCACGATGCGTTGTCCGACGTGCGCGCGACCATTGCCCTGGCCCGATTGGTCCGTGAAAAACAGCCCAGGTTGTACGACTGGCTATTCCAATTGCGCAGCAAGCAACGGGTGATGGACCAGGTGCGGCTGCTGCAACCGATGGTGCATATCTCCGGGCGTTTTTCAGCCGAGCGCCATTTCCTCGGCGTCGTACTGCCCCTGGCCTGGCACCCGCGCAATCGCAACGCATTGATCGTCTGTGACCTGGGCCTTGATCCGCAAGGGCTGCTGGACCTCGACGCCAATACCTTGCGTCAGCGCCTCTACACCCGTCGTGATGACCTGGCCGCAGGCGAGTTACCGGTACCGCTCAAGTTGTTGCATATCAACCGCTGCCCGGTGGTGGCGCCATTGAATGTGCTGCGGGCGCAAGACCGTGAACGACTGCAATTGGATATGGACGCTTATCAGGCGCGGGCGCTGCGGCTAACTGACGCACAGGAAGTTTGGCGCGACAAGTTGGCGGAGATTTATGCCGAGGAAGATTTTGCACCGAGTTCGGACCCGGAGCAGCAGCTCTATGATGGTTTTATCGGTGACCGCGACCGTCGTTTGTGCGAACAAGTCCGCGCGGCAGAGCCGGCGCAATTGGCGCGGCAGCAGTGGCCCTTTGATGATCAGCGTTTGCCGGAATTATTATTTCGCTACCGTGCGCGCAACTTTCCTGCAACCTTGAACAGCGAGGAGCAACAACGCTGGAAACTTTTCTGTCAGCAACGCTTGTCAGATGGCGAATGGGGGGCACCCAATACCTTGGAGGCATTTAAACGTGCTCGTATTGAATTGGCTGTTAGTGCCACGCCGTTTCAGCGTCAGGTGCTGGATCAATGGCAGGAGTATGCTGACTCTTTAGCCGTTCGGTTCAATCTGTAATCAGGCAATTGCAGATTATTCAGACAATAAAAAACGCCAGCAAGCTGGCGTTTTTCGTCTGTCGCGTATCAGGCAAGAGCCTGGCGAGGCTTAGCCCAGCAGGGTAGCCCAGCCTTCAACCACGTCACCGCCCCACTTGGCTTTCCACTCTTTCAGCGTCTTGTGGTTGCCGCCTTTGGTTTCAATCACTTCGCCGTTGTGCGGGTTTTTGTATTGCTTGACCTTGCGGGCACGCTTGGTGCCGGTAGTTTTCACTGCGCCGCGCGGTGCTTTAACTTTAGACTCTGGGTCCAGCAGCGCGATGATGTCACGCAGGGATTTGGAGTATTCACCCATCAGGGTACGCAGTTTGCCTTCGAATTCCAGCTCGGTTTGCAGTTTGTCGTCTTGGGACAGATTCTTCAAACGGGCTTGCAGCTCTTTGATAGCTTCTTCGGTGGCACGGTATTCGTTGATCAGGGACATGTGGACTACCTTATGTAGAGCGCTGATTGACAGGGATAGTGGCCCAATAATAGTCAGGCTATTTCCCCAAGTAAACATTTAAGGGAACATTTATGTGAATTACTTTGAATGTTTGTGGCAAATCTATGCAAACGAGTTAATTAGTAGCGGGTATGGGCAAAGACTACCTGCTTAATTTTCGCTAACTGCCTGAGCGTGCCGATGCACATGCATATAGCGGTGGTAAAACCCTACGTTATTAAGGGGTGTGGTCAAGGCGAGGGCAGAATAAGCGTCAACGGATACTGCAGTTTTTCTGCGTAATCGCTAGAATGACCGCCTTTGCGAAGTTCTGGAGTTTTCCCCTAATGCACACTTTTCGGCTGGTGATCGCTTGCCCGGACCGGGTTGGCATCGTTGCCAAAGTCAGTAACTTTCTGGCCTCCCACAACGGCTGGATCACCGAGGCGAGCCATCACTCGGACAATCTCAGCGGTTGGTTCTTCATGCGCCACGAAATCCGTGCCGATACGCTGCCCTTTGGCCTTGAGGCGTTTCGCGAGGCGTTTGCGCCGATCGCCGAAGAGTTTTCGATGATCTGGCACATCAGCGATACCGAGCAGAAAAAACGTGTGGTGTTGATGGCCAGCCGTGAATCGCACTGCCTGGCGGACTTGCTGCACCGCTGGCACAGCGACGAGCTGGACTGTGAGATCGCCTGCGTGATCTCCAACCATGACGACCTGCGTAGCATGGTCGAGTGGCATGGCATCCCGTACTACCATGTGCCGGTCAACCCGCAGGACAAGGAACCGGCGTTCGCCGAGGTGTCCCGCCTGGTCAAGCAGCATGAAACCGATGTCGTGGTGCTGGCGCGCTACATGCAGATCCTGCCGCCGGAACTCTGCCGCGAATACGCCGGCAAGGTGATCAACATTCACCACAGTTTCCTGCCGTCGTTTGTCGGTGCCAAACCGTACCACCAGGCTTCCCTGCGTGGCGTGAAGTTGATTGGCGCAACGTGCCATTACGTCACCGAAGAACTGGACGCCGGCCCGATCATCGAGCAGGATGTGGTGCGTGTCAGCCACAGCGACAGCATTGATGACATGGTGCGCTTCGGCCGTGACGTCGAGAAAATGGTCCTGGCCCGTGGCCTGCGCTATCACTTGGAAGACCGCGTGCTGGTACACGGCAACAAAACAGTCGTGTTCTGATCAACGCGTTTTGATTGAAGAATGAAGGGCCTGGGCGTTAAATCGTCCCAGGCCTTTTTTCATTGATCTGCCCAGCAGGACAAGCCCATGACCGATCCACTCGATAAAGCTACGTCCAGGGCGCCCGCTACGTTGGGCGAGGGGTGTCTGAGTCGCTATGACCCGGATGAGCTGGAGGCCGAGGATGGTACTGACTTTCCTGGGGCAGCCCAATTGTGGGACGAGTTGCAGAAACGGCCGGCGTCCCCTGAAACAGACGCTTGAGCAGCGGCCTGCCGAGCATCAGCAGAAACACCGGCCCACCGGCCAGCAGATAGAAATAGTAGGTCACCGCCCGCCAGATCAGAATCGCCGCCGCTGCGCTGGATTTGCCCAGCCAGGGCGCCAGCAAGGCCGCTGACGTCAACTCCGCCGCACCGGCCCCGCCGGGCATAAGGCTGAACTGGCCCGCCGTCAGCGACAGCATCTGGATCAGGAAACTCCAGGCCCACTGCACATCGCCTCCCAACCCTTGTACCGCAAGGTAAAGCACGCTGTAGCGCAGTATCCAATGCAGGCTGGTCAAGGCAAACACGGCGGACAGGGTGCGCCACGGCAATTTCAGCGTTTGGGTAAATGCCGCCAGGAAGCGCAACACTTTGCGCGCCCAGCGCCGGCGAGTCGCGGCGCTTACCTTGCATCGCTGGAGCAAGGTGCCGCTCAGGCGTATCAGGCGGCGATGAAAGCGCACCAGCAGCACAGCGCTGAACACTGCGCCCACCATCGATGCCGCACTGAGCCCCAACAGCCACTCCAGGCGTGGGCTGAGGCTGTGGAACACTGCGTACAATGCGATCCCCAGCAGTGCGCAGAAAAAAAACAGCAAGTCGCTCAACTGATCCATGGCGAACACCGCGCTGCCATGAGCCGGACGTATGCCGTTGCGCGCCAGCAGGACCATCAGTGTCAGTGGCCCGCCGCTGCCTCCGGGCGTGGCGCACATGGCGAATTCGGTCGATATCACCACGCCCAGGCTGTTGAGTCGCCCCAGTTGGCCGCGTTGCTCGCCCAGTAATAAGCGGATACGCACGCTGTTGATCAGCCAGCACAGGATAATCATGCCGAACATCAGCGACAGTTGAGGCAGCGGGAATTGCTTCAGGCGCGTAATGGTTTCGCCACCTCCCAGCCACACGGGGATCGCCAGCGCCAGCAGCAGGCCCAGCAGCAGCCAGATCACCCGGCTCATGGCTGGGTGGCCAGCCAAGCGGCCTTGGTCAGTGGTGTGCGTCCGGCGTTGAGCAGGCGTTGTAGGGTTTCAAGCCAGTAGCGGCGGGAAAATTCGTGGCGCATGTCCACCGGGTGCAGTCCCAGGCGAATCACCGGGGCCGCCTGCCAGCGCTGTTCCCGTCGGTCGCTGAGACACTTGGACAGACCTCGGCGCCAGGCACTGCGCGCACTCCACACCAGCCCCGGGGCGTTGACCGGCGTGAAGTCGGGTAGCCGGTACAGATGTTGCGGGTCGCTGGTGTAGGTCAGCGGCAATTGGCGCAGTGCCTCGCGGGTGCCGCGGCTCATCAGCCAGGCGGGAGCGACAAAGCCTTGCAGCGGCCAGTCGTAGCGACGGAATACCTCGATGCCATCGCTGATACGCTGCAGCGCCTGATCCTGGCGCAGTTGGTAGAACTCACCCTCATGGGTATACAGGCGCCGCATGAACCAGGCTTTAGGGGTGCGCGGAGCCGGTTGGTCGTCGCAATGGTAGTAGCCGTGCAAGGTCAGCTCATCGCCCTTGGCCACGCGGCTGTCCAGCAGGCGGCGAAAGTCGCCATGGGCGGTCAGGGCGTCATGATGATGAAACTCCGGCACCACCAGCCAGGTGATGGGCACGCCGCCCAACGCGTCGACGGCTGCGACGAATGGGCGGTAGTCGGCCCAGGTCTGCGGCGCTACATCGTGCAGCACCAGCAGTACCGAGCGCTCATCCATGGGCGAGCATCGGCTTGTGGCTGCCCAGCACCGCATAATAGTGCGTCAACAGGCTGTCGACGACCGTCTCCCAGGCGTAATGCTGTTCGACATGACGCCGAGCCTGCGCGCCCAGGCGACGGCTGTCGGCACCGAACAGCTCGCGCACCGCATCGGCCATGGCCCTTGGATTATTGGGCGTACACAGCAGGCCGCAGCGCTCGTCAATGATCTCGGTAAATGCGCCGGCCGCCACGGCGACCACCGGTATGCCGCAGGCCATGGCCTCCAGTATTACCAGGCCGAAGGTTTCCTGATCGCCGCCATGCAGCAGCGCGTCGGCGCTGGCCATCAGCCGGGCGACATGCTGGGCGGGGCGGAACCCATCGATCACGGTGACGTTGTCCGGCACGCTGGCCGGCATGCCGGAGCCCACCAACAGCAAGTGGTAGTTGTCCCCCAGGCGTTTCATGCAGTTGAGCAGCAGCGGCAGGTTTTTTTCCTTGGAACCGCGCCCGGCGAAGATCAGCAGCCGGGTATCCGCGCCGATCCCCAGTTCGGCGCGCAAGCCCGGGTCGCGGACGTCCGGGCAGAACGTCTGCAGGTCGACCCCCAGCGGCTGCACGAAGACATTATTCACCCCAAGCCCGATGAGCTTGTCAGCCATCACTTGGCTGGGCGCCAGTACCCGGTCGAAATTCCCATAGAGTTTGCTGACGTAGGCTTCAGCGTTCGGGGTAAACCACGACCCCATGCGGTTACTCACCAGCAGCGGCAGATCCGAGTGATAAAAACCAATGACGGGCACATCCAGTTGGCGTCGTGCATCCAGCGCCGCCCAGGCGGTCAGGTACGGGTCGCCGACTTCGATCAGATCGGGCTGTAAATCGTGCAGGACATTTCGCCAAGGCGCGAGCCGAAGGGGGAAGCGGTAGCCCTTGCCGAAGGGGAGGGCGGGGGCCGGCACCTTGAATATCCCATCCCGTTCGCTCAAGTGTGCGCCGGGGACCAACAGGCTGTGGCGAATGCCGGGTTTGAGCGTCAGACGCCGGTGCTTGGCGTCGAGATAAGTGCGTACGCCACCGCTGGCGGGGGCGTAGAACATGGTGATGTCCGCGATATGCACGATGAACATTCCTCCGATCCGTAGCTCTCCTTACGTGGACCTGAGGTAATGATAGATGTTCGATCGGAATTGGGGGCGCGCGCGCTCAAGTTGATAAAGGTCAATGTGGGCGCAAGGCGGACCTGTGCTCCCACAAGGTTCTGTGGTGTCGGTCAGATACGGAAACTGCCCACCAGATGCTTCAGCCGTGCCGCCTGCTGTTCCAGGTCGGCGCAGGCGCGCAGGGTCGATTGCAGGTTTTCCACGCCTTCCTGATTGAGTGTGTTGATCTCGGTGATGTCCATGTTGATCGACTCGACCACCGAGGTCTGCTCCTCGGTGGCGGTGGCGACCGACTGGTTCATCCCATCGATCTCGCCGATGCGCTGGGTCACGCTGTTCAAGCGTTCGCCGGCCAGGTTGGCGATTTCCACGCTGTCGAGGCTGTGGCGCTGGCTTTCGCTCATGGTACTGACCGAATCCCGGGCGCCGACTTGCAGCTCCTCGATCATCGTTTGCACCTGTTGTGCCGATTCCTGGGTGCGGTGCGCCAGGTTGCGCACTTCGTCGGCCACCACCGCAAACCCACGTCCGGCTTCCCCGGCGCGCGCCGCCTCGATGGCGGCGTTGAGCGCCAGCAGGTTGGTTTGCTGAGAGATGCTGGTGATCACTTCGAGGATTTGCCCGATATTCACCGTTTTGCTGTTAAGTGCTTCGATGTTGCTGCTAGAAGCGCTGATCATCGCGGACAACTGAGTCATTGCCTTGATATTGCGTTCAACCACCTGCTGACCGTCTTCGGCCAAGTGCCGCGCATCGCTGGCCTGGTTCGAGGCTTGTGCGGCGTTACGCGCGATTTCCTGGGCGGCGGCCCCCAATTGGTTGATGGCCGCGGCGACGCTGTTGGTGCGGTTGGCCTGCTCGTCGGAATTGATCATCGACGAGTTGGACGCGCTGACCACCCGCAGGGCGACTTCATTGACCTGCCCGGTGGCCGAGGACACTTCGCGGATCGACGTATGAATCCGCTCCACGAAGCGGTTGAACGCATTACCCAGGATGCCGAATTCGTCGTGATTCTGGATGCTCAGGCGACGGGTCAGGTCGCCCTCGCCATCGGCGATGTCCTGCATGGCGCGAGTCATCACGTGCAGCGGTTGCATCAGCACTCGGATCAGCATGCCGAGCAAGGCGATGATGATTACCACGGCAATGATCGTGGCGATGATCGCCGAGGTGCGGAATTCGCTGAGCATGGCGAAGGAGGTGGCTTTATCCACGGAAATACCAAGGTACCAGTTCACCGACGGCAGGCCCTTGATCGGTGTAAAGGTCACGATGTTGTCCTTGCCGTTGGCCTCGACTTCACTGAAGTCGCCGCTGATCTTCGGCGTGTGTTTCGGGTAGACGTCGGCCAGGGTTTTCATCACCAGGTTTTTGTCCGGGTGGACCAGCACCTTGCCGTCGGCGCTGACCAGGAACGCATAACCCATGCCGCCGAAGTTCAGCGCGCCGATGTTGTCCACCAGGGTTTGCAGGCTCAGGTCGCCGCCGACCACGCCGATGCTCTGGCTGCCCTGGGCGCTGGGGGTCGCGATGGAAATGATCAATTGCCCCGTCGCGGCATCGATATAGGGTTCGGTCAGGGTCGAACCATTGCTGCTCTGGGCGCCTTTGTACCAAGGACGAACGCGTGGGTCGAAACCGTCCGGCATCTTGGTGTCGGGGCGGATAGTGAACGCGCCCTGGCTGTCGCCCACGTAGGTTGCCATGAACGAGGAGGTCAGGGCTTTCTGTTCCAGCAGGCTGGCGACCACCTTGGGGTCGGGATTGATCGCAATATTTTGTGCCGCGTTTTCCACCAGGACAATGCGTCCGGTTAGCCAGGTTTGAATGTTGCTGGCAGTGACATCACCCATTTCATGCAGGTAATTGTTGAGATCTTCGCGAATTGCGTTGCGTTGCAGGTAGTCGTTATAAAGCGTAAACAACGCGAAGGCGGCGATGACGATAAGGGAGGCAGCAAGCAGGATTTTGTGGCTGAAACGCAGGTTTTTATTCATGGCCTGAAGGGTCCGCTAAGGTCTTAATATCCAAAACGCGTCCTTATAGGATGCGCAGAATGGTAGCGTCAAAAAAGGTGTGATATTTCTGGCGATAGCCCTGTGAGGTCCCTGTAGGAGCTGTCTGATCTGTTTTTAGACTTTGTGGGTCTTACATTGATGTGTATCGACCTTGCGGCACGAAAGATTAACCATAGGTGACGAAATGCCTGACTCCACGCAACTCCTTATCGGCGCCGGCCTCGATGGCCAGCCCATCGCCCAGGCCATGCGCCTGGCCAATCGTCACGGGTTGGTTGCCGGTGCCACGGGCACTGGCAAGACCGTCACCCTGCAACGCCTGGCAGAAGCGTTCAGCGATGCGGGCGTGGCGGTATTCGCCGCGGATATCAAGGGCGACCTTTGTGGTCTCGGCGCTGCGGCCAACCCCCAGGGCAAGGTGGCCGAGCGCATCGCCGGCATGCCTTTCCTGAATTACACGGCCAAGGCGTATCCGGTCACGCTGTGGGATATTCACGGTCAGTCCGGTCATCCATTGCGTACCACCATCAGTGAAATGGGGCCGTTGCTGCTCGGCAGCCTGCTGGAACTCACCGACAGCCAGCAGTCAGCGTTGTATGCCGCCTTCAAGGTGGCGGACCGCGAAGGCCTGTTACTGCTGGATTTGAAGGACCTCAAGGCGCTGCTCAATCACTTGCGCTACCACCCGGAACTGCTGGGTGAAGATGCGGCGCTGATGACCACCGGCTCCAGCCAGGCGCTGTTGCGGCGCCTGGCGGTGCTGGAGCAGCAGGGCGCGGAAGCGTTGTTCGGCGAGCCGGCGCTGCAGCTCGAGGATATTTTGCACCCCACCAGCGATGGTCGCGGGCGTATCCACCTGCTCGACGCCAGCCGCCTGGTCCACGAAGCCCCCAAGGTGTACGCAACCTTCCTTTTATGGCTGCTGGCTGAACTGTTCGAGCAGTTGCCCGAACGCGGCGATGCCGATAAACCGCTGCTGGCGCTGTTTTTCGACGAAGCGCACTTATTGTTTGCCGATACGCCCAAGGCCTTGCAGGACCGCCTCGAACAGGTGGTGCGGTTGATTCGCTCGAAAGGTGTGGGTGTGTATTTCGTCACGCAATCGCCCGGGGACTTGCCTGACAGCGTGTTGGCGCAACTTGGCTTGCGTATCCAGCATGGCCTGCGCGCATTCACCACCAAAGAGCAGAAATCACTGCGCGCGGTGGCGGACGGTTTTCGGCCCAATCCGACATTTGATGCGTTGTCGGTCCTGACAGAGCTGGGCACCGGTGAAGCACTGGTGGGCACTTTGCAGGAAAAGGGCACGCCGGAAGTCGTCCAGCGCGTGTTGGTCGCGCCACCGCAATCGCGGATCGGCCCGCTCAGCGACGCCGAACGCGCCGCCCTGATTGCCAGTTCGCCGTTGCAGGGCCGCTATGACAAGCCGATTGACCGCGAATCGGCCTATGAAGTGCTGATGGCGCGCAAGGCGTTGGGCCCGGCCGAAGCCGAAGAAGCCAAGCCGGTGAGCGAAGAACCGAGCTTTACCGACAGAGCCGGGGCATTCCTCGGGACTGCGGCCGGCAAGGCGCTCAAGTCAGCCATGCAACAGGCCGCCAATCAGGTGGGGCGCCAATTGGTGCGGGGCTTGCTGGGGTCATTGCTGGGCGGCAGCAAGCGTAGATAGCCGATCAGGCTTTGGGCTTGGCGTGCGCGGCGAGGCGTTCCAGCGCCGCGCGTAAACCCGGATCGCTGATGCCGTCGGCCGTTGCCTGAATGGTTTCGGCCGCATTCGCCGATAAATCCATGGTGTGCCCCGCCGCGCCTTGCGGTACGGTCGGCGGTTGCACCTTGAATTGGATACGCGTCAGGCTGGCAAACTCATCAAACGCCATCAATTGTCGCTGCAAGCGTTTTTGCTGATAGCGCAAGCGTGTCGCCCAATGGCCGTCTGTGACAATAAGCAGCAGGTTGCCCTCGCGCCACGAGGCGACATGGCAATGTTCCCGCGCTGCCGGTTGCAATTGGCTTTCAACCAGGCGTTGCAGGTGGCCCAGGCGTTGCGCATGGCTGAAGATGGCTTTCAACGGCTTGGCTTCGCGAAGCAACACGCTGGGCGCGCGGGCTGTAAGAGGGCGAAACGCCATGATCAGACACCTTAAGTAACAGAGCCGCCATCTTAGCAGAAAGCGCCTGTGGACCCCCAGGCAATGCATTGGCGGGGCTTTATCTGCGAAATCAATGCACTCCATGGGTTGAAGTTCCGGTAAAAGCCCTTATTTTAAATGGGCCCTCTCACGGGCTCATGCCTGCATTGGGGAACAACGCCACTTTCCTCACCCACGATTCCGGGTAGAATGCGCGTTCGCATGCGCCCGTGAGGGCCGCTCGGGCCACTCACGGTGCGCCCTCCATCCCTATGTGTGGAAGAACCTGCCGATATGTTTGCGCCTTTGTTAAAGAAACTTTTTGGAAGCAAGAATGAGCGCGAAGTCAAACGCATGCTCAAGACGGTGCAGCTGGTCAATGCCTTCGAAGAGCAGATGGTTGCCCTTTCGGACGAGCAATTGCGCGCCAAGACCGAAGAGTTCAAGGCCCGCATAGCCAAAGGTGAAACCCTCGACAAGTTGCTTCCCGAAGCCTTCGCGGTCGCCCGTGAAGCCGGTAAGCGTGTCATGGGCATGCGCCACTTCGACGTCCAGCTGATCGGCGGCATGACCTTGCATGAAGGCATGATTGCCGAAATGCGTACCGGTGAAGGCAAGACCCTGGTGGCGACCCTGGGTGTTTACCTCAACGCGCTGTCCGGCAAGGGCGTGCACGTTGTGACGGTGAACGACTACCTGGCCCGCCGTGACGCCAACTGGATGCGCCCGCTGTATGAATTCCTCGGCCTGACCGTCGGCGTCGTGACGCCGTTCCAGCCGCCGGAAGAGAAGCGTGCGGCCTACGCTGCCGACATCACCTACGGCACCAACAACGAATTCGGTTTCGACTACCTGCGCGACAACATGGCGTTCAGCATGGAAGAAAAATTCCAGCGCGAACTCAACTTTGCCGTGATCGACGAAGTCGACTCCATCCTCATCGACGAAGCCCGTACCCCGCTGATCATCTCCGGCCAGGCCGAAGACAGCTCGCGCCTGTACACCGAGATCAACAAGTTGATCCCGCGCCTGGAGCAGCACATCGAGGAAGTGGAAGGCGTGGTGACCAAAGAAGGTCACTTCACCATCGACGAGAAGACCCGTCAGGTCGAACTCAACGAAGCCGGTCACCAGTTCGTCGAAGACATGCTGACCCAGATCGGCCTGCTGGCCGAAGGCGAAAGCCTGTATTCGGCCCACAACCTGGGCCTGCTGACCCATGTGTATGCCGGCCTGCGCGCGCACAAGCTGTTCCATCGCAACGTCGAATACATCGTCCAGGACGGCCAGGTCGTCCTGGTTGACGAACACACCGGGCGTACCATGCCGGGTCGTCGTCTGTCAGAGGGCCTGCACCAGGCCATCGAGGCCAAGGAAGTGCTCAACATCCAGGCCGAAAGCCAGACGTTGGCTTCCACCACCTTCCAGAACTACTTCCGTCTGTACAACAAACTGTCCGGCATGACCGGTACGGCCGACACCGAAGCGTTCGAATTCCACCAGATCTACGGTCTGTCGGTTGTGGTCATCCCGCCGAACAAACCGCTGGCGCGTAAAGACTTCAACGACCTGGTGTTCCTGACCGCCGAAGAGAAATACGCGGCGATCATCAACGACATCAAGGACGGCATGGCCCAGGGGCGTCCGATCCTGGTGGGTACCGCGACGATCGAAACGTCCGAGCACGTGTCCAACCTGCTCAACAAGGAAGGCATCGAGCACAAGGTCCTCAACGCCAAGTTCCACGAAAAAGAAGCCGAGATCATCGCCCAGGCCGGTCGCCCCGGCGCACTGACCATCGCTACCAACATGGCCGGTCGTGGTACCGACATCCTGTTGGGCGGCAACTGGGAAGTGGAAGTGGCTTCCCTGGACAACCCGACTCCCGAGCAGATCGCCCAGATCAAAGCCGACTGGCAGAAACGCCACCAGGCGGTGCTGGAGTCCGGCGGCCTGCAGGTGATCGCGTCCGAACGTCACGAATCGCGCCGTATCGACAACCAGCTGCGTGGTCGTGCCGGTCGTCAGGGTGACGCCGGTTCCAGCCGTTTCTACCTGTCCCTGGAAGACAGCCTGATGCGTATCTTCGCCTCGGATCGGGTGAAGAACTTCATGAAAGCCCTGGGCATGCAGTCCGGTGAGGCGATCGAGCACCGCATGGTGACCAACGCCATCGAGAAGGCCCAGCGCAAGGTCGAAGGCCGCAACTTCGACATTCGTAAGCAACTGCTCGAGTTCGATGACGTCAACAACGAACAGCGTAAAGTGATCTATCACATGCGTAACACGTTGCTGGCCGCCGACAACATTGGCGAGACCATCGCCGATTTCCGTCAGGACGTGCTCAACGCCACCGTCAGCGCGCATATTCCGCCACAGTCCCTGCCAGAGCAGTGGGATGTTGCCGGCCTGGAAGCCGCGTTGAAGAGCGACTTCGGTGTCGACTTGCCGGTTCAGCAGTGGCTGGACGAAGACGATCACCTGTACGAAGAAACCCTGCGCGAGAAGCTGATGACCGAGCTGCTGGCCGCGTACAACGAGAAAGAAGAGCAGGCGAGTGCCGAAGCGCTGCGCACCTTCGAGAAACAAATCGTACTGCGCGTGCTGGACGACCTGTGGAAAGACCACCTGTCGACCATGGATCACCTGCGTCACGGTATCCACTTGCGTGGCTACGCCCAGAAGAACCCGAAGCAGGAGTACAAGCGCGAGTCGTTCACGCTGTTCTCCGAACTGCTGGATTCGATCAAGCGCGATTCGATTCGCGTGCTGTCCCACGTTCAGGTGCGTCGCGAAGACCCGGTCGAGGAAGAAGCGCGCCTGCGTGAGGAAGCCGAGGCACTGGCGGCGCGCATGCAGTTCCAGCATGAGGAAGCGCCAGGTCTTGAGGCACCTGAGGTCTTGGGCGAAGAGGTCGATGTGGCCCTGGCTCAAACTCCAGTGCGCAACGAGCAGAAGCTGGGCCGTAACGAGCTGTGCTGGTGCGGTTCGGGCAAGAAGTTCAAACACTGCCACGGCGAAATCAACTAAGATTTTCGCCTGACGCTGCAACACCCCGCGCCGCGACCGGCATCAGCCGTCGCGGCGTTTTGCCATTAATTCCCACCGTCGAACGCGACGGCACAGACATCATCTATTTTTAAGGAGCGCATTCATGGCTGTTGGTCTTGGTCCTTTGCCCACATTGCACCCGGTTGCCGGTTTTGAACTCGGTATCGCTTCGGCCGGCATCAAACGCCCGGGGCGCAAGGATGTCGTGGTGATGCGCTGTGCTGAAGGCTCGACCGTCGCCGGTGTGTTCACCCTCAACGCCTTCTGCGCCGCGCCGGTGATCCTGGCCAAGCAGCGCGTGGCCGGTCCGATTCGTTACCTGCTGACCAACACCGGCAATGCCAACGCCGGCACCGGCGAGCCTGGCCTGGTCGCCGCCGCGCGGACCTGCGCCAAACTGGCACAACTGGCCGGCGTCGACGCCAGCCAGGTGCTGCCGTACTCCACCGGTGTGATCGGTGAGCCGCTGCCGGTGGAAAAAATCGAAGGCGCCCTGCAAGCCGCGCTGGATGACCTGTCTGTGGATAACTGGGCGGCCGCCGCCACCGGCATCATGACCACCGACACCTTGCCCAAGGGCGCGAGCCGTCAGTTTGTACATGACGGCGTGACCATCACCGTCACCGGCATCAGCAAGGGCGCGGGCATGATCCGCCCGAACATGGCCACCATGCTTGGCTACATCGCCACCGACGCCAAAGTCTCCCGCGACGTGCTGCAGCGCTTGATGCTGGACGGCGCCAACAAGTCGTTCAACCGCATCACCATCGACGGCGACACCTCCACCAACGATTGCTGCATGCTGATCGCTACCGGCCAGGCCAACCTGCCCGAAATCACCTCCACCAGCGGCCCGCTGTTCGCCGCGTTGAAGCAAGCGGTGTTCGAAGTGTGCATGGATGTGGCCCAGGCCATCGTGCGTGACGGCGAGGGCGCCACCAAGTTCGTCACGGTTGAAGTCAACGGCGGCGGCAACCACCAGGAATGCCTGGATGTCGGTTACACCGTGGCGCACTCGCCGCTGATCAAGACCGCGTTGTTCGCCTCCGACCCGAACTGGGGCCGTATCCTCGCCGCCGTCGGCCGTGCCGGCGTGCCGGACCTGGACGTGAGCAAGATCGACGTGTTCCTCGGTGACGTGTGCATCGCCAGCCGTGGCGCCCGCGCCGAGAGCTACACCGAAGCCCAGGGTTCGGCGGTGATGCAGCAGGAAGAAATCACCATCCGCATCGAGCTGGGTCGCGGCGAGTGCAGCGAAACCATCTGGACCACGGACCTGTCCCACGAGTACGTGAAGATCAACGCGGAATACCGTACCTGAAGCCCGGAGGATAAACGCGGTGAAACGAGTGCATGTAGCAGCAGCGGTGATCCGCGGCGTCGACGGCAGAATCCTGCTGGCGCGCCGCGCCGATACCCAGCATCAGGGCGGCCTCTGGGAGTTTCCCGGCGGCAAGGTGGAGACCGACGAGTCGGTCGCCACGGCGCTGTCCCGCGAGTTGCAGGAAGAACTGGGCATCCAGGTCACCACGGCGCGACCGTTGATCAAGGTGCAGCATGATTACCCGGATAAGCAGGTGTTGCTGGATGTCTGGGAAGTCTCGGCCTTTACCGGCGAGCCACACGGCGCCGAAGGTCAACCCCTGGAATGGGTCGCGGCGCGTGACCTGCTCAACTATGAGTTCCCGGCGGCCAATGCGCCGATCGTTGCCGCCGCACGGTTGCCCGGCGACTACCTGATCACACCGGGCGAGCTGGAAACCGCGCCGCTGTTGCGCGGTATCCAGAAAGCCATTGCGGGCGGCATCAAGCTGGTGCAACTGCGCGCCCCTAACGGTTACGACCCCAAATACCGTGACCTAGCGGTAGACGCCGTGGGCCTGTGTGCCGGCAAGGCGCAACTGATGCTCAAGGGCCCGTTCGAATGGCTGGGGGATTTTCCCGCGGCCGGTTGGCACATGACCTCGGCACAACTGCGCAAATACGCAAGCAAGGGCCGACCGCTGCCGAAGGATCGCTGGTTGGCGGCGTCTTGCCATAACGCCGAGGAACTGGCGCTGGCGGAATTGATGGACGTGGATTTTGTCACGCTGTCGCCGGTGCAGCCGACCCAGACCCATCCCGATGCCCAACCGTTGGGTTGGGAACAGGCGGCAGAGCTGATCCGCGGGTTCAGCAAGCCGGTGTATCTGTTGGGTGGCGTTGGGCCTGCTGAGCGCGAGCAGGCATGGGATGTCGGCGCCCAAGGTGTGGCAGGGATTCGGGCGTTCTGGCCGCAAGATTGATCTAGCGTTTGCTGGCCTCATCGCGGGCAAGCCCACTCCCACATTGGAAGGTGTTCACAAATCCAAATGTGGGAGTGGGCTTGCCCGCGATGGCGCCAGACCAGACACCTGATAATCAGTGGGGTTTGGCCGCCGCCTGCCACAAAATCTCCGCCACACCCTGGCGCTTGGCAATTACCCGCGCCGCCACAAACAGCAAATCCGACAGCCGGTTGATATACGCCAAAGCCACCCCCTCCAACGGTTCAACCGCATTCAGGTGCTGACAGCGGCGCTCGGCACTGCGTGCTGCGCTGCGGCACACGTGGGCCTGGGCGATCAGCGCTGAGCCACCGGGCAAGATGAAGTTCTCCAGCGCCCCGACCTCTTCGTTCCAGCGATCAATCGCTGCCTCCAGCCGATTCACCTCCGCCGCGTTCAGCGCTTTGTACACCGGCATCGCCAGCTCGCCGCCGAGGTCGAACAGACGATGCTGGCAAGGCGTCAGCACTTCGATCACATCCTTCAGATGCGGATGCTTGCCGCTTTGCTCTTCAAGGCCGGCCAGCAACAAGCCCAGCTGACTGTTCAACGTGTCGACTTCGCCGATGGCTTCCACCCGCGGGTGGTCCTTGGGCACGCGGCGACCGTCGCCGAGCCCGGTTTCACCCTGGTCGCCGGTACGGGTGTAAATCTTCGACAGGCGAAAGCCCATGATCAGTGCTCCAGTTGGGTAAGTTCAGCGGGGGACAATTGGCTGCCGGCCAGGGGCAGGCGCAACGTGAAGCAGGTGCCTTGGCCCAGGGTGGAATGCACTTCCATCTGCCCTTTGTGGTTATTGGTGATGATGAAGTACGACACCGACAACCCCAGCCCGGTGCCCTGGCCGATTTCCTTGGTGGTGAAGAATGGCTCGAAGGTGCGTTTGCGCACGTTCTCGCTCATGCCGATGCCGTTGTCTTCGACCTGGATCTCCGCCCAGGGCGGGTTGAGGCGGGTGCGCAGGATGATGCGCCCCGGCTCGCGGTCGTCTTCGCGCTGGTGAATGGCCTGCGCCGCGTTTTTCAGCAGGTTGAGCAGCACCTGTTCCAACTCGTTGGCGGTGCCGGGCACCGGGCCGAGCTGCGGGTCGAACTGGCGGATGATCGCCTGGCCCTTGAAGTCGAAGCCGATCGCCAGGTCAAAGTCGTTGCCGGCGATTTCCACCGCCTGGTCGATCAGCGCCGGCAAATCACACGGTGCCATCTGCCGATTGCTGCGCCGGCTGAAACTGAGCATGTGGGTGACGATTTTCGCCGCCCGCGCGCCGGCCTGCTGGATACCGTCGAGCAATTGTGGGACTTCGCGGCTTTGCAGGTAGCGGTTGACCGTCTGCAGTTCGATGCCCACTTGTTCGGCGTGTTCCAGGTTCTTGGGCAGGTCGGGGGACAGCCGGCGGCGGATGTTCTGCACGTTATGCAGGATCGCCCCCAACGGGTTGTTGATTTCATGGGCCATACCCGCAGCAAGGCCGCCGACGGAGAGCATCTTCTCCGACTGCACCATCATTTCTTCCAGGGACAGGCGCTGGGTAATGTCATCGATCCGGATCACCACCCCGCGCCCGGCGCCGCCCATCAGTGGATAGAACGTCAGGGCGTAATGCTTGGATTCATCGTCCTTGACCCAGGTGACACGCTCGATGCGCTCCACCGTGTGTTGCTCGACCGTGGCCTTGATCTGCGGCAGGTAGGGTTTGAGCGGCTGGAAAGCGAGGTAGATCGGCTGGTTCAGCGCTTCATCCAGGCGCGTGCCGGAAAGTGCGGTGGCTTCCTGGTTCCACTGGGTGACATAGAGCTGTTCATCCAGGGCGATCAGCGCCGAGGGCATCGAGTCGATGATGCTGTTGAGATAGTTCTGGAAACCGGTGAGTTTTTTCTCGATCTTGCTGCGCACCTGGACTTCCAGCTCCAGTTTGCGGTTGGTATGGCGGGTTTCTTCGGCCAGGCCCTGTGCCTGGTCGTAAGCCGCCTGGGACTCATCGCGCGCGCGCTTGAGCTGCTGCTCGCGGGCCTCGATGCGCGACAGCATGGTGTTGAAGGCTTCGGCCAGGCTGCCGATCTCGTCATGGTTGCCACGGCCGGCGCGCAGGGCGTAGTTCTCTTCGCGGGTGACCTGGCGCGACAGCTCTTCCAGCTCATGGATCGGCCGGGTGATCAGGCGTTTGATCTGCCGGGCGATGACCAGCCACAGCAGCACGCTGAAAATCAGGATGCCCAGGCTCGCCGTCAGTGTGCCGGTATAGAACGCCACCGGTAGCTCACTGCTGGCCACCAGCAACAAATGCCCGGAAGGCTGGCCGGGGCGGGGCAGGGTGATGACTTGGTTACTGCGAAACTCGGTGAGGCGCCAGGCTTCGATATCCCGGTAGTTGCCCGGCAGGTGCAGGCGGTCGCCGTGTTGCATCTGCGCCAGGCGGTTGCCCTCGGCGTCGTACAACGCGGCTGCGCGCAGCGGCGAATAGCTGGTCAGCTCATTGAGCAGGGCGTCGGCCTTGGCCGGAGACTCAAGGGCTTCGGCGGCAAGCGCCGGGTTGGACACCAGCCGGCCAATCGCCTGCAGCGCCTGGGGTGCCATGCTCTCCTGGGAGATCCAGTAAGCGGCGCTGATAAAAGTCAGGTTGGCCACCAGTAACACAGTGGTCAGCAGCACCAGCAGGGCGGCCAGCAGTTTCTGCCCTACCGGTAGGTTTTCAAGACGCTGGCGCAGTGGCATCAGGGGTTTCACAGGTAATAGACGAGTGGGCAGGGTAGCGCGTGCCTCAGTCGCGGGGCAATCCGCGTGCAACCAGCTGGTCGACGAGGCGCGTGTACACCTGTTGCAGATGCGGCAGCGTCAGCCGATGCCGAGCGGCGGCCTGGCAGGCGTAGCCCAGCAGGTAGCTGATTTCGGTGCGCCGCGCGCTGGCCACGTCCTGGTACATCGAAGAGTAATTGGCCGCCGTGGCCTGGATCACCCGTTCCACTTCCGTCTGCAGGTCCTGCGCCGCTGCCGGCTGGCCGCAGCATTGCAGCAGCTCGGTGAGTTCGGCGCACAAGGTTGCGACTTCGCACTGATGGGCTTGCAGGCCGCCATTGCGGCATTGGTACAGCACGGTCAGCGGGTTGATGGCGCAATTGAGTGCGAGCTTGCGCCACAGGCGCGTAAGAATGTCGCTGCTCCACTCGTGAGGGATGCCGGCGGCGCGCAAGTCGTCCAGCCACACCGGGGCCGTGGGGTGACTGGCGTCCCCCAGCCAGGTGTAGCCGTGGCCGGCAAACACCACGCGCCAATCGCCGTCGCGAAACGCGCCTTCGGTGCTGGAGGCAAAAATGCAGCGGGCCTGGGGATACTGCGCGGCGACGGCGTCCTGGCTGCCCAGGCCGTTTTGCAGCAGGATCAATTCGACGCCGGGCGCGAGACGCGATTGCAGTTGTGCGACGGCGCTTTGGGCGTCGTAGGCTTTGCACGCCACCAGCAAGCGATGGATCGGCTCGGGGCTGTCAGGCGTTTCGCCGAGTACCGGGTAAGTGTGCGCTACGCCGTGCTCCACCAGGGTCAGCCCGTCGGCCGCCTGATAGCTGGCCAGGCGTGCCGCATCGCGCAGGATCAGCTTCACCGGCAGGCCGGCGCGGGCCAGGCGGGTGGCCCACAGCGTGCCGAGGCTGCCGGCGCCGAGAATATGCCAGGTGGTCGACATCAGTTTGTGCTCCGTAGGGTCGCTCACAGCGAATGGGGCGAAAGAACCGCTATAATGCCCCGGCATTTTAGCTTGGGCGCGCTCCATCTCTACTGAGCCCGCCCCTTATATTGGAGAAATGACATGCCTTCGTTCGACGTGGTATCCGAACTGGACAAACACGAAGTCACCAACGCCGTCGAGAACGCCGTCAAGGAACTGGACCGTCGCTATGACTTGAAAGGCAAGGGCAGTTTCGAATTCAAGGAAAAGGAACTGACCGTCAACCTGACCGCTGAAGCCGATTTCCAGCTGGAAGCGATGATCGAGATCCTCAAGCTCGCCCTGGTCAAGCGCAAGATCGACGTGCAGTGCCTTGAAGTCAAGGACGCCTACGCGTCCGGCAAGCTGATGAAGCAGGAAGCCGTCCTCAAGGAAGGCATCGACAAGGAACTGGCGAAGAAGATCGTGGCGCATATCAAGGACGCCAAGCTGAAAGTCCAGGCCGCCATCCAGGGTGAGCAGGTACGCGTCACCGGCAAGAAACGTGACGACCTGCAAGAGGCGATCGCTGCCCTGCGCGCCAAGACCTTCGAGATGCCGCTGCAGTTCAATAACTTCCGCGACTGATGGCACTTTGGGGAACCTGCGGCCGTTTTTGACGTCCCACGCCCCAGAACCTGCGCCTGCCATTGAGCCCTTCGGGGCTCAATTGCGTTAGTGGGCACAAAAAACGCCGTACATCCGGCAAACAGGAGAATGTAGATGGATTTGAACGCTGAAGTGGATCACCTGATCAAGACCTCCCAGTCGTGGATCCCGATGATCATGGAATACGGCAGCCGGGTATTGCTGGCCGTGATTACCCTGGCCATCGGCTGGTGGCTGATCAACCGCCTGACCCACAGAGTGGGGCGTTTGCTGGCCATCCGTAACGCGGACCTGGCGCTGCAGCACTTCATCACCAGCCTGGCGAACATCGTGCTGAAGGTCATGCTGATCGTCAGCGTGGCCTCGATGATCGGCGTGGAAACCACCTCGTTCGTCGCCGCCATCGGTGCCGCGACCCTGGCCATCGGCCTGGCCTTGCAGGGTAGCCTGGCCAACTTCGCCGGCGGCGTGCTGATTCTGTTGTTCCGCCCGTTCCGCATCGGCGACTGGATCGAAGCCCAAGGTACGTCCGGTACCGTCGACAGCATCCAGATCTTCCACACCGTGCTGCGCACCGGCGACAACAAGACCGTGATCGTGCCGAACGGCATCCTCTCCAACGGCATCATCACCAACACCAACCGTCAGCCTACCCGCAAGGTGGTGTTTGATGTGGGGGTGGACTACGAGGCCGACCTGCAGAAAGCCCGCGAAGTGTTGCTGGAACTGGCAAAAGACCCGCGTGTATTGGCTGACCCGGCGGCAGTGGCCGTGGTTTCGACCTTGGGCGACAGTTCGATCACAGTGTCTTTGCGGTGCTGGACCAAGACGGCGGATTATTGGGACGTGATGTTCATGTTCAATGAACTGGCGCGTGATCGCTTGAACGCGGCGGGGATCGATATTCCATTTCCGCAGCGGGTTATTCGGGTGATGCAGGAAACAGCGGCGAAGTAATGGGAAACACTGGCACTCAACTTGGCTGAAAGGTCAGGTTTAGTGCGGGCGCGTCAATCTCGTTAGTTAGCTTGCTAGTTATTTTGCTGATGAAATAATACTGCAATAAAAAAGCCGCTCCCTTGCATGCAGGGGAGCGGCTTTTAATTTAAGGCCGGAGCCTTAAGTCATCGTTGTAATCAAACAGCTAATTACAAGATGTTCAACGGATAATTCGCGATCAGACGCAGTTCGTCGATCGACGGCGAACCGTAGTACACGCCGTCAGCCGAGCGATAAGTCGCTTGGCGTACACGCAAGCTCAGGTCTTTCGCTGGGCCGCTCTGGATCACGTACTTGGCTTCGATGTCGCGTTCCCACTCTTTACCGTTCGACGTGGTGGCGGTTTTCGCGCCGCTACCGGTTACGTAACGAGTCATGAAGCTCAGGCCAGGAATGCCGAAGGGTGCCATGTTGATGTCGTAACGTGCCTGGTAGGACTTCTCACCTTCGGCGTTGAAGTCGGAACGGGCAATGGAGTTAGCCAGGAAAACCGTGCCGCCTCCGTCTACGCCGTAGCCGTAGTCGCCGTCGCCGGTAACCTTCTGGGCTGCCAGGGTGAAGGTGTGAGCGCCGATGGTGTACGCACCCTGCAAGCTGAATGCACGGTTATCAAGCTTGATGGTTTTGTCGTAGTAAGCGCGTTGCTTGCCTTCACCGTCACTTTTCGTGTCGTAGATATTGAAGTCCAGTGCGAAGGATTGATCCTCGCTCAGCGCATGGGTCCAGTTCAGGTTGCTGTAGTACTTGCGGAAGTAATCTTCGGTTTTCGCGTAGTACAGGCTGCCGGTGAACTCTGGGGTGAAGGAGTAGACGCCGCCGACAAAGTCGGTCTTCGTCAGGCCCAGGCTGTCATGGTAGGTCTGGTTCTGCGCGACGCTGGAGGTGAAGTGACCGCCTTCCAGTTTCAGGCCCTTGATCTCGTTACTGGTGAGCGAGATACCTTGTGGCAGCTCTGGCAGCAAACGGCTGTCGTCAGAGGCGAACACAGGAGCGGTAGTGTACTGGTCGCCGATTTTCAGAACGGTATTGGAGAGGCGGAACTTAACCGCCGCGCCGCCTTTAGAGTAATCGTCTTGCGAGCGACCATCAGAACCACTTGGGAACAAACCGGTACCGGCGCGACCCTTGCCGCTGTCGAGCTTAACGCCCATCAGGCCGATCACGTCAACACCGACACCGATGGTGCCTTGGGTGAAGCCTGATTCGTACAGGGCATTGAAGCCCAGACCGGTTTCTTCGGCGCGGCTCTTGTTCTTGCCGTTGACCTTATCGTAGCCACCGAGTGGCTCGTTGCGGAAGTCGCGGCTGAAATACAGCGCACGGGTATTGATACTGAAAGTGCTGTCTTCAACGAAGCCCTTGGCATCGTCTTGGGCAGACGCCATTGCGAACTGCGAGGTGCCTGCTGAAACAGCCAGGGCGATCATGCTCCACTTCATCACGCGCATCGTGATTTGCTCCTTTGGTTTTAGGAAGAGTACTGCCGTCCCACCTGTATTTTTATCTGGGCGGCTCTTTCTTTTTTTGTGTCCGCGTAAAGTTATATCACGCTGACTCTAATGACGATACTTACCCATCTTTCCTTTCAGCTTCTTTACGAGGCTGTCGTGAATTGCTAGGTCCATGTCGCAAATTCACAGTCCGAATGTTACCGAACTGACAACTTCAATGCTGTTTTCAAACCCTTTTCTAAGTTTGAATGCATCCTTGATACACATTGACTCGCTAGTGTTCTTATCGCGAAACACCCGCTTCCCGATGGGTGCCGTTGCCGACGATGTGGGTGTGAATGCAACAAGCGCGCCCAAACCGGTAACTGAATGTCATTTTTTCGTGAAAAGCCTCACTGCAGTGTAAAAACCGCATAAACACGGGCCTCTCAAGCCGTTCAGTTTGTCCTTGACGGCCATGCATTCCGTTGATTCGGTGGTGCATGAATCCTGTATCAGCGCGAAACGTTACCGGTTCACCCTCATGGGTGGGTACTTGGCGGATCTCTTTGAAGCACAAGTGGGTCATTTTGGTGCACTCCGATGAGTCCCGATTCAGCGTAGCTCAATTATTCGCCTGCCTCGAAAAGGGGCAGGTTTTTTATCGGGATGCGCGTTGGCGTCTGTATTCGAAGTGAAGCCGCCGGCGTTCGAAGGTATGCTGGGCGCCAGAATCTGACCTGCCGAACGGAGTGCCCGCGGTGTTCGCCTTAGATCAACGCCTGCAACAAGACACACTGACCATCGGGGACTTCCCGTTGTGCCGCCTGCTGCTGTCCAATGACTCGAATTACCCTTGGTTCATTCTGGTACCGCGCATAAACGGTATCAGCGAAGTTTTTCAATTGTCTGTCATAGATCAACAAAAACTGTGGAATGAAACGACAACCCTTGCGCAATTGCTGAGTGAAGGTTTCGGCGCCGACAAGATGAATATCGGCGCGCTGGGGAACGTTGTCAGCCAGTTGCATGTGCATGTGATCGTGCGCAAGCGCGATGACATGGCCTGGCCTGCGCCGGTCTGGGGCAAGCATCCGCCCCGGCCGTATACTGAAGAACAGGTGGCAGCGATCCGTGCGCGGTTGCGCGAGCTGTTACCTGCCGACTTCATCTTTAGCCAGGACTGAACCATGGATCTGCAAGACCGCGTGACCGACCTGGAAAGCCGCCTGGCCTTTCAGGACGACACCATCGAAACCCTCAACGACATCCTGGTCACCCAGCAGCGGGCGGTCGAACGCCTGCAGCTGCAGATGACCGCGCTGCTCAAGCGCCAGGAAGAAATGGGCGGCCAGTTCGAGTCGTCCGAAGAAGAAGCGCCGCCGCCTCACTATTAATAGCCGCGCAATAAAAAACCGCGATCCAGCTTGTGCCGGATCGCGGTTTTTTTGCCTGGCTTGGAATCAGCGACGCGGCAACGCGGCGATCACATCTTCGGCTTGCAGGCCTTTGTCGCGGTTCATGACGGAGAATTCCACACGCTGGCCTTCGACCAGGACGCGATGGCCTTCGCCACGGATGGCCCGGAAGTGGACGAAGATATCGTCGCCCGAATCGCGGGAAATAAAGCCGAAGCCCTTGGACGTGTTGAACCACTTTACGGTCCCGGTATCCCGATTGGTCATGTCGTAGTTTTGCGACGCGGCCGCAGGGGACGAACGGTAGAAGCTGATGGCCAGGTGAAGAACAATGGCGACCAGCGCAATCACCAGGCTGAGCAGGATGGCCGGGTGGCCGCCGACTTCAGGCATGGGTGCCAGGAGGGTGAGGGTTTGTACGACAACAGTCAGCACCAGCAGCGCGCTGACCAGGTTTTGCAGTTGATGACGCGTGCCTTTGTTCCAGTAAGGGATCACTGGCGCCAGCGTCAGGTTAAGAAGGCCGAACAAGGCCAGGTACAGAGCGTCATGTTGTTGCAGGTAGGGCAGGCTTTCAGGCTGCAGGCTCGGGATAAAGGACAGCAGCAAAGCTGCAACGCCCGTTAGCAGGTGGACGATTTTCAACATTTTGATTAACTCACGTTAAGACGGATCACAAGGAAGAGCTGACTGGCACGGTTCGCTTCTGAACAATGGGAGGCGTTGGGCACGTGCGCGGGTATCAGCCTATGCGCTGGCCGAAGAAAATAACGGCAGCGACACGCTGCCTATTTAACAGCAAAGGCTGTGCCTACTCAAATCAAGCATTTCCGGGCGTTGCAAGGGACGCGGGCATTTCTGCGTCAAACGCTTGTCCTAGACAGTTGCAGGCGTTTTGCCTGCTGTCGGGGAAACTTTCTGTCGCACCTAAAGCCTTCACCGTCGCGGGCCAGCGAGGCCGCGCAGGGCGATTTGCCGCACGTCGCCTCGGTGCGTCGGGCTGCACACATTGGGTACTCTTGCTAGAGTGATCCGGCACCTGATCAATGAATGCTGTTCAATTGAAGGGGATAAACATGGCAATCGATATCGGTATCAGTGAAGAAGATCGCAAATCCATCGTCGACGGGCTTTCGCGTCTGCTTTCCGATACCTATGTACTGTACCTGAAGACCCACAATTTCCACTGGAACGTCACGGGCCCCATGTTCCGCACGCTGCACTTGATGTTCGAAGAGCAGTACAACGAGCTGGCGCTGGCGGTGGACCTGATTGCCGAGCGTATTCGTGCCCTGGGCTTCCCGGCGCCGGGCGCCTATTCGATCTATGCGCGTCTTTCTTCGATCAAGGAAGAAGAGGGCGTGCCCAGCGCTGAAGAGATGATCAAGCAGTTGGTGGCGGGCCAGGAGGCGGTTACGCGTACCGCGCGCGGTATTTTTCCGCTGCTCGATAAGGTCAGCGACGAACCGACGGCCGACCTGTTGACCCAGCGTATGCAAGTTCACGAAAAAACTGCGTGGATGCTGCGTTCCCTACTCGAAAGCAAGTAAACACCGACCTCGGGCGGCGCTGTCCTGGCGCCGCCCGCTTGTTTCTCCGTGCTTCCTGGCGTTGTCCTACGACTATCAACTCCCCGTCTTCTGGCTGCCCCCCGTCGTCCTGCTGTTTGATAGGCCCACTGTCCAATGGGAGAAACCCATGGACTGCTGTTTGGCAATGGAGTGTCAGGTGTATGTCACGTGGAGTGGGTAGTAGAGTGATGGAGACCTGTGGTTTTCATAAGATAAACGTCGACCCCTTTGTCAAAGGGTTCGATATGGGGCTGGCGCGGCCGTTGTCCCGATCGGTAAGGCTCAATGGGTTTTCCACTTGCCTGCGGCTGGAACAGATCTACTGGAATATCCTCACGGAAATAGCCAGGCTCAATGCCTGTTCAGTCAGTGCGCTGTTGTCTTATGTCGATCGGGAAGTGCATTTGCGCTATGGCGGCGTGAAGAACTTCAGCGGGCTGGTCAGGGTGGTCTGCGTGGTTCACGTATTGAAAGGCCGCGCTTGCCTGTCCAATCCCGAGTAATCCGGGGGTTCCGGGGCTGGCCCGGCGTTCAGGCGGGCCGGGCCTCGGGCAGAAAGCCGGCTGCGCTGCCTCGATTTACCAGATATAATCCCGCGCTTTGCCGCTGCAGGCGCTTTCTGCGCAGTGGCCTCTATCCGGAGGCCGGCGCGGCACAGTAACGATCTGATCGCCGAGACATCTCCATGCCCATGTACGACTATCAATGCGCTTCCTGTGGTCATCAGTTGGAAGCCATCCAGAAGATCAGCGACGCGCCGCTGGTCGATTGCCCAGCTTGCAAGGCGCCTGAGCTTAAAAAGATGTTGTCCATGCCGGGCTTCCGCCTGAGCGGCAGCGGCTGGTACGAGACCGACTTCAAGACCGGCTCGAAGAAGAATCTGGCGGGCGGCGACAAAGCAGACTGAGTTGAACTCTACGCGCAGGCTCCTGCATTATCCGTCCCCTGACTTATGTACGGTGACTGAGGCCAAGCCTGCCACCGAATTTCGAATTACGAGAAGTGAAACCACTACCATGATGCGCAGCCATTATTGCGGCCAACTGAACGAGACCCTGGAAGGTCAGGAAATCACCCTTTGCGGATGGGTTCACCGTCGCCGCGACCACGGCGGGGTGATCTTCCTCGATATCCGTGATCGTGATGGTCTGGCCCAGGTGGTGTTCGACCCGGACCGCGCCGAGAGCTTCGCCGCCGCCGACCGCGTGCGCAGCGAATACGTAGTGAAGATCACCGGCAAGGTGCGCCTGCGTCCGGCCGGTGCGGTGAACCCGAACATGGCGTCCGGCGCGATCGAAGTGCTGGGCTACGAGCTGGAAGTGCTGAACGAGTCGGAAACCCCGCCGTTCCCACTGAACGAATATTCCGATGTTGGCGAAGAAACCCGCCTGCGTTATCGCTTCCTGGACCTGCGTCGCCCGGAAATGGCCGAGAAGCTGCGTCTGCGCTCGCGCATGACCACCAGCATCCGTCGCTTCCTCGATGAAAACGGCTTCCTCGACGTTGAAACGCCGATCCTCACCCGTGCCACCCCGGAAGGCGCGCGTGACTATCTGGTGCCGAGCCGTACCCACGCCGGCAGTTTCTTCGCCCTGCCGCAATCGCCGCAGTTGTTCAAGCAACTGCTGATGGTGGCCGGCTTCGACCGTTACTACCAGATCGCCAAGTGCTTCCGTGACGAAGACCTGCGCGCCGATCGCCAGCCTGAATTCACCCAGATCGACATCGAGACCAGCTTCCTCGATGAAAAAGAGATCATGGGCATCACCGAACAAATGATCCGCAACCTGTTCAAGGAAGTGCTGGACCTGGAATTCGGCGAATTCCCGCACATGACCTTCGAAGAAGCCATGCGCCGCTACGGTTCCGACAAGCCGGACCTGCGTATCCCGCTGGAACTGGTGGACGTGGCCGACCAACTCAAGGACGTCGACTTCAAGGTGTTCAGCGGCCCGGCCAACGACCCGAAATGCCGCATCGCCGCCCTGCGCGTGCCTGGCGGCGCGAGCATGCCGCGCAAGCAGATCGACGACTACACCAAGTTCGTCGGCATCTACGGTGCCAAGGGCCTGGCGTACATCAAGGTCAACGAGCGTGCCAAGGGCGTTGACGGTCTGCAGTCGCCGATCGTGAAAAACATCCCGGAAGCCAACCTCAATGTGATCCTCGATCGCGTGGGCGCAGTCGACGGTGACATCGTGTTCTTCGGCGCCGACAAGGCCAAGATCGTCAGCGAAGCCCTGGGCGCGCTGCGGATCAAGCTGGGCCACGACCTGAACCTGCTGACCTGCAAGTGGGCACCGATGTGGGTCGTCGACTTCCCGATGTTCGAAGAGAACGACGACGGCAGCTTCAGCGCCTTGCACCACCCGTTCACCGCGCCGAAGTGCTCGCCGGAAGAGCTCGAAGCCAACCCGGCGGGCGCTCTGTCCCGGGCCTACGACATGGTCTTGAACGGCACTGAGCTGGGTGGCGGTTCGATCCGTATCCACCGCAAGGAAATGCAGCAAGCGGTATTCCGTCTGCTGGGCATCAACGAAGCCGAACAGGAAGAGAAATTCGGCTTCCTGCTCGACGCCCTGAAGTACGGCGCACCGCCCCACGGTGGCCTGGCCTTTGGCCTGGACCGTCTGGTGATGCTGATGACCGGCGCCCAGTCGATCCGTGAAGTGATCGCCTTCCCGAAAACCCAGAGCGCTGCGGACGTCATGACCCAGGCGCCGGGTGTCGTGGATGCCAAGGCACTGCGCGAGCTGCATATCCGCCTGCGCGAGGCGCCAAAGGCTGAGTAAGGCCGCTGCGTGAAAGCGCGATAAGGTTTTACGCAGTCAAAAAGGCGCATCTTCGGATGCGCCTTTGCGTTACAAGGGTTGTATCCCGCCTGGGGCGGGGTTGATAAGGTTTCTAGAGAATTTCGGAGTTGTGTTATGGCTGGCCATTCCAAGTGGGCGAACATCAAGCACCGCAAAGAGCGTCAGGATGCCAAGAAAGGCAAGATCTTCACCAAGTGGATTCGCGAACTGACCGTTGCCGCCCGCCAGGGCGGCGGTGACCCAGGCTCCAACCCGCGTCTGCGCCTGGCGCTGGACAAGGCCCTCGGCGCCAACATGAGTCGCGACATCATCGACCGCGCCGTGGCCCGTGGCGCCGGTGCGGCCGATACCGACGACATGGTCGAGCTGACCTACGAAGGCTACGGCCCGGGCGGCGTGGCGGTGATGGTCGAGTGCATGACCGATAACCGCAACCGTACTGCCGCGGCGGTGCGTCATGCGTTCAGCAAGTGCGGTGGCAACCTCGGCACGGACGGCTCGGTGGCCTACCTGTTCGAGCGCAAGGGCCAGATTTCCTTCGCGCCGGGCGTGGATGAAGACGCGTTGATGGAAGCCGCGATGGAAGCGGATGCCGACGACGTGGTGACCAATGAAGACGGCTCCATTGATGTGTTCACCTCGTTCGCCGGGTTCTATGCGGTGCGTAACGCGCTGGAAACCGCTGGTTTCAAAGGCACCGACGCAGAAATCGTGATGCTGCCGACCACCAGCGCCGAACTGGACCTGGACGGCGCGCAGAAAGTGCTGAAGATGCTGGATATGCTCGAGGACCTGGATGACGTGCAGAACGTCTACTCGAATGCTGACATTCCAGAGTCGGTCGCCGAGCAGCTAGGCTGACGGGCGATGTGGATCTAAATGTGAGAGGGGGCTTGCTCCCGATGGCGGTGTGTCAGTCATTTATGAATCGACTGAACCACCGTAATCGGGAGCAAGCCCCTCCCACATTGGATTTTACCTGTATCAAAAATTGTGTTTACCCGACCTGCAGGCGTTATGACTTTAATTCTAGGTATCGACCCCGGTTCGCGCATCACCGGTTTTGGTGTGGTGCAACACACCCCGCGCGGCTGCGTGTATGTCGCCTCGGGCTGCATCCGCACCGGTGCGGGCGAGTTGGCCGAGCGCCTGCAGATCGTCTATCGCGGCGTGCGTGAAGTGATCCAGACCTACAAGCCGGTGACCATGGGGATCGAAAAGGTGTTCATGGCCAAAAACGCCGACTCGGCCCTCAAACTCGGCCAGGCCCGTGGCGCCGCCATCGTCGCCGGTGCCGAGGAGGCCATGGAAATCGCCGAGTACACCGCCACCCAGGTCAAGCAGGCCGTGGTTGGCACCGGCGCGGCCAATAAAGAGCAGGTGCAGATGATGGTCATGCACATGCTCAAACTCACCTCCAAGCCGCAGATCGACGCCTCCGATGCCCTGGCCATCGCCATTTGCCACGCGCATACCCGTTCCAGCCTGCTGCCTCACGGCCTGGGGGCGGCACGTAGTCGTGGCGGGCGGCTGCGTCTCTGATAGCATCGGCGCAATCGTTATTTGCGGTCAGGCCTCGATCTGACCCCCAAGCTTTAAGGATCTGAACCGTGATTGGACGCTTGCGCGGCACCCTGGCTGAGAAACAGCCGCCGCACCTGATTCTGGATGTCAACGGGCTGGGGTATGAGCTGGAAGTGCCCATGACCACCCTGTATCGCCTTCCGTCGGTTGGCGAGCCATTGACCCTGCATACTCACCTTGTGGTGCGCGAAGATGCGCAACTGCTCTATGGCTTCATTGGCAAGCGTGACCGCGACTTCTTCCGCGAATTGATTCGCCTCAACGGTGTGGGGCCGAAGCTGGCCCTGGCGCTGATGTCGAGCCTGGAAGTGGATGAACTGGTACGCGCGGTGTCGGCCCAGGACACCTCGGCGCTGACCAAGGTGCCGGGGGTCGGCAAGAAAACCGCCGAACGCCTGCTGGTGGAGCTCAAGGACCGTTTCAAAGCCTGGGAAGTCGTGCCGAGCATGTTCGCCCTGGTGCCGAACCAGCCGAACCAGCCGGCGGCCCAGGTGGCCAGTGCCGAAAGCGATGCGGTCAGCGCGCTGATTTCCCTGGGCTACAAGCCGCAGGAAGCCAGCAAAGCGGTGTCGGCCATCAAGGACAAGAACCTGAGCAGCGAAGACATGATCCGCCGAGCCCTGAAGGGAATGATTTAAGTGATTGAAGCTGATCGTCTGATCGCGGCCACCGGCCCCCGTGACCGTGAAGAAGTCCAGGACCGCGCCATCCGCCCCCTGAGCCTGGCCGACTACATCGGCCAGCCCACCGTGCGCGAGCAGATGGAGTTGTTCATCCAGGCTGCGCGTGGGCGCAGTGAATCCCTGGACCACACCTTGATCTTCGGCCCGCCGGGGCTGGGTAAAACCACCCTGGCCAACATCATCGCCCAGGAAATGGGGGTGTCGATCAAGTCCACCTCCGGCCCGGTGCTGGAGCGTCCGGGCGACCTCGCGGCGCTGCTGACCAACCTCGAACCGCACGACGTGCTGTTCATCGACGAAATCCACCGGCTGTCGCCCATCGTCGAGGAAGTGCTGTACCCGGCGATGGAAGACTTCCAGCTCGACATTATGATCGGTGAAGGCCCCGCAGCCCGCTCGATCAAGCTCGACCTGCCGCCGTTCACCCTGGTGGGCGCGACCACGCGCGCGGGCATGCTGACCAACCCGTTGCGAGACCGTTTTGGCATCGTCCAACGTCTAGAGTTCTATAGCACCGCAGACCTGGCGACCATCGTCAGCCGTTCGGCCGGCATTCTCGGCTTGCCCCTGGACCCCGAAGGCGCGTTTGAAATCGCCCGGCGGGCGCGGGGCACGCCACGGATCGCCAACCGCTTGCTGCGGCGCGTGCGCGATTTTGCCGAAGTGCGGGCCAAGGGGCATATCACCAAGGCCGTGGCCGACCTGGCGTTGAACCTGCTGGACGTGGATGAACACGGCTTCGATCACCAGGACCGGCGGCTACTGTTGACCATGATCGAGAAATTCGACGGTGGCCCGGTGGGCGTGGACAGCCTGGCAGCGGCCATCAGTGAAGAGCGCCACACCATTGAGGACGTGCTGGAGCCGTACCTGATCCAGCAGGGCTACATCATGCGTACACCAAGGGGCCGGGTGGTTACCCGCCATGCCTATTTGCACTTTGGGCTAAACATTCCGTCACGATTGGGCGAGATGCCCGTGCTAGACGAATTCCTCGATGCAGTGGACGATTAAAAAGGTCACTCGGGTCGATTTATTCAAGGTTTGTGCTGTCCTAGTGGCTGGCGTCGTCATTCAGTCGTTAGAAATGTTTCATAGAATGAAAAAACAGTTGCCCAGCCGGATTGGCAACCTGAGGAGTAAGCACTAGAGTATGCGCGCGCAAAACGGGGATCAGTCGTTCGCACATCGCTGTCGCGTTTATTACGAGGACACCGATGCTGGCGGCATCGTGTATTACGTCAATTACCTCAAGTTCATGGAGCGGGCTCGAACCGAGCGGCTACGGGAGCTGGGCTTTGCCCAATCCCAGCTGGCAGGGGAGGACCTGTTGTTTGTCGTGCATTCCAGCGAGGCGCGTTATTACGCGCCGGCGCGATTGGACGATGAGCTGCTGGTCAGCGCTGAAGTAATCGAATTGAACCGTGCCAGCCTGCGCTTTAAACAGCAGGTCAGGCGGGCTGCGGATGCAACGCTGCTCTGTGAGGGGCAGTTCCTGGTGGCGTGTGTGCGCACCAATAGTTTGAAACCTCGGGCCATTCCCGAAACTCTACGTGCGGCCTTTGCCGCCGTGAGCGGCGCGGGTAAACAATCAAAGCAGGAGATTTAGCGTGGAACCTACCGTCGTCGACCATTCCTCCATGTGGAGCCTGGTCAGTAATGCCAGTGTTGTGGTTCAACTGGTGATGCTGATCCTGTTAGCCGCATCGGTTACATCCTGGGTCATGATTTTTCAGCGCAGCAACCTGCTGCGTGCCGGTCGACGTGCCCTGGAGAGCTTCGAAGAGCGCTTCTGGTCGGGTATCGACCTGTCCAAACTGTATCGCCAGGCCGGTAGCAACCCTGACCCGGATTCGGGCGTCGAGCAGATCTTCCGTGCTGGCTTCAAGGAGTTCTCGCGCCTGCGCCAGCAGCCGGGCGTCGATCCGGAAGCGGTCATGGAAGGCGTGGCCCGTGCCATGCGCGTGGCCATCTCCCGCGAAGAAGAGAAGCTGGAGCAGAGCCTGCCGTTCCTCGCCACCGTGGGTTCCGTCAGCCCGTACATCGGCCTGTTCGGTACCGTGTGGGGGATCATGAACTCCTTCCGCGGCCTGGCCCAGGCCCAGCAAGCGACCCTGGCCACCGTGGCCCCGGGTATCGCCGAAGCCCTGGTCGCCACCGCGATCGGCCTGTTCGCTGCGATCCCGGCGGTTATCGCCTACAACCGCTTCGCCGCGCGCGGTGAGACCCTGATCAGCCGTTACTACACCTTCGCCGACGAATTCCAGGCGATCCTGCACCGTAAAGTGCACACCAGCGAAGAATAAGCAGGTACTCCCCGATGGCTTTAATCACTCGAGCACGAACCAAGCGCAAGCCGGTCGCCGAGATGAACGTAGTGCCTTACATCGACGTGATGCTGGTGCTGCTGGTGATCTTCATGGTGACCGCGCCGATGCTCAACCAGGGTGTGAAGGTTGATCTGCCCAAGGTTTCCAGCGAAGCCTTGCCCCAGGACAACAACACCCAGGTGCTGACGATTTCGATCAAGGCTGACAAGACCTACTACTGGAACCTTGGCAGCGAAGTCGATACGCAGAAACAACAGGACAAGGCCCTGACCTTGCCGGCGATGACCGATGCGGTGACCAAGATCATTCGCTCCGGCAACGAAGGCGGCAAGCACACCCAGGTGTTCATCCGCGGCGACAAGTCGGTCGACTACGGTTCCGTCATGGGCGCCATGGGCGGGCTGCAGAAGGCCGGCGTCGGTAACGTTGGCTTGATTACCGAGGCGCCCTGATGCACCAACAGCGAGAGCCGTCCGCCTCGGAAAGCTACTTCTGGCCTAGCGTCTGGGCAATTGCCCTGCACGTCCTGGTGTTTGGCATGCTGTTCGTCAGCTTTGCCATGACCCCGGACCTGCCGCCAGCCAAGCCGATCGTGCAGGCGACCCTGTATCAGCTGAAATCGAAAAGTCAGGCCACGACCCAGACCAATCAGAAGATTGCGGGTGAGGCCCAGAAGTCGGCTGCGCGCCAGACTGAAGTCGAGCAGATGGAACAGAAGAAGGTCGAGCAGGAAGCAGTGAAGGCTGCTGCGGAACAAAAGAAAGAAGAGGCGGCTCAAAAGGCCGAGGAATCGAAAAAGGCTGACGAAGCGAAGAAGGCCGACGAGGCGAAAAAGGCTGATGAAGCCAAGAAAGCCGAGAAAGCTGCCGAAGCTAAAAAAGCCGAAGAGAAACAATTGGCTGATATAGCCAAGAAGAAATCTGAAGAAGAAGCCAAGAAAGCTGCCGAAGAAGAGGCCAAGAAAAAGGCCGCTGAAGACGCCAAGAAAAAGATAGTCGAAGACGCGAAGAAGAAAGCCGCCGAAGACGCCAAGAAAAAAGCTGAAGCAGACGAGGCGAAAAAGAAAATCGCCGACGACGCGAAGAAGAAAGCTGCCGCCGATGCCACCAAGAAAAAGGCCCAGGAAGCAGCGCGTAAATCCGCCGAAGAGAAAAAGGCCCAGGCCTTGGCAGATTTGCTCTCCGACACGCCGCAGCGTCAGCAAGCCTTGGCCGATGAACGTGGCGATGAAGTCGCGGGCAGTTTCGACGACCTGATTCGGGCGCGGGCAGCCGAAGGCTGGACACGTCCACCTTCGGCACGTAAAGGCATGACAGTAGTGCTGCAGATCGGCATGTTGCCGGACGGTACGGTGACTTCGGTCAGCGTGGCCAAGTCCAGTGGTGACGGTTCGTTCGACAGTTCGGCGGTCGCGGCGGTCAAGAATATTGGCCGGTTGACCGAGATGCAGGGAATGAAACCAAGTGACTTCGCTCCCTATCGTTCATTCAAGATGACATTCACACCTGAGGATTTAGCCTTGTGAGAAACCTTCTTCGAGGATTGCTTGTCGTTATTTGCTGTATGGCAGGCATAGCGGCGGCGGATGAAAAGAACATCCTGGTCACCAGCGGTAGCGATCGGGCCACCCCGATCGCCGTTGTACCGTTCGGCTGGCAGGGCGGCAGCGTGTTGCCGGACGACATGGCCCAGATCGTCAGCGACGACCTGCGCAACTCCGGTTACTACGCGCCGATTCCCAAAGGCAACATGATCAGCCAGCCGACCCAGGCCAGCGAAGTCATCTTCCGCGACTGGAAAGCCGTGGGCGCCCAGTACCTGATGGTCGGCAGCATCGTGCCGGCCGGCGGTCGCCTGCAGATCCAGTACGCTTTGTTCAACGTGGCGACCGAGCAGCAGGTCTTGACCGGCAGCGTATCGGGCACCGCCGAGCAACTGCGGGACATGGCCCACTACATCTCGGACCAGTCGTTTGAAAAGCTCACCGGTATCAAGGGGGCTTTCTCGACACGTCTGCTGTATGTAACGGCCGAGCGTTTCTCCGTAGACAACACGCGCTACACGCTGCAGCGTTCCGACTATGACGGCGCGCGCGCTGTGACCTTGCTGCAATCGCGTGAACCAATCCTGTCGCCGCGCTTCGCGCCGGACGGCAAGCGCATTGCCTACGTGTCCTTCGAGCAGAAGCGTCCGCGCATCTTCGTCCAGCACATCGACACTGGCCGTCGTGAGCAGATCACCAACTTCGAAGGCCTCAACGGTGCGCCAGCCTGGTCGCCGGATGGTTCGCGCCTGGCTTTCGTGCTGTCCAAGGACGGCAACCCGGATATCTACGTGATGAACATGGCTTCGCGCCAGATCAGCCGCGTGACCAGCGGTCCTGGTATCAACACCGAACCGTTCTGGGGTAAAGATGGTTCGACCATCTATTTCACCTCCGACCGTGGCGGCAAGCCTCAAATTTATAAAACGAGCGTGGGTGGCGGTGGCGCGGAACGCGTGACCTTTATTGGTAACTACAACGCCAACCCTAAGCTTTCGGCTGACGAAAAGACGTTGGTGATGATTCACCGTCAGGATGGTTTCACTAATTTCCGGGTTGCGGCCCAGGATTTGCAGCGCGGCACCGTAAAAATCCTTACAGATACCAACCTAGATGAGTCAGCCACTGTTGCGCCCAACGGCACCATGGTAATCTACGCCACCCGCCAGCAGGGCCGGGGAGTCTTGATGCTCGTGTCCATTAATGGACGCGTAAGGCTCCCGCTTCCTACCGCACAAGGCGAAGTCAGAGAACCATCCTGGTCCCCTTACCTGAACTGACGCGGCGCTACATGATTTGCTTAACACACTGGGGTTCATTAGGAGTTTCACGATGGAAATGCTGAAGTTTGGTAAGTTTGCTGCTCTGGCTCTGGCTCTGTCCGTAGCCGTTGGTTGCTCGTCTAAAGGCGGCGACAATGCCGGTGAAGGCGCAGCTGTTGATCCAAACGCTGGTTATGGCGCCAACACTGGTGCAGTTGACGGCTCCCTGAGCGAAGAAGCTGCTCTGCGCGCAATCACCACTTTCTACTTCGAATACGACAGTTCGGACCTGAAACCAGAAGCCATGCGCGCTCTGGACGTTCACGCGAAGGACCTGAAAGCTAACGGCGCTCGCGTTGTTCTGGAAGGTAACACCGACGAACGTGGTACTCGCGAGTACAACATGGCACTGGGCGAGCGTCGTGCGAAAGCCGTTCAGCGCTATCTGGTACTGCAAGGTGTTGCTCCAGGCCAACTGGAACTGGTTTCCTACGGTAAAGAGCGTCCAGTTGCTACTGGCCACGACGAGCAGTCCTGGGCTCAAAACCGTCGCGTCGAACTGCGTAAGTAATTCGTCATGCGAACGTGCCGTCGTGCTCTAACTGTATTGGCTCTCAGCCTCGCGCCGCTTGCGGTGTGGGCTGCGGTTCCTGTGGAAGATAGCAACTCAGGCTATAACAATAGCGGGAGCAGTTATCCACCAGCAGGTTATGGCACGAACGGCGCCTATGCTGGGGGGGCGGCTACGTCCGCACCCTCGGCACAGGGCGAACTGTTCAACCAGTTGCAACGCATGCAGGATCAATTGTCGCAACAACAAGGCGCCATTGAAGTTCTGCAGAATCAAGTGAACCAGCTGAAGCAAGAAGGCCTGGAGCGATACCAGGATCTTGATCGACGCATAGGAGCCGGCGTTACACCTGCCGCTACTCCTGATAATTCTTCTGCCGGTGGCGCGCCAAGTGCCGCTGCCGGTGGTGCAGCAGCAGGGGCCGCCGCCGCCGCCCCTGCCGCCAGCAGCGAACCGGGTGATCCGGCGAAGGAAAAACTGTATTACGATGCAGCCTTCGACCTGATCAAGGCCAAGGATTTCGACAAGGCCAGCAAGGCCTTCACCGCATTCCTCGGTCGTTACCCAAACAGTCAGTACGCGGGCAACGCCCAGTACTGGCTGGGTGAGGTAAACCTGGCAAAGGGTGATCTGCAGGGAGCCGGCCAGGCATTTGCCAAGGTCAGCCAGCTGTACCCCAAGCACGCCAAAGTGCCGGATTCGCTGTACAAACTCGCTGACGTAGAACGCCGCCTGGGTCACACCGACAAGGTCAAAGGCATTCTGCAGCAGGTCGTTGCCCAGTATCCGGGGACTTCCGCTGCCCAGTTGGCTCAACGGGACCTGCAGCGCTTGTAAACGATGCTGTCCGTTTAGAAGAAACCCGCGCCTGGCGCGGGTTTTTTCGTTAGAATCCACGCCCTTTTATGAAACACGCTTCCTGGGGTTTACGCGTTGGCGGAATTCCTTGAAGTGCCTGACGGAGGCGGACAGCCTGTTTAGCTGTTACGCCCGTGGCGACTATGCAAGACACATTACGCATCACCGAAGTTTTTTACTCGTTACAGGGTGAAACGCGAACGGCCGGCCTGCCCACAGTATTTGTGCGCCTGACCGGTTGCCCCCTGCGTTGCCAGTACTGTGACAGCGCCTACGCCTTCAGTGGCGGCACCGTGCGAACCCTTGAAGACATCCTTGAACAGGTTGCCGGTTACCGGCCGCGCTACGTCTGCGTGACCGGCGGTGAGCCGTTGGCGCAACCCAACGCCATCCCTTTGCTCAAGCAGCTGTGTGACGCCGGTTACGAGGTGTCCCTGGAAACCAGCGGCGCCCTGGATATTTCCGCTGTGGACCCGCGTGTAAGCCGAGTGGTCGATCTCAAGACCCCCGGTTCCAAAGAGGCACATCGCAACCTCTACGAGAACCTGGACTTGCTGACGGTCAACGACCAGGTCAAGTTCGTGATCTGTTCCCGCGACGATTACGACTGGGCGAGCTCCAAGCTGATCCAGTATGGCCTGGACCGCCGCGCGGGCGAGGTGCTGTTCTCTCCAAGCCATCACGACCTGAACGCACGCGACCTGGCCGACTGGGTGGTGGCTGATAACCTACCGGTCCGTCTGCAACTGCAACTGCATAAATACCTTTGGAACGACGAGCCAGGACGCTGAAATGACTGAACAACCGATTGATCAAAAACGTGCGGTAATCCTGCTGTCCGGCGGCCTCGACTCCGCCACGGTGGTGGCCATGGCGCAGGCTGAAGGCTACACCTGCTACACCATGAGCTTCGACTACGGCCAGCGCCATCGCGCCGAGCTGAACGCCGCTGCCCGCGTCGCCCGCGACATGGGTGTGGCCGAGCACAAGGTCATTGGCCTGAATCTCAACGGCATCGGCGGCTCGGCGCTCACCGACAGCAGCATCGACGTGCCGGAAGCCCCCAGCGAAGGCATCCCGATCACCTACGTCCCGGCGCGCAACACCGTGTTCCTGTCCCTGGCCCTCGGCTGGGCGGAAGTGCTGAATGCCCGCGATATTTTCATCGGCGTCAACGCAGTGGATTATTCCGGCTACCCGGACTGCCGCCCAGAGTTCATCGAGTCGTTCGAACGCATGGCCAACCTGGCGACCAAGGCCGGGGTAGAGGGGCAGGGCTTCCGTATCCTGGCGCCGCTGCAAAACCTCAGCAAGGCCGATATCGTGAAGGCTGGCGTAGGGCTTGGCGTCGATTATTCGCTGACTGTTTCCTGCTATCAGGCAGACGATGACGGCCGTGCTTGTGGGAAATGCGACAGCTGCCGACTGCGTGCAGAAGGCTTCAAAATGGCCGGAATTACGGACCCAACGCGTTATTTTTGATTTATTTAAAATAAGGTGTTGAATAATCCTTAGAAATCAGTATTATACGCGCCACAACACAGCGGGTCGTTAGCTCAGTTGGTAGAGCAGTTGGCTTTTAACCAATTGGTCGTAGGTTCGAATCCCACACGACCCACCATTTTTGGCGGTTTAGAAAATCCGGAAGGCCCACGCAAGTGAGGATTTCCGGGTTTTTTTTTGCCCGCGATTTGATGCTGGCTTGCATTGAATAGGGAATCCTCCTCAATGCTCGTAAGTCTCCTTAGGTGCTGATCTTCCTACACACGAATCATCGGCCGTGATCGAATGGTCAAGTACTTTGGCAGGTAACGCTCTTCAGCCCAGTTGTTGCACTTCATGCCGACCAGACCAATCATCAGCGTGAGCATCATCGATGACTCGGCGCTTTCATCAATGGATGGCAGCGGTGACCTTAGGTCTTCCCACCAGGTTCCAGACCATATCAGTCCATGACCGAGCCCAATGGCCGATCGGGTGCAAGGCCGGAGCCATTGAGTATCTTTCGGACCCTAGGCGCTCGACGTGGGTGAGCAGTTTGTATGCAGGTTTTGACCTTGCAACCGAAAGGCGTGCAGAGCAGCCAGTAGCAGACGCCTACGACCTTGTACTCCAGACAGGTTGGTGACAGGCTCCCCAACCGTTTTAGCCACGTCCGGCTCGCCGTCAACGACAGAGGGCCTCTTCTCGATAGCAAGCTCCAGGCGTTTGCGACACCTTGCGGGGGCTGAGCAAGATCGCTTGGAAGGCGCTTGCCAGTGGGGGGAACAGCGCTGGATTTTACTAAGGTTGGGAGGGGCGGCTGTCGGTCGTGGCATCGTACTTGAAATGAGTTTAGGTATAGGAGGGCGGATGGACTGCTTGAAGGGGCTGCTTAAAAAGGCCAAAGATGATGTAAATTTTAAAAGTGGTTCACATCATATCTGGCCTTGGGGTTAATGAAATAATAGGCATACTGTTTTCTTGCGATTTAATGTGTATTAAATCAATATCCGGCTTTTAGCAGAAGCTCTTGAGCTCTTGAAATTGCCGCTTGTGTATCTATAGGCTCCATGCCGGCGATATAGGTGCCAATAATTATACATGTCGTAGTTTTTGCGATATGAACGCCCGTCTCCTGGTACTTAAATTGTATTTGGTTTTCGTATGATCGTCGGTGCATATATTCTACTCCGTTAATATGTATTCCAGTCGCTAATAAAATACTGTCATCTTTAAATCCTGCCAGGATTTGCGAGATTTCGTCGCTGGAAATATTTAATTCGGGTGACTGGGCCCATATTGTTCCGTCAAGCCCGACTATTGCCGCTTGGGTTACTTTGCCAGAACTCGTCAGACGCTCTACATAGTCTTGCCAGGTTTCCATGTTTCTCTCCTTAATACCGTTAGATAGAAGTAATTGTGTGAATGTATCTGCATGAAAATTTATAGCTGTATTTTTTCTGCTGGTAACTGTCAGGTCTGACAGTTTTTTAATGTGTATTGTCATGGGTTATATTGTGGTTAGCTGTTTTTGATATAAGGTGGCATGGAGATGGTCTGAAGCAACTGAGCGCCGTTCGGATACTGTGTGTGGTGAAGCTTGCACCTAGTCCTGGGTTAACGGAAAGCCGGCCATGAATGTGCCTGCCAAAAGATCTTCCGAAATTACTCAGCGTTTATGAGATCGGGTCATGCCGCCGCCTCGGCGGACTATCAGAGATCGTAGTGAGTATTTGCGCAAGACTTCCAATATTGTATTTTCTGCACCCGCAGACTGTGGATATTGTCTAAGGCAATCGCTGAGCACTACACCAAGTTGATACTGGATGCCACAGCGATCCACCGCGTGTACCAAGACCCGTTGCAACGGCTAGATCAGTACGGGGGCATAAACTTCAAGAGTCTGAATGGCATCTTTCCCAGGTTGTTGAAGCCATTGGGTCAGGCTTTCAATCAGGCTCTGGATCAAGGTATTCAGTGTTTTGATACCTGGCGCTCCTAGGTCGTAGTTTGTTCGGGGAATGTGATGATGTGCAGTTCGATGCTGCAATATCGATCCAGTGTCGTGGCGACCTCAATGGCTGCGTCGAGTTCGCTGCAGCCTGTTGCCTGCATGATGTCGAAGTGTTGTTTTTTCTCTTCTGGCGCTGTCATGGTCTGCGCGAGGTATTGACTTGGTGGCACTGCTCGAAACAGCATTTCCATGCTTTGGAGAGGACCCCGCCCTCGGTGAGTTTACCGCTCTCTTTTCGTGCTGAAAGCATCATCGATTTTTGCGCCGGGCTCAGTTTGGCAAACTGGGTCAGCTGCCCCTTACCTTTAAAGGTCCTTTAGTGAGGTTGCCTGTTGCAGACGCCGGAAGGCTTCCTGTTTCCACCAGGTTCCAGACCATATCAGTCCATGACCGAGCCCGATGCCCGGTCGGGTGCAAGGCCGGAGCCATTGGGTATCTTCAGACTCCGGGCGCTTGACGTGGGTGAGCAGCTTGTATGCTCCGGCGGCTACCCGCGGCACCAGGGCGGTGATGCACTGATCTTGGTGTGGCGTCATGCGTATGCCGACTATTCACGACTGAGCTGGGGTCGCGTCGACCTACTCCACCCCCATCAAGCCGCCCAGACGGCCCTTGACGACCTTTTGCAGGAGCAAGGCCAGCGTCTCGGTGGCATAGGGTTTCTGCAGCAGTACAAAACGCTTGGCTTCTTCTTGGGCAATGCGCGCGTATTCGTCGTTGTAGCCGGTGGTGAGCACCACCGGCAGCCATGGATAGAGCGCCTCGATCGCGTCGAGCAGTTCCAGGCCGCTCATGCCGGGCATGGAGATGTCGGAGAACACCACCTGGAAACTTTCCGGGTTGGGGGCCAGGGCTTCCAGTGCGCTCTTGGCGTCCGGCACCCACAACACGTGAAAGCCCATCTGTTCCAGGGTCTGCGAGGTGTAGAGGCCAACGTCAGCATTGTCCTCGACCATCAGCACGCACAAGTTCGAGACGATCGGTACGCGATGGTTGTCCTGGGCGGTCGGGATCGTGCTGGCCTCGACCTTGGGCAGGTACAACGTAAACTGGCTGCCCTTGCCGCGTTCGCTCTGCACCAGAATCTCCCCGCCCGACTGTTTGGCAAAGCCGAACACTTGCGACAAGCCCAGCCCGGTGCCTTGGCCGATGCCTTTGGTGGTGTAGAAGGGTTCGAAGATGGCGTCGAGTTTTTCCGGCGCAATGCCTGATCCGGTGTCGCTCAATGCGATGGTCACGTAGTCGGCGACCCGCCCCGGGTGGGCGCGCACCGACGGCAGCCAGGCGGCTGTCGCGACCTGGATGGTCAAGTGGCCATTGCCGGCCATGGCATCCCGCGCATTGACCACCATGTTCACCAGTGCGGTATCGAACTGGCTTTCATCGGCGTTTATAAAGCAGGGCTCATCCGGCACTTCGATGGTGACCTTGATCCGCGAGCCAGTCAGGCTGTCCATCATCTCGCCCACCCGCAACACGCTGTCGCCGACATTGAATACTTCCGGGCGCAGGGCCTGGCGGCGGGCGAAGGTCAGCAGTTGCGCGGTCAGGCGGGCGGCGCGGTCGACGGTGCTGGCGATGGCATCGATGTATTTGATGCGCCGCACTTCGCTCAGGGATGGGGTCTTGAGCAGGTCGGCGCAGGATTTGATTACCGTCAGCAGGTTATTGAAGTCGTGTGCGACGCCGCCGGTAAGTTGGCCAATGGTTTCCAGTTTCTGGGATTGGCGCAAGGCATCTTCCGACAGGCGCAGGGCGTCCTTGGCTTCTTCTTCGGCCTGGATATCCCGGCCCACCGCATGGATGTAGTCGCTGTCGGGTACGGCGGTCCAGGCGATCATGCGATAGCTGCCATCCTGGTGGCGGTAACGGTTCTTGAAGTTGGGGAAGTTCTTGCCGTCTCCCAGGCGGCTGACTGCCGATGCGGAGTCGGCCAAGTCGTCCGGGTGAACCAGGGCCAGCAACTGGCTGCCCACCAAGTCGTGTTCGGCGTGGCCGAGCATGCGAGTCCAGGCTGGGTTGACGGCGGAGATCACGCCGTCGAGTTGGGCCACCAGCATCAGGTCCGGGGACAGGCGCCAGATGCGGTCGCGGTCGCGGGTGCGTTCCACCACCCGTTGTTCCAGGGACTCGTTGAGCTTGCGCAGTGCTTCTTCGGCTTCACGCAGGGCCGTGATGTCGCGGGATACACAGAGGATCTGTTCCGGTCGGCCGTTACTGCCCAGGATCGGGCTCACCTGTACATGCCACCACTTCAGGTTACCGGCCAGGGTCTGGGCCGGGCCGATAAAGCTGGCGCTTTCGCCGTTTCTGGCGGCCTGTACGGCGGCCTTGGCGTCTAGGTTGCCTTGATCCTGCCAGAAATCGGGCCAGGAGCAGCCACGGATGGTGTTGAGGTCACTGACCTCCATGATTTTTTGGCCGCCTTCGCTCATGAACGTGAGGCGGGCATCGAGATCGAGTACTTGGATGCAATCGTTGATGCTGGCCAGTACGCGCTCGGTGAACGCTTCGTTTTGGCTCAGGCCGGAGGTGGCCAGTTCGCTGACCTCAGAGCCCATCCCGACGGTGCTATTCATTTGAGTTTGGCCGAGCGGGTTAAATGGCCTTCATCATGTCATTAAGATACCTCCCCCCACCAGCGACTTCCTTACGCACTGCACTGCTTTTGCTGTGGGAAGGCATTGGATAATGCCGGCACGTTCTGTACATATTCCTACGAGCGATCGCGCGGTATGTGTGGCGTTGACTTACAGCTCCTGAGTCTGCGTGATGCGGCAAAGAGGCGGTTTTTTTGATGTGGCTCTTTGCCACTTATTTCGGCTTTAATGCTGTCAATGCGCGGCGTATCTTGGCTAGATTGGAGGCTAAGCTTTCAAGACATGGACTGTCATGACTACGCTAACTCCGATCATCGCTAGCAATCCCCTCATTGTTCGCGCTGTAGCCACACCGCTCGCCATTTCGGCGAACACTGTCGATGTCTTGCCGGTGCGACCAGCGTCGGTGGTCAGCCTCGGTAATCCGGCTGCCGATGTTGTTGATATCTACTCCCGAGACGGGCAAATGCCGGGTCGGGAAAGTGTGCGGGCCTGGGAAAATAGCAGCCAGGACGCAGTCAGCAAGATCATCAACACCCGCTTTAACTCGACCTCCACGGCCAGTCGCTACAGCGGCTTGGGGGCAGCATTGGTGGCGCAGTTCGCCAAAGGCGGCGGCGCGGATATTTCACAGTCGGTGCTCAACATCACGGCCGACCGGGCCGGGGACGCCGGTGCGATCAAGGCCGACCAGACCGTGCTGCACAATAAGGCCGAGAATCAGGTCAGCCTCAGCATCAAGACCGCCAGCGGCAAGACCGTCACCTTCAGCCTGTCCAGCCAGAAAGATGGCCTGGGCGTGCAGGCCACGGTGGAGGGGGGCGATTTGAGTGCTGACGAGCTCAAGGCCGTCGGTCAACTGGGCAGTGCCTTCCAAGCCTCGGTTGATGGACTGACCGCTGTGCCGCCAAAACTCGACCTAAGCCAATTGACTCAGTTTGATTCAAAGGTGCTCGCGTCCGTAGACCTTAATGCCAAGGTGACGTCCCAGGGTCGCGATGACCTGACTCTGGCCTTTCACGCCGATAGCCAGAGCCGCACCACACGCATGAGTGGCCCGGCGGGTAGCATTGACCTGGCGGTGGACCTGAAAAACGCGGCGATCCTCGGCGATGCCAAACAGCAGGCCAACGCGCTGAAAACCTACCTCGCCCAGTTCGACCGGGTGGAAAAGCGAGGGAGTGCCAACGCTGACTTGATGGCGATGTTCAAAGACGCGTTCAGCGTCATGAACAGTAACTATCCACAAGGCGCTGGCGCCGTGGAAGCCTTGAGCAACAATCCGAGCGACAAAGGCTTGCTGACCGGTCTGGCGGACTTCAAGGCTTCCATCAAGCAGGCCGTAGACAGCTCCAACCCGATGCGCCCTTCAGAGGTCGACAGCTTTTCTTACAACGTGTCGCAAAAAACCCAGGTTAATGGTCGCAGCAGCGCGGATCGCAGCGTCACCCAGAACCAGCAATCGGTGCTTTCGGCGAGCTTCCACAAAGGCCTTGATGGTGGGAAACCGCCGGTGTTTGATGGCAGTCGCGAATCACAGAATTACCTGTATGTGCAAGTACAGGACAGGGCCAGCAGCACCGCGAGCTTTGCCTATAAAGACAGCCAATTGACCCGTGCTTCCGTCACACAGTCGGCTTCCCAGAATACCCACACGCAGAAGTATGTGATGGCCAACCTGGTAGAAGACACCGTGGTGCCGAAGGAAGGCTCATCCAAGCGTGACTACCTGGCGCTGCTCGAACACGCGGGCAGGGAAAGCAAAAAATCCAAGGATGCGCTGGAGCAGTCGACGTTGAAGGATGCATTGGCGAAGATGCATGACTCAGTCCTGTTGCAGGATGATCCGGATGTGCTGATGCGCTGAGGTTCATCGTGGTCAACGCGCGAAGCCCCAGTGATGCGCCTTCGCGTTTTTTTGCCCGACAGATGCGTCGCGCCATGCCAGATTAGGCTTTTGAATCCATTCGATATTCTGTAGCCTTGCGCAGCTTCACCTTAACCCGTGCTTGATGACATCATCACTTCGTCCGGCGGCGCCTGAAGGGCTCCAGAGCCGGTGGTACACTCGACTTTCGCGCAACGGCGCCTGCAGGTCTTGCGAACATGACGCAAATTTCCGAACGCCTTCTGGTTCAAGCCCACCTCGACGCCAAGCAGCCCAAGGCCCTCAGTGCCGAGGAAGAGGCTAGCCTGCGTACCGCCATCGCCGCCGAGCTCAAAGCTCAGGACGCGGTGCTGGTCGCCCACTTCTATTGCGATCCGGTGATTCAGGCCCTGGCCGAAGAAACCGGCGGCTGTGTCTCCGACTCCCTTGAAATGGCACGCTTCGGCGCTGCTCACCCGGCCAAGACCGTACTGGTCGCCGGTGTGCGTTTCATGGGCGAGACTGCCAAAATCCTCACCCCCGAAAAACGCATCCTGATGCCGACCCTGGAAGCCACGTGCTCCCTCGACCTGGGCTGTCCGGTGGAGGAGTTTTCCGCGTTCTGCGATCAATACCCCGAGCGCACGGTGGTGGTGTATGCCAACACCTCGGCGGCGGTCAAGGCGCGGGCGGACTGGGTGGTGACTTCCAGTTGCGCGCTGGAAATCGTCGAAAGCCTGATGGACAACGGCGAGACCATTATCTGGGGGCCGGACAAGCACCTGGGTACTTACATTCAGCGCCAGACCGGTGCCGACATGCTGCTGTGGGACGGTGCGTGCATCGTCCACGAAGAGTTCAAGTCCAAGCAGCTGGAAGACATGAAGGCGCTGTACCCGGACGCGGCGATCCTGGTCCACCCGGAATCCCCGACCTCGGTGATCGAACTGGCGGATGCAGTGGGTTCCACCAGCCAACTGATTGCCGCCGCTCAGCGTTTACCGAACAAAACGTTCATTGTCGCCACCGACCGCGGCATTTTCTACAAGATGCAGCAGCTGTGCCCGGACAAGGTCTTCGTCGAAGCGCCTACCGCCGGCAACGGCGCGGCGTGCCGCAGTTGCGCGCACTGCCCGTGGATGGCGATGAATACGCTGGAGCGCACGCTGCAGTGCCTGCGTGAGGGCAGCAACGAGATCTTCGTCGAGCCTTCGGTGATCCCGCAGGCGGTGCGCCCGCTCAAGCGCATGTTGGACTTCACCCAGGCTGCGCGCCTGAAGCTGGCCGGCAACGCCTGACCCGGTCGAACATGTGGGAGGGGGCTTGCCCCCACCCACATTTTGATCCGCACCAGCAGGGCGTTATTTTTTCCGCTTCGGAACCTGCACCAACTGCGTGTCGGAGTAGATGTCGTGCCAACTGCGTTTCTGCTTGTCGAACAGTGACCAGATAAAGCCCAGCCCCACGCACAACCACGATGCAATCGACACCACAAAGCGCAACAGCGCCTGCCACAGGCTGATCCGCGAGCCGTCGGCGTTCTGTACGCGCACGCCCCACACCTGCATGCCCAGGGTCTGCCCGGAATGGGTCCAGAACTTGGCGAAGAAGCCAAACAGCACGAAGAACAGAATCGTCGACAGCAGCGGGTCGCCGTCCAGCGCGCCGGATTCGGTGAGGGTACGCATTTTGGCTTCGCCCACGAACGCTATCCACACCAGCTTGTAGAGAAAGGCCGTGACAATCAGTAGCGCCGTGCAGAGGAGGAAGTCATAGAACATCGCTGCCAGACGACGGCCCAGGCCAACGGCGGGGAAGTCGCCTTGGGGGCTCAGCAGGGGTTTGGACATGGCCGGCTCTCTGAAGAAAAAAAGCATTTTACGGCGCAATGCCCTTACCGCGCCCATAAAAAAGCCCCTGATGTCACCATCAGGGGCTTTTTGTCGCAGGAGGGATCAGCCTTCGGCGATCACTTCGTCAGCCTGCATGCCTTTCTGGCCTTGCACGGCGACGAAAGACACTTTCTGGCCTTCTTTCAGGCTCTTGAAGCCGTTGCCCTGAATAGCGCGGAAATGCACGAACAGATCCGGACCGCTTTCTGGAGTGATAAAACCAAACCCTTTCTCGTCGTTAAACCACTTGACGGTACCGCTCTGACGTTTATCCGACATTTTCTTATTTCCTTGACGCTAAAAATGAATGACAGCCCCTTTCGCATGAAAGAGTACTGGGCTGGGTTGCAGGAAAGTAAGAGACGTCGAACGGGTTGTAGCAAACTTTGGCTACTGCCCAGGTCCAGGTTCCAAGCGACCCATGCAAACACAGTGAGCAAACTCTACGTCAACTAATGGAGAAAAAACAAGCCCTGCGCAAAGCCCAGGTTTTGCTCGGCTTTGTGGCACTTGGGGGAACAATGGGCGGACGACTTATTCGATAGAAATGGTCACTTGTTATAGGTTGACCCCTATAACAATGACTATCGTCAATGCACTGTTTTATGGCGGTTGCGTTACAGATTAGTGCGCGTTAACGCAACCGCGTTACTTATAGAAACAATCAATCAGCCGCGGTAGTACCGTTGCGGCACAAATGGCATTTTACTTACACGAAGTGGCACCTTTTTCCCACGCACCAGTGCAGAAACTTCGGTATCCAACGCAGTGAACGCGCTGTCCAGGTAGGCCATCGCCAACGGGCCGCCGAGGCTCGGGCCAAAGCCGCCGCTGCAGACGCTGCCGACCACGGTGCCGTGTTCGTCGACGATTTCCGCACCTTCACGCACGGGTGTGCGCTCCTGAGGCAGCAGGCCGACACGTTTGCGGCTCACACCGGCTTGCTGCTGGGTAAAGATCCGGTCGGCGCCGGGAAAGCCACCGGCACGAGCGCCGTCGGCGCGACGGGCCTTGGAGATCGCCCAGAGCAGGCTGGCTTCGATCGGGGTGGTGTCGGTGTTCATGTCGTGGCCATACAGGCACAGGCCGGCTTCCAGGCGCAGCGAGTCGCGGGCGCCCAGGCCGATGGCCTGGACTTCGGTCTCGGCCAGCAGGCTGCGGGCCAGGCTTTCGGCGTGGGCGGCGGGCACCGAGATTTCAAAGCCGTCTTCACCGGTGTAGCCGGAGCGGCTGACGTAGCAGTCCACGCCCAGCAGGCGCAGGGACGTGAATTGCATGAAGGTCATCTTGGTCACTTCAGGGGCCAGGCGTGCCAGCACTTTTACCGCTGCCGGGCCTTGCAGGGCGAGCAGGGCGCGTTCTTCGAACAGCGGCTCGATGCTGCACTGGTCGCCAATCCTGGCGCGCAGGTGCGCCAGGTCCTGGTCCTTGCAGGCCGCGTTGACCACCAGGAACAGCTCGTCGTTCCCCAGGTTGGCCACCATCAGGTCGTCGAGAATACCGCCCTGCTCGTTGGTGAACATGGCATAGCGCTGCATGCCTACGGGCAGGTCGATGATATCCACCGGCACCAGGGTTTCCAGGGCTTTGGCGGCATTGGCGCCGGTCAGGCGGATCTGGCCCATGTGAGACACGTCGAACAGCCCGGCCTGATCACGGGTGTGCAGGTGTTCTTTCATCACGCCCAATGGGTATTGCACCGGCATGTCGTAGCCGGCGAAGGGCACCATGCGCGCGCCGAGTTCGATGTGCAGCGCGTGCAACGGGGTTTTCAACAGGGTTTCGGTGGACATATTCAGCTCCTGAAAAACGTGCGGACGCGCTTCTAAGCGTCAGCACTCGATAATGTTGACCGCCAAACCGCCACGGGCGGTTTCCTTGTATTTGCTTTTCATGTCAGCGCCGGTCTGGCGCATGGTGCGGATGACCTTGTCGAGGGACACAAAATGCTGCCCATCGCCGCGCAAGGCCATACGCACTGCGTTGATGGCTTTGACCGAGCCCATGGCATTGCGCTCGATGCAGGGCACTTGCACCAGGCCGCCGATCGGGTCGCACGTCAGGCCGAGGTTGTGTTCCATGCCGATCTCGGCGGCGTTTTCGACCTGGGACACGCTGCCGCCCAACACTTCGCACAGCGCACCGGCGGCCATCGAGCAGGCCACGCCGACTTCACCCTGGCAGCCAACCTCGGCACCGGAGATCGACGCGTTTTCCTTGTACAGAATCCCGATCGCGGCGGCGGTGAGCAGAAAGCGCACTACGCCGTCTTCACTCGCGCCGGGGATAAAACGCATGTAGTAATGCAGCACCGCCGGCACAATCCCGGCCGCACCGTTGGTCGGCGCGGTGACCACGCGCCCGCCGTTGGCGTTTTCTTCGTTGACCGCCAGCGCGTACAGGTTGACCCAATCGAGTACCGACAACGGGTCGCGCAGGGCCGACTCCGGGTTCTTGCACAGCTGGCGATGCAGGGCGGCGGCACGACGCTTGACCTTCAAGCCCCCCGGCAAGATCCCTTCATTGCGACAGCCAGCGTCCACACAGTCCTGCATCACCTGCCAGATCTTCAGCAGGCCGTTGCGGGTTTCGGCTTCGGGGCGCCAGGCACTTTCATTGGTCAGCATCACCTGGCTGATGGACAGCCCGTAGGTGGCGCAATGACCGAGCAAGTCCTTGGCGCTCTTGAACGGGAAGGTCAGCGGCGTCGCGTCTTCGACGATCCGGTCGGCGCCGGCAGCGTCTTCATCTACCACAAAGCCACCGCCCACCGAGTAGTACTCGCGGCTGCGGATCTGGATGCCGGCGGCGTCGAAGGCACGGAAGATCATGCCGTTGGGGTGATAGGCGAGGGGTTTGCGAATCATCGCCAGGTGTTCTTTCTCGTTGAACACAATGCTGTGTTCGCCGAGCAGGTTCAAACGGCCGGCGCTGCGCATCTGTGCCAGGCGCGTGGCGACGGTTTCTGTGTTCACGGTGTCCGGGTGTTCGCCTTCCAGGCCGAGCAGCACGGCCTTGTCGCTGCCGTGGCCTTTGCCGGTGGCGCCGAGTGAGCCGTAGAGTTCCACCTTGACGCAGGTGGTGGCGCTCAGCAGGTCGTCACGGCGCAAGCCCTCGACAAAGCGCGCGGCGGCGCGCATCGGGCCGACGGTGTGGGAGCTGGAGGGGCCGATGCCAATCTTGAACAGGTCGAACACGCTTAACGACATGAGTTGTTCTCCAGGTTCTTATTATTCTTGAGGTCATACGCGGTCAAGTGTGGGAGGGGCGGTGCGACGATTCGACTTGCCCCCGATGAGGGGGTGTCAGTCACCAGATTTATCAACTGACACTCTGCCATCGGGAGCAAGCCCCCTCCCACATTCTTGACCAGGTTATGCGTAGCTCTCGATCGAAGGGCAGGCGCACACGAGGTTGCGATCGCCGAACACGTTGTCGACCCGGCCGACCGGCGGCCAGTACTTGCCGTCGATCAACGACGCCAGCGGGTACACCGCTTGTTCACGGCTGTAAGGGTGGCTCCATTCGCCCACCAGTTCCGCCGCAGTGTGCGGGGCGTTTTTCAGCGGGTTGTCGTCCTTGTCCAAGGTGCCGTTTTCCACCGCGCGGATTTCTTCGCGGATGGCGATCATCGCGTCGCAGAAGCGGTCCAGTTCTTCCCTGGATTCGCTTTCGGTCGGCTCGATCATCAAGGTGCCGGCCACCGGGAACGACATGGTCGGCGCGTGGAAGCCGAAGTCGATCAGGCGCTTGGCCACGTCATCCACGCTGATGCCGCTGCTGTCTTTCAACGGGCGCAAGTCCAGGATGCATTCATGCGCCACCAGGCCGTTGCTGCCGGTGTAGAGCACTGGGTAGTGCTCTTCCAGGCGACGGGAAATGTAGTTGGCATTCAGGATCGCCAACTGCGAAGCGCGCTTGAGGCCCGCGCCGCCCATCATGCTGATGTACATCCAGGTGATCGGCAGGATGCTCGCGCTGCCGAACGGCGCCGCGCACACCGCGCCTTCCTTGCGTGCCATGGCCGCGTGGCCGGGCAGGAATGGGGCCAGGTGGGATTTGACGCCGATCGGGCCAACGCCCGGGCCGCCGCCGCCGTGGGGGATGCAGAAGGTCTTGTGCAGGTTCAGGTGCGAGACGTCGCCGCCGAACTTGCCCGGCGCGCACAGGCCGACCATGGCGTTCATGTTGGCGCCGTCGATGTACACCTGGCCGCCGTTGTCGTGAATGATCCCGCAGATCTCGCGGATACCTTCTTCGAACACGCCGTGGGTCGACGGGTAGGTGATCATCAGCGCGGCGAGGTAGTCGCGGTGCTCGATGGCTTTGGCGCGCAGGTCTTCGATGTCGACGTTGCCGCGCGCGTCGCAAGCGGTCACCACCACGCGCATGCCGGCCATGTGGGCGGTGGCCGGGTTGGTGCCGTGTGCCGACGACGGGATCAGGCAGATGTCGCGGTGCTGATCGCCACGGCTCTGGTGATAGGCGCGAATCGCCAACAAGCCCGCGTATTCGCCCTGGGAACCGGCGTTCGGTTGCAGCGAGATGGCGTCGTAGCCGGTGGCCGCGCAGAGCATGGCTTCCAGGTCGGAGGTCAATTGCAGGTAGCCGGCGCTTTGTTCGGCCGGGGCGAATGGGTGCAGGGCACCGAATTCGGCCCAGGTCACCGGGATCATTTCGCTGGCGGCGTTGAGCTTCATGGTGCAGGAGCCCAGCGGGATCATGGTGCGGTCCAGCGCCAGGTCCTTGTCGGCCAGCTTGCGCAGGTAGCGCATCAGCTCGGTTTCCGAGTGATAACGGTTGAACACCGGGTGGGTCAGGATCGGCGACTGACGCAGCAGCGCGGCCGGCAGGCTGCCTTCGACCTTGGCGGCGAAGTCCGGCAGGGCTTTACCGTCGGCAAACAGTGCCCACAAGGTTTCGATATCGGCCTGGGTGGTGGTTTCGTCGACCGACAGGCCGAGACGTTCGGCGTCGACCACACGCAGGTTGATGCGCTGGGCGCGGGCCTGGTCGTGCAGGGCGGCGGTGCGGGCGCCGGTGTTGAGGGTCAGCGTGTCGAAGAAGTGTTCTTGCTCGACTTTCAGGCCCAGGCCGCGCAGGCCGTTGGCCAGGATCGCGGTCAACTGGTGAATGCGCTGGGCGATCTGGGTCAGGCCTTTGGGGCCGTGGTACACGGCGTACATGCTGGCGATGTTGGCGAGCAGGACCTGGGCGGTGCAGATGTTGCTGGTGGCTTTCTCGCGGCGGATATGTTGCTCGCGGGTCTGCATGGCCAGGCGCAAGGCCGGCTTGCCGAAGCGGTCGACCGAAACACCGACCAGGCGGCCCGGCATGTCGCGCTTGAACGCATCCCTGGTGGAGAAGTACGCCGCGTGCGGGCCGCCGAAGCCCAGCGGGACGCCGAAGCGTTGCGCGCTGCCGATGGCCACGTCGGCGCCGAATTCACCCGGTGGGGTCAGCACGGTCAGCGCCAGCAGGTCGGCGGCCACGGCCACCAGGGCGTTGGCGGCGTGGAAGCGTTCGGTCAGCTCGCGATAGTCGAACACGTCGCCGTTGCTGGCCGGGTATTGCAGCAGGGCGCCGAAGAACGGGCTGACATCGCTCAGTTCGCGTTCATCGCCCACCACCACGTCGATGCCCAGCGGCTCGGCACGGGTGCGCAGCACGTCGAGGGTTTGCGGGTGGCTGTGGATCGAGGCGAAGAAGGCATTACTGGCCTTGTTCTTGCTCAGGCGCTTGCAGAAGGTCATGGCTTCGGCGGCGGCGGTGGCTTCGTCGAGCAGCGAGGCGTTGGCGATCGGCAGGCCGGTGAGGTCGCTGATCAGGGTCTGGAAATTCAGCAGCGCTTCCAGGCGGCCCTGGGAAATTTCCGGTTGGTACGGGGTGTAGGCGGTGTACCAGGCCGGGTTTTCGAGGAGGTTGCGCAGGATCGGCGACGGCGTGTGGCAGTTGTAGTAGCCCTGGCCGATGTAGGTCTTGAACAGTTGGTTCTGGCTGGCGATGGCTTTGATCCTGGCCAGGGCCTCGGCTTCGCTCAAGCCATCTTCCAGGCCGAGCACGCTGGTGCCCTTGATGCTTTCCGGGATCACACTGGCGCTCAGGGCTTCCAGGGAGTCGAAGCCCAGGCTGGCGAGCATCTGCTGCTCATCTTCCTGGCGCGGGCCGATGTGGCGGGCGATGAATTCGTTGGCGGTGCTCAAGTTGATCGTCATGGCGCGCTCCTCAGGCTTCGGCGTTGGCTTTGATCAGGCGGTCATACGCATCCTGATCCAACAGCGTAGTCACTGCGTCGACATCGGCAGGTTTAAAGCGGAAGAACCAGCCTTCGCCCATCGGGTCTTCGTTGACCAGTTCCGGGCGGCCCTCCAGCTCGGCGTTCACTTCGAGCACTTCGCCGTCCAGGGGCATGTACACGCCGCTGGCGGCTTTGACTGACTCGACGGTGGACGCCTCGGCGCCTTTTTCGTAAGCCTGCAACTCTGGCAGTTGCACGAAAACCACATCACCCAGCGCATTTTGCGCGAATGCGGTGATACCCACGGTGACGCTGCCGTCAGCTTCGGCGCGCAGCCATTCGTGATCTTCAGTGAAACGCAACTCGCTCATGGAAACTCCTCGGGGGCCAGATTCGTCTGGTGGACGGGATTGGAATAATGGGGAGTTGCTTAGCAATATCGCGGCCAATGTCATTAAGTGCTTATAAATCAATAACTTGATAAATATGACAAATGCGTTGCCGGCTGAGGCTGTAGCGATTTCGCTACAGTTCGGTGCTGGAAAAAAGCCTATGTGGATCAAAGCCTTGCATGGCGCGCAAAAAGCAGGGCTGTAGCGATATCGTTACGCTGTAGCGCTTTCAGTACAGTTGATGTCGTTCTCAGACCCAATTGGGAATGCGAGCCCTGTAGGCGCGAGCTTGCTCGCGAAGATCGTCAACGATGATGTGGGAAGCCTGGATGAGCGCGGTGCCCTTGGGTTTTTCGCGAGCAAGCTCGCTCCTACAGTGGACAGCGCCCAGATCAGGGTTTGTTGGGGATGCCGTATTTGCGCAGGCGATGGGCGATAGCGGTGTGGGAGGTTTGCAGGCGGCTTGCCAACTGGCGGGTCGAGGGGTAGCTGGCGTAGAGCTTCTCCAGCAGGCTGCGTTCGAAGTCTTCCACGGCCTGTTCCAGGCTGGTGATTTCGCTGTCGCTCTGACGTGCGACCGAGGTGCCGGCGATGTCCAGGTCGCCGATGTCCACCAGGCTGCTTTCACAGATGGCGGCGGCGCGGAAGATCACGTTCTGCAACTGCCGCACGTTGCCCGGCCAGCGGTTGCCGAGCAAGGCCGGGTAAGTGCCGGGGGCCAGGCGGCAGACCGGGCGCTGGATCTGCGCGCAGGCCTGCTGCATGAAGTAGCGCGCCAGCAGCAGGATGTCCTGGCCGCGCTCGCGCAGGGGCGGCACTTCGACATTGAGGACGTTGAGGCGATAGAACAGGTCTTCGCGAAAGGTGCCCTCGGCGACCATCTTCTCCAGGTCGCGGTGGGTGGCGCTGAGGATACGCACGTTCACCTTCACTTCGCGGTCGCCGCCTACCCGGCGAAAGCTGCCGTCGTTGAGAAAGCGCAGCAGCTTGGCCTGCAGGTACGGCGACATTTCGCCGATCTCATCGAGGAACACCGTGCCCTGGTTGGCCAGTTCCATCAGCCCCGGCTTACCGCCGCGCTGGGCCCCGGTAAAGGCGCCGGGGGCGTAGCCGAACAGTTCGCTTTCGGCGAGGTTTTCCGGCAGCGCCGCGCAGTTCAACGCCAGGAACGGCGCACTGCAGCGTGCGCTGATGGCGTGGCAGGCCCGCGCCACCAGCTCTTTGCCGGTGCCGGTCTCGCCCTGGATCAACAGCGGCGCATCGAGTACCGCGACACGCTGCGCGCGCGCCTTGAGGGTGCGGATCGCCGGCGACTCGCCGAGCAGCGCATCGAAACCTTCGGCATGGTCGTGGTGCAGCGCCGACAATTGTTCGCCGATGCGGTTGGGCTGGTAGAGGCTGAGCAGGGCACCGGCATCGGTGATCGGCGTCGCCTCCAGCAGCAAGGTCTGGCCGTTGACGCTGATCTCGCGCAGAGGCAAGCGAAAGCCTTGCTCCAGCAAGGTGTCGAGCAAGGCCGGATCGTTGAACAGTTCGCTGATGCTTTCGCCGGCCGGTTCGCGACCGTACAAGGCGATCAACGCCGGGTTGGCCAGCAGGATCTTGCCTGCGCTGTCCAGGGCCAGCACCGGGTCGGTCATGGCCGCCAGCAGGGCGTCGAGTTGCAGGTGGCGGCGTTGGCCGGGGAGGATGTCCACCACGGTCACTGCCTGCACGCCGTTGACGCTGAACAGCGCGTCCCGCAGCTCTTCGAGGACTTCGGCGCTCAGGGTCGGCGCGTCGATGTAGACGTTGGGCGGCACCATCTCGACCGCGTCCAGGTTGAGATTGCGCCCACCGAGCAAGGCCAGGACTTCCTGGGTAATGCCGACGCGGTCGATGAAGCTGACGTGGATACGCATGGGGCGGCTGACAATTCTGGGGAGCGAGAGGCGGCAAGTATGCCAGACAGGGGGGAGATCAAAAATGGGGGAGGGGCGGTGCGACGATTCGACTTGCCCCTCCCACATTTGGACCGAGTTATGCGAGGTGTTCGGGGTTGACGGGGTCGCCGGGCTTCACATTCAACTGATGCCGCACATCTTCGAACATCAAGTCGTACTGCTTGTGCATCTCGCCATTGAGTGTCGCGATCTTCGGCATCCCGTACTTCTGCGCGATATTCATCGCGTGCCGGGCAAAGTCGAAGGCCTGGTCCTTGGGCAGGAAGAATTCTTCCTTGAGGTCCTTGCCCTCCACAGAACCATGCAGGGTGAACAGCATCCCCTGGCCTTCCTTGGGGTGCTGGCTGATTTCATAGTCGATGCACAGGTTGTAGCTGTAGTCGTCTTTGTTCAGCGCGTGACGTTCGATGTGCAAGTGCCCGGGTTCAAAGGTAGCCATAGGCATTTCTCCTCAACTTCACAGATAACGGATGCCAGGGGTCGCTGTGCTGACACGGGTGCCGGCGGTGCCCTGGACGATGGCTTCGATGTCCGAGAGTGAACCGATCACCGCGGTTTTGCCAGTCTGGCGGGCGAACTCGCAGGCCGCTTGGACCTTGGGCCCCATGGAACCGGCGGCGAAACCGAGTTTTTCCATGTCGTCCGGGTGGGCCTGACTGATAGCCTTCTGGGTGGGTTTGCCGTAGTCGATGAACGCCGCGTTGACGTCGGTGGCGATCACCAGCAAATCGGCTTCCAGTTGCGAAGCCAGCAGCGATGAGCACAGGTCTTTGTCGATGACCGCTTCAATGCCGCGCAGTTTGCCGTCTTCGCCATACATCGTCGGGATACCGCCACCGCCGGCGCAGATCACGATGCTGCCTTTCTCCAGCAGCCATTGGATCGGGCGAATTTCAAAGATGCGTTTCGGCCGCGGGCTGGCCACCACGCGACGGTATTTATCGCCATCCGGGGCAATGGTCCAGCCTTTCTCCGCGGCGAGTTTCTCGGCTTCGGCCTGGGAGTACACCGGGCCGATCGGTTTGCTGGGTTTTTTGAAGGCCGGGTCGTTGGCGTCCACTTCGACCTGGGTGAGCAGGGTGGCAAACGGGACTTCGAAGTCCAGCAGGTTGCCCAGTTCCTGTTCGATGATGTAACCGATCATGCCTTCGGTTTCGGCACCGAGCACGTCCAGCGGGTACGGCGAGACGCTGGTGTAGGCCGCTGCCTGCAACGACAGCAGGCCGACTTGCGGACCATTGCCGTGGGCGATCACCAGCTCGTTGCCGGAATGGATCTTGGCAATCTGTTCGGTGGCGATTCGGATATTGGCGCGTTGGTTGTCCGCTGTCATGGGTTCACCACGGCGGAGCAGGGCGTTACCGCCCAGTGCAACGACGATACGCATAATGCAATCCTTCTAGAGTTCAGCGTGTGAACACAGGACTAAGTGTGGGAGGGCGCTTGCTCCCGATGGCGGGCTAACATTCAATACTTGTGTCGACTGATACACCGCTATCGGGGGCAAGTCCCCTCCCACATTTTGACCGTGTTCCTACAGTAGGCGTTGTGTCGAAATCAGATATCCGCCAACGCCGACACCAGGATCGCCTTGATGGTATGCATGCGGTTTTCCGCCTGTTCAAAGGCAATGTTGGCCGGGGATTCAAACACCTCTTCGGTCACTTCCACGCCATTGGCCAGGTTCGGATAACGCGTGGCGATGTCCTTGCCGACCTTGGTTTCGCTGTTATGGAACGCCGGCAGGCAGTGCATGAACTTCACCCGGGGGTTGCCCGAGGCTTTCATCATCTTGGCGTTGACCTGGTACGGCAGCAGTTGCTCGATACGCTCGTCCCACGCTTCCACTGGCTCACCCATGGACACCCAGATATCGGTGTGGATGAAGTCCACGCCCTTCACCGCTTCAAGAGGGTCTTCGGTGATGGTGATGCGCGCGCCGCTTTCTTCGGCAAAGGCCTGGCACTGTTTGATGAAGTCTTCGTGGGGCCACAGGGCTTTCGGCGCGCCGATACGCACGTCCATGCCCAGCTTGGCGCCGATCATCAGCAGCGAGTTGCCCATGTTGTAGCGCGCGTCGCCCAGGTAGGCGTAGCTGATGTCATGCAGCGGCTTGTCGCTGTGTTCGCGCATGGTCAGGGTGTCGGCGATCATTTGGGTCGGGTGGAATTCGGCGGTCAGGCCGTTGAACACCGGCACACCGGCGAACTTGGCCAGTTCTTCGACGATTTCCTGCTCGAAGCCACGGTATTCAATGGCATCGAACATCCGACCGAGGACGCGGGCGGTGTCTTTCATGCTTTCTTTGTGGCCGATCTGCGACGACACCGGGTCGATGTAGGTGACGTGGGCACCCTGGTCGTGGGCCGCCACTTCGAAGGCGCAGCGGGTGCGGGTCGAGGTTTTTTCGAAGATCAGCGCGATGTTCTTGCCCTTGAGGTGCGCGCGCTCGGTGCCGGTGTATTTGGCGCGTTTGAGGTCGCGGGACAGGTCCAGCAGGTAGTGCAGCTCGCGGTTGGTGTGGTGCATCAGCGACAGCAGGCTGCGGTTGCGCATGTTGAAAGCCATGGTGGATCTCCTTGTGTTCAGGTTATCCCCTTAGCCGACGCCTTGTGGGCGGCGGCCAAGGCCTGGAAATTAATAGTCGATAGGGTCGCGGATGATCGGACAGGTCATGCAGTGGCCGCCGCCACGGCCACGGCCGAGTTCACCGGCACTGATGGTGATGACTTCCACGCCGGACTTGCGCAGCAGGGTGTTGGTGTAGGTGTTGCGGTCGTAGCCGATCACCACGCCAGGCTCCAGGGCCACGACGTTGTTGCCGTCGTCCCACTGCTCGCGCTCGGCGGCGAAGCTGTTGCCGCCGGTTTCGACCACACGCAGGGTTTTGAGCTTGAGGGCGGTGGCGACCACGTCGAGGAAGCTTGCGTCTTCACGGCGCACATCGATGCCACCGGGCTTGCTGTCGTCCGGGCGCAGGCTGAAGGCGACGATCTGGCTGACCACTTCGGGGAAGATGGTGACCAGGTCGCGGTCGCAGAAGCTGAACACGGTATCCAAGTGCATCGCTGCGCGGGATTTCGGCAGGCCGGCGACGATGACGCGCTCGACGGCTTTGTGCTTGAACAGGTTCAGCGCCAGTTGGCCGATGGCCTGGCGCGACGAACGCTCGCCCATGCCGATCAACACCACGCCGTTGCCGAGCGGCATGACGTCACCGCCTTCGAGGGTGGCGTTGCCATGATCCTGGTCCGGGTCGCCGTACCAGATCTGGAAGTCGGCGTTGGTGAACTCGGGGTGGAATTTGTAGATGGCGCTGGCCAGCAGGGTTTCCTGGCGTCGCGCCGGCCAGTACATCGGGTTCAGCGTCACGCCGCCAAAGATCCAGCAGGTGGTGTCGCGGGTGAACTGGGTGTTCGGCAGCGGCGGCAGGATGAAGCTGGAGTGGCCGAGGAAATCGCGGAACATCTCGATGGTCTTGCCACCGAAGCTGTCCGGCAGGTCATCGGCCGACACGCCACCGATCAGGAACTCGGCGATTTTGCGCGGCTCCAGGCTGCGCAGCCACGAGCCGACTTCGTTGATCAGGCCGAGGCCGACCTGGTTGGCGGTGATCTTGCGTTCCAGAATCCAGTCCAGGGCTTCGGGGATGGCGACGATATCGGTCAACAGGTTGTGCATTTCCAGCACATCAATGTCCCGTTCGCGCATCTTGGTGACAAAGTCGAAATGGTCGCGCTTGGCCTGGGCCACCCACAGCACATCATCGAACAGCAGTTCATCGCAGTTGTTGGGGGTCAGCCGCTGGTGGGCCAAACCTGGGGAGCACACCATGACTTTACGCAGTTTGCCGGCTTCGGAATGTACGCCGTACTTCACTTTTTCCGTGGTCATTACAGATCCTCCAGTGAGCAACAATTACATAGTCAGGAAGCCGGCGTAGAGGCCATAGGCAGCCACCAGGGCGCCAACGACCACCGCAGCGAAAATCAGCTTCTCGACGTTGGTGAAAATCGGTTTGCCCAGTTCATGCTTGGCCTTGGCGAACAGAATCGCGCCAGGGGCATAGAGCAGGGCGGAGAGCAGCAGGTATTTGGTACCGCCGGCGTAGAGCAGCCAGACCGCATAGATCAGCGCGATCGCGCCGATGATCAGGTCCTTTCTGCGCTCGGCCGGGGCGTTTTCGTAGGTCTCGCCACGTACCGCCAGCAGCAGCGCATAAGCTGCCGACCACAGGTAAGGCACCAGGATCATCGAGGTGGCGAGGTAGATCAGCGACAGGTACGTGCTGGCGGAAAACAGGGTAATCACCAGGAACACCTGGACCAGTGCGTTGGTCAGCCACAGGGCATTGGCCGGCACGTGGTTGGCGTTCTCGCGGCGCAGGAACTCCGGCATGGTGTGGTCCTTGGCGGCGGCGAACATGATCTCCGCACACAGCAGCACCCACGACAGCAGCGCGCCGAGCAGCGAGATGACCAGGCCGACGCTGATCAACACGGCGCCCCAGTGGCCCACGACGTGCTCCAGCACGGCAGCCATCGACGGGTTCTGCAGCTTGGCCAGTTCCGGTTGGGTCATGATGCCCAGGGACAGCACGTTGACCAGCATCAGGAACAGCAACACGGTGATAAAGCCGATCACAGTGGCCTTGCCCACGTCGCTGCGTTTTTCGGCCCGCGCCGAGAAGATGCTTGCGCCTTCGATGCCGATGAACACCCACACGGTGACCAGCATCATGTTGCGCACTTGGTTCATCACGCTGCCCAGGTCCGGGTTTTTCAGGCCCCAGATGTCAGCGGTGAAGATGTCCAGCTTGAACGCGAATACGGCGATCAGCACGAACAGCACCAGCGGCACGACCTTGGCGACGGTGGTCACCAGGTTGATGAACGCCGCTTCCTTGATCCCGCGCAATACCAGGAAATGCACGGCCCACAGCAGCACCGAAGCGCCAATCACCGCGGCCGGGGTGTTGCCCTCGCCAAAGATCGGGAAGAAGTAGCCGAGGGTGCTGAACAAGAGCACGAAGTAGCCGACGTTGCCCAGCCAGGCGCTGATCCAGTAACCCCAGGCGGACGAGAAGCCCATGTAGTCGCCGAAGCCGGCCTTGGCGTAGGCATATACGCCGCCGTCGAGATCGGGTTTGCGGTTAGCCAGGGTCTGGAACACAAACGCCAGGGTCAACATGCCTACAGCCGTAATCACCCAGCCAATCAGGACGGCGCCGACATCGGCGCTGGCCGCCATGTTTTGCGGCAGAGAGAAGATCCCGCCGCCAATCATTGAACCCACGACAAGTGCAACCAGTGCGCCAAGTCGAAGTTTTCCGGCAGATTCAGACATTGCATGACTCCAATGCAGGAGAAGAGAGACCACAGAATAATTCCGTGCGCTAATCAAACAGCTGACTTAGATCACATCATTGGCACATTCCATTGTGAATTAATGACTTAGAGTGAAAATGCCGTGCGCGCGATAGTGCCGCCAAGGCGCTCGTCGTAGAGCCTCTATGCGCTTTTTTATTATTAAGGTTTCCCAATTGCCGGGACGTTTCAAGCTAGTCCCTTTTGGTGAATGTGCAAACTTTTTCCGGGCCGGCTTGGCAAGACGCTCAAAACCTTAAAGTTCAATACTTATTTAATTTATAAATTTGACTAAACTCTGTTTTTTGACATGCCTTTGGGTTATTAGAGCCTGCGTTTTATTCGCGATATCTAAGGATGGTCTGAAGTAGCCATGTATTTCCCCGGCATACCACCTAGCGCAACTTTTAAACTCGCCAAATGATCAAAAAACAATCAATTCGACGAGTATTTCTTACGTTTTCGCCACCCGGACCCCACTCCGGTGGCCATTTCCCGCATTACAGGCGCACCTCTCCTGCATTCGTCAGTAAATGTCGGCGCGCCATCCACAGGTTCGACAGAGCGAACAGTGTCACCAGTTGCGCCGTGTTTTTGGCCAAGCCGCGAAAGCGCACCTTGGTGTAACCGAACTGGCGCTTGATTACCCGGAACGGATGCTCGACCTTGGCGCGCACCTGAGCCTTGGCCTTTTCAATCTTGCGCTTGGCTTTGTACAGCACGCTGCGCTTATCGAGTTTTTTGTAGGTGCTGCGGCGTGCCGCCACCTGCCAGATAACTTCACGTCCTTCATGCTCGGGCCGCTTTTCGACACCGGTGTAGCCTGCATCGGCGCAGACCACGTTTTCGTCGCCATGCAGCAATTTGTCCACCTGGGTGACATCCGCCACATTGGCCGCCGTGCCCACTACGCTGTGCACCAGACCCGATTCGTCATCGGCGCCGATGTGGGCCTTCATGCCAAAATAATACTGGTTTCCCTTCTTGGTCTGGTGCATTTCCGGGTCGCGCTTGCCGTCCTTGTTCTTGGTCGAACTGGGCGCATTGATCAGCGTTGCATCGACGATGGTGCCCTGGCGCAGCGACAGGCCGCGGTCGCCCAGATAGCCATTGATGACAGCGAGGATGCCGGCCGCCAGCTCGTGTTTCTCCAGCAAGCGGCGGAAGTTGAGAATGGTGGTTTCGTCGGGGATGCGCTCCAGGTTCAGCCCGGCAAACTGGCGCAGGATCGTGGTTTCGTACAGCGCTTCCTCCATCGCTGGATCGCTGTAGCCGAACCAGTTCTGCAGCAGATGCACACGCAGCATCGCCATCAACGGGTAGGCCGGACGGCCACCTTCACCTTTCGGATAATGTGGCTCGATCAAAGCAATCAAGCCCTTCCACGGCACCACCCGATCCATCTCGATCAGGAACAACTCCTTGCGGGTTTGCTTGCGCTTGCCAGCGTACTCGGCGTCGGCGAAGGTCATCTGCTTCATCGGGAAACTCGGTGGGTGGGGTCGCGGTATTTTGCCAAATCAGAAAGTCTTTTTCAGAGTTTCCCTAATAAACGCTAACGCGCCTGCGTAAATTAGTTGAGTACACGGTGGTTCTTTTAATTCTGGAGAATTCATGTCGCAATCGTCTGAAAAGCTTCGACTCAGCGCCTTGATCGCCCTGGTGGTGGGCTCCATGATCGGCGGCGGGATTTTTTCCCTGCCACAAAATATGGCCGCGCGCGCGGAAGTCGGCGCGGTATTGATCGGCTGGGCGATCACCGCCGTGGGCATGCTGACCCTGGCATTTGTGTTCCAGACCCTGGCCAACCGCAAACCCGAGCTGGATTCCGGGGTGTATGCCTACGCCAAGGCCGGTTTCGGCGACTACATGGGCTTCTCGTCCGCCTGGGGTTACTGGATCAGTGCGTGGATGGGCAACGTCGGTTACTTCGTGTTGCTGTTCAGCACCCTTGGCTATTTTTTCCGGTATTCGGTGAGGGCAATACGCCTGTGGCCATCGGCTGCGCCTCGATGTTGCTGTGGGCCGTGCATTTTCTGGTGATGCGCGGGATCAAGGAGGCGGCGTTCATCAACCAGATCACCACCGTGGCCAAGCTCGTGCCGCTGTTGATGTTCGTGGTCATCGCCGGCGTGGCGTTCAAGGCCGATGTCTTCACCGCCGACATCTGGGGCCTGGGCAAGCCGCATTTCGGCAGTGTGATGAATCAAGTGCGCAACATGATGCTGGTCACGGTGTTCGTGTTCATCGGCATCGAGGGCGCCAGCGTGTACTCGGCGCGGGCGCAGAAGCGCTCGGACGTGGGCCGGGCCACGGTGATCGGGTTTCTCGGTGTGCTGGCGCTGCTGGTGCTGGTGAATCTGCTGTCCCTGGGGATCATGAGCCAGGCGGAACTGGCGCAATTGCAGAACCCGTCCCTGGCCGGCGTGCTGGAGCACATCGTCGGTCCCTGGGGCGCGCTGCTGATCAGCATCGGTTTGGCGGTATCGCTGCTGGGCGCGTTGTTGTCATGGGCGCTGCTCTGCGCGGAAATCCTCTACGCCACGGCCCATGACAAGACCATGCCGGCCTTCCTGAAAAAGGAAAACGCCAATCAGGTGCCGGTCAATGCGCTGTGGCTGACCAATGTGATGATCCAGATATTCCTGGTGATCACGCTGTTTTCCGAAAGCACCTACACCACCCTGATTTACCTGGCTTCATCCATGATCCTGGTGCCTTACCTGTGGTCGGCAGCCTACGCGGTGTTGTTGAGCGGGCGCGGGGAAACCTACGAAGGCGCCCAGCGCCAGCGTCTGAAAGATCTGCTGGTGGGCCTGATTGCATTGGGCTACGCAGTGTGGCTGCTGTACGCCGGGGGGCTGAAGTATTTGCTGCTGTCGGCGTTGCTATATGCGCCGGGCGTGGTGCTGTTTGCCCTGGCCAAGCGCGAGCAGGGCCTGCCGTTGTTTACCCATGTGGAAAAAGGCATTTTCGCCTGTGTGATTGCGGGCGCGGGGTTGGCGGCGTATGGGCTGTATAGCGGGGTGTTGTCGTTATGAACTGGGTGGCTTGATCGTGTGGGCCTCATCGCGGGCACGCCCGCGATGGCGGTCTCAGGTCACCAGCGAGGCCGGTGCGACCCCAATTCCCCTGCCGGCAAATCCCACTGCAACGGTGTGCCGCTGATGGTCAGCGGCGCGAGCAATCGGTGCGCCGGTCCCCAGGCGGTTTGCTCCACCACCAGCCCCTGGTCTTCGAGGGCTTCGGCCCGCAATGCCGGTTGCTCCGGAACCGGCCCGGCCTCCATCAAGCATTTTGCCGTGCGCGCCAACGACAACTGCGCCGAGCCGCCACGGCCGGACGCCAAGCGCTCGCGAAGGGCCAGGATCGCGCTGGCCGCCATCAAGTAGCCGGTGGCGTGATCCAGCGCCTGCAACGGCAGCGGCACAGGTTTATCCGCGTGTTTCCAGGCCATGCCCGCGTCGGCGATGCCGCAGCTCATCTGCACCAGGCTGTCGAAGCCCCGGCGGTTACGCCACGGGCCGCTCCAGCCATAGGCGTTGAGGCTCACGTCGATCAGGCCGGGGGCGAGCTGCTGCAATGCGTGGGCGGTGTAGCCCAATTGCTCGAGGGCATCGGCGCGGTAACCGTGGAACAGGATATCGGTGTCTTTGAGCAACCCTTCGAAAACCTGGCGGTCTGCGGCGGTTTTCAGGTCCAGGCGCGCACAGCGTTTGCCCAGGGTCATTTCCGGCACCACGCCCGGCTCGTTCCAGGTCGGCGAGTCGATGCGCAACACGTCCGCGCCCAGCCCGGCGAGAAAACGACTGGCCACGGGGCCGGCCAGCACGCGGGTCAGGTCCAGCACTTTGAGGCCGGCCAGCGGGCGGGCCGCCGAGCCGCGCCAGAGCCTGTTGGCGGTGGGTTCAAAGGTTTGGCGCTGAACCAGGTGCTCGGCATTCACCGCCAAGCCTTGGGGATGTTGCTGCCAGGCCTGCCACGACCGCATCTGCGCGGCACAACCGCCGGCATCGACAATCGCCTGCTCCAGCTCGGCAGCGTTCCATGCGACGACCTTGCTCGCCATCTCGGCACGGTCAGCGACGTGGCCCAGCACCCGCTCGGCAGCCGCACGGTGATGGGGCGCGTTGGTGTGCAAGCGAATCCAGCCGTCGGCGCTGGCATAGTCGCCGGCCACCGGGTCCCACAGTGGCGGTACTTGCCAGCCTGTGGGGCGGATCGAAGAAGAGAACCAGAAAGACGCGAGGCGTCGGTCCACGCTCACGCTGGGCAAGCGCCCGGTCTGTTGCAGGATGAGTTGGGCAACTGCCTGGCCGGCGGCGCCGATGCTGGCGCAGGCCAGGTCGCTGACGGCGAAGATCGACGGCAAGGCGCCGGCCCCGGTCGAGGTCAGCGGGGTGCGCGGTAGATCGAGTGCGGCTTGGATGGGAGTCAGCAGGTCAGTCATCGAAGGCCCTCCATAAGAGAAGGGCCACTATAGAAGATCATCACACCGGTGTGACAACTCCCGGCGTCAATGGCAGCTCGATGCTGGCGCTGAAACCACCGTTGGGATGATTGGCCAGGATCAGGTTGCCGCCATGCCGTTCCGCTGCGCGCCGTGCAATCGCCAGGCCCAGGCCGTGGCCCTGCGCCGTTTGGCCGGGGGCGCGGTAGAACGGCTCGCCCAGTTGGCTCAGGTGCTCGGCTTCGACGCCGGGGCCGTGGTCGCGCACGCTGATCAGAATGCGTTCGCCCAGGCGGCGCGCCTGCAACTCGATCGGTTGGCCGGGCGGGTTGAAGCGCTGGGCATTGCGCAACAGGTTATCCACGGCGCGTTCGATCATGGTCGGCCAGCCTTTGAGGCGCAGGTCGGGATCGGCGCTCAGTTGCACCACTTGGTCTGGCGCGCTGAGTTGGGCGTCCTTTTGCAGGGTCTTGAGCAGCGGGATGAGGTCGACGTCTTCGGCACTGGCGTTGTCGGCATCGACCCGGGCCAGCACCAGGATTTCGCTGATCAGCGCTTCCAGGCGGTCGCACTCGCGGGTCAGGCGCGGCCAGAGTCTTTCCCGTTCCTCGGGGCCGGCCCGCTCGGCCAGGGCCAGGGCGATACGCAGGCGGGCCAGGGGCGAGCGCAGTTCGTGGGACACGTCTCGCAGCAGCTGGCGCTGGCTGCCGATCAGACTCTGCAAGCGTGCGCCCATGCGGTTGAAGTCGGTGGCGAGTACGCCGAACTCATCGCGGCGGTTGGCCAGTTGCGCCAGGCTGTTCTGCTGGTAGGTGGCCTGGCCGAGGTCGTGTACCGCGCCACGCAGGCGGCTTAAGGGGCGGGTGATGGACAGTGTCACCAGCAGGCTGAACAGGGTCAGCACCACCAGGGCAATCGCCAATGCGCTCAACGGCCACATCAGGCTGCTGCGGTGCCAGGCGTCCAGCTCCGGGTGGGGGATGCGATAGATCAGCAGGTAGGTGTCGCCGGTCTTTTCGCTGGTGTACTCGGCGGTCAGGCGCCGCCAGGGCAGGTGGCCGTCCTTGCTGTCGTTCTGCCGGGCTTCGAAGGCGGCGGCGCGGCGCGGAAAGGTGCCGCGTACCACGGGCTCGCCGCTTTCGTTGAGTACTTGCACGTCAATGTGATACTGACGCTTGCGCTGTTGCAGCAAGTCTTGGGCGGCGTCCTCGCCCTGGGCTTCGTAGAGTTGGGTCCACTCTTCGGCCAGGTTATTGAGGCCGGGGTGGCGGCTGAGAATCCAGGCGTCCTGGTTGAGCATATGCCCAAGCAGGATCGACAGCCCGGCAACCAAGGCGATAGCCAGCCAGAAACTGGCCAGGATGCGCCAGAACAATGAACGCACAGGAAACCCTCAAACAGGAAAAGCCCAGCGGCGTGAACCGCTGGGCTGGGGCAGTGAAGCTATCGCATTATTGCGCTTTTTGCGGCTGCTGCGCTTTCCAGGCCTGGAATTCCTTCCATTCGGCGCGGCGTTGTTCCTGTTTCTTGACGATCTCGTCGAATTTCTTCTGCTGGTCAGGCTTGAGTACGGCACGGATATCGGCTTGGGTTTTCTGCTTGCCGGCGGCGATTTCATCTTGCATGGCTTTCTGGTCAGCAGCCGGGAGTTTGTCCAGATACTTTTTGACCAGGTCTTTGCGAGCCTGCCATTGGCCACCCATCAGCTTGCCAATTTGCTCGCGCTGTTCCTTGCTCAAGTCCAGCTGGCTGAGCGGGCCACCTTTGCCACGCGGACCGTGTTCACCGCCGTGGCCTGGGCCACCCATCATCATGTGGCCTTCTGGGCCGCCCATCGGGCCTGGGCCGTCGGGCATTGCCGCCATGGCAACGGTGGGCAGGGCAGCAGCGAACATCAGAGCGATTAGGGTCTTGCGCATGGTGATTCTCCTGTCTCTATTCCGGTGAGTCCGGATGTGAGTAGATTACGGAGAACAAGGTCAGCGGCGGTCAGGTGTGGGTAAAGCTTGGGTAAAGAGGGTTTTGGCGGCGCCTGACAAAACCCTTGGGAACGAGCAGATCAACGGTGGGATCAGTGTGGCGCGGGGTTCAGAGGCTGTAGTAGTAGCCGCGGCTGCGCAGCGCCACGATCCGTGGCCGGCCATCCGGGTGCGGGCCGATCTTCTTGCGCAGGTTGCTGACGTGCATGTCGAGGCTGCGATCGTAGAGGGTCAACTTGCGGCCGAGGGCGATCTGCGCCAGTTCCTGTTTATCCAGCGGTTCGCCGGGCTGGCGCAGCAAGGCTTCGAGCAGGCGGCTTTCGGAGACGGTGAGGGTGAATTCCTGATTGTCGATGCTGACCACGCCGCGCACCGGGCTGAAGCACAGGTCGCCCAGTTCGAGCTGGGTCGACACGGCAGCCGGGTGGCTGCGACGCAGCACCGCGCGCAGGCGGGCAGTCAGTTCCCGCGGGTCGCAGGGCTTGGCCAGGTAATCGTCGGCGCCCAGTTCCAGGCCGAGGATGCGGTCCAGCGGCTCGCCCCGGGCCGACAGCATCAGCACCGGCAACTCCGGATGGTCGTTGCGCAATTGCTTGAGCAGCTCCAGGCCGCTGCCGTCGGGCAACATCACGTCGAGCACCACGGCCGCCGGGGCGCTGTCGGCCAAGGCTTTGCGGGCGCTCAAGCCGTCGTGGCAGGCGCGCACCTGGAAGCCTTCCTGGCCCAACCAACTGGTCAGCAGCTCGCAGAGCTCCTGGTCATCATCTATCAGTAACAGCTCGCTCATGACTCACTCAATTTAGCCATTGTCGACGGCGACGGTGCCCACCGCTGGCGAAGATCCCGCACAGCAAGGCGATCAGCGCGACGGCCGCGCCGGTGACAAACCACTGCTGCTGTTCGGTCAGCCATCGGGTCAAGCCGCCGCCCTGTACCTCTTTGAGTTGCTGGGCCAGGCGTTGGTTCTCTTGGCGCAAGCGACTCAACTGGGCACTTTCACGCGCAGCCTCCGTGGTTTGCAGTTGCTTGCTCAGTTCTTCACGCAGCCGTTCGCTTTCTTTCAAGCGTTGCTGCAATTCGGTGATCTGGCTGCCGGCGCTCAAGGACAGGGGCGTAGAACTGCCGGTGCTCGAGGTTTCTTCAGCGTGGGCCGTAGCCCCGATCATTAACACTGCCAACAGACACAACTGACGTAAGCGCATCGGAACTCCTGATTCCACACGAATATTCAGAACGTTGTCGGCAGGTTACCCAGAATAATGAGCAATTAGGAGTGCGCCGAACCGAATTGGTTCGGCGCGACCGCGGTCAAGGCAGGACTTGCTTGAACGGTTTGATCACCACGTCCGCGTAGACGCCGGCCGCTACATACGGATCGGCCTTGGCCCAGGCCTGGGCATCGACCAGGGACGCGAACTCGGCAACGATCAGGCTACCGGTGAAACCGGCGTCGCCCGGGTCGTTGCTGTCGATCGCCGGGAGCGGGCCGGCCAACACGATGCGGCCTTCGGCCTGCAGTACTTTCAGGCGCTCGACGTGGGCCGGGCGCGCGGAGAGGCGTTTTTCCAGCGAGTTGGCAACGTCGGTGGCAATGATGGCGTAGAGCATGTCAGTCCTCGGTTTTCGGCGAAGTGGGGTCGGTGTCATGCAGGTGGCGCGACAGGTAGATGCCTTGGCCGACCAGGAACAATAAGGTCATGCCCAGGCTGCCGAATACCTTGAAGTCGACCCAGTAGTCCTGGAAGGTGAAGGCCACGAACAGGTTGGCGGCGCCGCAGAACAGGAAAAACACGATCCAGGCCATGTTCAGGCGCGTCCATACCGGCTCCGGCAGGGTCAGGGCGTGGCCCATGATCCGCTTGATCAACAGGCGGTCGCCAACGAAGTGGCTGCCGATAAACGCCAGGGCGAACAGCCAGTTCACCACCGGGGCTTTCCATTTAAGGAAGGTTTCGCTGTGGAAAGCCAGGGTCAGGCTGCCGAAGACCAGGCAGGCGACCAGGGTCAGCCATTGGCTTTTTTCGAGTTTGCGCTGGGAGATGAAGATGGCGCCGTAGACCACGATGGAGCTGATGATCAGCACGGCGGTGGCGCTGTAGATGCCTCCGAAGGTCAGTTCATGGCCGGCGAGATCGATGACCCTGGGGTCGAGTTTGTAAACGATGAAAAACAGCAACAGCGGGATGAAGTCGATGAATTGTTTCACAGTAAGAGCCAGAAGCTGGATGTGGCGGCATAATAACAAACATCCTTGGTAGCGAAAGCGCCACCTGACTTGAGGTTACACACTTCCGTGAATGTTGATTTGCACTGCCACAGCACGGCCTCCGATGGCGCCCTGGCGCCCGCGGTGCTGGTTGCGCGTGCGTTTGAAAAAGGCGTGCGAGTCCTGTCGTTGACCGACCACGATACCCTCGAAGGCCTCGACGAAGCGCGCGAAGCCGCCCAGGCCCTGGGTATGCAACTGGTCAACGGCGTGGAATTGTCCTGCACCTGGGGTGGCGCCACCATTCATGTGCTTGGCTACGGTTTCGACCAAAAAGCCCCGCCGCTGGTGGAGGCCGTCGCCCAATTGCGCGATGGCCGCTGGCTGCGCTCCGAAGAAATAAGCCGCAAGCTCGGCCTCAAAGGCATGTCCAACGCCCTCGACGGCGCCCGGGCCATCCAGCAGGAGCTGGGCGACAGCGGCAACGCACCGGCCCGGCCGCATTTCGCCGATTGGATGGTGCGCGAAGGGTTTGTCCGGGACCGCGCCGAAGCCTTTCGCAAATGGCTGGGCGCCGGCAAGCTGGGCGACGTCAAGCAGCACTGGCCGACCTTGGACGACACCGTCGAGACCCTGCGGGCCTCCGGGGCCTGGGTCAGCCTGGCACATCCCTGGCATTACGATTTCACCCGCAGCAAGCGTCGCAAGCTGATTGGCGACTATATTGGTGCGGGCGGCCACGCAATTGAAGTGGTCAACGGGCATCAACCCGCCGAACAGGTCGGCAGCCTGGCGATTCTTGCCCGCGAATTTGGTCTGCTGGTCAGCGCCGGCAGTGACTTTCATGGCCCAGGCGGCTGGTCCGAGATCGGCGAATATCGCCCGGTCCCGGAAGACTTGCCGCTCTTGTGGGGGCGATTCAAGCATGACCCCATTATTGCCACCGTCTGAACAGGTAGAGCACGTGAGTCAATTCTTCCAGATTCATCCGGAAAACCCTCAGCCACGCCTGATCAAACAGGCCGTGGAGATCATTCGCGCCGGTGGCGTGGTGATCTATCCAACGGATTCGTCCTACGCCATCGGTTGTCAGATCGGCGACAAAAACGCGGTCGAGCGTGTCAGACGCCTGCGTCAGTTGGACGACAAGCACAACTTCGCGCTGATCTGCAGCGACCTGTCCCAACTGGGCCTGTTCGCCAAGGTCGACACCGGCACCTTCCGCCTGCTCAAGGCCCACACGCCGGGGCCGTACACCTTTATTCTCAACGCCACCCGCGAAGTGCCGCGCCTGCTGCTGCATCCGAAGAAGCGCACCATCGGCCTGCGCGTGCCGGAACACCCGATTGCCCTGGCGCTGCTGGCCGAGTTGGGCGAGCCGCTGATGAGCGTGTCGCTGATCATGCCCGGCGCCACCGAACCGCTGGAAGACCCCTACGAAATGCGCCAACTGCTGGAAAAACACGTCGACCTGATCATCGACGGTGGTTTCGGCGGCGGCAAGGCGTCCACCGTGATCAACCTGGCCGACGGCGACCCCGAAGTGATCCGCGTCGGCTGCGGCGACCCGGCGCCGTTTATGGCCGAGGCCTGAATGTCGGCCGTGGAAACCGTCGACAGCCAGGCCGGCGCCCAGCAGGAACTGCCGTTTGCCATGGTATATGGCCAGGCGGTCATGGAAATGCCGCTGGACCTGTACATCCCGCCGGATGCCCTTGAAGTGTTCCTCGAGGCCTTCGAAGGCCCGCTGGACTTGCTGCTGTACCTGATTCGCAAGCAGAACATCAACATCCTCGACATCCCGGTGGCGGAAATCACCCGCCAGTACATGGGCTATGTCGAGCTGATGCAGTCGGTGCGCCTGGAACTGGCCGCCGAGTACCTGCTGATGGCCGCGATGCTCGCGGAGATCAAGTCGCGCATGCTGTTGCCGCGTTCGGAGACGATCGAGGCCGAAGAGGACGACCCGCGCGCCGAACTGATCCGACGCCTGCAGGAGTACGAACGCTTCAAGGCCGCCGCCGAAGGCATCGACGGCCTCAGCCGCGTGGGCCGCGATGTGGTGGTGCCCAAGCTCGATGCGCCGGAAGCCCGGGCGCGCAAGCTGTTGCCGGACGTGAGCCTGGAAGAGTTGCTGATGTCGATGGCCGAGGTACTGCGCCGTGGCGACATGTTTGAACACCACCAGGTCAGCCGCGAGGCGTTGTCGACCCGCGAGCGCATGAGCGATGTGCTCGAACGCCTCAAGGGCGGCGGTTTTGTGCCGTTTGTCGAGCTGTTCACCGCCGAAGAAGGGCGCCTGGGAGTGGTGGTGACCTTTATGGCGATCCTTGAGCTGGTCAAGGAATCCTTGGTCGAGCTGGTCCAGAATGAGCCTTTTGCGGCTATCCACGTGCGGGCGCGAGCCGAATAACGAGCTGAATCGATGAATCTGACTGAACCCCGCGAACTGGCCCCGCTGCTGGAGGCCTTTCTTCTGGCCTCGGGTAAGCCGCAATCCCTGGAGCGCCTGTTCGAACTCTTTGAAGAGGCCGAACGTCCTGAACCGCCGGTCTTCAAGAAAGCCCTGGAGATCCTGCGCAAGTCCTGCGACGGCCGTGCCTTTGAACTGCGCGAAGTGGCGTCGGGTTATCGCCTGCAGATACGTGAGAAGTTTTCCCCATGGGTCGGCCGCTTGTGGGAAGAACGCCCGCAGCGTTATTCCCGGGCGATGCTGGAAACCATGGCGCTGATCGCCTATCGCCAGCCGATCACCCGTGGTGAAATCGAGGACGTGCGCGGTGTGGCGGTCAACAGCCATATCGTCAAGACGTTGCTGGAGCGCGAGTGGATTCGCATCGTCGGTTACCGCGACGTGCCCGGCAAACCGGCGATGTTCGCCACCACCAAGGTGTTCCTCGACCACTTCAACCTGAAAAACCTCGACGACCTGCCGCCCTTGGCCGAATTGCGCGAGATGGAAACCGAGCCGGAACTCGACTTCGACGACGCCCCGGTCCCGGCGAGCCTGCAGGAACTGGCCGATGCCACGGCCGAGCCGGAAGAACCGAAGGACGAAACCAGTTTCCATACCTTGTTGCTGGAACTGGATGACATGGAGCAGGGGATCAAGACCGACTTCGATGACTTGCTGCGTGATGGCGCGGCCGAGCCCGAAAGCCAGGTGAATGTTGAAGTCGAGCCAGAGCCCGAAGCGGAACCTGAGGAAGACATCCTCGGCGTCGCCCAAGCCCGCGAAAAACTCCTGGCCGCCGTCGCCGCCCTCGAACAGCCGCCGCTGAGCGACGAAGAGGACGAAGCCCGTGCCCTGGCCGAAGCCATCGAGGCCGAGCGCCGTCAGCTCGACGACTGACGCCCACCGGCTGTAGGAGCGAGCTTGCTCGCGAAAAAACCAAGAACACCGCAGACAACCAGATTCCCCGCGTTATCGTTGACGATTTTCGCGAGCAAGCTCGCTCCTACAGCCGGTGGGCACCACCGGTCGGCGGAAAAACCACCGACTCGGCACTTATCGACTAGCCTCTGATGCGCAACGCGCGCCATGCGCGTATGATTCGCGACCCTTTGCCGATGTATTCGGCCAAAGCCCCGCTTTCAACACTCTTCAGGCCACGCCTGAATCGACCCACCGGGAGGTGCTTAAGATGAACGACAAAGACCAGAACGACAGCCAGGAAATCGGCCCAGCAGGCGAAAAACTGCAAAAGGTGCTGGCGCGTATCGGCGTGGGCTCGCGCCGCGACGTCGAGGCCTGGATCACCCAGAAGCGCATCAAGGTCAACGGCGTTGAAGCCACCCTTGGCCAGCGCGTCGACCTGCACGATGCAATCACTATTGATGGCAAGGTCATCAAGCGTGAAGAGGCCGCCGAATCGGTGCGCCGCGTGATCATGTACAACAAGCCCGATGGCGAGATCTGCACCCGTGACGATCCGGAAGGCCGTCCGACCGTGTTCGACAAGATGCCAAAGCCCAAAGAAGGCCGTTGGATCAACATCGGCCGTCTCGACATCAACACCACCGGCTTGCTGATGTTCACCACCGACGGTGAGCTGGCCAACCGCCTGATGCACCCGTCCTACGAGATGGACCGCGAATACGCCGTGCGTGTGCGTGGTGAAGTCGACGACGAGATGATCGAACGCTTGAAAGCTGGCGTCGTCCTCGAAGACGGCCCGGCCAAGTTCACCGACATCAAGCAAGCACCCGGCGGCGAAGGTTTCAACCACTGGTACCACTGCGTGGTGATGGAAGGTCGCAACCGTGAAGTGCGTCGCCTGTGGGAATCCCAGGGCCTGGTGGTCAGCCGCCTGAAGCGCGTGCGCTTCGGTCCGGTGTTTCTCAACTCCGACCTGCCGATGGGCCGCTGGCGCGAAATGAGCCAGTACGAAGTCGACATCCTCAGCGCCGAAGTCGGCCTGACGCCGGTCGCGATGCCGCAGATGAACGCCAAGAGCAAAGACAAGCTCGAACGCATGCAGCGTAAATCGTCGCGCCCGGTGGCTCGCACCGAACGCGTTGCCCGCACCCTGCGCCCGGCGCTGGATGCACCGGCTACCGGCGGGCGGATTTCCCGTGAGCCGCACATTGAAGGCGAACGTCGTCCAACCGCGCCATCGCGTCAGGAAGGCGAACGTGCGCCACGCACGCCGCGTCCTGCCGGCCGTGGCGAAGCGCCAAGCGGTGGTCGCGGTAATCGCGGTGAAGCCGGTCGCGGTGCGCCCGCAGGTCGCCCGGCCGACAACGCCAGCACCAAGCGCCCAGCCAAGCCCGCGCCGAACAAGCGCCCAGGCCTGAAACTGGTGGCGGACGAGCCCTCGGGCAAGCGCCGTGGCGCGCCGGCCGGTTCCGGTCAACGCCCGGGTTTTGGTCGCAAGAAACCGCAGTGATGTAAGCGCTGCATAAAAACGCCAACCCTCGGGTTGGCGTTTTTTTTGGATCTGCATTTGCAATGCCATCAACTGTGGGAGGGAGCTTGCTCCCGATAGCAGTCTATCTGCTTGCACATGCATTGACTGAACCACCGCTATCGGGAGCAAGTCGAATCGTCGCACCGCCCCTCCCACAGTTGGATCTGATCAGAACGCAAAGGTGCCATCGAACACCGGCTTGTCATCCAGCGCCAACACCCCGCTGGCGAAGATCAAATCCAGGTGATGACTGCCTTTCTGCCCGCCACCCAACCCAAGGTGCAGGCCGCAGTGACGCTCTTCGAACCCGGCGTTGCGCGCATACAGATCCTTGACCCCTTCATTGGTACCGATCCCCAGTTCCTCCACGCGGCGGTTCGATGGGTTGGCGTTCAGGTACTTGTTGAAATCGTCCGCCAGCCCCGGGACGTCGCTGGCCACACTGCAGATGGTCGAGTTTTCGATCCACAGCTCCAGCGGTGATTGCAGCACGCCATATTTGCGTGCGAAGGGGATGGTGCTGAGGAAGGTGCCGACAAACCGCACCTGGCCGTTGATGGCTTCGCTGTGGGTGGCGATCTCGCCGGGGGCCAGGTCGTGGTTGCCGATGCCGTTGATATTGGTCCACTTCTTGATGCTGCTCAGCGGTGCTCGCAGGCGTGAGCCGTGCCGATCGCTGAAGCTCAGCACCGAGGCCTGGGACATGCGTCGGATCAGCGTGGCGTTGAGGTCGGCGATGCGTTGCGGCTCGACGCTGAAGGTGTCGTAGAAGTAGTCGCCGTAGTCCTTGAACAGCAGGGATTTTTTCCAGTGCTCGGCCATTACGCCATGCAAGGCGCGGATAAAGTCCGGGCCTTCGGCGCGGGGGTTGGGCAGGGTCGAGGCGTCGTAGAAAAACAGGTACAGGTCGCAGGTTTCGATGGCTTCGGCCAGGGTGTCGCTGGCGGCCAGGTCCAGGCGCTGCACCTGGAAGTTGAAGCGGGCGGCGCTGCCGAGGCTGATCGCCTGGGCAATCGCCTCGTAGCGTTCGGTATGGCCCAGCAGCACGGTCGGCCGGCTCAAGCCGCTGAGGGCCGGATGGTGGGCGAGGTAGTAGAGAAAGTGTTCGACGGCGCGGGCCTTGTCCATGACGGGTGTCCTTGTGTGCCTTGGGTAAGGGGGCAGGTGCAGCGCACTGCACCTGCCGGATGCCTGCCGAGGGTTAGAACGGCCACATCGCGGTGCCAAAAGGCACCACGGCATCGGCTTGCATCATTTCAACGGCGGCCTCATGGGTCGGCGCTTCAAACCAATCGTCGAGTTGCAGTTCGGTTTCCAGGTCGTTTTCCAGTGCTTGCATGGTGTATCTCCTAGAGGACGTTGTTTGAGAACGGCTTACCCGCGGGCTTCGCAGGGCAAGTGAAAGAACCTAGGTGAGAGTGTTTCGGAATGCAAAAATTTTATTGACACGGTCTCATTTGGATTTTTTGTTCTGTTTTTGACGCGCCATTTTTTCCCCATGCAAAACAGCGCACTGGGGCAGGCGAGTGTTCGGATATGTCCTACCGCCAATTTTTTGTGAACTGACAGATACTGGCTGGGTGTAACGCCGATTTTCCGCGCTGTAACGATTGATTTACGCAAAAGGCCTGCGGTATTGGGCCGGTGCCGTGCTGTAAGGAATACCTGACAGATTGTCGCGGAGGCTCGCGAGGGCCGTCCGCAAGCGGTCGAGCGGTGTACAATGCGCCGCGTTTTACTGTGACCCCCTTGCGTAACCGCGCAAAAGGCCAAGACCTCAGGGTTAATCCACCCTGATCACTCCGCCTGGCCACGAGCCAGACGGGTTCGATTTCGTCACAGATAAAAACAAACAGGTGACGCATGACCGATAGAACGACGCTGTATTCCTGGTGCCTGCGCTGGGGTTTGAGCGGCGCTGCTTGAGTCGAACAACAAGGCAGCAACCTGCATTCAACATCATCAAACCTTGCGTGAGAGCCTTTTCATGAGTGGACCCGATTCCTCTTCAGGCGAACTGAAACGTGGCCTGAAAAACCGTCATATCCAGTTGATCGCCCTCGGTGGCGCCATCGGCACCGGCCTGTTCCTGGGCTCGGCCGGGGTGCTCAAATCCGCCGGCCCGTCGATGATCCTGGGCTATGCCATCTGCGGCTTCATTGCCTTCATGATCATGCGCCAACTCGGCGAAATGATCGTCGAAGAGCCGGTAGCCGGTTCCTTCAGCCACTTTGCCCACAAATACTGGGGCGGTTTCGCTGGCTTCCTGTCGGGCTGGAACTGCTGGATTCTGTACATCCTGGTGGGCATGTCGGAGCTGACGGCTGTCGGCAAATACGTGCATTACTGGTGGCCGGAGATTCCGACCTGGGTGTCGGCGGCGGCGTTTTTCGTGTTGATCAACCTGATCAACCTGGCCAACGTCAAAGTCTTCGGCGAGGCCGAGTTCTGGTTCGCCATCATCAAGGTGGTGGCCATCGTCGGCATGATCGCCCTGGGCAGCTACCTGCTGGTCAGCGGCAGCGGCGGCCCGCAAGCCTCGGTGAGTAACCTGTGGGAACACGGCGGCTTCTTCCCCCACGGTGTCGGTGGGTTGGTGATGGCCATGGCGCTCATCATGTTCTCCTTCGGTGGCCTGGAAATGCTCGGCTTTACCGCGGCCGAAGCCGACCAGCCACGCACTGTGATTCCCAAGGCGATCAATCAGGTGATCTACCGCATCCTGATCTTCTACATCGGCGCCCTGGTGGTGCTGTTGTCGCTGACGCCGTGGGACAGCCTGCTGGCGACCCTCAATGCGTCCGGCGATGCCTATAGCGGCAGCCCGTTCGTGCAGGTGTTCTCGATGCTCGGCAGCAACACTGCCGCGCATATCCTCAACTTTGTGGTGCTGACCGCCGCGCTGTCGGTGTACAACAGCGGCACCTACTGCAACAGCCGCATGCTGCTGGGCATGGCCGAGCAGGGCGACGCGCCGCGGGTGTTGGCGAAGATCGACAAGCGCGGCGTGCCGGTGCGCTCGATCCTCGCCTCGGCGGCGATCACCCTGGTGGCGGTGCTGATGAATTACCTGATCCCGCAACACGCGCTGGAACTGCTGATGTCGCTGGTGGTGGCCACGCTGGTGATCAACTGGGCGATGATCAGCTTCTCCCACTTCAAGTTCCGCCAGCACATGAACCGCACCGGCCAGGTGCCGTTGTTCAAGGCGCTGTGGTATCCGTATGGCAATTACCTGTGCCTGGCGTTCGTGGTGTTTATCCTGGTGATCATGCTGATGATTCCGGGGATTCAGGTCTCGGTGTATGCGATCCCGGTGTGGGTGGCGTTCATGGGGCTGTGTTACTGGATCAAGAACAAGCGCCGCGCGGATCAGCGTCTGGCGATGGCCGCGCTGGAGTAACCCTTCGATGCTGTTGAGCAAACCCGGCCGCGTGCCGGGTTTGTCGTTTGAAGGGATGGGCGGGGCGCATTCGCGTATCCTTGGGCTCCCCTTAGAGGAACCCGTTGCTCATGCTGGTGATTTCCAACAACGTCCACTTGCCCGACGCCGAGATCGAGCTGACCGCCATTCGCGCCCAGGGCGCCGGCGGGCAGAACGTCAACAAGGTGTCGAGCGCGGTGCATCTGCGCTTTGATATTCCGGCCTCGTCGTTGCCGGAATTCTATAAGGAGCGCTTGCTGGCACTGCGCGACAGTCGGATTACCAGCGACGGCGTGCTGGTGCTCAAGGCCCAGCAATACCGCACCCAGGAACAGAACCGCGCCGATGCGCTGGAGCGCCTGGTGGAGTTGATCCTCAGCGCCACCAAGGTGGAGAAGAAACGCCGCCCGACCAAACCGACCCTGGGCTCGAAGAAACGCCGCCTCGAATCCAAGACCAAGCGCGGCAGCATCAAGGCCGGGCGCGGCAAGGTCGACTTCTAGGCGTCGCGCGCCTCACGGGCCTTGGGTGCTTGCCGGTACAGGTAGACACTCAGCAGCAACCCGACCAGGGCGGCGAGGGCGGCGAACAGGAAGATCGACGCAAAGCCAAAGCCGGCCGCCACGGCCCCGGCCAGCGGGCCGGTGATCCCCAGCGACAGGTCGATGAACAGCGAGTACGCGCCCACCGCCGAACCCCGGCTGGACGCAGGCACCAGATTGACCGCCTCCACTCCCAGCGCCGGAAACACCAAAGAAAAACCGAAGCCGCTCAACGCCGCGCCCGCCAGTGCCCACGGCGCATCCGGCGCCAGCCACAGCAACAGCAGGCCCAGCACCTCCACCGACAGGCAGGCGATCGCCACGCGAAAGCCGCCGATGCGGTTGATCAAATTGCCGAACAACAGGCGCGCGCCGATAAAACTGGCGCCGAACAGGCTCAGTGCCCACACCGCGTTATCCCAATGCTGGGTGGTGTAATACAAGGTGATGAAGGTGGCGATGGTGCCAAAGCCGATGGAGCCCAGCGCCAGTGCGCAACCGTGGGGCAATACCCGGCCCAGCACATTCATGAAAGGCAGGCGCACCCCGGCGACAATTGGTGCCGGCTCTTTGCGCCACGCCAGCAGCAGGCCCACCGCCGCCAGCAGCAGGATACTCACGCCCATGCTCCACAAGCCGAGGTGACGCACCAGCAGCACCCCCAACGGCGCGCCGACCGCCAGGGCGCCATAGCTGGCGATGCCGTTCCACGAGATGACCTTCGCCGTGTTCGCCGCCCCCACCCGGCCAATGCCCCAGCCGATGGCGCCCGAACCTACCAGGCTTTCGGCACTGCCCAGCACCAGGCGGCCGATGAGCAGGCTACCCAGGCTCAGTGCCGGCAGGCTGGAAAACCACGCCGCGAGCAACATGAACACGCCGCTCAGGCCGCAGCCCGCCAGGCCGATCAGCACGGCGCGCTTGCTGCCCAGGTTATCGATGATGCGCCCGGCATACGGCCGGCTCAGCAGGGTGGCGAGGTATTGCACACTGATCACCAGCCCGGCGATCACCGCGCCAAAGCCCAGCTCACTGTGGACATAGCCCGGCAACACGGCCAGGGGAATGCCGATATTCAGGTAGCCGATAAAGGTGAACAACACGATGGAAACAACTTGCAGCGTGACCGCCATGGGGCGCTGGGTATCTGGCATGGGAAGGGTCCACTGTCGCAGCAGGTAAAGATAGGCTGCTAATGATACCGATGCTTTGGCCCGCGCAGGGCAGTAAAAAGCCAAAACGTCGGTCTAAACCGCGTCAGGACCGGACAGGGGCGAGCAATTGCGTGGTGACCAGGGCGGCCAAGGCGTTTTCCTGGGTGCCGAAGCGCTTGAGCAGCAGGGCCTGTTTGTCCGCGTTGAGGCGGTTCCATACGTCGACCATCTGCAGGGCAGTGTCGAGTATGGCGGCGTTGGGGCTATCGGAGTGGTTGTCGGTCATGGCGGGTATCTCGGGAATTTCAGGCAGTGTGGAAAGCGCTCAAAGGTGCGCTTTCCACACGGTCTGGTACGGCGTCAGTCCTGGCTTTCGCGGTCGACTGGTTTTGCTTCTTTGGCCTCAGGCTGCTTGTCGCCGGCCTGCTGCGGTGTTGGCTGCTCTGTTGGGTGCAGGCTTGGGAAGGGGAGATTAGGTATCTCGTGCATCGTCGTCGCTCCTCGCAAAGTCTGTTTTTTCAATCGCAGGTGATTCCGCGCTCTCAAAAAGCTTTGGCAGGATACAGCACTGTAAATGACAAAAAGACTTTTATATCGACGGACGGACAAAGCGTCATCGTTAAAGCACAAGTGACCAGACGTCGCACGGCTAGAACGGCACTTTGCCCAGGATCATGTCGCGGTACATCACGAAATCCCCGAGCAGGCTGTAGAACGGATGCTGGAAGGTCGCCGGGCGGTTCTTTTCGAAGAAGAAGTGGCCCACCCAGGCGAAGCCGTAGCCGGCGATGGGCACCGCAATCAGCAGGCCGAGGGCGCCTTTGCCCAGCACATACGCCAGAAGCCCAATCACCAGCGTGGTGCCGATAAAGTGCAGGCGCCGGCAGGTGCTGTTGCCGTGTTCTTTCAGGTAATACGGGTAAAACTCGGCGAAGCTATTGAATTGCTTGGTATTTCCCACGGTGGTCGGCCCTCTGATTGTTATGCCGTCGAACAGTTGTTCGGCGGGGAGCTTATTTGAGTCTAGAGTGATCAGTGGTAACAGCCAGTGACATTAGATGCCACTTTAGTATCCTTGCCTTCCTGGCTGCGGTTTCAGCCTGCTTTATTAAGAAGACGCCATGAGCGAACGAACAACTTCTGCAAGCTGGGCGATGGGGATAGTCAAGGCACTGGAAATGGACGGCCTGGATTGCCAGGTGTTGTTCAAGCAATTGGGCCTGGACTATGCCGCCCTCAACGACCCCGATGCGCGCTTTCCGCAAGACTCCATGACGCGGCTGTGGCAGCGTGCCGTGGAATTGTCGGGCAACCCTGCAATTGGCCTGAACATGGGCAAAGTGGTGCGCCCGGCGTCGTTTCACGTGACCGGTTACGCGCTGATGTCCAGCAATACATTGGCGGAAGGCTTTATGCGCCTGGTGCGCTACCAGCGGATCATCGCCGAAAGCGCTGACCTGAGTTTCCGATTATTACCCGAAGGCTATGCGCTGATTCTGACAGTACATGGCGATCACCTGCCGCCCACCCGGCAAAGCGCCGAAGCCTCGCTGGCCTGTGCGCTGGCGCTGTGCGGTTGGTTGACCGGGCGTACCCTGCAACCGCGCAAGGTGCTGCTGCAAGGTGAGCAACCCGCCGACCTCGCGCCCTACAAACAGGCGTTCCATGCGCCCCTGGAATTCAACGCGGCCTATGACGCGCTGATTTTCGAGCGCGCCGACATGGAGGCGCCGCTGCCCACCGCCAATGAGGCAATGGCGCTGCTGCACGACCGGTTTGCCGGTGAATACCTGGCGCGCTTCTCCGAAAGCCACGTGACCCACAAGGCGCGGCAGGTGCTGTGCCGCCTGTTGCCCCAGGGCGAACCCAAGCGCGAAGTGGTGGCCCAGACCCTGCACCTGTCCCAACGCACGTTGCAGCGACGTCTGCAGGAAGAGGGCACCAGTTTCCAGACCCTGCTGGACGACACCCGCCGCGAACTGGCCGAGCAATACCTGGCGCAGCCGAGCATGACCCTGCTGGAGATCGCCTACCTGCTGGGCTTTGCCGACCCGAGCAACTTCTTCCGCGCCTTCCGCCGTTGGTTCGACGCCACGCCCGGCGAGTACCGCGCACGCTTGCTGGATGCGTCGACGGTCAGTGACGCCAGAACGCCGGGATGCACAGAACAAAGACTGTAATGATTTCCAGCCGGCCGAGCAGCATGCCCAGCGCCAGGATCCACTTGGCCGCGTCCGGCAGGCTGGCGAAGTTGCCGGCCGGGCCGATGGTTTCGCCCAGGCCCGGGCCGACCCCGGACACCGTGCTGGCGGCGCCGGTCAGCGCGGTCATCCAGTCCAGGCCGAGCAGCGACAAGGCCAGGGCGATCATGCAAATGGTGATGGCGAAGAAAAACGAGAAGGTCAGGATCGAACGCACGATCTCTTCGTCGAGGCGGTGGCCGTTGTACTTCTGCTTGATCACCGCGCGCGGGTGAATCAACTGGTTCAAGTTGGCCTTGAGCAGGATATAGGCGACCTGGAAGCGGAAGATCTTGATCCCGCCCGCCGTTGACCCCGAGCAACCGCCGATAAAACCCAGGTAGAAAAACAGCATCAGTGAGAAATTGCCCCACAGGCTGTAGTCCCCCAGTGCAAAACCGGTCGTCGTCACCACCGACGTCACGTTCAGGGCCACATGGCGCAGCGCATCCAGCCAGTGCAGGTTGGTGGTCCACCAGTACCAGGTGCCGAGCACCAGCCAGGTCATCAACAGCAAGGCGAGCAAACCCTGCACCTGCTGATCCTTGATCAACGCCCGGCGGTTGCCGCGCAACGTGGCGACGTACAGGGTGAACGGCAGGCTGCCGAGGATCATCACCACCACCGCTACCCAATGCACCGCCGGTTGTTTCCAGTGCGCCAGGGACTCATCGGAGGTGGAAAAACCGCCGGTGGAAATCGCCGACATCGCATGGTTGATCGCATCGAACAAGCCCATCCCGGCCCACCAGAACGCCAGGCTGCCGAGGATGGTGATGCCCACATACGCCGCCACGATCAGCCGCGCCACCATGTGCGAACGCGGCATGACCTTTTCCGAGCGGTCCGAGGACTCGGTCTGGAACAGGCGCATGCCACCAATGCGCAGCAGCGGCAGGATCGCCACCGCCATGCCGATAAAGCCGATCCCGCCGAGCCAGTGCAGCAGCGAACGCCACATCAAAATGCCGGGCGACATGGTGTCCAGCCCGCTCAACACCGTGGAACCGGTGGCGGTGATGCCGGACATGCTTTCAAAAAACGAGTCGGTGTAGCTGATGTTCTGCGTCAGGAAAAACGGCAGCGCGGCGAAGATGCACACCACCACCCAACTGCTCACCGTCAGCAGGTACATGTCCCGGGGACGCAGGTGGATATGTTCCGGGCGACCGGGAATCACCAGGGCCAGGCCGGCGATAAAGGTAATCAGGCTGGCCCACAGGAACGACGGCAGGTCGCTGGTGCGTTCGAAGATCACCAGGATGACCATCGGAACGACCATGGCGATCGCGAGGGTGATCAGGAAGATGCCGATGATGAAGCCAATGATGCGAAGGGTCGGCAACGCCATGAAGTCTGCTCGGGTGACAGGGGAAGGGCGCCATTCTACCTGGGGTGCAGGGCATGTAAACCTTGGCCGCCGATCGGCGGCGCGTAGCTATGTAGCGCATGGTTCAGGGGGGGCTTAGGCACGATGGGTCGGTATGTTTCCTATTCGAGAGGCCACCATGCCGTCTGATTTATTGTTATCTGCACCGCCAACTGTCAAGGACGCCCCGCAACAGGTTGCGTTGCGCGAACAGTTAATGGCGCTCGACCGCCAGATCGCCGAGCAGTTTCAGTCGCCACCGACGTTCCATTCATTTGTGCAGCATGCGTTCGAGCAAGCATTCCCGACCTTGACGCCCAGCCTCGATGTGCGCCACGCCTTCATCCGACTGCCGGAGACGTCCATCCCGCCAGCGACGTCAGAGGCGCAACCGCCCACCGAGGCCGAGTTGCTGCCCACGCTGTTCGATGCGGTGGTGCAACGTATCACCGCTGACCAGCCAGCGAGTTATGCGGGGCGCATGGCGACCCTGCATCGGCTGCCGGCGACGGGCGAAGCGCTGCTGCCCTTGAGCGGTATCACTCCGGCCGGGCTGGATAAATTCCTCGACCGCCTGGCCGCCGGGCTGAGCGCTTCTTACAGCGCTTTCGTGCAAGCCTTCTGGACGCGCGCGCGCAGCCTGACCGATGCGCGCACGCAGAAACAATGGTTGGTGCAAACCCGTATCGAACTGCTGAAAACCGAAGTGGCGCTACTGGCTGCCGACCGCCTGCTCAGCCCCGCCGACCAAGACCTGTTCGCCCTGGTGCTGCGTCACCCGCACGCTCAGGCACGACAGGCGCTGCGCGCTGACCGGCCGTGTGTCTACGCGGTTGCCCTCAAGGGGGCATCCGGCGCTGCGGACCTGACCTTGCGCGGCGCCTTTGTGCTGACCTCCAGAGACCCGGAACAAGCCGTGGTGAGGGCGCAGGAGGCGGTCGAGCCGGCCCGGGTGCGCCCCGTGGACCCAAGCATGAACGTCGGCACGCTGCTGCTGTTTCTGCCGGACTCCGGGCTTGAAGCGTTTGACTCCCTGGCCAGCCTGGATCGGGAGCTGCATCGGCGTTTGAACCACCCCGTCGAATTCGCCGCTGTGCTCGCTGGCCTGGCGGTGGCGGACCAGGCGCAAGGCTTGGCCCTGCATCGTCAGCTCAAGGCCACGGGGCAGGTGGTCTACCATGAACAGCTCGAGTCGCCGTTCGTTGAGAGTGTCGAGGCGCAATGCCGGTTGATGCTCGACAACTTCACCTCAACCCTGTCGCGCTACCCGTCACCGGTCGACCCCATCGAAGTGGCTGAGCTGCCGCAGGTGCTGGACCGGGTCACGGACCCCGGTCGCCTTTTCAGTGCTGGCGGGGTGTTGTGGGGCCGCGAAATCAAGCGCGGGCAGGCGCAGCTCCGAACCTTTCTGCATGACGCATCCCCCGCCGATAAACAGGCGTGGCGCGCCGCGATGGCCGATTATTACGAGCTGCTGTCGCGTCTGCCGGACGCCGAGGGCTTGCCGTCGCTGGCGCAGTTCAGTGATAAACCGACGCTGCTGGCATACGCCAACCAACAGCTGCGCATTCGCCTCAAGGCTGACTATGCACTGGACATCGACCCCGACACTGTCCGCGTACACACCAAAGAACCGTTCGTGCCGGCGACTGTCGTGGTTCCGGGCGCGCCTGCTCCGGCGCCGCGCGAGCCCGGTACAGCGTTGTTCCGGCAGCGAAGCCGCACGCTGACCGAACTGGCCCTGGAGAATCTCGGCGGGCTGGATTTCAACTTCACGCACTTTTCCAGGCTCAGTGAAAACACGCGCAAAAAGCCTGATGAAGCACTGCTCCCCGAAGATCTGGAAGCGGCCCCGGCCTATGACGGGCTGACCCTGCAACAGGTCAAGGATCTGGTACGCGCGGTCAATGTCGGACAAGGCTACGACGCCTTTCTGAAGGACCGCCTTATCACCTCGCCGGCTGCGCTCGCGCAAAAACACACCTATGGCCAAGTCATGCGGCGGCAACTGCGTCTCGACGCCATCGAAGCCAAGATCCACGGCGACTTCCTCCCGGACCGTCTGGCCCGTGGCTTCAATTGGGTGCGGGCGGTGCTCGATGCCCCCGTCGACAGTGATCGGCGCGAGCGCGTCGACGGGCATCGGATTCTCGTGCAGCACTTGAAACTGCGCGGTCAGCGCGTGCGCGGGGTACTGCTGTTCGGCACGGCCGCCGCCGGGGTCGGCTCGATCGTTGTGTACACCCCGCAGGCGCCCGACGGTCGCGTGTTCCACGAGTACGCCAAAGACCGCCTGATGAGCGACTTCATCATCAACAGCAGCTGGCGCGCCTACCTGCTGGGGCGTGTGGAAAGGGCCTTCGAGCCTCACGTCCGCGCCGTGCTCAGGGGCCGCGGCGACGTGTCGATGGTGAGCCTGAGCCGGATTGCCGATGACTTCTTCGAGGAGGCTTATGAGGCTGAAGCGAACTGCGTGATCAACGACGCCGCCGCGCAAGCGAAGAGCACCCGGCAAGTCGACATCGAAACCGGCCTGAACGTCGCCACCGTGGCCTTCGACGTGCTGTCCATGGTGCTGCCGGTCAGGATCATGTTGCCGATCGGCTTGGCGCGCAGCCTGTTTTCGGTGTTCAACGCTGTCGAGGCGCTGGACCTGGGCGACCGCGCCGGTGCCGCACAGTCTTTCGTGCGCTCGCTGGGCGAGCTGGTCGGTGCGCTGGTGGACGGCGCGGTCGGCGCCCGCGCACCGGTGGCGGGCTCCCGGCCAAGGGTGTTGCCGGCGGAGATGGCGCTGGGGAAAAAGCCCGACGGCGTGGCGCCGTTGGCCGGATGGGAAGGCCAGGGCGTGTATCACGCGCCCTCGAACGCCGCGGGTGCCCAGCACTACTTCCTCAATGACGGTGGGCGTTGGTACTCGATCCTCGATGACGGCGACAAAGCCGCCTGGCGGCTCAGGGACGCACGCAAGCTGACGCAATATCACTACGCGCCGATTCGGCGGAATGCGTCGGGGCAGTGGGAAATAGGTTCCCATCCGCTAGCCGGACTCAAGGGCGGCAACGCGCCGGAGCGTGCCCTCAGGAACCTTTACCCTCGGCTGGATGAGGTGCAGGCCAGACGCGTGTTTGAGTCGTTCAACTTCCCGGCGGGGCGCGAAATCGAATATCGGCTGGCCCTGGTCGAAAACCTGCGGCTGAGGCTCTCCACGGCGGCCTTCGAGACCTATCTGAACGTACCGCTTCTGCGGTTTCAGTGGCGTCTGGACGGGATTGATCTGCCAGACCTGCCGGTGGTGGCGACCCGCCATCCGCCGCCCGCCGAGCTGCCACCGAGCCTACCGACGCCACCACGCGCCAGTACCCGTGTCGCGGCGCCCGAGGCCACGGTGGTGCGTCCTGCAAACGAACAATTCATCGAGTGGGGCAGAACCCTCGACGTGGCCGAACTCGAGGTGGTGGATGCGACGCGGGGCATCTATCGGCGGGTTGCCGGTGATCCGCAGTGGCTGGGGCAGGAATACATCAAGATGGACCAGCGCTATTTCGCGATTTTGCCCCGCGACCCCAGCGCGCCCAACGACGTATTGATTCGTGACCCGAGGCGGCCGGCCATGCATTTCCTGGATCTGGAAAACCTGCTGCGCTCCGGCATTTACAATCAGCCCCGACAGGTGAAGTTTGCCACCGGTGACGGGCTGTGGGTCGTCGCCAGTGGCGTGCCCTTGAAAAAACTGGTCACCGCCTATGTGCGCGAGGCGTTTGCGCTGTTGACCACCCGCAGCCAAGTCGAACTCGCCCAGATCCTGTTCAATCGGGCCAACCCGGGGGGCTTGACCCAACTGGGCCTACGCTCGCTGATACGCACCCTGCGGGACTGGCAGTTCTGGCTGCCCACGGCGCAGGGGCGGTTGGCCGATCCGTTTTCGTTGCTGCCGCCCACCCACACGCTCAGCGACGGCAGTTGGCTGTTACCGACCGCGCCCGGGCATTACCGCCGCCTGGACTTTCGTCCGGAGCCCGTCGCGGTGCCGCTGTTCAACGCGCTCCCGCCCGGCTCGGCCGGCTGGTTGCGGAGCTTGATGAGCGAGGTGGTGAGCCGCTGTCGCTACGGCGTGCTTGGCGGCTATGACGTTGCCGGCGAGCTGCTGTTCCGGCGTGCGGGGGATGTCAGGCTGTATTGGTTGAGAACGCGGCGTGTGGTCGGTGAGCGGATTGCCGCCGACGCGCAGGTTGCGCCCTACCGCAGCTTGATGGATGAGCCGACGCGAACCCTGGTCGCCCAGGCTGAGGCCAGTCATAACCTGGTACCGCTGATCGGCGGCATCCAACTGACGACGCCCATCGCGTCGCCGCAGATTTTTATCATTCGGGTGTAATGCCTTCGACTGCGGGCGTAAAAAGAATGCCCCGAACGAGTCGGGGCATTCTTTATGGCGCTTAGGCGTCGGCAGTGATCAGAACTCGTGATCAGCGCTATCCGGGTTCAGGTCGCTGATCCCCAGCTTGCCGGCAGCCGCTTCGATCGAGCCGGTCTGCTTGACCAGTGCGGCGATGGCGTCCCGCACGATCTGGTTGCCCGCGTCGTTACCCGCAGCGATCAACTGGTCGTAGTGCTCACCCTTGTTGGCGTGGTCAACCATGACCTGGATCTTCGCTTCGGTCGCCGCCAGGTCCGCTTTCAACGCGGCGTCGGCGGCCGGGTCGGCCTTGGCCACCAGGGATGACAGGCTGGCGCCGGTCATTTTGCTGCCGTCAGTGCGGGTGTACTCGCCCAGGTAGACGTTGCGGATGCCCTTGGCGTCGTAGAAGTGCGAGTTGTGGGTGTTGTCGCTGAAACAGTCCTGCTCGTCTTCCGGCGAGTTGGCTTCCAGGGACACCTTCATGCGCTCACCGGCGAGTTCGCCGAGCGACAGGCTGCCCATGCCGAACAGCATTTTGCGCAGGCCGTCGGTGGCCGGTTCGGCCTCCAGGGTGGCGCGGTAGTTGTCTTCGACGTTGGGTTTCCAGTTGCCGACCATTTCTTCCAGGTCGCTGACCAGCAACTGCGTCACGGCGCGCAGGTACGTGCGGCGGCGCTCGTTGTGGCCACCGGTGGCACCGTCGCCGGTCATGTAGTCCGACGCAGGACGGTTGCCGGCGCCCGGGCCGGTGCCGTTCAGGTCCTGGCCCCACAGCAGGAATTCGATGGCGTGGTAGCCGGTGGCGACGTTGGCTTCGGAACCGCCCAGCTCATTGAGGCTGGCGAGTTTTTCCGGGGTGATGTCCTTGACGTCAACCTTGTCTTCGCCGACCTGGATCTCGGTGTTGGCGATGATGTTGGCCGTGGCGCCTGGGTTGCCCAGCGCGTGCTCGTAGGATTTGTCGGTGTAGTCGATCAGGCCTTCGTCCAGGGGCCAGGCGTTCACTTGGCCTTCCCAGTCGTCGATGATGGTGTTGCCGAAGCGGAACACTTCGCTCTGCAGGTACGGCACGCGCGCGGCGACCCAGGCGGCACGGGCGGCTTTGAGGGTCTCGTCGTTCGGGTTGGCGAGGAAGGTGTCGATCGCGGTTTGCAGGGTTTTCGCGGTGGACTCGGCATCGCTGTACACCGCGAACACCATGTCAGCGTAATGCGCGACCACGGCCTTGGCGGCGGTTTCGTCGACCTGCCCGGCAGGGGTGGCAGCCGCCGGAGCGGCAGTGCTGGCGGCCGGGGTCGGCGCCTGGGGCGCGGCGGCCTTGTCTTTACCTTCGCCGCAACCGGCGAGCGAAATGGCAATGGCCAACAGACTGGCGGTGGCCAGGGGCATACGAATCATGGCGAACATCCTGCATCGGTCGTTGATAGGGCGCGCGGGGGCCGCGCAAAACTGCAACATAATGCGAAAGATTTGCATTTTCTGTAAAGGGTTATACGAGGGAAATCTCAACTATCGTTTGGTCGTGTCAGAGAATGGCCGCGTTATTGCGTTCGGCCTGCTTCAAATACGCCGCCAATTCCCGTGCCGGCAACGGTTTGCTGTAGTGGTAGCCCTGACCTTCATGGCAGCCCTCGGAGATGATGTAAGCCTCCTGTTCCGCGGTTTCCACGCCTTCGGCGATCACCTGCATGCCCAGGCTTTTACCCAATTGGATAATCGCGCGCACGATGGTGGCGTCGTCGTCATCGTCGAGCAGGTCCTGCACGAAGCTCTTGTCGATCTTGATCTTGTCCAGCGGCAGGCTTTTCAGATAGCTCAAGGATGAATAGCCGGTGCCGAAGTCATCGATGGCGATCAGCGCACCGGAGCGGCGCAGGCTCAGCAGGTGCTGGGCGGCGGTGCTGATGTCTTCCATCAGGCCGGTCTCGGTCACTTCCAGTTCCAGGCTGCGCGGCGGCAAGCGATAGATCTGCATCAGGTTATTCACCACCCGTGGCAATTCGGTGTGGTGCAGTTGCACGGTGGACAGGTTGACCGCCATGCGCAGCTCGGTGAAGCCTTGGTCGTGCCATTCGCGCAATTGTCGACAGGCCTGGTCGAGCACCCATTCACCGATCGCGATAATCGTGCCGTTCTGTTCCGCCAGGGGGATGAACAAGTCCGGCGGCACCAGGCCGTGTTCCGGGTGCTGCCAACGGATCAACGCTTCGACGCCGACCACACGGTGGTCGCGGTAGCTGATCTGCGGTTGGTACACCAGGTAAAACTGGTTGCGGCTCAAGGCGTCGCGCAGGTCTTTCTCCAGTTCGCGGCGTCGGCGCATTTCACTGTCGACACTGGCGATATAGAACTGATAGCGGTTGCGCGAGCGGCTCTTGGCCAGGGTCATGGTCTGTTCGGCTTTTTGCAGCAGTTTCTCGGTGCTGTCGCCGTCTTCCGGGAACAAGGTGATGCCGATGGTGGCGCGCAGGCGAATCTGCTCGCTGTCGAGGGCAAACTCCGCTTCCAGGTCATCGAGGATGCTTTGCGCCAGTTCGGCGGCTTCGTAGGGCTGATCGATATCGGCCTGCACCAGGGCGAACTGGTCGCCGCCGAGGCGGGCGAGGGCGCCGAGGCGGCCGCTGTGGGCGCGCAGGCGATCGGCCAGGGCCAGCAGCAGTTTGTCGCCGGCCTGGTAGGTGAACTGCTCGTTGACGCTTTTGAAGTCATCCAGGCCCACGCACAACACGGCGACGCGGCGCTGCCGACGGCCGGCGTCGATCAGGATCTTGTCCAGTTGCTCCTGCAGTTTCTGGCGGTTCGGCAGGCCGGTGAGAAAGTCGTACTGGGCCATGCGCAGCAGGCTGGATTCCGCTTCATGGCGCAGGTGGGTGTTGCGTTCGATGGATTCGAGCAACTGGTTGGCCGTATTGATCCACAGCCCCAGTTCATTGCGTTCGTGGCCCTTGAGCTGGGGGATCTTGTGTTCGCTGGGGCGGTCGGGGTTGATCGAGGTCAGGTGCTCGATAATCCGCGACAGCGGCTTGGTCAGCAGCCAGTGATACACCAGGTACAGCACCAGGCCCATGGCCAGTGCGCGCAGCACCCCGGAAATAAAAATGATCACCGAGCTGACAATGAAACCCTTGCCGTAGGTGGCCGTGTCGAGCGTGATGCTCAGGTCGCCGTAATACTCGCTATAGGGGCCTTTGCCGACCAGGGCGGTGGTGAACGTGCGCTCCTGGCCGAGAATCAGGTCGGTCAACCAGCGGCTGGAGGATTGCTGCAAGGCGCGGTTTTTTTCCGCGAGCATGGTTTCGTTGGGATGGCCGATGGAGGCCATGCGGACCGCGTCGTCCTGAAACAGACCTTCGATCACCTGCATGCCCATCTCGCGGTCCAGGCTGTAGACGGCCTGGGTCGAGGGGTCGCGAAACATGTCGAGGATGCGCTGGGCATCATCGGCCACGGCCTGGCGCGTCTTGTAGGCATCGAAAACGATCTGCGCCACGCTCAGCGCCACGCCCACGATCAATGCCGACAGCAGCACAACCCGTAGCAACTTCACCGACAAGCTGTTTTTGAGTTCCAGCTTCAAAGGGGCATTCCTTGTCTCATGCGGGTGGCCTTCAATATGCCATGAGTATTGGCAATCTGGTGATGGCAGTCAAAGGAACATTGCGGCGCGATGCTCCATGACGCCATGGTGGGCCGGTCTGTTGCAGGCGGGGTCGTCAGGCGAGGGGGGAATTCAAGTGATGGCGGACTGATTTTGCTCCGCCACCGTTCACGCTTTCCCAATCAGAATTTGATTTGCTGCTGTTGATTCGTTGCGCTGCCGGCAGCACTCGTTGCGTTTTTCAGAAGGTCTTTTGCGACATTCATGGCCATACCGGCGGCCTGTTCAGCCAACGGCATTAGCACGGGGGCGAGTGCTGCGGCTGCGGAGGCTGCTGCTCCTAATCCTGCTGCGCCTGCGATCATAAGTTAATTCTCCGACATTGAATGAAAGGGACATTCCTCTCACTGCCTGGGTGGCAATTTCCACGCAGTTGGTTCCGTCATGCCCGGCTGGCGCCGCCGTCGAACGCACAAAAAAAGCCCGGCAATCGCCGGGCTCTTTTTACTGCAAGGGGTGCTTAGGCAGTGAAGGCCTTGCCTTCGAACTGCTCAGCCACGAACTTCCAGTTGACCAGGTTCCAGAACGCTTCCACATATTTTGGACGGGCGTTGCGGTAGTCGATGTAGTAAGCGTGTTCCCAGACGTCGCAGGTCAGCAGCGGGGTGTCGCCGCTGGTCAGCGGGTTGCCGGCGCCGATGGTGCTGGCCAGGGCCAGGGAACCGTCAGCCTTTTTCACCAGCCAGCCCCAACCGGAACCGAAGGTGCCGACGGAGGTCTTGGTGAATTCTTCTTTGAACTTGTCGAACGAACCGAACGCAGCGTTGATGGCCTCAGCCAGTGCGCCGGTCGGTTGACCGCCGGCGTTTGGCGCCAGGCAGTTCCAGTAGAAGGTGTGGTTCCAGACCTGAGCGGCGTTGTTGAAGATGCCGCCCGAAGAAGACTTGACGATTTCTTCCAGGGTCTTGCCTTCGAACTCGGTGCCAGGCACCAGGTTGTTCAGGTTCACGACATAGGTGTTGTGGTGCTTGTCGTGGTGGTATTCCAAGGTTTCCTTGGAAATGTGCGGCTGCAGGGCATCGTGTGCGTAGGGCAGCGGCGGCAATTCGAAAGCCATGATGATTCTCCTAATCAGGTCAGTTGCGGTGAGCGCAAGGCCGATCACGGGCGGCCAAACAAGCGCCGGGGAGTTTGTACTCTTTGCGGCGCCGGGTCCGGATCATAGCACTCGGGGTGTGGCAAAACCACGCAACAACTGTGTGGGATAGAGGTTCCAGAGCGTTTTGGAATATTCATCATGCACTGATCAATTGATAGGCCACGCTGAACATCATCCCCGCCACCAGAAGGTCGAGCAGACGCCACGTCGCCGGACGTGCTAGCCACGGGGCCAACCAGGCGGCGCCGAGCGCCAGCGTGGCGAACCACAGGAACGAAGCGCTGGCCGCGCCGGCCACATAGGCGCCGGGTTCGGTCTGTTGGGCGCCCAGCGAGCCAATCAGCAGCACGGTGTCCAAGTAAACGTGGGGGTTGAGCAACGTCACCGCCAACGCGCTGAGCAACACGGCGCGCAATGAGCGCACTTTGAGGGCGTCGCCTTGGTCGAGGCTCTGTTTCGAACAGGCCCGCCGCAGCGCGCAGGCGCCGTACCACAGCAGGAACGCGGCACCGCCCCAGCGGGCAATCCCCAGCAGGATCGGGCTTTGCGCCAGTATCGTCGCCAGGCCGAATACCCCGGCGGCCACCAGCAGCGCATCGCAGACCACACACAGGGCCGCCACCGGCAGGTGGTGTTCACGACGCAGGCTTTGCGCGAGCACAAAGGCGTTCTGGCTGCCGATGGCCATGATCAGCCCCAACGCGACCAGCAGGCCGTTCATATAGCTTTGCCACATAGTTGAAGATCCTTGCTCAAGCCGAAACGATGCTGGCTATCTTCCCTGGCATAGCTGTATAAGAAAAACCAATATTGCTGATCGCTCATTAGAGAAACTGATGTTCGACTATAAATTGCTCTCCGCCCTGGCGGCGGTGGTGGAACAAGCCGGCTTCGAGCGCGGTGCCCAGGTGCTGGGGTTGTCGCAATCGGCGATCTCCCAGCGTATCAAGCTGCTGGAAGCACGGATCGGCCAGCCGGTGCTGGTGCGGGCCACACCGCCGACGCCGACCGATATCGGCCGGCGCCTGCTCAACCATGTGCAACAGGTACGGCTGCTGGAGCGCGACTTGCAAAGCCAGGTGCCGGCGCTGGATGAAGAAGGCATGCCCGAACGCCTGCGCATCGCGTTGAATGCCGACAGCCTCGCCACCTGGTGGGCCGAGGCCGTCAGCGACTTTTGCGCCGAGCAGCATTTGCTGCTGGACCTGGTGGTGGAAGACCAGACCGTCGGCCTCAAGCGCATGCGCGCCGGTGAAGTGGCGGCCTGTATCTGCGCCAGTGAACGCCCGGTGGCCGGGGCGCGCAGCCTGTTGCTGGGCGCCATGCGCTATCGGGCGCTGGCGAGTCCGGCGTTTATCGCACGGCACTTCCCCAACGGTGTGCGCGCCGATCAACTGGCGCGCACGCCGGCCTTGGTATTCGGCCCGGACGATTTCCTGCAACATCGCTACCTGGCCGCGCTCGGGGTGGACGGCGGTTTCGAGCACCATTTGTGCCCGTCGTCCGAAGGGTTTATCCGCTTGGCGGAAGCCGGGCTCGGTTGGGGCCTGGTGCCCGAACTGCAGGTCGGCGACCAGCTGCAAAGAGGCGTATTGGTCGAGTTATTGCCAGATAAGCCCATCGATGTGCCGCTGTACTGGCATCATTGGCGCAGTGGCGGGCAACTGTTGGGTTTGTTGACCGACCATCTGGCCCAGGCCTGTGGTCAATGGTTGGTGCCGTTGGACTGATGGCGGGCGTCAAGGCAACAGCGATGAAAAACGAAAGAACACGGAGTAATACATGAAGATTCTGGTCACCGGCGCAAGCGGCTTCATCGGCGGGCGCTTTGCGCGTTTCGCCCTGGAGCAGGGCCTGGACGTGCGGGTCAACGGGCGGCGCGCCGAAGGTGTGGAACACCTGGTACGGCGCGGTGCCGAGTTTATCCAGGGTGATTTGAATGATGCCGACCTGGTGCGCGAACTGTGCCGCGATGTCGAAGCCGTGGTGCATTGCGCCGGCGCTGTTGGGCTGTGGGCGCGCGCTCAGGATTTCCATCGAGGCAATGTGCTGGTGACCGAGAACGTTGTCGAAGCCTGCCTCAAGCAACGGGTCGGGCGCCTGGTTCACTTGTCGTCGCCGTCGATCTATTTCGACGGCCGCGACCACCTGGGGCTGACCGAAGACCAAGTGCCCAAGCGCTTCAAGCATCCTTATGCCGCCACCAAGTACCTGGCCGAGCAAAAGGTGTTCGGTGCCCAGGAATTCGGCCTCGAAGTCCTGGCCCTGCGCCCGCGTTTTGTCACCGGCGCCGGCGACATGAGCATCTTCCCGCGTCTGCTGAAAATGCAGCGCAAGAACCGCCTGGCCATCGTCGGCGACGGTCTGAACAAGGTCGACTTCACCAGCGTCCACAACCTCAACGAAGCGCTGCTCAGCAGTCTGCTCGCCACCGGCTCGGCGCTGGGCAAAGCCTACAACATCAGCAACGGCGCCCCGGTGCCGGTGTGGGATGTGGTGAACTACGTGATGCGCCAGATGGACTTGCCCCAGGTGACGCGGTATCGGTCCTACGGTTTGTCCTACAGTATCGCCGCGTTGAACGAGGCATTCTGCGCGCTGTGGCCCGGGCGCCCGGAGCCGGCGTTGTCGCGCCTGGGCATGCAGGTGATGAACAAAGATTTCACCCTCGACATCAGCCGCGCAAGGCATTATCTCGACTATGACCCCAAGGTCAGCCTGTGGACCGCGCTCGACGAGTTCTGCAGTTGGTGGAAGGCCCAGGAACCGGGGCTGAAGTAAGCTCACAAGCAGCAACACATCGGGAACCGAATTCAGGGTTCCAGGTCGATCAGTGCGGTAGGACAGCGGTTTATACTGCCGCCGCTCGGCTTTTCAGATAGCTATCTCACCGATTCAGGGTTGATTCATGCGTAACGATGCCAACGACGATTTCGACAATGTTCCCAGCCTGCGGGCCGACTCCTTGGACGATGATGATTTCGTGCCGACCGCCGCCACCTCCGTGCGTTCGCGCAATACCCCTGTGGTCAAGGTCAAGAGCGCCAGTACCGGGCCGCTGTGGGCCTTGGTCGGCGCGCTGCTGATCGCCTTTGCCGGCCTGGCCTGGTGGAGCTTCCAGCAGATCTCCCTGATGGGCCAGCAACTGGTTGCCACCCAGGAAAGTTTTGCACGCATCAGCGAAGAAGCGGCGGGGCGCCTGCAGGATATTTCCGGCAAGTTCGTGGCCAGTGAGGCCAGCGTGAACAACGGCAGCGAAGCGCTGAAACTGCAGATCAAGCAACTGGAAACCCAGTTGCTGGAGCAGGGCAAGCAGCAAGTCGGCGTGGCCGGCCAGGCCACCGAACTGGATAAGCGCCTGGCCCAGATGACCGCCAGCACCACCGACCTGTCCAATGCCAACGCCAAGCTGCAAGGCCAGGTGCAGGCGTTGACCGACGCCGTGGCCAGCCTCAAGGCGGCACAAGGTGAGGCCGCCAAGCGCGATGCCGAGATCAGGGAACTGGTCGCCGACGTGGCGGCCCTGAAGAAACAGGGCAACCCGAGTGCAGCCATCGCCCGTCTTGAACAAGACCTGGTGGTGCTAAAGAGCGCGCAGGACAACCAGCCGGGCAATAGCGACGCGCCGACCAATAAAGAGTTCGATGTGTTCCGCATCCAGACCACCCGCAATATCACCACCTTGCAGAGCCAGATGCAGAACCTGAACCAGCGCCTCAATGCGCCGGCCGCGGTCACGCCGATCGGTCAGTAAAGGGTTTGGGCAAATGTCACCATCTGGTGACATTTCCCTGGTCCTTCGTTACATGTGCTCACCTCGCCCTTGTTTAGACTCCGGTCATCCCACAAACAATAATAAGGGCTCCCCATGACCACCCAACCACTGCCTGCCAGCAGTTGGCTGAACGCACCTGCCCACCACGCCTGGCTCGCCAGCGAAGGCCAGCGCCTGCTGTCATTCGCCAAGGCTTCGCGCCTGCCCGATGGGTTCGGCAACCTGGACGATAAAGGCCAGTTGCCGGCCGATGCCGTTGCCGAGACCATGAACACCGCGCGCATGACCCATAGCTTCGCCATGGCTCACGCGATGGGGTTGCCCGGTTATGCCGGGCTGGTCGAGCATGGGGTGGCCGCCCTCAGCGGCGCGCTGCGCGATAACGCGCACGGTGGCTGGTTCGCCGCGCCCCACGCTGTGGATGGCAATACGGGCAAGGCTGCCTACCTGCACGCTTTTGTCGCCCTGGCCGCCAGTTCTGCGGTGGTCGCGGGCGCACCCGGCGCACAAGCCCTGTTGAACGACGCGATCCAGATCATCGAGCAGTTTTTCTGGAGCGAGGAGGAGGGCGTCATGCTCGAATCCTTTGCCCAGGACTGGAGCGGCGTCGAAGCCTATCGCGGCGCCAACAGCAACATGCACGCGACGGAAGCGTTCCTCGCCCTGGCCGACGTCACCGCCGACACACGCTGGCTGGACCGCGCGCTGCGCATCGTCGAGCGCGTGATCCACACCCATGCCGCCGGCAACCGGTTCATGGTGATCGAGCACTTCGACGCCCAGTGGACACCCTTGCGCGGTTACAACGAAGACAACCCCGCCGACGGCTTCCGCCCCTATGGCGTGACCCCCGGCCACGGCTTCGAGTGGGCGCGGCTGCTATTGCACCTGGAGGCTGCGCGCCTGCGGGCCGGGCTGGCCACACCGGACTGGCTGGTGACCGACGCCAAAGGCCTGTTCGCCAGCGCCTGCGACAGCGCCTGGGCCGTGGATGGCGCCCCCGGCATCGTCTACACCCTGGACTGGAACCAGCGCCCGGTAGTGCGCGAACGCCTGCACTGGACCCACGCCGAAGCCAGCGCCGCCGCGCAGGCCTTGCTCAAACGCACCTTCGAGCCGCATTACGAAACCTGGTACCGGCGCTTCTGGGAGTTTTGCGACAGCCATTTCATCGACCGTACCCACGGCAGCTGGCACCACGAACTCAGCCCGCACAACCAGCCCAGCAGCAAGATCTGGGGCGGCAAACCGGACCTGTACCATGCCTGGCAAGCGGTCCTGCTGCCGGCGCTGCCGTTGGCGCCGAGCATGGCCAGTGCGTTGGGCTCCGGGTGCTATGTCACCAAGTGGTGACATTTGTGCATCCCTTTGTTACCTGCGCTTAAAAATTCCCTGTTTAAACTCCGTGCAGCGCAAGCTCCAGACTTGCATGCATAACAACAAGAAAAGGTACTCAGATGAACGCGATTAATCGCCTCGCCGTCGCTATTTCCATTGCCTCGTTGTTTCCCCTCAGTGCATTTGCCGCCGACTCGAAAGGGACGGTTGAAGTTGTGCATTGGTGGACCTCGGGCGGTGAAAAAGCGGCTGTAGATGTCCTGAAGGCCCAAGTTGAAAAAGACGGCTTCACCTGGAAAGACGGTGCTGTCGCAGGTGGCGGCGGCGCCACGGCCATGACCGTGCTGAAAAGCCGCGCGGTCGCCGGCAACCCACCCGGCGTAGCCCAGATCAAAGGCCCGGACATCCAGGAATGGGCATCCACCGGTCTGCTCGACACCGACGTCCTCAAAGACGTGGCCAAAGAAGAAAAATGGGACTCCCTGCTCGACAAGAAAGTCTCCGATACCGTGAAGTACGACGGTGACTACGTTGCCGTTCCGGTGAATATCCACCGCGTGAACTGGCTGTGGATCAACCCGGAAGTCTTCAAGAAAGCCGGTATCACCAAGAACCCGACCACCCTCGAAGAATTCTACGCCGCCGGCGACAAGCTCAAGGCCGCTGGCTTCATCGCGCTCGCCCATGGTGGCCAGCCTTGGCAGGACAGCACCGTGTTCGAAGCGGTCGTTCTGTCGGTGATGGGCGCCGATGGCTACAAGAAAGCCCTGGTTGACCTGGACAACGGCGCGCTGACTGGCCCGCAAATGGTCAAGGCGCTGACCGAGCTGAAGAAAGTCGCGACCTACATGGACGTCGACGGCAAAGGCCAGGACTGGAACCTCGAAGCCGGCAAAGTCATCAACGGCAAGGCCGGTATGCAGATCATGGGTGACTGGGCCAAGTCCGAGTGGACCGCCGCGAAGAAAGTCGCCGGCAAAGACTACGAGTGCGTAGCCTTCCCGGGCACCGACAAAGCCTTCACCTACAACATCGACTCCCTGGCGGTGTTCAAGCAGAAAGACAAAGGCACTGCAGCCGGTCAGCAGGACATCGCCAGAGTCGTGCTGGGTGAAAACTTCCAGAAAGTGTTCAGCATCAACAAGGGTTCGATCCCTGTGCGCAACGACATGCTGAACAAAATGGAATCCTACGGTTTCGACTCCTGCGCCCAGACCGCAGCCAAAGACTTCCTGGCTGACGCCAAGAGCGGCGGCCTGCAGCCAAGCATGGCGCACAACATGGCCACCACGCTGGCCGTGCAAGGTGCGTTCTTTGACGTCGTGACCAACTACATCAACGACCCGAAAGCCGATCCGGCCGACACCGCCAAGAAACTCGGCGCTGCGATCAAGTCGGCCAAGTAACGGTTGACCGGATGGAGGAGCCCTGGCCCCCATCCGGCACGTTCCTGTAGTCCTTTTCCTCTGTATTGGATTTTCCCATGAGCTCTGTTGCTGTGTTCAGCAAAGCCTCGCCGTTCGATGCCCTGCAGCGCTGGCTACCCAAACTGGTGCTGGCGCCAAGCATGTTCATCGTGTTGGTGGGCTTCTACGGTTACATCCTGTGGACGTTTGTGCTGTCGTTCACCACGTCGACGTTCCTGCCGAGCTACAAATGGGCGGGCCTTGCGCAGTACGAGCGGTTGTTCGACAACGATCGCTGGTGGGTCGCGAGCAAGAACCTGGCGCTGTTCGGCGGGATGTTCATCGGCATCACCCTGGTGATCGGTGTGACGCTGGCGATTTTCCTCGACCAGAAAATCCGTCGTGAAGGCTTTATCCGCACCATTTACCTGTACCCGATGGCGCTCTCGATGATCGTCACCGGTACGGCCTGGAAATGGCTGCTCAACCCGGGCATGGGCCTGGACAAACTTCTGCGGGACTGGGGCTGGCAAGGCTTCCGTCTCGACTGGCTGATCGACCCGGACCGCGTGGTCTACTGCCTGGTGATCGCTGCCGTGTGGCAAGCCTCCGGTTTCATCATGGCGATGTTCCTGGCCGGCCTGCGTGGCGTCGATCAATCGATCATCCGTGCCGCGCAGATCGACGGCGCAAGCCTGCCGCGCATCTACTGGAGCGTGGTGCTGCCGAGCCTGCGTCCGGTGTTCTTCAGTGCGGTGATGATCCTGGCGCACATCGCGATCAAGAGCTTCGACCTGGTGGCGGCGATGACCGCTGGCGGACCGGGCTACTCGTCCGACCTGCCGGCGATGTTCATGTACTCGTTCACCTTCAGTCGCGGCCAGATGGGCATGGGTTCGGCCAGTGCAATCCTGATGCTCGGTGCGATCCTCGCGATCATCGTGCCGTACCTGTACTCCGAGCTGAGGACCAAGCGTAATGACTAGTCTTGCCGCAAAACCTGCCATCAGCCTGAGCCGCATCGCGATCTACGCGGTGCTGATCTTCGCGGTGCTGCTGTACCTGGTGCCGCTGGTGGTGATGTTGCTCACCAGCTTCAAGACCCCGGAAGACATCAGCACCGGCAACCTGTTGAGCTGGCCGACCGTGGTCACCGGCATCGGCTGGGTCAAGGCCTGGGCCACGGTGGATGGCTACTTCTGGAACTCGATCAAGATCACCGTGCCGGCTGTGCTGATTTCCACCGCCATCGGTGCGTTGAACGGCTATGTGCTGTCGTTCTGGCGCTTCCGTGGTTCGCAGTTGTTCTTCGGCCTGTTGCTGTTCGGCTGCTTCCTGCCGTTCCAGACCGTGCTGCTGCCCGCGTCGTTCACCCTCGGCAAGATGGGCCTGGCCAGCACCACCACCGGCCTGGTGTTTATCCATGTGGTCTACGGCCTGGCGTTCACTACGCTGTTTTTCCGTAACTACTACGTGAGCATTCCGGATGCGTTGATCAAGGCGGCGCGCCTGGACGGTGCAGGTTTCTTCACCATCTTCCGTCTGATCATCCTGCCGATGTCGACCCCGATCATCATGGTCTGCCTGATCTGGCAGTTCACTCAGATCTGGAACGACTTCCTGTTCGGCGTGGTGTTCTCCAGCGGCGACTCGCAGCCCATCACGGTGGCGCTGAACAACCTGGTCAACACCAGCACCGGGGCCAAGGAATATAACGTGGATATGGCGGCGGCGATGATCGCCGGGCTGCCGACCCTGCTGGTCTATGTGATCGCAGGCAAGTATTTCGTGCGCGGCCTCACGGCCGGCGCGGTCAAGGGGTAATCATGGCTACGCTTGAACTTCGCAATGTAAACAAGACCTATGGCGCCGGCCTGCCCGACACCTTGAAGAACATCGAACTGTCGATCAAGGAAGGCGAGTTCCTGATCCTGGTCGGCCCGTCGGGGTGCGGCAAGTCCACGCTGATGAACTGCATCGCGGGCCTTGAGACCATCACCGGCGGCGCGATCATGATCGGCGACCAGGACGTCAGCGGCATGAGCCCCAAGGATCGCGACATCGCCATGGTGTTCCAGTCCTACGCGCTGTACCCGACCATGAGCGTGCGTGAAAACATCGAGTTCGGCCTGAAGATTCGCAAGATGCCCCAGGCCGATATCGACGCCGAAGTGGCGCGGGTGGCCAAGCTGCTGCAGATCGAACACCTGCTCAACCGCAAGCCGGGCCAACTCTCCGGCGGCCAGCAACAGCGCGTGGCCATGGGCCGGGCCCTGGCGCGTCGGCCGAAGATCTACCTGTTCGACGAACCGCTGTCCAACCTCGACGCCAAGCTGCGCGTCGAGATGCGTACCGAAATGAAGCTGATGCACCAGCGTCTGAAAACCACCACCGTCTACGTCACCCACGACCAGATCGAGGCGATGACCCTGGGCGACAAAGTGGCGGTGATGAAGGACGGCATCATCCAGCAGTTCGGCACGCCGAAAGAGATCTACAACGATCCGGCCAACCTGTTCGTGGCGAGCTTTATCGGTTCGCCGCCGATGAACTTCATTCCTCTACGCCTGCAGCGCAAGGACGGCGGCCTGGTAGCGCTGCTCGACAGCGGCCAGGCGCGTTGCGAGCTGCCGCTGAGCATGAGCAACGCCGGCCTGGAAGACCGTGACGTGATCCTCGGCCTGCGCCCGGAGCAAATCGTGCTGGCGACGGGGGAGGGCAACGGTTCGTCGAGTATTCGTGCCGAAGTCCAGGTCACCGAGCCGACCGGCCCGGACACCCTGGTGTTCGTGCAGCTCAATGACACCAAGGTCTGCTGCCGCCTGGCGCCCGATGTGGCGCCGCAGGTGGGCGAGACCCTGACCCTGCAATTCGATCCGGCCAAAGTGTTGCTGTTCGATGCCAAGACCGGCGAGCGCCTGGGCACCGCTGCGTCGCTGCCGGCACAGGATCGTGCCGACAACGTGGCCCAGTTCAAGGGTCGCTGAACTAGGTAAGTTGTTGTTTTTATTAAAAAAAATGTAACCCGCGTTAGATAAAAACAGTTTAATAACAATAAAGACGAGGATGTAGGGATGAAAAAGCAACACAACAACACCCGGCTGATCTGCCAATTGTCAGCAGTGGCAGCCCTGGTCCTGTCCGCCAATGCGATGGCGGACGACGCGTTCAGCGCCGATTCCAAATGGATGACCGGCGATTGGGGCGGCGAGCGGACCAAGCTGATCGAGCAAGGTATCGATATCAAGGCTGACTACGTCGGCGAAGTCGGTGGCAACCTGAGCGGTGGCTACAACAACGACAAAACGGCGCGTTACGCTGACCAGTTCGGTCTGGGCGTGGCACTGGATCTGCAAAAGTTGTGGGGCTGGGATAACACCCAGGCCAAGATCCAGCTGACCAACCGTAACGGCCAGAACATCTCCAACGACCGTATCGGTGATCCGCGTGCCGGCACCTTGAGCTCGTCTCAAGAAGTGTACGGCCGTGGCCACATGGTGCGTCTGACCCAGTTCTGGATTCAGCACCAGATGTTCGACAACAAGCTGGACGTGAAGCTCGGTTACTTCGGTGAAGGCGAAGACTTCAACACCTTCCCGTGCGACTTCCAGAACTTGTCGTTCTGCGGCTCCCAGGTCGGTAACTACGTCAGCACCTGGTACAACTGGCCGGTCGCCCAGGCCGCGATCCGCGTGAAGTACCACATCACGCCTGAGCTGTATGCGCAGATCGGTGCGTACAACCAGAACCCGTCGCAGTTGGAGCACGGCAACGGCTTCAAACTCAGCGGCAGTGGCACCAAGGGCACCGTGATCCCGGTGGAATTGGTCTGGTCGCCGAAGGTCAATAACCTGCCGGGCGAATACCGTGTGGGTTACTACAAGAGCGCCGCCGATGCCAGCGACGTCCGTGAAGACGTCAACGGCAACGATGCTGCCACCACCGGCGCGGCCTACCGTACCCACAGCAGCAAAAAAGGCTATTGGTTCGTTGCGCAACAGCAACTCACTACCCATAACGGCGACGCGTCTCGTGGTCTGAACATCGCGGCCAACGCCACGTTCCACGACAAGGACACCAACACCGTCGATAACTACCAGTCGATCATGTTGGTGTACAAAGGGCCTTTCGACGCGCGTCCAAAAGACGATGTGGGGATTGGCGCTGCTCGTCTGCACGTTAACGACGACGTGAAGAAAAACGCCGAACTGCTCAACGTCGCCAATGGCGTGAGCGACTACGACAACCCACTGTACGCGCCGCTGCGCAGCACCGAGTACAACTACGAAATCAACTACGGTTTCCACGTCACCAACTGGCTGACCGTGCGTCCCAACCTGCAATACGTCGTCCACCCGGGCGGCGTGGATAAAGTCGACAACGCGCTGGTGGCCGGTCTGAAAATTCAGTCGGTGTTCTAACGCTGTTGCGATAAGCTCCTTCTCTCTGTGCGCATTTGCGGGTAGCCATGGCTATCCGCTTTTTTTGGATTGCACTGTGAAGATATTCAGGACCGTGGCACATGCATGAGCATCCGCTGCAACGCTTTTTCAAATCCCTGCGCGAGCGTCCGGTGTTCGCCTGGGAGCGCTTCCAGACGCGCGATGTGTTGGTGATCGACCATCCGTTGTGCCAGGCGGTATTCAGCCGCCAGGGCGCGCAATTGCTGCATTTTCAGCCCCGTGGGCAGAAACCCTGGTTGTGGTGCGCAGCCAAATGGCCACAAGTCGGTGCCATTCGCGGCGGCGTGCCGGTGTGCTGGCCGTGGTATGGCCGGCATCCCAGCGAAAATGCGTGGCCGTCCCATGGCTGGGCGCGGCTGATCGATTGGAAACTGCTCGACAGCAACACCGACGACGACGGCGTGCGCCTGCACTGGCAGTTGCAGTTGTGCGACTGGCAGGTGGACTTGCACGCGCACCTGGGCGAAACCCTGGAGTTGCGCTTGTGTACCGAGCATCAGGATGAGCTGCCGTGCCAACTGAGCCATGCGTTGCACGCTTACTGGCGAATTGGCAATGTCGGTGAGATAGCGCTGTCTGGGCTCGACGGGGCGCAAGGTTATGACCAGCTCAATCGCCAGGCTTGCCAGCAGGAAGGCGAGTTGCGCGTGGAAGGCGGGTGTCAGCGCGTGTTCCAGCATGAGGGCGAGCTACACCTCAAGGACCACGCCTGGCAGCGCGAATTGTGCATCGACACCGGCGACAGCGCCGACACCGTGGTGTGGCACCCGGGCAGCCGGCCGCTGTTGGGCGTCAGTTTTAATGAGGCGTCGGGGTTTGTATGCGTGGAGTCGGCGATGGCCGGGGCCAGCCTGGCGCCGGGGGAGCGGGCGCATCTGAGTTTGCAGGCCAGGGCTGGGGTTTAGCGCTGTTGCTGATACCGTCTTCGCGAGCCAGCCCGCTCCCACATTTGAAGCGTATTCCAAGGTAGGACTCGTCAAAATGTGGGAGCGGGCTTGCTCGCGAAGAGGTCGGGACTGCTGGAGGCATTGTCTGCCTCAGTTGAACTCATCGCCAACCGGATACCGGCTGTCATTCAAGCTCTCTTTGATCTTGCGCAGGTGCGGCTGGAAGTCCACGCCACGGCGCAAGGTCATGCCGGTTGCCAGTACATCCAGCACCGTCAGTTGGATGATCCGCGAGGTCATTGGCATATAGATGTCAGTGTCTTCCGGCAGCGGAATGTTCAGGCTCACGGTGCTGACCTTGGCCAGCGGCGAGTTCTCGGCGGTCACACCCAGCACCGATGCGCCGTTTTCCCGGGCAATCCGCGCCACTTCCACCAGCTCGCGGGTACGCCCGGTGTAGGAGATGATCACGAACAGCTCGCCGGTGTGCGCCACCGAAGCAATCATGCGTTGCATCAGCACGTCGGCATGGGCGGTCACCGACAGGTTGAAGCGAAAAAACTTGTGCAACGCATCCATGGCCACCGGGGCCGACGCGCCGAGGCCGAAGAAGTGGATCTGGCGCGCCTGGATCAACAGGTCCACGGCCTTGCTGATCAGGTTCGGGTCGAGGGCCTGGCAGGCGCTGTCCAGAGAGGCAATGGCGCTGCCGAAGATCTTCTGGGTGTAGGCCTCGGGGTCATCATCGGCCTCCACCGCACGGCTGACATACGCCGCGCCGCTGGCCAGGCTTTGCGCCAGTTGCAATTTGAGTTCAGGGTAACCGCTGACGCCGAACGAACGGCAGAAACGGTTGACCGTCGGTTCACTGACCGAGGCGGCTTGGGCGAGGGCTGCGATCGAGAAGCGGGTCGCCTGCTGTGGGTTGAGCAGGATGACCTCGGCGACTTTTTTCTCGGCCTTGTTCAATTCTTCGAGGCGGTTCCGGATCTGTTCCAGAAGATTTCGCACGCGGTCCATACAGTGTTTCCTTGGGGCGACGATGCAAATAAAGGGTGGTCACCAATCGACGAGTGGCCCTTTGCGGTGGCCTATCCTACTTAGGGTAGCTGAACACCACCACTCGGAATGCGTATTTCGGGAAAATGTTGTGGTTATTACTACATTTTTCCTTGAGTGATGCCTTGAAAAAAGGTATTTGTAGCTTAACTTGATAAAAGAACAAACATCATGCCTTCGATAACGGTAGAACCCTGCACCTTTGCCCTGTTTGGCGCGTTGGGTGATCTGGCGCTGCGCAAGTTATTTCCTGCCCTCTATCAACTCGATGGTGCCGGGCTCTTGCACGACGACACGCGCATCCTGGCCCTGGCCCGCGAAGCCGGTTCCGAGCAACAGCACCTGGCGCATATTGAAACAGAACTGCGCAAATACGTCGGCAAGGAACTGGACGAAGCCATCGCTCAGCGTTTCCTGGCGCGCCTGACGTATGTTCACGTCGATTTCATGAACGCCGATGACTACGTGGTCCTGGCTGAAAAAGCCGGCACCGGGCAGCGCCTGATCGCCTACTTCGCCACGCCTGCGGCGGTGTACGGGGCGATCTGCGAAAACCTGTCCAAGGTCGGCCTGGCGGACAATACCCGCGTGGTGCTGGAAAAACCCATCGGCTCGGACCTGGAATCTTCGCGCAAGGTCAACGACGCTGTCGCACAGTTTTTCCCGGAAAACCGCACGTACCGCATCGACCATTACCTGGGCAAAGAAACCGTTCAGAACCTGATCGCCCTGCGTTTCGCCAACAGTCTGTTCGAGACCCAGTGGAACCAGAACTACATTTCCCACGTGGAAATCACCGTGGCCGAGCAGGTTGGCATCGAAGGCCGCTGGGGTTACTTCGACAAGGCCGGGCAGCTGCGGGACATGATCCAGAATCACCTGCTGCAGCTGCTGTGCCTGATCGCCATGGACCCGCCGGCCGACCTGTCCGCCGACAGCATCCGTGACGAGAAGGTCAAGGTGCTCAAGGCCCTGGCGCCGATCAGTCCGGACGGCCTGACCACCCAGGTGGTACGTGGCCAGTACATTGCCGGCTACAGCGCCGGCAAGCCGGTGCCGGGTTACCTGGAAGAAGAGAATTCCAACACCCAGAGCGATACCGAAACCTTCGTCGCCCTGCGCGCCGATATCCGCAACTGGCGCTGGGCCGGGGTGCCGTTCTACCTGCGCACCGGCAAGCGCATGCCGCAAAAGCTGTCGCAGATCGTCATCCACTTCAAGGAACCGTCCCACTACATCTTCGCCCCCGAGCAGCGCTTGCAGATCAGCAACAAACTGATCATCCGCCTGCAACCGGACGAGGGTATTTCCTTGCGCGTGATGACCAAGGAGCAGGGCCTGGACAAGGGCATGCAACTGCGCAGCGGTCCGCTGCAACTGAATTTTTCCGACACCTATCGCAGCGCGCGGATTCCTGATGCCTACGAGCGGTTGTTGCTGGAAGTAATGCGCGGCAATCAGAATCTGTTTGTTCGCAAAGATGAAATCGAAGCCGCGTGGAAGTGGTGTGACCAGTTGATCGCCGGGTGGAAAAAATCCGGTGATGCGCCCAAGCCGTATGCGGCGGGTTCCTGGGGGCCGATGAGCTCGATTGCACTGATCACGCGGGATGGGAGGTCATGGTATGGCGATATCTGAATTGAAACTGCCTCAGGGCGTCACTGCCCATGAGTACCGTTCGCCGGCGTTGCTGGCCGATGGCCTGGCCAACGACGTGGCCGAACAACTGCGCGCGGCCATCAGTGCCCGTGGCGAAGCGACCCTGGTGGTGTCCGGCGGCCGCAGCCCCGTGGCGTTTTTCCAGAACCTGGCCAAGCAGGGTCTGGACTGGTCCAAGGTCACCGTCAGCCTGGCCGATGAGCGCTGGGTGCCGGTGGAGCACGCCGACAGCAATGCCGGCCTGTTGAAGAAGTACCTGTTGCAAGGCCCGGCAGCCAAGGCCAAGTTCCTCAGCCTGTACAGCGCCGCCGCCAATCTTGAAGATGCCGCCGAGCAGGCCGATCGCCTGCTGGCCGAACTGCCAGCCATTGATGTGCTGGTACTGGGCATGGGCGACGACGGCCACACCGCGTCGTTGTTCCCCAACAGTCCGAACCTGAGCGAAGCCCTGCAGGCCGACGGTACCCGCCGTTGCTGGCCGATGCTCGCGCCGACCGTGCCACGCCAGCGCCTGACCATGAGTCGCGCGCTGCTGGCTACGGCGAACTACACCGTACTGTCGATTTCCGGCAGTTCGAAATTGACCACGTTGAGCGCCGCGCTCGCCAGCAACGACGTTGCTGCCATGCCGATTCGCGCGTTTTTGCAACCTACATTAGAGATTTACTGGTGCCCATGAGCCAAGGATCAGCCGCTATGAAAAGCCCTCAATCGACCGTGTCCATGGCGGATAAAGTTGCCCTGATCGACAGCCTCTGCGCCAAGGCGCGGATCCTGCCGGTGATCACCATCGCCCGTGAACAAGACATCCTGCCACTGGCCGACGCCCTGGCAGCCGGTGGTTTGACCGCATTGGAAGTGACCCTGCGTTCCGAGTTCGGCCTCAAGGCCATTCAGGTTCTGCGCGAGCAACGCCCGGAGTTGTGTACCGGCGCCGGTACCGTGCTCGATCGGCATATGCTCGAAGCCGCGGAGGTTGCCGGCTCGCAATTTATCGTCACCCCCGGCATTACCCGCGACCTGCTTGAAGCTTCGGTCCACAGCCCGATCCCACTGCTGCCGGGCATCAGCAATGCCTCCGGAATCATGGAAGGCTATAGCCTGGGTTATCGCCGCTTCAAACTGTTCCCGGCCGAAGTCAGCGGCGGCGTCGCAGCCATCAAAGCCCTGGGCGGCCCGTTTGGCGAAGTGAAATTCTGCCCGACCGGCGGCGTTGGCCCGGCCAATATCAAGAGCTACATGGCGTTGAAAAACGTGATGTGCGTGGGCGGTAGCTGGATGCTCGACCCGGAATGGGTCAAGAACGGCGACTGGGCGCGTATCCAGGAAGTCACCGCCGAGGCACTGGCGCTGCTGGACTGAGCTGATTCATCGAATCGTTGTTGCTGTGCTTAACGGCATTTTTGCGGTGCGCTTGGTCGGCGGACCGCTTTTTTTTGCCTGCGCAAAACCTTGAGACCCACACATCTTCAAATGTGGGAGGGAGCTTGCTCCCGATAACGGTGTATCAGCCGATATTTTCGCTGACTGACACTCTGCAATCGGGAGCAAGCCCCCTCCCACATTTTTCAGCCGCGCTGAGTGCGGTGATGGCGTTGATCAGTGCATGGATGTCTGCGGTTGATGTCGCCAACCCCGGTGTCACCCGGATACAGGTGCCGAACGCCGCTCCACTGCGGGTAGTGGTAAACAGGTTGTAGTTACGGATCAGCGACTGCAAGGCTTCGGTGGCGTTGCGGGTGAAGGCGACCGATTCGGGGTCGGCGTCGATCAGTTCGGCCAGTTGGCGGCGGATCTCGACGTTTTCGCCCTGCTCGAAACGCTGGCGCACATGCACCGCGTTACTGCGGTTGATAAACGCGACGTGCTCGAGGTACTGCGCTTGCACCGCGCGGCTCATGCGCCCGAAGTAGCCGTTTTCCAGGTTGATCGGACCTGGCTCCAGTGCATAGCGGTCGGCGATGGCCTGCCAGTGCGCTTCGTTGGCTGCATTGCATGGCATGGTGCGGGTTCCTAGTGACGAGGCGCGGGTTTGCCGTGTTTGGCGCGCAGTGGTTCCAGCAGTTCAGACAGGCCGTTGTGGTCGATTTCCTGCATCAACGCCAGCAACCCGCCCAGCTCGCCGTGGGGGAAACCTTCGCGGGCAAACCAGTTCAGGTAGGGGCCGGGCAGGTCGGCGATGATCCGTCCCTTGTACTTGCCGAAGGGCATTTCGCGGGTGATCAGCAGTTCGAGTTTTTCGGGGTTCATGACGGCTCAGGCGTTTGCATCGAGGTCTTGGAAAATACAGGCATTCTGCATGAAGGCCAAATGACAGATCATGCAAATAACGCACATACAGATCGTTCAATTATTGTTAACTTATTGAAATATAAAGAAAAAGTTATTTTTTAAAACCTGGCACGAGCGCTGCAATCATTAATGCAACCTTTCTCAAGCCACATAAGGAATTGAAAAATGACTGATATCAATAAAGAGTCCATCTCCGTATTGAACGACCTGATCGAAACCAGCATCGACGGTCAAAAAGGTTTTAAAGAGTGCGCTGATGACATCAAGCATCCCGAACTCAAAGCGCTGTTTGCCAAGCGCTCCGCAGACTGCGCCACTGCCGCCGCCGAGCTGAAAACCGCCGTGCGTGCCCTGGGTGGCGACCCGGAACAGTCCGGCAGCGTTGCCGGCGCCCTGCACCGTGGCTGGGTCGATGTGAAGTCGATGGTCACCGGTAAAGACGAAGAGGCTGTGTTGAACGAAGCCGAGCGCGGTGAAGACCACGCCCTCAAGGCTTACAAAGCAGCGATCGAGAAGATCACCCAGCACAACCTGGTGGGCATTCGTGACTTGGTTGAGCGCCAGTACCACGGCGTACAACGCAACCACGATCAGGTGAAAGCCTTGCGTAACCAGGCTCGCGCTCAGTCGTGAGCCGTCGCTGAATAAAAAATCCCCGCCGATGCGGGGATTTTTTATGGGAATTGATCAGCCGATGGTGATGGCTGGCAGTTCGGTCAATGTCACGACCTGTTGCTTGCGTGGCGCGAGGATTTCCGCTTCGCCATCCACCACCAGCTCATCGCGCTGGTTGAATACGCGGGTGGCGATACGCACGCGGAACTTCGGCAGCTTTTCGAGGATTTCCAGACGCACGGTCAGGGTATCGCCGATTTTCACCGGTTTCTGGAAGCTCATCTGTTGGCCGATATAGATCGTGCCCGGCCCAGGCAGCTCACAGGCAACCGCCGCGCTGATCAGGGCGCCGCTGAACATGCCGTGGGCGATTCGCTCCTTGAACATGGTCGCCTTGGCAAATTCCGCATCCAGGTGTACCGGGTTGTGGTCGCCGGACATCGCGGCGAACAGTTGGATGTCACGCTCTTCGACGGTCTTGCTGTAGCTGGCGGTCTGGCCGACTTCGAGGGCTTCGTATGGGGTGTTGGTTACCTGGGTCATCTAAAGGTGCATCCTGTGGCTAATCGATAATTTAATTGGCTGATTTTAAACGAAAAATTATTCGCAGCGAGTCGGCCTGCGCGAGGTCAGGGCCTGGTCGAGCCACGTCAGCACATCCGCGGTGACTTCGTCGCGGTTGGTTTCGTTGAACAGTTCGTGACGCGCCTGCGGGTAGATATTCAGTTGCAGGTTCTGGCAGCCGGCCTCACGCAGGGCATGGGCCAGTCTTTTCAGACGCTTGCCTTCACTCACCGGATCACATTCGCCGCCGATCACCAGGATCGGCAAGCCCGGATCGATCTGCGCGAGATTGGACGCTTTGCTGATTTGCTGCAAGCCGCCCAGCAGGTCGATCCACAGTTGGTTGGTGCAGCGGAACCCGCAAAGCGGGTCGTGGCGGTAGCGGTCGACTTCGTCCGGGTCACGGCTGAGCCAGTCGAAAGCCGTGCGGTTGGGCTTGAACGCTTTGTTGAACGAGCCGAACGACAGGAACTCGATCAGCGCACTGCGGCCGCGCAAGCCCTGGCGCAGGCGTTCGGCACGGGCGATCAGCCGCGCGGCGCGGTACAGCGCCACCGGCTGGAAATTCGAACCGCTGAGAATCGCCCCATGCAGGCTGGCGCTGTGGTGCAGCAGGTAAGCCTGGGCGATATAGCTGCCCATGCTGTGGCCCAGCAAAATGATCGGCACTCCCGGCAACTGCTGGCCGATGTGCTGGTTGAGGCTGGCCAGGTCGCCCACCACCTTGTTCCAGCCGTCCCGCTCGGCGAACAGGCCCAGCGTGCCCTCGTCGGCGGTGCGACCATGGCCGCGCTGGTCCAGGGCAACCACCCCGTAGCCCGCCCCACATAACGCTTCGGCCAGGCGCGCATAGCGACCGCCATGCTCGGCCATGCCGTGGGACACCATGATCAACGCCTTCGGCGGCGTGTCCGGCAGCCATTGATTGACGTACAGGCGGCTGTGGTCATTCGCGGTCAGCCAGAAGGTGGTGTGGTTCATGGCGCTTCCTTTGCTCGGGGTCATTGCAGTGTATAGCCCATCCTCGGCCAAGCGGCTGATCAGTACAGACCCTTGTAGGAAGATTCACGCTATCAATGACGCTATTGCCCGTATTTGCCTGTTTGGCCATAGCTGCTAACGTCCCCGAAGCTCCGCTTTTTATAGCAGCAGAAAAGCGGCCAGGCACATTCAGGTAAGAGGACAAGAATAATGCAACCTGATTTCTGGAATGACAAACGCGCGGCGGGCGTTCCCAACGAGATCGATCTGACCGCCTACAAGTCGGTGATTGAAGTCTTCGAGCGTTCCTGCAAGGCCTTTGCCGACCGCCCGGCGTTCAGCAACATGGGCGTCACCCTGACCTACGCCGAGCTTGAGCGCCAGAGTGCGGCGTTCGCCGGCTACCTGCAGCAGCACACCGACCTCAAGCCGGGCGATCGCATCGCGGTGCAGATGCCCAACGTGCTGCATTACCCGGTGGCGGTGTTCGGTGCGCTGCGCGCCGGGCTGATCGTGGTCAACACCAACCCGCTGTACACCCCGCGCGAGATGCGTCATCAGTTCAAGGACGCCGGCGTGCGCGGCCTGATCTACCTCAACCTGTTTGGTTCGCGGGTGCAGGACGTCTGCACCGACACCGAGATCGACTACCTGATCGAAGCCAGGATGGGCGACTTCATGCCAGCGGCCAAGGGCTGGCTGGTCAACACCCTCGTCGACAAAGTGAAGAAAATGGTCCCGGCCTATCACTTGCCGCGCGCGGTGTCGTTCAAGCGCGCCTTGCGCATGGGCGCAGGGCTGGGCGTGACGCGCCACCCGGTGAGCCTCGATGACGTCGCGGTGCTGCAATACACCGGCGGCACCACCGGCCTGGCCAAGGGCGCAATGCTCACCCATGGCAACCTGGTGGCGAACATGCAGCAGGTGCGCGCCTGCATGTCGCAGACCGGCGAGGATGGCCACCCGCTGATCAAGGAAGGCCAGGAGGTGATGATCGCGCCGCTGCCGCTGTACCACATCTATGCGTTCACCGCGAACTGCATGTGCATGATGGTTTCCGGCAACCACAACGTGTTGATCACCAACCCGCGTGACATCGCGGGCTTTATCAAGGAGCTGAAAAACTGGCGCTTCACCGGCTTGCTCGGGCTCAACACGTTGTTTGTGGCGTTGATGGACCATCCCGACTTCAAGAGCCTGGACTTCTCCAGCCTTAAACTCACCAACTCCGGTGGCACGGCGCTGATCAAGGCCACCGCCGAACGTTGGGAGCAACTCACCGGTTGTGCGATCGGCGAAGGGTATGGCCTGACGGAAACGTCGCCGGTGGCCAGCACCAATCCGTATGGCAGTCAGTCACGCCTGGGCACCGTAGGCATCCCGGTGCCGGGGACGGCGATGAAGGTGATCGATGATGAAGGCGCCGAGCAGCCCCTGGGCGAACGCGGCGAGCTGTGCATCAAGGGCCCGCAGGTGATGAAGGGCTACTGGCAGCAGCCGGCCGCCACCGCCGAGGCGCTGGACGCCGAGGGGTGGCTCAAGACCGGCGATATTGCCGTGATCGACGAGGATGGGTTTGTACGCATCGTGGATCGCAAGAAGGATTTGATCATCGTCTCGGGTTTCAACGTTTACCCCAACGAGATCGAAGACGTGGTGATGGCTCACCCGGCGGTGGCCAACTGCGCGGTGATCGGCGTACCGGACGAGCGCACGGGGGAGGCGGTGAAGCTGTTTGTGGTGGCGCGTGCCGAAGGCGTGAGCCTTGAGGAGTTGAAGAACTACTGCAAGACCAACTTCACGGGGTACAAGGTGCCCAAGCACATCGTGTTGCGTGAGTCGTTGCCGATGACGCCGGTGGGCAAGATCCTGCGGCGCGAGTTGCGCGACATCGCCTGATGTGAAATGCAGTCGATGATGGGGGAGGGGGCTTGCCCCGATGGCAGTGGATCAGTCACCAAATATGTTGGCTGATTCACTGCTATCGGGGGCAAGCCCCCTCCCACATTTGTCTGTGTTTATCCCGTTAAGCCCTGTTCTAGAGCCATTTTCAAGCGTATAGAATTTTTGCTCTAAAAATGACTATTAGTTATTCATGAGTCATGTTTATGACTGTAGGGGCCTCTTTTGGCTCTAGTCGGCCCTTGGCAAAGCTGCTACTCTCGGCGCGCTTTGTGACCTCTCGGCCTGCTTAAACGCGCCAGACTCACCTAAAAAACATACACCAATAATAATCGCATCAAATGCGATGATGAATTCGCGTCGCTGAGGAGTGGGCTTCCATGAACGTAGACTTTTGGAAGGATAAGTACCCCGCCGGGATTGCTGCAGACATCAATCCAGACGAGTATCCAAATATTCAGGCGGTACTGAAACAGTCCTGCCAGCGCTTCGCCAACAAACCGGCTTTCAGCAACCTGGGCAAGACAATCACCTACGGTGAGTTGTACGAATTGTCCGGCGCTTTCGCCGCGTACCTGCAACAGCATACCGATTTGAAGCCTGGCGATCGAATCGCCGTGCAACTGCCCAACGTCCTGCAATACCCAGTCGCCGTGTTCGGTGCCATCCGTGCCGGCCTGATCGTGGTCAACACCAACCCGCTGTACACCGCGCGGGAAATGGAACACCAATTCAACGACTCCGGGGCCAAGGCCCTGGTCTGTCTGGCCAACATGGCGCACTTGGCTGAAAAAGTCGTGCCCAAGACTGCCGTCAAACACGTGATCGTCACCGAAGTCGCCGACCTGCTGCCGCCGCTCAAGCGCCTGCTGATCAACAGCGTCATCAAGTACGTGAAGAAAATGGTCCCGGCCTATCACTTGCCCAAGGCGATCAAGTTCAACGATGTGCTGGCCAAGGGGCACGGCCAACCGGTCAATGATGTCAGCCCGGCCAGCAGCGACGTGGCGGTGCTGCAATACACCGGCGGCACCACCGGCGTGGCCAAGGGCGCGATGCTGACCCACCGCAACCTGGTGGCGAACATGCTGCAGTGCAAGGCGCTGATGGGCTCCAACCTCAATGAAGGCTGCGAGATCCTGATCACTCCGCTGCCGCTGTACCACATCTATGCGTTCACCTTTCATTGCATGGCGATGATGTTGATCGGCAACCACAACATCCTGATCAGCAACCCGCGCGATCTGCCGGCGATGGTCAAGGAGCTGTCGAAGTGGAAGTTCAGCGGCTTTGTCGGCCTGAACACGCTGTTCGTGGCGCTGTGCAACAACGAAGGCTTCCGCAAGCTGGACTTCTCTGCGCTGAAAGTCACCCTGTCCGGCGGCATGGCCCTGCAACTGGCCGCAGCTGAGCGCTGGAAGGCCGTGACCGGCTGCGACATCTGCGAAGGCTACGGCATGACCGAGACCAGCCCGGTGGCGACGGTCAACCCGATCCAGAAGATCCAGATCGGCACCATCGGCATTCCGGTGCCGTCGACCTTGTGCAAAGTCATCACCGATGACGGCGTCGAGCTGGGCCTGGGCGAGGTCGGCGAGTTGTGCGTCAAAGGCCCGCAAGTCATGAAGGGCTACTGGCAGCGCGAAGACGCCACCGCCGAGATCCTCGACAGCGAAGGTTGGTTGAAGACCGGTGACATCGCGATCATCCAGCCGGACGGCTACATGCGGATTGTCGACCGTAAAAAAGACATGATTCTGGTCTCCGGTTTCAACGTCTACCCCAACGAACTCGAAGACGTGCTGGCGACCCTGCCGGGCGTGCTGCAGTGCGCGGCCATTGGTGTGCCGGACGAGAAGTCCGGGGAGCACATCAAGATCTTCATCGTGGTCAAGCCGGGCGCCACCCTGACCAAGGACCAGGTGATGGAGCATATGCGTGCCAACGTCACCGGCTACAAGGTGCCCAAGGCCGTGGAATTCCGCGATGCCTTGCCGACCACCAACGTGGGCAAGATCCTGCGTCGCGAATTGCGTGATGAAGAACTGAAGAAACTGGGCCTGAAAAAGTAACCCAGGCTCAAATGTGAGAGGGGGCTTGCTCCCGATGGCAGAGTGTCAGCCACTGCATCGAGTGACTGAACCACCGCTATCGGGAGCAAGCCCCCTCGCACATTCTGACGGCGTTCCTACAGGGTGAATGGCGCGAAGCTGACGCCAGCACCGGCTGGGCGCACATCCTTGAGGAACGAGTCCTTGTCCGCGCTCAGCTCCAGGGTAATCTCTGGCTTGCGCTTGCCCGCATTGCGCACCACCAAGCCTTCGAGCTTTTCACGCAGGAACACCGTCGGCACCTTCAGGTGCAGCAACTGGTCAGTCTCGGCGTTGTGCAGCAACAAGTGAATCCACTCGTACTGGCCCACCGCGATCCGCGCCACCGGCAGGTCGAACCACCAGATGTTGCGTTTGCGGTCCAGGTCGGTGAAGTGGCAGTTGTTGACGCCGAGTACGGCACCGCCCAGTTCCTGGTTTCTGCGGGCGATGGCCTGTGCTTTATTGAGTTTCATAACCTTCCTACGGGATCTGTTATTCAGCGTTGTAGCCTGAATGTGCCGGGCATTCTCGTGGGTTGGCCGCAAAACATAAAGCCAAACCTGCTGCCGGCGATGAAATGCCCGCGTAAAAATAATTGAAACTCTGCCGAACAGCCCTGGGTCAATCTCTAGGTAATGACCAAAAGCCCTCGATTGTTCCAGGAGAAATACCATGAGCAGCACATCGGATAAGGTAAAAGGCGTCGCCAACGAAGCAGTCGGCAACATCAAGCAAGGTGTCGGCAAAGTGACCGGCAACGACAAGCTGCGCGCTGAAGGGGTGGTCCAGGAAAAGAAAGGCGAAGTGCAGCAAGCCGTGGGTGATATCAAGGATGCGGTGAAGAAAGCGATCAAGTGACCCTGATTCGCCGGTTGGATTCACCCAGCCCGACGGCCATCCACGGATGGCCGTTTTTGTGTCACCTGAAGCGGTTAATCTTTCGAAATTGTTTCAATGTCGCCAAATAGGCTACCTTGATGTAGAAAACGGCCCCTGAGTCGCCCACGAACCTGACTTTTTGCGGCGAAAGGAGACGCTATGATTTTCCCGGTACTCGATGGTCTCAAGCTGCACCAGGTGCTGGTACGCACGGTCAAGGAATTCGTCAACGACGAGATGTCCACCTACGCCTCGGCACTGGCCTACCAGATGCTGTTCTCGTTGTTTCCGTTCCTGCTGTTTCTCATTGCGTTGATCGGTTTCCTGCATTTGCCGGACTTCTTCACCTGGCTGCGCCTGCAGTCGGAACTGGTGTTGCCGCCCCAGGCCCTCGAGCAGGTCAACCCGGTGATCGACCAGTTGCAGCAGTCCAAGGGCGGCCTGCTTTCGGTGGGTATCGTGATTGCCCTGTGGACCGCGTCGGCCGGCGTGCGCCTGATGATGAGCGCGATGAACGCCGCCTACGACGTGATCGAAGGCCGGCCGATCTGGAAGCGTTTCCCGCTGTCGATTTTCTACACCGTCGGCATCGCTGGCATGTTGCTCGCCGCCGCCGCGCTGATGGTGCTCGGCCCGCAGGTCATGGAATGGCTGGCAGGGCAGATCGGCATGCAGGAATTCGTGGTCACGCTGTGGACCATCCTGCGCTGGCCGCTGATTGTGATCCTGCTGATGTTCGCCGTGGCCCTCATGTATTACGTGATGCCTGACGTGCAGCAGAAATTCCGCTTCATCACCCCAGGCTCGGTGCTGGCGGTGGTGGTGTGGATCGTCGCGTCCCTGGGCTTTGGCTACTACGTCAAAACCTTCGCCGACTACAACGCCATGTATGGCAGCATCGGCGCGATCATTGTTCTGCTCCTGTACTTCTATATTTCCGCCGCCGTGTTGTTGCTGGGGGCGGAGATGAATGCCGTGATCGAGCACATGTCGGCCGAAGGCAAGGACCCGGGAGAAAAGACATTCGATGAAAACACCCATGCCGGTGAAAAAAAGCACGTCTCCGGTCTTGGCCGAGACCATTCCAAGCCCACTCCCGATGAAGTCTGATTGATGATCCGTGAAATCCTGAAAATGGGCGATGAGCGCCTGCTGCGTATCGCTCCGCCGGTCCCGCCGGAAATGTTCGACAGCCCCGAACTGTGGCAACTGATCGATGACATGTTCCAGACCATGGAGCACGTCGGCGGTGTCGGCCTGGCCGCGCCGCAGATCGGTGTTGACCTGCAACTGGTGATCTTTGGTTTCGAGAGCAGCGAACGCTACCCGGAGGCGCCGGCCGTACCGCAGACGATTTTGATCAACCCACTGATCACGCCGCTCAGTCCGATCATGGAAGAGGGCTTCGAAGGCTGCCTGTCCGTGCCCGGCCTGCGTGGCGCGGTGGACCGTTATCAGCAGATCCGCTACGAAGGTTTCGACCCCAAGGGCGAACCGATCATCCGCATTGCCGATGGCTTCCATGCGCGGGTGGTGCAGCACGAGTGCGATCACCTGATCGGCCGCTTGTACCCGTCGCGGATTAGCGATTTCAGCAAGTTCGGGTTCATCGAGGTGATGTTCCCCGACATGGACCCGACGGCCGACGAGTAGCCTCCTGACACAACGCAACGTCAACCTCAGCTCCCACGGGAGGTTACAAGGCGCGTTCCATGCCCATCGCGATCATCGGCTTGTTGCGCTTGTAGCGCACCAACCGTTCGCTGAGGGACTGCGGCAGCACGGTATCCTGGGTGAAACCCATGCGTTGATACCAGCCTTCCAGGTCCGGATGACACATCAGCCAGACCGTACCCTCCCCATCGGCCACCGCTTGACGAATCAAGCGCGCCGCCAGCCCCTGACCGCGATAGGCCGGGTCAACAAACACCCCGGTCAGCCATTGCCCGCCCACCACCGGCGTCAGGCATAAGCCGGCGACGATCTCGCGGTCCCGCGCCACCCACAGACGTCCGCCCTTGAGTGCCTTCATCGGCGAATCGTGGTGGCGATAAAACTTGTTCAGCAGCGGCCACAGGGGCTCTGCCAGCGGTTCGATGTGCAATTCGGGCATGGTGTTCAGGCAGGCGTTATCCAGGGCCGGGGATTATAAGCGCCTAATGTGCGGCAATAGGTGGTATACCCATTGTTACATCCCCTGTAAGTGGAGCATGCATCATGGCCAAAGGTATGGATTCAAAGAAAGCCGCGAAGAAGAAACCGGCAAAGACCGCCGATGAAAAACGCGCTGACAAGAAAGCCAAGAAATCCGAGACAGGGCTGTTCGGTCACTGAGTTGAACGTATAGAAGCCTACGATCTGCAAGATGTTCCCGCCTTACCGCACAGAGCAGGACACACCTGCTCTGAGCTGTCGATGCCCAACTAGCGTGATGGCACCCAGTGCCGGGAAATCAACGTCCTGGCACACGGCGTTACTGCGCGATCGAATGGCCCCATTGGCCGGGTCGCTTAGATCGCGGCCAAGGTCTCTTTCACCGATTGCGCTTGTGGCTCTGCCGTCTTCACGGCTACCTGCTGCTCTTGCTGTTGCTTCAGACGATCAGCCACTTGCTTGGCGATTGCATCCTGTTTTTCCTGCGGCATTGTCTGCACCTCCGCCTCGGTCAACCCCTGCTCCTTGAGCAACTGTTCGCGAATGCGTTCGGCCGGGGTTTTGCTCATGTAATCGGTGAAGTCTGCGCGCGCGGCACTCGTGGTAGAACCGGCTGCGGGCACATCCGTGGTCGCCGGGGTGGCGGCCGTTGAGGCCTGCAACTGCACGCGGGTCTTGGCGAAGGCTTCGTCGATGCGGTCGGCGGCCTTGTCCAGTTGGGTCTGCGCGGCGGGTACGCTCACACTTTGCTGCGCCGTTTGCAGGGCACCGCTGTACAGCGTGCTGGCGGCGGCGTTGGCGGGGTCCATGTCGGGGCGCTTGAGCTTTTCGACGGTCGACAAGGCTTGAGTGTTGTTGTTAATCAGCATGATCGGGCACCTATGCAAATGTTCGATGCGTCAGCTGGAGCAAATAGCGTGCCGGGTGCACAGCCCCGGTTTTACGGGGGGCTGGCATGGCGCTAGCGGCAAACATTGTTCTGGCGCCGGCCAAACGTTGCCGTCGACAGGCCATCTTGTGCAGTACCTTCCCGGTGGCAGGGCCGTTCAGTCGTGTTTGAAGTCCTCGACGATGAACGACCCGCTCGTGAAGTCCATTTCCAGGGCATGGTGAAGTGCCGCCGTTTTGGCCTTGAAGTGAAAGGACGCCTTCAGGAGGCGGCCTTGCAGGTACAACACGGTGAATTTTCCGCTGGTTGCCAAATAGGTGCCCTGTTCGCCTGACCTCGTGTCGTCAAATTCAAGCCTTACCTTGTGGTCTTCACTGGCCGTTGCACCAATCTCGTAGGTCTCGCCTTCCTTGATATTTTGGTCAATGCTGATTTTAAGCAGGGCGAAATCGGTCATGATCCCGACTGTTGAATTAAAGCCTGACCCGCCATTCAAATGAGCTACAAAGTTTGTGCTAAAGGGAACCGTCCATCCGGCTATTACCCCAGAGATTGCATCGTTTTTACCCAGTACCGAACCCATGATTGCTTCTCCATATTCAAGGGGCAATGTGTTGCACATTGCGTGTGCTTATGAATAGGCGAAGAGGAGAAACGGGGCTACTGTCAGACCTGACAGGTCCCTGCGCTTTCCTGACAGACGGTCTTTCGATGTTTCGAAAAAAGCGTTTTGCCGATTCTGTCGCAGGCACCTGAGAGCTGTGCGTTGAGTCCTTTCACGTTGCCGTCTTTGTGATCAGTCATGGCCGTCGAGGGCGAAGGTCTTAAAGCCGGCATGCTGGCCAAGGCGCTGGTAATACGCGGCAACTGCCGGGTAGGACGGGCGCTCCATCGGCGTCATCTGCCAGCGGTGAACCGAGAGGCCGATGAGGATGTCAGCCAGGGTGAATTCGTCGCCGGCCACGTAGGCACCGGTCTTTGCCAACTGTTGTTCCAGCAGGCCCATCTTGTCGTGCCAGGCTTGCACGCCCGCCTTGATGCGCTGCGGGTCCTGATGATCGGGGCTGTTGCGCACCAAGGCCTGGAAGGCATAGCCCCAGGACGGGTTGAGTTCGGTGGCTTGCCAGTCCATCCACTGCTCGACCCGGGCGCGAGGGGCGGGCTCGAGAGGTAGCAGGTCGTGGCGTTGGTAGAGGTTCACCAGATAGCGACAGATGGTGTTGGATTCCCACAGCACACCGTGGTCGTCGATCAGCACCGGCACTTGGGCGTTGGGGTTCAGGGCAAGGAATTCGGCGGATTGGGTCGGCTTGAAGCCGATGCCCCAGTCTTCGCGCACATAGTCGATGCCCAGTTCCTGGCAGGTCCAGAGCACTTTGCGCACGTTGATGGACGAAGCGCGACCCAAGATTTTCAGTGAGTGTCCCATGGTGCTTCTCTGGCAGTGGAGAACACTCAATCTAGCAGGGGTCGGGCACTACGGCGATGCCTTCAAGCGGGCACGGTTAAAAATGTGTGTGGGGCCATGGCTTTGCCCACTGGCAATACGCTCAGCTCCCTCCAGGGCAACATCGCAATGTCAGCCGCGTCCTACGTGCTCTCCCGCACCTGCAACTCAAACCCCATGTCCACCACCGGCTTGGCGATCTTGTTCCCCGCCATGACCGTCAGCAGATGCTCCGCCGCGCGCCGACCGATGGCCTCGCGCGGCGTGCTGATGCTGCTCAGGCGCGGCACCATGAAGGAGGAGGCGGGCAGGTCGTTGAAACCCAGCACGGCTACGCGCCCCGGGACGTTGATGCCGTGACGCAGGGCTTCGAGCAGCGCGCCCTGGGCCAGGTCGTCGTTGCCGAAGAAGATCGCATCCACATCCGGATGGGCCGCCAGCAACTGCAAGAACAACTCGCCGCCCAGGCCCACGGAGGAGGGGCGTGGCGTCAACAGTTCCAGCGCCGGGTCGTACAGCCCGGCCTGTTGCAGCGCACGGCGGAAGCCTTCGCCGCGCAGCAAGGTGCGTTGGTCCAGTTGCGCGCCGATATACGCCAGGCGCTTGCGCCCACGGGACAGCAAATGCGCCGCTGCCGTCTCACCCGCCGCCAACTGCGAAAAGCCCACGCAATTCACGCCAGCGTTGGGGTCCAGATCCATCATGTACACGCACGGCACATTGCTGGCCTCGACCATCCGTCGCGCGCTTTCGGTCCGATCGAACCCGGTCAGCAGCAAACCCCGCGGCTGGTAGGCCATGTAGTTGCGCAGCAAGGTCTCTTCTTCGTCGCGGGAATAGTGGGAGTTGCCGATCAGCACTTCAAAGCCCTTGGGCCGCAGCACCTGGTGGATCGCTTCGAGGGTTTCGATAAACAACAGGTTGGACAGCGAGGGCACCAGCACCACCACCGAATGGCTCTGGGCCGAGGCCAGGGCGCGGGCGGCGGGGTTGACCACGTAGTTCAACTCGGCGGCGGCCCGTTGCACTTTTTCCACCAGTTCGGTGGCCACGGTGCTGATGCCACGCAAGGCGCGGGAAGCGGTAATCGGGCTGACGCCGGCCAGGCGGGCGACTTCATTGAGGGTCGGGCGACCCGTGGTGCGTGTATTTTTATCGTTCTTGGAGGTCATCAGGCGGCTTGCCAAACAAAAATCGAGGCACTAAGGTAGCGCTGTCTCCAAACGGCTGCAAATGCTTGAATGCTGGGTTGCCTGATCCAGTTCAAATGCTTGGAGCGGATGCACGCGTCACTCCATAAAAAAAGACAAGACGGCGCGGGAAAAGCCTGTTTTTGCACTAGCCTTACAGCGTGCAAAGGTAGCGCTATCTGCGTCCTGAGGTGTTTCATGAGTCAACCTGTTACCGCCCTGGTCATCATGGGTGTCGCCGGCTGCGGCAAGACCAGCGTCAGCGAGGCCGTGTGCCGCCTGAACGGTGCCACCGCCATTGAAGGCGACAGCTTTCACCCCGCCGCGAACATCGAAAAAATGAGCGCCGGCCACCCCCTCGACGACAACGACCGCGCCGGCTGGCTCGACATCCTGTGCGATGAGTTACGCCGTTCGCTCAAGGCCGGCGAACACCCGGTCCTCACCTGTTCCGCGCTGAAAAAGAAATACCGCGACCACCTGCGCGAAGCCGCGCCGGGCCTGGGCTTTGTGTTTCTGGAACTGAGCCGCGAAGTCGCCGCCGACCGCGTGTCCCATCGCCCCGGGCATTTCATGCCGGCAAGTCTGATCGACAGCCAGTTCGCCACCCTTGAATCGCCCATCGGCGAGCCGCTGACCCTGGCCCTCAACGCCAGCGAAGACAGCGTCGAGGCGTTGGCCGAGCAAACCCATGCGTGGTGGTGCAAACACGGTTTTGAACCCGCTCATTAATTTTTGTGTCGGAAAAGATAGCGCTATCTCCGACAGCAAACTCAACACCCGCTTTAATAACAACAACAAACAGGAGAGACCCCCATGTTTGGCATGTCCCACGAGTCCTACCTGCTGCTTGATGCAGTGGTCACTATCATTGGTCTGATCTTCTTGATCACCAAGTTCAAGGTTCACCCGTTTATCGCGTTGATCATCGCCGCCGGCTTCCTTGGCCTGACCTCGGGCATGCCCGTGGACAAGATCATCAAGGCCTTCCAGGACGGCTTCGGCGGGGTGCTCGGCTTTGTCGGCATTATCCTCGCGCTGGGTACGATGCTCGGCAAGATGATGGCCGAATCCGGCGGTGCCGATCAGATCGCCCAGACCCTGATCCGCGCCTTCGGCAAGGAAAAGGTCCAGTGGGCGATGATGTTCGCCGCGTTCCTGGTGGGTATCCCGCTGTTCTTCGAGATCGGTTTTGTGTTGCTGATCCCGCTGGTGTTTATCGTCGCGCGCCGTACCGGCGTGTCGCTGATCAAGATCGGCATCCCGTTGCTCGCCGGCCTGTCGGCGGTCCATGGCCTGGTGCCACCGCACCCGGGCCCGCTGCTGGCCATCGGCGTGTTTGGCGCGGACATCGGCAAGACCATTCTGTACGGCCTGATCGTCGCGCTGCCGACTGCCATCATCGCCGGCCCGATCTTCGGTACGTTTATCGCCAAGTACATCCCGGGCAATCCGTCCCAGGAACTGATCGACCAACTGGCCCGTGAGTCGGAGCACAAGACGCTGCCGAGCTTCAGCATCACCCTGATCACCGTGCTGTTGCCGGTGTTCCTGATGCTGCTGAAAACCTTCGCCGACATCGCCTTGGCCGACGGTCATGTGGTGCGCAACTGGATGGACATGATCGGTCACCCGATCAGTGCCTTGCTGCTGGCGTTGCTGCTGTCGCTGTACACCTTCGGTCATCGCCAGGGCATCCACTCCAAGCAGATCCTCAAGTTGCTCGACGCCAGCCTGGCGCCGACCGCCGCGATCATCCTGATCATCGGTGCCGGTGGTGGTTTCAAACAGATGCTGGTGACCAGCGGCGTGGGCGACGTGATCGGCCATATGGCGGTGAACGCGCAGATCAACCCGATCCTGCTGGCGTGGCTGGTGGCGGCGGTGATTCGGGTGGCGACCGGTTCGGCGACAGTCGCGACCATCACTGGCGCAGGCATCGTGGTGCCGGTGGTGGGCATGATTCCGGGGGTTAACCGCGAGCTACTGGTGTTGGCGACGGGGGCGGGTTCGTTGATCCTGTCTCACGTCAACGATGCGGGGTTCTGGCTGGTGAAGCAGTACTTCAACATGACCGTGGCCGAGACGTTCAAGACCTGGACAGCGATGGAGACCATCCTGTCGGTGGTGGCGCTGATCTTCATCATGTTGCTGTCGTTGGTGGTGTGACAGACACACCGTAAGGCAAGGGTGCAAACCCAATCCAAATGTAGGAGGGGGCTTGCCCCCGATAGCGGTGTTTCAGTCACCCGATACAGTGACTGACACCCTGCCATCGGGAGCAAGCCCCCTCCCACATGTTTGACTGAGTTAGACGCCGGTTTTTGGTAAGAGGCCATCGGCGCGGAACATCCCGCGAATCCCGCGTACCGCCTGGCGAATCCGGTCCTGGTTCTCGATCAGTGCAAAGCGCACATGGTCGTCGCCATATTCACCAAAGCCAATCCCCGGCGACACGCACACCTTGGCTTCGAGCAGCAGCTTCTTGGCAAATTCCAGCGAGCCCATGGCGGCATACGCTTCGGGGATCTTCGCCCAGACGTACATCGACGCCTTGGGATTCTCCACCATCCAGCCCAACTCATGCAGGCCTTTGACCAGTACATTGCGGCGCTGGCGGTACTGCTCGGCGATGTCTTTCACGCACTGTTGGTCGCCTTCCAGCGCGGCAATCGCCGCCACTTGCAACGGGGTGAAGGTGCCGTAGTCGTGGTAGCTCTTGATCCGCGCCAGGGCGTTGACCAGCTCTGCGTTGCCCACCATGAAACCAATGCGCCAGCCGGCCATGTTGTAGCTCTTGGACAGGGTGAAAAACTCTACCGCAATGTCCTTGGCACCCGGCACCTGCATGATCGACGGGGCTTTCCAGCCGTCGTAGACGATGTCGGCGTAGGCCAGGTCATGCACCACCAGCACGTCGTACTGCTTGGCCAGGGCGATCACCCGCTCGAAGAAATCCAGCTCCACGCACTGCGCGGTCGGGTTGGACGGGAACCCCAGGATCATCATCTTCGGCTTGGGAATCGAACCGCGAATCGCCCGTTCCAGCTCGGCAAAAAAGTCCACGCCCGGAATCAACGGCACCGAACGCACTTGGGCGCCGGCAATCACGGCACCGTAGATATGAATCGGGTAGCTCGGGTTGGGCACCAGTACGGTGTCGCCCTGGTCCAGGGTGGCCAGCATCAAGTGCGCCAGGCCTTCCTTGGAACCGATGGTCACGATGGCTTCCGACTCGGGGTCGATATCCACTTCATAACGGTCCTTGTACCAGCGCGAAATCGCCCGGCGCAGGCGCGGAATGCCTTTGGAGGTGGAGTAACCGTGGGTGTCTTCACGCTGGGCGACGGTGACCATTTTTTCCACGATATGTGGTGGGGTCGGGCCGTCAGGGTTGCCCATGCTCAAGTCGATGATGTCTTCGCCGCGCCGACGCGCAGCCATCTTCAGCTCGGCAGTGATATTGAAAACGTAAGGGGGGAGTCGATCTATGCGCGCAAAGCGGCGCGGCAAACCTTGGTCGGCCATTGTTGCCTCGAAAGTACGTAAGCGCCCGGAACCGTCCGAGCGACGTCGGCCACTGCGGTGGCCTGCGGGGCAGACAATACGGTTGATGATGGCCAGTTGTCCAGATGCGTAGGAACAATTTCTACATGCAGTGCAATCCGGATATACCCCTATACTCAATGCGGGTTTGTTCTCTCATAAGAAGGAGACTGTTCAGATGGATCAGCAGACGCAACAACCGTTAGAGCCGCGCATGGAAGAGGGCAAGGCCCTAGTGATCGCCGGGGTGCAAGGGCATTATTCGAAGGCCACCACCGGAGATATTCCCAAGTTGTGGGGCGTGTTTGACGAGAGCGTCAAATACATCAAAAAGCGTTTGGGCGGATTTACCTACGGGGTTTGTCATAACCCCAGACACGATGAGTTCGACTACATCGCAGGGGTTGAAGTCCCCGCCAAGGGCGATGTGCCGAGCAATTTCGAGTTCATCGAAATCCCGCCGCATCACTATGCCGTGTTCGCGCACTATGGCGAGGTACACGCGTTGCCGCAGACCTACGAGCGGATCATGTTCGAATGGTTGCCGCATTCCGGGTACAAGGTTGCCGGTGTGGATTTTGAGCGGTACAGCGCGGATTTTGATGTGAGAAAGGGCCTCGGCACCGTGGAGGTCTGGCTGCCTGTGGAAGCAAAGGCCTGAAGCGCCGGCCGAAGATGATGGCGACTCTTCGGCCGTTTTTCCTGCGCGGGTATGCTCATGATCCTGCGTGCCCCCAAGCGTTGGTCGCTGTCATCTCTACGTGACATCTACTGCGGCTCCAAGCCCCGACTCAAACGGCGTTCATACCCGCCCCGGCCCTTGTATGCCTCCCCGCGATCCACCCAGCCCAGCCCCAGGTACAAGCCCATCGCCGCGACATTGTGCGCGTCCACCGACAACTCCAGCGCCTTGATCTGCGGCCAGGCCTGAAGCGCCGCCGCGGGTAACGCCTGCAGGCAGGCTTTGCCAAATCCCCGGCCCTGTTGGCTGCGATCCACCTGTAACGCGTGCAGCGTGGCGCTGTGGGCATCGGCCCAATGGGGCAGGCATGGCGGGCATTTGAGCAGGAGGAAGGCCACGGGCACATCGTCGGCCAGCAGCGCAAAGCCTTTGATGCCGGGGCTGGGGTTGATCAGCAGGGTGTTGAGTGCGCAATACATGTCGCCGCAAAACGGCAACTGCTCAGGGTGAACTTCGATCGCGCCGACTTGCTGTGTTTGCACAGCGTTCAGCGCCTCGTAGGCGACAAGGCGGGTTTGCATCGGGGCGTCCGAACGGCTGCAAGGAAGGGCGCAGTCTATCGGGTTTGCGCGCTGCGAGATTTTTTTTCAGCGCGCTGTCGATCGGGCGGCGGGCCATTCGACTAAGGGTGTCTCTGAAGATTTTCACCCCCCAGGAGTATCGCCATGAACACTGCAATCCACACCCTGATCGAACAATGGAAACAAGCCGTCGTCGCCAAGGACATCGATAAGATTGTCAGCTTTTACGCCGACGATATCATCGCGTTCGACGCGGTTAGCGCCCTGCAGTTCAAGGGCAAGGTGGCCTACCGCGCGCACTGGCAGGCGTGCATGGAAGTCTGCCCCGGCCCCGGTGTGTTCGACTTCCATGAGTTGCATATCGTCGCCGCCGACAACAGCGCCTTTGCCCATTGGCTGGCTCACTGCGGTGGCACCGGCCCGGACGGCGTGCTCAAGACCTGCTGGATGCGCGTCACCGTCGGTTACCAGCGTGTCGACGGCCAATGGAAGGTGGTGCATGAGCATTGGTCGGCCCCCTTCGACATGGCCACCGGCGTCGCGCTGTTCGACCTGAAACCTTGAGCCCCGCGAACTATAGTCAGTAGTCCGAAAACGGAGAACGCCATGAAATACCTGTGCCTGATCTACAGCAACGAACAGGTGTTGCACACCGCGCCGGACAGCCCGGCCGACCCGGAGTGTTTCGCCTACGCGCAGTCCGTCCAAAAGAGCGGGCGCATGCTCGCCGCCGAGCCGCTGGAGTCGGTGAGCACCGCCACCACTGTGCGTATGCGCAATGGCAAGCTGTCGATCACCGACGGGCCGTTTGCCGAAACCAAGGAGCAGCTCGCGGGGTTTTACCTGATCGAAGCCCGGGACTTGAACGAAGCGCTCCAGGTCGCCGGCGGCATTCCGGCGGCCCGGGTCGGCAGTGTGGAAGTACGCCCCGTGCGCCAATTGAATCTCTGAACACAAAACACCCATAAACAGGAGGTTTACCCATGAACACTCAACCTGCCGAATGTGAATGGCCCATCAAACCTGGGGGCGACGCACCCAATCGCCCGGTGACCCAGGATCTGCCCGATTGACCCCTCCGATCGAGACGATTTACCGCCATGAATCACGGCGCGTGCTGGCGACGCTGATTCGCCTGCTCGGCGATTTCGACCTGGCCGAGGAAGCGCTGCACGAGGCGTTCCTGGTCGCTATGCAGCGCTGGGAGCACGACGGCGTGCCGAGCAATCCACGGGCATGGCTGGTCTCGACCGGGCGCTTCAAGGCCATCGATCGCCTGCGCCGCCAGGCCCGTTTCACCCCGTTATTGCAGGCGCAGGCCGATGCGCTGGCAGCGGCCGATTGGGACGACGAAGACGTGGAAGACGACCGCCTGCGCCTGATCTTCACCTGCTGCCACCCGGCGCTGGCGGCTGACGCCCAAGTGCCGCTGACCCTGCGTGAAATCTGCGACCTGACCACCGAAGAAATCGCCCGCGCCTTTCTGGTTCCGCCGGCCACCATCGCCCAGCGGATCGTGCGGGCCAAGGGCAAGATCCGCGAGGCGAAGATTCCCTATCAGGTGCCGTCGCTGGCCGAATTGCCCGAGCGCCTCGACAGCGTGCTGCGTGTGATTTACCTGGTGTTCAACGAAGGCTACTCGGCGTCGATGGGCGCGGATCTCACGCGCGACGACCTGACCCTTGAAGCCATCCGCCTCGGCCGTTTGTTGCTGGAGTTGCTGCCGGAGCCGGAAGTCATGGGCTTGCTGGCGTTGATGCTGCTGCACGAGTCGCGCCGCCCGGCGCGGACCTCGGCCAGCGGCGAGTTGGTGCTCCTGGACGAACAGGACCGAGCATTGTGGGATGCATCCCTGATTGCCGAAGGCTGCGCACTGGTGGAGCAAGCGCTGACGACCCGGCGCTTTGGGCCCTATGGCTTACAGGCGGCGATTGCGGCGGTACATGCCGAAGCGCCGAGTGCCGAGCACACCGACTGGCCGCAGATTGTCGGGCTATACGATGTGTTGCTCCGCGCCGTGCCGTCGCCCGTGATCGAACTGAACCGCGCAGTGGCGCTGGCCATGCGCGATGGGCCGTTGGCCGGGTTGCAACAGGTGGAGGCGATTCTGGCGCGGGGCGAATTGCTGGACTATCACCTGGCGTATTCGGCGCGTGGCGAATTCTGCCGACAATTGGGGCGGCTGGACGAGGCGCGGCTGGCGTATGAAAAAGCCCTGTCTCTGACCCGGCAAACCCCGGAAAAGCATTTCCTCGAACGCCGCCTGGCCAGCCTGACCCCGATCTAGCGCCCAACGCATTTCCACTGTGGGACCACCAAGCCCTGCCTGCTCAGGACAAACTCAATCGAGCATCTGCCCCAACAACCAACTCCCCGCAGGCCCCGGCGGATATTGCCGTGACCACAGCGCATCCACCGCCACCGAGCGCGGCCAACTGCGCACGCTCAGTTCAATCAGCCCGGCATTGCCAAAGCGTTCCACCAACCAGCGCGGCAGTGCGGCCCAGCCAAAACCGAGCTGGGCCATTTCCATCAGCATCAGAAAACTCGGCGCCGACCAGACGCGGCCCATGGGGCGGGTTTCATTCGGGTTGATGATGCTCGCCAGGCGCAGCTCACGGTGTTGCTGCAACACCTGTTGGTTGACGCTTTCCAGGCTGGCCAAAGGGTGCGTGGGCGCGACGAACAGGGCAATTTCGGTGCGCTCTTCCACCGGCGAACGGCTCAGGTCGGGTGGGTAAACCTCCTGGGCCTCGACCAGGGCAATCTGGGCCCGGCCACTTTGCACCAGGGCTATCAGGTCTTCGCACTCGGCGATCAGCCATTCCAGTTCCAGGTCGGGGTAGCGTTGCTCAAAGGCCTTGAGCGCAAGTTCGAAGCGCTCCGACTGGTAGGTGTCAGACATCGCAATCGTCACTTTCGCCTCCAACCCCTGGGATAGCTGACTTGCCGCCAACGCCAGCCGACTGCTCGCCTCCAGCACCTGCTCGGCGCGTTGCAGCAGCACATGGCCAGCGGCGGTCAGCGTCGGCTTGCGGCTGCTGCGGTCGAACAGCAGCACATCGAGGTCAATCTCCAGGCTCGCCACCGCCGCGCTGACGGTGGACTGGCTCTTGCCCAGCTTGCGTGCCGCCGCAGAAAACGAGCCTTGGGTCGCGGCCTGAACAAAGGCCTGGAGCACTTCATGGGAAGCCATGACTATCGCCTTTATCGATGGTTATTGGTTATGAAGTATCGATACAAAACGCAATGATGGCAACACAGTCACTCACGGAGCCGGGGCATGAACCCTACCAAGTCGATTACTGAACGTGTGTGCCAGGCCATCGGTTTCGAGGCCCTGGCGTTGTTGATCTGCACGCCGTTGCTGGCGTGGATCATGGACAAGCCCGCGGTGGAAATGGGCATGGTCACCCTGGCAATCAGCCTGATGGCGCTGACCTGGAACGTGATTTTCAACGGCCTGTTCGACCGCCTCAAGGCACGCCTGCAACTGGCCAACAACGGCTGGACCCGGGTGCTGCACGCCTTGCTGTTTGAAGGCGGGCTGGTCCTGATGTGCGTGCCGTTGATTGCCGCGTGGCTGAACATCAGCCTGCTGCAGGCGTTTATCCTCGATATCGGCGTGTTGCTGTTTTTTCTGCCGTACACCTACGTGTACCACTGGGGCTACGACGTGATGCGCGAAAAGCTCTTACAGAAACATGCCGCCCGAAGCCTCGATCCGCTGGCCGGTGATCCAGTGGCTACCGTCCGCCAGCAGGCTGGCAATGGCCCCGCCGATATCATCCGGTAACCCGGCGCGGCCCAGGGCGGTGTTATTGGCGACCATCGCGTTGAGGTTGGCGTTGTCGCGCACGGCACCGCCGCCGAAGTCGGTTTCGATGGCGCCCGGCGCGAGGATATTGACGCTGATACCGCGCGCGCCGAGCTCTTTGGCCTGGTAGCGGGTCAGCACTTCCATGGCGCCTTTCATCGCCGCATACGCGGCATAGCCGGGCAGGCTGAAACGGGCGAGGCCGCTGGAGATATTGAGGATGCGGCCACCGTCACGGATCAGCGGCAGCAGTTTCTGGGTCAGGAAAAACGGGCCTTTGAATTGAATCGCGACCAGTTGGTCGAACTGCGCTTCGCTGGTCTCGGCAAAGCTGGCGTGGATGCCGATACCGGCGTTGTTGATCAGAAAGTCGAAATCATCCCGTGCGAAAACACGCTTGAGCACGCCGCTGACTGCTTCGACGAACGCGTCGAAGGTGGCGCTCTGGCTCACATCCAGTTTCAGCATGGCGGCGCGGCCGCCCCATTGTTCGATCTGCTCGACCACTGCCTGGGCTTCATCCGCCTGGCTGTGGTAAGTGCCGATGATATCCACGCCTTGTGCGGCCAGGCGCAACGCGGCGCTTCTACCCAGGCCGCGGCTGGCGCCGGTGATCAGTGCGATTTTGCGGGTCATGGTGCAGTCCTCTGAGGTGATTGTGGGAATGAGTGTATTTGTCCGCCTGTAACGTGATAAACAGCGGTAAAGCGAAATCACTGGCCGGAAAAAGCGAACAATCCCATGAACAAACTGGAGTTGCTGCGCACCTTCGTGCGCGTCACCGAACTGTCGAGTTTCACCGGCGCCGGCGAGAGCCTGGGCCTGCCGCGTTCGACGGTGTCCGAGCATGTGCAGGCACTGGAAGAACTGCTCGGCGCGCGCCTGCTGCAGCGCACCACGCGCAAGGTGCAGGCGACCCAGGACGGCCGTGTGCTGTATGAACGCAGCAAGGACTTGCTTGCGCACATGGAGGAACTGGAGGGCTTGTTTCGCCAGGACGAAACACAACTGACCGGACGCATTCGGGTGGACCTGCCGACCATGATGGCGCGGGATTTGATCCTGCCGCGCCTGCCGCATTTCATGGACGCGCACCCGTTGATCGAGCTGGAAATCAGCGCCACCGACCGTCAGGTCGACCTGCTGGCCGAGGGGTTCGATTGCGTGCTGCGCGTCGGTGCGCAGCCGGACCAGTCGGTGGTCGCCCGGTTGTTGTGCAGCATGCCGATGATCAACTGCGTGAGCGCAGGCTACCTGCAACGCTATGGCGTGCCGCGGACGCTGGCCGACCTGGCCGACCACCACTTGGTGCATTACGTGCGCCCGCTGGGTTCGCGCTCGGCGGGGTTCGAATACCTGCAGGGCAACAAGGTGCAGCGCCTGCCCATGGCCGGGCGGGTCACGGTCAACAGCACCGATGCCTATAAGTCGGCTTGCCTGGGCGGCTTCGGGATTATCCAGGTGCCGGCCCTGGGCATCGGCGATCAGTTGGCCAGTGGCGAACTGGTGGCGGTTTTGCCGGAATACCCGGCGCCGCCGTTGGACGTGTCCCTGCTCTATGCCGGGCAGCGGCATTTACCGCTGCGGGTGCGGGTGTTCATGGACTGGTTGGCCGCGACGCTGCAAGCCCAACTCTAACGCCGCGCCGACAACTGCTGCGGGGCCAGGAAGGCGTCGTGGAAGTAGTCCCGGAACGCCTGCATCGCCGGGGTAAATGCGCGCTCGCGGTGCCAGGCCAGGCCGACGCTCATGGGCGTCACCGGGTCGGTCACGGTCAGGGTTTCGATGCGCTTGCCTTCCAGGGACCAGGGCCGATGCACCAGGTCCGACAGGATCGCCACGCCGCTGCCATTGGCGACCATGCTGCGCACCGCTTCCACCGAACTGGTGCGCAGCCGCACCTTGGGCGTTTGCCCGGCCTGTTCCCAATAGCGCATGGCACTGTGTTCGGCTTCGTCGACAGTCAGCAGGATGTAGGGCTCGCGGGCCACGTCCGCCAGGCTGACGGCGCCGCGTTCGCACAATGGGTGATGGCTGGGCAGCCACAGGCGGCGTTCGGAGTTGAAGAGGATTTCCGACACGATATCCGCGTGGGTGAGGTTGGCGGTGAGCACCACGGCCATGTCGAACTGGCCGTCGAGCAGGCCGTGTTCGATGGCCTGGCGCTCCTGCTCGAACACCTCGATGGTCACGTCCGGGTGCCAGTGTTCCATGCGCTGCAGATGGTGCGGCAGGAAGTAACCGAGCACCGTGTAACTGGCGGCGACCCTTAGCACGCCGCTGGCGCGGTAGTCGGGGAGCGGGCTGTTCAGCGCGTCGTCGACACTGCGCACGATCACATAGGCGCGGTTGAGAAAGTGCCGCCCGGCGTCGGTCAGGTTCATGCCCTGGGCCGAACGCACAAATAATTGCACGCCGAGCATCGCCTCCAGTTCCTTGATCGCCGTGGTCACGGCCGATTGGGAGATGTTCAGGTGAATCGCCGCCTGGGAAATCTGGCCGATCTCGGCGGTGGCGACGAAGTAGCGGATTTGGCGCAAGGTCAGCGACATGGCGATATCTGTTTTTCAGAAGATAGGCCATCTGATAATAGATCTTCCCAAGGGGTCAAGCCGCAGCCTACTTTTCAGCATCACCTTTGGCGGAGCGACTTTTCATGCAGGCAGTGGATTTCAATTCAGACATGGGCGAAGGCTTCGGCCCCTGGACGATCGGCGATGGCGTCGATGCCGAGCTGATGGCCTACATCAGCTCGGCCAATATCGCCACCGGCTTCCACGCCGGCGACCCCGGCACCATGCGCCGCACCGTCGCACGCGCCAAGCAACTGGGGGTCGCCATCGGCGCCCATCCGGGCTTTCGCGACCTGGTGGGCTTCGGTCGCCGCCATATCAACGCGCCGGCCCAGGAACTGGTGGACGACATGCTCTACCAGCTCGGCGCCCTGCGTGAAATCGCCCGGGCCCAGGGGGTGCCCCTGCAACACATCAAGCCCCACGGCGCGCTCTACATGCACCTGGCCCGCGATGAAGACGCCGCGCGGTTGTTGGTGCAAAACCTGCAACTGATTGAGCCGACACTGTTGCTGTACTGCATGCCGAATTCGGTGATCTGGCGCATAGCCAAGGAACTGGGGCAGCCGGTGGTGCGTGAGTTCTACGCCGACCGCGAGTACGACCTGAGCGGCTCCATCGTGTTCACCCGCACGGTGCGCGCCCTCGACCCTGCCACCGTCGCGGCGCGGGTCCTACGGGCTTGTCAGACGGGTCTTGTACGCACCGTAGAAGGCGAAGACCTGTTTATCGAATTCGATTCCATCTGCCTGCACAGCGACACCCCCGGTGCCCTGGAATTGGTCGAAGCCACCCGTGAAGCCCTGGACCAAGCAGGCATTGCGGTCAGAACACCCGAATAAGATCGACCCCATACTTTTTTGCCTGCCTTTCTATAACGATTCCAAGAGGAACAGACATGGCTGAAACGTCCCCCATCCGCTACAGCTTCGGCGCCGATGAACACCTGTTCGCCGAGGTCAGTGACAGCATGTCCCTGGAGGCTTTCTTCAAAGGCATGGCCGTGACCCGCGCCGTGGAACGCCTGGCGTTGGACGGTGTGCTGGATGTGTGCCTGGCCAACGCCTCCTTCCAGATCCGCTTCGACCCGGACCGCATTGCGCCCCATGTGCTGCTCGACGCGGTGCAAAGCGCCGAAGCCCAGGCCGTGGCCGAACGCACCTTGCACACGCGCATCATCGAAATCCCGGTGCTCTACAACGACCCCTGGACCCACGAAACCCTGATGCGCTTTCGCGATCGCCATCAAGACCCCAACGGCACCGACCTGGAATACGCGGCGCGGATCAACGGCCTGGCCGATGTCGACGCTTTCATCGCGGCCCACAGTGGCGCGCCGTGGTTTGTGTCGATGGTCGGCTTTGTCGCGGGCTTGCCGTTCATGTTCCAGATGGTCGAGCGCGAGCGGCAGTTGCAGGTGCCCAAGTACCTGCGCCCGCGCACCGACACGCCGAAACTGACCCTCGGCCATGGCGGCTGCTTTGGTTGCATCTATTCGGTGCGCGGCGCCGGCGGCTACCAGATGTTCGGCGTCACCCCGGCACCGATCTACGACCCGGCGCAGCAGTTGGCCTACCTCAAGGACCATATGGTGTTCTTCCGGCCGGGCGACATCGTGCAGTTCAAACCGATCGACCGCGAGGCCTACGACCTGGCCGTCGCCGAGGTGGACGCAGGACGTTTCGACCTGCGCATCCGCCCCCTGGAATTTTCCCTGGATGCGTTTCTCGCCGACCCCATCGGTTATCCGAAAACCCTGCAGGAGGCGCTGGCATGATCAAGGTGCTCAAACCCGGCCTGGCGACCTCGGTACAGGACCTGGGCCGCGAAGGTTATTACCACCTGGGTATTCCGCCGTCGGGCGCGCTGGACCAGTACGCGCTGAGCGCGGCCAACCATTTGGTGGGCAACCCGCCGGGCGCGGCCGGCCTGGAATGCACGCTGATCGGTCCCGAGCTGGAGTTTCGCCGGGACGCCTTGGTCGCCCTCAGCGGCGCCTTGATGGCGCCGCGCCTGGACGGTGAAGTGGTCCACCAGGACACCGCGTTCCAGGTCCGCGCCGGGCAGGTGTTGCGCTTCGAATTTCCCCAGGCCGGTGCGCGCACCTATCTGGCGGTCGCCGGCGGCATCGACGTGCCGTTGGTGCTCGGCAGTCGCTCGACCTACACCCTCGGCGCACTCGGCGGCTTTCACGGGCGGCGGTTGCAGGCGGGGGATGAGCTGCCCATCGGCGAGCCCTGTGGGCAGGGGCGGGCGGGCAACAGCTTGCCGATGGCCTTGCGCCGGGCAGTCGGTGGCGATGTGACCTTGCGCGTGGTGCCCGGCCTGTATTACGAACGCCTGACGGCGGCGGCGAAAAGCAGCTTTTTTGCCGAGCCGTGGACGGTGGGGTCCGAGGCGGATCGTATCGGCTATCGCTTCAAGGGCGGCAGTGCGTTGAGCTTTCAGCCACGGGAGCAGCCGTTTGGCGCGGGGTCCGATCCGTCGAACATCGTCGACAGTTGCTACCCGATCGGCTCGATCCAGGTGCCGGCCGGGCTGGAGCCGATCGTGCTGCATCGGGACGCGGTGTCGGGCGGCGGCTACGCGATGATCGGCACGGTGATCAGTGCCGACCTGGACTTGATCGGGCAGATGCAGCCGAACCAGCGGGCGGGGTTTGTGGCGGTCAGCCTGGAGCAGGCGTTGGAGGCGCGGCGGGTGTACAAGAAGCGCCTGAAGGCAATGACCGGGCTCTTCAATACCTGAAACACCACCCAGCAAAATGTAGTGGGTCAGCAGAGTTTGCTGAACAGCCAGTAGCGCAGCATCGCCACCCTGGTCACTGCCACGCCGGCCAACAATGTGGGAGCGAGCAAGCCCCCTCCCACATTGTTGACCGGCGCTGGGTCAGAAGAGTTGGGTGAATAACCAGTACAGGCTACCCGACAGTAGAATCGCTGCCGGCAAGGTCAGCACCCAGGCCATCAGCAAATTGCGGATGGTCTTCATCTGCAAGCCGCCGCCGTTCGCCACCATGGTCCCCGCCACGCCGGATGACAACACATGGGTGGTCGACACCGGCAAGCCGAACATATCCGCAGCGCCGATGGTCAGCATCGCCACGGTCTCGGCCGAGGCGCCTTGGGCGTAAGTCATGTGCGTCTTGCCGATTTTTTCGCCCACGGTCACCACGATGCGCTTCCAGCCGACCATGGTCCCGAGCCCCAGGGCGATGGCCACGGCGATCTTCACCCACAGCGGAATGAAGCGCGTGGAGTTGTCGATCTGTTGCTTGAACAGTTGCAGCTTGCCTTGGGTGTCGGCGTCGAAGTTGCCGATCTTGGCCTTGTCCATCAAACGAATGGTTTCGCTGGTCAGGTACATGTCGTTACGCACGTTGCCTACGGCTTCGGCGGGGACTTTAGCCAAAGAGCCGTAGCCTTTGACTTCATCGCCGATCTGGCCGGCGAGGGCGGCGAGGGCCGGGATCAGTTCGGGTGTGGCGTCCTTGGTCCGCACGTAGGTCGAGAGGATGGGGCGCGGGTCGCCCGGCAGCGCTTGCGGCGCGCTTTTCATCAGCGCGACCTGGGTCACTTCAGCCACTGCGGCAAACTGCAGCGATTGTTCGGCGGGCATGGCGCGGTTCAGCGCATACGCCATCGGCAGGGTGCCGACCAGGATCAGCATGATCAGGCCCATGCCTTTTTGCCCGTCGTTGGAGCCGTGGGCGAACGATACACCGGTGCAGGTGAGGATCAGCATGCCGCGAATCCACCATGGCGGCGGGGTGTCGCCTTTGGGCGCCTTGTACAGCGCGCGGTTTTTCACGAAGGCGCGCAGGGCCAGCAACAGCAGGGCGGCGAAAGCGAAACCGATCAGCGGCGAGAGCAGCAGGGCGTAACCGATCTTGATCGCCTGGCTCCAGTCCACGCCGCTGGTGCCATCACGCCCGTGCATCAGGGCATTGGCCACGCCGACGCCGATGATCGAACCGATCAGAGTATGGGAGGACGAGGCCGGCAGGCCCAACCACCAGGTGCCGAGGTTCCACAGGATCGCCGCGATCAGCAGGGCGAAGATCATCGCGAAACCGGCCGAGGAACCCACCTGCAAAATCAGCTCGACCGGCAGCAGGGCAATGATGCCGAACGCCACTGCGCCGCTGGAGAGCAGCACCCCGAGGAAGTTGAAAAAACCCGACCACACCACCGCGAACTGCGGCGGCAGTGAGTTGGTGTAGATCACCGTCGCCACGGCGTTGGCGGTGTCGTGGAAACCGTTGACGAATTCGAAACCCAGGGCGATCAGCAGCGCCACGCCCAGCAGCAGGAACGGCGTCCAGGTGGTGACCAGCGTGCCCAGTTCGTGCATGTCGCGCATCAGGCTGTAGGCGGTGAACAACAGGCCCATCGCGAGCACGGCAAAGAAAATGATCACCGTCAGCAGGCCGGGTTTTTTGTCCAGCCTGGGTCGGGTATCAACGGATGACGTATGCGTTGAAGCTGTCAGGGAAGGGGTGGCCATGCAGTAACATCCAGTGTCGGAGAGGATGTCGCTCATGATCATTGCAGAATATTACAGAGATGCTGCGATAGATCAGTGTTTAGCGGATTGGATTGGCCGCTGGTCTACAAACGCACAGATTTTTTGAGCGCATGTGAGGGTCAGTAGTCGTTGCGTTTCCTGAAGGCCCAGCGCCCGGCAATCAAGGTAAAGGTCGCGACCAACGCCACCAGAATCCAGAAGCCTTCCGGGTCTTGGGAAAGCGGCACGCCGCCTACGTTCATGCCGAAAAAGCCGGCAATGATATTGATCGGCAACGCCAGCACCGTGACCACCGTCAGCGTAAACAGCGTGCGGTTGCTTTGTTCGTTGAGGTTGGCGGCGATTTCTTCCTGCAACAACTTGATGCGTTCGCCCAGGGCGGTCAGGTCGTTGATGATCAGCGCAAACTCCTCGGTGGATTTGCGCAGCTCCTTGACGTCTTCCTTTTGCAGCCACTGCGGCGGGCGGTTGAGCAGCCGCAGCAGCGAGCCGGGCTCCAGCGCCAGCAGGCGTTGCAGGCGCACCAGCACCCGGCGCATGGCGCCCAGCTCGGCGCGGTTGGTGGACAGGTGCGAGGAGAGCAATTGGTCTTCGATGTGGTCGACGCTGATGCTGGTCTTGCGCACGATCTGCGTCAGCACCTCGCCCTGGTCGCGCAGCAGGTGGACCAGCAACTCCAGCGGCGAGCGGAAGTGCTCACCGGCCTTGACCGACGAACGCAACTTGTCCACCGAGTGCAGCGGTTGCAGGCGCGCGCTGATCAGCAAGTGACTGCGGGCGCAGACCCACAATGTGGAAATATCCGACGAGACCATGCTGCTGAAGTTGAACACCACGTCGTTGACCACCGCGAGCAAGGCAGAGTCGACGTGTTCGATACGGGTGGAGCGTGAGCCTTCGTGCAAGGCTTCGAAGAATTCTTCCGGCAATTGCAGGTGCGCCAGCATCCAGCGCTCGCATCCGGCATGAGCCAGGTTCAGGTGCAGCCATAGAAACTCCTGCGGGTCTTGCGGTTGCTGCAAGGCCTGGAGAGCGGTGGCTGAATCAATCTGCTCACCCTTTTCGCCTGGGCGGAAACGGAAACCGTAAAGCAAGCCAAACAGATCGGAGTCCTGGTGGCTATGGTCGATGCTGTGGTTCATGGAGTCTCGCAGAGAAAGGACCTGTCGGACGTTTCACAGGTTCGCGTGAGCGAATCATTGCAAGGATGCTTGACAGTTTTGTGACAGTTTTCGACTTGATGACATTTTATTGACCGGCTATCGAAATGAGCTCAAGAAGTGTCTAGATCGGCCGATTCAGGGCACAACAACCGCTGCGGATGACGGCGCCTTCGACGACAGGGATGTCATGACGTATTTGCACCTTTTCCTTGTTTCGAGGCTTTTCCCGATGACTTTTTTACGAACATCCCTGCGGGCACAGATTTTGTCGCTGCTCGGCGGCAGCCTGCTGGCGATGCTGTTGATCGCCCTGGCCTGTTTCAACTTCCTTTCCAACGGGGTGCAGAGTTACCGCAGTTTGCTCGATGGGCCGTTGCTCACTTCACAGTTGATCGATGAGGCCAACCTGCAATTCAAAGTGCAGGTGCAAGAATGGAAAAACGTGTTGTTGCGCGGCAAGCAGCCGCAGGACCTGGAGAAATACTGGGGCCAGTTCCAGGATCGGCAGCGCGATGTACAAGGCATTCTCTCGCGGCTGGTCACCCAGACCGTCGATGACCCGGCGCTGAGCCAGCGTATCCAGAACCTGCGTAAGGAGCACCAGCAGCTCGGCGTTGCCTACCAGAAGGGCCGCGATGCCTACTTGGCCGCCGGCGCCGACCCGAGCGCCGGAGACGCTGCGGTCAAGGGCGTGGACCGCGCCGCCAGCGAACAGATGAGCGCGCTGGTCAGCGACCTGCGTGCCCAAAGCACCCAGCAATCCCAGGTCATCAGCGCCCATGCCGAGCGCACGGTGATGGTGGGGCTGGCGATCATGTTGCTGTCCGGCGTATTGATCGGCCTGTTCAGCCTGTGGTTGATCAACCGCAACCTGATCCTGCCGATCCGTGGCTTGATCGAGTATGTGAGCCAACTGAGCCACGGCCGTTTTGCCGAGCGTGTCGCCAGTCGTCGCCAGGACGAATTGGGGCATCTGGCGGAGGCCGCGAACACCTTGCGCGACTTCTTGGCCGAAACCTTCAGCCGCCTGCAGCGCAGTGCCACCGATCTGGTCCACGCCAGCGGTGAGTTGAATTCGATCGCCGGGCAAATGGCGACCGGCACCCACGAACAATTCAACCGTACCGACCAGGTGGCCACGGCCATGACCGAAATGTCGGCCACCGCCCAGGAAGTGGCGCACCACGCCGCCAGTGCGTCCCGCGCGGCCGATGACGCAGACCAATCGGCCCGCGAGGGCGGCGAAGTGATGAAAGTCACCATTGCCACCATCGGCCAGATGCGTACTGAAATCCTCAACACCGGCACCATCATCCGCCGCCTGGAAACCGACAGCGTGCGGATCGGCAAGGTGCTCGAAGTGATTCGCGGGATCGCCGAGCAGACCAACCTGCTGGCGCTCAACGCCGCGATCGAGGCGGCACGGGCGGGTGAGGCGGGGCGCGGGTTTGCGGTGGTGGCCGATGAAGTGCGCAGCCTGGCGCAACGCACGGCGGCGTCGATCATCGAGATCAATCAGATTATCCAGGCGGTGCAAACCGGTGCGGTCGACGCGGCCGAGGCGATTGTCACTGGCCAGTCGTGCAGCGATGACAGCGTGGAAAAAGTCACCCAGGCCGGCGCGATGCTGGCTCACATCACCCAGGCCGTCGAAGCGATTCGCGACATGAACCGCCAGATCGCCACGGCGGCCGAGGAGCAGACGTCGGTGGCCGAGGATATTTCGCGCAATATCACCCAGATCACCACCGTGGCCACCGCCAACCTCGACAACGTGAAGCGCACCGAAGCGGCGAGCCAGAATCTGCGTGGTTTGTCCGGCGAATTGAACGAGGTGACGGCGCGACTGAGCGCTTGATCAAGCGCCCATAAAAAACCGCGCCACCCGAAGGTGGCGCGGTTTTTTCAGGGTTTGACTCAGGTGTCTTGCTTGTCTTCGAGCACGGTGCCGGTCTTGGCGTCGAGTTTCACTTCAAAGCGCTTGCCGGCGGTGTCGGTCAGTTCAACTTCGTAGACCAGGACGCCGCTGTTGTTGTGGTCCAGCTCGGTGTCGGTAATCTGGGCGCCGGCGTGTTTGGCCACGGCGGCGGCGTTGAGCTTGTCGAAAGGCATCACGGCACCGGATTTGAGCAGACCTTCGATATGATCCGGGCGGACATCGGCCTGGGCCAGGCCGGCGGCCAGGGTCAGGGCGGTCGCGGCAAACAGGGCAGTCAAGGTTTTCATGGTGTGTATCCTTTTTCGGTGAGCTGTTTAAGTGGCGCCAGATTAACCGGCGCAACTTAATTCATCCTTAATGGCACACTGACTCGCTCAGTATCTGTGGTCGTTCAGCAGGTCCTGCACGCTGGACGACGGCCAGCGCTTGTAGAACTTCAGCAGTTCGGCGGCGCGGTTGGTGAAGATACCGTCGACGCCGGCGTTCATCACTTTCTCGAAGTCCACAGGTTCATCCACGGTGTAGACGTGTACCAGCAGGCCCTTGTCGTGGGTCAGCTTGTTCATTCCAGGCTTCACCAGGTCGGTGTAGCTCTGGTCGCCAAGGGCGGTCAGCTCCGCCGACGGGCCCGTGCCGATGGCGCCGAGGCTCTTGGCTTCGTCGACCCACTTTTCGAACTCGGCGGCGTCCTTGGGCTCTTGCTTGGCGTAGTAAGCGGCCTTGGTCGCTTCGCCGGATTCGGCGAAGGTTTGCTTGGATTTCGGCTCGATGCTGCCTTCACCCACCCACAGCAGCAGGATTTTCGGGGTGTTGGGCATTTCTTTCTGCAGCTCTTTCAGGCTGGCCGTCTCGAAGGTCTGCAGCACCACGCGCCCTTTGCCCTGGCCGACACCGGTGTTGCTCTTGCCCAGCTTGGAGCCGGCGGAGCTCAACCAGCCTTTGTCCAGCAGCTTGTTTTTCAGGTCGGCTTCGATGCCAGGGAATTGCTTGGGCTCTTTGGTTTCGATGTACAGGCCCGGTTTGTGCTGCGGGTTGCCTTCGGCGATCTTGATGATGTCGTCCAGGCTGAGGATTTTCAGGCCGACGAAGCCCGGGCGGGCGCGGTCCGGGTAGGCGGCGTTGAACCAACTGCCGGCGTCGAGGGTTTGCAGTTCTTTCCAGGTGAACTCGTTGGCCGGGGCGTCTTTGCGCTCGGGGAACTTGGTGGCCACGTCGGTGGTGCGTTGCAGGTTGTTGTCGTGCAGGGCGAACAGCACGCCGTCCTTGCTGCGCTGCAGGTCCAACTCCAGGTAGTCGGCGCCCAGGTCGCGCGCGACCTTGTAGGCTGCGGCAGTGGACTCGGGGGCGTCGTAGGACGCACCGCGGTGGGCGATCACCGCAGGGTAGGGAATGCCTTCGTTAGTTGCCAATTCAGCCGGGCTGATCGGGTCGGCAGCCTGCGCCTGGCCAAGGCCAAGCATCAGGGCGAGCAGCAAGGCACTCTTGGTGAACGTGACAGGCATATATGGAGTCCTTTCGTGGAGGGAGCTTTGAGAAGGCTTCCTTTTTAACAATTGATAACGAAAGGCGCTATCACCAAACCGACATTAACGTGTGTGCGCGCTAATTTTCTGGGTTTTTTTTGCGTGGCTTTGCAGTACTCTTGCCGCGAACCGCCCCGTAAGAGGGCAGTACTTTCCGCCACGCGTGTAAACCATCTTTCCAGTCCCTGTGGGACTTTTCAGTGAGGTTTACCATGCGAATCACCTCCGAGCTTATCTGCCAGGCCGCCGACCAGCTTCACGGTTTTGTCGGCCTCAACCGCAAGACCGGCCAGTACATTGTGCGGTTCAGCGAAGACTCCTTCGGTATGGATGTCGCCGATGACGGCATCATCCCCACTGCCGAATTTGTCTGGCTGCCGGCCCCCGAGCACGTCATGACGTTGTCCCGTGAGCGTCTGCAGCTGCTGCTCGATCAGAACATCGACGATCGCATCAACATCACCGAGCCGCTGCGCGTGTACATGCGGCGGGTGGAGATCCCGCAGATCAGTGCGTTGCGCAGTCTCGTCAGCTAGCCTGAGCGGCGTTTTGGCATCGATGAAGATCAACGGCGGGAGGGCTTCCGGCTGCCGTTCAGTTCTGGAGTGTGTAGGCCCGCTCCACCTTGCATACGCGTGTGTGAAACGCCGAGTACCAAGTGGAACGCCCCTGCTCGCGCACCGCCCGATGCTCGGCCTGTTGTTTCCAGGCGAGGATGTCGGCTTCGCTGCGCCAGTACGATACGGTGATCCCCAGGCCATCCTCCCGCGCCGACTCAACCCCGAGAAAGCCCGGCTGCTCGCGCGCCAGTTCCAGCATGCGCGTGGCAGCCTCAGCGTAACCGTGGTCACCGGCGGTGCGCAGTGAGCTGAAAATCACTGCGTAGTAAGGCGGGGCGGGGGTGTGGGCAATCATACCGAGGTCTCCTGGCAGGCTTTGAGCAGAGCGATCGCCAGCGGCGGCGTGACGCCCTTGAGGGCGGCGCGTTCGGGCTGGAACAGCGTGGCGACAAAGAACGGATGGTCCAGCAACTCCACCGCGCGCAGGTCGCCGGCCGAGTCGTGGCCGCAGGGGATCAGAGCACCGTCCAGCAGCGCGCTGGCGAAGTCGGGGTTGATGCCGTAGCGGCAGCGATAACCTTCGTGGATATCGCGTGTGCCGTAGGCGTCGGCGATGCGCGTGTAGGCGGCCAGGCGCACGGTGTCGGTGGCTTCCACCAGAGAACAGCTCAGTGGCGCGATCACCGCACGTGGGGCGTTGGGGGCCAGTTCGCCATGTTCGGCATCGGCCCAGCCCAACACATTGCGGGCATATTCCAACACCGCGTGTTGAAAACCGCCGCAGGTGCCGAGGAAAGGGCGCCGCTGCTCGCGGGCAAAACGGATCGCACGCAGTGCGCCGTCGATGTCGCGGTACGGGCTGGCGGGCACGCACCAAAAGCCATCGAAACCCTGCAGCGCGGAGGTGGTGTTGAGGGTGTCGGTCTCCAGCCATTGCGTGCGAACCGTCAGGCCCAAGGCGTCGGCGGCCTGTTGCAGCGCCACGGGAATGGCCTGGTGCGCAATGACATCGGGGTTGTAATCGCCGATCAGGGCGAGGTGCAGTGTGCTGGCGTTCATCTTAGGCATCCCCTGGCTTGTTGTGTCCTGGCGCGCACTATAGATTGGCGTTCACGCAATCAATATTGGCGTTTGCCCACATGTTCAATGCACTCACGCACTATCGAATCGATTACCCCGACCTGTCGCTGATCCTCGCCCTGGTGCGCGGTGGCACCCTGGCGCGGGCCGCCGCGTTGTTGCGGGTGGATGTGTCGACGGTGTTCCGCGCCGTGCGGCGCCTGGAGGCCGCGCTGGGCCAGACGTTGTTTGAAAAAAGCCGCGCCGGTTACCTGCCCACCAGCCTGGCCAGTCATCTGGCGCAACAGGCCGAACGCGCCGAACAAGCCCTGGAAGCGGCGCGGGTCGGCGTCGAGCAAGGCGGTGAAGTGATCAGCGGCACCGTGCGCCTGACCTGCACCGACTCGGTACTGCAAGGCTTGTTGTTGCCGGCGCTGGCGCAGTTCATGCCGGATTACCCGGCGCTGACCCTGGAGCTGAGCACCTCCAATGACTTCGCCAACCTCAGCCGCCGCGATGCCGACATCGCCTTGCGCCTGACCCGGACACCGCCGCAGCATCTGGTCGGACGTTGCCTCGGCACCGTGAGGTATCAGGTGTGCGCGAGCACAGGTTTTGCGCGGCGGCACGCAGGACGCGAGCTGGCAGAGCTGGCCTGGATCGCACCGGATGATTTCCTGCCCGATCATCCCACCGTCGTCTGGCGCCGCGCGCAGCTGCCGGGTGTGCGTCCCGGCTATCGCTGCAACAGCATGTTGTCGGTCACCGAACTGGTGCGGGCAGGGCTGGGCGTGGCGGCGCTGCCGGATTTCCTGTTGGATGAACACCTGCAACCGCTGGGCCCCGCGTTGGCGGGGCATGACACGGCGCTATGGCTGCTGACGCGCCCCGATTGCCGGGCATTGCGCTCGGTGGTGACGCTGTTTGATCAACTGGGGCGGCATGTACGACTGAGCCCCTGAGACCGGCAGGCATGGGGTGCTTAAGGTTTTCGCACAAACTGCGCATGCATTTCACACGTCAGGGTATCGATGCGCTCGGTCAGTTGCTTGGTCATTTCCGTCAGCCGAGTGTTCTGCTCCAGCAGTTCCAGCAGCTGTTTGCTGGTGTTCTGCGCCTCGGCCTGGCGCTCGGCATTGGCGACGGCCAGCGCTTCACGGTGCTGCGCGTCGGCGTCGGACTGGGCTTTGTCGCGCGCGGCCTGGCGTGTCTGGGCCAGCAGAATCAGCGGCGCCGCGTAGGCCGCTTGCAGGCTGAAGGCCAGGTTGAGCAGGATGAACGGGTAGACGTCGAAGTGCGTGATGCCGCTGACGTTGAGCGCAATCCACACGGCCACGATCAAGGTTTGCGCACCGAGGAACATCGGCGTGCCGAAGAAGCGTGCGAAAGCCTCGGCCTTGAGGGCGAAGGTGTCGTTGCCAAAGGTCGGCGCCAGGTGCGCGTGGCGTCGATGGAAACGTAGATGATCGACGGGGACGGCTTTGGGGTTGTCGGGGGTTGGGCTCATGGCAAACTCGGGTCATCAATGTTTAAGACAGGTGGCCACTATAGCCTTGGCGACCTGTCTTACGCATGAATAACCCGAGGACGACCTGGGTTGCCTACGAGATGCCGTATGACCGCCTCAGGCGGAATGGGCGACCGCGTAGTTACTCGCATTGACCCGGTTGCGCCCGGTGTCCTTGGCGGCGTACAGCGCGCGATCCGCCGCGTTCAGCCAGGTGGCGGCATCGGTGAAGATCCGTTGGAAATCGGCGAGGCCGATGCTCAGGCTCACGCGCAACTCGGGGATCTGCGGGTTGCGATAATTACTGAAGTTTTCGCGGATACGCTCCATCACCCGTGCGGCTTCTTCCAAGGGCATTTGCGGAAGAATCACACAGAACTCATCGCCCCCGTAGCGTCCAGCCAGATCGTTTTCGCGCAGGTTGCGCCGTATCTCCAGGCTCAGTTGGCGCAGTACGGCATCGCCGACGATATGGCCGTGAGTGTCATTGATTTGTTTGAAGTGATCGATATCGATCAGCGCGATGGTGGCGTGGCTTTGCTGCTGCCGGCACTTGTGGAACTTGAGGTGCAGCAGATCTTTCCAGGAACCGTGGTTGAGCAGGCCGGTGAGGCTGTCGGTGCGGCTCAGGGCGCTGAGGGCACGTTTGTGTTCCGACAGTTTGATCGCCAACTCGTAGCAGACCATGCCGATGGCCATGGGGTACAACGTCAACATCGGCAGACAGGTGTAGACCTGCAGCAGGCTGACGTCGGCGTTGAACCGCACGCCGAACAGCGCCCATGCCACCCCGATCCCCACCCCTTGCGCGAGCAAACCGCGCAGGAACAGGCGCTTGCCGCCGGCGGCGAAGTTGTTCATGGTCATCATCGAGAGGATGGTCACGGCCGTCAGCGGCGTGAACTGGGCAGCGGCGGCCCAGAAACCACCGCACAACGAGTCATACAAAATGTTGCGCTGTTCGGCGTGGTAGGGGAAGGGTGAGCGGATTGACAGTTGGTACGCCACATGTGCCCACGCCAACCCATTGAACAGCAGGAACGCCCACACCCAGCCCGGCATCGCGAGCGGGTACAAGCCGCCGATGACACTGATGCAGCCGATACCCAGGCCGATGATCCTTGGCTTGTAAATACGCCTGGCAAATGAAAGCCCTTTGCCTCGTCTGTTTTCCATAGATTCCCAGGTCAGCTCTTTTTCACAGATTCAGCCGCGCGCGTGTGCAGGGATAACCGTTGATCGGATAATGTGTGTGAATATTGTCGATTATTCATGTAGGAATAATCAGTGTCCTTCCAGGCCATTCGCGCAAAACAGAGGGCAAATAGGCCAAAAACGACCAGGTATGTCGCGTCTGCAACGGTCGTTTACTGCGGGCGGCGAGTATCGGCGTCGTAGCGGGCCAGAAACATATCGATTGCCGACTCGATCACGCGGGCTTGGTCGGCGGCGTCGAGGGTGGGTTGGCCGAGGGTGATCTGCGGCCAGAAGGCGAACGCCTTGAGCAGGCTTTGAATCTGGTGCGCGGCGAAGGCCGGGTCGGTACACGTGAGCCGGCCGTCTTCCTGGGCGGCGCGCACCCATTGAGTGAAACCTTCTTCGCGCATGCTCAAGCGGTTGACCATGTCCTGGGCGCGTTCCGGCGAGTGAATGGTGGCGGCGATGGCGACCCGGGCCAGGTCGAGGAAGTTAACGTCCGACATCATCTTCATCTTCGCTTCCAGCAACCCGCGCAGTTGTTCACGCAGCGGGCGGTCGCCGGCGTAGCTCACGTCGAGTTGCGCGACGCTACTGGCCCAGAGTTGGTTGAGAATTTCGGCGAACAACTCTTCTTTGCTGGGGAAGTGGTTGTACACCGTGCGCTTGGAAACGCCGGCGGTGGCGGCGATCCTGTCCATGCTGGTGACCTCGAACCCATTGACCCGAAACTCTGCGATGGCGGCGGCCAGGATGGCTTCGCGTTTGCGTTGGGTGAGGCGTTGAGGCGCAGTCATGAACAGTGATCGACTCTAAAAGGAAAATTACACTCGGTAGTTTACTTGCTCCGGGTTTTGTTGCAATCTTGAAACTACACTGTGCAGTGTAATTCCATGAGCGGTCCGTAGGAGTCACCTTGTAATGGCCACGATTTCAACCCGTCTCGATCCCTCGCCTGTGGTACGCAAAGCTGCCGAACAGGAGCAAGGCACCTTCAGTAACCATGCTCCCGTACAGCGCGCCGGCTTCGGCAGAACCTTGCGCATTTTCTGGAAGATGCTGTTTCACAAGCCGCGCAGCACGCGGCCGGTGGGGGAGATTCCGGTACATTCGCTGACCCGCGAACAGCTGTCGGCCGCCCCCGACCACAGTGTGTTCCGCCTGGGGCATTCCACCGTGCTGCTGAAAATGCGCGGCAAATTCTGGCTGACCGACCCGGTATTCGCCGAGCGCGCTTCGCCGTTCAGTTGGGCCGGCCCCAAGCGATTCCATGCGCCGCCGATCAGTCTCGAAGACCTGCCGCCGTTGGAAGCGGTGATTCTTTCCCACAACCATTACGACCATCTCGACCGCAAGGCCGTCATCCAACTGGCCGACAAGACCCGCTACTTCCTTGCGCCGCTGGGCGTCGGCGACATCCTGGTGAAGTGGGGGGTGGACGCCAGCCAAGTGCGGCAGTTGGATTGGTGGCAGGGCAGCGAAGTCGATGGCATTCATTTTGTCGCCACTCCCGCGCAGCATTTTTCCGGGCGTGGTTTGTTTGATAGCAACCAGACGCTGTGGTGTTCCTGGGTGATGATCGATGGCGCGCGTCGCGTGTTTTTCAGCGGCGACACCGGTTATTTCGACGGCTTCAAACGCATCGGCGAACAGTACGGGCCGTTTGATCTGACGCTGATGGAAACCGGTGCTTACAACGTCGACTGGCCCCATGTACACATGCAACCGGAGCAAACCCTGCAGGCGCACATCGACCTCAAAGGCCGCTGGCTGCTGCCGATTCACAATGGCACCTTCGACCTGGCCTTCCATGCCTGGCACGAGCCTTTCGACCGTATCATGGCGTTGGCGTGGGAGCGCAACGTGTCGATTACCACACCGGCCATGGGGCAGGCGTTCAGTTTGAGCCAGCCCGCGCGAGGTGTCGCGTGGTGGTTGGAGGTGGAGGTTCAGAGCGGTAAGGAAGCGCTTGTGAACTGACGGTTGGGGAAATCGGAAAAAAAGGAATTTTCAAGGTGTTGCAGGCCTACGACAAACGCCAGATGAGAGTGCGATGATCTCGGGAAGGTCAATTTCCGGGAGTCGGCTCTGATGGACAATAAATGTGGGAAGTCTTTGCTATCGCCTATGTCTTGTCGGCGGGAAGCGTTTTTACCCCCCTCTGCGGAACCGGTTTGTTTGGCGCAGGCGCCCTCCAACGCTCACGTCGAAACGGGGACCACGACGGCATTGGGCATCGGCTACGTCCCCGATGCACATCTTGGTGCCGGCGTTGTAATCCCTGGCTATAACGTGCCGGCCCTGCCTCTGAAACCTGTGCGCGACCCCGCGCTGTCATTGATCGCCTTGAGTGGTGTCGAGCCCACTGAATCGGGCAAGGTGGAAGCTGCCTTGGTGCAACACTCCAGCAATTGCGCCGTCCCCTACACGTTGGCGGGCACTCGCGTGGGGTTCGCCGACCGCCTTGTGCGTGGCAATGATCAGGAGCCGATTGAACACAGCGCATCCTTCCTGGAAGCGTTGGGCTTCCTGCGTCAGGCCGGTGCCCAACTGGTGGCGGTGCCGGCAGAGCGGGCTGATGACGGCCTGCGCTTCACCCTGCATTCGCGCAATGAAATCGATGAGCGTGTGAGTGAGTATCGGCTGGATGCGCTGGTGTCCGAGAGCCATAGCGCTGCATTCCATGCCGCGTGCTGGAGTGGCTACCCGAGCCTTGGTGAGCCGCTGGGGGACGGGGTGACGCTGTGGTTCTATGGCGCACAGTGGTCGAAAGACTCGCTGAAGGTGCTGGTGCAGGGCTATCGCAACGCCCGTGGCCTGACTAATGGGTAGGCAAAGCTACCAACTGCGCTGAACAATCCCACGGTTTGAACAACCTGCGTCGCGCAGCCTGGAACGAGGGGGGTTTTTAGACTGGTGTACGGATCAATGTGGGTCCTTCATCACTTCTTACGCCTTCCGGGAGGTGCTTCATGTTGGGTATTGGTTATGGCATGGGTGTGTTTGTTCACCAGGTGCAGCGAGTGCTGCCTGCGCAGTCTTCATCGGGGGCTTCAGCGCCGGTTCCCCCGGGAACGGAATACGCCAGCGTGCGTGAGCTCGGCGAGCAAATGGCCCGGCCGGGTGGGCTCACTTCGGCGAATCTGGTCAGTTACCTGCAGGAGCGCATTCACAAGCTGGACCCCAAATTGAGCTCGATCATTGAACTGAACCCCGAGGCCTTGCAGATCGCCCGCGAGCTCGATCTGGAGCGCGCCAATGGCAAGGTGCGTGGCCCGCTGCATGGCATTCCCGTGTTACTCAAGGACACTATCGAGACGGGAGATACCCAGCAAACCAGCGCTGGCGCCTTTGGCTTGGTGGGCAGTGCGGCGCCCAAGGATGCCTTCATCGTCGAGCGCTTGCGCGAGCAGGGGGCCGTGATCCTGGGTAAAACCAACTTGACTGAACTGGCGGGCTTTCGCGGTGGCCCCGATGGTTCGAGTGGGCGGGGCGGGCAGACGCGTAACCCGCATCAAGCGGGCGCAGAGGTGGGTGGTTCGAGTTCGGGGTCGGCCGCCGCGGTCGCCGCAGGCTTCGCTCCCTTGGCGGTGGGCACCGAGACCAATGGCTCGATCATCGTGCCGGCGGCGTTCAACGGGGTGGTCGGTTTCAAGCCCGGCGTGGGTTTGTTGAGCCGCAGCGGCATCATTCCAGCCAGTCATCGGCAGGACACGCCGGGCCCGATGACGCGTTCGGTGTTTGATGCTGCGTTGATGCTTAATGCGATGTCGGGCAGGGACCCTCATGATGCCGCCAGTGTGGATGCGCCCCAAGGAATTGATTACACCGCGTTGCTCAAGCCCGGTGCGTTGCAGGACAAACGTATCGGCTATCCCGTGACCTTTTCCGCGAATGGCGAAAGCTTACCGGTGGACAACAGTCCGCAATTTCGCAAGACGCTTGAAGTGCTTCGCGCGCAAGGCGCGGTTCTGGTGCCGGTCGATATGCGCTTGGCCGACGCATCACGCTATGGCGAACTCTTGTACGCCGATGTGAAGGATGAGTTGAACGACTACCTGGCCAAGCGCGAGGGGTTGCCGGTCAAGTCGGTGTCCGAGTTGATCGCGTTCAATGAAAAGCGCGATGGCACCGACACCGATCACCAACCGACACTCAAGGAGATCAACGCGTCCACCCTCACCGCCGATGAGCGCCAGCCGTTATGGGACGCAATGATCGAGGATTTTCGTGGCACGGTGGATGAACTGATCGCGCAGGAAAACCTCGACGCCATGGTGTCGGACTTTGATACGAACAGCTACTTCGCGGTTGCGGTGGCCGGTTACCCAGGGATCAGCGTGCCATCCGGGAAGAATGAAGACGGCGTGCCGACCAGTGCGTACTTCTTTGGTGCCCGTGGGTCTGAACCCACACTGCTTGCTGTGGGCCATGGCTATGAGCAGGCGGCACAGAAGGTCGCCAAGCCCAGCCTCTAAGCCGTCAGGCAATGTTCACACCCTGGCGTGGCCAACGTTGGGGTTCGCACTCAGCGCCTTACTGCGCCTGCGACGTTGGTGAATCAATTGACGCCGCTGTTGAACCCATCAATCGAGACAGGATGTTTTGTGCAGCGGGTTCCGTTGCGGCGGCTCCCAACTTGCGCGCACGCATCCCCCAGCCAGGCGCAAACCCTGGGAAAAACACCAACCCCTCGGCTTCCAGGCGAAACGCCAGGGTCAGGCGCACGTCATCCTCCACGGCGCCCTGGGTTTCAAACCGTTGAATCGCATCCACCGTCACACCGGCCTGGCGCGACAGCTCTTCGCGGCTCCAGCCGAGCATGACGCGGGCCTGCACGCTGTGCTTGGCGGTGAATTGATGCAGGACGATCTGCTGTTCTACGAAAGAGCTCATTGCCAGAGAGGACATGGGGTGTCTCCAGGGTTCGACGGGGAGGACAAACTATACTGTGTTTTTGTACAGTTGTTTTGACCGCTCATCAACTGGAATTTTCTCCGGCGCCGACACCGTTCTATTTTGAGGCTTGCACGAGGGTATTCGTGTGCGAGGTCGGGCACGGTCTCGGCTAACCCGCCTCAGCCGCCGGCACTTCGCGAATAATCAAATGATCCAGATTCTCGATATCGGCGCTGAACACCCCAAACGTCTGCTCGGGGTTTTTCTTGCTGGGCACCTGTCTAAGTGTCGGCGTCACCCCGTAAAAGAAGCAATATAACGGCCGTGCGCTGCTGGCCGCGGCCTTGATCTGCTCGAGGAACGCTGTGCGCTTGCGGTAATTCTCGATGAGTTTCTTGCTCAGGTAGACGTTGACCGAATAGGGCTTCTTGTCGAGCCAAACCTTCTTTTCGAAGTCGATGCGAAAGCTGTTGGTGTAGTCCTTGATCGCTTTGATCCGGCCCCAGTAGATCAGGCCCTGATTGTCCTGCAGGTACTCGATCTTCTTGAAAAACGTCCAGTACGTCGCGGTATGGTCGCCGATCTTCAAGGGCATCGCCTTGAGCTTGTCCTTGTCGTCGAGGTTCGACACATAACATTCCACCGGGTGTGCGAACACGCTGGTTTTATCCGGGGTGGTGTCGTTGGCGCCGACAGACGCGCTGGTGCGGGTTGAAGGGGGCTTCGCCGGGGCTTGTGGGACTTGCCCCTCAGTGCCGGCCTGCGGGGTTTTACGCGGGTAGGTGCGCCGGGTCAGGACGAATTCCGATGGGAAGTGTTCCTCGCGCTCGTCCTCACTTTCGCCCGTGGCAGTCTTGTGGCTGCTGGCGTAACGGCAACCCTCGATGTGCCGGGTGCCTGGGGTGTTCTTGAAATGCGGGGTGCGTCGGTAGTTGACGTTTTTTGCGTTGAACGTGCTCAGCACATTGCCTGCGTCAAAGGCCGCGCGGCATGTGTCGTTGGGGCAGAGGAAACGGTCCGTGTCGGAGTCGTAGGCGTCGGTTTCGTCGAAATTCAACTCTCGCACGTCGTAGATCGACAGCTTGTCGTCGAGACTCAGGCTGTAGGCCGTGTCGAATTTCATGGGCTCGGGTCCGTGAGAGGTTTGGCTATTGATAGCCGGATATTACGCAGATGTCGCTAGGAAACCGCAACCTCGCGTACCCCAGCGAGGCTGCGATGGCATCCCCCACCGCCCCTATCAGCGCTGCAACCTGGCCTGCTGCTTCTTCCCATGAAAATGCCGAAAATGCGCGTCCTGCGCCGCCGCCAACAACTCCCGATCCCCACGCGTATCGCCCCAGGCCCTGAGTCGATACTCCCCCAGGTCGCCATACACCGCTTCAAGTCGCAGCACCTTGTTCTCGCACCGGCAGTTGTTCCCGGTGAGCTTGCCGGTCAACACGCCGTTGACGACCTCAAGTTCGGTCCCGATCAACTTGATCCCAAGCCGATCGGCAAACGGCTGCAGCACCAACGCCGGCGACGCCGAACACAACGTCACCACCGCCCCCGAGCCCAGTTCCTGCTCCACCGACAACACCCCCGCCGGCCGCATCAACCGCGCCCAACTGCGCTGGCAGTACTCCTCGGCCTTCTGCTGCACCCACGCCTTCTCCACCCCGGTCATAAAGGTGCGGATCAACTGCGCCTTCAACTCGTCCCGGCTGATCTGCCGCACCAGAAACCGCAGCCCAGGCACCGCCAGCTTGATCATCCGGCCATAGAACTCGCCGGCGCCAAAGGCAAACTTGAGGAAGGGCACGAAACTGTCGTGATGGGTCAGGGTGCCGTCGAAGTCAAAGACGGAAAGTACTTTGGCATCCACGGGGCCGGCTTCGAGCATATCTGGGTTCACGGGGTGGCCTCGGTCCTGGCTAGTATTGATTGAGAATGCATCAGCTGTGACCGCAAGAGTTTACTCCTGTATCAATCGGCCGATTGTCGAGTAGAGCCCGGCGGTGAATTCATCCCGGTCATTCGAGCGGTGACAGCGCTGATAGCAATTGGCGGACAAGGCTACAGCATTGGTGATGCGATCCGAACCCTTCGTGATGGACTGCAAAAAATGGCAAAAAAAACACTTCAAGTGGTATGACCGAACCTTAGCCCGCCTGATTGTCTTTAGCGTCTTCTGTTTCGAAATGCCTCGAAATGAGGAAGACACCCATCCTGATACAGCCTCCCCGTCGGGCCTTGGTTGGCGTCCTTCAAGCAATGAGCTCCTGAGCGGTCATCATCAGCTCAGTACCGACCCGATTTTTTAACGTATCGATGAATCGAGTAACTTTTGCATCGATGAACTGACGTGATGTGTAGACGGCGTAAACATTACGCTCGTAGGTATGGTACTCGGGCAAAACACGCACGAGCCTGCCTGAACGCAAGTCCTCAATGGCTGAAAAACCGGCCAGCAAACCTATGCCTGTTCCCTCTCGAATGGCGACTGCCATTGCGTCCATATCATTGACGCTGAAACTCGGGCCTTTGGGGGTAAATAGCGCATCCCCGGTCTTGCTCTTTAATTGCCATTCATCCCGCACATAATCGACGGTGCCCAACAGCAAACACTGATGATCGCTGAGATCTTCTGGCGTTACAGGGGCAGCGTGTTGCTCCAGATATGCTGGAGACGCAACCAGCACACAATGGCTGATGCCGATCTTTTGGCTGACATACGCTGAATCTGGCAGCGTTCGGGCAATCAGAATCGAGACGTCCAGTTGGTCTTCCAGGAGGTTAGGCATTCGCTGAGAAAGCATTAAGTCCACGGTGACATCGGGGAATTCCCGGCGGTAATCCAGCACGGCTGAAGTAACCAACTGCCGTGCTAGCCCCGGCACACAATGCACACGCAACGTCCCCCTGGGTTTCAACGCGGCGTTGCTCGCTTCGGCTTCTGCATTTTCAAGGTCTGCCAGAATTTTGGTACAACGCTCATAAAAGCGCCGGCCAGCGTCTGTCACCGAAAGGCGGCGGGTCGAGCGCTGTAACAGGCGGGCGTCGAGCACGTTTTCAAGCGCGGAAACCGCACGCGAGACATTGCCGACCGTAGAGTCCAGATGGTTAGCCACCGCAGTAAAACTGCCCATCTCAACAACTTTGACGTACACGGACATGTTCGTAAGCTTATCCATCCAACTCTACCTGTCGATCTGATTGCAAACGTTCTTCACTGCCGAAGTCCGCACCCCAAAAAACAATCGAGCCTGGAACGACGAGCCAAGCTTGATTGCCGCATGATGTGGGCGGTATTTGCAGATGCTACACGCTCCTGGCGGTGCTCGATATTACCTCCAGGCACAACAATGATTCCCTTCTGGTCGGCTAAATCAAACGGTTCGTACTCCATAGACTTGGTTGCACAGGGCGCCTGAACACGGCAACCCAGGCGCTGAGTCTTGTACGAACTTGTTGATAAACCAACCGAAGGGCAACCTCATGAACACGTCTTACGACCCGCTTTATCTCTTTATCGGTGGTGAATGGATCAGTGCCGAAGGACGCGCGACCGCCGCTGTCGTCAACCCCGCAACCGCACGTGAGATCGGGCGTGTTCCACTCGCCACCGCAGGCGACCTCGATCACGCGCTCGAAGTGACTCAACAGAGCTTTGAACAATGGCGCCAGACCGTACCCGACAAGCGCGCAAAAATTCTCAAACGCGCTGCCGATCTCATCCTGGAACGGGCCCCACACATCGCCGAGCAAATGACGCTGGAAGAAGGCAAACCGCTTGCGGAAAGCCTGGATGAGGTCACGCGTGCGGCTGAGTACTTCGAGTGGTTTGCCGAAAGCGCGCGCCGTATCGATGGGCGTGTAGTTCCGGCCAATCGTCCCGGTGTGCTGCAAATGGTAAAACGCCAAGCCATCGGCCCTGTCGCTGCGTTCACGCCCTGGAATTTCCCGGCCATTACACCCGCCCGCAAGCTCTCGGCAGCCTTGGCCGCAGGTTGCAGTGTCATCCTCAAGCCAGGGGAAGAAAGCCCCTCCACCGCGCTGGCCCTGGCGCGTGCTCTCGACGATGCAGGATTGCCTAAAGGCGTGTTGCAAGTGGTCTTTGGTGTGCCGGACCAAGTTTCCAGCCACCTGATCGCTTCTCCCATCATTCGCAAGGTGACCTTTACCGGTTCGGTTCCCATCGGTCGGCTGCTATCCGCTCGTGCTGCCGAGGGCGTCAAGCCCATCACCCTTGAACTGGGAGGACACGGGCCGGTGCTGGTATTCGATGACGCAGAAATCGAAAAAGCAGCCGTCGAAGGCGTTGCCAATCGGTTCCGCGGGACTGGCCAAGTCTGCATCTCGTCAACGCGGTTTTTGATTCAGCGTGGCGTCTATAAAACGTTTGTTGAGCACTTTGTGACGGCCACCCTCGCGTTGAACATTGGCGATGGCCTGACGCCCGGCACCCAGGTTGGGCCGCTCGCCAATCCACGGCAGTTGGCCAAGATGGAAGAGCTGGTGGCAGATGCCGTTGCCAAAGGCGCGCGCGTGTTGGCCGGTGGTAAACGCCTGGAATGCAGCGGCTACTTTTTTGAGCCCACCGTGTTGGCGGATGTGCCTATGCATGCCCGAGTCATGCATGAAGAACCCTTCGGGCCTATCGCCGTGCTGATGCCATTCGATCACTTGGCTGATGGTTTGAAGGAGGCCAATCGTCTGCCTTACGGGCTTTCAGCCTACGCGTTCACGTCGAGTGCTCGAACGGCCATTGACGTCGCTGACGGGTTAGAGGCCGGGATGATCGGGATCAACCAATACCGCATCGTCGCCACAGAACTTCCCTTCGGCGGCATGAAAGAAAGCGGCCACGGTTCGGAAGGTGGCATTGAAGGCATCGAGCACTACCTCACCCACAAATTCATCAGCCAGGTTTAAGGAGACAGCATCATGTCCAATCTCAACTTCAGCAGTCCTCGTGAAGCGGCCCGGGCGTTTACCCCAAAGCTGTCGCAATTCGTTGACTCGACGCTGTATCCGCAGATCTGGAGCGATCCGGCATTGTCCCCACGCGACCGCAGCCTGATCACGGTGGCCGCATTGATTGCCGGTGGTCACTCTGAAGAGTTGCCCGCGCATCTGCGACGGGCGCTGAGCAACGGGGTGACCCATGACGAAATCGCCGCCGCGATCACTCACCTGGCGTTCTACGTAGGCTTTCCAGGCGCCATTACCGCCTCTGCTATCGCTAATGCCACGTTTACCGAACCGGAGAAGAACTGATCATGAAAGCCATCAGCATCAGAGCATTCGGCGCGGCGGACGTACTTGAACTGGCAGATGCTCCCAATCCACAACTGCGCCCAACCGACTTGCTGGTACGTGTCTATGCCGCTGGCGTGAACCGTGCGGACCTGACACATCGAACGGGTGGCTACGGCCATCCGAATTTCGGTGACTCGCTGATCATCGGGCTGGAGATCGCCGGTGAGGTGATTGGCAAAGGTGATTTGGTCGCGGGTTTCGAGGTTGGAGATCGAGTGATGGGGGTCGTCGGAGGTGGGGCCTATGCCGAGCTTGCGCGTATCGATTACCGCATGGCCATGCATATCCCTGCGCAGCTGGACTATGTGCATGCCGCGGCTATTCCCGAGGTCTTCGTCACGGCCCATGAAGCGATGATGCACCTGGCTCGGCTCAAGTCCGGCGACTCGGTATTGATCCACGCCGCCGCAGGCGGTGTGGGATCTGCCGCCGTTCAACTGGCCTACGCCACCGGGGCGTCGGTGTATGCGACAACCGAGGGCAGCAAGCTGGCGCGTGTCGAGCATTTAGGCGCGGATATTGCCATTGATTACAAGACGCAGGATTTTGCTGAAGTCATCGCAGCCAAAACCAATGGTCGAGGAGTTGATGTCGTCATCGATTTCATTGGCGAGCCCTACTTTGCACGCAACATCGCTTCTCTCGCTCATGGCGGCCGACTTGTTCAGGTCGGTATCCTGGGCGGAGGCGGTAAGGTGAGCGTAGAACTGGAACACATTCTTTACCGTCACTTGCAAATCATCGGTACAGTCATGAAGTCGCGTACACAGCCGGAGAAGCACGACATGATCAAGCGCTTTCGCGAGTATTGGCTTGATCGCTTCGATGGCGCTGGAAGTTTGGAGCCGGTCGTCGACAGTACTTTCCCGCTGTCACGCGCGGCCGATGCCCATCGCCGAATGGAGTCGTCTGAAAACGTTGGAAAAATCATCCTGACGATGCAGCCTGCGGACTTGGTTTAAGTGCGAGGGCTAAAGAGGGTGGCATAGAGGCTTCGTTGGCACAAATATGCGGGCACCGTCACCCTTGATGCTGGCGTTCTGATGGGGATTTGGCCGGATTACAGGTAATCCATCTGCTGTTCCAAATCACTGAGTTTTTTGCAAAAAAAAGAGCTGCCAATGGGCAGCTCCTTTGTACCGTTAAAATCAATCCCAGCTCAACGCACCGCCAGTCTGGTACTCGATCACACGGGTCTCAAAGAAATTTTTCTCTTTCTTCAAGTCCATGATCTCGCTCATCCATGGGAACGGGTTAGTCGTCCCTGGATACTCTTCCTTCAAACCGATCTGCGACAGACGACGGTTAGCGATGAACTTGAGGTAGTCTTCCATCATCGCCGCGTTCATGCCGAGTACACCGCGTGGCATGGTGTCGCGCGCGTATTCGATCTCCAGTTGGGTCCCTTGCAGGATCATCTGGGTCGCTTCTTCCTTCATCTCGGCGTCCCACAGGTGTGGGTTTTCGATTTTGATCTGGTTGATCACGTCGATGCCGAAGTTCAGGTGCATCGACTCGTCGCGCAGGATGTACTGGAACTGCTCGGCCACGCCGGTCATTTTGTTGCGGCGGCCCATGGAGAGGATCTGGGTGAAGCCGCAATAGAAGAAGATGCCTTCCAGTACGCAGTAGTAGGCCACCAGGTTGCGCAGCAGTTCTTTGTCGGTGTCGACGGTGCCGGTTTCGAATTTCGGGTCGGAGATGGAGCGCGTGTATTTCAGGCCCCAGGCGGCTTTTTCGCGACCGATGGGATCTCGTGGTACATGTTGAAGATCTCGCCTTCATCCATGGCCAGCGATTCGATGCAGTACTGATAGGCGTGGGTGTGGATCGCCTCTTCGAAGGCCTGGCGCAGGATGTACTGGCGGCACTCCGGGTTGGTGATCAGGCGGTACACGGCCAGGACCAGGTTGTTGGCGACCAGCGAGTCGGCGGTGGAGAAGAAACCGAGGTTGCGCATGACGATGCGACGCTCGTCGTCGGTCAGGCCTTCGGGGTTTTTCCACAGCGCGATGTCGGCGGTCATGTTGACCTCTTGCGGCATCCAGTGGTTGGCGCAGCCGTCGAGGTATTTCTGCCAGGCCCAGTCGTACTTGAAGGGCACGAGTTGGTTGAGGTCGGCGCGGCAGTTGATCATGCGCTTTTCGTCGACAGCGACGCGGGCGGAGGCGCCTTCGAGCTCGGCGAGGCCTTCGGCGATGTCGAGTTTGTCGAGGGCAGCCTTGGCGCGGATGATCGCGGCGGAGTCGTTGGCGGTGACGGCGCGGGCTTCGATGGCGGCAGCGGCGCCGGCACCGTCGAGGCGGTCCATGTTGGCTTCGGTGGCGTGGCCGGCGTTGGCGCCTTTGACGGCGACTTCGCCGTCTTCTTCTTTGTCGAATTCGTCCCAGCTCAGCATGACGTGTCGTCTCCTGCGTGAGGGCTCGAAGGTGCCCGTGTGAAACCGGATGGTTGGGGGTTCACACGGCCCTCGGGCCGCGGTGGATCTTAAGGAATCGTTTGTTGCAACAGCTAGCGCAGGCATTAAACGCAATGGGGTGAACGGGTGCTCTGCGTGAGGCTTGAGGGGCGGAGCGATAGATGCATGCTCCTGCGGAGGCCTCAGGTCGGCTCTTCATCCCAGTGTAAAGGGATATTGCAGGCCCGATTTACCCGCGCATTATAGGGAAAAAAACGGCTTTGTGTTGTGGCAGATGCGCTCGGATTGCTGACAAAACGCCTGGTATTCGAGCCAGAGCGAGGGTTTACAGGGGGTTGGTGCAGGAGGATTTTTTTGACGGACGGTGGGCTATTTATTGCGGGGGCTGGCGAGGTTTTTTGAGCGGGGGAGTGGGAGGCGGGTTTTTGGCCGCAAGAACAATTTCTTGCGGCGAATAAGATCACGGTCAATGTGAACTAACGAAGTTGTTATCCGTTAGAGCAACCGTTACCCATCACATGGTAGTTAAGAATGTGGCGCTGACCTTTGGAGTCTTCATATTCCATTTTTACCGGTACGACTTCGCATACATCTGGAATGGTGCTCATGGAGACTACTTTGGCGACGTCCAGGTGAGTGCTGTAGGTGTAGTCTTCAACAATCGGAGCGTTCTGGCCGGCTACGTCAGTCGGGGCTTCCTCGGCCAGGGCGGCGGTGGCGCACAAGCTGCTGAGGGCCATAACTAATAAAGCTTTCATTTCTCTTTTTACCTTCTTCAGTGCGAAAGGGGTCACGGGGCCCTTTGGAGGCCTCGTGTGTAACTTAGGGGTGTTTACTTCGGATTAACGTGCCTTCGTGGGGGCTGTTACGTTGTTAATCTGGTTGCCTTGTTGGCGGAGTCGATTTTAGGCCTGCGGGTTATATTCATATACCCGTGCTTTTGATAAACACTATTGGTGGTTTTTGTAATAATCCCCCCTCGCAGGTTTTTTTACGTGTCCGCCAAGCGCCGCAGGCTACGGGCCAGAGGGGGGAAGGAGATAACAGAGCAATTTGTAGGGTCTTGTTACTACCATCGTCGAATGGTTCTATAGGCTGACCCCGGCTACAACTGGGGTCATACAAAAACAACTATTTCACCGAGGTAAGAAAGATGAGTGCGGCTTCCCTGTACCCCGTTCGCCCCGAAACAGTAGCCAACACGCTGACTGACGAGGCGACCTACAAGGCCATGTACCAGCAGTCGGTGGTCAACCCCGATGGTTTCTGGCGTGAGCAAGCCAAGCGTCTTGACTGGATCAAGCCTTTCACCACGGTGAAGCAGACCTCATTCGACGATCACCATGTCGACATCAAGTGGTTTGCCGATGGCACCTTGAACGTTTCCTACAACTGCCTGGACCGTCACCTCGCCGAGCGCGGCGACCAGGCGGCGATCATCTGGGAGGGCGATGACCCTGCCGACAGCCGCACCATCACCTACCGCGAGTTGCACGAACAAGTCTGCAAGTTCGCCAACGCCCTGCGTGGCCAGGACATACACCGCGGCGACGTGGTGACTATTTATATGCCGATGATCCCCGAAGCTGCGGTCGCCATGCTGGCCTGTGCCCGCATCGGTGCGATCCACTCGGTGGTGTTTGGCGGTTTCTCGCCGGAGGCCTTGGCCGGTCGCATCATCGACTGTAAGTCGAAAGTGGTGATCACCGCCGACGAAGGTGTGCGCGCCGGTAAGAAGATTCCGTTGAAGGCCAACGTCGACGACGCTCTGACCAACCCGGAAACCAACAGCGTCCAGAAAGTCATCGTGTGCAAGCGCACCAGTGGCAGTATCAAGTGGAACCAGCATCGCGACATCTGGTACGAAGACCTGATGAAAGTGGCGGGCACCGTGTGCGCGCCGAAAGAGATGGGCGCCGAAGAAGCGCTGTTCATCCTTTATACCTCCGGTTCCACCGGCAAGCCTAAAGGCGTGCAGCACACCACTGGCGGCTACTTGTTGTATGCGGCCCTGACCCATGAGCGCGTGTTCGACTACCGCCCGGGCGAAATCTTCTGGTGTACCGCCGACGTCGGCTGGATCACCGGCCACACCTATATCGTCTACGGGCCACTGGCCAATGGCGCGACCACGCTGATGTTCGAAGGCGTGCCTAACTACCCGGACATCACTCGGGTGGGCAAGATCGTCGACAAGCACAAGGTCAATGTTCTCTACACCGCGCCGACGGCGATCCGCGCGATGATGGCTTCCGGCACCGCCGCCTGCGAAGGCGTTGATGGCAGCAGCTTGCGCCTACTGGGTTCGGTGGGTGAGCCGATCAACCCGGAAGCGTGGGACTGGTACTACAAGAACGTCGGCCAATCCCGTTGCCCGATCGTCGATACCTGGTGGCAGACCGAGACCGGCGCCACCCTGATGAGCCCGCTGCCGGGCGCCCATGCGCTCAAGCCAGGTTCGGCGGCACGGCCGTTCTTCGGCGTGGTGCCGGCCTTGGTGGATAACCTGGGCAACATCATCGAAGGCCCTGCCGAAGGCAACCTGGTGATCCTCGATTCGTGGCCAGGCCAGGCCCGTACCCTGTACGGCGACCATGACCGTTTCGTCGATACCTACTTCAAGACCTTCCGGGGCATGTACTTCACCGGTGACGGCGCCCGTCGCGATGAAGATGGCTACTGGTGGATCACCGGCCGTGTGGATGACGTGTTGAACGTGTCCGGCCACCGTATGGGGACCGCCGAGATCGAAAGCGCCATGGTCGCCCACCCGAAAGTCGCCGAAGCGGCGGTGGTGGGTGTGCCGCACGACATCAAAGGCCAGGGCATCTATGTGTATGTCACCCTGAAAAATGGTGAAGAGCCGACCGAAGCGCTGCGCCTGGAACTGAAGAACTGGGTGCGCAAGGAAATCGGGCCGATCGCTTCGCCGGACGTGATCCAGTGGGCACCGGGCTTGCCGAAGACGCGGTCGGGCAAAATCATGCGACGTATCCTGCGCAAGATTGCCACGGCTGAGTACGATGGCTTGGGCGATATCTCCACCCTGGCCGACCCAAGTGTGGTGGCGCATTTGATTGAGACCCACAAGACCATGAACGTCGCGTAAGACGGGTAGGTGGGACAGAGCCCCATTCGGCGTGAGCCGGGTGGGGCTTTTTTGTGGTCTCTCAAAGCCACTGAAGATCCCATGTGGGAGGGGGCTTGCCCCCGATAGCGGTCTTCAGCCAACTGATCAGTGACTGATCCACCGCCATCGGGGGCAAGCCCCCTCCCACATGGACCTGCATAACCCCAGGCCAATAAATATCGACTTCTTCGTTAGGGCGTTTCTGAATGTTACCGAGCGGCGCAAATGTGTAACCCTTCGCCCGAACATGAGGCAAAGTGCTACGGGTTTGCACCGAAAAGCCGCGTTTTAGACAGCTCCCAGTATTAGATTAAACGCCAGACTTGCCGTGCTAGAAGGGTTTGCGAATAATAGGCCCGCTATTTGCAGTATCAACAGGTTTAATATCTTTTGTCTCTGCATAAAAAACAGGGGCTGTCAATGTGCTGGAACCGCTTTCTCGGTGCTTCTGTAAATTGTTGTCGCATTGAGGAAATATCGGCTTCCGGCCTGTCGTTAGAATGCCGATCACTCGCTCGTCGTCGCCGCTGTTGAATCGGCGTAGGACGCAGCACCGCTATTCGGTTTCACTCAGTCGCATCGTGGGCCATGGCTCATACTGCTGTTTTGCCCTATACCGATGGAGTCCCAAGATGAAGAAACTCGTGCTGTTGGGCGCCCTGGCGCTGTCCGTGCTGTCCATGCAGGCTTTCGCTGAAGGCAAGCCTCTGAAAATTGGTATCGAAGCGGCGTACCCTCCGTTTGCCTCGAAGGCGCCGGATGGCAACATCGTCGGTTTTGACTACGACATCGGCAACGCTCTGTGCGAAGAGATGAAGGTCAAGTGTACTTGGGTCGAGCAAGAGTTCGACGGCCTGATCCCCGCGCTGAAAGTGCGCAAGATCGACGCGATCCTGTCGTCCATGTCCATCACCGACGACCGCAAGAAGTCCGTGGACTTCACCAACCGCTACTACCTGACCCCGGCGCGCCTGGTGTTGAAGGAAGGCACGACCGTCAGCGACAGCCTGGATGAGTTGAAAGGCAAGAAGATCGGCGTGCAGCGCGGTTCGATCCACGACCGTTTCGCCAAGGAAGTACTGGCGCCTAAAGGTGCCACGGTTGTTCCTTACAGCTCGCAGAACGAAATCTACCTGGACGTGGAAGCCGGTCGCCTCGACGGCACCGTGGCTGACGCCACCCTGTTGCAGGAAGGTTTCCTCGATACGGCTGCGGGTAAAGGCTACGCGTTCACCGGCCCAGCCTTTACCGATAGCAAATACTTCGGCGATGGCATCGGTATCGCGGTACGTAAAGGCGACAAGGAAAACCTGGACCGCATCAACGCTGCGATCGCTGCGATTCGTGCCAACGGCAAGTACAAGGCTATCCAGGACAAGTACTTCAACTTCGATATTTACGGCCCAGACGCCAAGTAAATCGTCGCAGCGGTCTGTCCAGAATGGCGCAAGCAACAGAATTCCTGAGGTTTGCGCCATTTTTTCATCCCCCTTTTCGAGGACCTGAATCATGTTGAAAGGCTACGGGGCCGTCATCCTCGATGGCGCATGGTTGACGCTTCAGCTCGCCTTGTCGTCCATGGCCTTGGCCATCGTTCTGGGTCTGATCGGGGTCGCGTTACGCCTGTCGCCGGTGCGCTGGTTGGCCTGGCTGGGTGACTTGTACTCCACGGTGATCCGTGGGATTCCCGACCTGGTGCTGATCCTGCTGATTTTCTACGGCGGTCAGGACCTGCTCAACCGCGTCGCGCCGATGCTTGGCTATGACGACTATATCGACTTGAACCCCTTGGCCGCCGGTATCGGCACCCTGGGTTTCATCTTTGGCGCCTACCTGTCGGAAACCTTCCGCGGCGCCTTCATGGCCATCCCCAAGGGCCAGGCCGAAGCCGGCCTGGCGTATGGCATGAGCCCTTTCCAGGTGTTTTTCCGGGTGATGGTGCCGCAGATGATCCGGCTGGCGATCCCCGGGTTTACCAACAACTGGCTGGTCCTGACCAAGGCCACCGCGCTGATTTCGGTGGTGGGCCTGCAAGACATGATGTTCAAGGCCAAGCAGGCGGCGGATGCCACCCGCGAGCCTTTTACCTTCTTCCTCGCAGTGGCGGCGATGTACCTGGTGATCACCAGCGTATCGTTGCTGGCCTTGCGTCATCTTGAGAAGCGCTACTCGGTAGGCGTAAGGGCGGCTGATCTATGATCTTCGACTACAACGTCATCTGGGACGCCATGCCGCTGTACCTCGGCGGCTTGCTGACCACCCTGAAACTGCTCGCCATCTCGCTGTTCTTCGGCCTGCTCGCCGCCTTGCCCCTGGGCTTGATGCGGGTGTCCAAGCAGCCGATCGTCAACGGCGCGGCCTGGCTCTACACCTATGTGATCCGCGGCACACCGATGCTGGTGCAGCTGTTCTTGATCTACTACGGCCTGGCCCAGTTCCAGGCGGTGCGCGAGAGCTTCCTGTGGCCGCTGTTGTCCAGCGCCACGTTCTGCGCGTGCCTGGCCTTTGCGATCAACACCAGCGCCTACACCGCCGAAATCATCGCCGGGAGCCTCAAGGCCACCCCCAACGGCGAGATCGAAGCGGCCAAGGCCATGGGCATGTCGCGCTACAAGCTGTACCGCCGCATCCTGCTGCCATCGGCCCTGCGCCGGGCGCTGCCGCAGTACAGCAACGAAGTGATCATGATGCTGCAGACCACCAGCCTGGCATCCATCGTCACCCTGATCGACATCACCGGTGCCGCGCGCACGGTGAACGCACAGTTCTACCTGCCGTTCGAAGCCTATATCACCGCCGGCGCGTTCTACCTGTGCCTGACCTTCATCCTGGTGCGCCTGTTCAAGTTGGCCGAGCGCCGCTGGCTGAGCTACCTGGCTCCACGGAAGCACTGATATGGAACGTATCGATCACCTGTTGCCCTGGGGCCACCTGGGTTGCGAGCGTCAACTGAGCGTGTTTCGTTTCGGCAGCGGCGAGCGCAAGGCCTACATCCAGGCCAGCCTGCACGCCGATGAGCTGCCGGGGATGCGTGCCGCGTGGGAGCTGAAAAAGCGCCTGACCGAACTGGAACAGCAAGGCGCGCTCAACGGCGTGATCGAGTTGGTGCCGGTGGCCAACCCGATGGGCCTGGGCCAACTGTTGCAAGGCAGCCATCAAGGGCGTTTCGAGATTGGCAGCGGCAAGAATTTCAACCGCGATTTCGTCGAGTTGAGCGAGCCGCTGATCGCACAACTGCACGGCAAGCTCGGCGATGATCCCCATGCCAACGTGCGCGTGATCCGCCAGGCGATGCACGATACGCTCGACGCGCTGCCCGCGCCGGCCAGCCAGTTGCAAGGCATGCAGCGGGTGCTGCTGAGCCACGCCTGCAGCGCGGACATCGTCCTCGACCTGCATTGCGACGCCGAAGCTGCGCTGCACATGTACGCGCTGCCCCAGCATTGGCCGCAGTGGCGGTCGCTGTCGGCGCATTTGAACGTGAAAGTCGGGCTGCTGGCGGAAGACTCCGGCGGCAGCTCGTTCGATGAAGCCTGCTCGCTGCCCTGGCTGCGTGTGTCGCGGGCGTTCCCCGAGGCGCAGATTCCGCTGGCGTGCCTGGCGACCACCCTGGAACTGGGCGGCCAGGCCGATACCGGCCGCGACGAAGCGATCTTCCACGCCGAAGGCATCCTCGCGTTCCTCGCCGAGCAGGGCCTGATTAAAGGTGAGTGGCCGGCGCCACGTCACGAACCCTGCGAAGGCGTGCCCTTCGAAGGCACTGAATTGCTGTTTGCACCCCACGCCGGCGTGATCAGTTACCTGCGTAAAGCCGGTGACTGGGTGGACGCCGGCGAGCCGGTTTTTGAAGTGATCGACCCTCTGGAAGACCGCGTGAGCATCATCTGCGCCGGCACTTCGGGGGTGCTGTTTGCCGTTGAACGGCTACGTTATGCCCAAGCGGGTTTCTGGCTGGCCAAGGTGGCGGGGCGCGAAGCGCTGCGTCACGGGCGCTTGCTCAACGACTGACCACCTGTTTTTGTGAGAACCGACCGCATGTACAAGCTTGAAGTCCAAGACCTGCATAAACGCTATGGCAGTCATGAAGTGCTCAAAGGCGTGTCCCTGGCCGCCGCGGCCGGTGATGTGATCAGCATCATCGGTTCCAGCGGTTCGGGCAAAAGTACCTTTTTGCGCTGCATCAACCTGCTGGAGCAGCCCCACGCCGGCAAGATCCTGCTCAATAACGAAGAGCTGAAACTGGTGGCCGGCAAAGACGGCGCCCTGCGCGCCGCCGACCCGAAACAGCTGCAACGCATGCGTTCGCGCCTGTCCATGGTGTTCCAGCATTTCAACCTGTGGTCGCACATGACCGCGCTGGAAAACGTGATGGAAGCCCCGGTGCATGTGTTGGGCATGTCGAAAAAGGACGCGCGGGAAAAGGCCGAGCACTACCTGGCCAAAGTCGGCGTGGGCCATCGTAAGGATGCGTTCCCCGGCCATATGTCCGGTGGCGAGCAACAGCGCGTGGCGATTGCCCGTGCGCTGGCGATGGAGCCGGAGGTGATGCTGTTCGACGAACCCACCTCGGCGCTGGACCCGGAGTTGGTCGGCGAAGTGTTGAAAGTGATGCAGGACCTGGCCCAGGAAGGCCGCACCATGGTGGTGGTGACCCACGAAATGGGCTTTGCCCGTGAAGTGTCCAACCAGCTGGTATTCCTGCACAAAGGCATCGTCGAAGAACGCGGCAACCCGCGCGAAGTGCTGGTCAATCCCCAGTCCGAGCGGCTTCAGCAGTTCCTCTCCGGCAGCTTGAAGTAGCCACTCCTTTTATGTGGGAGGGGGCTTGCCCCCGATAGCAGTCTGTCAGTTGATACATCTGGTGACTGATACACCGCTATCGGGGGCAAGTCGAATCGTCGCACCGCCCCTCCCACATTGGATGTTCATCGTTTTTGAGATTTGTGTTCGTTTACGGGCTAGCATTGGCCCACGGCTTCTTTCACTGTTTTTGCTTCGGATAGCCCTCCATGACTGCCCATCGAATTGGTTTCCTGATTTGGCCCAGCACAAAAGCACTGACGCTTGCGCTGGCTGAGGAGGCCTTGCGCGTTGCTCAGCGGGTGCATCCGGAGGTGGTCTATGAACTGTCGTTTCTGCAGGCCGAACCGCAGACCGATGGCGCCTGGCAACTGCCCGGCGGGCCGTGGGCCGGCAAGCTCGAAGGCTTCCAGAAACTGTTCCTGCTGGCCGACGAACCACCCACCGCGATCGCTTCGCAGCTCAGCACCGCGCTCAAGCAGCTGGTGCGCGCCGGGTGTGTGATCGGCGGCTTGTCGGCCGGTGTCTACCCGCTGGCTCATCTCGGTCTGCTCGACGGCTACCGCGCCGCCGTGCATTGGCGCTGGCAGGACGATTTTGCCGAGCGCTTCCCCAAGGTCATCGCCACCAGCCATCTGTTCGACTGGGACCGCGATCGCCTGACCGCCTGTGGCGGCATGTCGGTACTCGATCTGTTGCTGGCGGTGCTGGCCCGTGATCACGGCGCCGAGCTGGCCGGTGCGGTGTCCGAGGAACTGGTGGTGGAACGCATCCGCGAAGGCGGCGAGCGCCAGCGCATCCCTCTGCAAAACCGCCTGGGCTCGAGCCATCCGAAGCTGACCCAGGCGGTGCTGTTGATGGAGGCCAACATCGAAGAACCGCTGACCACCGACGAAATCGCCCAGCATGTCTGCGTGTCGCGACGACAACTGGAACGCATCTTCAAGCAATACCTCAATCGCGTCCCCAGCCAGTATTACCTGGAACTGCGCCTGAACAAGGCCCGCCAGATGCTGATGCAAACCAGCAAGTCGATCATCCAGATCGGCCTGTCCTGCGGCTTCTCCTCGGGGCCGCACTTCTCCAGCGCCTACCGCAATTTCTTCGGCGCCACCCCCCGCGAAGACCGCAACCAGCGACGCAGCAGCAGCCCGTTCGAGTTGTCGTCGGTGCCGTCCGAACGCGGTTGATCTCACCCGCGCGATCCCGGCGGTAGATAGATAGCCGACCGCCGGCCAAGTTACGCCTATCCTGCTCGACCACCTGCCGCTGTGCCCCGGTAGCGTTTAAACTGCGCCATTGCGATGCTATTTGTCGCATTGGCGTAAACCCGCCAAAATCGCGGGTTGGCGCTATAAGAAGTTGTCGCTTGGCGGCAAGGCCGCGCTGAAAACTGTCCTTACAATCCCTGCATCGCCCGCCAGTTCCAGGCAGGCGTTCCTCTTCAGGAGACTCCGATGTCCGTTGAGCAAGCCCCGGTGCAACGTGCCGATTTCGACCAGGTCATGGTGCCCAATTACGCACCTGCCGCATTCATCCCCGTGCGCGGCGCAGGTTCGCGCGTGTGGGACCAGGCGGGTCGCGAGCTGATCGACTTTGCCGGCGGCATCGCGGTCAATGTTTTGGGCCATGCCCACCCGGCGCTGGTCGGTGCGTTGACCGAACAGGCCCACAAGCTGTGGCACGTCTCCAACGTCTTCACCAATGAGCCGGCCCTGCGCCTGGCCCACAAGTTGATCGACGCCACTTTTGCCGAGCGTGTGTTCTTCTGCAACTCCGGCGCCGAAGCCAACGAGGCTGCGTTCAAGCTGGCCCGTCGCGTGGCGTTCGACCGCTTCGGCAGCGAGAAATACGAGATCATCGCCGCCCTCAACAGCTTCCACGGCCGTACCCTGTTCACCGTCAACGTCGGTGGCCAGTCGAAGTACTCCGACGGCTTCGGGCCGAAGATCACCGGCATCACCCATGTGCCGTTCAATGACCTGGCCGCGCTGAAAGCCGCCGTGTCGGACAAGACCTGCGCCGTGGTGCTGGAACCGGTGCAAGGCGAGGGCGGCGTGCTGCCGGCCGAGCTGGCCTACCTGCAAGGCGCCCGCGAACTGTGCGACGCCCACGACGCGCTGCTGGTGTTCGACGAAGTGCAGACCGGCATGGGCCGCAGCGGCCACCTGTTCGCCTACCAGCACTACGGTGTGGTGCCGGACATTCTCACCAGTGCCAAGAGCCTGGGCGGCGGTTTCCCGATTGCCGCGATGCTCACCACGGAAGCCTTGGCCAAGCACTTGGTGGTCGGCACCCACGGCACCACCTACGGCGGCAACCCGCTGGCGTGTGCGGTGGCGGGGGCGGTGATCGATGTGATCAACACGCCTGAAGTGCTGGCCGGCGTCAACGCCAAGCACGACCTGTTCAAGGCCCGCCTGGAACAGATCGGCAAACAATACGGGATCTTCAGCGAAGTGCGCGGCCTCGGCCTGCTGCTCGGTTGCGTGTTGAGCGACGCCTGGAAAGGCAAGGCCAAGGACGTGTTCAACGCGGCCGAGAAAGAAAACCTGATGATCCTGCAAGCCGGCCCCGACGTGGTGCGTTTCGCGCCGAGCCTGGTGGTGGAGGATGCGGACATCAATGAAGGCCTGGACCGTTTTGAGCGTGCTGTTAAAACACTGACCCAAGCCTGATACACATTTATCTGTCGGACTGTGTCGAATGTGGGAGGGGGCTTGCCCCCGATAGCGGTGTATCAGTCACCAGATGTATCAACTGACAGACTGCTATCGGGGGCAAGTCGAATCGTCGCACCGCCCCTCCCACATTGGATATGTGTTGTTCCTGACCCGTCCGGTACTTTTTCCTATGAGTTTTTCGAGTTAAGGAGTGACACCATGCTGGTGATGCGCCCCGCGCAAATGGCTGATCTGGGCGAGGTACAGCGTCTGGCTGCGGACAGCCCGATTGGTGTCACCTCCTTGCCGGACGATGTGGAGCGCCTGAGCGACAAGATCGCCGCCAGCGAAGCGTCCTTCGCGGCCGAGGTCAGTTTCAACGGTGAAGAAAGCTATTTCTTCGTGCTCGAAGACACCGAGACCGGCAAGCTGGTCGGCTGCTCGGCCATCGTCGCCTCGGCCGGCTACTCGGAACCGTTCTACAGCTTCCGTAACGAGACCTTCGTCCACGCCTCTCGCGAGCTGAAGATCCACAACAAGATCCACGTGCTTTCCCAGTGCCACGACCTCACCGGCAACAGCCTGCTCACCAGCTTCTACGTGGTGCCGGAGCTGGTCGGTTCGCCGTGGTCGGAACTCAATTCCCGCGGCCGCCTGTTGTTCGTCGCCAGCCATCCCGAGCGCTTCGCCGACTCGGTGGTGACCGAGATTGTCGGCTACAGCGACGAGAACGGTGATTCGCCGTTCTGGGACGCCATCGGGCGCAACTTCTTCGACCTCAACTACGCCGCCGCCGAGCGCCTGTGCGGGCTGAAAAGCCGCACGTTCCTCGCCGAGCTGATGCCGCACTACCCGATCTACGTGCCGCTGCTGCCGGACGAAGCCCAGGAAGCCATGGGCCAGGTGCATCCGCGTGCGCAGATCACCTTCGACATCCTCATGCGCGAAGGCTTCGAGACCGATCACTACATTGACATCTTCGACGGCGGCCCGACGCTGCACGCACGGGTCTCGGGCATTCGCTCGATCGCCCAGAGCCGCGTGGTGCCGGTGAAGATCGGCGAGAGGGTCAAGGGTGTCGGCCGCCAGTACCTGGTGAGCAACGCGCAGTTGCAAGATTACCGCGCGGTGCTGCTGGAGCTGGACTACGCGCCCGGCAAACCGGTGACCCTGGACCTGGAAGCGGCCGAAGCCCTGGGCGTCGGCGAAGGTGCCAGCGTGCGTTTGGTTGCGGTTTAACGCAGAGTTTTGCGGGTGGCCTGAACGGGCGGCCCGCCTGAGGAGATAGCATGATCGTTCGTCCCGTACGCAGCAGCGATTTACCGGCCCTGATTGATCTGGCGCGCAGCACCGGCACCGGCCTGACCACCTTGCCGGCCAACGAAGAGCGCCTGACCCACCGGGTCGGCTGGGCCGAAAAAACCTTCCGCGGCGAAGCCGGGCGCGGGGATGCCGACTACCTGTTCGTGCTGGAAAACGACGAAGGCCGCGTGGTGGGGATTTCCGCCATCGCCGGCGCCGTCGGCCTGCGCGAGCCCTGGTACAACTTCCGGGTCGGTCTCACCGTCAGCGCCTCCCAGGAGCTGAATATCTACCGTGAGATCCCGACGCTGTTCCTGGCCAACGACCTCACCGGCAACTCCGAACTGTGTTCGTTGTTCCTGCACGCCGATTACCGCAACGGCCTCAACGGCCGCATGCTGGCCAAGGCGCGCCTGCTGTTTATCGCGGAGTTCCCGCAGTTGTTCGGCAACAAGATCATCGCCGAGATGCGCGGCGTGTCCAATGAAGCCGGGCGTTCGCCGTTCTGGGAAAGCCTGGGCCGACACTTCTTCAAGATGGAATTCAGCCAGGCCGATTACCTCACCGGCGTGGGCAACAAAGCCTTTATCGCCGAGTTGATGCCGAAATTTCCGCTGTACAGCTGCTTCCTGTCCGAGGATGCGCGCAACGTGATCGGCAAGGTCCACCCGGATACCGAGCCGGCGCTGAGCATGCTCAAGAGCGAAGGGTTCAGCTACCAGGGCTATGTCGACATTTTTGACGCCGGCCCGGCGGTGGAATGTGAGACCAGCAAGATCCGTGCGGTGCGCGACAGCCAGTCGCTGGTGTTGGCCATCGGCACGCCAGGCGACGACGCCACGCCGTTCCTGATCCATAACCGCAAGCGCGAAGAGTGCCGCATCACCGCCGCACCGGCCCGCCTGGCGGCAGGCACGCTGGTGGTCGATCCGTTGACCGCCAAGCGCCTGCAGCTGGTGGTGGGCGATCAAGTGCGTGCCGTACCGTTGTCTGCTGCTCGGGAGTCGAAATAATGAATTCGCTGTATATCGCAGGTAGCTGGCTGGCTGGCCAGGGTGAGCTGTTCGAATCGCGCAACCCGGTGACCCAGCACGTGCTGTGGGCCGGCAATGGCGCCAGCGCCGAACAGGTCGAATCCGCCGTGCAGGCGGCGCGCCAGGCGTTTCCGGCGTGGGCCCGGCGCTCGTTGGAAGAGCGCATCGGCGTGCTCGAAGCCTTCGCCAATACCTTGAAAAGCCGCGCCGATGAAATCGCCCGCTGCATCGGCGAAGAAACCGGCAAGCCCCTGTGGGAATCGGCCACCGAAGTCACCAGCATGGCCAACAAGATCGCGATCTCGGTGCAAAGCTACCGCGAGCGTACCGGCGAGAAGAGCGGCCCGCTGGGCGACGCCACCGCCGTGCTGCGCCACAAGCCCCACGGCGTGGTGGCGGTGTTTGGTCCTTACAACTTCCCCGGCCACCTGCCCAATGGGCATATCGTCCCGGCGTTGCTGGCGGGCAATACCGTGTTGTTCAAACCCAGCGAGTTGACCCCGAAAGTCGCCGAGCTGACCGTGCAATGCTGGATCGAAGCCGGCCTGCCGGCGGGCGTGTTGAACCTGCTGCAAGGTGCGCGGGAAACCGGGATCGCCCTGGCGGCCAACCCGGGTATCGACGGGCTGTTCTTCACCGGCTCCAGCCGCACTGGCAACCACCTGCACCAGCAGTTCTCCGGGCGCCCGGACAAGATCCTGGCCCTGGAAATGGGCGGTAACAACCCGCTGGTGGTGGATCAAGTGGCCGACGTGGATGCGGCGGTCTACACCATCATCCAATCGGCGTTTATCTCGGCCGGCCAGCGTTGCACCTGTGCCCGTCGCTTGCTGGTGCCCGAAGGCGCCTGGGGCGATGCACTGCTGGCGCGGCTGGTGGCGGTCAGCGCGACGATTGCGGTCGGTGCGTTCGACCAGCAACCGGCGCCGTTCATGGGCTCGGTGATTTCCCTGGCGGCCGCGAAAGCCTTGATGGACGCCCAGGAACTGCTGTTGGCCAACGGCGCCGTGGCGCTGCTGGAAATGACCCAGCCGCAGGCTCAGGCCGCGTTGTTGACCCCGGGCATCATTGACGTGACCGAAGTGAGCGAGCGCGCCGATGAGGAGCTGTTCGGCCCGCTGTTGCAGGTGATCCGCTACGCTGATTTCGCCGCGGCGATTGCCGAGGCCAACAACACCCAATATGGCCTGGCCGCCGGTTTGTTGTCGGACTCCGAAGCGCGCTACCAGCAATTCTGGCTGGAAAGCCGCGCCGGGATCGTCAACTGGAACAAACAACTGACCGGCGCCGCCAGTACCGCGCCGTTCGGTGGTGTCGGGGCTTCGGGCAACCATCGCGCCAGCGCCTATTACGCAGCGGATTATTGCGCGTACCCGGTGGCGTCCCTGGAGACCCCGAGCCTGGTGCTGCCAGCCACACTCACCCCCGGCATTACACTGATCTAAAGGTGGGAGGGGGCTTGCCCCCGATAGCGGTGGATCAGTCACCTGATTCATCAACTGGCAGACTGCTATCGGGGGCAAGCCCCCTCCCACATTAGGTCGGTGGTGTATTCAAGTCATTAGATGCCTATAAAAACAGATGTTCGTGGAGCCTCGCCGATGAAATCCTATGAAGTCAATTTTGACGGTCTAGTGGGGCCGACCCATAACTACGGCGGTTTGTCCTACGGCAACGTCGCGTCCCAGAGCAACAGCCAGCAAGCTTCCAACCCCAAGGAAGCGGCGTTGCAGGGCCTGCAGAAAATGAAAGCGCTGATGGACATGGGCTTTGTGCAAGGCGTGCTGGCGCCGCAGGAACGCCCGGACGTGGCTGCCTTGCGCAACCTCGGCTTCAGCGGCAGCGATGCCCAGGTCATCCAGCACGCGGCCAAGCACGCCATGCCATTGCTGGTCGCCAGTTGCTCGGCGTCGAGCATGTGGGTGGCCAACGCCGCCACCGTCAGCCCGAGCGCCGACACGGCGGATGGCCGCGTGCATTTCACCGCCGCCAACCTCAACTGCAAATACCACCGCAGCATCGAACACCCGACCACCAGCCGCGTATTGGGGGCGATGTTTGCCGATGCGAAACACTTCGCCCACCACGCCGCGTTGCCGGCGGTGGCGCAGTTCGGCGACGAAGGCGCGGCCAACCACACACGTTTCTGCCGTGACTATGGCGAGGCCGGCGTGCAGTTTTTCGTGTTCGGCCGCAGCGCGTTCGACACCCGTTACCCGGCGCCGCAGAAGTACCCGGCGCGCCAGACCCTCGAAGCCTCCCAGGCCGTCGCCCGCCTGCACGGCCTGAACGATGACGGCGTGGTCTTCGCCCAGCAGAACCCGGCGGTGATCGATGCCGGCGTGTTCCATAACGACGTGATCGCGGTGGGCAATGGCGAAATGCTGTTCTATCACGAGGACGCGTTCCTCAACACCGAGACGATGCTTGCCGAGTTGCAGGCCAAGTTGGGCAAACTGGGCGGCAACTTCCAGTCGGTGTGCGTGCCGCGTGCCCAGGTCAGCGTCGAAGACGCGGTGCGTTCCTACCTGTTCAACAGCCAATTGTTGACCCGCGCCGACGGCTCGATGCTGTTGATCGTGCCGGAAGAGTGCCGGGCCAACGCACGTGTCTGGCAGTATCTGCAAGGTCTGACCGCTGCCGGTGGTTTGATCCGCGAGGTCAAGGTCTTCGACCTCAAGCAAAGCATGCAGAACGGCGGCGGCCCGGCGTGCCTGCGTTTGCGCGTGGCGTTGAACGAAACCGAGCTGGCGGCGGTGAACCCAGGGGTTATCATGACCGCGCCGCTGTATGAAACGCTGACCCAGTGGGTCGACAAGCACTACCGCGACAGCCTGCGCGAAAGCGACCTGGCTGACCCGCAATTGCTGCTTGAATGCCGGACGGCATTGGATGAACTGACGCAAATCCTTAAACTGGGCGCGGTATATCCTTTCCAGATCAATTAACGCCACACGGCCGAGAGCTATTTATGAGCACCGATACCCTGCAACTGATCCTTGAAGACACCGACGGCACCCAGCTGCAAACCTCCTGCACCCGCGTTGCCGTGATCTGGCAGGGCAAGGAAGTCTGGATTCAGCACGACGGCCGTGGCCAACTGCTGATCGGTGTGGACGTGGAAGAAGGCGACGCCGAGTACGCCAACCTGCTGATGCGCCCACTGGCCACCAACCTGATGAGCCTGCAACTGGAAATGGAACCGGCCGACGTTGAGGGTGATGACGACGATCACGTCCACGGCCCAGGCTGCAACCACTAAGGAAGCTGCTTATGCTCGCCCTCGGCAAACTCCTTGAACTGACCCTCGCCGGTCGTGAACCGGCGCAAAAAATTCAACTGACTGTCGACGGCGTGCAGATGCGCTGGCTCAGCGAAGGCGCGCTTGAAGTGCGCCCGCCGCAAGCGCGGGACAACGGCAGCGATGTGCTGCTGTCGTCCGGCATCCACGGCAACGAGACCGCGCCGATCGAATTGCTCGACCGCCTGTTGCATGGCATCGCCCGTGGGCAGATCAAACCCCGCACCCGTATTCTGTTCCTGTTCGGCAACCCCGAGGCCATGCGCCGCGGCGAGCGTTACCTCGAACTGGACGTCAACCGGCTGTTCAACGGCCGTCACGAAAAAAATATCGGCCCTGAAGCCATGCGCGCCGCCGAGCTGGAACAATTGGCCCGCAGCTTCTTCAGCCTGCCTGGCCGCTCGCGCCTGCATTACGACCTGCACACCGCCATTCGCGGTTCGAAGGTCGAGCAGTTCGCCCTCTACCCGTGGAAGGACGGGCGCCAGCATTCGCGCCACGAACTGGCCCGCTTGCGCGCCGCCGGTATGCAGGCGGTGCTGCTGCAGAACAAAGCTTCGATCACCTTCTCCGCCTTTACCTATGAGCAACTGGGCGCCGAGGCCTTTACCCTGGAATTGGGCAAGGCGCGGCCATTCGGGCAGAACCAGGATGTGGACGTGTCGCGCCTGGAAACCCGGCTGACGCAGATCATCGAAGGTACCGAGCCGGACACTGGCAGCCTGGATGGCCTGCAGCTGTTTGCCGTGTCCCGCGAAGTCATCAAGCACAGCGATGCATTCCTGTTGCACCTGCCGGCGGACGTGGAAAACTTTTCGCCGTTGGCCCAGGGCTATCTGCTCGCCGAAGACGTCGCCAAGACCCGCTGGGTGATCGAGGAGGAGGGCGCACGCATCATCTTCCCGAACCCGAAGGTGAAGAATGGCTTGCGCGCAGGGATATTGATTGTGCCGACCACGGACGCCGGGCTGGCATAGATCTCAGCCTTAACCGGATCCAAATGTGGGAGGGGGCTTGCCCCCGATTGCGGTGTAACTGTCAGAAAATTTTTAACTGACAGACCGCTATCGGGGGCAAGCCCCCTCCCACATTGGTGTTGCGGTGTTGCTTAAACTGCTACCGCACGCGGCTCGCTGCGGCGGATCGCACGCACCTTGTGCAAGGTGTCGGCACAGGTACGCGCCGCTTCCTGGCCTTTGTGTACGAAGTGATCATGGAAGAAGGCGTGGTGCTCGCTGCCGGCGTGGAAGTGGTGCGGGGTCAGAGACACCGAGAACACCGGCACTTCGGTTTCCAGCTGAACCTGCATCAGGCCGCTGACCACCGATTGGGCGACGAATTCATGGCGGTAGATGCCGCCGTCCACCACCAGGGCCGCGGCGACGATGCCGGCGTAACGGCCGGTCTTGGCCAGCAGCTTGGCGTGCAGGGGCATTTCAAAGGCGCCGCCGACTTCGAAGAAATCAATGTCCGATTCCTGGTAACCCAGGGCGATCATTTCGCTGAGGAAGCCTTTGCGCGATTGGTCGACAATATCCTTGTGCCAGCAGGCCTGGATAAACGCGACGCGCTCGCCGTGATGGTTTTTGCTTTTGCTGTCGATTGCGGTGGGTTGCATGTTCTGACTCCTGTTTAAGAAAAAAACAGGGCGTTATGAATCGAATGGGATTTAAGGGTACGAACAGCTGGGTCATGCAGGCATGAACTCAGCGCGCGGCCCTTTTGCGCCAATCCCGTTCTCTCTTCATCCGGACTATGACCGTCGGCCCCGGGATCACACCGGGTCTGCTGACCTTGTCGCCGTCCTGCCGGAGCAGTTCGAGGCGCCAAGCGCTCGCGGGCTATGCACATTGCGCGCAATTACCGCCGGTGGGGAATTGCACCCCGCCCTGAGAACGTTGCCGCCAGAACCCTGGCGGCGGAGAGTTTTTAACATGGTTTTTCAGAAACTGCACGATTGCCGTATCGATAGCCTATATCGGTTTGTTTGATTGATATTCGATTGACGCAGCATAGGGCTTGATATTCCGTGGCTTTACCCGCAGTAATCATCAGTACGAAAAAACGCCCAACCCATCAGAGGCCAGTTTGATGACCGTGATAGACCTGCGCAGCGACACCGTGACCCAGCCCACCCCCGGCATGCTCGATGCGATGGCCAGCGCCGTCAGCGGCGATGACGTGTATGGCGAAGACCCTAGCGTCAATCGCCTGGAGGCCGAACTGGCCAAGCGCCTGGGGTTCGCCGCGGCGTTGTTCGTGCCCACCGGCACCATGAGCAACCTGCTGGCGTTGATGGCCCACTGTGAGCGTGGCGAGGAATACATCGTCGGTCAGCAGGCCCACACCTATAAGTACGAAGGCGGCGGCGCGGCGGTGCTGGGTTCGATCCAACCGCAACCACTGGAAGTGCAGGCGGACGGTTCCCTGGACCTGGATCAGGTGCTGGAAGCGATCAAGCCCGATGATTTCCACTTCGCCCGCACCCGCCTGTTGGCGCTGGAGAACACCATGCAGGGCAAGGTGCTGCCGCTGGAGTACCTGGCCAGGGCACGTGCGTTTACCCGTGAACATGGCCTGGCCCTGCACCTGGACGGCGCGCGGCTCTACAACGCGGCGGTCAGGCTCGACGTGGACGCGCGGGAGATCACCCAGCATTTCGATTCGGTGTCGGTGTGCCTGTCCAAGGGCCTGGGCGCGCCGATTGGCTCGGTGTTGTGCGGCTCCACGGCGCTGATCGCCAAGGCGCGGCGTTTGCGCAAGATGGTCGGCGGCGGCATGCGCCAGGCCGGTTCCCTGGCGGCGGCGGGGCTGTATGCCCTTGACCATCAGGTGCAGCGCCTGGCCGACGACCACGCCAACGCCCAATGGCTGGGGGATGAACTGCGCAAGGCCGGGTATGCGGTGGAGCCGGTGCAGACCAACATGGTCTACGTGCAGCTCGGCGACCGGGCGCAGGCCCTGAAGACGTTTGCCGCCGAGCGCGGCATCAAGTTGAGCGCCGCACCGCGCCTGCGCATGGTCACGCACCTGGACGTGAGTCGTGCGCAGATCGAGCAAGTGGTGCAGGCATTCGTCGAGTTTTCTCGGAAATGACCGTGCAGACTGTCTAATTGACTGTTTCTATCACATAAACACGCTGTACCACCGGCAAAGGGCCGATATAATGCGGCCCTTTGCCGTCGCTCCGTCTGATGATGTTGCGCACTGGCCTTTGGCCTCAGACTCCGTGGAAGAACCTAATGAAAAGCGCAGAAATCCGTGAAGCCTTCCTTCGCTTCTTCGAAGAGCAAGGCCACACCCGTGTCGCCTCCAGCTCCTTGATCCCAGGCAATGACCCCACCCTGCTGTTCACCAACGCGGGGATGAACCAGTTCAAGGACTGCTTCCTGGGCCAGGAAAAGCGCGCCTATACCCGCGCGGTCAGCAGCCAGAAATGCGTGCGCGCCGGTGGCAAGCACAACGACCTGGAAAACGTCGGCTACACCGCCCGTCACCACACGTTTTTCGAAATGCTCGGCAACTTCAGCTTTGGCGACTATTTCAAGAAAGACGCGATCAACTTCGCCTGGACCTTCCTCACTGGCGTGCTGAAACTGCCGAAGGAAAAGCTCTGGGTCACCGTCTACGCCAGCGATGACGAAGCCTACGACATCTGGACCCAGCAAGTCGGCGTGCCGCCTGAGCGCATGGTGCGTATCGGCGACAACAAGGGCGCGCCTTACGCCTCCGACAACTTCTGGACCATGGGCGACACCGGCCCGTGCGGCCCATGCACCGAGATTTTCTACGATCACGGCGCCGATATCTGGGGCGGCCCACCGGGTTCGCCGGAAGAAGACGGCGACCGTTACATCGAGATCTGGAACAACGTGTTCATGCAGTTCAACCGCACCGCCGATGGCGTGTTGCACCCGCTGCCGGCACCGTCGGTGGATACCGGCATGGGCCTGGAGCGGATCAGTGCGGTGATGCAGCACGTTCACTCCAACTACGAGATCGACCTGTTCCAGAGCCTGCTGGCCGCTGCGGCCAAGGCTATCGGTTGTGCCAATGAAGACCAGGCATCGCTCAAAGTGGTGGCTGACCACATCCGTTCCTGCGGTTTCCTGATTGCCGACGGCGTGCTGCCGTCCAATGAAGGCCGCGGCTACGTGCTGCGCCGTATCATCCGTCGCGCCTGCCGCCACGGTAACAAGCTGGGCGCCAACGGCAGCTTCTTCTACCAGATCGTCGCGGCGCTGGTCGCCGAGATGGGCGCAGCCTTCCCGGAACTCACCCAGAACCAGGCGCACATCGAGCGCGTGCTCAAGGCCGAAGAAGAGCAGTTCGCCAAGACCCTGGAACAGGGCCTGAAAATCCTCGAGCAAGACCTCGCCGGCCTGCAGGGCAGCGTGGTGCCGGGCGATGTGGTGTTCAAACTCTACGACACCTACGGTTTCCCGATGGACCTGACCGGCGACATCGCCCGTGAGCGCAACCTGACCCTCGACGAGGAAGGTTTCGAACGCGAGATGGAAGCCCAGCGCGTGCGTGCCCGTTCCGCCAGTTCCTTCGGCATGGACTACAACAGCCTGGTCAAGGTTGACGTGGCCACCGAGTTCACCGGCTATACGGCCACCCACGGTTCGGCCAAAGTGATCGCGCTGTATAAAGACGGCCAGTCGGTCGACGTCCTGAATGAAGGCGATGACGGCGTGGTGGTCCTGGACCGGACGCCGTTCTATGCCGAATCCGGTGGCCAGATCGGCGACTGCGGTTTCCTCAAGGCGTCTTCCGGTCGTTTCGATGTGCGTGATACCACCAAGACCGGCGGCGCATTCCTGCACCACGGCGTATTGGCGTCGGGCAGCCTGATCGTCGGTTCGCCGGTGGACGCCCAGGTGGACGCCGACGTGCGCCACGCCACTGCGCTGAACCACTCGGCCACCCACTTGCTGCACGCGGCACTGCGCCAGGTGTTGGGCGAGCACGTCCAGCAGAAGGGTTCGTTGGTCGACAGCCAGCGCCTGCGTTTCGACTTCAGCCACTTCGAAGCGATCAAGCCTGCGCAGATCAAGGCCCTGGAAGACATCGTCAACGCCCAGGTGCGCAAGAACACCGCGGTGGAAACCGAGGAAACCGACATCGAGACCGCCAAGGCCAAGGGCGCGATGGCGCTGTTCGGCGAGAAATACGGCGACAACGTGCGCGTCCTGAGCATGGGCGGCAACTTCTCGGTGGAACTGTGCGGTGGGATCCACGCCAACCGTACCGGCGACATCGGCCTGCTGAAAATCATCAGCGAAGGCGGTGTGGCGTCCGGTGTGCGTCGTATTGAAGCGGTAACCGGTGCTGCGGCCCTGGCCTACCTCAATGCGGGTGAAGAACAACTCAAGGAAGCGGCCAGCCTGGTCAAGGGCAGCCGTGACAATCTGATCGACAAACTGTCCGCCGTGCTGGAACGCAACCGTGCGCTGGAGAAACAGCTGGAACAGTTGCAGGCCAAGGCGGCCAGCGCGGCAGGCGACGATCTGTCGGCTTCCGCCCAGGACGTCAAGGGCGTGAACGTCCTGGCGGCGCGCCTGGACGGCCAGGACGGCAAGGCGTTGTTGGCCTTGGTCGATCAGTTGAAGAACAAGCTCGGCCGCGCAGTGATCCTGCTCGGCAGTGTCCATGAGGATAAGGTCGTTCTGGTTGCCGGTGTAACCAAAGACCTGACTGGCCAACTCAAAGCCGGTGATTTGATGAAACAAGCCGCTGCGGCAGTGGGCGGGAAGGGCGGTGGTCGTCCGGACATGGCACAAGGCGGTGGTGTAGACGCCGGTGCCCTGGACGCGGCCCTGGCCCTGACCGTGCCGTTTGTCGAGGCTGGCATTTAAGGCGCTGTGAATGAGCCCGTGGTCTAGTCGCGGGCTCGCTCGGTTGCTGGAAGATTGGTTTATTGGGCGCCCCTTTACGGGCTGAGGCGGCTTAGAAATGGCTTTGATCGTACAGAAATTTGGAGGCACCTCGGTCGGCTCTGTCGAAAGAATCGAGCAGGTCGCCGACAAGGTTAAGAAATTCCGCGATGCCGGCGACGACCTCGTCGTGGTGCTGTCGGCCATGAGCGGCGAAACCAATCGCCTGATCGAACTGGCCAAGGCTATCAGCGGCGATCAACAACCGCTGCCGCGTGAGCTGGATGTGATCGTGTCCACCGGCGAGCAGGTGACCATTGGCCTGCTCGCCATGGCGCTGAACAAGCGCGGTGTGCCGGCAGTGTCCTACACTGGCAGTCAGGTGCGTATCCTCACCGACAGCGCGCACACCAAGGCGCGCATCCTGCAGATCGATGATCAGAAGATTCGCGCTGATCTGAAGGCCGGTCGTGTGGTAGTCGTCGCCGGTTTCCAGGGCGTCGACGAGCACGGCAATATCACCACCCTCGGGCGTGGCGGTTCGGACACCACCGGTGTGGCCCTGGCGGCCGCGCTCAAGGCTGACGAATGCCAGATCTACACCGATGTGGATGGCGTCTACACCACCGATCCGCGCGTGGTATCCGTGGCCCAGCGCCTGGACAAGATCACCTTCGAAGAGATGCTGGAAATGGCCAGCCTCGGTTCCAAGGTGTTGCAGATCCGTGCGGTGGAATTCGCCGGCAAGTACAACGTTCCGCTGCGCGTATTGCACAGCTTCAAAGAGGGTCCGGGCACCCTCATTACTATTGATGAAGAGGAATCCATGGAACAGCCGATCATTTCCGGCATCGCTTTCAACCGCGATGAAGCCAAGCTGACGATCCGTGGCGTGCCAGACACTCCGGGCGTGGCATTCAAGATCCTCGGCCCGATCAGTGGCGCGAACATTGAAGTCGACATGATCGTGCAGAACGTTTCGCACGATAACACCACTGATTTCACCTTCACCGTTCACCGCAACGAGTACGAAGCGGCCGAGCGTATCCTGCAGAACACTGCGAGCGGGATTGGCGCGCGTGAAGTGGTCGGCGATACCAAGATCGCCAAGGTGTCGATCGTGGGTGTGGGCATGCGTTCCCATGCCGGCGTTGCCAGCCGCATGTTCGAGGCCCTGGCCAAGGAAAGCATCAACATCCAGATGATCTCCACCTCGGAAATCAAAGTCTCGGTGGTGATCGAAGAGAAGTACCTGGAACTGGCTGTACGCGCACTGCATACCGCTTTTGAGCTGGACGCTCCGGCCCGACAGGGCGAGTGATGCAAGGCCAGGAAGGCGCGGTTTACCGCGCCTTTCATTTTTTGTAGGGCGCATGTTGTTTTGCGTGGGCTCGACAATACTTAGCTGGTAGGGCTATGGCCGATGAGCCGTAGGTCGAAGGCCTTTTTTTGCAGACTGTTGTTCCTGAACTGAAGTGCGTGAGGTGAAAGGTATGTTGATTCTGACTCGTCGTTGCGCAGAAAGCCTGATTATTGGTGATGGAGAAATCACCGTGACCGTGCTCGGCGTCAAAGGCAATCAAGTGCGTATTGGGGTAAATGCTCCGAAAGAGGTAGCGGTTCACCGCGAGGAAATCTATCTGCGGATCAAGAAAGAGAAGGACGAAGAACCAAGCCTTTAATTTTTATCGTTTTTTATGTTTGCAAACGGGGATGAACGTGGTTAATATACGCCCCGTGTTGCGGAGAGCTGGCCGAGTGGCCGAAGGCGCTCCCCTGCTAAGGGAGTACACCTCAAAAGGGTGTCGGGGGTTCGAATCCCCCGTTCTCCGCCATTATTTGCTTAGTACGTTGCAATCTGGATTTATCGATAAGTTGTTGAAATTAATCGAAAAAATCGCTTTACATAGAGATTGAACGGCCTATAATGCGCGGCAACAAATGCACTCGTAGCTCAGCTGGATAGAGTACTCGGCTACGAACCGAGCGGTCACAGGTTCGAATCCTGTCGAGTGCACCATTTAAGAGTCAGTTGCAGCAATGCAGGTGATTCGGTTACAACCAGTTGTGATCTGGTCTAAAAACACAATCTGCACTCGTAGCTCAGCTGGATAGAGTACTCGGCTACGAACCGAGCGGTCACAGGTTCGAATCCTGTCGAGTGCACCATACAAACAAAAAGCCCGCCTAGTGCGGGCTTTTTGCCGTCTGGGGTTTGTAGGATTTAACCTTTTCTTCCCGCGCCATGTGTTTTCCAGTCGCGTGGCAGCGTCGCAATTCATAGATGCGGCCAATTCTCAGCTTTGGCGCGCAAGCGCTTGTTCTTACCAGTTTTTTGACGTTAAAAGCGGCGGGCGGTGTATCATTGCGCCCGTCAGCCCCGCCGGGGCTTGTGGAACACCTCCATGGACTTACCCAGTAGTTACTCAGTACCCCGTTTTACCAATCATGAATTGACTGATTGATCCTTCCGGCGTGCCCCGCTGCTGGGAGTGGAGTTCGCCTATGACCGAAGTAGAAGTAAAGAAAACACAAGAAAGCCTGCAGGATCGCCTGGCTCAAGTCATTGAGCTGCTGCAGCGCCAGCGCGTGGTCGAAGAGCTCACGCACCGCCAGGAAGGTCCGCACCACGACCGCGTCGAAAACCTGGTTCATCGGCAAAACCTCGTCGAGTTGCAACGCAAGCTCGATGATCTGCACTCCGCCGACGTCGCTTATATCCTTGAAGCCTTGCCGCTGGATGATCGACTGACCCTCTGGCAGTTGGTCAAGGCCGACCGCGACGGCGACATCCTGCTCGAAGTATCCGACTCCGTCCGTGAAACCCTGATCGCCGACATGGATGATCACGAGCTCCTGGCCGCGGCCCGGGAGATGGACGCCGACGAACTGGCCGACCTGGCCCCCGAACTGCCCCGTGATGTTGTCCATGAGCTGATGGAAGCCCTTGACAGTCAGCAGCGTGAGCGCGTGCGCTCCGCGCTGTCCTATGACGAGGATCAGGTCGGCGCCCTGATGGACTTCGAGATGGTCACCATCCGCGAAGACGTCAGCCTGGAAGTGGTACTGCGTTACCTGCGCCGCCTGAAAGAGCTGCCAGGGCACACCGACAAGCTGTTCGTGGTCGACTACGAAGGCATTCTCAAGGGCGTGCTGCCGATCAAGCGCCTGCTGGTCAACGACCCGGAGAAGAAGGTTGCGGACGTGATGGCCAGCGATCCGGTGGGTTTCCATCCGGATGAAGACGCCTACGACGCCGCCCAGGCCTTCGAACGTTACGACTTGATCTCGGCCCCGGTGGTCGACAAGAACGGCAAGCTGATCGGCCGTCTGACCATCGATGAAATGGTCGACCTGATCCGTGAAGAAAGTGAAACCGAAGTCCTCAACATGGCGGGTCTGCGTGAAGAGGAAGATATTTTTGCCTCGGTCTGGCGCTCCCTGCGTAACCGCTGGGCGTGGCTGGCCGTAAACCTGATCACCGCGTTCATCGCTTCGCGGGTGATCGGGCTGTTCGAAGGTTCGATCGAAAAGCTGGTGGCACTGGCGGCGTTGATGCCAATCGTTGCCGGGATCGGCGGTAACTCCGGCAACCAGACCATTACCATGATCGTGCGCGCCATGGCGCTTGACCAGGTCAATACCGGCAACACCTCGCGCCTGATGCGCAAGGAATTGGCGGTGGCGCTGATCAATGGCGTGGTGTGGGGCGGGGTGATCGGGATCGTGGCCTACTTGCTGTACGACAGCTGGTCGCTGGGGGTGGTCATGACTGCCGCCATGACCCTCAACCTGCTGTTGGCGGCCTTGATGGGGGTGCTGATCCCCATGACCCTGGCACGCCTTGGGCGCGACCCAGCCATGGGCGCCAGTGTGATGATTACCGCCATGACCGACAGCGGCGGCTTCTTCATCTTCCTTGGCCTGGCGACGATCTTCCTGCTCTGACCCCTCGCGGCGGGGGCAACCCAGCCCCCGCCCAGTACTGCCTTCCCGAATTGCGCGCAAAAAAAGGTTCTTCACGGATTGCCGGGAAAGACGCTCTTGATCTTCATGAAAAAGAATTCGCTGTCCCGGTAACCGTACGCCATTCGTTTGATGACCTTTATTCGATTGTTTATTCCTTCCAACTGACCAGTGTGCATTGGCCAGCGTACCCGGCTCACGATGCCCCGCCAGTAGCCCTTTAGTCGCTTTGCGAACTGGATCAGTGCGGGTATTTCGCTTTCTTGAGCGTGACGCAGCCACTGCTTCCAGGCTGATCTCCAGTCCCAGGCATCGCTCGGCGCCCAGAGCATTTTGAGCTCGGCCTTCATCAAGTAGACCGTCATTAACGATTGGTTAGCGGCCAGCAGATCCTGTAAATGAACCTGCTGTTCCGGCTTTTTCAGGTTCTCCGGGTTACGCAATAGCAACCATCGCGCTTGCTTTATGACCTTTCGAGCGGGCTTGTCATGGCGCAATCGGTTCGCCTCGTCAACGCGAACACGATCAATCACTTCTCGGCCATATTTGGCGACCACATGGAAAAGGTCATAAATCACCCGTGCTTTTGGGCAGTGTTGGCGAACCTCCAGGTCATAAGCCGTGTTCATGTCCATCGCTACCGCTTCAATTCGGGCGCACCCTTCTGGCCCCAGCTCTTCGAAAAACGGTCTGACTGCCGCTCGGCTACGGCCTTCGCCGATCCAAAGCACTCGCCGAGTATCAGCGTCCAACACCACGCTGGCGTAGCGATGACCTTTGAATAACGCGAACTCGTCCATTATCAGGCGCCGTGGCTGGGCCTTGGGTAAGGCACTCAACGCCGCTTGCAGAGCGCGCCGCTCCAGCAACCGAACGGTGTCCCAGTGCAGCCCGAACATTTGCGCAACATGCAGTGTAGGAAGGCGTTCGCAGGCTTGAATAACGGCCTCTGCCAGCCGGCGCGTCATGCGGGCATAGCGATCCAGCCAACTGACGACCTCCATGCGCTTGCCACAATCACGGCAACTAACACGCCTGAGCTGCACGTTGAGGCGGACTGCGCGACCGAGAATCGGCAAGTCACGCACGACTCGATCGCAGTACTCATGAGTTGTTGAACAGAGCTTTTGGCAGCCACCACAGGTGGGAAATCGCGTGGCCTGGGGGATCAGATCGATTTGAAGGGCATCGCCGTCAGGTTTGATCGCAACGACAGAAAAGCCCTCCCAAAAAGGAAGGAAAGTATTAATATTGCGCATAAGAACGCCGGTTTTTTAGATGTGTTTGCTCGCACGAACATCATCCATCAAATCGGCGTTCTTGTTTCTGTGTTTCCCGGGATTCCGTGAAGAACCAAAAAAAAAGCCAGCACATGGCTGGCTTCGGCTTTCAGGAACAGATCATTCGGCTTCTGCGGCCGCCTCAACGTCGTGCGCAATAAGCGAGACAAGGGCATTTTGCTGGCGGTGGGAGAGCTGACGAAAACGCTGCAGCAGTTCGCGTTCGTGCAGTGACAGCTCTGGGCTGTCCAGGCGCATGCTTAGCTCTTCGCCCAACGCACCTTCCTGAATGAGGCTCTGCTCCAGGCGCGCGATGATTTCGGAGTTCATGCTGCGGTGATGATTGCGAGCCACCTCGGCAATGCGTTCCCGCATTCCGTCTGGCAGACGTACGACGAACTTGTCAGCCGTGCGGCTGGAATAAATTGCCTGTTTCAATGGGCGCATATATTTAACCGGTTAGTTCAGGGGAGCGGTTATTGGAATTGGCCGCAAGATGAGTGTTAAGACAAGGCTCACGACCAAAGTTCAACCTGAATTGCAAAGAGGCCGCATCATGCCTCAGTTTTGCCGGTTCCTTGGCGTCAATTCTGTGACAAATATTGAACTGCCTAAAGGCTTTATGCCAGTACTGATTTGCTTTTTTGCGGACTGGTTGGAAAACTTTTTTGCGAGTGATCGTCACAATTCATCGTCCCGCAAGCCGTTGCTGCCAAGGGGTTTGGGGCGCATATCGTATCGTGATATGGCCTTTTGCCCTTGTTTTTAAGACTAGTGGCAATTTGCCGATTTACTAGTGCGAGGCGACATAAGGTAGGTGTGCCGGCGAGCGAAAATCAGCGCAGCACGGGGTCGAATCTGATTCGGCGGCCGACGATCAGCGTCAACAGCAGGAAGCTGCCGAACACGACGCTGGTGATGAGGGCGGTGGTGCGAGCGTCCTGGGACGAGGTAGACATGCCCAGCACGGCAGTCATGACGGTCAGGCACAAAAACAGCCAGGCGGCTTTGGACATGGAAGGCTTCCTCAGAAAACCCAGTGTTCAGTTGCGGGCGCGGCCTGAGTGCTTTGGGCCAGGCGCACGGGCGATTGCGGGTTGGCCGTCATCACCGCCAATTGCGGACGTTGTTGCAGATGATGCGGCACGGGCTGGCGGATCTGCGCGGTGTCATCGCTACCGTTCGACTGAAAATGAAACATCACCAGTGCGGCCAGGGCGACGGTATTGAGAGCCAACAGAAGGGTGCTGTTCATCGTCATCTTCTCCGCAACGGGTCCAGCCGAATGGTTTTGTAGGAGAAGTATTGCAGATGCCGTGCCAATGTTTTATTTCAATAAAATCAATGGTTTGAGTTTAATCTAAACAGCGCTCGGGTTGCAATTTGCAATGCTGGCATTTTGGTGTAGTGCATTTTGCACGATGGCCTCGGATGCCCGGGTTTGCTGGGCGAAACCGTGATCCGTGGCGCAAGCATTGGCTTACACTCAAAAAGCCCACGGACGACATGACAAAACCCACCTCGGCCGTTAACATGCACGCCGTCCATCGCAGCGCCGTTGGCCCGATGGTTGTCATTTGTCCCAGTAGCTCAATTGGATAGAGCATCCCCCTCCTAAGGGGAAGGTTGGCCGTTCGAACCGGCCCTGGGACACCATATAATTCAATACCTCCAGCCAATGTATGTAGTTCTTGCACAGTCTCATGGGTGCATGATGGGTGCATACGCAATAATTTAGACTGAAAAAGCCGCAACAAAATCAGTTGAGGGCTAGGTGTACGTGGAGGTATGAAGAGCGGGGTGATAATTCTGCCACCATGAAAAAGTCGACAACAGGGAAGCAGTGATGCGAATTCTATTTTTTGCGATGTGCTGTTTGTTGATCACCGCCTGTTCAAGCAACCCAACAGCACTCTTTGAAGAGCAAGTCAAAAACAGCACCACGCCGTTAGCACGGACCCCCTCTGAGGCCATGCACAACGCGCAAGCTGTGCCCATGCCGATCAACCCAGGATGGCGGCCACCCCAGTGGAAGATCACCGCTGCGGAACCGCGCATCCTGATTAGCGGGGTACCGTCGAACTATCGATTATTCAGCGTCGCGTTGACAAAGGACAAACCCTTTCATATAGACGTTAACTCCTGGTGCGTCAACGGGTGCCTGGGGTTCAGCAAGTACGCCCTGAACCCTTATTTGATCTTGATGGACGCCAAAGGCAACGTGCAGGCTGAAGGTTTTGGCAAGGCGACTGGCATAGTGGGAGTCATCAGCCAAGTGTTGAAGGGCACGGTGACAACCAGCGGCACTTACTACCTGATAGTCGCGGCGGATAACCGTGCGCCTGGGGAAACCATTGTCATCGACAACGTGCTGCTGATTGGGGCAGCGGCGAGCCCAATCACGCCGTTGCGGATTGGGATGGGTAGTTATCCGTTTGGGTCGGTTGGGCCGTTGTTGAACACGGAAGAGACGCCTTGAGGCTGTGAGGCAAGAGAGCGAACACGCCCGCTGCTAATACTGAAATAAAATCAGTGCTGGAAGAGGTGGAGAAAGTGCCGGGTTAAGCCCTATCTCTGATTCGTAATACTGTCGTAGTCGAGCAGTTAGCATGACGTGCTGTGGCACGTACACCAAGGCCGGCACCGAGCAGTTCGGTCACCCGCTTATGCAGGTCAATGTCGACGGGGCGGCCTTGATACTTGCCGGCGGCCTTGGCCTTCTCGATGCCTTGAGCCTGGCGCTCGCGCCGCTGCTCGTAATCCTTGCGCGCGATCGCGGCCATCATCTCCACCAGCATTGAGTTGATTGCTCCCAGCATCCGCCCGGTGAACTCATCGCCCTTGGTGTCCTGCATTCCCTGGTGGCTGGTCGGCAGGTCAAGCGCGACGATGCGCAGGCCCTTGGAGTCGATCGCAGCCTTCAGCTTTTGCCAATCCTCCACCGGTAAGCGGGAGAGGCGGTCTATCGACTCCACCAGCAACACGTCACCCTTGCGGGCATCCTTGAGCAGGCGCATTAGCTCAGGCCGGTCGGCTGTGGCGCCGCTGGCGTTCTCCAGGTACACGCTTGCAATGACCTTGTTATGGTCGCTGGCGAACTGCTCGAGCGACCCCCGGGCTCGGCCGGCGTCTTGCTCTTCGGTGGATGCTCGGAGGTATGCGCGGATGAACATGATAGGTGCCTGTATCAGTTAGGGCGTTCTACTAATACTGTTGCACTTTGGGTGTTCCTTATCAAGCGGAAAGCTCGAAAAAGGCGAAATAAGCCTGTATCTGGATAGGCATACCTTTTTGGGGCGATTTGGCTGAGGCATACTCGATTGAACGGACAAGCTGCTTGCTACAAGCGGCTCATTTTCAGGGGAGGGGGTTATGAGTATCGCAATCGACGAGATAGGGCTTGCCATTAAAAAACTGGAGGCATACCAGCAGGGGGCAGAGGAAAAGCTACGCGCTGCGGAGTCTATTCGGGCAGTCGCAGAAGATGTCTCGCGGTCCTTCAGCGGCTCTTGGTTGGGTTATCATTCAAGAGTCTATTAGAGAGATTTTCGTCCCCCACTTGCCGGGCACAACTTCAGCAAAGAGTGGGGGATGGAGGAGCATTTCGGTCAGGGTACTTATGGCGATTGGCATGAGTGCGCGTTTGACGACGTAGTGAATGCAATCTATGAAATGGCCGGCAACCCAGATCTCGCCGATGCTGATGTATATCGCGAACAGGGCGAGGCACTATTTGCAAGTGTTATCGATGAACTCGAAGTAGTGTTGCGGATTGTTGTTAGAGATACAGGAGATTCTTACGCATCCCAGTTACTCGAAGACGTTTCAGGTAAGAAGGTCGTGACTCCTGGGCTTTTTCTAAGCCTTGTACGACCCAAAGGGCAGGTAATGACCCGTGATTCTCTAGCCCTTAGTCAAGGATTTTTGACGCCCCCACATATAAAAGTTATGTCTGACTGCTTTGTGTACAGGGCTCCGCACGAAGCTATAAGTCGTCTGCTTCCTGTGATTAAAAAGGCGTACTCATACCTATCAAGATTTGAAAAGACCCAGGCTAAGGAGGCTCTAGTGGGCACAAATATTTTCATCGGTCATGGCCGCTCTCACGTATGGCGTGATTTAAAGGACTTTGTCACGGAGCGACTGAAGCTGCCCTTTGATGAATTTAACCGTGTCCCAGTAGCGGGTATCACAAACATTGCACGGCTTGCGGAAATGCTTGATTCGGCAGCAGTCGCTTTCATCGTCATGACCGCTGAAGATGAACAGGCAGACGGTAAGATGGAGGCTCGAACGAACGTAATACATGAAGTCGGACTTTTTCAAGGTCGCCTTGGATTCACTCGGGCGATAGTGCTCCTGGAAGAGGGGTGTGAAGAATTTTCGAATATCCAGGGCCTTGGACAGATCCGATTCCCTAAAGGGGACATCAAAGCCAAGTTTGAGGAGATCCGCCAGGTACTTGAGCGGGAAAAAATCATTGAGTCTTGAGCTATTCGTTTTTTCTAAAGAAGCAGGTGCAAAAGACCGGCGAGGGTGGCCTCGTCTTCGATGAAATAGGGGCCGTCACGCTCCATCCTGGGTCTTGCAGCAAAGGTATGGTGATGTTGGCCACTCCCTCTTCTGTTGTTCTCCACACTTCGTGGCGTTTCCGCCACGCTGAGTGAGACCAAACCGTCTCAGTGAAACCAAAACGCCATAAGGCGATACTGTAGCGTTTAATCGATGCGCCCAAGGCGCTTTCCTGATGTTGGAAATGCTCTCAAAGGTGAGCGCAACCAATCGACGCCCCTTCGATTTTGGGCCATGCTCTTTTGGATTTAAATCCTAAGAGAATGAGATCTGACCCTGTGTCACAGTGTTGGGGCGATCCGGATATCGCAATTCATGGAGTAGGTTTAAATTGTCGATTTTCTCTAATTTTGTGCACTTTAAACATTGCCGAGTCGTCTGCTCGGAGACTGATCTTCTTATATCTTTCAAGGGGCAAAAATACTCACTATTGTTGGCTTCGAAAAATTTTGATACTGGAAAAGGTGCTGTTGTAACAAATTTATCCAGTCGATTTGTTGACTCGGATGTGCTTCTTTGGCTGTCCGTGTATTTCGGAGAGGATTTTGTTGACCCTGATCAGAGTGTAGATACGCGTTACTCTAATAATAGAGGTGACTTCAATCTCGACGTAAAGAATCTTAAGGTTTTTCTGAAAGCTGCAGAAAAAATGCCGAGCAAGTCATATCCGCTTTGGAAAAAAAGACTTTTCGATAACGTGGTGACCTATTACTCCGTTGCGCTACGATCTGGCGTTAATATGATGCCACTTACAATGGGGTTCTTTGGAATGTCGATGGAGTGCGTAGGGAATCTGTTGGGGGGTAAGCGCGATAAGTATTATACGCTTGGCACGTATAAGTTTAACGGCTTAATTAATTCAAGATTCAAACGGTACAAAAAAATACCCAAGCATGCGGGTCAAATTAAGGCGTGGCAGAAGGTTATTAATGGAGATAATTCTTTGGTTCATGCGTTGCGCAATGCTTATTACGGCCATTCTTTGTTACATTCGGATAAAGATCGTAAGGAAGTTACTGATTCGCTTAGAGATTGGTTGGTTCGGGCGGGTTACTCAAAAAAGTTAGCCGCACAATGTTTCAAGAGTAAAAGGGTGGATGATGCTATTCAGATTTATGCCGCGCCGCTATACAAGGTTGGGCTGAGAAGCTCTCGAATTCTTATCTTTATGTTGCTAGGGTTTACTACGTCTATACCCTTCGCTAAATATGATTATTGGGCTATGACTCCACTGGTATATGACGAACCTATGAAGTTTAATGGTGTGGTGGTTACTCCGAAAAGTGCTGCGGATGATGCCCCATCTTCCTCAGGATGAAGTAGTCAAGAAAGGCCAGGCAGGCCAGTCTTGCTCACATCATGAACAAATAGGCCATGAGCAAAACGCCAAGAATTGCAGTAATGACATTAATGCCAGGGCCGGTATTGACGCTGTAGCCAAGGGGGATCTCAACGGGTTTGAGGGTCTTGACCACCTTTTTGTATTGCCAGGATGACCAGCAGGCAACCCAGGAGCCCAGCATCAGAAAGGTCAGCCCGATCCAGAATGAAAAATGTTTTCCGGGAGAGCCCGAAGCGTCCGGTTTCAGCATCTGGAGCAGTAGCCCGGATCGTTCAATCACAAAGCCAAATGCCATCAGCGAAAGGCTGGTTCGGTTCCATGCCAGCAACGTGCGCTCGGCGGCAAAGAACACGCGTGGATCGTTCAGGTCGGACATTGAGATTTCCTTGTTCACACAGCTTTTGAAACGACGCCGCGCAGAATAGCTTTAAACGAAACCACTCGACGTGTCCGTTGATAGATCCAGCTGTTGGGATCAACGCACATATGCCAAGCGTAGCGTCCCGTGCTTGGCGCATAGCCACAAAATCGGCTGCGCCAATGCCCTCGTACACGTGAACGCTATGGTTTTTTTTGCTCAGCAACGGTTACAGGTTTGGATGCCCAGCAACCTGTACAAAGGGCAGAAACGGAAAATACCGGTAGCCAGTGGCACTAAGCCGATCCAGCCCCACCAGCCGATCACGCCCGACAGACTGAGGCCAATGAGAACCAGGCCGACGACAATGCGCAGGCTACGGTCAATGGTTCCAAGGTTCGCTTTCATGACGATCTCCCGATCAGTGGTTGCGCCGGGTCTCCAGCGCAGTAAACAACAACATGCCGGCCAGCATGGCCAACATGAACACGATTGCTTGCCAGCGTCCTGTCAGCAGAATTGCCACCGCAGGGCCTGGACAGATGCCTGCTATTCCCCAGCCGATGCCGAACAACAGGCTGCCGCCGATCAGGCGCGGGTCCAACTCACGCTTGGTCGGCAGTTGCATCGGCCTTCCCAGCAGCGAGCGGGATTGGTGGCGCGCCCAGGTCAGCGGGCCAATGGCGACGCCAATCGCCCCGATCATGACCAGCGCGAGGGAAGGGTCCCAAGCACCGGCCAGATCCAGGAAAGCCAATACTTTGCTCGGGTTGGCCATGCCTGCCAGCAGCAGTCCCAGGCCGAACAGCAGGCCAGCAATGAATGCGGTCAGTTTGTTCATATCCAGGCTCCCAGCAGATGACGCAGGACAAATACGCTAAGGAAACCGCTGAACATAAAGCAGGCAGTGGCGACCATCGATCGCGGCGAAAGGCGCGATATGCCGCACACGCCGTGGCCGCTGGTGCAACCTGAACCGTAGCGTGTACCGATACCCACCAATACCCCGGCGACGATCAGCCCGACCCCGCCGCTCTGGAATTCAATCGGCGGCAGCGCGGCGAACAAGCCCCATAGAAGCGGCGCGACGAGCAGGCCGAGGAGAAACAGCGCTTTCTCACCCGCACCTTCGCTGCCCCGTTGTAAAAGACTGCCGATCAAACCGCTGATGCCGGCGATACGCCCGTTGGCGACGACGAAAAGGCTGGCCGCCAGGCCAATCAATGCGCCGCCTGCAAGGGATGACCAGGGAGTGAAGTTGAGCCAGTCGATATTCATGAGGCTTCTCCAGCGCAAAATTGTTGATACAAGGTTTGGATGACTGCCAATGCCGCCGGGCTGCTGATGCGATAGAACACCTGCTTTCCTTCTCGGCGCGTATCCACCAGGCCTTCGCGGCGCAGCACCGCCAACTGCTGAGAAAGCGTCGGTTGTTGTATCCCGAGCAGCGACTCCAGATCGCCGACATTGCGCTCGCCTTGGGATAGCTGGCAGAGCAGGATCAAGCGATCCGGATTGGCCAGAGCCTTGAGGAATTGGCTGGCAGCATCGGCGTTGGCGTGAAGCCGCTGGAGATCTGATTCGAGCATACGATTGATCACTAACTGGTCAGTTTGTTAAATTATAGTATATAAAAACAATAAGTGTATGTCAGCATCAATCTGCGTTCGTCGCTAGCAGGAGAGGTCGGGGGCTAAAGGCGAAGCGAAAGAGAGTGGTGCAGCTTTGCTGATCCGATGAGGTCGCTCTGCGCCATCGCAAGGCGACCGAATTGACCGAGCCCTGGGAGTCGACACCCTGTGGCTCAACGTCTGTCCCTTCAGTACGGTTTGGCTTGCCCGGCTTTCCTCAGGCTCTGTACCATCCGGGTCTGATCAGGACAGCGTTAGAAGGCCATCCTGTAGCCATTACCGCCGTTCCCGTTTGGACACCTCATGACCTACACAGAACTTAACGACCCCGCACTATTTTCTGCGCAGGAGAAAGACGCGTTTGAACCTTCGACCATCGTCCAGAATGATTTTTCTTCTGCACTTCTGAAGTACGGCCAGTCATCTTCTACACGCCCCCTCCTTCTGAACGGGGATTGCCTCGACGTATTGAAGTCGCTGCCGGACGAGTCGGTTGATTTTGCAATGACGTCGCCGCCGTACTGGGGGAAGCGGGAATATCAAAACGGCGGGATAGGCCTGGAAAAAGACTATCGGGATTTCGTAGCAGATCTTTGCGCTGTGTTTCTGGAACTCAAGCGCGTGCTGAAGTCGACGGGGTCGTTCTGGCTCAATCTCGGTGATTCTTATAGCGGTAAGGGGCTGCTCGGGATTCCTTGGCGAGTGGTTTTCGAGCTTACCGACAATCAAGGCTGGATACTTCGAAACAGCATCATATGGAACAAACTGAAAGGCGGCATGGACAACACCAAAGACCGGCTTGGCAATGTTCATGAGAACTTGTTTCACTTTGTGAAGCAGTCAAAAAACTATTATTACAATGCTGATGCCGTCCGGTCCAAGCCCAGAGAATCCAAAGTGGTAAATGGCTCGATAGTTTCCGCCACGGGCGTTTCGGGCGTGCGTTACAAGCGCCAGATCGAGTTGTCGACCTCGTTGAGCGACGCAGAAAAATTATCCGCACATGCCGCCCTGGCCGGCATCCTCGCAGATTTGTCTTGCGGTAAAGTATCAGACTTCCGGATGATCATTCGTGGCCAGCAAAGAGCGACGCACTCCGACAGTGAAAAAGTATCGGGACGAGCGAAGGAACTCAGGGATAAAGGTTATTACTTTCTTAAATACCACCCGAAGGGGAGTAAACCGTCTGACGTCTGGGACATTCTCCCGGAAGATTCGCAGGGCCGGGAAACCCACTTTGCCCCCTATCCGGTCGACCTGTGCCGTATACCTTTATTGGCGACCTGCCCACCAGGCGGTATTGCAATCGACCCTTTCTGCGGTACGGGAACAACGATGGTCGCGGCGCAACGCTTAGGCTTGAAGTCGATCGGGATAGATATCTCCGAGCAGTATCTTGAGATGACCAAAGACAGGTGCAATACGCTGTTATGAGCAAAATAATAGAGTTGTTCGGGAAGGGTACGCATAATCGCTCCGTCGACTGGCAAGGCGTGATTGGCGCTCAACGCTGCGCCTATACCAACAAGCGTTGCTACAAAGTCAGGAAGTCCAACCCCGACATTTCTATCGGTACGTGCAGCGTGCTGTACGGAAAAGTGCCGGAACCGGTAATCATCTGTCCTGTCCGGCTAATCGAGCGCCGGCAGATTTTTACCGACTGTTTTCATCTATTGACGACCCATGAGCCGGGGAACGAGCTTCACATCATCCCCGAAGTGTCGATTCCGGGGGGAAGTGTCGATTATTTCTTGGTGTCGGTAAAAGATGGAAAGGTGAAGGACTTCGTTGGCATCGAGCTGCAGACCCTCGATACGACCGGAACGGTCTGGCCAGAACGCCAGAGAATGCTGGAAACGCTAGGGATTTCCAGGTCGGACAGTGCTGAAGAGTCCAATAAAACCTTCGGCATGAACTGGAAAATGACCGCAAAAACCATCTTGGTTCAAATGCACCACAAAGTGCAGACATTTGAACACCTCAACAAGAAGCTGGTGTTGGTGGTCCAGGACAAGCTGCTGAGCTACATGACCAAGGAATTTAAATTCGACCATCTTGAAACACCGGCATTGATTGGCGACTCAATGCATCTTCATGCCTATAAAATGGATAATGCAGGTGCCGGCGACTATAAGATCTCGATGTCATCCCGACTCAGTACGGATGCGGACGGAATCGGTATGTGCCTGGGGCTCCAGGCAGAGGCCCGGGTAGAGCTTGAGCAAATATTGATTGGGCTGCAGACCAAACTATCCGACCGCACGTTGTTCCAGGCAGTGGGGACGCCCGACAGTTTGGTGTGATACCGCCTGCGTGTGCGATTGCGAAAGGGCACCGAGTGGATGCCCCCTGTGCAAACGGCGTTGTTAAAACGTCGCCTTGACCTGTAACCCCGCCGCCAACGCATTGTCGCGTTTTTTGCCGGAAAACGCGCCGGGCTCGATGTAGTACTGCAGATCGGGGCGCAGCAGCAGCCAAGGTGTGACCTGTGCGCCGTAGTTGAGCTCAAGCATCTGCTCGCCGTTGTCGAGGTTGGCGATCATCTCAGCGTCTTCGAGGTTGGTCGCCTTGGCTTCTTGCACATCTCGTGTGCGCGAGTTGAGCACGGCGCGCCCATAGCCAAAAGAGATGGAGTCGTTCGGGCGGCTCGCGAAAGGCTTTTGTTTGACCAGGCCCACCGAATACCAGCGGCGCATCGGCGAGGTCGCCGCGTTGCTGCTGGCCGCTTGGCCGAAGAGGCGCAGTACGCTTTGCGGGTCTTGCTCATCCCGCCAGATGGCTTGGTCAATCAACACATAGGCGCCGGTACGGTTGTTGCTCTTTTGCGTACTCCCGATCTTGGGGGCGTTGGAGGTGTCGTAGTACCAACCGACTTTGTATTGGCCGTTCAGGAAGGCGTTGTTATTGAAGATCGCCTCCAGTGGCAAAATCGCTCCCGTAGTGCCGTTGCTGGGCATGGAGAACGCTTTGGACGAGCGCGTGTTGTATTCCGGGTTGACCTGGAACACGGCGGTTTGCAGTGTCAGCGACGGGTTGACATCGTAACGCAGCTCGCCGCCCCAATGTGCTGTCGGGTAGTTGCCCCAGCCACTGCCGCTCGACATGGTCAGTGGGTGTGCACAAAAACCGGCGCTCACAAAGTTGGTCAAGATGGGCATACCGCCGAAATCGGTGCCCATCACCATGAAGCCGAGTTTGGTGGAGAGGTCCGGCGAAAACAGGTTGCGTTGATAACTGAACTCGGTCAGCCGGGTGTATTCGCCGCCATAGTTTTCTTGGGACGACAGGCGGTTTCCAAGCAAATCTTCCGTGGCGCTGTGGCCGCGACGGTCGTTAACCAGCAGTTGCACGCGTCCCGCATCGGGGCTGTCGAGCAACTTACTCAGATCAAACTGGGCGCCTATGCGTATTTGTTGCGAATAGCGGGTGCCGCGCTTGATCCCGCCATGCAAGTTGGAAATCGTTTCGGAACTGTAGTCACCGGTCAGTTTGATGCCCTTGTCGGTCAACTTTTGGCGTTCACCGCCCCAGTCGCCAGTGAGTGTAGAGCGGTTCATCAGATCGTCGGCCAGTGCCGGGGATGGGGCGAAAAGGCATAGGGACAAACCGCTGCACAGGCTGCTGGTCAGCATGGCGCGGAAAGAAAAAAGCATTTGGATGTGCTCCGTTACAGAGAAAGTAGGGGAATAGCTCAACGGCCCGCGTTGTTTATCGGTTGCACCGTTCTTTTCTGACTTGGAAAAATAACCCCCGTAAACGGGGGTTATTTTCATGCAGTGGCAACTAACGCATTACGGCTTGATGTTGTCCGGCAATGCATAAGCAATGATGTAATCACCAACGTCAGGCGAATGGCTCATGCCACCGGCGGAGATGACCACGTACTGCTTCCCGGTGGTGGGCGACTGATAGATCAGTGGGGCGGCAACTGCGCCAACCGGCAGGCGGGCTTTCCAGACTTCTTTGCCGGTGGCCGAATCGAGCGCGCGCAGGTAGTAGTCCTGGGTGCCCGCAAAGAACACCAGGCCAGAGGCTGTCGACGTCGGACCGCCGAGCGTCGGCATGCCCAGCGGAATCTGCAGGTGCGTCTTGATCCCCAGCGGGCCGGTGTCCTGCACGGTGCCCATGGGAACCTGCCAGAGCAGTTTCTGCGTATTGAGATCAATCGCACTCATGCTGCCGAAGGGCGGTGAGTTGCACGGCACGCCCAGTGGCGACTGGAGAATGTCGATTTTCACGCCGCCATAGATACCAGCGACTTGCGGGCGAATGGTGCCCATGAAACCCGGCACTTCATCGGTCGACACCTTGAACTTCTTGGTTTCTTCCTTGGTCACCAACGACATCCGCAGCGGCATCCGCATGTCGTTGACGAACATCGTGCCGGTGTTCTCATCGATGGAGATGCCACCCCAGTTCATCCCGCCCAGCAAGCCAGGCCATTCGATGTACGGCTTTTCGGTTGGCGGCGTAAACGGCCCCGCGTAAACCGAATCTTTGAACATGATCCGGCAATACAGTTGGTCGAATGTCGACACGCCCCACATCGACTTTTCAGTCAGTGGGTCGGCCCCGATCACCGGCATGCCGGCCGAGTACGGTTGCGTCGGCGACAAGTGTTCGCCTTCTGCCGCAGGAGAAGTCGGAACGGCACGCTCCTGCACCTCGGTGACCGGCTGGCCAGTACGACGATCCAGCACAAAAATCTGGCCGGTCTTGGTGGTCTGGATCAAGACCGGGGTTTTCACGCCTTGGGCATTCTTGATGTCATAGAGAACCGGCTGCGATGGCAGATCGTAATCCCATACATCATGGTGAATGAGCTGGTAGACCCATTTGGCTTTGCCGGTCGAGGCATCGACTGCCACGACGGCCGAACCAAATTTTTCTTTGACGGCGTTGCGATCACCGCCCCAATAGTCGGGCGGGCCATTGCCGGTCGGCAAGTAGACCAGGTTCAGCTCTTTATCGTAGGTCGGGATCGTCCATACGTTAGGTGTTTCCAGCGTGAACGGGTGATCGGCCGCGGTCGGGTCGCTGCCTTCGGGCGCGCCGACGTCCCATGCCCACACCAGCGCACCGCTCAGCACGTCGAAGGCACGCACGGCGCCGGAAGGCTCGCCTGCCACAATGTCGCGTACCCAACCGCCCACCACCGTGAGGTGGCCCATGACCACAGGCAGGGAGGTCGGGTGATAGCGCTTGCTGTTCTCGGTCGGGCCCATGCCTTTCTTGAGATCGACGTAACCGTTGTCACCAAAACTCTGGCACAGGTCGCCGGTGTGCGCGTCAAGTGCAAACAGGCGGGCATCCACCGACGACACCAGAATACGCTGGCGACATTGCTGCTGATCGGTATACGAGGCCTTGACCGCCGCACTCAGGCTGTCGTCTTTATCGATGTCGTAATAGCCCACGCCACGGCACGTCACATGCTCTTCGCTTTTGGCGTGAGGGTCGAACGTCCAGATCGCCTTGCCCGTATCGCCATCCAGCGCGGTGATCAGGTTTTCCGGGGTGCACGAATACAGCACGTTGCCGATCTGCAGCGGGGTGTTTTCATCAACGCCAGCGCCGGCGCCGGTGGTCCTACGTCCGGTTCGGTAGGTCCAGGCTACTTGCAGGTCCTTGACGTTTCCCGGCGTGATCTGCGTGTAAGGCGCAAACCGCGTCCCTGACGCATTGCGCCCGAAGAACTCCCAGTTTTCAGGTGCGCTGGCGGGGCTCGTGGCCTTGCTCGAGTCAGTCGCGGCCACAGGGTTCGAGATCCCGCCGTGCGGGTAGAACGCCGCAATGAAGGTGGCGATCAAGGCCAGGAATACGGCGAAGCCGAATCGGTTCGCCGTGCGCCGGGTGCTCAAGGCTGTTTCCGGGAATGCGGCACCGACCCACAAGCTGAGGGTCAGGATGATCGCCGGCACCACCAGGCGCGGCAGCAGTTGCCAGTAGCTGAACTGACCCACTTCGTAGAACGCCCACACACAGGTGGCGAGGAATATGACGACGGAGAGGGCGATGCTGATAGGTTTACGCAAGACAAACAGTGCCGCCAACAACAGATAGGCGAGGCCAGCCAGCAAGTAATAACTCGACCCGTCGAGTGCTACCAGCTTGAATCCGCCATAAATCAACGCCAGTGCCACGGCAAAAACAAGCAGGGAAAACAGTCCCCTTGCAATAGTGCTCATTGAGGATCTTCCAGAGTGAGATCGATGATCGTCTGTCATATTTGTATATGCTCAGTTGGGGAAATACGTAACGGTTTGCGCTATTTACCAACAACTTGGCCGAATATTGAGTTCGGCCTTTAGTTGGCCGGGTGCGGTTCTTCCATGATCCCGATAGGCTGGCTTGCCGACGGCAAGCGAGCTTTGGAAATCAGCGTAATAATTGGCCATCCCCGTATTCCTGGTCTGGATGCCGACACTCTTTCGCCCCAGCCCTCCACGTTGAAAGCGCCGTTCGATAACGAACTGGATGCTTAATAGAGGCTGATTGAGTTTCGGCAGGAGGGATAACGAAAACGTTGGCGGCTGTATTACGCCCGCTTGACGACTGTCCACGTGCTCAGTCGCGAGTGAATCGTTCCGAAGGCTCTGTCGGCCTTGTTCGGGTTACATGCTTTACTCCGACTGATTCGCTGGTTAATCGCGGTGGATTAACGCGTAGACCAGTCTATAGCGCTGGTTTTTTGGATAAATCCATAAGACTGGAAAACAATGTTGATAAAACAGTAACAATTAGCGGCGATACGCATCGGCGACGCCGGCGTGCGGGTAATCATGTGCAGGCGCGGCGGGGGGGGCTTTTGGGGCGTGCTCGGTCTTTTCAACACTCGGTCGAACCTTGCGCGTGATCGAGGTTCACAGGTGGTGCGGCGAGTATTTCGCGCAACCTTGTACCTTGTGTGTCACCCAGTAGCGTCTGAGCTGTAGTCCATCGTTTTCACACAAAATAATCCCCGGAAACAGCGCCTGGTGCCTGTCCGGACCCGACCCCCGGGACTATCATGCCGGTAGCCCTGACCCTCACTGCAAGGAGCCGCTCGGAACGCCGATGCGCCAGATCTGGAAATCTTTTCGAGCCCTTTATTTCGCCTCCTTGATGATGCTGATCGGCTCCGGCCTGCTCAGTACGTACCTGGCCTTGCGCCTGGCGGCCGACAACGTCGACAGCCTGTGGGTCGGCGCGCTGATGGCGGCCAACTATTCCGGCCTGGTACTGGGCGGCAAGATCGGCCACCGCCTGATCGCCCGGGTCGGGCATATCCGCGCGTATGCCACCTGTGCCGGGATCGTCGGCGCGGCGGTGTTGGGCCATGGCCTGATCGACTGGCTGCCGGCCTGGATCGTGCTTCGGATCATCGTGGGCCTGGGGATGATGTGCCAGTACATGGTCATCGAAAGCTGGCTTAACGAGCAGGCGGATGCCAAGCAGCGTGGCGTAGTGTTCAGCGGCTATATGATTGCGTCCTACCTTGGCCTCGTGCTGGGGCAGTTGATCCTGGTGATGCATCCCCAGCTCGGCCCCGAGTTGCTGATGCTGGTCGCGCTGTGCTTCGCCCTGTGCCTGGTGCCGGTGGCGATGACCCGGCGCATTCACCCGGCGCCCCTGCGTCCGGCGCCGATGGAGCCGCGTTTCTTTATCCAGCGGGTGCCGCAGTCGTTGAGCACGGTGCTGGGGGCGGGGTTGATCGTTGGTTCGTTCTACGGTTTGGCGCCGCTCTATGCGTCCCAGCAGGGGCTGAGCACCGAGCAGGTCGGTCTCTTCATGGGTAGCTGCATTTTTGCCGGGTTGGTGGTGCAGTGGCCGTTGGGCTGGCTGTCGGACCGTTACGATCGCGCACTGTTGATTCGCTGCTTCGCCCTGTGCCTGGCGGTGGCGGCATTGCCGTTGGCGATCCTGAGCAAGGTGCCGCTGGAAGTGCTGTTCGTGGCCGGGTTCCTGTGTTCGCTGGTGCAGTTCTGCCTGTACCCGCTGGCCGTGGCGTTTTCCAACGACCACGTCGAAGGTGATCGTCGGGTATCGCTGACGGCCATGCTGCTGGTGACCTATGGCGTGGGCGCCAGTATCGGGCCGTTGCTGGCCGGTGTGGTGATGAAGCTGTTTGGCAGCCAGATGCTGTACGCGTTTTTCAGCCTGTGCGCGCTGATCCTGGTGTGGCGTATCCGGCCTAAAGCGGTGACCAACCTGCATCAGGTCGACGATGCACCGCTGCAGCACGTGGCAATGCCTGACAGCATGTCCAGCTCGCCGCTGGTGGCGGCCCTCGATCCGCGGGTCGATGAGCAGATGGTGCAGGAGCAGATGCAGACGGCGGTTGTCGAGCCCGAGCCTGAAACCGACGCGGAATCACCGGCGGATGAGCCGCTCTTCGAAGGGCCGCCGGAACCACCGGGCCCGGATGAGCATCCCCACGGCCTGAGCAGGGCGCGCCCCTGAATGCAAAAACGGGCAGATCCCCAAAGGGTCTGCCCGTTTTTTATCGCGATCTGAATGCTTAAAAATCGTCGTCTTTATCGAAACGTCGTGCTTCGCGTTGCAACTGGTACACAAAACGCTCGACCTGGCGCTGTACCAGGCCGCTCATGTTGTGAAAGCGCACGCCGGCGAAGGTGGTGTTGATCTTCTCTTCGAAGTGCAGGTAACGCAGTTCGACCGAGGTGGTCATGCTGCCAAAGGGCAGTGCGGCGATAAAACGGTCGTAGACCTGGCCCAACTGCAGGCGCTCGGAAATATCGCCTTCAAAGCGCAATTTGCAGCCGGTGGCGGAGATATCCAGCAGCTTGCCGCTGACCGGCGCCTTGAGTTTCTCGCCGCCCAACTCGATATTCACCAATTGCGCGAGTTTCAGCGCGGCGCGGAACGCATTGCGGCGCTGATGGTAGACCACTTCGTCCGGCATGTTGCCGCTGTAGATACGGTGGCCGCCTTTTTCGCTGATGCTCAGGGTGCCGTTGCTTTCCCAGGCAACGCGCACGCCGTCGTGAAAGCCTTCGATGCGGAAGGGTTCGCCATTCTCAAGGTAGCGTTCGCCATCGCGGGGGATCATTTCGTCCAGGGCCAGGGTCTTGCTGTCCCGGTCGACGTCGACCAGGTAGCTTTGAAAGCGCTGGCTGCGTTCATGGAAGGTGATGATCAGCGGGTCATGGCTTTCTTGCAGCATGCGCAAGGTGCCAGCGATTTCCAGAGGCGTGGTGAACACCTTGGGTGGCTGCGGAGCTTCTTCCGCATTAAGGGCGTTGAACACGGTTCTTCCATCTCCTGACAAAATACGACTACACGCAAGAACCATCATTTTGCCAGTATGTCGCACGCCTTGGATAGGGCGCACGTTAAACCGACGTCAGGCTTGGCTGCGGGTGCTTGGCTTGACCAGGCGCGAGGTAGAGCCTTGGGCGTTATACAGGGCCGGAGGTTCGCCGCCATGGAGTATGCGCAACTGATTGGCGGTCGTGGCTTGCTGAAGCTGGATCGACTGACCGTTGAGCAGGTTGGCTTCCTGACACTGGGTGAGTAATTGATTGAGTTCTTTGCTTTGGGCCAGCAACCGATCGCCGACCGAGGAATGACTGGCCAACTGAGCGAGGCCGTCTTGATCTGCCGGTAGGCCGAGGCTGACGAGAATCTGGCTACGCTTCTTGCCGTGCTGTTCCAGCAGGACAATCAGCGACTGCTTACGCGCCAGGATTTCTTCCAGCAGCGGCATATCCCGGCCATAGAGGGCCAAGGATTCTTCTTTGAGCAGCTCGAGCAATTGTTGCGTCGGCGCCAGATCATCAATGATCAGTTGAAGCAGATTTTCGTCGTGGTGCATGGCTGGCCTTGGGTTTTAAGCGTCCAAAAGCCTGGCGCAGGCCTTTGCCTAGCGCTCGGCTTCGAAGTTAAGCAGCTTGCTGGCTACACGGTTGCTGTCGACTTTATAGCTGCCATCGGCGATTGCCTGTTTCAATTCGGCCACACGGGCTTGATTGACGACGGGTTGATCGCGCAGCGAGTCAGTGACCTTCTGCAACTGTTGAGCCTCATTGCTCAGGTGTACGGATTCCCCGCTTTGGCTGGCGCCGGCCTGTTCCGCTTTGGCGGGCAGAGGCTGGGCCTTGGCGTCTACGCTGTCCTTGGTGCCGCTGGTGCGCGTAGTGCCTGGCAAAGCCGGGGCGTTATTCAAACGGCTGAAATCGATGACCATGATAAAAAAACCTCTGGGTATTTGGACGCTTGCCATGGTTTCGGCCATACCCGGACAAACTTTAGGCGCGATTGACAATAAACCTGCATGCACGAACGTCAGGCGTACAGTGTAGGAAAAGCTGGCGTCCTATTCCAGTGATCTATAAAGCCACCTCGACTTGGCCCGGCGCGGTGACCCGTGCCTTGATGACGCGGTTGGAATTGAGGTTCTTGACCCGGATCTGTTCGCTCATGCCGCCGTTGGACAGCGCTTCGCCCGGCATCTTCACATTCAGCCCGCCGCTGCTGGCGGAAATGATGACCTGGTCGCCCTTGCGAATGACTTCTGCCTGTTCAAGATGGACCAGGGTGATGACCTGGTCGGCGACCATTGGTCGGGTCAATCGTTGCCCGACAGCCTGGTCCACTGACGTCAGGTAACCCTGGTTGATCAGGCTGATGTCCCGCTCGCGCAAGATGACATCCTCATAGCCGATGATTCCGCTGCGTTTGAGCGGCCGCGACACCACGACGACATCGCGGAACAGTTTGACCTGGGCGGGCACGAACACGGTCCAGGGCGAGGTCCCTTCACAGCGCACCTTGACCGTCACGCGACCAATGGGCTGGGCCGGGCTTTCCAGGCTGGCTGTCAATTCCTTGTCGCACATCGGCATGCGCAGGCGCGGATCCAATTGGTTGACCTGGATTTCATAGCGTCCTGGCGTCTGGGTGGTTGCCAGATAATCTTCTACAGTGAATTCAAGAAAGCCTTGGGTGACGCCGATAAGTAGATCAGGCAAGGTGACGTCGGCGGCGCGGGCAGTGATGCCTGCGCCCACGGCAAACAACGCCATCCAGGCGCAGAGCAATCTGCGATACCGTGAGTGGCGGGTGCGTCGGGAAACTGTCGTTTTCATATCCATAGCCAATAAAAAGCAAAGCTCGTGCCGTTTAGTGTTGGGTGCGCGTCGTACCCCCAAAGGTTTTAGCGTAGGAGTCTGGGCATGGCAGGTGTAATGGATTCAGTAAACCAGCGTACACAGCTGGTAGGGCAGAATCGCCTGGAGTTGTTGCTTTTTCGCCTGGACGGCAAGCAGCTCTATGGCATCAACGTGTTCAAAGTGCGGGAAGTGCTGCAGTGTCCCAAGCTGACGATCATGCCCAAGTCGAGCCCGGTGGTGTGTGGCGTAGCCAACATCCGTGGCGCGACCATCCCGATTCTCGACCTGGCATTGGCCACGAGTTCGGCCGGCCTGCAAGACCGCGAGAACCCGTTTGTGATCATTACCGAATACAACACCAAGACCCAGGGTTTCCTGGTGCGCTCGGTGGAACGTATCGTCAACATGAACTGGGAAGAGATCCATCCGCCGCCCAAGGGCACCGGTCGCGATCACTACCTCACGGCGGTGACGCGGGTAGACAACCAGTTGGTCGAAATCATCGACGTGGAGAAAATCCTCGCCGAAGTCGCACCGACTTCCGAAGCGATTTCGGTTGGCGTCGTCGATGCCGAAACGGCGCACAAGGCGGTTTCGCTGCGGGTGCTGACGGTGGACGACTCCTCGGTGGCGCGTAAACAGGTGACCCGTTGCCTGCAAACCATCGGCGTTGAGGTGGTGGCGCTCAACGATGGCCGCCAGGCGCTGGATTACCTGCGCAAACTGGTGGATGAAGGCAAGAAGCCGGAAGAAGAATTCTTGATGATGATTTCCGACATCGAGATGCCGGAAATGGACGGCTATACCCTCACGGCTGAAATACGCAACGATCCACGCATGCAAAAATTGCATATCATCCTGCATACTTCGTTGTCGGGCGTATTCAATCAGGCGATGGTCAAGAAGGTCGGTGCTGACGACTTCCTGGCTAAGTTCCGCCCTGATGACCTGGCATCCCGGGTAGTCGACCGGATCAAGGCAGCAGATCACGGCTAGGGGAATTTCCCTGGCGGTCACACGATTTAAGAGGCGGTATCATTGTCTACGGGTAATTTGGATTTCGAACAGTTCCGGGTCTTCCTGGAAAAAGCCTGTGGCATATTGCTCGGTGAAAACAAGCAGTATCTGGTATCCAGCCGTCTCAACAAACTGATGGAACAGCAGGGCATCAAGTCCCTCGGTGAGTTGGTCCAGCGGATTCAGAGCCAGCCGCGCAGCGGGCTCAAGGAAATGGTGGTCGATGCCATGACCACCAACGAAACCCTATGGTTTCGCGACACCTACCCCTTTGAGGTACTCAAGAGCAAAGTGCTGCCCGAGGCCATCAAGGCCAGCCCGGGTCAGCGTTTGCGGATCTGGTCGGCAGCCTGTTCCTCGGGGCAGGAACCGTACTCGATTTCGATGGCGATCGACGAGTTCGAGCGGACGAACATGGGCCAGTTGAAGGCCGGCGCGCAAATTGTCGCCACCGATCTGTCGGGCACCATGCTCACTAACTGCAAGACCGGCGAGTACGACAGCCTGGCCCTGGGCCGCGGTTTGTCCCCGGAACGCCTGCAGCGTTACTTCGACCCGAAAGGGGCGGGGCGTTGGGCGGTCAAGGCGCCGATCAAGAACCGGGTGGAGTTTCGCTCGTTCAACCTGCTCGACAGCTACGCCAGCCTGGGCAAGTTCGACATGGTGTTCTGCCGTAATGTGCTGATCTACTTCTCGGCCGAAGTGAAGAAAGACATCCTGCTGCGCATCCACGGCACGCTCAAGCGCGGGGGGTATCTGTTCCTCGGTGCATCCGAGGCGCTGAACGGCCTGCCGGATCATTTCCAGATGGTGCAGTGCAGTCCTGGGATCATTTACCAGGCCAAGTAAGTCGCACGCAGTCAAAGTGTGGGAGGGGGCTTGCCCCGATAGCGGTGTGTCAGTCTCAGCATCTATGACTGAACCACCGCTATCGGGGGCAAGCCCCCTCCCACATTTGTTTTGCGGCAAGGTAAAAGCGGCAACTCCCGATTGCCGCTTTACTGGCGCCACGCGGAAGCCGCTTGCCGCTTTTCTGGCATTGCCGCCGGCAATCTCTGCGTAACCCCTTGATATATGGGCTTTAGCCAGATTGGCATGCACCTTGCTATAACCCTGTTAACGAACAGCAGGTCAGCCTAAAGGTTTCCGCCATGAGCATCAGCTTCGATAAAGCGCTCGGTATCCACGAACAAGCCCTCGGCTTTCGCGCCCAGCGTGCCGAAGTCCTGGCCAACAACATTGCCAACGCCGACACCCCGAACTACAAGGCTCGGGACCTGGACTTCTCCGCCGTGCTCGCCGCACAGCAGGACAAGACCAAGAACGGCACCTTCGCCTTGAGCATGACCAACAGCCGTCATATCGAAGCGCAAGGCCTGAGCAGTGGCGACGAATCGCTGCTGTATCGCACGCCGATGCAGCCGTCGATCGACCAGAACACCGTCGACGCGCAGTTGGAGCAATCGGCCTACGCCGAGAACTCGGTGAACTTCCAGGCCAGCTTCACCCTGCTCAACAGCAAATTCAAAGGGCTGATGTCAGCCCTGCGTGGAGAGTAAGCCATGTCCTTAGCCAGTGTTTTCAATATTGCCGGTAGTGGTATGAGCGCGCAGACCACGCGCCTGAATACCGTCGCCAGTAACATCGCCAACGCCGAGACGGTGTCTTCGAGCATTGACCAGACCTACCGCGCCCGTCACCCGGTGTTCGCCACCATGTTTCAGGGCGGCCAGAGCAGCGGCGGCGATTCGCTGTTCCAGAATCAGGACGCTGCCGGGCAAGGCGTGCAGGTACTCGGCGTGGTTGAAGACCAGAGCAATCTGGAAGCGCGCTATGAGCCTAATCACCCTGCGGCGAACGAAAAAGGCTACGTGTACTACCCGAACGTCAACGTGGTCGAGGAAATGGCTGACATGATCTCTGCCAGTCGCTCGTTCCAGACCAACGCGGAAATGATGAACACCGCCAAAACCATGATGCAGAAGGTCCTGACCCTGGGTCAGTGATAAGGGGCGCCAAACAATGGCCATTGTTGATACGACGAACAACTCGGCAGTCCAGGACCTGTTCAACAGCAAGGTCAAGACTGCGACGGACAACAGCAGCCTCAGCACCGCCACCAAGACGGCAACGGGCAACCAGTCGCTGGGCAAGGATGCGTTCCTGCAACTGTTGGTGACCCAACTGAAGAACCAGAACCCGCTGTCGCCTCAGGACAACGGTGCGTTCGTGGCTCAGTTGGCGCAGTTCAGTAGCCTGGAAGGCATCAACACCCTGAACGACTCGGTAAACAGCATCTCCAGCAACTTCAGCTCGTCGCAAGCATTGCAGGCTTCGTCGCTGGTCGGTCGCTCGATCATTACCCAGACCGACAAGGCGCTGGTGGACACCAGCAAGAGCATGACCGGCTCGGTCGCAGTGACGGCGGCAACGGGCAACGTCTCGGTCAAGATTACCGACAAAGACGGTGTCGTGGTGCGTACCCTCGATATGGGCGCACAGAGCGCGGGCAGTTCCGACTTCATCTGGGATGGCAAGAACGCCAACGGTGAGGTCGCCCCGGCAGGTACTTACACCTTTACGGCCACCACCAAGAATGACGCGGGCGACGCAGTGGCTCTGGCCACTTCGCTGCCGGCGACGGTCACCAGCGTGACCCTGAGCAAGACCGGCGGCGAAATGCTGCTCAACCTTGCGGGCGGCATGGGCAGCGTCAAGCTGTCGCAAATTCAGACTATCGGTACATAGAGCCGGCTAGATACGGCAGAGGGAGAGAAACATGTCTTTTAACATCGGCCTGAGCGGCCTCTATGCAGCCAACAAACAACTGGACGTGACCGGCAACAACATCGCCAACGTCGCGACCACTGGCTTCAAATCGTCTCGTGCGGAATTCGCGGACATCTACGCGGCGTCCAAGCTGGGCACCGGCCAGAACAGCATCGGTAACGGTGTGAACCTGGCGGCCGTGTCCCAGCAATTCACCCAGGGCGACGTCAACAACAGTGGCGGTATCCTGGACATGGCGATCCAGGGCGGTGGCTTCTTCGTACAGAAGGGCAGCGACGGTTCGCTGGAATACACCCGTAGCGGTGCTTTCCGTGCGGACAAAGACGGCTACATCACCAACAACACCGGTACTTCGCGCCTGCAAGGCTACGCGGCGGATGACAACGGCAAGATCGTCAAGGGCGGCTTGGTCGACCTGCAACTCAACTTGTCGAACCTGCCGCCAAAAGCCTCCAGCACCGTCGATTCCAGCAGTAACCTGAACTCCTCGGAGCCGGTGATCGACCAGGTGGCCAAGCCATTCAACCCAACCGACACCAAGACCTTCACCACCCAGTACAGCACCACCTTGTACGACACCCAAGGCAACGCTCACCCGATGGTGCAGTACCTGGTGAAGACGGACTCCAACCAATGGAAGTCCTACACCTTGATCGACGGGCGTAACCCTGACGGTACCCCGATCAGTGGCGCAGGCGCGGTGGCACCTGTCGCGTCGACCTTGACGTTCGACACGGCTGGTAAGCTCGCTGGCGTGGTCACCCCGCCCAGCGCAGTCTCCAACACCACCCTGACCATTTCCAACTGGAAACCGGGCACCGTGACCGACGGTGTATGGACGGCTAACGGCGCCGCGGCCAACACCGGCGGTATTGCGGTCAACATGGCGAATATCACCCAGTACAATTCGGCCAGCTATCGCAACCCGCCGGTCACCGATGGCTATGCCACCGGCCAGATCACCGGGCTGAAAATCGACGGCAGCGGTGTACTGTTCGCCACCTTCAGCAACCAGCAGAGCAAGGCCATTGGCCAGATCTCCCTGGCCAGCTTCAACAACGAACAAGGCCTGCAACCGGCAGGCGGCACGGCCTGGAGAGAGACGTTTGCCTCGGGCCAACCGGGATACGACACCCCTCAAGCCGGCACCCTCGGTTCGATCGTGGCCAACTCCCTGGAGAACTCCAACGTCAACCTGACCAACGAGCTGGTGGACCTGATCAAGGCCCAGAGCAACTACCAGGCGAACGCCAAGACCATCTCCACCCAGAGCACCATCATGCAGACCATCATCCAGATGACCTGATGCGCTAACGCTGCACAAGAAGCCCCTCGATCGAGGGGCTTTTTTTTGGTTCTTCACGGAATCCCGGGAAACACAGAAACAAGAACGCCGATTTGATGGATGATGTTCGTGCGAGCAAACACATCTAAAAAACCGGCGTTCTTATGCGCGATATTAATACTTTCCTTCCTTTTTGGGAGGGCTTTTCTGTCGTCGCGATCAAACCTGACGGTGATGCCCTTCAAATCGATCTGATCCCCCAGGCCACGCGATTTCCCACCTGTGGTGGCTGCCAAAAGCTCTGTTCAACAACTCATGAGTACTGCGATCGAGTCGTGCGTGACTTGCCGATTCTCGGTCGCGCAGTCCGCCTCAACGTGCAGCTCAGGCGTGTTAGTTGCCGTGATTGTGGCAAGCGCATGGAGGTCGTCAGTTGGCTGGATCGCTATGCCCGCATGACGCGCCGGCTGGCAGAGGCCGTTATTCAAGCCTGCGAACGCCTTCCTACACTGCATGTTGCGCAAATGTTCGGGCTGCACTGGGACACCGTTCGGTTGCTGGAGCGGCGCGCTCTGCAAGCGGCGTTGAGTGCCTTACCCAAGGCCCAGCCACGGCGCCTGATAATGGACGAGTTCGCGTTATTCAAAGGTCATCGCTACGCCAGCGTGGTGTTGGACGCTGATACTCGGCGAGTGCTTTGGATCGGCGAAGGCCGTAGCCGAGCGGCAGTCAGACCGTTTTTCGAAGAGCTGGGGCCAGAAGGGTGCGCCCGAATTGAAGCGGTAGCGATGGACATGAACACGGCTTATGACCTGGAGGTTCGCCAACACTGCCCAAAAGCACGGGTGATTTATGACCTTTTCCATGTGGTCGCCAAATATGGCCGAGAAGTGATTGATCGTGTTCGCGTTGACGAGGCGAACCGACTGCGCCATGACAAGCCCGCTCGAAAGGTCATAAAGCAAGCGCGATGGTTGCTATTGCGTAACCCGGAGAACCTGAAAAAGCCGGAACAGCAGGTTCATTTACAGGATCTGCTGGCCGCTAACCAATCGTTAATGACGGTCTACTTGATGAAGGCCGAGCTCAAAATGCTCTGGGCGCCGAGCGATGCCTGGGACTGGAGATCAGCCTGGAAGCAGTGGCTGCGTCACGCTCAAGAAAGCGAAATACCCGCACTGATCCAGTTCGCAAAGCGACTAAAGGGCTACTGGCGGGGCATCGTGAGCCGGGTACGCTGGCCAATGCACACTGGTCAGTTGGAAGGAATAAACAATCGAATAAAGGTCATCAAACGAATGGCGTACGGTTACCGGGACAGCGAATTCTTTTTCATGAAGATCAAGAGCGTCTTTCCCGGCAATCCGTGAAGAACCTTTTTTTTGCGTTTTATTTGGCATCAGGACCTTTTCCCACCCCCGATGCGGTTACGAGGTGACACGCCTTTGTTGGAACGCACCACACCTGTCTTTCCACCTATCAAGCCGAGAAGCGTTGGGTTGTTTCATTACCTGGGAGAGGCGGTATGTGGAATTCATCGATATCCGGCCAAGGGGCTGGGGGGATGCGTTACGAGGGGGGTGGGGAGGACAGTACCAGAAGGGGGTCAACCAGTCTGATGGCACCAAGGACGACAAGGGGGCCGTCAAGGACAGTATCACGAAGCTGATCAAGGAGCTTGAAGATGCCGAAAAAACCTCCAAGAACCAGACGGCCCAGGAGCTGCGGGACAAGCTGAATGAAAAGCGAAAGGAGCTCGGCGAAGAGAAGTTCAAGGAGATCCTCGAAGAGGTGAAGAAAGACGCGCCTGAGGGCTTTCAGGCGTTCATGAAGAGAGCCTTCCCGGAGGAGTTTCCGGATGGCCCGGATGCGCCGCCGTCACCAGCACCGTCTCCATCCCCCTCTCCGGACGGCGGTGGGGGCGGGGGTGGCGGCGGTGGAGGCGGTGGCGGTGGCGGTGGCGGTGGCGGTGGTTTCGGCCCCAGCGAGTCCATGAGCAACAAGCCGATTACCGAAGGCGCGAAGCATTTCGACTACAAGCCCGATGACAGCGAGCCGGGGAAAAAACCGGAGAATATCTGGAGCGGCTTCAGACAGGGGCCGGACGGCAATTGCGTGACGGTTTCGGCGATTAAAGCCGCCATGATGCAATTTGGCGAGAAGCCCACCGACGTCTTCAAAGAGGTCAAGGAAACGGGTAATGGCTACTCTGTGACCATGCGCGATGGTGTCAAGGTTGACCTGACCAAGGATGAAGTGCGGCTGGCTGCCACCCATGCACGTTTCCAGGGCGATGACCCGAAAATGATGACCAACGCCAATTTCATGTTTGCCGTCAGCGCAAAACGGGCGCAATTGGAAAACAACGATGGCACTGCCGGGCGCAGCTTTCTGGATGGCATACGTACCCTCAATGATGGCGAGTACACTCGGGAAGGGTTGGACCGTCTGGGCTTGCGCAAAAATTACCGGCAGGCCACGGATGCCGACTTGCGAAGCAGCAAGGTGGGGACGGTGGAGTATGGCGGTCATTCGATGGCGGTGATCGATGGTCGGATTGAACTGTGGGGCAAGCGGGGCGGGGTGCCCCGGGCGGGGATTGCGACCATATTGTTCGACGACTGACGAGCCTTTGCCCAGGCAAAAGAAAACCCCGATAAACCCAACTGCAGCAAGGGGTTATCGGGGCTTTTCAAATCCCGGGCCATCAAGCCCGGAACGTGCTCAGCTTATTGGCAGGCTTCGCAATCCGGCTCGTCGATCGCGCAGGCTTTCGGCACGGGGGCCGGGCCGGCCGGTGCGGCGAGCACCGAGTCATCACCGTGGTTGCCGCTGGAAACCGCGTTCAGCTTGCCGGTGTTGATGGTCGACTTCTCGGTGCTGGTCGCGGCCAGGGCACGGAGGTAGTAAGTGGTTTTCAGGCCACGGTACCAAGCCATGCGGTAGGTCACGTCGAGCTTCTTGCCCGAAGCGCCGGCGATGTACAGGTTCAGCGACTGCGCCTGGTCGATCCACTTCTGGCGACGGCTGGCGGCGTCAACGATCCATTTGGTGTCCACTTCGAAGGCAGTCGCGTAGAGCTCTTTGAGTTCTTGCGGGATGCGCTCGATCTGCTGCACCGAACCGTCGTAGTACTTCAGGTCGTTGATCATGACCGAGTCCCACAGGCCGCGGGCTTTCAGGTCGCGAACCAGGTACGGGTTGATCACGGTGAATTCGCCCGACAGGTTCGATTTCACATACAGGTTCTGGTAGGTCGGTTCGATCGACTGCGACACGCCAGTGATGTTGGCGATGGTCGCGGTCGGTGCGATGGCCATGATGTTGGAGTTACGGATACCTTTCTGCACACGGGCACGCACCGGCGCCCAGTCCAGGGATTCGTTCAGGTCAACGTCGATGTACTTCTGGCCACGTTGCGCAATCAGGATCTGTTGCGAATCCAGCGGCAGGATGCCTTTGGACCACAGCGAGCCCTGGAACGTCTCGTAGGCGCCGCGCTCGTCGGCCAGGTCGCAGGAAGCCTGGATCGCGTAGTAGCTGACCGCTTCCATGGACTTGTCGGCGAACTCGACCGCGGCGTCCGAACCGTAAGGAATGTGCTGCAGGTACAAAGCGTCCTGGAAGCCCATGATCCCCAGGCCGACTGGACGGTGCTTGAAGTTGGAGTTCTGCGCTTGTGGCACCGAGTAGTAGTTGATGTCGATCACGTTATCGAGCATGCGAACAGCGGTGTTGACAGTGCGCTCCAGCTTGGCGGTGTCCAGCTTGCCGTTGACGATGTGGTTCGGCAGGTTGATCGAGCCCAGGTTGCAAACGGCGATCTCGTCCTTGTTGGTGTTCAAGGTGATCTCGGTGCACAGGTTCGAGCTGTGGACCACGCCTACGTGCTGCTGCGGGCTGCGCAGGTTGCACGGGTCTTTGAAGGTCAGCCATGGGTGGCCGGTTTCAAACAGCATGGACAGCATTTTACGCCACAGGTCTTTGGCCTGGATGGTCTTGAACAGCTTGACCTTGCCTGGGTACTCGGTGAGGGCTTCGTAGTACTCGTAGCGCTCTTCGAAGGCCTTGCCGGTCAGGTCGTGCAGGTCCGGCACTTCGGATGGCGAGAACAGGGTCCACTTGCCGTCGTCGAAGACACGCTTCATGAACAGGTCAGGAATCCAGTTGGCGGTGTTCATGTCGTGGGTACGACGACGGTCATCGCCGGTGTTCTTGCGCAGCTCGATGAACTCTTCAATGTCCATGTGCCAGGTTTCCAGGTAGGCACACACAGCGCCTTTGCGCTTGCCACCCTGGTTGACCGCTACGGCAGTGTCGTTGACGACTTTCAGGAACGGTACGACGCCCTGGGACTTGCCGTTGGTGCCCTTGATGTACGAACCCAGTGCGCGCACCGGCGTCCAGTCGTTGCCCAGGCCGCCGGCGAATTTGGACAACATGGCGTTGTCGTGGATCGCGTGGTAGATGCCCGACAGGTCGTCCGGCACGGTGGTCAGGTAGCAGCTCGACAGCTGTGGACGCAGGGTACCGGCGTTGAACAGGGTCGGCGTGGACGACATGTAGTCGAAGGACGACAACAGGTTGTAGAACTCGATGGCGCGGTCTTCTTTGTGCTTCTCTTCAATCGCCAGGCCCATGGCCACGCGCATGAAGAACACTTGCGGCAGTTCGAAGCGGATACCGTCCTTGTGGATGAAGTAACGGTCGTACAGGGTTTGCAGGCCCAGGTAGGTGAACTGCTGGTCGCGCTCGTGGTTGATCGCCTTGCCGAGTTTTTCCAGGTCGAAGGTGGCCAGGACCGGGTTCAGCAATTCGTATTCGATACCCTTGGCGATGTAGGCCGGCAGGGCCTTGGCGTACAGGTCGGCCATCTCGTGGTGGGTGGCGCTGTCGGCCACGCCAAGGAAGCCCAGGCCTTCGGCACGCAGGGTGTCCATCAACAGGCGCGCGGTGACGAACGAGTAGTTCGGCTCGCGTTCAACCAGGGTACGGGCGGTCATCACCAGGGCGGTGTTGACGTCGGTCAGGGCCACGCCGTCGTACAGGTTCTTCAGGGTTTCGCGCTGGATCAGGTCGCCGTCGACTTCTTCCAGGCCTTCGCAGGCCTCGGTGATGATGGTGTTCAGGCGGCCCAGGTCCAGCGGCGCGAAGGTGCCGTCGGCCAGGGTGATGCGGATCGATGGGTGCGCCTGTATGGCGGCTTCGTCGGCCGGGGAGCGAACGGCACGTTCCTTGGCGCGCGAATCACGGTAGATCACGTAGTCGCGGGCGACTTTCTGCTCGCCGGCACGCATCAGGGCCAGTTCGACCTGGTCCTGGATTTCTTCGATGTGGATGGTGCCGCCCGAAGGCATGCGACGCTTGAAGGTCGCGGTGACTTGTTCGGTCAGGCGAGCAACGGTGTCGTGGATGCGCGACGAGGCGGCAGCGTTGCCGCCTTCAACTGCAAGAAACGCTTTGGTGATGGCGACGGTGATTTTGTCATCGGTGTAAGGAACGACAGTGCCGTTACGCTTGATCACGCGCAGTTGGCCGGGTGCAGTGGCGGACAGATCCATATTCGAATCAGCGGCCTGCGGCACGGAGCCCTGCGGGTTCTCGCGAGTTGTGTCGGTTTGCATGGGGGGTTGTCTCCACATTCTATATTTATTTGGGCACCATCACGGTGCCCACCGTTCCGTCCTGAAGCACTTACAGCAGGCCTTGGCCTGGCATAACAACTTCGGGACAGGAGGAAGGGGGGCTTATCGCGCCGCTTCCATGCCGAAGTCTTCGGTTTGGTGCTCAAAAGCGCCTCGCCGTATTCCTGGTGGGTGACAGTTGCCCGGTTCAAGCACTGCAACACCCGTACCGTTTTGCGCTGTTGGAGCGCTAAAACGGTTGCCATCCGCATGAGCGGTTTGGGCTTTCAAAAAATGCTGGAGTTGGACCAAACAGGAGCAAGAAAGGGCTTGAGTTTCTTGTCTGATTTGTGTTTGGTCTTTTAGTTCAAAACCCTACATGTAGGGTTTTTTTGGCGCCGAGGTACAAGATAATGCGTTTTTGGAGGCTTAGCAATCCAGGGGTTGTGGATAACGCTGTGAGTAAAATGTGTATGAAACGTAGAATGCCCGTGTAGGCCGCAGTACTGCGGGACCGCGCCGTTTGTCACTGAATATTCCAAGAAAAAAACGGCTCTTTGGATTTTTGAGGGCGCGAACCCTATCACAAAAAAACCGCATCACCGAATGCATTTCCTGGCTTGTGTTCGAGGGTTGGGGCATGGCTACAATCGATCATTGTTATGCCCTCACAACATTACAAATAAGGTGTGGCTGGCGAAGATCAACCAATCCCCTAATAACAACGAGGATTACCTGTGGAGCATGAAGCCTGGCAAATCCTGATCGTCGAGGATGACGAGCGATTGGCCGAGTTGACCCGTGATTACCTGGAGAGCAACGGCCTGCGCGTGTCGGTGGAAAGCGACGGCGCCCAGGCTGCGGCGCGGATCATCGCCGAACAGCCGGACCTGGTGATCCTCGACCTGATGCTGCCCGGCGAAGATGGCTTGAGCATCTGCCGCAAGGTGCGCGAGCGCTACGACGGGGTGATCCTCATGCTCACCGCGCGTACCGACGACATGGACCAGGTATTGGGCCTGGACATGGGCGCCGACGACTACGTGTGCAAACCCGTGCGCCCGCGCCTGCTGCTGGCGCGTATCCAGGCCCTGTTGCGCCGCAGCGAGCCGGCGGAACCGGCCGTCGCGCAAAACCAGCGCCGCCTGCAATTCGGCCCGCTGCTCGTGGATAACGCCCTGCGCGAAGCCTGGCTGCAGGGCGAGGGCATCGAGCTGACCAGCGCCGAGTTCGACCTGTTGTGGCTGCTGGTGGCGAATGCCGGGCGCATCCTGTCGCGCGAAGAAATCTTCATCGCCCTGCGCGGCATCGGCTACGACGGCCAGGACCGCTCGATCGACGTGCGTATCTCGCGCATCCGTCCGAAGATCGGCGACGATCCGATCCACCCGCGCCTGATCAAGACCGTGCGCAGCAAAGGCTATCTGTTCGTCCCCGAAGCCGCTGCCGACATACCGCTGTGAACTCGATCTTCCTGCGCATCTACGGCGGCATGTGCGCGGCGCTGATCCTGGTGGCGCTGCTGGGCGTGCTGGCGTTGCACCTGCTCAACGACGTGCGCAGCGGGCAGTACCGCGAGCGTCTGGCCCACGGCACCTTTGCCTTGATGGGCGACAACCTGCAACCCATGAGCGCGATCGAGCGCCAGCGCGCACTGGCGGTGTGGGAGCGCCTGTTGGGCATTCCCCTGATGCTGCGCACGTACACCGATGCCCAACTGGACCTCGGCCAACGCACCCGCCTGCAGCATGGCCAGGTGCTGGTGCAACAGACCGGCCCCCATGCGGCGCGGGTCCTGCGTTTGGTCAGCGAGCAGGATCAGTTGGTGCTGGAAGGTGAAGTGCAACAGATCAGCGAGCAATTGGCGCGGGCGACGATCTACCTGTTGGCCGACGAGTTGGTGCGTTTTCCGGTGGCTGAGCAACCGCAACGCCTGGCGGATATAAAGGAAGCCAAAGGGTTTGGCTTCGAGATGCACCTGATGGCCCTCGATCAGGCCGATATGGACGACGACCAGCGCCGCCGCGTGTCGGAGGGCGATACGGTGATGGCGCTGGGCAAGGGCGGCGACTCGATTCGGGTGTTTGCCGGCATGGTCGGCACGCCCTGGGTGCTTGAAATCGGCCCGTTGTATCAAATGAACCCGTACCCGGCGCAATGGTTGATCCTGATCGCATTGATCGGCCTGACCCTGATTGGCCTGATCGTCTATCTGTTGGTGCGTCAGCTCGAGCGCCGGCTCAGAGGTCTGGAGGCCGCTGCCACGCGCATTGCCAAAGGCAACCTGGAAGTGCGCGTGCCCGCGCGCGGCGCCGACTCGGTGGGGCGCCTGGCCGCCGCCTTCAATGGCATGGCCGAGCACCTGCAGCAGTTGCTCGCGATCCAGCGCGAACTGGTGCGCGCGGTGTCCCACGAGTTGCGCACCCCGGTGGCGCGCCTGCGTTTCGGCCTGGAGATGATCGGCGAGGCCGCCACTCCGCAGGCCCGGCGCAAATACCTCGAAGGCATGGACAGCGATATTCAGGACCTCGACGGCCTGGTCGACGAAATGCTCACCTACGCGCGCCTGGAGCAGGGCGCGCCGGAGCTGAATTTCCAGCGGGTCGACCTCAATGCGTTGCTCGACCAGGTGATCGGCGAATTATCGCCACTGCGCCCGCAGGTCAGCGTGAGCCGTGGTATCTGCCTGTCATCGGTGCATTGGGACGATGCCTGGGTCGATGCCGAACCGCGCTACCTGCACCGCGCCCTGCAGAACCTGGTGAGCAACGCCATGCGCCATGCCCAGGGCCGGGTGCTGATCAGTTACCAGGTCGGCCAGGTGCGCTGCCGCATCGATGTGGAAGACGATGGCCCCGGCGTACCGGAAAGCGCCTGGGAACGCATCTTCACGCCGTTCCTGCGCCTGGACGACAGCCGCACCCGCGCTTCGGGCGGGCATGGCCTGGGCTTGTCGATTGTGCGGCGGATTATCCATTGGCATGGCGGGCGGGCATTGATCAGCAAGAGCAACAACCTGGGAGGGGCGTGCTTCAGCCTGAGTTGGCCGCGGGACCAGGATAAATCCTGATACTGCTATCGGGAGCAAGCCGAACCCTCGCACCGCCCCTCTTGGAATGCATTCCAGTGTGGGAGGGGGCTTGCCCCCGATGACGCTAGATCAGACGCCGATTGCTACAAGGCTCAACAACTGTTCCCCATCCACCGCAAATTGCCCAACCAACTCCTTGCCGTGGCACCACTCGCCGGACAACTCCGTCAGCAGCCGCAACCGCATCTGGCCGTGCTCGGACCATTCCACCACTTCGGCATGCTCAAAGTAGAAGCGCTTCTGCACGATCGGGTAGAGCGCCTTGAACAGGCTCTCCTTGGCCGAAAACGTCAGCGTCACCAGCCGCGCATGTTGCTCACGCGGCAACCTGGCCATGCGCTGCAACTCATCGGCGGTGAGAATTTCCCCCGCCAGGCGTTCCGCGCGCTCCAGGCTCAGGACATTTTCCAGGTCCATCCCCAGCCCGCGCCATTGCGCCTTGTGCCCGACGATCGCCGCCGCGTGCCCGCTGCTGTGAGTGATGGAGCCGCTGATGTGCGGCGGCCACACCGGCGCCCGGTCTTCGCCGATTGCCGGCACGCAGTCCAGGTTATCGAGTTGTTGCAAGGCGGCGCGGGCGCATAACCGCCCGGCGAGAAACTCCGCCTGGCGCTTGGCCACCGAACGCTGGATGCTCGCCGGCGGCGGCACCGCGCTGCGTTGGAAATCACCGGCGATCAACAGGGCCGGATCAAAGCGCGTACTGAGCAACACCGTGCCCGGCAAGGGATCGGGCAGTGGCCAATGGGCGTCGAGTGGGGTGCAGCAAGCGGGTAGGGGCGTCATGGGCGGTATTTTGCCGAGTTGGCGCGCCAGTGGATAGTCCGTAGCGGTTCAGGCCAGGTTCAGAGCCTGTTCAGGGGGAGTTCAGGGGCGCTTGCGTAATGTGGGCCTACAGCCTACGTGGAGGTAAGTACCATGACTGCAATCAAGAAGCTGATGTTGGCGTTGACCATGTTCACTGCCACCGCCGGGGCGCAGGCCAGCGATGGCGCCTTTGCGGCATTCGGTAGCGAGAGAACCAAGAAATCCAGCACGCTGATGCAGCGTGTGAGCTTCGAGGCGGTGCGCAGCCAGGCCGCGCCTTGGGGCCAGTCGCTGGGCTCGAGCAGCCCGCAGGCGACTTATCGTGCCGGTTATGAGCATCTTGGTGGCCAATACAATGGCATTAAACTGCGCCCGCAAGACCTGCAGGGCCGCTATGATATCCCTCTGTCGGACAGTTGATTTGCTTTGGAGAGCCTTATGAAATTGCTGGTCGTGGAAGATGAGGCTCTGTTGCGTCATCACCTGTATACCCGCCTGACCGACAGCGGGCACGTGGTCGAAGCCGTGGCCAACGCGGAGGAGGCCTTGTACCAGACTGGCCAATTCAACCATGACCTGGCGATCATCGACCTCGGCCTGCCCGGCATGGGCGGTCTTGATCTGATCCGCCAACTGCGCGCCCAGGACAAGACCTTCCCGATCCTGATCCTCACCGCTCGCGGCAACTGGCAGGACAAGGTCGAAGGCCTGGCCGCCGGCGCCGACGACTACGTGGTCAAGCCGTTCCAGTTCGAAGAACTGGAAGCGCGGATGAACGCGTTGCTGCGTCGTTCCAGCGGCTTTACCCAATCGACCATCGTCGCCGGCCCCTTGCTGCTGGACCTCAACCGCAAGCAGGCCTCGTTGGACGAGCAGCCCCTGGCGCTGACCGCCTACGAGTACCGGATTCTCGAGTACCTGATGCGTCACCATCAGCAGGTAGTGCCCAAGGACCGCTTGATGGAGCAGCTCTACCCCGATGACGACGAGCGCGACCCGAATGTCATCGAAGTGCTGGTCGGCCGCCTGCGCCGTAAACTGGAAGGCCCGGGCGGGTTCAAGCCGATCGACACCGTGCGCGGCCTGGGCTATCTGTTCAATGAGCGCTGTCGTTGATTCGCTCGTTACGTGTGCGCTTGATGCTGGCGGCCGCCACCCTGGCCGTGCTGTTTATGCTGGGTTTGTTGCCGGCCATGCAGGGCGCGTTCAGCCTGGCCCTGCAGGACTCGATCGAGCAGCGCCTGGCGTCGGACGTCACCACCTTGATTTCGGCGGCGCGGGTCGAAAACAACCGCCTGCAGATGCCGGCGCAGTTGCCGGACGAACGCTTCAACCTCACCGATAGCCGGTTGCTCGGTTATATCTACGACCGCGAAGGCCATCTGGTGTGGCGCTCGCGGGCAACCCAGGAAGAAAACATCAACTACAGGCCGCGCTATGACGGGCGCGGTAATGAGTTTGCGCGGATTCGCGAGGGCAATGGCCAGGAATTCTTCGTGTATGACGTCGAGGTCAAGCTGCTCGGCGGCAAGAGTGCGGCGTTCAGCATCGTCGCGCTGCAACCGGTGCGCGAATACCAGTTGACCCTCGAAGGCCTGCGCGAAAACCTCTACCTGGGCTTCGGCGCGGCGTTGCTGGTGTTGCTGACGTTGCTCTGGCTGGGCCTGACCTGGGGCCTGCAAGCGTTGCGGCGCCTGAGCCAGGAGCTGGACCAGATCGAAGGCGGCACCCGCGAAAGCCTCAGCGAAGAACACCCGCGCGAACTGCTGCGCCTCACCGGGTCTCTCAACCGCTTGCTGCACAGTGAACGCGAGCAGCGTACCCGCTACCGCGATTCCCTCGACGACTTGGCCCACAGCCTGAAAACCCCGCTGGCGGTGTTGCAGGGCGTGAGCGAAGACATGGCCCAGCGCCCCGAAGACCGCGACCAGGCCTGGGTGCTGCAATCGCAGATCGAACGCATGAGCCAGCAGATCAGCTACCAGTTGCAGCGCGCCAGCCTGCGTAAAAGCGGCCTGGTACGCCATCAGGTACGCCTGCAGCCGGTACTGCAAAGCCTGTGCGACACGCTGGACAAGGTCTACCGCGACAAGCACGTCAAAGTGAGCTTCGCGTTGCCGGACGCGTGCGATGTGCCCATCGAAAAAGGCGCTTTGCTGGAACTGCTCGGCAACCTGCTGGAAAACGCCTACCGCCTGTGCCTGAGCGAAGTGCGTATCAGCCTGGTGGAAAGTCTGGATGGCATCGAACTGTGCATCGAAGATGACGGCCCCGGTGTGCCGCCCGACCAGCGCGCGCGGATTCTGCAACGGGGCGAGCGGCTGGACCGCCAGCACCCGGGGCAGGGGATCGGCCTGGCGGTGGTCAAGGACATCATTGAAAGCTACGGCGCGCGCCTGACCCTGGGCGACTCGCCTTTGGGGGGCGCGGCGTTCAAGATCCACTTTCCGACCGTTTGACCTTCCTTGAGCGGCGCCTGCCTAACTCTCCTGTGCCCGATAAGCCCCCGGCGTCAATCCCGTCCACTTCTTGAACGCCCGATGAAACGCCGACGGCTCGGAGAACCCGAGCTGCTCGGCAATTTCCTGCAATGACAGATCCGCGCGTCCCAGGTGGTAAATGGCGATGTCCCGCCGCAGCTCATCCTTGAGCGCTTGAAAACTGCTGCCTTCTTCACGCAGATGTCGGCGCAGGGTCTGCGGGCTGATGTGCAGGTGCTGGGCAACGGCGTCCAGGTCCGGCCAGGGTGTGCGGTCACGGCTGAGCAGGCGGCGGATCTGGCTGCTCAAACTGTCGCCCTCATCGGGCCGCGACAACAAGTCGGCGGGGGAGCGCTGCAGGAAATGCTTGAGGGTGCGCTCGTCCTGCAGCAGCGGCAGGCTCAAGTAACGCGCAGGAAACACCAGGCTGCTGTTCGGTGCGTCGAACACCTGCGGGCAGGGAAACAACAGGTCGTATTCGCTGGCGTGGGCCGGCATCGGGTAGCTGAACGTGGCCTGCTGCAGGCGGATGCGCTGGCCGATCAACCAACTGCCGAGGCGATGCCAGATCAGCAGCAGGGATTCGCTGAGAAAGTGATCCGGGTCCCCGAGCTGGGAGTCGTCCAGGCTCAAGCGGGCCATTTCGCCTTCCCGTGTCAGCTGCCAACGCGGACCTTGTGGGAATAGGCTGTAAAACAACAGGCCGCGTTCGAGTGCCTTCTCCAGGGTGCGGCAATGGATCAGCGCGTGGCACATCATGGCGAACGTGCCGCGCTTGCTCGGACCTTCGGCAAAGCCCAGGTATTCGTCGTCCAGCGCGAGCCAGAGCATTTGCAACAGCCGGGTAAATTGTTCCGGGGCGATGCGGGCGCGGGGTTCGTTCAGCAGTTCCGGGGTGATGCCCACCTGCTGCAACAGGCCCGAGTAGTCGTAGCCGGCCCGGCGCGCACCGCCGAGGGCCGCTCGGGCGTAGTGACTGGCGATGGTACGTTCGCGCATGCAAGGGCCTCGTCCATGGAAGGGCGGATGGTAGCCATCACCCGCTACAGCGACAAGGCGGATATCCGCCAAATTGTAGGACGAGATACGGCGAGTTGGCGGAAACCCGCCATGCAATGGACGGCGCTCAGACGCGCCTTGATCCCTCCAGCCCTGATGTCTAGGGGGCTTCAGGCCGTTTCAGCAAAGTGGCACGACGTTTGCGATAAGGATTACAGCGCAGGCTTGGTCCTACAGGTCTCGCAAACAACAAATCCCTCCAGTGCAGGAGGGTTCGCAATTCAAGTGCCGTGGGCAATGGCGGATATTTGCCACACGGGACGATTGAGGAACTTTGCAATGACGACTCGTCAGCCACTGTACAAATCCCTGTATTTCCAGGTGATCGTTGCCATCGTTATCGGTATTTTGCTCGGTCACTTCTACCCGCAGACTGGTGTGGAGCTCAAGCCGCTGGGTGACGGGTTCATCAAACTGATCAAAATGGTCATCGCCCCGATCATCTTCTGCACCGTTGTCAGCGGCATCGCTGGCATGCAGAGCATGAAATCGGTCGGCAAAACCGGCGGCTACGCGCTGCTGTACTTCGAAGTCGTGTCCTCCATCGCCCTGCTGATCGGCCTGTTCGTGGTGAACGTCGTGCAGCCGGGCGCTGGCATGCACATCGACGTGGCCACCCTGGACGCTTCGAAAATCGCGGCCTATGCCACGGCCGGTGCGAACCAGAGCATCGTTGGCTTCCTGCTCAACGTGATCCCGAACACCATCGTCGGCGCATTCGCCAACGGTGACATCCTGCAAGTGCTGATGTTCTCGGTGATCTTCGGTTTCGCCCTGCATCGCCTGGGTGCCTACGGCAAGCCGGTGCTGGACTTCATCGATCGCTTCGCCCACGTGATGTTCAACATCATCAACATGATCATGAAGCTCGCGCCAATCGGTGCCCTCGGCGCCATGGCGTTCACCATCGGTGCCTACGGTGTCGGCTCGCTGGTGCAACTGGGCCAGTTGATGATCTGCTTCTACATCACCTGCGTCCTGTTCGTGGTCGTGGTGCTCGGCGCCATCTGCCGCGCGCACGGTTTCAGCGTGCTGAAACTGATCCGCTACATCCGTGAAGAGCTGCTGATCGTTCTGGGTACGTCCTCGTCTGAATCGGCACTGCCACGCATGCTGATCAAGATGGAGCGTCTGGGCGCGAAGAAATCCGTGGTTGGCCTGGTGATCCCGACCGGCTACTCGTTCAACCTCGACGGTACCTCGATCTACCTGACCATGGCTGCCGTGTTCATCGCCCAGGCGACTGACACCCACATGGACATCACCCACCAGATCACCCTGTTGCTGGTGCTGTTGCTGTCCTCCAAGGGCGCTGCAGGCGTGACCGGCAGTGGTTTCATCGTGCTGGCCGCGACCCTGTCGGCCGTGGGCCACCTGCCGGTTGCCGGCCTGGCGCTGATCCTCGGTATCGACCGCTTCATGTCCGAAGCCCGCGCGCTGACCAACCTGGTCGGTAACGCCGTGGCGACCCTGGTTGTCGCCAAGTGGGTCAAGGAGCTGGACGAAGACACGCTGCAAGTCGAGCTGGCTTCCGGTGGTCGTGGGATCTCCGACACCCGTGAAGAAGATGACCTGGGCGTGGCCGAAGGCCCTGCGCCGGCGATCAAGTAACCCGCTGATGGCGTGAACTGACGCCCACAGCAATCCGCAAACGCCCCGACTGGTTCGGGGCGTTTGCGTTTCTGCGCGGCCAAATTCGATTTTTTTGGTTTACAGTTAGTCAATGCTCCATCAAAGGCCCGGTGAAGATCCGTCTTCGCAAGAGAGCCTCCTCAGCCTGAGCCCATCTGCGCGCACCCGAACCAGCGATACCTTTCGCGGCAGATGGCTCGCCCCTAAATGCAAAAAATAGGCGGGCGTGCCCAATGATTACCCTGAAACTCAATGGTCAAGACCATCAACTGGACGTCACCGAGGATATGCCGCTGTTGTGGGCGATTCGCGATGTGGCGGGTTATAACGGCACCAAATTCGGCTGCGGCATGGGCCTGTGCGGCGCGTGCACCATTCATATCGACGGCGCCCCGGCGCGCAGTTGCATCACCCCGATCGGCGCGGTCAAGGGCCAGGCCGTGAGCACCATCGACAACCTGCACACCGACCCCATCGGCCAGGTCGTGCAGCAAGCCTGGCTGGACAGTGCCGTGGCCCAGTGCGGTTACTGCCAGGGCGGGCAAATCATGTCGGCCACCGCGCTGCTGAAAACCAACCCCAACCCCAGCGACGAGCAGATCGAGGAGGCGATGGTCGGCAATATCTGCCGCTGCGGCACCTACAACCGCATCAAGACCGCGATCCGCCAGGCCTCGACGCACCTGCAGGGGGCCAAGGCATGAACCGCTTACCCGCTGATTTCGTCCTCGATAACCTCAGCCGCCGCGGTTTCCTCAAGGGCGTCGGCGCCACCGGCGCGCTGGTGATCGCCGCCAGTTGGGGCCTGCCCGCAGCGTTTGCCGCCGATGCCGCCAAGAAGTATGGCGGCGATGCCATGCCCCATGGGCTGATCGATGACCCCAAGGTCTACGTCAGCATTGCCACCGACGGCACCGTGACCGTGATCTGCAACCGTTCGGAAATGGGCCAGGGCGTGCGTACCAGCCTGAGCCTGGTAGTCGCCGATGAGTTGGACGCCGATTGGGCCCACGTGCGCGTCCAGCAGGCGCCGGCTGACGAAGTGCGTTACGGCAACCAGGACACCGATGGCTCGCGCAGCATGCGCCACTGGTTCGAACCGATGCGGCGTTGCGGCGCGAGTGTGCGCGCGATGCTGGAACAGGCGGCTGCCGAACAGTGGAAGGTGCCGCTGGGCGAGTGCCGTGCGCAGCTGCATAAGGTGGTTCACCAGCCCAGCGGTCGCACCTTGGGCTATGGCGAGCTGGCCGCCGCTGCCGGTGCATTGGCGGTGCCGGCGCGCGACACGCTGCGCCTCAAGCAGCCGTCGGAGTTCCGCTACATCGGCAAAGAGGGCGTCAAGGCCATCGACGGCGCCGATATCGTCAACGGTCGCGCGGTGTACGGCGCGGACGTGCATTTCGACGGCATGCTCTACGCCACCATTGCACGGCCGGCGGTGTATGGCGGCAAGGTCAAATCCTTCGATGCCAGTGCGGCGTTGAAGGTGCCGGGGGTGATCAGGGTCCTCGAAATCGAAAGCCGGCCTCTGCCCTCGGAGTTCCAGCCGCTGGGCGGCGTGGCCGTGGTGGCCAGCAACACATGGGCGGCGATCAAGGGCCGCGAAGCGCTGGCGATTGTCTGGGATGACGGCGTCAACGCCGGCTACAACTCGATCGATTACCGCAAGGAGCTGGAAGCGGCCGCGCGGCAACCGGGCAAAGTGGTGCGCAACACCGGCACCCTTGAGCAGGCGATGAACGAGGCCGACAGCACTTTGGACGCCGCTTATTATTTGCCGCATCTGGCCCAGTCACCGATGGAACCGATGGTTGCCGTTGCCCGTTTCGACAAGGGCCAGTGCGAAGCCTGGGCCCCCAGCCAGGCGCCCCAGGTGACCCGTGAGCGCGTCGCCGAGCGCCTGGGCCTGCCTTTCGATAACGTGACGATCAATGTCACGCTGCTGGGCGGCGGTTTCGGTCGCAAGTCCAAGCCGGACTTCGTGGTCGAGGCGGCCATCCTCGCCAAGGAATTCCCCGGCAAGGCCGTGCGCGTGCAGTGGACTCGTGAAGATGACATCCACAACTCCTACTTCCACACGGTTTCCGCCGAGTACCTCAAGGCTGGCCTGAACAAGGACGGCCTGCCTTCCGCCTGGCTGCACCGCACCGTCGCGCCGAGCATCACCGCGTTGTTTGCACCGGGGATGAACCACGAGGCGGCGTTCGAGCTGGGCATGGGCTTTACCAACATGGCCTACGCGATTCCCAACGTGCGCCTGGAAAACCCCGAAGCCGCCGCCCACACCCGGGTTGGCTGGTACCGCTCGGTATCGAACATCCCGCATGGCTTTGCGATTCAGAGCTTTGTCGATGAGCTGGCGCACAAGGCCGGCCAGGACCCGTTGCAGTACCAACTCAAACTGCTTGGGCCGGACCGTCAGATCGATCCGAAAACCCTGAGCGATGAGTGGAACTACGGCGAATCCCCGGAGCGCTACCCGATCGATACCGCCCGCCTGCGCGGCGTCCTCGAAACCGCCGCCAAAGCCGCCGGCTGGGGGCGCACGCTACCCAAGGGGCGAGGCCTGGGGCTGGCGGTGCATTACAGTTTCGTCACCTATGTGGCGGCGGTGATCGAGGTGGAAGTCAAAGACGACGGCACGCTGATCGTCCACAAGGCGGATATCGCTGTGGACTGCGGCCCGCAGATCAACCCGGAACGCATTCGCTCGCAATTCGAAGGCGCCTGCGTGATGGGCCTGGGCAACGCGGTATTGGGCGAGATCAGCTTCAAGGACGGCAAGGTCCAGCAGGACAACTTCCATATGTATGAAGTGGCGCGCATGTCCCTGGCGCCCAAGGTTGTCGCGGTCCACCTGGTCACGCCACAGGGCGAGGTGCCGTTGGGCGGTGTCGGTGAGCCCGGCGTGCCGCCGATTGCGCCGGCGCTGTGCAACGCGATCTTTGCCGCCACCGGCAAGCGTATTCGCAACCTGCCCGTGCGTTATCAGTTGCAAGGCTGGCAGGAGGCGAAGGCTTGATGGACAGCGTGGATCTGAATGTCCTGCGCAGCGTGCTCGAATGGCGCCGCGCGGGGCAGCGGGTGGTGTTGTACAGCGTGGTCCAGACCTGGGGCAGCGCGCCGCGTCCGCCCGGGGCCATGCTGGCCTTGCGCGGCGACGGGGTGGTGATCGGCTCGGTGTCCGGCGGTTGCATTGAAGACGACTTGATTGCGCGTCTGCAGGATGGTCGGTTGGCGGACGACGGGCCCGCGGTGCAGTTGGTGACCTATGGCGTGACACGCGATGAAGCGGCGCGTTTCGGCCTGCCGTGCGGCGGCACCCTGCGCCTGACCGAAGAGCGCGTGACGGAGTGGCAGTGGGTGGCCGAGTTGCTGGCGCGCTGTGACGCCCATGAAATCGTCGCTCGGGAGCTGGACCTGGCCACCGGCGACGTGAGCTTGAGCCCCGCGAGCAAGACCGACGTGGTGAGCTTCGACGGCGAGCGCCTGCGCGCCATTTATGGCCCGCGCTGGCGCCTGCTGTTGATCGGCGCCGGGCAGTTGTCACGCTACGTGGCGCAGATGGCGCGGTTGCTGGATTTTGAAGTGCTGATCTGCGACCCGCGTGAAGAGTTCGCGTATGGCTGGGAAGAACCGCACGGCCGCTTTGTGCCCGGCATGCCTGATGAAGCGGTGCTGAACATCCAGACCGACGAACGCACGGCCATCGTCTGCCTGACCCACGATCCGCGTCTGGACGATATGGCGTTGCTGACGGCACTGAACTCCAATGCGTTCTATATCGGCGCGCTGGGTTCGCGGGTCAATACGCGTAAACGCCGGGAAAACCTGGCGGCGCTGGGGTTGTCTGCGCAGGCGATCGCGCGGTTGCATGGGCCGATCGGTTTGCATATCGGCAGCCATACACCGGCGGAGATCGCGCTGTCGTTGCTGGCGGAAATTGTCGCGATCAAGAATGGCGTGGCGCCACTGCAGAAAAAGCCGCTGTCGGTGCAGGTTGAATGACCGTCACGGTGATTGTGCTGGCGGCGGGGCAGGGCAGTCGTTTTCGCGCTGAAGCCGGGGCAGATCGGGATAAATTGCTGGCTGAGTGCGTCGGCCGGGACGGGGTGGTGCGGCCGGTGATCGAGCAGGTGCTGGTGAATTTGCCGGCGTGGGTGCTAAAGCGCGTGCTGGTGACGTCGCCCGAGCGGCTTGAAGTCATTCGTCTGGCGCAGGTCCATGGCTGCGAGGTAGTGCAGCTGTGCTCGGCCGGAATCGGCGACAGCATTGCGGCAGCGGTCGCGGCCAGTGGTTCCAGTGATGGCTGGCTGGTGGTGCTGGGTGATATGCCGTTCATTCTGCCGTCCAGTATTGAACGGGTGTTGGAGCGCATAGATGGTATCAGCGTGCCGGTGCATGCCGGCCAATATGGGCATCCGGTTGCGTTTGGGCGGGCGTTCGGCCCGGCGTTGATGGCGTTGACGGGCGATCGCGGGGCCAAGCCGCTGTTTGCCCAGGGGCAGGTGCGCGAGATCCAGGTAAACGACCCTGGCGTACTCTGGGATGTGGATCTGCCGCATCTGTTGGATTTCAAACCGCTCTGAAATGTGGGAGGGGGCTTGCCCCCGAATGCGGAGTGACAGGTTCAACACCTGTGCCTGTCCCTCCGCCATCGGGGGCAAGCCCCCTCCCACATTGAATCTTCGGTGTTTTCAGAATCTGTTTGGCATAAAAAAGCCCCGCCTGAGTGATCAGGCGGGGCTTTTCAGTGGCTGATGGAATCAGACGAGGGGTTTAGGCTCGTGCTCTTCTTCCAGGGCCTTTGGGTGGTGCTCTGCCACTTCTTCAACGGAACGCGGGGTCTCGTCGACGATATGGGCAGCGTGCTCGACCACTTCGGCGACAGCCGGTGCGGCAGCGGCAGCAGCGGCGGCCGCTTCGGCTTCCTTGCGACGACGGCGCACTTCACGTGGGTCGTTCGGCGCACGGCCGTTTTCGGTCAGGGCGCTGGCCGGTGCGGCTTCAACCACCGGGGCGGCGGCTTCGGCAACCACGGGCGCTTCAACCACTGGCGCAGGCTCGGCAACCACTACCGGAGCGGCTTCAACCACTTCGGCGACCGGGGCCGGTGCGGCTTCTACCACGGGGGCAGGCGCTTCAACCGGGGCGGCAGGTTCGGCAGTCCACTGGAAGGCGGTCTGTTCTTCGCGAACTTCACGCACGGCCGGGGCTGCGGCTTCGACAATCGGAGCTTCCACGACAGCTTCAACCACTGGCTGTGGCTCAACCACCGGGGCAGGCTCGGCGGCAGTCACTTCTTCTTGCGGCTGGGCTTCGCGAACCGGCGCAACTTCCACTTCCGGAGCCGCGGGGGCTTCGATCGGGGTGGTTGCTTCTACGACCGGTGCTTCAACCACTGGGGTCTCGGCGACTGGCGCTTCTACCGCAACGGTTTCTTCGACAGCGGCAGTGGCGCGTTCAGCCTGCTCGTGAGCCTGGGCTTCGGCAGGTGCGCTGATGACCGAGCTGGCAACAGCGGCGGTAACGGCCAGGCCGGCAGCCAGTTCGGTGCTGGTCGGTTCGCTGGTAGCGGCTTCTGCGTTCTCGCCGGCTTCTTCCGAACCTTCGATCACATTGCCGTTGGCGTCACGTTGACGCTCGCGACGGTTGCTGCGACGACGCTGGCCACGGGAGCGGCGGCGCGGACGATCGCCTTCGGCGTTGTCCTGGCCGTCTTCCTGCAGTTGCTCTTCGCCGGTCAGCACTTCTTCTTCGCTGGCGGCAGCCGCCTGCTCGGTGCGTGGTTGACGTTCTTCACGCGGTGGGCGCGGTTGACGCTCTTCACGTGGCGCACGCTCTTCACGCGGCGGGCGAGCCGGGCGTTCTTCCTCGGTAGTGGCGGCAACAGCAGCGGCGGCAACGGCAACAGCTGGCGCAGCGTCCAGCGGCTCGCGCAGTTCACGCACACGTTCTTCACGCTCGCCACGCGGCTTGCGATCTTCACGCGGTGCGCGTGGTGGACGTGGTGCGCGCTCTTCGCGCGGTGCGCGTTCTTCGCGGGCTACGACCGGGGTCTCTTCACGGGCTTCACGGGCTTCGCGAGGCGCACGCTCTTCACGAGGCGCGCGCTCTTCACGCGGGGCCCGTTCTTCGCGCGGCTTGCGCTCTTCGTCACGGCGACCGTTGCGGTTACGGCTCTGCTGGCGACCGTTGCGACGCTCTTCGTTACGCGCCGGACGCTCGGTGGCAGGTTTTTCGACCACCACCGGTGCCGCAGGCTCTTCCTTGCTGGCGAACAGGCTGACCAGCGATTTCACCAGGCCCTTGAACAGGCTTGGCTCAGGCAAGGCGGCCGGGGCTGCGACCGGGGCAGCCACTTCAACCGGAACCGGTGCGTTGGCACGCGCCGGAGCGGTCTTCACGGCGGCTTCCTGGCGAACCAGGGTGCGGGTCGCGGCGGCTGGCTGGACTTCTTCCACTTCGGCAGCGGCAGCGGCGATTTCGTAGCTGGACTGGCCGCTGTGGGCTTCCGGGCTGTCATCACGCAGGCGCTGCACTTCGAAGTGCGGCGTTTCGAGGTGATCGTTCGGCAGGATGACGATACGGGCACGGGTGCGCAGTTCGATCTTGGTGATCGAGTTGCGTTTTTCGTTGAGCAGGAACGCGGCAACCGGGATCGGCACTTGTGCGCGGACTTCGGCGGTGCGGTCTTTCAGGGCTTCTTCTTCGATCAGGCGCAGGATCGCCAGGGACAGCGATTCAACGTCACGGATGATGCCGGTGCCGTTGCAACGTGGGCAGACAATGCCGCTGCTCTCGCCCAGGGACGGACGCAGGCGCTGACGGGACATTTCCAGCAGGCCGAAGCGCGAGATGCGGCCGACTTGCACGCGGGCACGGTCAGCTTCCAGGCATTCGCGGACTTTCTCTTCCACGGCGCGCTGGTTCTTGGCGGGGGTCATGTCGATGAAGTCGATCACGATCAGGCCGCCGATATCACGCAGGCGCAGCTGGCGGGCGATTTCTTCAGCCGCTTCCAGGTTGGTCTGCAGGGCGGTTTCTTCGATGTCGCTACCTTTCGTGGCGCGCGCCGAGTTGATGTCGATGGACACCAGGGCTTCGGTCGGGTCGATCACGATGGAGCCGCCGGAAGGCAGTTCGACCACGCGCTGGAAGGCGGTCTCGATCTGGCTTTCGATCTGGAAACGGTTGAACAGCGGAACGCTGTCTTCGTACAGCTTGATCTTGCTGGCGTACTGCGGCATCACCTGGCGGATGAAGGTCAGGGCTTCGTCCTGGGCTTCGACGCTGTCGATCAGCACTTCGCCGATGTCCTGGCGCAGGTAATCGCGGATGGCGCGGATGATCACGTTACTTTCCTGGTAGATCAGGAACGGCGCGGAACGATCCAGGGACGCTTCTTTGATGGCGGTCCACAGTTGCAGCAGGTAGTCGAGGTCCCACTGCATTTCTTCGCTGCTGCGGCCCAGGCCGGCAGTGCGGACGATCAGGCCCATGTCGGCTGGAGCGACCAGGCCGTTCAGCGCTTCACGCAGTTCGTTGCGTTCTTCGCCTTCGATGCGACGGGAAATGCCGCCGGCACGCGGGTTGTTCGGCATCAGTACGAGGTAACGACCGGCCAGGCTGATGAAGGTGGTCAGGGCGGCGCCCTTGTTGCCACGTTCTTCTTTTTCGACCTGGACGATGACTTCCTGGCCTTCGCTCAGGACGTCCTTGATGTTCACGCGGCCTTCGGGGGCTTTCTTGAAGTATTCGCGGGAGATTTCTTTGAGGGGCAGGAAGCCGTGGCGCTCGGAGCCGAAATCGACAAAGGCAGCCTCAAGGCTTGGTTCGATGCGAGTAATACGGCCTTTATAGATGTTGGCCTTCTTCTGCTCGCGTGCGCCGGACTCGATGTCCAGGTCGTAAAGGCGTTGGCCATCTACCAGCGCAACACGCAACTCTTCGGGTTGAGTTGCGTTAATCAGCATTCTTTTCATGTTGTACCGTCGGTTTCCGGGCTGCCGGAAACGGCGTTCGGCACACACGACTTCTCACGGTCGGTGTCAGGTGCGTCAAGAGTGGTTGGCCACTCCAGTGTCCAGCAATAACCGGCGAATTGGGCTGGTATCGCGACGGACGCGTCCTGCTTGTTAGCGGTGGTGACAAAGGCACCACTTCAACAAAAGCTAAGGTCAGGAGGAGGAATCAACCGGCGACTGTGGACGAGATGAAGCGTCTATATATAAGCCTAGTGCTACACGGTCCGACGGTTGTGCATCTCCACCCTACACGTATCCCTGATAATTCGGGTGCTGCCGCGCGCAGAATCCGCAGCGGGTTGGCATTTACCGTGTTCTCCAATGGGGAGTCCACGCTCATGGCTAAACAAGACCAAGTGTGGGCGATTGCGCTCTCACTCGGCTCTTAACAGGCGTTGTTTCCGAAGCATTCGCCATGGTGTGTCCCAAGACTGACTGCACTTTGTGAACTGGCCGTAAATATCGGCGCAAAATGCGAGTATTCACTCTGCTTTCTGCACTCGCTTCAGGCCTCATGTCACCTGCGCTTGTTACAATCTCGGGCTTTCCAAGGTAACGAAAGCCCCGTAGGACGGCCTCGCGTCCTGATGAATTGCGAAGGTCAGGGCCGGCAATTTGCCGCAAGTCCTCTGTCCAGGCCGCTTTTGGCGGCGTTCGCGACTATAGCAGTAATGATTAAGTGCTTCAATTCCATAAAAAATTGTTATCATCGCCGACATGACGACTACCGCCCCCCAGACCCCCAGCGTCCAGCTGCTCGAGGTCTCGCCGGAATATGCCGGCCAACGCATCGACAATTTTCTCCTGGCCAGGCTCAAAGGCGTGCCCAAGACCTTGATCTACCGCATTTTGCGTAAAGGCGAAGTGCGCGTGAACAAGGGGCGCATCAAGCCCGAGTACAAGCTGCAGGCGGGCGATATCGTCCGGGTGCCGCCGGTGCGCGTGCCTGAGCGCGACGAACCTGTGCCGCTGGCTCAGGGCCTGTTGCAGCGCCTTGAAGCGTCGATTGTCTACGAAGACAGCAAGCTGATCGTGATCAACAAACCCTGCGGCATTGCGGTTCACGGCGGCAGCGGCCTGAGTTTCGGCGTGATCGAAGCCTTTCGTCAGTTGCGTCCGGATGCCAAGGAGCTGGAGCTGGTCCATCGCCTCGACCGCGACACCTCCGGCCTGCTCATGATCGCCAAGAAGCGCAGCATGTTGCGCCACCTGCACACCGCCCTGCGCGGCGATGGCGTGGACAAGCGCTACATGGCGCTGGTGCGCGGCAACTGGGCCAGCTCGATCAAGAGCGTGCGCGCGCCGTTGCAGAAGAGCAACCTGCGCTCCGGCGAGCGCATGGTCGAAGTGGACGAGGAGGGCAAAGAAGCCCTGACCCTGTTCAAGGTGCTGCGCCGCTTCGGCGACTTCGCCACCCTGGTCGAGGCCAAGCCGGTCACCGGGCGCACTCACCAGATTCGCGTGCACACCCTGCATGCGGGCCACTGCATTGCCGGTGATACCAAGTACGGCGACGAGGCGTTCTCCAAGGAGATTCGCGACCTGGGCGGCAAACGCCTGTTCCTGCACGCCTACATGCTCACCGTACCGCTGCCCGATGGTGGCGAATTGAAATTGCAGGCGCCGGTCGATGAGATGTGGGCCAAGACCGTGGAGCGTTTGAGTGCCGCACCTTGACTACAAACTGCTGATTTTCGATTGGGACGGCACGCTGGCCAACTCCATTGGCCGTATCGTCGAGGCCATGCACATGGCCTCGACGCGTTCTGGCTTCGAGCTGTGCAGCGATCTGGCGGTCAAGGGCATTATCGGCCTGGGGTTGCCTGAGGCGATTCGCACTTTGTACCCGCACATCGCTGACGCTGAATTGGTCGCGTTCCGCGAGCATTATGCCGATCACTACATTGCGCTGGAGGCCGAGCCTTCGCCGCTGTTTGATGGCGTGGTGCAGTCCCTGGAAGCGTTCCGCGCCGAGGGTTATCAGCTGGCGGTCGCCACTGGCAAGGCCCGCCGCGGCCTGGACCGGGTGCTCAAGGCCCACGGCTGGGAAGACTATTTCGACGTTACCCGCGCCGCGGACGAAACCGCCAGCAAGCCCCATCCGCTGATGCTTGAGCAGATCCTCGCCCATTGCGGCGTGTCGCCACGCCAGGCGTTGATGGTCGGCGACGCGTCTTTCGACCTGATGATGGCGCGCAACGCCGGCATGGACAGCGTGGCGGTCAGCTACGGTGCGCAGGCTGCCGAGGCGCTGCAGGCATACGAGCCCAGGCTGACGATCGATCATTTTTCTGAATTGCAGGCCTGGCTCAGCCGGGCCCACTGAGTCTTTGCTGGGGTAGATGGCATGAGTGATGAGTGGAAAGCGCCCGAAAAGGCCGACAGCAGTGACGACAAGAGTTGGAAGCTGCTGGAGAAGACCCTTCTGGCCAGCGTGCAAGAGCAGCGTCGTTCGCGGCGCTGGGGGATTTTCTTCAAGCTGCTGACCTTTGTTTACCTGGTCGGCATGCTGGTGCTGTTCAGCCCGCTGGTGGACATGGAAAAAACCGCGACCCGTGGCTCCAGCTATACCGCCTTGATCGAAGTGCGCGGGGTGATTGCCGACAAGGAGTCCGCCAGCGCCGACAATATCGTCACCAGTCTGCGCACCGCGTTCGAAGACCCCAAGGTCAAGGGCGTGATCCTGCGCATCAACAGCCCGGGCGGCAGCCCGGTGCAGTCGGGCTACGTGTATGACGAGATTCGCCGCCTGCGCGCACTGCATCCGCAGATCAAGCTGTACGCGGTGATCTCCGACCTGGGCGCCTCGGGTGCGTATTACATCGCCAGTGCCGCTGACCAGATCTACGCCGACAAGGCCAGCCTGGTGGGGTCCATTGGCGTCACGGCGGCCGGTTACGGCTTTGTCGGCACCATGGAGAAGCTCGGTGTGGAGCGTCGCACCTACACCTCGGGCGAGCATAAGGCGTTCCTCGACCCGTTCCAGCCGCAAAAGGCCGATGAAACCCAGTTCTGGCAGAGCGTGCTCGACACCACTCATCGCCAGTTCATTGCCAGCGTCAAGCAAGGGCGCGGTGATCGTCTGAAGGACAAGGACCATCCGGAGCTGTTCTCCGGGCTGGTCTGGTCTGGCGAGCAGGCCTTGCCGCTGGGCTTGATCGATGGCCTGGGCAGTGCCAGTTCGGTGGCGCGGGACGTGATTGGTGAAAAGGAACTGGTGGACTTCACCGTTCAGGAGTCGCCGTTTGACCGTTTCTCCAAGAAGCTCGGCGCCAGCGTGGCGGAGAAGTTGGCCTTGTATATGGGCTTCCAGGGCCCGACCCTGCGCTGAGATCCCAAGGTCTGCGTAGATAAATGTGGGAGGGAGCTTGCTCCCGATAGCAGTGGATCAGCCAGCTTATCTGTAGCTGACCCACCGCAATCGGGAGCAAGCTCCCTCCCACATTTGGTTTTGCGCTGGTTTTAAGGGATTTGCACGCCCTCGGCCAGCAGCATATCCACCAGGCGAATCAGCGGTAAGCCGACAAGGCTGGTCGCATCCGGGCCTTCGGTGCTTTGGAACAGGCTCACGCCCAGCCCTTCGGCCTTGAAGCTGCCCGCGCAGTCATAGGGTTGCTCGATCCGCAGGTAGCGCTCGACCCGCTCCGCGTCCAGCACGCGCATGTGTACGGTGAACGGCACGCAGTCGACCTGGCAATGCCCGGTCTCGCTGTTCAGCAGCGCCAGCCCGGTGAGGAAGCTGACACGCTTGCCGCTGGCCGCCAGCAGTTGCTCGCGGGCGTTCTCGAAGGTGTGGGGCTTGCCGATGATTCGGCCTTCGAGTGTGGCGACCTGATCGGAGCCGATGATCAGGTGCCCTGGATGGCGGGCGGCGAGGGCGCGGGCTTTCTCTTCGGCCAGGCGCTTGACCAGTTCGACGGCTGACTCATTTGCGCGGTGGCTTTCATCGATATCCGGTGAGCTGCAGATGAACGGTAAGTGCAGGCGGCTCAGCAATTCCCGGCGATAGACCGAGCTGGATGCGAGTAATAAAGGCAGCATGGGCGTCTCCTCAGGGCGACCGGGGATTCTAGCGGGACGACCGGCTGACGCACAGGGCTGAATTTCCTTTGACATGGCTGGGGGCATCCCTATAATGCTGCGCCTATGTTGAATGACCCGATTCCACCTCACGTTGACCCGCGCAAATTGGCTGATCGTGGCACTTCCCTTCAAGGTGAATTGCTGCTGGCCGATTTGGAGAGACTCTGCGACCCGCTTTCCGACACTGTCGGTACGGTGCAGGCCAAATTCGTTTTTGAACGAGATGAACGTAAATCTGTGGTTATTCACAGCTTTATCGACACCGAGGTCAAAATGGTTTGCCAGCGTTGTCTTGAGCTGGTCACCCTGCCGATTCACAGCGAATGCAGTTACGCTGTGGTAAAGGAGGGTGCGAATACCCAGTCGTTGCCGAAAGGTTATGACGTGCTGGAACTGGGCGAAGATCCTTTGGATCTGCATGCACTGATCGAGGAGGAGCTTTTGCTCGCCTTGCCCATTGTGCCTGCTCATCATCCGGAAGAATGCCAGCAGCCGGCGGGCCTCGATGACGAGTCCGAACCGAGCGAGGACGAGGTAACGCGGTCCAACCCGTTCAGTGTATTGGCGCAGTTAAAGCGTGACCCAAACGTTTAGGAGTTAATCAATTATGGCTGTTCAGCAGAACAAAAAATCCCGCTCTGCCCGTGACATGCGTCGTTCGCACGACGCCCTGACGGCAAGCACTCTGTCTGTAGAAAAAACCACCGGTGAAATTCACCTGCGTCACCACGTATCGCCAGAAGGCGTATACCGTGGCCGTAAAGTGATCGACAAGGGCGCTGACGAGTAATCACTTGTCTGCTCAAGTCATCGCGATTGACGCAATGGGCGGGGACTTCGGTCCCCGCAGCATTGTTCAGGCTTGTATTGCCAGTCTGTCTGCTACGCCCTCGCTGCACCTGACCCTCGTCGGTCAACCTTCCCTTCTTGAAGAATTGATTGCCAGCCATCCGGCGGTGGATCGCGCGCGCCTGACGATTACGCCCGCCAGCGAAGCCATCGGCATGGATGAAAAACCGGCGGTCGCCCTGCGTGGCAAGCCCGACTCTTCAATGCGGGTCGCCCTTGAGTTGTTGCGTGATGGCAAGGTGCAAGCCTGTGTCAGTGCCGGCAATACGGGCGCGCTGATGGCGTTGTCGCGGCATGTGCTCAAGACCTTGCCGGGGATCGACCGGCCGGCGATAGTCGCGGCGATACCGACGCAGACAGGCTATTGCCAGTTGCTCGACCTGGGCGCGAATGTCGATTGCAGTGCCGAGCATCTGTTCCAGTTCGCCGTGATGGGCTCGGTGGCTGCCGAGGCGCTGGGTGTGGCCCGTCCGCGCGTGGCCTTGCTGAATATCGGCATCGAAGACATCAAGGGCAACCAGCAGGTCAAGCTCGCCGCCGCTTTGCTGCAAGGTGCGCTGGGGTTGAACTACATCGGCTTTGTCGAAGGCGACGGTTTGTATCGCGGCGAGGCGGATGTGGTGGTGTGCGACGGGTTTGTCGGCAATATCCTGCTTAAATCCAGCGAAGGTCTGGCGACCATGATTGCCACGCGGATCGAGGCCTTGTTCAAGCGCAACCTGGCCACACGCCTGGTCGGCGCCCTGGCGTTGCCGCTGATGCGCCGCCTGCAGGAGGACCTGGCCCCGGCGCGGCATAATGGCGCAAGCTTTCTCGGCTTGCAGGGCATCGTGGTGAAAAGCCATGGCTCGGCGGGGGTGGAAGGCTTTCAGAGTGCGATTGCACGGGCGTTGATCGAGATCCAGGAAAACCTGCCGCGACGCTTGCACGGCCGCCTGGAAGATCTGTTGCCTTAGGCGAATCGGCCCGGGAATGCTTAAATGTGACCGGCCGGTTCAATTGACCATCCAATCTGTCAGTTTCGTGCGCTCCCATCGTAGGAGCGCCTATATCCGACGACCAGATCATTAGGGGCTTGTTACATGTCTACATCCCTCGCATTCGTCTTTCCAGGGCAGGGTTCGCAGTCCCTCGGCATGTTGGCCGAGCTGGGCGCGCAATATCCGCTGATCCTGGAAACCTTCAAGGAAGCTTCCGATGCCCTGGGTTACGACCTGTGGGCGCTGACCCAGCAGGGGCCGGAAGAGCAACTCAATCAAACCGATAAAACCCAGCCGGCCATCCTCACCGCTTCGATCGCCCTGTGGCGCTTGTGGCTGGCGGAAGGCGGCGCGCGTCCGGCGTTCGTTGCCGGTCACAGCCTGGGCGAATACAGTGCCCTGGTCGCCGCGGGCAGCCTGACCCTCGCTGAAGCGGTCAAGCTGGTCGAGCGTCGTGGCCAGTTGATGCAGGAAGCGGTTCCGGCCGGGCAGGGTGGCATGGCCGCCATTCTCGGCCTGGATGATGCGGTGGTGATCGCAGCCTGTGCCGAGGCGGCCCAGGGCGAAGTGGTCAGCGCGGTGAACTTCAACTCGCCGGGCCAGGTGGTGATTGCTGGTGCCAAGACCGCCGTTGAGCGCGCCATCGAAGGCTGCAAGGCCCGTGGCGCCAAGCGTGCCTTGCCGTTGCCGGTGAGCGTGCCGTCGCACTGCGAGCTGATGCGCCCGGCGGCCGAGCGTTTTGCCGAGTCCATCGCCGCCATCAACTGGCAGGCGCCGCAGATCCCGCTGGTGCAGAACGTCAGCGCGGCGGTTGCCGCGGATCTCGACACCCTCAAGCGCGACCTGCTGGAACAACTCTACAAGCCGGTGCGTTGGGTTGAATCGGTACAGACCCTGGCCGCCAACGGCGCCACCGAGTTGGTCGAGTGCGGCCCGGGCAAAGTTCTGGCCGGCCTGAACAAGCGCTGCGCCGACGGCGTGTCGACCTCCAACCTCAATACCCCGGATGCCTTTGCGGCCGCTCGCGCGGCACTGGCCTGAACCCCGAACTTAGGAGAAGCCTGCATGAGTCTGCAAGGTAAAGTTGCACTGGTTACCGGCGCAAGCCGTGGCATTGGCCAGGCGATCGCCCTGGAACTGGGCCGTCAGGGCGCCGTCGTGATCGGCACCGCCACTTCCGCCGCGGGCGCCGAGCGTATCGCCGCGACCTTGAAGGAAAACGGCGTGCAGGGCACCGGCCTTGAGCTGAATGTGACCAGCGATGAGTCCGTGGCTGCCGTACTGGCCGAGATCACCGCACAGTTCGGCGCGCCGGCGATTCTGGTGAATAATGCCGGTATCACCCGCGATAATCTGATGATGCGGATGAAAGACGACGAGTGGCATGACGTCGTCGACACCAACTTGAACAGTCTGTTTCGCCTGTCCAAGGGCGTTTTGCGCGGCATGACCAAGGCGCGTTGGGGGCGAATTATCAATATTGGCTCCGTAGTGGGTGCCATGGGCAACGCAGGCCAAGTAAACTATGCCGCGGCGAAAGCCGGTCTGGAAGGTTTCAGCCGCGCACTGGCGCGTGAAGTCGGCTCGCGGTCGATTACGGTCAACTCGGTGGCCCCTGGGTTCATCGACACCGATATGACCCGCGAACTGCCGGAAGCACAGCGTGAAGCCTTGCTGACGCAGATTCCGCTGGGCCGTCTGGGCCAGGCTCAAGAGATCGCGAATGTGGTCTCTTTCCTGGCATCCGACGGTGCGGCATACGTGACTGGGGCTACAATCCCGGTTAACGGCGGGATGTACATGAGTTAAATTGTGACGGATCGCTTCAAAAAAATGTCATACGAGCTGTCTAAAATCCGTTATAAAGCTGCAACTTAATTTATACGCGGGTGGCCGACCGGGTACGGGGTGAACCTTTCAGTTGAAAAGCTGAAATGGCTTTCTATACACTTACCCACTGGCCAGCTGCCTGAATTTGTCCATTAGGAGTGAAAACAAGGTATGAGCACCATCGAAGAGCGCGTCAAGAAAATCGTTGCCGAGCAACTGGGCGTTAAAGAAGAAGAAGTGGTCAACACCGCTTCCTTCGTTGAAGACCTGGGTGCCGACTCCCTTGACACCGTTGAGCTGGTGATGGCTCTGGAAGAGGAATTCGAGACCGAAATCCCGGACGAAGAAGCTGAAAAAATCACTACCGTTCAAGCTGCAATCGACTACGTTACCAGCCACCAGGCGTAATAGTTTGTAGTCGTCGCTTGCTGTCAGGGAAAAACCGCACTGCTGTAACGGCGTGCGGTTTTTTCTTTAGCTCTGATGAAAAGTGATTCTGAAGCAAAGTGTCGTCATTAGAAAAAGGAGAGTGCTGTGTCGCGTAGACGCGTCGTAGTCACCGGTATGGGTATGTTGTCGCCACTGGGCACGGATGTGCCGAGCAGTTGGCAGGGCATTCTGGCTGGCCGCAGTGGTATTGGTCTGATCGAACACACGGACCTTTCTGCCTATTCCACCCGTTTTGGCGGCTCGGTAAAGGGGTTCAATGTCGAGCAATACCTCTCGATCAAAGAGTCCCGCAAACTCGACCTGTTCATTCAATACGGCCTGGCAGCCGGTTTTCAGGCAGTGCGTGACGCTGGTCTGGAAGTCACCGACGCCAACCGTGAACGCATCGGTGTGGCCATGGGTTCGGGTATTGGCGGTTTGACCAATATCGAAGAAACCAGTCGCACGTTGCACGAGTCCGGTCCGCGTCGAATTTCACCGTTCTTCGTGCCGGGTTCGATCATCAATATGATTTCCGGTTTCCTGTCCATCCATCTGGGAGCACAGGGACCTAACTATGCCATTGCCACGGCTTGCACCACAGGCACGCATTGCATCGGCATGGCCGCGCGCAATATCGCCTATGACGAAGCGGACGTGATGATTGCCGGCGGCGCTGAAATGGCGGCCTGCGGCCTGGGCATGGGCGGCTTCGGCGCGTCGCGTGCGCTGTCGACCCGCAACGACGAGCCGGCTCGTGCCAGCCGTCCGTGGGACAAGGGCCGTGACGGTTTCGTCCTGGCCGACGGCGCCGGTGCGCTGGTGCTGGAAGAGCTGGAACACGCCAAGGCGCGTGGCGCGACGATCTACGCCGAGCTGATCGGCTTTGGTATGAGTGGCGACGCCTACCACATGACTTCGCCACCGGCCAACGGCGCCGGTGCTGCGCGTTGCATCACCAACGCCCTGCGCGATGCGAAGATCAGCCCGGACCTGGTGCAGTACATCAACGCCCACGGTACTTCGACAGCGACCGGCGACCTGGCGGAAGCCGAAGCGATCAAGTCGGTGTTCGGCGAGCACGCCTACAAGCTGGCGGTCAGCTCCACCAAGTCCATGACCGGCCACCTGTTGGGTGCGGCGGGCGCGGTCGAAGCGATCTTCAGCGTGCTGGCCATCAGGGATCAGGTCGCTCCGCCGACCATCAACCTCGATGAGCCGGATGAAGGCTGCGACCTGAACTTCGTGCCTCATGAAGCGCAGAAAATGCCGATCGACGTGGTGTTGTCCAACTCGTTCGGTTTCGGTGGCACCAACGGCTCCCTGGTGTTCCGCCGGTTCGCCGAGTAATGCACAGCTGGGTCGACGGTCAGCCAGCGGACAGCGTGCCCCTGAAAGATCGTGGCCTGGCGTATGGCGATGGCCTGTTCGAAACCATCGCCGTCAAGGCCGGGCAACCCGTGTTGCTCGACCGCCACCTGCAACGCCTGGCCGAGGGTTGCAGGCGGTTGGCATTGGTTGTGGACCCGGCATTGGTCCGCAGCGAAGTGCTCGCTTACGCCAGCGCCCTCGGCGACGGCGTACTCAAATTGATCCTCACCCGAGGCGACAGCCTGCGCGGTTATGGCATCAACCCCGGCGCCCCGGTGCGCCGTATCCTGCAGGGCAGTGCGCCTGCTGCTTATCCCCAGGCCCATGGCAACGACGGTATCCGCCTGTTTCCGTGCGCCACCCGTTTGTCCGAACAGCCGCTGCTGGCTGGTCTCAAGCACCTCAATCGCCTCGAACAAGTGATCGCGCGCGCCGAGTGGCAAGATATCGAGCATGCCGAAGGTTTGATGCTGGATATGTCCGGGCGCGTCATCGAAGGCGTGTTCAGCAACCTGTTCCTGGTGCGTCACGGCGTGTTGTTGACCGCTGATCTGAATCGTTGCGGCGTGGCCGGCGTCATGCGTGCCGAGCTACTGGCCCAGGCGCAGGCGCTCGGCACCCCGGTGGTCGTGGCCGATATCAGCCTTGAGCAGTTGCAGTCGGCCGACGAGGTTTTTGTCTGCAACAGCGTTTATGGCATTTGGCCGGTGCGCGGCTGTGCTGCGATGAGCTGGTCGGTTGGGCCGCTCACCCGTAAACTGCAGGGCATTGTTCGCGCGCTATTGGATATTTGAGTTGATACGAAAACTGTTGTTACTGCTGCTGATCGGTCTGTTCGCGGCGGCGTTGCTGTTGGGGTTTTCGGCCTGGAAGCTCGACTCAGCCCTCAAGCAGCCCTTGCACCTGACCGAGGAGCAACTGCTCGACGTCCCCGCCGGAGCCACGCCGACCGGCACTTTCAATCGCCTGGAAGCCGACGGTGTGCTCGACGGCGCCTTCTGGTTGCGTCTGTACTGGCGCTTCAACCTCGAAGGCCAGCCATTGCACAGCGGCGAATACCGCCTCACTCCCGGCCTCACCGCCCAAGGCCTGATCGGCCTGTGGCAGCGTGGCGAAGTGGTGCAATACAGCCTGACCCTGGTGGAGGGCTGGAATTTCCGCCAAGTGCGCTCGGCGCTGGCCAAGCATGAAAAGATCGTGCAGAGCCTTGCCGGCCTGAGTGACAGCGAAGTGATGGACAAGCTCGGCCACCCAGGGGTTTTCCCCGAGGGGCGGTTCTTCCCCGATACCTATCGCTTTGTGCGCGGCATGACGGATGTCGAGTTCCTCAAGAAAGCCTACAACCGCCTGGACGACGTGCTCGCCCAGGAGTGGAGCAAACGCGCCGCCGACGCGCCGTACACCGACCCCTACCAAGCGCTGATCATGGCCTCCCTGGTGGAGAAAGAGACCGGTGTGCCGGAGGAGCGCGGGCAGATCGCCGGGGTATTTGTGCGTCGCATGAAGATCGGCATGCTGCTGCAGACCGATCCGACGGTGATCTACGGCCTGGGCGAGCGCTACAACGGTAAGCTGACGCGTGCCCATCTCAAGGAAGCCAACCCCTACAACACCTACATGGTTGCCGGGCTCCCGCCGACACCCATCGCGATGGTCGGCCGCGAGGCGATTCATGCGGCGCTGAACCCGGTGCCGGGCAGCAGCCTGTATTTCGTTGCCCGGGGTGATGGCAGTCATATTTTCTCGGACGACCTGGATGCACATAATGCCGCGGTGCGTGAGTTCCAGCTCAAGCGTCGCGCCGATTACCGTTCCAGCCCGGCGCCGCAGGTGAAGCCGTTGGAAGACCCCGCGCCGACGAACGATGCCCCCGACGCACCCGCCGAGCCTGCGCCGGACGCCGCCGCACCGCAAAGCCCGCAATGACTCTGACTAAGGACTGCCTGTGACTGGCTTGTTTATTACCCTGGAAGGCCCGGAAGGCGCCGGCAAAAGCACCAACCGCGATTACCTGGCCGAGCGTTTGCGCGCTGCGGGCGTCGAGGTGGTGCTGACCCGCGAGCCCGGCGGTACGCCATTGGCCGAGCGCATCCGTGAAGTGCTGCTGGCCCCAGGTGAAGAACAGATGAACCCGGACACCGAGCTGCTGCTGGTGTTCGCCGCACGCGCCCAGCACCTGGCCGAAGTGATTCGCCCGGCGCTGGCCCGCGGCGCCGTGGTGATTTGTGACCGTTTCACCGATTCCACCTATGCCTACCAAGGCGGTGGCCGCGGCCTGTCCCAGGCGCGCATCGCCACCCTGGAGACCTTCGTCCAGGGCGATTTGCGTCCCGACCTGACCCTGGTGTTCGACCTGCCGGTGGAAGTCGGCCTGGCTCGTGCCAGTGCGCGTGGCCGCCTGGACCGCTTCGAACTGGAAGGCCAGGCGTTTTTCAACGGCGTGCGCAGCGCATTCCTCGCCCGGGCCAAGGCCGAGCCGGCGCGTTACTACCTGTTGGACGCCGCCCAGCCGCTGGCCCAGGTGCAGCAGGCCATCGATGCGCTGCTACCCACATTGCTGGAGCGCGCCCGTGGCTGAAGCCTACCCTTGGCAGGACAGTCTCTGGCAGCAATTGGCGGGGCGTGCCCAGCACGCTCATGCCTACTTGTTGCACGGCCCGGCGGGTATCGGTAAGCGCGCACTCGCCGAACGCCTGATGGCCAGCCTGCTGTGCCAACGTCCGGTCAACCTGGAAGCCTGCGGCGTGTGCAAGTCCTGCCTGCTGCTCAAGGCCGGCAGCCACCCGGACAACTACCTGCTGGAACCCGAGGAAGCGGACAAGGCGATCAAGGTCGACCAGGTGCGTGACCTCGTCAGCTTCGTGGTGCAAACCGCGCAGATGGGCGGGCGCAAGGTCGTACTGATCGAGCCGGTGGAGGCGATGAACATCAACGCGGCCAACGCCTTGCTCAAAAGCCTCGAAGAACCTTCCGGCGATACCGTGCTGTTGTTGGTCAGCCATCAGTCCAGCCGCTTGTTGCCGACCATTCGCAGCCGTTGCGTGCAGCAGGCGTGCCCATTGCCCAGCGAGGCGATGAGCCTGCAATGGCTGGAACAGGCTTTGCCGGACTGTTCCGAAGCCGAACGCGTCGAGTTGCTGACCCTGGCCGCCGGCTCCCCCCTGGCCGCCGTGAAGCTGCAGGCCCAGGGCGTGCGTGAGCAACGCGCGCTGGTGGTGGACGGGGTGAAAAAGCTGCTCAAGCAGGAGTTGTCCGCCACCCAGTTGGCGGAAACCGCCTGGAAGGACATCCCCTTGCTGCTGCTGTTCGACTGGTTCTGCGACTGGTCGAGCCTGATCCTGCGCTACCAGTTGACCCAGGATGAAAATGGCCTGGGCCTGCCGGACATGCGCAAGGTCGTGCAATACCTCGCGCAGAAAAGCGCACAGGACAAGGTGCTGAATATCCAGGACTGGATTCTCGCCCAGCGCCAGAAGGTCCTCGGCAAGGCCAACCTCAACCGCGTGCTGTTGCTCGAAGCGCTGCTGGTGCAGTGGGTCGGTTTGCTCGGCCGGCGTTAATTTCCGTGGCCGACGGGTGTATCGTCGGCCAGACCCTTCCCGTGATTGAAGTTGTCATTTCCTATGCTCGTAGATTCCCATTGCCACCTTGATCGCCTCGACCTCGCCCAACACGGCGGTTCCCTCGACGCCGCCCTGGAAGCGGCCCGCCAGCGTGGGGTCGGGCACTTCCTGTGCATCGGCGTCAGCGCCGACAATGCGGCCGACGTCAAAGCCCTCGCGGATCGCTACGCGGACGTGGATTGCTCGGTGGGTATCCACCCGCTGGACCTCAAGCCCGACGAAGCCCCGGCCCTCGACTGGTTGCTCGGCGAACTCAACCACCCACGGGTGGTGGCGATTGGTGAAACCGGCCTGGACTATCACTACGAGCCCGAAGCCGCGCTATTGCAGCAAGCGTCGTTCCGCCTGCACCTGCACGCCGCCGAGCAGACCGGCAAACCGGTCATCGTCCACACCCGCGGCGCCCGCGCCGACACCCTGAGCCTGCTGCGCGAAGCCGCATTGCCCCAGGCCGGCGTGCTGCATTGCTTCACCGAAGACTGGGACATGGCCAAGGCGGCCCTCGACCTGGGGTTCTATATTTCCCTGTCGGGCATCGTCACCTTTCGCAATGCCGACGCCCTGCGTGACGTGGCGCGACAAGTGCCGGCCGACCGGCTGCTGGTGGAAACCGACTCGCCGTACCTGGCGCCGATTCCCCATCGCGGCAAGCCGAACCTGCCGGAGTATGTGCGTGACGTGGCGGATTACCTGGCGATGCTACGCGGTGAATCCTACGAACGCTTTGCCGAACAGACCACCGAGAACTTCAAGCGCCTGTTCCCGCTGGCGCACGTCGCGGGTTGACGCGACCAAATCCGAGGCAAAAAAAACCCGGGTTCTGGGGGGGGAATCCGGGTTAAGACCATTAGGAGTAAAACAAGGGCACGCAGTCCGTCGGTACCCAGGTCGACGCTTCACTTGGGGGAGATGTCGCGCCGACAGTTGAAGTATTGATCAGTATCCGATTCAGTCCAGTCGCGTCTGGTCGTTTTTTAAACAGATTTGGAATACGCGCGCTTCGCTTGAGTTCTCATTGAGCGGATGTACAGGCGTAGACGTCACGTATTATTTCTGACTGAACACCATGAATTCGTCGGCATGCTGAAAGTAATGTGTGTGAACGGTTCACATAAGCGTTGCCCAACGACCGTTCAGTCGGGATAATCCCTCGTACCGGGTAAATCGTATTGCCACGTCTCCTTGGCCCTGCGCAACCCTCCCTATACCGACCTCTGCAGACCTTTTCCTCATGCAAAAAGAACCCCGTAAGGTCCGTGAGTTTCGCCGCCGCGAGCAGGAAATTCTCGACACCGCCCTCAAGTTGTTCCTCGAACAAGGTGAAGACAGCGTTACCGTCGAGATGATCGCGGATGCCGTAGGTATCGGCAAAGGCACCATCTACAAGCACTTCAAGTCCAAGGCCGAGATCTACCTGCGCCTGATGCTCGACTACGAGCGCGACCTGAACGAGCTGCTGCATTCGGCCGATGTGGACAAGGACAAGGAAGCCCTGTCGCGGGCCTACTTCGAGTTCCGCATGCGTGACCCGCAGCGCTACCGCCTGTTCGACCGCCTGGAAGAGAAGGTGGTCAAGGGCCATCAGGTGCCGGAAATGGTCGAGGAGTTGCACAAGATCCGCGCCTCGAACTTCGAACGCCTGACCCTGCTGATCAAGGGCCGCATCAGCGAAGGCAAGTTGGAAGACGTGCCGCCGTATTTCCACTACTGCGCCGCCTGGGCGTTGGTGCATGGCGCGGTGGCGCTGTACCACTCGCCGTTCTGGAGCAATGTATTGGAAGATCAGGAAGGTTTCTTCCAGTTCCTGATGGACATCGGTGTGCGTATGGGCAACAAGCGCAAGCACAGCAGCGAGCTGCCACCCGTTGACGCTGCACCTGCTGGCACACCTGCCGCGTAATGATTTGCTGCCAGGTGCAGTAACCCAGGAATATACTCAGGTAAGGCTATTGCCAAAAGCTGATTTATGAGTCAGCTTTTGCTGCGTCTGAATTATCCTCTGCCGGAGTGATCCATGATCGTTGATCGTCAAGGCAGGCGTTTTCGCAATTTGCGGATCAGCCTGACCTCAGCCTGCAATTACGCGTGTACCTATTGCGTGCCTAACGGCAAGCGGCTGGTGGCTGCCCAGGACGAACTCTCGGCCGAGGCCATGGCCCGTGGCGTGGCTTACCTGATCGAAGCCGCCGGTATCGAGCGCCTGCGCATCACCGGTGGTGAGCCGTTGGTCAGCCCCAAGCTGGAAGCCTTCATGGGCGCCGTGGGCGGGATGGGCCTCAGTGAGATCAGCCTGACCACCAACGGCCAACTGCTGGCGCGCAAACTGCCGCTGCTGGTGGACGCCGGCATTCGGCGCATCAACGTATCCCTCGACACGCTGAACGCCGAGGCCTTCCGCAGCATCGCCCGTGGCGGCGACCTGGCCACGGTGCTCGATGGCATGGACCAGGCGCGCGCGGCCGGGATCAAGATCAAGGTGAATATGGTGCCGTTGCGCGGCCAGAACCTCGATCAGGTGATGCCGCTGCTCGACTATTGCCTGGAACGGGGCTACGAGCTGCGCTTTATCGAACTGATGCGAATGGGCCACCTGGCCAAGGACTCCAATGCCTTCCTGCAGCAATTCGTCAGCCTTCAGCAACTGCTGAGCCTGATCGGCGAACACCACGAATACCTGCAAGCCAACGCTCCCGTGGACGCCACGGCGGTGCGCTACGAAGTGCCGGGCAAGGGTTTCTTTGGGGTGATCGCCAACGAAAGCGTGCCGTTCTGCCGCACCTGTTCACGGTTGCGGCTGTCGTCCACCGGTTGGTTGCATGGCTGCCTGTCGTCGAGCAATCGTCACTATGTCGGCGACCTGCTGGATAAACCGCGCCACCAGGCGCTGCCGGCCTTGCAAGGCTTGCTGATCAAGGCCCTGGGCGACAAACAGGAAGTGGCGTTCTCCGGTGGTGCGACCATCATGAAAATCATCGGCGGCTAACCCGGTTTTCAAGATTGCGCACAATCCAGTGTGGGAGGGGGCTAGCCCCCGATTGCAATGTGTCAGTCCCAGATAATCTGACCGACTCGCCGCAATCGGGAGCAAGCCCCCTCCCCAAATGGCGCGGATTCTGCATCTCATGCCCATTCGCCGGTTTTCCGTCACCGGCTTCTGGAGGATTAGGATGCGTAGTCTGGTTTTGTTGCTGGCGTCGTTGGCGCTGAGTGGTTGCATGACCGTCAGCGATATGGCCGAAGGCACCCGTTATCAGATGAGCGACGCCGGGTTGCTGGACCACAGCGACACCCGGCGCTCCGCGTCGATTCGCGTGCAGCCGGACTCCTTTGTCTTCATCGCCCAGGGCGCCTTCGTGCCGCCCGGCAGCGCCTATCCGCGCCCGAACGTGGTCGCCGAAGAAGCTTTCAATGGCTTCGTCGAATACTTCCCCATGGTGCGCCGCGCCCGCCAGCCCGAAAGCCTCGAACAAGCCATGGCCGAAGCCCGTGCGGCCGGCGCTCACTACTTGCTGTACTGCCGCTTCGCCAAGGCGGATGACCTCATCGGCAACGCCGATGAGTGGACCGATCAACAGGCCCTCGACCGTGTTGGCCTGGACAGCGGCGTTATCCAGATCATGTTGATCGAGACCAGCACCCAGTATTTGATTGATACTGCACGGATTCGCAGTCGTGGCGGTTTACTGACGTTCCACGACAATACGCCCCAAGATCTGATCGCCCGCCCGCTGGCGCAGTACGCCCGAGGCCTGCTGGGCATGAGCGATCAGTAAGCCAGAGGAGAAGCCCATGACCGATTCCGCCAAGGCCAATGATCTATTGGCCCAACTGCCCAAGGGCAAGGGGCCGGCGCCGGTGCATCTGTGGAACCCGGACTTCTGCGGCAACATCGACATGCACATTGCCCGCGACGGCACCTGGTATTACCAGGGCACGCCGATCGGGCGCAAGCCGATGGTCAAGTTGTTCTCCAACATCATCCGCCGCGATGGCGATGAGTACTTTCTGGTCACCCCCGTGGAAAAGGTCGGCATCACCGTCGAGGATGCGCCGTTTGTCGCGGTCACCCTGGAAGTCGAAGGGCAGGGCGAAAGCCAGCGGTTGCGCTTCACCACGCAAGTCGACGAGCAGGTCGAGGCCGATCTTGAACACCCGCTGCGGGTGGTGATCGACCCCGACACCGAGGAGCCTTCGCCCTATCTGCGCGTGCGCGCCAACCTCGAAGCCCTGGTGCATCGCAATGTGTTCTACCAATTGGTCGAGCTGGCGGTGAGCCGTCCGATCGACGGTCAGAGCTGGCTCGGCGTGTGGAGCGGCGGGACGTTCTTCCCGATTGGCCTGGAGCCCTGAGGAGGTTTTTTCCTCTCCCTGAAATAATTTGCTTGCTGCAAACGGCTGCTTTCGGTTATCAATTTGTACATGATTAGACATGTCCGATTCGATAAGAAAAAACGCGTCGTCGACGAACTCATCCGCCGTATCGAAGGTGGGGTGATGGCCGACGGTTTCCTGCTGCCGGGTGAGCATCAACTGGCCGAAGAGTTTGCGGTCAGTCGCGGCACGCTGCGCGAAGCCCTGGCCGAGCTCAAGCGCCGCAACTACATCGCCACCCAGGGCGGCGTCGGCTCCATCGTCACCTATGACGGCATGGTGCTCGACCAACGCAATGGCTGGGCCCAGGCCCTGGCCGACACCGGCGCCCTGGTCAGCACCGACATCCTGCGCTTCGAAGCCGTGACCCGCCCGGACCTGTTCAGCCGCTTCGGCAGCGACCAATTCATCGCCCTCGACCGTCGCCGCCGCGCCGCCGATGGCCGCGCCGTGTCTTTGGAGCGCTCGCTGATGCCGGCCTCCGGAGGCCTGGAAGGCTTGCCCCGGGTCGGGCTGATCGACAACTCCCTGACCATCACCCTGGCCGCCTACGGTTACGTCGGCGCCGAAGGCGATCAATGGATCGGCGCCGAGCCTCTGACCGATGAAGACGCCGAGCTGCTCGAGCGCCCGGTGGGCACGGTGTTTCTCAAGGCGTCGCGCACCACTTACGACCGGCGCGAACGCTTCATGGAATACGTGGAAAGTCTGCTCGACCCGCTGCATTTTCGTCTGCACTTGCAGTTTGGCGCGACGAAATGAGCGCGCACAATCGTGCCCTCGGCGCCTTCTACGGTCTGGCGTTGGGCGATGCCCTGGGCATGCCCACCCAGTCTTTGAGCCGCGAGCAGGTCCGGGCGCGCTTCGGTGCCATCACCGGCCTGGAAGATGCCGACGCCGACCAACCCATCGCACCGAACATGCCCGCCGGCTCCATCACCGATGACACCGAGCAGGCGATCCTCGTCGGCGAGTTGCTGGTGGAAGGCCAGGGCACGATCGAGCCGAGCGTACTTGCGCGACGCCTGATCGACTGGGAAGCGCGAATGCGCGCCAAAGGCTCCCAGGACCTGCTGGGCCCGTCGACCAAGCGCGCCATCGACATGATCCTCGCCGGGCATACGCCTGAAGAGTCCGGGCGCTACGGCACCACCAACGGCGCGGCGATGCGTATCGCGCCGGTGGGGATTGCCGCCGATGTCAGCGACCCCGCGCCGTTCATCCGTGCGGTGATCCAGGCGTGCCAGGTGACCCACAACACCAGCCTGGGCATCTCCAGCGCCGCGGCAGTGGCGGCAGTGGTCTCGGCCGGGATCAACGGCGCGGACCTGGGCGCAGCGCTGAACATCGGCAGCCAGATCGCCCAGCAGGCCGAACGCCATGGACACTGGGTGGCCGGCGGCCGTATTGCCACGCGCATCGGTTGGGCGCGGACCTTGAGCGTCGCCAGTGGCGACAAGGCGCTGTTCGCCGACCTGCTCTATGAATTGATTGGTACCTCGGTCGCTTCCCAGGAATCGGTGGTGGTCTCGTTCGCCCTCGCGCAGCAAGTGGCGGTGGGCGAGATGAACGCCTTCGAGGCCTTGTGCGTGGCCGCCAGCCTTGGCGGCGACACCGACACCATCGCCGCGATCCTCGGCGCGATGCTGGGCGCGTGCCTGGGGATGCAATGCTGGCCGGCGGCGATGATCGAACAGGTCCAGCGGGTCAACGGGCTGGCGCTGCAGCCGTTGGTTGAAGGCCTGCTCAGCTTGCGCCAGGCGCCACCGGCCAGCGCGCTCGCGCACTGACCGAGTCAACATTGCGATTTGCGAATTTGCCACAACCCTAACAATACTGGCACCAGGAGCACCCGCACATGAGTACGTCCACTTCCGGCCCAAGCGCCGGGCGCTTGGAAACGCGCGGCATCGAACCGGTCCCCGAAGGCGAGTGCCACGGCCATCCGCTGCAACTGTTCTGGGTGTGGTTCGCCGCGAACATCAGCATCCTGGGGTTGCCGCTGGGTGCCACCCTGGTTGCGTTTCGCGGCCTGGCCATCTGGCAGGCGGTCATCGTCGCCATCCTCGGTGCCGCCGGCTCCTTCGCGGTGGTGGGCATTATCTCGATCGCCGGGCGGCGCGGGCGGGCGCCGAGCCTGACGCTGTCCCGCGCCATCTTCGGCGTGCGCGGCAATATCGGGCCGACGTTGGTGTCGCTGATGTCGCGGCTCGGTTGGGAGACCGTCAACACCACCACCGCTGCGTTCGTGCTGCTGTCGTTGTGTACGCTGCTGTTCCACACCCCGGTCGCGGCGAAAAGTGCGCCGCTGCTGACGCTGCTGTTCATCGCCATTTTCGTACTGCTGACCCTGGCCGTTTCCGGCCTGGGCCATGCGACTTTGCTGGTGATCCAGAAGTGGGCGACCTACGTGTTCGGCGCCTTGAATCTCCTGGTCGGCGGCTTCCTCTGCGCCACCATCGACTGGAGCGCAGTGTTCAACGCCACCCCGGCGCCCTTGAGCGCGATGCTCATCGGCATCGGCACCATGGCCGCCGGCACCGGGATCGGCTGGGCCAACGCCGGCGCCGACATGTCGCGCTACCAACACCGCAGCGTCACGGCCGTGCGCCTGGTGGCGTCTGCCGCGTTTGGCGCGGGCATTCCACTGGTGCTGCTGATCACCCTCGGCGGCCTGCTGTCGGTGGGCAACAACGACCTGGCGGCGGCGACCGACCCGATCGTCGCGATCCGCGACATGCTGCCCACCTGGATGGCCGTGCCGTACCTGATCACCGCGTTTGGCGGGCTATTGCTGTCGAATAACCTGTCGGTGTATTCGGCCGGCCTCACTACCTTGACCCTCGGTTTGAAGGTCAAGCGCGTGTACGCGGTGATCGTCGATATCGTGGCGATCTTCGCCGGTTCGATCTACTTCATGCTGATCGCCGACAGTTTCTACGGCCCGTTCATCACCTTCATCTCGTTGCTGGCGGTGCCGATCACCGCGTGGGTGGGGATCTTCGTGGTTGACCTGATTCACCGTCATTACTACAGCCCCGACGACCTGCTGAACGTCAGTCCAAGCAGCGCCTACTGGTATCGCGGCGGCGTGGAATGGCGCGCGTTGGGGGCGTGGGTCGTGGCGATCGGGCTGGGGTTCAGTTTCACTACCATCGGCACCACCGCCGACAACATCTGGTTCGCCGGGCCGTTGTCCGATTCCTGGTTGGGCCACAACGGCCTGGGCTGGATCGTGACTTTCGTGGTGGCCGGCGGGATATATGCATTGCTCGGCGGCGCGGCTGACCGGCGTCCGGCATTGGTCGAGCGTGCCAATGCCTAGGTTGCTGCACACCGGCCAGGTCATCGTCGACCTGGTCATGGCCCTCGATCAATTGCCGGCGAGCGGCGGCGACGTGCTGGCGCAATCGGCCCGTTTCGAAGCCGGCGGCGGTTTTAATGTGATGGCGGCGGCGCGGCGCAACGGCTTGCCGGTGGTCTATCTGGGGCGCCACGGCAACGGCCGTTTCGGCGACCTGGCCCGTGCGGCGATGCACGCCGAAGGCATCGACATCGCGCTGCCCGCCAGCGCCGGCAAGGACACCGGCCTGTGCGTGGCGCTGACCGAAGCCAGCAGCGAGCGCACCTTCATCTCCCATCTGGGCGCCGAGGGCGAGCTGAGCGCCGAGGACTTGGCCAACGTTGCGCCACGTGCCGATGACTACGTGTACGTGAGTGGCTACAGCCTGCTTCTCGACGGCAAGGCCCAGGCGCTGATCGACTGGCTACTGGCGCTGCCACGGGCGATTACGGTGGTGTTCGACCCGGGCCCGCTGGTCAAGGCGCCCGACTCGGCGTTGATGCGCGCGCTGCTGCCGCGTATCGATATCTGGACCAGCAACGGCCCGGAAGCCCTGGCGTTCACCGGCGCGGCGGATATGGCCGAGGCGCTGATCAAGCTCAACCGGTATCTGCCCGCCGACACACTGCGGGTGGTGCGCGATGGGCCGAACGGTTGCTGGATCGGGCGGGCGAATGTGCTTGAGCCTGTGCCCGGCTTCAAGGTGCAGGCGGTCGACAGCAATGGCGCCGGAGACGCCCACGCCGGCGTGTTCATCGCCGGTTTGGCCAACGGTTTGAAACCGCTCGACGCGGCGCGCCGTGCCAATGCGGCGGCAGCCCTGGCGGTGACGCGCTGGGGGCCGGCGACTGCTCCCGGCGCCGCGGAAGTCGACGCATTCCTCGCTGGATAAGCCCCGCATAGGCGCTCGGGCTTGCCCTGACTCATAGGCTGGCGCCGACTAACCCGCTATTTCGATGCTTCACGGCGCAGGCTGTTTCGGTGCGCCAGGGATGTTCGAGTCGTCGCCCTTGTTGATACCGGGCTGATTGACCCCCGGGCCCATCTTGCCGTTACCGACGGCGGCGGGTGTCTGGCGCTGGGTGTCGTTGCCTCGGGTGCGCGGGTCGGCGCCGTTGTCGATGATCGCGCCACCATTGGTGTCGAGGCCAGTGCCCATCGAGTCCTGGGATTCCTGGGTCGCCGGGCTCGGGGGGGTGCCGACCGGATCGGTCTTGCCGGTGGACGAGGACGCGGCCAAAGCGCTCAGCGACGCAGCGGACAGCAGCGCCGTGAAGGCGAGGACAGCACACTTGGATTGCTTCATGAGGGTGTCTCCATTAGGGTTAATGTCCTTACCCTTTATTGGTCAGCCCACATGTGGGGTTCGTGCCTGGATGCCGACGAGCGGTATCAGGACACCTGTAAGGTTTTGTGCGCCGAGAGCTGGCGTGCTAGCAGGCGTGCCACGGTGATCATCCAGTTCAGTGCAGCGATGGCCAGTACGCCCATCATCAATGTCGACAGGCCGTAGTCGACGATGATCCTGCCCGCCAGCCAGGGAAACCCGAAGACGCCGACAAAATACGCCAGGCTGAACAGCAGCAACGCCTGGGACGTCGTGCCGGACGGCGCTTCGTGGGCGACCAGCCCATTGATCACCGAGTACGTCAGGCCGTAACCCACCCCCAGCGTGGCAGCCGCCAGCAGGTAGCTGAGGTTACCGCTCACACCAAAAGCAAACAGTGCAATCGAGCCGAGCATGATCCCGGACAACACACAGGCGGCCCGGTAGGCATCGCGCTTGACCACGAAGCCGGCGATCAACAGACGGCTGGTGATCGCGGCGCTCAGGAACCCCGCGAAGAACAGCGAATAATCCAACCCATGCGCGGCCGCGTAGCTGGTCTGGAACGATGAAAGCCCGCCAAACACGCAACCGCCCAGGCCGACCATGAGGATGGCGAACGCCGCCCTGGACGACAGCACCCGGCGGCTGGCAGCCAGGGAAATCCTCGACGTCGGTGCATTCGCATGGTGCTTGAGTTGTGCGCCCAGTCGCCAGAACATCAGCACCCCAACGAGGCTGGCCGTCCCAGCGATATAGAAGGCGGTCGTCAGGGGCAGGTCCAGCGCACTGGTGGCTCGTCCGAGCAAGGGCCCGGAACCGATCCCGCTCAACATGCTGCCCGACAGCAGCGCAAAATACTTGGCCCGCTGCCTGGGCTCGACCAGTAAGGTCACGATGATCGGGCCCAGCGTGTAGAACACGCCCCAACCCAAGCCGAGGGCCAGCCCGAACAGCATCAAGCCTTGGCCAAACCCCGGTGTCAGGGCAAAACCGAGGCAGGCCACCACCAGCAACACGCCCATTCCCGCAATCGCCCGTGCCGCGCCCAATGCATCGGCCAAATGCCCGGAGAGCACTACCGCGACGAAAGTACTGAGCATCGCCGTGGAAATCACACTGCCGGCGTCATGCTCATTCCCACCGCGCGAGTGAATCAGCAACGACAGCAGAAACGTCGAGCCGTAGGACAAGGACAACAGGAAGCTGGCAAGGCAAAACAGGACGAATAGTTTTCCGCCCACCGGAGATGTGGAGTTCATGAGCACGCCTTGGAATCATTGGAGTTATGGCCACGTTCTACCATGCGTGTCAGGGCGGATTGTTCTGTGGTTGCTGGTGCTTGCTTTAGCCCGCAACGGAGTAAGGTGGCCTGGCGATCCCGAAATTGCACTGCAATCTGTCATCAAACCGTCTTAGTATGTGGCCTTTGAATTTGCCCAAGGCGCGCCCATGACCATCGAGATTCGCCCCGCCGTGCCCAGCGATGCTGCGCAGATCCTGACTTTCATCACCGAGCTTGCCGAGTTTGAAAAAGCCCGTCATGAAGTGATCGCCAGTGTGGCGGATATCGAGCGCAGCCTGTTCAGCGAGGGCGCCACCGCCCATGGGCTGATCTGCCTGCGCGACGGTTTGCCCATCGGCTTCGCGGTGTTCTTTTTCAGCTATTCCACCTGGCTGGGCAGCAACTGCCTGTACCTCGAAGACCTCTACATCAACCCCGAGCAACGCGGCGGCGGGGCCGGCAAGAAGTTGCTGCGCCACCTGGCGAAGATCGCCTGCGACAACGGTTGCGGGCGGTTCGAATGGAGCGTGCTGGATTGGAACGAACCGGCGATTGCCTTCTACAAATCCATCGGCGCCCAGCCCCAGGAAGAGTGGGTGCGCTACCGCATGGAGGGCGATGCGCTGCGGGATTTCGCCCAGGGCTGATCAAGTACCCGGTGAAAACCGGCGTCCCGACGCCGGTTTTTTTATATGTTTTCTCACTATATGGGATGTAAATTTATATATTGAGATATTTCAAGGTCTGGGTTTATAGTCGGCTGCATCAGCACTCACTACCAAAAATAAAACAGGTGAAGCGATGCAGGCACAACCTCTGTCACTCCCCGCCGTGCCCGAACCGACTTATGGCGAGCGGCTCAAGCACAAGGTGGTGATCGTCACCGGCGCGGCCCAAGGCATTGGCGAGGCGATCGTGGCCTGCTTCCAGGCGCAGCAGGCACGTTTGGTGATCGCCGATATCCAGGGCGAAAAGGTCGAGCAAGTCGCCGCCCATTGGCGCGAACGCGGCGCCGAGATCTACGCGCAACCGGTCGACATCACGTCCCAGGCGCAATGGCAGGCGCTGGTCAACCTGGCCATCGAGCGCTTCGGCCGTGTCGATGTGCTGGTCAACTGCGCCGGGGTCAACGTGTTCCGCGACCCGTTGCAGATGACCGACGAAGACTGGCGGCGCTGCTTCGCCATCGACCTCGACGGCGCCTGGTATGGCTGCCGCACGGTGTTGCCGCACATGATCGAGCAGGGCATCGGCAACATCATCAACATCGCCTCGACCCATTCCAGCCACATCATTCCCGGCTGTTTTCCCTACCCCGTCGCCAAACACGGCCTGCTCGGCCTGACCCGCGCCCTCGGCATCGAATACGCGCCCAAGGGCATCCGCGTAAATGCCATCGCCCCGGGTTATATCGAAACCCAACTCAACGTCGACTACTGGAACACTTTCCCCGACCCCCACGCCGAGCGCCAGCGCGCGCTCGACCTGCACCCGCCCAAGCGCATCGGCCAGCCTGTGGAGGTGGCGATGAGCGCGCTGTTTCTGGCCACCGATGAGGCGCCCTTTATCAACGCCACCTGCCTGATGATCGATGGCGGACGGTCGGTGATGTACCACGACTAGAACTTGTCACTCTCCAATAACAACAAGAGGTGCCGTTCATGAAAAAAACACTCCGCGTACTCGCCGCCGCCATTGCGTTAAGCGGCTTCAGCAGCCTGGCCGTTGCCGAAGAAGTGAAGATCGGCTTTTTGGTCAAACAAGCCGAAGAACCCTGGTTCCAGACCGAATGGGCCTTCGCTGAAAAAGCCGGCAAGGAACATGGTTTCACTGTGATCAAGATCGCCGTGCCCGACGGCGAGAAGACGCTCTCGGCCATCGACAGCCTGGCCGCCAACGGCGCCAAGGGCTTTGTGATCTGCCCGCCGGACGTGTCTCTCGGCCCGGCCATTGTCGCCAAGGCCAAGGTCAACGGCTTGAAAGTCATGGCCGTGGATGATCGCTTCGTCGACGCCAAGGGCAATTTCATGGAAGACGTGCCGTACCTGGGCATGGCCGCGTTCGAAGTCGGCCAGAAGCAAGGCGCGGCGATGGCCGCCGAGGCGAAGAAGCGCGGTTGGGACTGGAAGGACACCTACGCGGTGATCAACACCTTCAACGAGCTCGACACCGGTAAAAAACGCACCGACGGTTCGATCAAATCCCTCGAAGAAGCCGGCATCCCCAAAGACCATATCCTCACCGCCGCGCTCAAGACTCTCGACGTGCCCGGCAGCATGGACGCCACCAACTCGGCCCTGGTCAAGCTGCCCAGCGGCGCGAAGAACCTGATCATCGGCGGCATGAACGACAACACCGTGCTCGGCGGCGTGCGCGCCACCGAAAGCGCCGGCTTCAAAGCCGCCAACGTGATCGGCATCGGCATCAACGGCACCGACGCCATTGGCGAGTTGAAGAAAGCCAACAGCGGTTTCTTCGGTTCGATGCTGCCCAGTCCGCACATCGAGGGCTACAACACCGCGCTGATGATGTACGAGTGGGTCACCACCGGTAAGGAACCGCCGAAGTACACCGCGATGGACGAAGTGACGCTGATCACCCGCGCCAACTTCCAGGAAGAACTGACCAAGATCGGGCTGTGGAAATGACCGCAGCGGCACTGCGCTTTGACGGCATCGGCAAAACCTTCCCCGGGGTCAAGGCGCTGGACAGCATCAGTTTCACCGCCCACCCGGGGCAGGTACACGCGTTGATGGGCGAGAACGGCGCGGGCAAGTCGACGCTGCTGAAGATCCTCGGCGGCGCCTACGTCCCGAGCAGCGGCAGCGTGCAGATCGGCGCGCAGACGATGGCCTTCAAATGCGCGGCCGACAGCATTGCCAGCGGCGTCGCGGTGATCCACCAGGAGCTGCATCTGGTGCCGGAAATGAGCGTCGCCGAGAACCTGTTCCTCGGGCATTTGCCGGCGCGTTTCGGCGTGGTCAACCGCAGCCAGTTGCGCCAGCGGGCGCTGGCGTGCCTCAAGGGCCTGGCCGATGAAATCGACCCGCAGGAAAAGCTCGGGCGCCTGTCCCTGGGCCAGCGCCAACTGGTGGAAATCGCCAAGGCGCTGTCGCGTGGCGCGCATGTGATTGCCTTCGATGAACCCACCAGCAGCCTGTCGGCCCGTGAGATCGACCGGTTGATGGCGATCATCACGCGCCTGCGCGACGAGGGCAAAGTGGTGCTGTACGTGTCCCATCGCATGGAAGAAGTGTTCCGCATCTGCGACGCGGTCACGGTGTTCAAGGACGGCCGCTACGTGCGTACCTTCGACGACATGCGTGCGCTGAGTCACGACCAGTTGGTCACCTGCATGGTCGGTCGCGATATCCAGGACATTTACGACTATCGGCCGCGCGCACACGGCGAGGTGGCGCTCAAGGTCGACGGTTTGCTCGGCCCGGGCTTGCGTGAACCGGTCAGCTTTGAGGTGCGCAAGGGCGAGATCCTCGGCCTGTTCGGCTTGGTCGGCGCCGGGCGCACCGAGCTGTTTCGCCTGCTCAGCGGCTTGCAGCGCGCCACGGCGGGGCAGTTGGAACTGTGCGGGCAAGCGCTGCAATTGCGCTCGCCGCGCGACGCTATCGCCGCCGGCGTACTGCTGTGCCCGGAGGACCGCAAGAAGGAGGGCATCATCCCGCTGGCCAGCGTCGCCGAGAACATCAACATCAGCGCACGCGGCGCCCATTCCCGGTTCGGCTGGCTGCTGCGCGAGGGCTGGGAGCAGGGCAACGCCGAGCAGCAAATCCGCGGGATGAAGGTCAAGACGCCGAGCGCTGCGCAGAAAATCATGTACCTGTCCGGCGGCAATCAGCAGAAGGCCATTCTCGGCCGCTGGCTGTCGATGCCGATGAAGGTGCTGCTGCTGGACGAGCCGACGCGGGGCATCGACATCGGCGCCAAGTCGGAGATCTACCAGATCATCCATGACCTGGCGGCGAGCGGCATCGCGGTGATTGTGGTGTCCAGCGACTTGATGGAGGTGATGGGGGTTTCCGATCGCATTCTGGTGCTGTGTGAAGGCGCTTTGCGCGGCGAACAACGGCGCGAACACGCCACTGAATCCAACTTGCTGCAACTGGCCTTGCCGCGTGGCCTGGCGAACTGAGAGACGACTATGACGACCCAACACAACGCGTTGCCGACGGCACGCAAACCCGTGGACCTGCGCGCGCTGCTCGACAACTGGGCGATGCTGCTCGCGGCGCTGGCGATTTTCCTGCTGTGTGCCTTGCTGATCGACAACTTCCTCTCGCCGCTGAACATGCGCGGGCTGGGCCTGGCGATTTCCACCGTAGGCATCGCCGCCTGCACCATGCTGTTCTGCCTGGCGTCGGGGCACTTCGACTTGTCGGTCGGTTCGGTGATCGCCTGCGCCGGGGTGGTGGCCGCGATTGTGATGCGCGACACCGACAGCGTCATGCTGGGCATCGGCGCGGCGCTGCTGATGGGCTTGATCGTCGGGCTGATCAACGGCATCGTCATCGCCAAGCTGCGGGTCAATGCGCTGATCACCACCTTGGCGACCATGCAGATCGTGCGCGGCCTGGCCTATATCTTTGCCGACGGCAAGGCGGTAGGAGTGTCCCAGGATCAGTTCTTCGTGTTCGGCAACGGCCAGTTATTGGGCGTGCCGGTGCCGATCCTGATCACCATCGTCTGCTTTGTGTTCTTCGGCTGGCTGCTCAACTACACCACCTACGGGCGCAACACCATGGCCATCGGCGGCAACCCGGAAGCGGCGCTGTTGGCCGGGGTCAACGTGGACCGCACGAAGATCCTGATCTTTGCCGTGCATGGCCTGATCGGCGCATTGGCCGGGGTGATCCTCGCGTCACGCATGACCTCGGGCCAGCCGATGATCGGCCAGGGCTTCGAGCTGACGGTGATTTCCGCTTGCGTGCTGGGCGGGGTGTCGCTCAGCGGCGGCATCGGCATGATCCGCCATGTGATCGCCGGGGTGCTGATCCTGGCGATCATCGAGAACGCAATGAACCTGAAGAACATCGACACCTTCTACCAGTACGTGATCCGCGGCTCGATCCTGCTGCTGGCGGTGGTGATCGATCGCATGAAACAACGCTGAATTCATGCCATGTGAAGATCTAAGTGTGGGAGGGGGCTTGCCCCCGATGGCGGTCTATCAGTAACAGATGTGCAGACTGGCACACCGCTATCGAGGGCCAGCCCCCTCCCACATTTGGATCTCAACTGTATTGAGGTTCGGTATTTGCCATAATGCCGCTCGTTTTCGTACCACCACATAGGCCCGATATGCAGGAAACCGCCCACACCCCCGTCAAAGACGCCGCCCCCACTGGCACCCAGACCTTGCTGCGTGGCTTGGGCGTGGTGCAGGCGGTGGCGGCCGGTGCGCGGGATCTGAAAGAGATCGCCCGGCGCATCGGCACCACCCGCAGCACCACGCACCGCCTGGCCAGTTGCCTGGTGGAGGAGCGCTACCTGCGCGTGGTGCCGCAAGTCGGTTACCTGCTGGGGCCGAAGCTGATCGAGCTGGGGTTTCAGGCGCGCGAAGAGTTGCCGTTGGTGACCCTGGCGGTGCCGTACCTGGACGAGTTGTCGGCGCTGACCGGCGACACCATCCACCTGGCGATTCGCGAAGACGACGACGTGCTCTACCTGCACAAGAACCCCGGGCGCAACGGTCCGGAAATGCGCTCGCGGGTCGGCCATCGCATGCCGCTGGCGCGGACCGGCATCGGCAAGGCGTTGCTGTTGGATGACAGCGTCGAAGAGTGGCAGCGCCTGTACGAAGTCAGCCAGCCGGCGGCAGGGAAAAACCTGCAGTGGCCGCAACACCCCGAGCAATCCTGGGCGCAGTTCGAGCAGCGCATGCATGAGTATGTGCTGGGCGGGTATGCGTTCGACCTGGAAGACAACGAACCGTCGATCCGCTGCGTGGCGGCACCGGTGCGCGATGCCAGCCGGCGAATCGTCGCCGGCATCAGCATCGCCAGTACCGTGCCCTACATGCCGCTGGAGAAAATGGCCGAGCTGATTCCTGTGATCAAACAGGTTGCGGCGCGGCTGTCTGCGGAGTTGGGCGCGAAGGCCTGATCAGGCCTTCAAGGTCGCCATGTCGATGACAAAGCGGTACTTCACATCGCCGGCGATCATGCGCGTGAACGCCTCGTTGATCTGACGAATGTCGAGCATTTCGATGTCGCAGGTGATGCCATGCTCGGCGCAGAAATCCAGGACTTCCTGGGTTTCGGCGATGCCGCCGATCAGCGAACCGGCGAGCATTTTACGCCCCAGCACCAGCTTGGCGGCGTTGACGGGCGGGTCCACCGGCTCGATCAGGCCAACGAGGATATGCACGCCGTCAAAGCGCAGCACATCGAGGTAGGGGTTCAGGTCGTGCTGCACCGGGATGGTGTCCAGCAGGAAGTCGAAGTGTCCGGCGGCGGCTTGCATTTGCGCGGCGTCGGTGGACACGATCACATGATCCGCGCCCTGGCGGCGGCCTTCCTCGGCCTTGCTCGCGGAGCGGGTGAACAGCGTGACTTCGGCGCCCATCGCCTTGGCGAACTTGATGCCCATATGGCCCAGGCCGCCCATGCCGAGAATCCCGACTTTATCGCCGGCCTTCACACCGTAGTGCTTGAGCGGCGAGTAGGTGGTGATGCCGGCGCAGAGGAGCGGTGCGGCGCTGGCCAGGTCGAGCTTGGCCGGGATCTTCACCACAAAGTGTTCGCTGACCACGATGCTGTCGGAGTAGCCGCCCATGGTGTTGCTGCCGTCCACACGGTCCGGGGTGGCGTAGGTCATGGTCGGGCCTTCGAGGCAGTATTGCTCCAGGTCCGCTTGGCAGGCGTCGCAATGGCGGCACGAATCGACCATGCAGCCGACGCCGACCAGATCACCGACCTTATGCGCGGTGACGCTGGCGCCGACGGCGGTGACTTTGCCGACAATCTCATGGCCCGGCATCAGCGGGTACACAGCGATGCCCCATTCGTTGCGGGCCTGGTGGATGTCAGAGTGGCAGACGCCGCAGTACAGAATTTCGATCGCCACGTCATCGGCGCGCGGGCTGCGGCGTTCAAACGACATGGGGGCGAGGGGAGTGGTGGCCGACTGGGCGGCATAACCGATAGCGGTGTACATGAGTGAACCTCGCAGAAGCAGTGACAAGTGAGGTGGGCCATTTTCCGCGCCGACCCCGGAGGCGGCCATGGCGATTGCTCCGAGTCTCATGCCTATTCGTCCGGCAGTACGCCTGGTTTGGATGCACGGCGCGCCAGACCTGCGATGATGCTCTCATCCCTTATTAGCGAAGTTTTTTGCCATGTTGTTGACCCGCCATCTCGACGCCAACGCCACCCTGGTTTCCTTGATCGAGCGGCTGACGCCCTGCGACGGTTTCTCCCCGACCCACCTGCCGGGCGTGCAGGTGCTGCGCGCCAGTTGCGACGTCGCACGCGGGCCGCAGATCTATGAGCCGAGCCTGATGTTCGTCGCCCAGGGCAGCAAAGTCGCGTACCTGGGCCCGCGTACCCTGGAGTACGGCGCGGGGCACTACCTGATCCAGGCGATGCCGGTGCCGTTCGAGTGCGAGACGTTCGCCCTGGCGCCCGACGCACCGCTGCTGGGGGTGACGGTGGGCATTGACCGGGTGGTGCTGGGCGAATTGGTGATGGCCATGGGTATGCAGGCCGGGCCGCCGCCGACGGCGCAGACCTTGGAGTCGATGAGTTCGGTGGTGCTGGATGACGCCATGCGCGGTTGCGTCGAGCGCCTGTTGCAATGCCTGCACGATCCGTTGGAAAGCCGGATCATGGGCCCGGCGCGTGTGCGCGAATTACTCTTCACCGCCTTGCGCGGGCCCCAGGCCGATGTGTTGCGGGCGTTGGTGGAACAGCAGGGGCAGTTCTCGCGGATCGCCACCTCGTTGAATCACCTGCATGCTCATTACGCCGAGCCGCTGAATATCGAGACGTTGGCAGGTTACGCGCACATGAGTGCGTCGACCTTTCATGAACACTTCAAGCGCTGCACCTTGTTGTCGCCGGTGCAGTATCTGAAGCGTTTGCGTTTGCTCAAGGCGCAGCAGTTGTTGCTGGTGGAAGGCATGGGCGTGGCACAGGCGGCGCATCGGGTGGGGTATCAGAGTACGTCGCAGTTCAGCCGCGAATATAAGCGCTACTTCGAGCGCAACCCGGGCGAAGAGCGCGCTGCCTGATTCTCCCTGGCTCAACGGGATTAAAAATGTGGGAGGGGGCTTGCCCCCGATGACGGTGGGTCAGCCATCGATGTGCTGACTGTTCCACCGCTATCGGGGGCAAGCCCCCTCCCACATTGAGTTGATGCCAGCCACAAAAAAGGCTCCCGATCTGGGAGCCTCCTGGGTCATGCAACCCTTTTACATATTCGGGTAAGTCGGCCCACCTGCGCCTTCCGGCGTGACCCAGGTGATGTTCTGCGAAGGGTCCTTGATGTCACAGGTCTTGCAGTGTACGCAGTTCTGGGCGTTGATCTGGAAGCGCTTCTCGCCGTCTTCCTTGGTCACCACTTCATACACACCGGCCGGGCAGTAGCGCTGCGCCGGTTCATCGTAGAGCGGCAGGTTGGTGCCGATCGGGATGCTCGGGTCTTTGAGTTTCAAGTGGCACGGCTGTTCTTCTTCGTGGTTGGTGCCGGAGATGAACACCGAGCTCAGTTTGTCGAAGCTCAGCTTGCCGTCGGGCTTGGGGTAGTCGATCTTCTGGCAGTCCTTGGCCAGCTTGAGGCAGGCGTAGTCCGGCTTGGTGTCGTGCAGGGTGAACGGCATCTTGCCGCCGAGGATGTTCTGGTCGAACCAGTTGAAGCCGGCACCGATGATCGGGCCGAACTTGTGCATCGCCGGGCCGAAGTTACGGGTGGCGAACAGTTCTTCGTAGAGCCAGCTGGCTTTGAACGCGTCGACGTAGTTGGTCAGCTCGTCGCCGCCTTCGGCGTCGGCCAACAGGCGCTCGGCCACGGCGTCGGCGGCGAGCATGCCGGACTTCATCGCGGTGTGGCTGCCTTTGATCTTGGCCACGTTCATGGTGCCCAGGTCACAGCCGATCAATGCGCCGCCCTTGAACACCATCTTCGGCAACGAGTTGATGCCGCCCTTGGCCAGCGCGCGCGCGCCGTAGCTGACGCGCTTGCCACCTTCCAGATACTGGGCCAGCACCGGGTGGTGCTTGAGGCGCTGGAACTCATCGAACGGCGACAGGAAAGTGTTGCTGTAGGACAGGTCGACGATCAGGCCGACCACCACCTGGTTGTTTTCCAGGTGATAGAGGAACGAGCCACCGGTGTTCTCGTTGCTCATGATGTCCAGCGGCCAACCGGCGGTGTGGACCACCAGGCCGGGTTGATGCTTGGCTGGGTCGATTTCCCAGATTTCCTTCAGGCCGATGCCGTAGTGCTGGGCGTCGGCGTCGCTGTCCAGCTTGAAGCGCTGGATCAGTTGCTTGCCGATATGGCCACGGCAGCCTTCGGCGAACAGCGTGTACTTGCCGCGCAGTTCCATGCCGGGGGTGTAGACGCCTTCCTTCGGCTTGCCTTCGCGGTCGACGCCGAGGTCGCCGGTGATGATCCCGCGCACCACGCCGTTTTCGTCGAACAGCGCTTCCTGCGCGGCGAAGCCTGGGTAGACTTCCACGCCGAGGTTCTCGGCCTGCTGGGCCAGCCAGCGGCACAGGTTGCCCAGGGAGATAATGTAGTTGCCTTCGTTGTGCATGGTCTTGGGCACAAAGAAGTCAGGCACCTTGGTCGAGGTGTCGGCGCTGCGCAGGACATAGATGTCATCGCGCACCACCGGGGTGTTGAGCGGAGCGCCGAGTTCTTTCCAGTCCGGGAACAGTTCGTTCAGGGCGCGTGGTTCGAACACGGCACCGGAAAGGATATGTGCGCCGACCTCGGAGCCTTTCTCGACCACGCAGACGCTGATTTCCTTACCGGCTTCGGCGGCCTTCTGCTTCAGTCGGCAGGCGGCAGACAGGCCCGCCGGGCCAGCGCCGACGATGACCACGTCGAATTCCATGTATTCGCGTTCCACAGGCTATCTCCTACTCAGGCTCACAGGCTTTTTTTCTAATGGGTGGAGGTTGGGTGTCGTAAGCGTCATCGCTGCGTTCACTGGGCAGGCGGATGACCACCTTTCTCTCTAGGTGGCGCATTATATCTACACCACTCTCAGCGTCCAATACAAACGTTTGTTTGAATTGCTTGGAAGCTAGGTAAATCAAAGCAACGGGGCTTATGACTGGCCATTTTGCCGTATTGACCAGAATAGGCGTTCCGGTCAAGATACGGTCGGTTTTGCGCTCGCCGTAGGCTGACTGTAGGTTTCAAGAGCACCTTTAAAGACAGGCGAAGGCGAAAAAGAGTGACGCGTGCCCAATGCTGGCGCGCAGTTTACACGTCGCGATCATGAATGACCTCCCAGTCACCACTGACGAACGGTCATCACTCTCCATCGCTGCGTCACTTGCCGAAGGTTTTGAAGGTGCCCTTGTGTGCCGATGAGCATCAACCGCCAGGTTCGCCTAGGCGACTTTCTTTTCACCGGAGAGTAACGAGGAATCCATGAAGGTTCTTGTAGCTGTCAAACGCGTTGTCGATTACAACGTGAAAGTTCGCGTCAAGGCGGACAATTCCGGCGTCGACCTCGCTAACGTCAAGATGTCGATGAACCCTTTCTGCGAAATCGCCGTGGAAGAAGCCGTGCGCCTGAAAGAGAAAGGCGTGGCGACTGAAATCGTCGTGGTTACCATCGGCCCGACCACTGCTCAAGAGCAGCTGCGTACCGCTCTGGCCCTGGGCGCCGATCGCGCCATCCTGGTCGAGTCCGCTGAAGAACTGACCTCCCTGGCCGTGGCCAAGTTGCTCAAAGCCGTTGTCGACAAGGAACAGCCATCGCTGGTGATCCTCGGCAAACAGGCCATCGACAGCGACAACAACCAGACTGGCCAGATGCTGGCTGCACTGACCGGTTACGGCCAGGGCACCTTCGCCTCGAAAGTCGAAGTGAGCGGCGACAGCGTTGCCGTGACCCGCGAAATCGACGGCGGCGCGCAGACAGTTTCGTTGAAACTGCCGGCCATCGTCACCACCGACCTGCGTTTGAACGAGCCGCGCTACGCGTCTCTGCCTAACATCATGAAAGCCAAGAAGAAGCCTCTGGAAGTGCTGACTCCGGATGCTTTGGGCGTTTCCACCGCCTCTACCAACAAGACCGTCAAAGTCGAAGCGCCGGCTGCACGCAGCGCGGGCATCAAGGTCAAGTCGGTGGCTGAACTGGTCGAGAAACTGAAAAACGAAGCGAAGGTAATCTAATCATGACTATCTTGGTAATCGCTGAACACGACAACAAGGTACTGGCTCCGGCCACCCTGAACACCGTGGCCGCCGCGGCGAAAATCGGTGGTGACATCCACGTGCTGGTTGCAGGTCAGGGCGCTGGCGCCGTGGCTGAAGCCGCGGCGAAAGTCGCTGGCGTGAGTAAAGTACTGCTGGCCGACAACGCCGCTTACGCTCACCAACTGCCGGAAAACGTCGCGCCTCTGGTCGCCGAGCTGGGTGCTGGCTACAGCCACATCCTGGCCGCTGCCACCTCCAACGGCAAAAACATCCTGCCGCGGGTTGCCGCGCAACTGGACGTTGACCAGATCTCCGAGATCATCTCGGTCGAAAGCGCCGACACCTTCAAGCGTCCGATCTACGCCGGCAACGCCATTGCCACCGTGCAATCGACCGCCGCGGTCAAGGTCATCACCGTGCGCGCCACCGGTTTCGACCCGGTTGCCGCCGAAGGCGGTTCGGCCGCCGTTGAAGCCGTCTCCGCGGCCCACGACGCGGGTATTTCCAGCTTCGTCGGCGAAGAGCTGGCCAAGTCGGATCGTCCTGAGCTGACCGCTGCCAAGATCGTCGTTTCCGGCGGGCGTGGCATGCAGAACGGCGACAACTTCAAGCACCTGTACGCCCTGGCCGACAAGCTGGGCGCTGCCGTCGGCGCTTCCCGCGCTGCGGTCGACGCAGGTTTCGTGCCCAACGACATGCAGGTCGGCCAGACCGGCAAGATCGTTGCGCCACAGCTGTACATCGCCGTCGGTATCTCCGGCGCGATCCAGCATTTGGCCGGCATGAAAGACTCCAAGGTGATCGTAGCGATCAACAAGGACGAAGAAGCACCGATCTTCCAGGTGGCTGATTACGGCCTGGTGGCGGACTTGTTCGAAGCCGTACCTGAATTGGAGAAGCTGGTCTAATCCAGTCGCTTCACTTATAAAGAGCCCGGTCTTTTGACCGGGCTTTTTATTATCGGAGCACCTCGCCATGGAATTGCGCCCCTGGGCCACACTGCTGGGTTTCACACTGTTGCTGCCGACCCTGTCGCTGGCGGCCGGCAAATGCGAGCGCCTGGTGGCTACCGGCAGCCCGGACGCTCCGCCTTTGCTCTGGCGCGATCCCCAGGACCCCACGCACTTGATCGGCGCCACCGCCGACATGTTGCAGCAAGTGGCCCAGGACCTCGGGCTGAAAATCGACCTGCTCTATGGCGGCAAGCGTTCCCAGGCCTTGGACGAAGTGCGCAGCGGGCGCATGGATCTGCTGGCCGATGCGCCGTTGAATATCGGCGAGCTGGAAACCCTCGACTACCTCCACCCGGCGCTGGTGCAGATCGACTATCTGGTCTGGACCCGCAAGGACTCGGCGCTGGCCTATGCCACGGCCGCGGACCTGCACGGCCATCAGGGCGCGGTGTCGGAACGGGCGCGGTTGAGCCACGACTTTGAAACCTTCGCCGCCCAGCAATTGACCCTGCAACGCCTGCCCACCTTGACTCCGGCGTTTCAGAAACTGCTGCTGGGGGAAGTGGACTACGTACTCGCCGGGCGTTACTCCGGCATGGCCATGGCCGAGACCCTGGGCATGAGCAATGACCTGTTCGCCCGCGACGTGCCCGTCGATCAGCCTGGCCTGTACCTGGCGATTTCCCACAACTCCGCGTGCAATGACCCCTGGCTGCGCGGACAGCTGGCGAAAAAGATGACAGAATTGTCCGGGTCTGGTGTGGCGCAAGCTGCGCTGCAGCGCAATCTGGAGCGCTGGAAAGCGCAATTGCAACAACCCGTCGGCACCCCAACAAAGTAGGGATTTTCAGTGATTTTTCGACCTTTTTTAGCGGCCCTCGCCGTCGTTGCTCTGGCGGGATGTGCAGCCGATCCTGCGCCGAATGAACAAATACGCCTCACCCAGCAAGCGTTGGAACAAGCCAACGCCGTGGGTGCCAACTCCGATGAATCGTCCGAACTGAAACTGGCTGAAGGCAAATTCGCCCAGGCTCAGGCTGATATGGCCGACCAGTCCTACAAGAACGCGCGCATGCAGGCCGAACAGGCCGAGCTGGATGCGCGTCTCGCCGAAGCCCAAGTGTTGACCCGCAAGAGTCAGGAACAACTGAACGTGCTCAATACCCGTATCACCCGCCTGCGCAAGCAATTGCAGCTGGGAGAAGCCCAATGAGCCCGATGATCCGTGGCTTGAGTTGCGTCGTGCTGCTGGGCAGCGCGGCCCTGGGCGGTTGCGCCAGCCACCCGAATGGCGAGCAGGCCCTGCAACAGGCGGGCAGCGACTTCCAGAAGGTCAAGGAAGACGCCAACGTGCTGCGCTTCGCGCCCAAGGACGTGATCCGCGCCGGAGAGTCCCTGGCCCGTGCCGATCGCTTGTCCAGCTATTGGGGCAGCGGTGCCGACGTGGTGCATTACGCCTACCTCAGCCAGCGCTACAGCGCGATCGCCCGCGAACACACCGAGCAGGCGCTCAATCAGGAACGTGGCGCCAAACTCGAACTGGAACGCCAGCGCCTGCAACTGGCCCTGCGCGAGAGCAAGCTGGTCAGCGTGCAGCAGCAGGGCAAATGGCTCGAGGAACAGATCGCCAGCCTGGCCACCACCCAGACCGATCGCGGCCTGGTGATGACCTTGGGCGACGTGTTGTTCGACACCGGTGAAGCCGAACTGAAAAACTCGGCCAACCGCACCGTGCTGAAAATCGTCCAGTTCCTGCAACTGAACCCCAAGCGCATCGTGCGTATCGAGGGTTACACCGACAGCACCGGCGGCGAGCAGGAAAACCTCCAACTGTCCCGCGACCGCGCGCAATCGGTGGCGGATGTGCTGGTGGACCTGGGGATCGACGAAAAGCGCATCCAGGTCGAAGGCTATGGCGACCAGTACCCGGTGGAGGCCAATGCTTCCGAGCGCGGCCGCGCGCAGAACCGCCGGGTAGAGATCGTGTTCTCCGACGCGAAGGGCCAGTTGGGCGCCGCCCGCTAGGAGCCTGGCGCAAGCAAAATATGGGAGGGGGGCCCCCTCCCACATTTTTTTCGGGGGGCCCGAAACGCCTCAGGCCACCCTTACAGTTTTTTCTATCACTGCCGCTCGCGCTCGACTATTGTGGCAACTGTCCCCGTACACTTCTAAACTGTGCCGGTATGTTTCACACAAAAATAAAATAGCCGTGAAATCGAGTGCTGCGTCATGACCAATCTGTTGCTCTACCAACGTATCGCCCAGCAACTGGCTGAGGATATCCGGCGCGGTGTCTATCAACCGGGTGAGCGCGTGCCTTCGGTGCGCAAGATGAGCTCCCAGCTCAACGTCAGCCATGCCACGGTGTTGCAGGCCTACGCCAACCTGGAAGATCAGGGCTTGATTCGCGCGCGGCCGCAGTCCGGGTATTACGTACACCAGACACCGGCGCTGACGGCGCCGACGCCGGATATCGCCCGGGTCGAGCGCCCGGGGTTGGTGACGCGCAGCAGCATCATTCAGCAAGTGTTGGTGGAGTCGCGTCGCGAAGGCGTATTCCCGCTGGGCGCGGCCGTGCCGAGTGTGGATTACTTGCCGGTACGCGCACTGCACCAGCAGTTGGCCAAGGTCACGCGCTTCCAGAGCCCGCGGGCGTTCAGCTACATGTTCAGCCCCGGCTTCGAGCCGTTGCGCCGCCAGGTGGCGATCCGCATGCGCGATGCCGGCGTGGTGGTGGACCCGTCCGAAGTGGTGATCACCCACGGCTGCGTCGATGCCCTGCAGATGTCGTTACGGGTGCTGACGCGGCCGGGCGACCTGATTGCCGCCGAGTCGCCGACCTATTACGGCTTGCTGCAATTGGCGGATCTGCTGGGCCTCAAGGTCATCGAGATCCCCAGCGACCCTGCCACCGGCATGAGCCTGGAAGCCCTGCAATTGGCCGCTAACCAGTGGTCGATCAAAGCCCTGGTGCTGACCACGCGCCTGAGCAATCCGTTGGGCGGCACCATGCCCGAGGAGCGGCAGAAACACTTGCTGCGCCTGGCCTCGGATTTCGATATCCAGATCGTCGAAGACGATATCTACGGCGAACTGATGTTCGAACTGGGGCGCACCAAAGCCCTGAAAGCCTACGATCGCCTCGACCGCGTGATTTATTGCTCGAGCTTTTCCAAAACCCTGTCACCCGGCGTGCGTATCGGCTGGATGATCGCCGGCAAGTATCAGCAGGAAATCCAGCGTTTGCAGATGTTCAGCACCCATTCGGCGTGCAGCGTCACCCAGATGGGTGTCGCCGCGTACCTGGAGAACGGCGGTTACGATCGGCACCTGCGTTACATCCGCCAGGAGTACCGCAAGAACCTCAGCGCGTTCCAACTGGCGGTTCAGCAGTATTTTCCCGAAGGCACCCAGATGACCCGTCCGACCGGCGGTTTTATCCTGTGGGTCAGTTTGCCGGGGCGGGTCAATACCCAGGAACTGCACGTGCGTGCATTGCAGCAGGGCATCAGCATCGCACCGGGGTTGATCTTCAGTAATACGGAACAGTTCAACCACTGTATTCGTCTTAACTGCGGCACGCCGTGGAATCGCGAGGCAGAGCGGGCGCTGATGACTTTGGGGATGCTCGCCAGTCAGTTATGCCTGGAGACAGCGGCCGGCTTGTGAGGCTTGCCAAGTAGCCAGTTCTGATAGCTGGCCAATCACCGCGCTTGTCATGCTGCCCTCAACAAGCGAGCATATGGCCTTCTGCCGTTAATGCTGTTGGCAATATGACTTCTATTTTTCGCGCTGTTTTAGTGATTAGCCTGCTCAGCCTGAGTCACGTCGGCGTCACGCTGGCGGCGACGCCTGTGGCGGACCCCGCACCGACCGCGATTACCGAGCACACAACCCCCGCAAAAAAACCGACCCCGGCGAAAAAAGCCCCGGCGACCAACAAAAAAAACGCATCGGCAAAAAAACGCGCGCCGGTTGCGAGCAAGTCCAAGTCCGCCCACGAAGTGGCCCAGACCCACTTGCCACCGGCACAGTTGGACTTGTCCCTGCCTTCCGACATGGTCAGGCACCTGCAGCCCATCGGCAGTATGCCTGCGCCGAAAAACGTACCGTTGTTGCCGCCGATGTTTGGCGAAAAGCCGACTGACAACAGTGCATTCCAGATCAACGGTCGCCTGCTCAGCAATGAGATGAAGCTGCAACTGCGCAACGAAGAACGGCGTGAGGTGGAAGGCGCGGCGCTGGATTTCGAATTCAAGCAATAAACTTTTCCGGCGAAGGTGACGTCGATACTCGACCATCTGTCGCAGACTGGTCAGTCACTTTTATTTTCTGCGAAAAACCCCTGTTAGACCATTTTAAAACGGCTGTTTAAGGGCGTACTCTAGCCCGGCCTTCCCTATTGAGCCGTCGAGGACCTGTTGCTCATGAAATGCCGTGAAGGCTGTGGCGCTTGCTGCATCGCCCCCTCCATCAGTTCACCGCTGCCGGGAATGCCCCACGGCAAACCCGCGGGCGAACGCTGCCTGCACCTGTCGGTCGAACAGTTATGCCTGCTGTTCGGGCAACCGGAACGGCCGGCGGTGTGCAGTGATTTCAAGGCGGATATCGAGGTCTGCGGCACCGACCAGGCCGATGCGATCAGGTTGATCGGCTGGTGGGAGCAGATGACGGCGGCTTGATGGCTTTACTATCGGAACTTCAACAATAAGGAATACAACAATGGTTTCGCTGAAACGAATGGCTGTGTTGTGCGGTTTTACGGTGTTGTTTGCTGCCACTGCTCAGGCTGAGGATTGGCAAGTCGCCAAGGATGAAGACGGGATCAAGGTGTCGCTGAGCGAAGTCGCCGGTTCCAAGTACAAGGCGTATCGCGGTGTGACAGTGATCAAGGCCCCCGTGGCCAAGATCGAGGCCTTGCAGGAAGATGCGGTCGGTGCCTGCGCCTGGATTCATGACTGCAAGTCGCAAAAACTGCTCAAGCAGGAGGGCGTCAAGAGCTGGACCTACACCCAATTCAAGGCCCCGTTCCCAGTGACCGACCGCGATTCGATCCTGGAAATCACTACGGCCAAGGCCGCCGACGGCAGCGTGACCCGCACCCTGCTGGAAGTGCCGACCTATCAGCCGGAAGTGAAGGGTTATGTGCGCGTGGCCCAGGTCGACGGCTTCTGGAAACTGGTGCCTAAAGGTGCCAACGAAACCGAAGTGACCTACCAGGTACACACCGAGCCAGGCGGCAGCGTGCCTTCGTGGTTGGCCAACAAGTTCGTGGTGGACGCCCCGTTCAACACCTTGAAAGCCCTCAGGGAACGCGCCGAGAAGTAAGCGCGGCAGACCCGGTGCCTGCGACCTTGAGTGGAACGTTTAGCGAGCCCTCAAGGTCCAGATAGAGGTAAGCCCACACGCGGGCTTTATCGAGGAGGCACCGATGCAAAAGTGGCAGATTACCTTCGTTGATGATCACGGTGTGCAGTCCGTGGAGCAGTTCACCTGCGAGCGCAAGCCCAGCCTCGAAGATGCGGCACACTTGATTCGCGACAAGCTGGTGCCGGTGGCCGCCGAACTGGACCTCAATGACCTGGAAGGCCGTAAACCCGAACCGACGGTCAAGATCCTCAAAGACCAGAACAGTATCCAGATCCTCGACATCTCTCCCGTCGTCTGAACATTCCCTGTCTGCCATTCAAGCGCCTCTGGTGGAGGTGATAGCTTCGCGCTACTCTGCAAGTGAGATCAGCGAATGAATCGCTAAGGTCTGGTCTTGTCAGCTACATGCTTGTTTTCCAGCGGTGATGTCATTGCCGTAGTACCCGCGCCAGTAAGGCGTGGGCTTCGGGAAGCACGGAAAGTCTATCCATCGGTTTGAGGAGGACGTTTCATGAGCACAGCCTATCAAGAAGACATCAGCACCAACGTTCTGCGCCGCATGAAAGAAGGCGGCTTCGATTTTTCACGGTTCCACCCCATCGAGTTCTACGCCATTTTCCCGGACGAGGAACGGGCGCGCAGGGCTGCGGGTCGGTTTCGTGGCGAATCCCTGAACGCCCAGGTCAGCGCGCGCGACGATGGCGCCTGGTACCTGGAACTGAGCAAGATCATGTTTGCAACCTACGACGGCATAGGAGACTTCGAGCAAGACTTTGAAGCGGTGGTCGAGCCGCTGGGCGGGATCATCGAAGGATGGGGCGTCAAGCAGGAGGTGCGTGGGTTACCCATGTAGCAGTATGAGAAACACAGCGTATCGGCTGACCTTTGGGTCGGCCGATTTTGTTTGTGGCGTCTGAAATCAGACGCAACTCGCGCGGTATTTCCAGGCAAAAAAAACCACCCGAGTGGGGTGGTCGAAAGGGAAGACCGGAGGAGTCGGTCGATACACGAGATCACACGGTACCGATTGCTCGATGGGTAAGGCTGTAGGACGAGTCCTGTTCAGCAGATGACGGTGATTATCCGCACCGGGGGACGGGCAGTGAAATCAACACTGGCTATGCTGTTGATAGTCAAAGCCCGCATTGTGATGAAGCGCGCGACAAGACACCGGGCATTCCGCGCACCAGGATGGTGCGCTTAACTCCCCGCTATTATTTAACTCACTGATTCTTAAGTGTTTATGCCGCTGGCACGGGCCTTGCGATGATTCTTGCGTCCGGGTGACAAGGAGTACGGCATGATCCGCACTTATTACGACGAAATGTACGATGGGGCAGGGCAGGTTCGCCCTCATTACCGCGAGTTCGCCCGCTGGTTGGCCGAAACCCCCGCTGAACTGCTGGCCCAGCGCCGGCGTGAAGCCGATTTGCTGTTTCACCGCGCCGGGATCACCTTCACCCTCTACGGGGATGAGCAGGGCACCGAGCGCCTGATTCCCTTCGACACCATCCCGCGCAGCATTCCCGCCAGTGAATGGCGGATTGTCGAACGTGGCTGCATTCAGCGGGTCAAGGCGCTGAACATGTTTCTCGCCGACCTCTACCATGAACAACGCATCATCAAGGCCGGGATCATTCCCGCTGAACAGGTGCTGGCCAACGAGCAGTATCAGTTGGCTATGCAGGGCTTGAATCTGCACCGCGATCTGTATTCCCACATCTCCGGTGTCGATCTCGTGCGTGATGGTGACGGCACTTACTACGTGCTGGAGGACAACCTACGCACGCCCAGCGGCGTCAGCTACATGCTCGAAGACCGCAAGATGATGATGCGCCTGTTCCCCGAACTGTTCGCGGCCCAGCGTATCGCGCCGATCGACCACTACCCCAACTTGCTGCTCGACACCCTGAAAAGCGCCAGCCCCCTGGATAACCCCAGCGTGGTGGTGTTGACCCCCGGGCGTTTCAACAGTGCGTTCTTTGAGCATGCCTTCCTCGCCCGGGAAATGGGCGTGGAACTGGTGGAGGGCGCCGACCTGTTCGTGCGCGATGACCGCGTTTTCATGCGTACCACCGACGGCCCCAAGGCCGTGGACGTGATCTATCGCCGCCTCGACGATGCGTTTCTCGACCCGCTGGCCTTCAACCCGGACTCCATGCTCGGCGTCCCCGGCCTGCTTGCCGCCTATCGTTCGGGCAATGTGGTGTTGGCCAACGCGATCGGCACCGGGGTGGCGGATGACAAGTCGGTGTACCCCTTTGTCACCGAGATGATCCGTTTTTACCTGGATGAAGAACCGATCTTGAAGAACGTTCCGACCTTCCAATGCCGTAAGCCCGACGAACTGTCCCACGTACTGGCTAACCTGCCGCACCTGGTGGTCAAGGAAACCCAAGGCTCCGGCGGCTACGGCATGCTCGTCGGTCCGGCTTCCACGGCGGCGGAAATCGAAGCCTTCCGCGCGCGTATCAAGGCCAAGCCCCACGCCTATATCGCACAGCCGACCCTGTGTTTATCCACCTGCCCGACCTTCGTCGAAAACGGTATCGCCCCGCGCCATATCGACCTGCGCCCGTTCGTGTTGTCCGGCAAGGAAACCCGCGTGGTGCCCGGCGGCCTGACCCGCGTGGCGCTGCGCGAAGGTTCACTGGTGGTCAACTCGTCCCAGGGCGGCGGCACCAAAGACACTTGGGTGGTTGAGGACTGATGCCATGTTGAGTAGAACTGCCTCGGATCTGTACTGGATGTCGCGCTACCTCGAACGCGCGGAAAACCTCGCGCGCATGCTCGACGTCAGCTATTCGCTGTCGCTGATGCCCCAGGACGGGCGCGGCGACGGCCTGCATGAACTGGCCATGCCGTTGCTGATCACCGGCACGCTGGACGACTACCACGCGCGACACGGTGAGCTGCACGCCGAACGCCTGCTGCACTTTTTCGCCCTGGACGCGGCCAACCCGGCCAGCATCTACAGCTGCCTCGGTGCTGCGCGGGCCAGCGCCCATGCGGTGCGTGGGCGAATCACGGCCGACATGTGGGAAAACATCAATGCCACCTGGCTGGATATCCGCGACATCGCCCAGCAAGGCTTGAGCCGCTACGGCATGAGCCGGTTCTGTGAGTGGGTCAAGGAGCGTTCGCACCTGTTTCGCGGCGCCACCTACGGCACGATCATGCGCAACGATGCTTTCCGCTTTATCCGTCTGGGCACTTTCATCGAGCGCGCCGACAACACCCTGCGCCTGCTGGACGCACGCTATGAAATGGCTGGCGACCAGGCCGAAGCGGTCAGCGATGGCACAGCCCACGCGTACTACCAGTGGAGTGCCTTGTTGCGTGCGTTGTCGTCGTTCGAGGCCTACACCGAGATCTACCGCGACGCCCCCGGCGCCCGGCAAGTGGCAGAGCTGTTGCTGTTGCGCGCCGATGTGCCGCGTTCGCTGCGGGCCTGCAGCGAAGAGATCGACCAGATCCTCGCCAGCCTGCCCGGCCTCAACGGCCGCCCGGCCCAGCGCCTGGCCGCCGAAATGGATGCGCGCCTGCGCTTTACCGCCATTGACGAAATCCTCGAGGAAGGCCTGCATGCCTGGCTGACCGACTTTATTCCCTTGGTCCGCCAGTTGGGCGATGCCATCTACAGTTCCTACCTGGAGGCGGCATGAGACTCTCCATCAGCCACGAAACCACCTACCACTACGACGATCAGGTGCGCGCCAGCATCCAGTACCTGCGCCTTACGCCCCACGACAGCGAACGCCAGCACGTACTCAGTTGGCAACTGGATCTACCGCGTCCGGTGCGCGCCCAGGTCGACCCGTTCGGCAATATCCTGCATGTGCTGACCCTGGACGAGCCTCACGACGCCATCATCATCGGTGCCCGTGGCCAGGTGGATATCGACGAGTTGCGCGAGGCTGAGCACGAGAGCCAGTCCGCCTACCCGTTCCTGCGCAGTACGCGGCTGACCGAGCCCGACGAAGCCCTGCGCCGCTTTGCCGAGCAGCATTGCCATCAGCGCCGCGACCGCAGCGCCTTGATCGACCTGATGCACGCGCTCAACCACTCGATGGTCTACACGCCCGGCGCCACGGAGGTCGACACCAGCGCCGCGCAGGCCTTCGCGGGGCGTGCGGGGGTGTGCCAGGACCACACCCACGCGTTCCTGGCCTGCGCGCGCAGCCTGGGGATTCCAGCGCGGTATGTGTCGGGGTATTTGTACACCGAGGACAGCACGCACCTGGCCAGTCACGCCTGGGCCGAAGCCTGGCTGGACGACGCCTGGTACAGCTTTGACGTGACCAACCAACTGGCGCGGCCGGAGCGGCACCTGAAACTGGCCGTGGGCCTGGATTATCTGGACGCCTGCCCGGTACGCGGCATGCGGCGCGGCGGCGGGCATGAGCAGATGCATGCCAAGGTGTCGGTGGCGCCGACGCCGCTGGTTTCGGTGCAGCAGCAATAGCTCAGGGCTGCTGCTTGCGCCCGGCCATATGCTTCAAATACTCCACCAGCAACGCCAGCTCGCTCTCGGGCAACACGCCGACGGCGAAGGCCGGCATTTTCGCTTGGGGCCAGCGCCGCAGGCTTTGTGGGTCGCGGATATAGCGCTTGAGAAAATCGCCGCTGAAATATTCGGTGGGGTTGTAGGGAATGTTCAGGTCTGGCCCTACCTGTGCATCGCCAGCCCCATTGAGGCGGTGACAGGCCAGGCAGTTTTTCTGGAACAGCGCAAAACCTTGGTTGACCGGATCATTCGCACCCAGCTTCGGATCGGGCAGCAACGCCGGAAAACGCTCGGCAACCGTCTTCAACTGCTTGATCCCGGAGATCTGGAACGGCCATTGCTCGGGGCTGATGTGCCCGGCCTGAGGGTTCGTCCACACCAGGTAGAACGGCCCGGCACTCGGCTTGTCGGCGGCCAGCGCGGGCCACGGATCGGTGGGATCTTCCACCGCCAGCCAGGCGCGGGCGCCGTGTGTTTCCAGCAAAGGCGCGGCGCTCAGTTCGGCGGCGAACCCGTCGAGCGCGATGGCCTGCAGATGGTTTTCCGTCTGCAGACCCGGTAGGAGTACCGCCAGCGGGACTGCGCGATACGTCATGCTTCGCTTGTAGGAAACGTCATCAACGATATGCACCGTCTGTGCATCGGGGTGCTTGAGCAGGTCTTCGGTCTGCCAGGTCTTGCTGGTGTGGTCCAGCTCGATGGTCAACTGCGCGGCGGCAACGGGCAGGGCGAGGAACAAGGCGAAGAGGGCGAGGATCGATTTCAAGAGAGAGGCCCGGTGCGAGAAGAAGTGGCGCCTAAGATACCGGAAAATTCCCAGGCAAAACGGCAGCCCCTGCAACGGGACCGCTATACGCAATGTCCCCGCAGGAGCTGCCAAAAACTGCAAGCCTGATGTACAGAATGGCGCGTGTGATTCGTCACCCAAGCACCTTGGTCAGGTTGGGCAAGATCAGAATCAGTGTGGTGGCGAACAGAATAAGTCCCGCCTGACGTATTTTCGAATGCTTGAACATGGCTGACTGCCTTTTGTTGTTATTCCTGAGCGTCAAATGCGTGCCGGTTTATTTCAGTATCGCAACGTGACGTGTCGCTTTTCTTACAGCTGCTCCAGCAAAACCCGGCAGCAACTTCCTACTGAGTGAACCTTAGAGCCCTCGTTCTGCGTGGCTTAGATCCATTTCATATCAACTTGTCATATTTTTTACTGAAAGAGGTATGAGGCCTATCGCCATCTTGGCGCCAATGCCTTGGCTAGACCGCTAAAACGATTAATCAAACGGTTGCACTCATCTGCTACCGTTCGTCCGAGCGAGGGGGTCAAACGCAATGAGCGCATCCGTCATTGAAACCGTGTCAATCGGGCCTAAGGTAAGGGCACACATGCACAGCGGTTCGAGGATGTCATGACCCAAGCTTTGATCTTTGATGCGATACGCACGCCCCGGGGCAAAGGCAAGGCTGACGGTGCCTTGTACAGCGTCAAGCCGGTAAACCTGGTGGCGGGTTTGTTGACGGCGCTGGCCCGGCGCAGCGACCTCGATACCCGCCAGGTCGATGACATCGTCCTCGGCTGCGTCACCCCCGTGGGCGACCAGGGCGCCGACATCGCCAAGACCGCTGCGCTGGTGGCGGACTGGGACGTCTGCGTCGCCGGTGTCCAGGTCAACCGCTTCTGCGCTTCGGGCCTCGAGGCCGTGAACCTGGGCGCGATGAAAGTGCGTTCCGGCTTCGAAGACCTGGTGGTGGTCGGTGGCGTCGAGTCGATGTCCCGCGTGCCCATGGGCAGCGATGGCGGCGCCTGGGTGCTCGATCCGCAAACCAATCTGCACAGCCATTTCACGCCGCAGGGTATTGGCGCGGATTTGATCGCGACCCTGGAAGGCTTCAGTCGTCAGGACGTCGACGCCTTCGCCCTGCATTCCCAGCAGAAAGCGGCCCGGGCGCGCGCAGACGGTTCCTTCAATAAGTCGCTGATCGCGGTGCAGGACCAGAACGGCCTTGTGCTGTTGGACCACGATGAATTTATCCGTGCCGACTCCACCCTCGAAGGCCTGGGCAAGCTCAAGCCCAGCTTCGAGATGATCGGGCAGATGGGCTTCGACGCCACCGCGCTGCGGGTCTATAGCCATGTCGAGCGGATCAACCATGTCCACACCCCCGGCAACAGCTCCGGTATCGTCGACGGTGCCGCGTTGATGTTGATCGGCTCCGAGGCCAAGGGCCGCGAGCTGGGCCTGCAAGCGCGGGCGCGGATTGTCGCCACGGCGGTCACCAGCACCGACCCTACCATCATGCTCACCGGCCCGGCGCCAGCCACGCGCAAGGCGTTGGCCAAGGCCGGGCTGCGCGTCGAAGACATCGACCTGTTTGAGGTCAACGAGGCGTTCGCCTCGGTGGTACTCAAGTTCATCAAGGACATGGGCATCGACGCCGCCCGGGTCAACGTCAACGGCGGCTCGATCGCCATGGGCCACCCGCTGGGCGCTACCGGTTGCGCGATCCTCGGCACCTTGCTCGACGAACTGGAAGTGCGCCAACAACGCTACGGCCTGGCCACCCTGTGTGTCGGCGGTGGCATGGGCATCGCCACCATTATCGAACGCCTCTGAGCCCAAGGAATTGTCATGACCCAAGCCATTCGTTACGAAAAAGGCCAGGACCAGATCGTGGTCCTGACCCTCGACATGCCCGGCCAGAGCGCCAACACCATGAACGCTGTGTACCGCGAGGCTATGGCGGCCACCGTGGCGCGGCTGCAAGCGGAAAAGGACGGGATCGCCGGCGTGGTCATCACCTCGGCGAAGAAGACGTTCTTTGCCGGGGGCGACCTCAATGAACTGATCAAGGTCGACAAGGCCCAGGCCAAGGAATTTTCCGACAGTGTGCGGGTACTGAAGGCGCAACTGCGCAGCCTGGAAACCCTTGGCAAACCGGTGGTCGCCGCCATCAATGGCGCTGCCCTCGGCGGTGGCTGGGAGATTTGCCTGGCGTGTCATTACCGGGTCGCGCTGGACGACCAGTCGCTACAACTGGGGCTGCCGGAAGTCACCCTGGGTCTGCTGCCGGGCGGCGGTGGCGTAGTGCGGATGGTGCGCCTGTTGGGCTTGGAAAAAGCCCTGCCGTATTTGCTCGAAGGTAAGAAGATCCGCCCACGGCAGGCCCTGCAAGCGGGCTTGATCGACGCGCTGGCAGCGGATCGCGACGAACTGCTGGCCAAGGCCCGCGCCTGGATTCTCGCCCACCCCGACGCCGCGCAGCCTTGGGACAACAAGGCTTACCAGATCCCCGGAGGCACGCCGTCCAGCCCGAAAGTCGCACAGATGCTCGCCATCGCGCCCTCGATCCTGCGCAGCAAAACCAATGGCTGCTTGCCGGCGCCGGAGAAAATTCTCTGCGCGGCGGTGGAAGGTGCCCAGGTGGATTTCGACACCGCGCACCTGATCGAAACCCGCTACTTCACCGAATTGGTCACCGGGCAGGTGGCGAAAAACATGATCGGCACCTTCTGGTTCCAGCTCAATGACATCAACGCCGGGCGTTCGCGCCCTGAGGGTTTTGCGCCTTACCTGACGCGCAAGGTCGGCGTGCTCGGTGCCGGGATGATGGGCGCGGGGATCGCCTATGTCAGCGCCTGTGCAGGCGTTGAGGTGGTGCTCAAGGACATCAACCTCGCAGCCGCCGAGAAAGGCAAGGCGCACTCGGCCACACTGTTGGACAAGAAGGTCAGCCGTGGGCAATTGACCGCCGAGCAGCGCGAAGCCACCTTGGCGCGTATCCATCCTACGCAGTCTGACGCCGACCTGGCCGGCTGCGACTTGATCATCGAAGCGGTGTTCGAAGACCGTGAGCTCAAGGCCAGGGTCTCTGCGGCCGCGCAAAACGTGGTCGGCCCGGACGCGGTGATCGCTTCCAACACGTCCACCTTGCCTATCAGCGGCCTGGCCACGGCGGTGCCGGATCAGGCCAAGTTCATCGGCCTGCATTTCTTCAGCCCGGTGGACAAGATGCCCCTGGTGGAAATCATCAAGGGTACACAGACATCGGACGAAACCCTGGCCCGTGGTTTCGACTTCGTCCTGCAAATCAAGAAAACCCCGATTGTGGTCAACGACAGTCGCGGCTTCTTCACCTCGCGGGTGTTCGGCACGTTCACCAACGAAGGCATCGCCATGCTCGGCGAAGGCGTGGCTGCGCCGATGATCGAGACCGAAGCGCGCAAGGCCGGTATGCCGGTGGGGCCGCTGGCGGTGTCCGACGAAGTGTCGCTTAGCCTGATGAGCCATATCCGACAGCAGACAGCCAAGGATCTGCAGGCCGAAGGTAAAGCCGCGCCAACCCATCCGGCGACGCAGGTGATTGATCTGTTGGTCAACGAATACCAGCGCATGGGCAAGGCGGCGGGGGGCGGTTTCTATGAGTACCCCGCAGGTGGGCAGAAGTATTTGTGGCCGGAACTGAAAAGCCGCTTCGAACGCCCCGACCAACGCATTTCAGCGCAGGACGTGCGCGACCGTTTGTTGTTTATCCAGGCCATCGAAACCGTGCGCTGCGTGGAGGAGGGCGTGTTGATGTCCACCGCAGACGCCAACGTCGGCTCGATCTTCGGTATCGGCTTTGCGGCGTGGAGTGGTGGCGCTTTGCAATTTATCAACCAGTACGGCTTGAACGACTTTATTGCACGGGCGCGCTACCTGGCCGAGCAGTATGGCGAGCGCTTCTCGCCGCCGGCGTTGTTGCTGCAGAAAGCCGCACAGGGTGAAGTATTTCGGTGATCGATGCGGGGCTTGCTTTGCAGGTACATTTCAAGGCAGGCTCTGGAGGTGTTCAATATTCCCATCGCCGTGTCAGGTATTTTTTATGTCGCTACGCGTCTGCATCCTGGAAACCGATATCCTGCGTCCAGGCTTGATCGATCAGTACCAAGGTTACGGGCAGATGTTCAAGCGCCTGTTCTCCAAGCAGCCGATCCCGGCCGAGTTTGTCGTGTACAACGTGGTGCAGGGTGAATACCCGTCGGATGACGAGGTGTTTGACGCATATCTGGTAACTGGTAGCAAGGCCGATTCGTTTGGCACCGATCCTTGGATTCAGACGCTCAAAACCTACCTGCTCGACCGCTATGAGCGCGGCGACAAGTTGTTGGGCATCTGTTTCGGTCACCAATTGTTGGCGTTGCTGCTAGGCGGCAAGACCGAGCGCGCCGGCCAGGGCTGGGGCATGGGCATCCACGATTACAAAATCGATGCCAAGGCGCCGTGGATGAGCCCTGAGGTACCGGAGCTGACGTTGTTGATCAGCCACCAGGACCAGGTGACCACCTTGCCGGACAATGCCACGGTCATCGCTTCCAGCGAGTTTTGCCCGTTTGCGGCGTACCACATCGGCGATCAGGTGCTGTGCTTCCAGGGGCACCCCGAGTTCATCCACGACTATTCCCGCGAGCTGTTGGAGATTCTTCAGACAACCTTGGGCGAGAAGGTCTACAAGAATGGCGTGGCTAGCCTCGAGCGCGACCACCACGGTGTGACCGTGGCGGAGTGGATGATGCGCTTCGTTGCGCACAAGCCTGAAGCCAAGGTTAAAGCCAGCCCGAACGCTTGAAGCTGGCCCACAAGCCGCTGCACCCTACGGCGATGAACCCCAGCACGCCAAAATAACCGTAATGCCATTGCAGCTCGGGCATGTTCTGGAAGTTCATCCCGTAAATCCCCGCCACCGCCGTGGGGAACGCCAGGATCGCTGCCCACGCGGCGAATTTGCGCTGCACCACGCTCTGGCGCGACGCCTCCAGCAACACACCGATCTCGATGGTCTGGCTGGCGATGTCGCGCAGGGTGGCCAGGTCTTCCATCTGCCGTGTGACGTGGATTTGTACATCACGAAAATACGGGCGCATGTTCTTGTCGATGAATGGAAAACTCAGCTTCTGCAGCTCTTCGCTGATCTCCACCATCGGTGCCACGTAGCGGCGCAGGCTCAGCACGTCACGGCGCAGGCTGTGGAGGTTCTGGATATCGTGCTCATTGAGTGAGCTGCACAGCACGTTGCGCTCCAGCTCATCGATCTCGGCGTGGATCGCCTCGCTGACCGGCTGATAGTTTTCGGTGACGAAATCCAGCAGTGCATAGAGTACGAAATCTTCCCCATGCTCCAGCAACAATGGCCGTGCCTCACAGCGCTGGCGCACCAAACCGTAGGACGCCGAGTGCCCGTTGCGCGCCGTGATGATGTAGCCGTTGCCGGCAAAGATATGGGTTTCGATAAACACCAGCTTGCCGTTCTCGCGCACCGGAGAATAAGTGACGATAAACAGCGCGTCGCCGAAGGTTTCCAGCTTGGGGCGGCTGTGTTTTTCCAGGGCGTCTTCGATGGCCAGTTCATGCAGGTTGAACTGGCGTTGCAGGTTGCCCAGCTCGCGAGCGTCGGGCTCTTCCAGGCCGATCCAGACAAAATGCCCGGGTTTGGCGGCCCAGGCCGCGCCTTCGTCGAGGGTGATATCGGTAACTTTCTTTCCGGCGCTGTAAACAGCGGCCGCAACAACTCTACCCATGGTGCCGATCACTTCTTATCAGGGGAACAGATGTTGGGCAGCTTAGCTGGAAGCGAGTTCTATTGTTATGGCACTTTGCAGTTCGTGGTCCATCGCCTTGATGCATTCATCCATCTGCGCGTAGCAGGCTTGCATCAACGCCGGGATGTCATCCACAGTCAGGCCGGTGGTAGGAATCGGCGGCAGCGAGCGTATGTGTACATCGCCACTGTTCCAGCGATTGAGTTGCATATGGGTGACGTAATTGCTCACGCACACCTGCACGATGGGCACGCCGGCGGCAATCGCCATGTGGAACGCGCCTTTCTTGAACGGCAGCAGGCCCTTGCCCAGGTTGCGCGTGCCTTCCGGGAAGACCCAGATCGACGTGTCCTTATGCTGCAGCGTCCGGGTGGTGGTGAGCATCGCGCGGCGTGCCTTGTACGCATTGCCGCGGTCGATCAGCACGTTGCCCGCCAGCCAGAACAGCTGGCCGAACAACGGCACCCATTTCAGGCTTTTCTTGGCGATACACACGGTGCGGTGCGGCACCACGGTGCCCAGCACAAACAGGTCATAGTTGGACTGGTGGTTGGCGATGATCAGACAACTGCCGGGTTTGTTGCGCAGCGAATCGACATCGGCCTTGACGCGCAGCCCCAGTATTCGCATCGCCGGCAGCGCATACAGGCGCGCGCACAGACGGCTGTTGTCCGGGTTGAACGGCCGACAGATCCCCAGCAACACGCCCAAGCCGCCGGCGAGGATAAAGTGCAGGCCCATCAACGACATACGCAACAGAAACAGCATCGACACGGCACCATCGAGACAAAAGGTGGCGCAGTGTACGGATGTACACTGTATTCGGCAATTGCCCCGATAGAGGTAGGAGATAGGCGATGTTTAAGTACATGTTTCAATAAGTGCCAGCAGGGGCAGACTAGAGCGGCCAAGGATTAGTCGGTTGTTTTTGTAAGAAAAAGCCCGACTCAAGGTCGGGCTTTGATACGGCACATGCAGGCGGCTTAGCTCAAAATATGGCCCTGGTCCTGGATGATTGCTTCATCCAAGGCTTCGAGCAGGGCTTTGCGCACTTTCAATTTGGTCTGCTTGTGGGCGTTCATATTGAGCTTCTTCAACTGCCGCGCCGCTTCCAGTGCCGCTGTGTGCAACGCTTCCGGCGCCACCACCTTGTCGAGGAAACCGGCTTGCAATGCGCCTTGCGGGTCGAACATCTCGGCGTTGATCACCGAACGCTGAAACGCCGACTTGCGCAGACGATCGCGCGCCAATTCGATCCCTGCATGGTGCATGGTCATGCCGATCGCCACTTCATTCAGGCCAATGCTGAACGGGCCCTCGACCCCGATCCGATAATCCGCCGACAACAGCAGGAACGCGCCCTTGGCCACCGCATGCCCAGGGCATGCGACGATCACCGGGAACGGATGCGCCAACAGGCGCCGCGCCAGCGTCGAGCCCGACGTCACCAGGCCGATCGCTTCTTTAGGGCCGGCGGTCATCACTTTCAAATCATAGCCACCCGACAGAATCCCCGGCGTCCCGGTGATGATCACCACCGCCCGATCCTTCTCGGCCTGATCCAGCGCTTCATTAAATGCACTGACCACCGCCGGAGAAATGGCATTCACCTTGCCGTTGCTCAGGGTCAGGGTCGCGATACCGTCTTCCAGGTGGTAGGAGATCAACTCACTCATGACGTGGTTCCTTGTAGGATTTGTTATAGAGGTGCATGCGCAGACGTTACTCACCACGCCCGGCCTGGTAAAGCGCTGTGACTGACTGGCCAGTCAGGCTTTCCCTCTATACCCGGCGGTAAACCGCCCGGGGCAGGGCGCAGCAACCGTCCCAGACGCGTGCCGCCGATGCCTGAGAATGGCAGAATCATCGCCCTCGCCTGGCCCGTCACGGAATACCGGTCTAACCGCATGAAAATTCTGAAAAAAACCTTTGCCATCAGCAAGTCTTTCGACTACATTAGCGCGCCTCGACAGACTGAACTGGTTTGACGAGATACGGTGAAGTGTCCGAGTGGCTTAAGGAGCACGCCTGGAAAGTGTGTATACAAGAAATTGTATCGAGAGTTCGAATCTCTCCTTCACCGCCACATTTAGAAAAGCCTGTGAATTCAGTTACTTAGAGTTCACGGGCTTTTTCGTTTGTACTACTTATTTGTACTACTCCCCTCGTATCGCATACCCTTCGCTGTAACCCTGTCCCTCCTGCGTCACAAGCTAGCTATGTTCTCGCGCCCAGAGAAGACGGTTCACGTCTGTCGGAATTACCGTTCGTCGCACAGAATAGATAATAGTTGCTTTTATTTTACGAATATGCTTGACAGGTGGCGTATGTCGTGCGACAATAAGTAAAGATAGAGGTTTTTATTACGCCTCTCCCCGCTACACCCCCTGAATTTCTCCTTGAGGCTCTTCCCAAGAGTTTCAAACTGGCCGCCGTGGGAACGGTCCATAACGTTAAGCAGTTGCGTTGGCCGAGAAACTGTCAGGCTAAGGTGAGGATCTTAGTCGGTCACGCCCTTGACTATCGAAATGGGCACCTCATTCGCAACACCATAAAGAGCATCGGTTACACAACTACGGCGGGGCGCCTTCAAGCTGACCCCGCCTTCTTTTTGTCCGCGCTATTCTTCAGTGCGTTTCAGTAGCAATCAAACCCAAACTAACCAGTAAATCACCTAGTTCAAAAGGAGCCATGCCTATGGCCGTAGTAAAACGAAACTGCATTGTATGCAGTGAACCATTCGATTCAAAAAACAGCAGAGGCGTGTATTGCAGCGCCGCTTGCAAGTCATCTGACCATCGTCGTAAGAAGCGAGCAGACAAAACAATCACCATCGGCAGGTTGGAAGTAACTTTTACCGATGTTGGGGACACTAAAACTTACGAAGAGCTTGAGGCTCTCGTGCGAAGTTTTCTAAATCCAGAAGTTTTAGAAGCAATCCATTCCGATGCACCAATTATTCTAATGAGAGAGACACAATGAGCTTATTCAAAACTGTAGATACAGCCGAACTTCAAGCCCGTAAGGCAGCAGCAGAGGAACAATTCCGAGGCCGCAAGAGTGGGATCAATCACTTCGCCGGCAATGATCCTGTAACAGGGCGCCCTGTAGGTGGGTATGTCGAGGGTGGCATTGAAGCCGTTCTTGTGAAGTATGCAGAAGACCTCATTCCGGTATATATCGAATACACCGCCAAAGGCTACACGCTTACAACGATTGGCACTGTAGCGATTAATGCAAACACTTTTGAGATCTACTTCAATCGTCCAGAGAGCCAAGTCAAACCAATGCTTGCAGCAATCTTGCAAAAGGTTGAGGACGATTACAAGGCAGAGATTGAATCTCACAACGAGAGCTTCATCCAACAGCAAGTTGACGCACAACTTCGTGTTGACGCTGCTCGCGAAGAGCGTGAACAGGCTAAAGCTGCTGCTGAAAAGCGTGCTCTTGTTGAAAAACAGATCCGGGAGACTTTCACCGCGCCACCGGCAACAGAGGTGGTAAAGACTACTCCCGCCCGAGGTAAACGCTAATGGATGGTTTGACCAAGTTGCTATTGACCAAGTACAACCCCGGTAAATTACAGGAGCTTCTACAAGAGCCTTTGGCAGTAACTAAGAGTGAATCCTCATCAGTGCAAGAACCAACCGCTAAAAGCGCCCCAGAAGCCATACACGCATCTACAGGGATGACCTTAGTTATGAGTAGTGCAGATTATAACGAGTCAGTAATTTTTAAAGCTCTTCGAGAGTTCAACTCTGCAAATCCTGAACTGATTGCAAGGTCGTTTACGCTACCTGTTAGTATGAACGGCATTCCGGCAGGAAGTTGGGTTTTCGTTCCGCCAAAGGACCATTAATGGAAAGATTGGTTACGCCGAAACAAGTTCTGAAAAATGAACAGCAATACCACAGTATCACCACAATGGCCCCCTCAACTAATGTTCGTGGCTTTGTTTGTGCAATGTCTCAACACCTGAGAGCTTATATCTCTCCAGGTATCGCCTTTAGTTACAAGTGGGCAAGACTTCCTGACGGTACAGTCTATTTTGCATTGTCTGGTGGTCGGGCCGTCCAAGATGCTTTCAAGGCGTACTTGATTAATAACAAGGGTAGCACCCTTGCAAGTGCTGAGTATGTAAGCTTTGGCCGAAACAACACTGCATTCCATCGTACATTTAATGAGTACTTTGAACAGCGTCAGCTTCCGAATGGTTTCGCCAGTGGGGGTAGCCAATGAGTGCCCACAACGAAGAAATTGCACGCCTTACGGGTTCGTTGTTTTTCAAAGTCGATGCTTCTGGCTTACAGCACTTTCTGGGTATGTTGAAGACAGCCGAAGCCTCTATGATAAGAGTGGGCAAGCAAGCCGAAGCGCTGCAAAAGGCACTGAATAAGAAGTTTAACATCACCACCAGACGGGATGCCAGCACAGCCGCGAATGCGGCAGTTGAGAAGAGTCTCGCTAAGCAGGTAGCGACAGAACAGAAGTTGGCTCGCCTCAAGCGCGCCCAGTTCGCCACCCAGCTTGCCGAGCAGAAGTTAGTATCCAATGGTAAGCGTGAAGACGCCTTCTTGCAAAGTGCATCTTTGAAACAACAAGTCACGTCGGCAGTGTTGTCGGCCAAACAGCATAAGGCTCAACAGGAAGCCCTTAAAGTTGATCTTGGGCGAGCTAAGTTGCAGGCCACGGCTGAACAGTCAAAGATTCGAGAAGCTCGCCTGCAAGATGTTTTGCTTCGCCGTCAAGAAAGAACAGTTCAACTACAGCAACAGGCTGCGCTACATCAGTCTAAGTTGCAGCGTGCGGAGGCCGGATTACTTGCCGCTCGTGAGCGTGGTGTACGACTTGCCGAGCGCCATCAAGCATCAAAACTTGCCAGTGCTACCCGTGAAGTCAGAGCCGCAACACGCACCGAACAGGCATCCGGTCGCTATGCCATGGCAACCGAACGCCACGCCTCTTGGCAGGCCCGTCAGGCTGAGCCTCAGGGTCTGGGCTTGAGTGGACTGACTATCGGGATTGGAGCGGCTGGTGCCGCGTTATACGCGCTTACAGAGGCTGCTGGGTACTTGGGTGAGCGTATCAAGCAGCGCCAAGAGACGGCAGCCGATAATCAACAGTTTGATAATACCTTGATGGCTGCTGGTAATAACGATAAAGAGCGAATCCGGATCAAAGAGGCGTACATTCAAAATTCTCAAGAGTTCGGAATGAAGATTGATCGTGAATCGGCTGTAGCTTATTCAAACATGGTTCAAGGTTTTCGCGCTCAGGGAAAAACACTGGAAGAAGCCATCCAGCTCCAGAAAGATCAAGCTGCTGTATTCCGTATTGGTAACTTGGACAAGACGCAGCAGTATTCTGCCGCTCTCCAGCTTAACCAAGGGTACTCAAAAGACCGATTCATGGGGCAAGACCTTCGACCACTAACAGACGCACTTGGTACGCGTCTAACTACAATCTTGTATCAGGCCATTGGTAAAGCTCTTGGTTACAAAGGTGATATTAACAAGTTGGCTGGTTTCGTATTGGAGGCTCAACACGATGGCAAAGTTAACGGTGCAATGGTTCAGCAGGGGATGCGAGATATCGTTGCCCAATCACCGGAACTACTTGAGAGGCATAAGCACTCGTTGGATGCACAAGCTGTCCGTGTGGAAAACGACAAGTACCTCCAGGCCGAGAAAACAAACAGCGATCCTGAGTTGATTGCCGCGCTGGGTGATCGTCTTACAGCCGAGCGACAGTTGATCGAATCGACCTCAGGTCTGCAAGCTGCTTTCCGGGACTTCGACGTGGTATTAGTCAAGCTGCAAACTTCAATGTTGCATATGATGACAGGTAAGAATGCTGATAACACCGAGAAGACTCCGCAACAGAAGGCCGAAGAAGTTGGGGCGGCGTACATGATTGAAGGTAGTGGTGTTGATCCATACGCCTTTAATGGCGGTAAGTCTGACGCAAGTGGTAAGAAGTCGGTTGACCCTATTAGTCAGTTGTGGGGCTGGTTAACTAACAGGCCTGACTACTCCAAAGGTGAATTTACCGGGAGGGTGGTTGCTACTGACTCGTTGAGTATTACACCTCCTGAACTATCTCTGGGCGGCTTGAATACAGGCGGGATTCCAAACTATGGCAAACGCCTTGCAGATTTGCTCGCTGCCGGTGATCCAGATAGCGCTATAGCCAAACTTGTCGCTACCGCGACGACTCAGGCTTCACGCGCCACCCCCGGTAGTCGTGGCGCGTGGGTTTCCGATGAGCAGCCTGTTAGGGGTACAGTCGTCAATAACACGACTAACTCTAACAGTGCGGCACCGACTACCGTAACAAATAATGTCACGGTTAATGTAAAAACGGATGCTGACGCTAATGAGATCGCAAAAGTAGTGACTGATAAGATCTTTGGTTCCTACACCCCTAAAGAAGTTCAATAAGCCTGCTAACAACAGGCTTTTCCCCTTTTATACCCAGATAGACCAAGGAGTCTCTGTGCGTGATTTAAAAATTATCAAGCAGTTACTTGTGATGCTGATATTCATGGTTCTGTTAAATCTCGGTTTGACTGGCTATAGCATTGTGCGTAACGAAGTATCAAATAAAGAGTTTGCTGCCAGGGTTTCTCAAGAATCCCAGCAACGAGAAGCCCAGCTTGTAGTTAGATTGGATGCGACCATGCAGCGCCAAATTATGGGCATCAGGGAGGGCTTTATTTCTTGGAGGATTGATCAGGTTTCCCAGACTCGGAAGATGGTAGCGCTTGAGGTTAGTATCCAACTAATGCAGCAACTAGATGAGGCGAAAAAATGAGATATGAAGATATTGCAGGACAGCAAGACTTCCACGCCGCTGCGACTGAATATGTTGTTGAGGTCTACGGACAAGACGTACTGAATTCTTTCCCACCCATTAAGGCAATGATCCTTGATTGTATTCTGGCTGGGCACTTGGAGCAGCAGGCACAACTAGAAGTATTTATCGACTACCGAGTTCAACCCGCAAGTAAGGAGAGAGAATGATGAATCAAGTTTACCGTGACGCAAGTGAGGCATTGCATGCCGCCTATGAACTTTCAGAGAGGCTCCATAGGCCCGTATGGCGTCATACAGGCGTCGATAGTCGTGGCGCCACTGTATGGGTGGTTTCACTTGAGCGTGACGCTGCAATCGCTCTACAGGGGCTTGTGAGTTAGGCTCATACAATAACTTGTAAGTGTAAAGTATCTTGACAAAATAGGGTCATTAGGCGTATTGTCGCCAACTTCCTAAAACCCAACATCGAACGTTCTCGACTTGCACTAGTGCAACGTCAGGCGTCGGTTTTGTGCTGTCTGGAATTTGACCCTCCCTATTACCAGAGGCATCTGCCTATGAAATGAAAAACTACTGGAGCGTAACTATGGCAATACCATTTGTTTTCAAACTTATTGACTACACAGAATCAATCCAACCGGCGCCGACGAAGCGTGGGCGAAAGCCTGGAAGTACATCCAATCCGATTGCCCACATAACTGCGCAACTGTCATTCCCGGGTACTCGCCCTCAGTGGTTTGACGACATCGTTTTTGGTAGTTGTCTCAACAGCGCAGGTCAGTCTGGGAACGTTTGCAACGTATCCATGGACGAGGTTGCCGCGGCGCTTCACTTGCGTACATTCGTAGTTCAGCCCCTTCTCGATGCTGGAATGGCAAGGCGGAAAGCCCAGCGCGTGATAGCAGCTGCACGCCACGCTGCTCACGGGTTATTCACCTATCTGATTCGACGACCAGAGCTGCTTGAACGTTACGAGGAGGAAGCGCGTATTGAGGCCAAGCTGGCCTACTCCCATGTTGCGCTTGTGCCGTATACACCGCTAAGACAGGTTCCGCGCCACATCGAAGAGTTACGAGAAACTGGAGATTACTTAGCATACGGCGAGGCACTCCGAGAGTTCCGCCTTCAAGGAACTCATTAACGTCGGAAAGAAGAAAGACCGGAGGTCTGAACAGATCAAAGCAATTAACGTCGGAAAGAAAAGAAGCCAGTGCGAAGCACTAGAGTGTAATCACCCTTGGAGTGACGTTAGTCGTATCGTCCCGATTCTGGATCAGCCCACCAGTAAATACATCCAGCATCACCACAACCCAAAATGCTTTTGATCTTGACCTTGATACACCGGAGGTGATGGCAATAGCTGTCAGCGAACGCTGACGATGAACTGCTGAATGCGAACGCATTCCTTTATGCACAAAAATCCAAGATCAAGGGCAGAAGCGGTTCTGTGGTGATTTCTTTATGTATGGCTTCGGTTGGACTGGAAGTCCTGTGGCGATACGTCCACCGGGAGGTGGCATAGCCTTTGAAGTGAATCAACTTTACAGCTCACGCTGTTACCATCTCTGCACTAGGTGGAGCCATACGGTGACGTATGATGTTGACTCACTCCATTGGCGGATTAACTCTTTGTGCTGTCGACAACAAAGTTGATGAACGCTGAACAAGTAATCAGCATAAAGCGGGCGTCTGCTTGAGTAAGATCTGATTCGTTATCCATTAGGGAATGACGAATGCCGCTAGCATCGTTGGTGTAACCGTACAGTGCGGAGAAGGCAGTCTTGAGGCTTGAGTGAAGGTGGTGATGCTTTTCCAATACTTTCAGCGCTTGGCCCAGAGTAGCTTTGTCATCACCGACAAGTTTCTTTGCTAGTGACTCAACCGCGCTAATAGACTCTTTAATCGAATTCCGGTAGTCGGGGGTCAGCTTGTCCGTAAGGAATCCAAGTGATGTTTGCAGATGTGTTCTTACGCCTGCATACTGATCTGAGTTAGCTATCGCTCGCTCGATTGACGCTATTTCTTCGCTTGTTGTGATTGGGGTGATTTTCCCAGAAACGAAACGAAACGCAGAGTTTTCGCGCTCAAGTGCTTTGTTACAATTTTGAATGAAAAGGTCGTAGGTATCAAATTCGTCGGGTGCATGATCCGCGATAAACTCTATCAAGTCGTACACCTGATACCATATCCCCGCGAGAACGTCATTTTTAAGCTCTGCAAGGACGTTTGACCAGCTAAGCGGGATGCTGTCTACCGTCCTCTTGTAATAGTTAGAGTACAAAGTAAAACAGAAACCTTCAAAGTTTGAACCGTGTACATGACTAGATCCGCGATATGGAGGGTCATACGTCGCCCAGTACGTCTGAGTAAGACAATTCCATATCGCTATTCTAAGATCTTGGTCTATGAATGTACTTTGAATCACCTTTGCTGCCGGTGCAAAACCTAACCGCTGTGAAAAGCTCAAGTGATTCATTTCGTCAGACATACAATTCCCTTGCGGTAGCCAATGGCGCAGATAGTAACTGATGGCTTAGTGCCTGACTATGGTTACAGAAACCTCCGTTGAAACATCCCAATACCTACCCAAAACCCCATGGAAACCTCCCGCGTGAGTGGCTCCCCCAAGAACGGAGTTCTAAGGCAATAGGGCTGGAGCCCAGTGTTTCCGTGGCTTGTGGAAGAGTGTGGCTAAGCTTTTTACGGTGGCTGCACTCCAATTGAGGTTTTCACATCAAAACGTCCGTTTTGAGCCGGAATCGCCATTTTTCTACGGAGCGGCAACACCCAGCCCCACCCAAGCTCCCCATGAACCCATGTTCCCTGCACACAAACCGTGAAAACTCGTTTCTTCCACCTTGCCAACCTGATTCCCTGGACTAGCCTCGGTATGGTCGCTGGCGTGGCGACGTGCCATTAAGGAGCCAACATGGCAACGAGATACCGTGATGCAGTCACTGGTGAATACGTGACTAAGGAAGAGGCCGAGAAGAGACCAAGGGAGACGGTAAAGGAAAAAGACAAGCCGCCACCCAAGAAGCCCACGGGCGGCAAGAAGAAAAAGTAGCCCTAGCGCGGGAGGGCTTTGCCTTCCCGTCCACCCTCCTAATTAACAGAATAGTATTGTGTAAATTAGCCAAGCCTTTAAATCCGTTGCTTTCGTTCAGTGAGTCATGTTCTAATTAACACATCTTGCCAATATTGCATGGAGTGTAAATTAGGATGAACATCGTAGAGGCGGTAAAGACGGAGGGGGAGGCGGAGGTGATCGCTCGCAAGCTGACTAAGAACGCGAGGGGTAATTCTTTGTATGCGGACATCTGGCGGTTTGGCGTTAACACCGCCCTCCGTATCAGCGACTTGCTCAGTCTCACCTTTGAGGATGTTGCTGGCGATAAGCTCGTGATCAAGGAGTCCAAGACCGGTAAGACTCGACAGATCGACCTGAACAGCTCCGCCAAGGCCATCGTGGCACGACGCAAGGTCGCTCACCCCTCGCATACATTCCTGTTTGAAGTAGACAGTAACCGTGCGAAGGGCAAGGCCGTAAGTCGCGTTGCCGTGGCTAACGCCTTCAAGTCTGTGGGTGATGAACTTGGTATCCAGCTCGGCACACATTCAATGCGGAAGACTCGTGGCTGGCTGATGTACAGTGGCGGCGTATCCATCGAGAAGATTTGCCGGGTGTTGAACCACAGCAGTCCCGCCGTCACTATGGTGTACATCGGTCTCACTCAAGCCGAGGTTGATGCGACGTACCACGAGTTTGTATTCTAACATCCCGTTGACTGCACCCAATGCCCGCCATGAGCGGGCTTCGTTGTCTCTGATGAATGCCCACAGCATTCGGCTCAGCGCCTGCCGGAAGCGAACTCAGCGGCGCCCAGGTACATCTTATTTTTGCTTTAGTCAGCTTTACCTGACCTGTCCTCACAGCCTGTTTAACAGCTCAGGCAAGTATCTGTGCCCAGGATTATTTTCAGCCAGGAAGCCCCAATCGCCTATCAAGTTGCGATCCTTATTCAACGGCGGGTAGCAACCATAAGCTTAAGTAGCTTGATTAGTTGCAGGGGTAGGCCGCTCTATAGGCTTGAAGTGCCAGCATCGACGCATTCTCGTGAAGAGTTTCCGGGTGATCATCAAGGTATTTGAGGAGAACCTTCGCTGCCTGCCCCATGGTGAACCCTTCACCGGGAATACAGATCGCGATAGTTTCGGGGCTGGCTATACGGGCCAGCACCAGGGTGTCTGTAACCCCATTCACAAATCCTGCGCAGACTCCTGCATTAAAGTATCGCTCTCTGGGTGTCTTTTCTTTAAGAAAAGCACGGCAGTTCTCTGCCATTTCGTTTCCAGTGTCGGCCCATGCCTGTGATGTCGTGCAGCTCATCCCGACCAATGCAGCCAGAGCTAATATCCCTGCTTTCATGGCGAATCTCTATCGGTGCGTAATTAGCCGATATTACCGTCATGGATAGCCCGGTGCCATCAGAATAAATACCCATAAGAATCAGTAAGATACAGGCTCTCATACAAGTGTCTATATAACGTTGCAATATATAACAGCAAAGCAGCTAAATATCTGGATGGCGCCTTCAATCCTTGTCTCATTATAGATATGCGGAAATGAAAAACCCCGCTGGCGCGGGGCTTTCTGTTGCTCGGTCTTGATAGATCAACCGCCTAAGAGGGTGGTTGGTTTCTTCCACTCAGTGGGCGCTTCATCCGAAAGCGAAACCAGTGCTTCATATTTCGTTATTCCGGCAATCCGAGCAGCCTTATCTACACAATTACGAGCGTCTTGAAGGGCGCTCGCTTTAGTACAGCCTTCCGTATACCGTGCTGTCCAAAGGGTCGTCAGCTTGTGCTTGATGTATTTTTCCTTCTTAAGCTCTTCGTTAAACGTGTTCCGTGCTGATGAGGTAACGCCACCGTCCAAATCGACGGTTACAACTGCATGAATGGTCATGATCAGTTACCCCGCGCTTTGTTGGACTGAGAGACAAGCGATGCTGCAAGAATTTTGGTCTTCTCGCTGTATTTCTCGCTTTGAAGGACTCTGCCTGCTTCCTCTTCTATTTTTATGCCGGTTTGTTTCGGGGTATTGGCCTGTGCCAACGTAGACGCTGCGAACCTCTTGGCGATGTCAGAGGCGTGCGGATCGCGCAGGATCTCGGAGGCCAATTTGGCCACCTTCGGTGAGGATTGCTTTGGATTTTTCGGCATTGCGATGATTCCTATTTCAGTGGGGGGACCGCCTGAAAAAGGCACCGTTGAGCAGGTTTCACAATCCATCGTTTGACGATGGGGTAGTGATTCGCTCTAATGCCGATTCTCAGGTCGGGTTACAACAAACCGCTGGCTTGAGTGAGCGAGTGATTACGTTCTGTCCGCAAAAACGAAGCGTAATCACCCGCTGTCTTCTTACCTGCCCATGCTAGGGCACGGCTAACGCAAATCCCTACATGTAGGGTTGTTTTTGCGTCTGAACACAAGATAGTGCGTTTTTGGAGGCTTAGCAACGCACTGCATGTGGGTAACTCTGTGGGTGAAATGTGTATAAACCGTGAAACACCCTTGTAACCCGCATGGTTACTACATTCAGCCACTTATCACTGAATTTCTAAAATTTTCGCCTAAGGCTATTTTTTTGACGGACGGGGGCGGGCGATCAGTTTTGCGTCGGATTTCTGTCTCTTATGCTGTGTATGCATACAGCTTGTCACAAAGGAAATTGCGTCGAGTGACGTAGCTGCTAATGGCTCGGGATGGTGGGCAGTTTCTTGATAGCTACGAATTTCTGAGCCGTGCTTGCACCCTTTGAATATGTATCGTGGGTGACATTGCCCACCTCGTGCCCAACCAATTCCTTAGCCAGCGCGTCCGATACATCCGCTCTTATCAGTGCTGTAACTACTGTGTGGCGGAAGCCATGGAAAACATACAGGCGCGAGAATCCAGCATTAGTACGGAGTCTGCCGAACGCTTTTGAGATTGCGTGCGAACGTTTGCCGTAACGGTCTTGTGAGTCAGTGGGAATCAGGAACCCGTCCAGGCTAGCAGCGCTTAGGCGGTCTATGATCGGTAGTAAGTTTGGATGGATGGGAACGACGCGTTTGCTCGCCTTCGATTTGCTTTTAGGGAAGTCAAAGCACCGGATACCCTCGACGGTGATTACGCTTTCCTTGGTCAATCGGCAAAGCTCTTCGATCCTGGCGCCTGTGTACCAGCCCATTGCGATCAGATCGGCGAGAGGCTTGTCATCGTTTTCCAATGCGGCCCGGTGGAGCTTACAGGCGTCCTCAGGGGTATATATCTCCCTGTCCAACCCTGCTATTTCAGAGCCTCCTCCCTGGGGTAGCTCGTGAGCCATGAACGGGTTAGCTTTATCCTGAAACTCTCTGCGCCACCCGGCATCGTATTTTGTTGCCCACTTCCAAAAGGATGTACCTGCCATGAGGTACTGGGCTAATGTCGCGGGCGCTCGATCCAAAGACTTGAGCCACTTATCCACCGTGTCAAAGGTAAGCGGTAGCTCCTCTTCTTTTAGGAAGGTCGAGAGCCTATCCATCTTGCCGACCTGCTGGTCCACGTGTTTCGGAGCGCCCCCACGGCTCTCCCGGAATTCTCGATATGCTTTGAGTCTGGCGGGTGTAATTGGTGACCTCGGTTTGTGAGCGTCCGGCTTCGCGAATATCTGCCGTGCCTCTGCCTCCTCGATTGGCGATAGTTGCTGCGTTACACCGAATACCTTCGCCATGAGCTGTTGCGCCATCTCAGTAGCGAAGTCGATGTTAGCCAGTTCGCCGTCTACGCCTGTCATGGCGTAAACCCGGTCTGCCTTCTCCCGCCGTTGCTTACCCTCTGGTGAGTCGTCAAACAGTCCTCGGTATAGTGCTGCTACCTCCTCAGTGTCGAAAGTAGACGGTTTCTCCGCTTCCCCAAGAGCAACATCTGTTTTGAGCTTGCGTGTGGCCTGTGCAAATCCATGAGCCACGTTTGCTATGGGCTCTTTCCACGTATCCCCACGTGCAGCCCGTTTCCCTCTGGTCTGTGCAATCTGAGCCTTCCATTCCGCTAGCACCGCCAAGCGACGTTCCATGGCTTCGGAGCGTAGGCCGGTCTGTAGTGAGCGAATGAGAACGGTCTTGCCTCCCATCGCGGCTCGGACATCAACAGGCACAGCAAGTCTGCAATACCATGTGGATTCACCGCGTTTCTGGATCAAGTTATCGGCCATGGGGTCACGCTGGGAGAGGGGGCATACAGCAAATTGTACTACTGGTTTGTACTACTATCCAAGCTGTAGGCCCCGTATTACGGCGTTTAAAGGCCTGTAGGTGCGGTTAATTCGAATCTCTCCTTCACCGCCACATTCTGCAAACACAAACCCCTGATTTTCCTAGTGAAAGTCGGGGGTTTGTGGTTTCTTGCGGCTGAAAAAAAGGTCATATAGGCCCAATGTGGGACTGACGCTGTTTTTTTCCGTCAGCCTTCGGACACGCCCGCTCGGCGCGTTCAGAATTGGCAGGTGGGCTTCCAGGCTGGTTAAACGGGCTGCTTCGGTCAACGATGGTCGAAGAGGTGCCTGCGAAAACAAGGACGATTCATCCTGCATCGAATCGTTTGCAATTCTTCCGCCCATCCGGACTGCGTAATATGACCACCCGACCGAAGCCGAAACTCAACCTTCGTATTCTGATTCTTATCTTTGTAATGCTTTCGGCAATCGCAACCCTGGCCAACAGTTTTTGGGTGACGTTCACGATTCAGAAGCAGGAGTTGATCGAGAATGCGCTGGAAGTGAACAAGGCCTACGCCTCTCGGATCGCTCGGAGTGTGGAGCAGGTACTCAATTCCGACCTCGATAAATTGAAATACAGCTCGTTCGTCATTGGCAAAGCGTTTGGCGATAAGCAGAATTTGACGGAGGAAGCCCAGCGACTGTTTGGGCAAGACGCCAGTTTCAACTCCGTGTTGATCGCCGATGCGGCGGGGACAATCATTGCCTCGGCTCCCGAAAACCTCCACCTCGATGGGCGCACGCTGCAACACCGCGAGCCTCTCAGCCTTCGCGTGCCGATAATCAGCAACGCGTTCAAGTCCATGGCTGGCAATCTGGTGGTCTTTGTCAGCCACCCCATATTCGACGCGAAAGGAGAGTACCTGGGGCTGATCGGGGGCAGTGTCCGACTTGAGCAGAGGAATACGCTCCAGGCGCTGATGGACACCAATGTGCGCAAGGACGGGGCGCATGTCTATCTTGTCGACAGCGCCCGCCGGGTGCTCTATCACTCCGATCCCGAGCACATCGGGACAGTCGCTGGAAAGGGGTTGATCGACGACGCGGCGCTCAGTCACGACGGGGGAACATTGCAGGCGATAGATGCCGATGGCGTGCAAATGCTCGCCGGTTTCGCCAGGGTGCCCATCAGCGGTTGGGGGGTGATCTCGCAGCAGCCGCTCGATAACATCCAAGCCATCCTGCGACACACCATGGCCAAGGTGGCGCAGGGCATCGCGCCGCTGGCGCTGTTCGGAATCGTGTTGATCTGGTGGCTGGGCGCGCGAATCTCGGTGCCGTTGTCCAGGCTTGCCGATTGCGCCAAACGGCTGGATTCGCCGGACAGCTACGAACGTATCAGTGCAATCCCGACGCGCTATTTCGAAAGCTGGCAGATTCGCAGAGCGCTGCTGCTCGGCGCCACCCTGCTGCAGGAAAAGATCGGCAAACTCAACCAGCAAGCGCAAACCGACGCGTTGACCGGGCTGGCCAATCGCCGGGCGATGCAGGACGTTCTGTTGCGCTGGCAGGATGTCTACAAGGCGTTCGCGGTCGTGTCCATGGACATCGATCACTTCAAGCGCGTGAACGATACATTTGGCCATGGTGTGGGCGATGAAACGCTGCGCGCCATTGCGAGGCTCATGCAGCAGAATTCACGGTCCAACGACCTGCCTTGTCGGGTCGGTGGCGAGGAGTTCGTGTTGTTGTTACCCAATAGTTCGCTTCAGGTTGCAACGGATGTCGCCGAGCGACTGCGTGCCTCGATCGATGCCGCCAACATCGAAACGGTCGGGCACATCACCGTTTCGATGGGCGTCGCGCTATGGCATCCCGGTGGCGATTCGATATCCGCTGTGCTGGAGAGGGCTGATCAGCTTTTGTATCAGGCCAAGCAAAGCGGTCGTAATCGGGTGGTAGCGGAGCAGGCTCGATGGGAGGCTGTGGCTATCGGGTCAAGCCTTTAATGCCGATGCCGATGATGAATATCCGGAAAATGTGGATGGCTATGCTTGATCGGGCTATGGGTATGCACGTGACTGTGCGGCATCGCCGGGTCCCACTCGAACGGGTGTTCATGTTGATGGTGCTCATCGTGGACATGCCGATGCCCGTGTTCCGTCGCCTCATGCTGATGTGCATGGGCGTGGCGCTCGGTCAGGTGCAGCCACACTCCGGCGGCCATCAGCGCGGCTGCAATCCAGAACGCGCCGGTCACCGACTCGCCCAGCACCAGCAAGGCCAGCGCGGCGCCGAGGAACGGCGCGGTAGAGAAATAAGCGCCGGTACGCGCACTGCCCAGCCCGCGTAAGGCCAGCACAAACAGCACCAGGCTGATGCCATAGCCGAGAAACCCGACCAGCAAGATCGGCGCGAGCTGCGCCAGGCCGGGGATCTGCGCGCCGAGATACAGCGCCAGGCTGCAGTTGACCACGCCCGCGATCAAGCCTTTGGCGCCGGCGATAAACAATGCGTCCGAGGCCGACACTTTGCGTGTCAGGTTGTTATCGATGCCCCAGCACAGGCAGGCCACCGCCACGGCGAGCGGCCCGGTCCAATCGTGGCTGTCGGCGCCGCCTTGGGGCCATGACAACGCCACGCCACCCAGCACAATCGCAATCATCCCGAGGACGATGCGACGGTCTGCGTTTTCCCTGAACACAAGCCAGGCGATCAACGCGGTCAATACCGATTCAAGGTTGAGCATCAGCGACGCGGTGGCGCCCGAGGTGCGGGTCAGGCCGAACATCAGGGCCACGGGCCCGAGGATGCCGCCGAACGCAATGGCGCCGAGCAGCCAGGGCCATTCGGAGGGGGTCAAGCCGGTGGGGGTCCAGCCGCGATCGCGGATCAGGCGCACGATGGCGAGTCCGGCACCGCTGCCGAGATAAAGCAGGCCTGCGAGCAGCACGGGCGAGAGACCCAGGCCGAGGCTTTTGGCGAGCGGGGTGCTGGCGCCGAACAGCGCGGCGGCGGCGAGTGCGTAAAGGATACTGAGGTTCATGGGCCATCCTCGAAAGGTTGGCCCATGATACGTCGCTTGCTCAGGTCAAATCCCGCGCAAATAGAGCAACGTCCGGCTTAGTGTGCAGTTTTCAGCTTGACCACATCACCGGAGATCTTGGTGGTGTAACCGCTCAGCACCCAAGCCCAGAACCATTTTTCCTGGACTTCGGTATTGATCAGCGCGTCGCCACCTTTTGCCTGGATGGCAGCCGTCTGGGCGCGGACGAAACGGCTGTTCTGGCCGATCGGGATAACACCGAACAGCATGATGCCGGTGGCGCTGGCTTCACTGTGACCCAGCACGGTGTATTGGCTGCTGTCGTATTGCGGGGATTTGATGGCGGTGCCGGTGCAGCCGGCGAGGGTGAAACCGAGAACAGCTGCTGCAACCACTTTACTGACGTACTTCACTGAGTAACTCCATGGACTGAATCCCGAGATTCAATTCTCGGGGGGCGATACTCTAAACGCTCCTGTAACATATTGAAATCAATCGCCCATCGTTCAGGCCTGCACATACACCCAAGCTGTGAGGCCCGATGCCAGCGCCACGCTGACTCGCTTGTAGTCGGACACTTCATACGCATCCGCCGCCGCCAACTCCTGCTCGCTAATCTGAAACACCATGCCTTCAACGCTGGCGCCTTGTTCGGTGCTCGGCGCGACGATCGGGTGGTGGGTCTTGCCACTGGTGGCCAGCACTTGCGGGTCAGTAATTTCTACCCAGTTTTTCGAGTAGCCCAACATGGCGTCGTGCTGGCCTGTCAGCTCTCGGCCAAAGTTGGCGAGTTGGACGGCTTTGTCCTGGAGGGTGCCGTAGGAAAACAACAGCACGGGAAATTCGGTGTAGCGTTCCATTCTGGTTCCTTTGAACGATTAAGCGAGGAGGTCTTCATAGAATGCGCCATACGGCTTGCTCGGGTGAGCGATCTGAATCTCCAGAATCCACAACCCTGCATTCGGATAGTGCTCGAAGTCGCCGAGGTCGCCGCCACGATGGATCGCGTGGGGAAAGTCGCTGACGCGGTGGCCCTTGATGTCGAGGTTCAACTGCCAGCCCATGGCCTGGGCTTGTGCCTCGGCGTAGCGGTAGAGTTCGAGGCCGATGACCTGGTCGTTTTTCCAGCGCGCTTGCACGCGGTCGAACAGCGCTTTGGCCGCGTTGGCGCAGGCGATCATGTCCGGGTCGGTGCCGGTGCTGAAGGTGGCCCCCGCGTCGCCTTCGTGACCTTGCCAGACGGCGCCCATGTCGATGAAGAAAATGTCGTTTTCACCCAGTACCGGGTCGCCGTCGGAGCGTTGCTTGAAGGTCTTGAGGGTATTGGCGCCGAAGCGCACCAGCAGCGGGTGCCAGATGCGCTGCATGTCGAGGTCGGCGAGGACGTGTTTGCCCAACTCGCGCGCTTCGGATTCGAGCATGCCGGGGCGGATGCGTTGGGCCAGTTGTTCGATGGCCTGCCAGGTCATGGCCTGGGCATAGCGCATGGATTCGATGCTGTAGGCGGCGCCCACGGCTTCTTTGGGTTGTGCGGACACCGGTATCTCCTTGTGCGGTGGCTAGCGTTATGCAGTTTACTATATAGCGACAGGTGTTGGGCGCCCAAGCGAAATTATCAGAAATGCAACCCCGCCAGGCCGCCCAGCACCAAGGCCACACCGCCTGCCGTATACGACAGGCGCTTCAACCATTCCTTGCGCGTCAACAACGTGATCGCCGCCAACGAAATCGCGATCTGAATCGCCGTCATTGCCTGGGCCCAGCGGTGATGCTGGTGCAGGGCTTCTTCGGATTTCTGATCCCATTCCCGTGAGGTTGCCTCCAGCTTTTCGGCTTGTTTGCGCACGTCTTCCTTCTGGCCCTTGTAGCGCTCGCTCTCATCCTTGTAATGCGCGGCGTCCACACCGGGAATATGGGTAGCCAGTTCCGCCAGGTTTTGCCGGCTGGATTTGGCCTGGTAGTAGTTCCACTGGTTGGCGGCTTCGGTCTTGAAAATGGCAGCGTTGTTCTTGTCCATCGCCGCTTCGCTTTCGGTGGAGCCGGCCTGGTAGCTGAGCATGGCGCCAAGGGTGGCCATCAGCGCGGTCATCACGGCAATGCGGCTGGCGAAATTGTCGCCGCGCGCGTGGGCATGTTCGGTGGTGTGTTCGATGTGTTTTTCGTGGGGGCTGGGGACTTCGAAGGCTTCGGTCATGGCGGCGGCTGTGAAGGGATTGAGGAATTTTCATTGTTCCTCAGCGAAGCTGTCTCAATCCTGTATGTAACGTTGCAAACCCGCCACCAGCGCATCAAACGTCGCCCGGCAGCGCGGGCTGTTGCGCAGGTCTTCGTGCATGGTGACCCAGGTGTCGAGTTTGAGCGCGAATGCCTCCGGCAGCACCCGACGCAGGCGCGTGTCTTGTTGGGCCAGCTTGACCTGGCATCCGCCGATGCCGGCGCCGGCACGGATCAGCGCCAGTTGCGCCAGGTCGCTGTCGCTGCTGAGGGCGAAGGTGCCGCGCTCGAAGCCTTTGACGGCCAGGCTGCGGATAAACGCGTTTTCCCGGTCGTAGCCGATCACCGCGTGGTCGGTCAGGTCTTTCAACTCTTGCGGCGTACCGTGCTGGTGCAGGTAATCGTCGCGGGCGTGCAGGCCGACTTCGATCAGGCCGATGCGCTGTGCCAGCAATTGCTCCTGGCTGGGGCGGACCATCCGCACGGCGATGTCGGCTTCCAATTGCAGCAGGTCGCTCAGACGGTTGGTCAGGACCAGTTCGACCTTGAGCTGAGGATGCTGTTGGCGCAACCGCGTGATGATCGGCGGCAGTACTTCCACGCCGACCACTTCACTGGCGGAGACACGCACCACGCCGCGCACTTCGTCGCCCTGGGAGGAGGCGCTGCGTTCCAGGGCGGCGGCCATGCGCTCCATGGTCTCGGCGTGGGCCCTCATGGTGTGAGCCACTGCCGTCGGCAGCAGGCCGGTGGGGGAGCGAGTGAACAGCACCACGCCCAGGGCCGTTTCCAGCGCGACAATGTGCCGACCGACGGTGGGCTGTGTGATGCCGAGCTGCCGTGCGGCCCCCGACAGCGATCCTTCCTTGAGTACCCCAAGAAACGATCGGTAAAGCTCCCAGCCAATGTTCAATGCCATGCGTAAATGTATAGCGTCTGGATGGTCTTCGGCAATTCCTCTATAGCCAGGCTACGAACAGAATGGCCACTCCAACCAACGTGGGAGCGGGTGATGAGCAAGGTACTGGTATTGGGTGCAACCGGCGGTATCGGCGGCGAAGTGGCGCGACAGTTGAGCGTGGCGGGCTGGCAGGTGTGTGCGTTGACCCGGGATGTCGCCAAGGCCCGTAGCCAGAATGCCGCCTATACCTGGCTCAAAGGCGATGCGCTCAATCGCCAGGACGTCATCGCTGCCGCCCGTGGCTGCGCGGTGATCATCCATGGGGTGAACCCGCCGGGCTATCGCAATTGGGCCGAGCAGGTGCTGCCGATGATCGACAACACCATTGCTGCGGCCATCGCCGAGCGCGCGACCATCGTGTTGCCCGGCACGGTCTACAACTTCGGGCCGGATGCGTTCCCGGTGCTTTCCGAAGACTCACCCCAGCACCCGCTGACCCGCAAGGGCGCGATACGTGTGCAACTGGAGCAGCGCTTGCTTCAGTCTTCCCGCGAGGGCGCTCGTGTAGTGATCGTGCGTGCCGGGGATTTTTTCGGCGCCGGAGCGGCCAACAACTGGTTCTCCCAAGGCCTGGTCAAACCCGGTAAACCGGTGCGCGCGGTCAGCGCCCCAGGTGCGCCAGGCGTCGCCCACCAATGGGCTTACCTGCCGGATGTGGCGCGCACCATGCTCGAGTTGATTGAGCGCCGCGCCGCCCTCGACGCTTTTGCCTGCTTTCATATGGCCGGGCACGTGGACAGTGATGGCACGCAGATGAGCCAGGCGATCCAGCGCGTAGTGTTACGCAGGACGGGCCTGCAACCGCGTGTAGGCGTATTTCCCTGGTGGCTGTTGAAGTTGGCTGCGCCGTTTGTCGTGACCTTTCGCGAGATACAGGAGATGCGTTATCTGTGGCAAACCCCGTTGCGTATGGATAACCAACGCTTGCTTGCGGCCCTGGGCCACGAACCCCATACGCCGTTGGAGCACGCGGTGGAGGCCGCATTGACCAGCCTGGGCTGCCTGCCCACGCCGGCCTGATCAGGCGCACAGCCTAAAAGGTTGCCTGCCGACAAGCGGGGCCGTTATTGTGCTGAATCCTTTTAGTCCTACCTCCAGGGTTTCGTCACGATGAATGCACCGCGTAGCGCAGTCGGTCCGATCAAGGCCGTGATTTTCGATATGGACGGCTTGTTGCTGGATACCGAAGGCATCTACACCGAAGTGACGCAGATCATCGCCGAACGCTTCGGGCGTACCTATGACTGGGGGATCAAACAGCACATCATCGGGCGCGGGGCCCAGGACCTGGCCGACTACGTGGTCAAGGCGCTGGACCTGCCGATCACGGCGGCTGAGTTCCTCGAAATCCGTGAGCCGCTGATGAGCGAGCGTTTCCCCAGGGCGTTGGGCATGCCCGGCGCCGAAGCGTTGGTACGGCACCTGAACGCGCACAATATTCCGATTGCGGTGGGCACCAGTTCGTCGCGCAACTCCTTTGGCCACAAGACCACGCTGCACCGCGAATGGTTTGGCCTGTTCGGCACCATCGTCACGGCTGACGACCCGGAAGTCGGTGCCGCCAAACCCGCGCCGGACATCTTCCTCACCGCCGCGCGGCGCCTGGGCATCGCGCCGCAAGATTGCCTGGTGTTTGAAGACTCGCCGTTCGGCGTCACCGCAGCAAAGGCGGCCCGGATGACCGCCATCGCCGTGCCCGACGAAGCCATGGCCGACAGCAAGTACCACCACGCCGACCAGATCATCCGCAAACTCGCGGACTTCGACCTCGCCGCCTACGGCCTGCCGCCCATGTCCTGACCCGGCGCCTACAGGCGGTTATGCGCTGAAGCCACCGTCGATGGTCAGGCTGGCCCCGGTGATGTAACCCGCTTCCGGCCCGGCCAGGTAGGCCACAAAGCTGGCGATCTCCTCGACATGGCCATAACGGCCCACCGCCATCAACCCGATCAGGCTCTCGGCGAACTCACTGTTCGCCGGGTTCATGTCGGTGTCCACCGGCCCTGGCTGCACGTTGTTAATGGTGATGCCACGTGGCCCCAGGTCCCGCGCCAGGCCCTTGGTCAGGCCGACCAGCGCCGCCTTGCTCATCGCATACGGCCCGCCGCCGCCAAAGGGCATGCGTTCGGCGTTGGTACTGCCGATGTTGATCACGCGGCCGCCTTCGCCCATGTGCTTGGCCGCTTCCTGAGTGGCGATGAATACGCTGCGCACGTTGATTGCCAGGGTCTGGTCGAAGTCCTCCAGTTTGAAGTCTTCCAGCGGCGCGATGGCCAGCACGCCGGCGTTGTTCACCAGGATATCCAGGCGCCCAAAGGCTTGGACCGTGGCGTTGACCGCGTTGCGAATCGCCGTGGCATCGGCGCTGTCGGCCTGAATCGCCAGGGCTTTGCCGCCGGCGCTGATCACGCTGTTCTGCAGTTCTGCGGCCTTGGCGGCGGAACTGACGTAGGTAAAGGCGACGGCCGCACCTTGTGCTGCAAGACGCTTGACGATGGCGGCGCCGATGCCGCGTGAGCCGCCTTGAATCAAGGCAACTTTGCCGCTGAGGTTCTGGGTAGTCATGTTGATCTCCTCACTGTTCAAGGCGGGATGCCTTGTGGATGCAGCCGAGTATCGACCTCACCCGCCGCTGTCGGTAGACCCGGATTGCTATAGTCTGTGTAAACCAGAAGTTTAGAGTGGGCGGATATGGAGAGCTTCGGCAGTATCGAATGCTTTGTGCGCAGCGCCGAAGGCGGCAGCTTTGCCGAAGCGGCCCGGCGCTTGAGCCTGACCCCGGCGGCGGTGGGCAAAAGTGTCGCCAAGCTGGAAGCGCGGCTGGGGGTGCGGCTGTTCCAGCGCAGCACCCGGCGCCTGACCCTGACCGAAGCCGGCAAGCGGTTCCTCGCCGAAGTCAGCGACAGCCTCATCACCATTCAGAACGCCGTGGCCAACCTGGCCAGCGCCGAGGGGCGGCCGGTGGGGACGCTCAAGGTCAGCATGGGCACGGTGTTCGGTAATCGTTATGTCATGCCGTTGCTGGGGGAATTCGTCCGGCGTTTTCCGGATATCAGCCCGGATTGGCATTTTGACAACCGCCAGGTCGACCTGATCGGCCAGGGCTTCGATGCGGCCATCGGCGGTGGTTTTGAGCTGCCCCAGGGCGTGGTTGCACGCAAGCTGACGCCCGCGCACCGGGTGTTGGTGGCGTCAGCGGATTACCTGGCGCAACGCCCGCCGGTACTGGCGCCCGAGGATTTGGCGCGCTGCCTGGGCATCCTGATCCGCTCCCCGCAAACCGGCCGCGTGCGTTCCTGGCAACTGACCAGCCGCGAGCGCGAACAGCGTCCGTTGGCGCTCAAGCCGCGCATGACCCTGAGCGACTCGGAGGCCGCCTGTTGCGCGAGCGCCCAGGGGATGGGCATTGCGCTGGTGAGCATGCCGATGGCAGTGCCGTTCCTCGACAGTGGCGCGGTGGTGCGGGTGCTGCCCGACTGGTACGTCGACGACGGCAACATCTCCCTCTACTACGCCGAACACAAACTGCTGCCCGGCAAGACCCGGGCGTTTGTCGACTTCATCCTCGAGCAGTTTTTAATCGCGGGACTGGCGCAGCGCTTCAGCGCGATTTGATCGCCGCGACCTGTTCTATCGGCTGCGCGGCCAGCCGATGACAGTCTTCGGCCGCGGGGTGGCGTAGGTCCTGACCTTCGACGTCGACAACCCCAATCGCACCAACCCTTCGGCAATCGTCACCGCCGCCGTTACCCCGTCCACCACCGGCACCCCGGTGCGCTGGCGAATGCGTTCGTCCAGCCCGGCCATGCCGCCGCATCCCAGGCAGATCACCTCGGCCTTGTCCTCGCGGATCGCCAGTTCCGCCTGCCGCACGATGGCCTCCATGGCCGCCAGCGGGTGTTCTTCCAGCTCCAGCACCGCCATGCCGCTGGCCCGCACCGAGGCGCAGCGTTGATACAGGCCGGCGAGTTTCAGGCGGTCCTCGATCAGCGGCACCGTGCGGTCCAGGGTGGTCACCACCGAGTAGGCGTGGCCGAGGAACATCGCGGTGGTGGCTGCCGCTTCGGTGATGTCCACTACCGGCACATTCAACAATTCCTGTAGGCCTTCGCGCCCATGTTCGCCATACCCGGCCTGGATCACCGCATCGAACGGCTGGTCGTAGGCCATCACGCGGTCCATCACCGCGATGGCCGCCAGGTAGCTCTCAAAATTGCCTTCCACCGATTCGGCGCCGAAGTACGGCGTGAGCCCGACAATCTCGGTGCCCGGCGAGGCCACGGACCGCGCTTGCTCGGCGATGGTCTGGGTGATGGATTCGGTGGTGTTGACGTTGACCACGAGGATACGCATGGAATGTCCTTTTTAATGACTGACGTTATCGACTGCAATGCTTTCACCGCTGACATCAGCGTAGAACGCTTGGCGCTTGGCGATCAGCCGGTACAACAGCCCTGCAATACCGGCGCCAAACAACCAGGAAAACGGCGAGACACTGGCAAACCCCGGCAACAGCGCCAGCAGGATGGCGATCACCGCCGCAGGAATAAATGCCGCCACCGCGCGCATATTCACGCCACGGCTGTAGTAATAAACGCCATTCGGGTCTTCGCTGTACAGTTGCGGCACATCGACCTGGCTTTTACGGATCAGCCAGTAATCGACCATGATCACCCCGTACAACGGCCCGAGCAGCGCGCCCAGGCCGGAAAGGAAATACACGATCACCAGCGGGCTGTTGTAGAGGTTCCACGGCAGGATCAGCACCGCCACGGCAGCGCTGATCAACCCGGCGCGGCGGAAGTTCAGGTACTTGGGCGCCAGGTTGCTCAGCACAAAGGCCGGGGCGACGAAGTTGGCCATGATGTTCACCGCCACGGTGACGATCAGGAACGCCAGGCAGCCGAGTACCAGGAAGAACGTATTGGGGATCGCCGCGATGATCTCGGTCGGGCTTTCGATCACCCGGCCATTGAGCTGGAACTGCCCGCCGCAGAGCAGCACGGTGATGGCGGCGAACACCAGGATGTTCACCGGCAGGCCCCAGAAGTTACCGACCTGGATGGTCTTGCGGCACGGCGAAGAGCGCGCGAAGTCGCAGAAGTTGAGGATCAACGTACCGTAGATCGCCAGCCACAGCGCGCCGCCGGCAAAGATATTGCGCCACATCTCGCCACCGGTGAGCGGCTCGCGGATCGACCAGGCGATGTGGCCGTCGGCCTGGAAGTACATCCAACCGGCCAGCGAAGCGACGGTCAGCAAAATCACCGGCCCGGCGAAGCCTTCGTAGCGACGCACGGTCTCCATGCCGTAGGCCAGGATCACCAGTTGCACGAACCAGATCGTCACAAAGCACGCCCAGCCCAGGGTCGACAGGCCCAGGATCGAGTTGTGGTCATAGTCGGCAAACCCCGGATGAATCGCCGTCAGCAATACTCGGAACACCACCGAGGCCAGGTAGGTCTGGATACCAAACCAGGCAATCGCAATGACCGCACGGATCAAGGCCGGAATCTGTGCGCCGTGAATGCCGAAGCTGATGCGGCTGATCACCGGAAACGGCACCCCGGTCTTCTGCCCCATATAACCCGACAAGTTCATGAAGAAGTACACCAGCGCCGCGCCGATCCCCAGGGATAACAGAATCTGCCAGCCACCCAGGCCCAGCGCATATAAGCCAATGGCGAACGAGTAATTGGCGATGTTGTGTACGTCGTTGGTCCATAACGCAAAGATGCTGTAGCGCCCCCAGCGTCGGCCTTCGACCTTGGTCGGCGCCAGGTCCCGGTTGTGCAGGCGCGGGCTGAGTACCAGCGGGCCGGGGCTCGCGGCCTCGGGGTTGAGGGCGGAGGAGGGCAGATCCAGTGCGAGGGTGTTCGAGAGGCGTGTACGCATTCCGGCAGGCTCCAGCACTGCTGCAGCAAAGCCGCAGCGGGAAAGTGTATGTATGTTTTGTATTTATTGTATACAAAGAGTACTTCACCTTAAGCCACATACGTGCCAGTTTTCGATCTATGAAAACCTTGGTTAATTTCGTTTTTATAGGTTCTATAAATAACTGACTGAATTCAAAGCGATATAAATTGACCGTTTGAACAGGTATTTATTTTTGACGGGGCAGAACCTCTGTTTAGAGAATAAACAGCGGCAGAGAGGAGATGTTACGTTTTGGTGCGAAGGTCGATGGATTGCACACATAAATGGCACCGATGGTTACATTTGTGTGTACATTTTTACGCTCGGCACAAAACAAATGTGGGAGGGGGCTTGCTCCCCCTCCCACATGGTTGACTGCGTCAGCGCTTAGGCCTTGCTGATGAGATTCCCGGCATGCAGCCCGCATTCCTTCTGCGTGGCTTCTTCCCACCACCAGCGGCCTTCGCGTTCGTGTTGGTTTGGCAACACCGGGCGGGTGCAGGGCTCGCAGCCGATGCTGATAAAACCGCGCTCGTGCAGGCTGTTGTACGGCAGCTCCAGCATGCGGATGTAACTCCAGATCTCTTCGCTGGTCATCTGCGCCAGTGGGTTGAACTTGTACAGGGTGCGCTCCGGGGTGGAGAAGGCCGTGTCGATTTCCAGCGCCGCCACTTGGCTGCGGGTGCCGGGGCTCTGATCGCGGCGCTGGCCGGTAGCCCAGGCGCGCACGCCGGAGAGCTTGCGGCGCAGCGGCTCGATCTTGCGCACGCCGCAGCATTCGCCATGGCCGTCTTTGTAGAAGCTGAACAAGCCTTTCTCTTTGACGAAGGGTTCCAGTTTGCTCTGGTCCGGCGAGATCAGCTCGATGTCGATCTTGTAGAACTCGCGCACCTGTTCGATGAAACGGTAGGTCTCCGGGTGCAGGCGGCCGGTGTCGAGGCTGAACACCTTGACGTTCTTGTTCAGCTTCCAGGCCATGTCCACCAGCACCACATCCTCGGCACCGCTGAAGGAAATCCACAGGTCATCGCCGAACTGGCTGAACGCCAGCTTGAGAATGTCCTGGGCAGATTTGTTGGCATAGGTCGTGGCGAGTTCAACGACATCGAAGGCTTGGTTCATCAGGACGGTTCCTACAGGTCAGTGGCGCTGAGCGCTCTATAGGAGAGTGATGGTATCAAAATCCGCCCTGCGTTGCGGCCGCCGCCTTGAATCGCTAGAGTTCGGCAGTCTTTTTGCTCGCTCGACTTGAACAATACAAATAGGAGTGTCTCGTGGAAATTGCCTGTCTCGACCTGGAAGGGGTACTGGTTCCGGAAATCTGGATCGCCTTCGCCGAAAAAACCGGTATTGAATCCCTGCGGGCGACCACCCGGGACATTCCCGACTACGACGTGCTGATGAAGCAACGCCTGCGCATCCTCGACGAACACGGGCTCAAGCTCGCCGATATCCAGGAAGTGATCGCTACCCTCAAGCCGCTGGACGGTGCCATCGAGTTCGTCAACTGGCTGCGCGAGCGCTTCCAGGTGGTGATCCTGTCGGACACCTTCTACGAATTCTCCCAGCCGCTGATGCGCCAGTTGGGGTTCCCGACCCTGTTGTGCCACCGCCTGATCACTGACGAAACCGACCGCGTGGTCAGTTACCAACTGCGCCAGAAAGACCCCAAGCGCCAGTCGGTGCTGTCGTTCAAGAGCCTGTACTACCGCGTGATCGCTGCCGGCGATTCGTACAACGATACCAGCATGCTGGGCGAGGCCGACCGCGGGATTCTGTTCCATGCGCCGGAGAATGTGATCCGCGAGTTCCCGCAGTTCCCGGCGGTGCATACGTTTGAAGAGCTGAAGAACGAGTTCATCAAGGCTTCGAACCGGCCGTTGAGCCTGTAAGTCGTTCCGCGCAGTTGGCGGCCCCATCGCGAGCAAGCCCGCTCCCACATTCGACCGCGTTTATCCTCTGGAAGCGCGGTCGAATGTGGGCGCGGGCCTACAGCCGCCTGAGTTCTTAAGCCCCTGCCAGCAACCGCTCATACGGGATGCTCAAGCCTTCATGCAGGCGCTTGATCATCGACAGGCTCAGCTTGCGCTTGCGGTTGAGCACTTCGGACACCCGGCCGCTGGTGCCGATGAAGGCCTCCAGGTCGCGCGCCGTCATGCCAAGTTGCTCCATGCGAAAGCGGATGGCTTCCACCGGGTCCGACGGCGGCATCGGATAATGTTCGGCCTCATACTTTTCAATGAGGACCGCAAGAATTTCCAGCTCATCGCCCTCAGGCGAGCCGATTGGCGCTTCCCATATCTGTTCGACGCGTGCGAGCGCGGCGGTGAGGTCTTCTTGGGAATGTATGGGTTTGATGTTCATCACACGGTCTCCGCGTTGATCTGATCGTACTGTGCGTGGGTTCCCACGAAACGTATGAACCCAAGCTGACGCTGATAATTGATCGCCATGATCACTCGATACCGGTTGCCGCCCACGTTGAATACAACCCTGCTGCCTTTGAGGATGCTCGCGGTTCCGAGCTCCGCCTTGAGCGCTTGCGGCGTTGGGTATGCAGCCTTCTCCATATGGCGATACAACTCGACCAGCGGTGTTTTGGCGTCGATGTAAGCTGGGTGGCTCTCCCAGAAGAGACGTAAGGTCGAGAACGCGATTATCCGCATGATCCTAACCTCCCAATTTGGGAGATGTTAGGCTCTGGCAAGTGCAGATGCAATCTTGGAAATATTTTCTGACGAGTAAGCAATCGCTTCATGTGATCCTTCACAGATGGCGGGTGGACGGTCGAAACCGGACGCTATCCTCCGGTTCACAGGCCGTCCACAGCGGTTCTGATTCAGGTTTTTTCCGCGGCCGGGCGTTGCCTCCCAACGCCAGGAAGGGCGCTGCGTTACAGGCTTTCCAGGGTTTGTAACAATACCCGCACCTTGGTCAGCGACTCCTGATATTCCGCCTGCCATTGCGAGTCGGCGACGATCCCGCCGCCGCCCCAGCAGCACACCTGGCCGTCCTTGACCAGCAGGCTGCGGATGGCGATGGAGCTGTCCATCTCGCCACGCACGTCCAGGTACACCAGCGAGCCGCAGTACAGCCCGCGGCGGGTTGGCTCCAGTTCGTCGATGATCTGCATTGCGCGGATCTTCGGTGCGCCGGTGATGGAGCCGCCAGGGAAGCTGCCGGCGATCAGATCCAGGGCGTCCTTGTCGTCGGCCAATTCGCCGGTGACGCTGCTGACCAAGTGATGCACGTTGGGGTAGCTTTCCAGGCTGAACAACTCCGGCACTTTCACCGAGCCGGTGCGGCAGGTGCGCCCGAGGTCGTTGCGCAACAGATCGACGATCATCAGGTTCTCGGCACGATCCTTGGGGCTGGCCAGCAGTTCGGCGGCGTTGGCGGCGTCTTCTTCAGGCGTCAGGCCGCGCGGGCGGGTGCCTTTGATCGGGCGGGTTTCGACCTGGCGCTGGCTGATCCTGACGAAACGTTCCGGCGACAGGCTCAGTACCGCGCCGTCATCCGGCAGGCTCTGGAACCCGGAAAATGGCGTCGGGCAGGCTTCGCGCAAGGCGCAGTAGGCCGCCCACGGATCGCCGCTGCACGCTGCGCGAAAGCGCTGGGTGAAGTTGACCTGGTAGCAGTCGCCCGCGCGGATATAGTCGTGGATGCGGGCGATGGCCTGCGCGTAGGTCTGGGCGCTGATGTCGGGGGTCATGGGGCCGTGGAGCTTGAAGTTGGCGGCTATCTCGGCGGCTGGCTGGCTGAACAGCTTGATCAGTCGCTGCCGCTCGCCATCGGCCAGTGTCGGGTGAAACACCAACTGGCTGGTCTGCGCCTGGTGATCGCTGACCAGGGCCCAGGCGTACAGCCCAAAACGTGCGTCCGGCAGGTGCAGATCGTCCACCGCGCGGTGCGGCAACTGTTCCAGGTGCCGGCCGAAATCGTAGCTCAGGTAACCGATCAGGCCGCCGACGAACGGTAACTCGTAGCCAGCCGGCAATGCCGCCTCACCCAACTGTGTAAGGTTTTCCCGCAGGCGTTGCAGGAACTCGCTGCCGCTTTCGTCAGGCCGCACCGCCAACGTCGCTTCGGGCCAGGCGCTGAGCAGGTCATAACGGCCCCGCTCGGCGGTCGGGCGGCCGCTGTCCAATAGCACCGCGCCAGGGGCATGGCGAATCGCCGCAAAATACTCGGCGGGGTTGGCCCGGTAGGGCAGTGGGTGTACGGAACAGGTCGACATGCGGGGTGGATCAGCTGATGGCGTGGGGGAGGGGATTGTAGACCCCCGTAGGATTTGGTCCTAGAGGGGATGTCGGGGATAGACAGATCGAAGGCCGGCTCAACCTTCGACGGCGGGGATGTGCCCGAACATGGCCTGCACGAACTTCACCCGTTCTTCCGGCGTTTCCGTCACGCCGGCAGCTTTCAGGGTTTCCAGTCGTGCCTCGACCGCATGGGTGCGCAGGGTCAGGCCGCAGTCGTTGGCGATCTGGATATTCAGCCCCGGCCGCGCATTCAGTTCGAGGATCAGTGGGCCTTTTTCCTGGTCCAGCACCATGTCCACGCCGATGTAGCCCAGCCCGCACAGCTCATAGCAGCCGGCGGCGAGCTTCATGAAACCGTCCCAGTTGGGCAGTTGCACGCCATCCACCGCGTTGGTGGTGTCAGGGTGTTTGGTGATGATGTTGTTCAACCAGGTGCCGCGCAGGGTCAGGCCGGTGGCCAGGTCGACGCCCACGCCGATCGCGCCCTGGTGCAGGTTGGCCTTGCCGCCGGACTGGCGGGTCGGCAAGCGCAGCATGGCCATCACTGGGTAGCCCATCAGCACGATGATGCGGATATCCGGCACGCCTTCGTAGCTGATGCTCTTGAAAATCTGGTCGGGCACCACGCGGTACTCGATCAGCGCGCGGTCGCGGTGGCCGCCCAGGGAGTACAGGCCGGTGAGGATGCTGGAAATCTGATGCTCGATTTCCTCATGGCTGATGATCTTGCCGGAGACCGTGCGATAACGCTCCTCAAAGCGGTCGGCGATGACGAGGATGCCGTCACCGCCAGCGCCCTGGGCCGGTTTGATCACGAAGTCGCTGCGCCCTTGGATGATCTCGTCGAGCTTGTCGATTTCCTTCTCGGTGGAAATCACCCCGTACATTTCCGGCACATGGATGCCAGCCGCCAGCGCGCGTTCCTTGGTGATGATCTTGTCATCCACGATCGGGTACAGGCTGCGCTTGTTGTACTTGAGCACGTAGTCCGCATTACGCCGGTTGATGCCCATGATGCCCCGCGCTTCCAGGGCCTTCCAGGTCTTCCAGAAGCCGAACATTACGAGTCAGCCTTGAGGAAGGCCTTGAAGCGCACCAGCTCGGTCAGGCGGTAGCCGCGATAACGCCCCATGGCCAGCATGAAGCCCACTAGGATCAGCAGGATCGCCGGGAAGGTGAACACAAAGTAGACCAGCTCCGGCACGCTCATGATCAGGTGCGCCAGGGACGCCGCGAACAGCGTGCCGATCGCCACTTTCAGCGCATGGCTGGCGCCGCGTTCTTCCCAGGTGATCGACAGGCGTTCGATGGTCATGGTCAGAATCACCATCGGGAACAGCGCCACCGACAGCCCGCGCTCCAGCCCCAGTTTATGGCTGAACAGGCTGATGGCCGCGATCAGCACCACCACGAAGGTCAGCACCACCGACAGCCTCGGCAGCATCTGCAACTTCAGGTGTTCCAGGTACGAGCGCAGCGACAAGCCCAGCGCGGTGATGATCGTAAACAGCACAATCCCGAAGCCCAGCTGAGTCTCGCGGAACGCCAGGGCGATCAGCACCGGGGTAAACGTGCCCAGGGTCTGCAGGCCGATCAGGTTGCGCAGGATCAGGATCACCAGCACGCCGATCGGGATCATCACCATGATCATGAAGGTCTGCTGGGTTTGCAGCGGCAGGCCGTACAGCGAGTATTCGAGGAAGTTGGCGTCGGTGTTTTCGTCGGTCAGCTTGGCCAGGCGGATCGCGTTCATTTCGCTGTTGTTCAGGCTGAAGGTGACCATGGCTTTCTTGCCGCCATCGACGGTGATCAGGTTTTCATCGCCGGTCCACCACAACAGGCGGTCGGCGGGCAGGCCTGGTTCGCCGGTTTCCGGGTTGAAGTACAGCCAGTCATTGCCATTGAAGCTGCGCAGCCACAGTTCCGGGGTTTGCGGCTGGTCGGCGACGAGGCGGATGGTGTGGACCTTTTCCACCGGCACGTGGGCGATGGACAGCAGCAGTTCGACGATCTTGGCCTTGTGCGGTGTCGAGGGGTCGCCCGCCAGCAGCAGCTTGACGTTGTCGTCGTTGAGGTTGTTGGTGCGCTTGATGGCTTCGGTAATAAAGGTTTCCACATCGGCCGAGTGCTGGCGGATCGGCGCGAGCAGGGCTTCGGCGGCGATTTTTTCCGGGCCTTCCACGGCGATGCTGTCGCGGAAGGTCGGGCCCTTGATCTTGACCTTTTCACCGCTGTAACGCTTGGTCAGCACCAGGCGGTAATACAGGGTCTGCTTGCCCTTGGCCCGGCGCGCCGACCAGGTGACCTTGCGGTTGCCATCGATGCGGTTGACGCTGACCCCGTAGTTATTCGAGATGAAACTCTCATTGAGGCTGACGAAGTCGCGGCTCAGGGGCGGCACGAACATCTGGATCTTCACCGGGTCTTTCGGGTTGGCGACGAACTCGACCTTGGCGTCGATGTTCCACAAGTCGTCGGTGGCGTCCTCGGTGACGGGAATGCCCAGCACGAAGATCTGGTAGGCGGTGACCGAAATACCCAGCACCACCAGGAGGGTGATGAGGATTTTCAGGTGCAGGGTCAGAGAGCGCATTCGGTTTACTCGGCGGTATGAGCGTCGGCGGCGCAGGCAGGTTTGCCCGCTGCGTATTTAAGACTGGGGTCGACCAGCGCATCAAAGCGTTTCAACGCTTCGGAGCCGATCAGCAGCGGGTATTGGAAAGCGCTGCGGTCAGTCAAGTTCACTTCGATGCTGCGTAAAGCGCTGCCCATGCAGATATCCAGGGCAATCACCGGACGGGCGGTGTAGTTCTTGTCCTCATCGGGGTCGTAGTCACCGGCGCGGCGCTTGATCTTGCTGACGCGGGCCAGTGGGCGTTCGATGGGGTGGGAATGGGCGGTGTCGATGGCCAGGTAGAAGCGTACCCAGGATTCGCCGTTGCGCTTGAAGCGTTTGATATCGCGGGCGCTCAACGAGGCGGTCTTGGCGCCGGTGTCGAGTTTGGCCGCCACTTCCAGGTCGATATCCGCCAGCTTGGCGTATTCGTTGAGGCCATACACGGTCTTCTCGGCGGCAGCGCATAGCCCCGGCATAAGTCCTGGTATGAACAGTAGGCAAAACAATCGGGGGAAGGGCTTGAGTCTCATAAATCCTGAGGCGGTGCAGTGCGATGTTCAATTCAAGGCGACTGGCATTGCTGCGCAAGCTCCCTCGTGCGCCGTTTCATCAAGAGATGTCAGGCAAAAGCGGCGTCTATTCTAACATGATGCTTTTTTGGCGCCAGCGCTGGCAGGCGGCCATGTCCTTGTTGCTTACAACGGCGGTTATTAGACGATTGTCGACAATGTTGATTTATTCTTTGACTAAGTAGGGCTTATTGGCTAGTTTTTGCGGCATTGCTTTTAAAGGTGTCGACAATATGCTGGTTCAATCGGAAGCTCCGGTGGTCTCCCCGGAAGAATCCCAGACAATGTCGGAGAATGTCTTTAGGCGTATACAGGCCGCTATCGTCAAAGGCGAGATCGCCCCCGGCAGCAAGATCTCCGAGCCGGAACTGGCGCGCACCTACGGCATCAGCCGCGGCCCGTTGCGTGAGGCGATCCACCGTCTCGAAGGCCAGCGCCTGCTGGTGCGCGTGCCCCATGTGGGCGCTCGCGTGGTGTCGTTGAGCCACGCGGAATTGATCGAACTCTATGAAATCCGCGAATCCCTCGAAGGCATGGCGTGCCGCCTGGCCGCCGAGCGCATGACCGATGCGGAGATCGAAGAACTGCGCCAGGTGCTGCATACCCACGAACGGGATGCGGCGTTCCAGGCGGGTGTCGGCTATTACCAGCAGGAAGGCGACTTCGACTTTCATTACCGGATCATCCAGGGCGCGGGCAACCGCACCTTGACCCAAATGCTCTGCGGCGAGCTGTACCAGTTGGTGCGTATGTACCGCATCCAGTTCTCCGCAACCCCCAATCGTCCACGCCAGGCCTTTGCCGAGCATCACCGTATTCTTGACGCGATCGCCGATCGCGACGGTGAACTGGCCGAGTTGTTGATGCGTCGTCACATCGGCGCCTCCAAACGCAATATCGCCCGCCACTTCCCAGGCGGTGCTCCCCAGACAGCCACTCAGCGAGGTGAGTCATGAGTTCCAATAACAACCGCACTCCAGGCCAGCGTTTCCGTGACGCGGTCGCCAGCGAACACCCATTGCAGGTGGTCGGCACGATCAATGCCAACCACGCACTGCTGGCCAAACGCGCCGGTTTCAAGGCGATCTACCTGTCGGGTGGCGGGGTGGCCGCGGGCTCCCTCGGCGTGCCGGACCTGGGCATCACCGGCCTCGATGACGTGCTGACCGACGTGCGCCGCATCACCGACGTGTGCGACCTGCCGCTGCTGGTGGACGTGGACACCGGTTTCGGCTCCTCGGCGTTCAACGTGGCACGCACCGTCAAGTCGATGATCAAGTTCGGCGCCGCTGCCATCCATATTGAAGATCAGGTCGGCGCCAAGCGCTGCGGTCATCGCCCGAACAAAGAAATCGTGTCCCAGCAGGAAATGGTCGACCGCATCAAGGCCGCCGTGGATGCGCGCACCGATGACAGCTTCGTGATCATGGCGCGTACCGATGCGCTGGCCGTCGAAGGCCTGGAATCCGCCCTGGATCGCGCCGCCGCCTGCATCGAGGCCGGCGCCGACATGGTGTTCCCGGAAGCCATCACCGAGCTGGACATGTACAAGCTGTTCGCGTCAAAGGTAAAGGCGCCGATCCTGGCTAACATTACCGAGTTCGGTGCAACCCCGTTGTACACCGTCGATCAACTGAAATCTGCCGATGTTTCCATCGTGCTGTACCCGCTCTCGGCCTTCCGCGCCATGAACAAGGCCGCCGAAAACGTCTACACCGCGATCCGTCGCGACGGCACCCAACAGAACGTGATCGACACCATGCAAACCCGCATGGAGCTTTACGATCGCATCGACTACCACACCTTCGAGCAGAAGCTCGACGCGCTGTTCGCCGCCAAGAAGTAACGAACGCGCCTCCCGGATAACTACAAAATTGGAGAGTAACCATGGCTGAAGCAAAAGTACTGAGCGGCGCTGGCCTGCGTGGCCAGGTGGCCGGGCAGACCGCACTGTCCACCGTGGGCCAGGCCGGTGCCGGCCTGACCTATCGCGGCTACGACGTGCGCGAACTGGCCGCTGATGCGCAGTTCGAAGAAGTCGCCTACCTGCTGCTGTACGGCGAATTGCCGACCAAGACCGAACTGGCTGCCTACAGCGCCAAGCTGAGCAAGCTGCGTGACCTGCCCCAGGCGCTCAAGGAAGTGCTCGAGCGCATCCCGGCCGACGCCCACCCGATGGACGTGATGCGTACCGGTTGCTCGTTCCTCGGCAATCTCGAGCCGGAGCAGGACTTCAGCGTACAGCGCGATGTCACCGACCGTCTGCTCGCTGCCTTCCCGGCGATCATGTGCTACTGGTACCGCTTCAGCCATGACGGCAAACGCATCGACTGCGTGACCGACGAACCTTCCATCGGCGGTCACTTCCTGCACCTGCTGCACGGCAAGACGCCGAGCGAGTTGCACGTCAAAGTGATGAACGTGTCGCTGATCCTGTACGCCGAGCACGAATTCAACGCGTCGACCTTTACCGCGCGTGTCTGTGCGTCGACCCTGTCTGACTTGTATTCGTGCATCACCGCCGCCATCGGTTCGCTGCGCGGCCCGCTGCACGGCGGCGCCAACGAAGCGGCGATGGAAATGATCGAGCGCTTCTTGTCGGCCGAGGACGCCGTCGACGGCACCCTCGCCATGCTGGCGCGCAAGGACAAGATCATGGGCTTCGGTCACGCGATCTACAAAGACAGCGACCCGCGCAATGAGGTCATCAAGGGCTGGTCGAAACTGCTCGCCGAAGAAGTGGACGACAAAGTGTTGTTCCCGGTCTCCGAAGCCATCGACAAGGTCATGTGGGAGCAGAAGAAGTTGTTCCCCAACGCCGACTTCTACCATGCCTCGGCGTACCACTTCATGGGCATCCCGACCAAGCTGTTCACCCCGATCTTCGTGTGCTCGCGCCTCACCGGCTGGGCCGCGCATGTGTTCGAACAGCGCGCCAACAACCGCATCATCCGTCCAAGCGCTGAGTACATCGGCGTCGAACAGCGCAAGTTCGTGCCAATCGAACGTCGCTGAAGGCCGACGATTCCAGGATTGAAATGAGGTCAAAAGGTGGGAGGGGGCTTGCCCCCTCCCACATTTGAATCACATTTCAAATCTGGATCAGTGGGTTCCTTTTGTAATCACCGTGACCGAGTCCTGACGATGAACACTGAATTTCGCAAATCGCTCCCCGGCAGCCGCCTCGATTACTTCGACGCCCGCGCGGCTGTCGATGCAATCACCCCCGGCGCCTACGCCACCTTGCCTTACACCTCCCGCGTACTCGCGGAAAACCTGGTGCGTCGTTGCGACCCGGCCACCCTCAATGCTTCCCTGAGCCAACTGATCGAGCGCAAGCGCGACCTCGACTTCCCTTGGTTCCCGGCGCGGGTGGTGTGCCATGACATCCTCGGCCAGACCGCCCTGGTCGACCTCGCCGGCCTGCGCGATGCCATCGCCCTGCAAGGCGGCGACCCGGCCCAGGTCAACCCGGTGGTGCCGACCCAACTGATCGTCGACCACTCCCTGGCCGTCGAAGCCGGTGGTTTCGACCCGGACGCGTTCGAGAAAAACCGCGCTATCGAAGACCGCCGCAACGAAGACCGCTTCCACTTTATCGAGTGGACCAAAAAAGCCTTCAAGAACGTCGACGTGATCCCGCCGGGCAATGGCATCATGCACCAGATCAACCTGGAGAAAATGTCTCCGGTGATCCAGGTGCGTGACGGCGTGGCGTTCCCCGACACCTGCGTCGGCACCGACAGCCACACCCCGCACGTGGATGCCCTCGGCGTGATCGCCATCGGCGTCGGCGGCCTCGAAGCCGAGAGCGTGATGCTCGGCCGCGCCTCGTGGATGCGCCTGCCGGAAAGCGTCGGCGTGGAGCTGACGGGCAAGCTGCAACCCGGCATCACCGCCACCGACATGGTGCTGGCGCTGACCGAGTTCCTGCGTCAACAGAAAGTGGTGGGCGCATGGCTCGAGTTCTTCGGCGAAGGTGCATCGGCACTGACCCTGGGCGACCGCGCGACCATCTCCAACATGGCCCCGGAATACGGCGCCACCGCGGCGATGTTCTACATCGACCAGCAGACCATCGCCTACCTGAAACTCACCGGCCGTGAAGACGCACAAGTCGCCCTGGTCGAGCAATACGCACGCCAGACCGGCCTGTGGGCCGACGACCTCAAGGGCGCGAAATACGAGCGCGGCCTGACCTTCGACCTGTCCAGCGTCGTGCGCAACATGGCCGGCCCGAGCAACCCGCACGCCCGTGTCGCCACCAGCGACCTCGCCGCCAAAGGCATCTCCGGCCAGTGGGAAGAAGTACCGGGGCAAATGCCCGACGGTGCGGTCATCATTGCCGCGATCACCAGCTGCACCAACACCAGCAACCCGCGCAACGTGATCGCCGCCGGCCTCCTGGCGCGCAACGCCAACAAGCTGGGGCTGAGCCGCAAGCCGTGGGTCAAGTCGTCCCTGGCGCCCGGTTCGAAAACCGTGGCCATGTACCTCGAAGAAGCCGGCCTTGGGCACGAACTGGAAAAACTCGGTTTCGGTGTGGTGGCCTTCGCCTGCACCACCTGCAACGGTATGTCCGGTGCGCTCGACCCGGTGATCCAGCAAGAGATCATTGACCGCGACTTGTACGCCACCGCCGTGTTGTCGGGTAACCGCAACTTCGACGGGCGTATCCACCCGTATGCCAAGCAAGCGTTCCTGGCTTCGCCGCCGCTGGTGGTGGCCTATGCGATTGCCGGTACCATCCGTTTCGACATCGAGAAGGACGTGCTGGGCCTCGACGCCAACGGCAAGGAAATCCGCCTGAAAGACATCTGGCCGAGCGACGAAGAAATCGACGCGGTGGTCAAGGCGTCGGTCAAGCCGGAGCAGTTCCGCAAAGTGTATATCCCGATGTTCGCGATCCACGAAGACACCGGCCCGAAAGTCGCGCCGCTGTATGAGTGGCGCCCGCAAAGCACCTATATCCGCCGTCCGCCGTACTGGGAAGGCGCGCTGGCCGGTGCGCGGCCGCTTAAGGGTATGCGCCCGCTGGCAGTGCTGCCGGACAACATCACCACCGACCACCTGTCGCCGTCCAACGCGATCATGCTCGACAGCGCCGCCGGCGAATACCTGGCGAAAATGGGCCTGCCGGAAGTCGACTTCAACTCTTACGCGACCCACCGGGGCGACCACCTGACCGCGCAACGCGCCACCTTCGCCAACCCGAAACTGTTCAACGAAATGGTCGTCGAAAACGGCAAGGTCAAGCAGGGGTCCCTGGCGCGCATCGAGCCGGAAGGCAAGGTCACGCGCATGTGGGAAGCCATCGAAACCTACATGGAGCGCAAGCAGCCGCTGATCATCATCGCCGGCGCCGACTACGGTCAGGGTTCGTCCCGCGACTGGGCAGCCAAGGGCGTGCGCCTGGCGGGTGTGGAAGCGATTGCCGCCGAAGGTTTCGAACGCATTCACCGCACCAACCTGGTGGGCATGGGCGTGTTGCCGCTGGAGTTCCTGCCGGGCACCGACCGTCACACGTTGAAGATCGACGGCAGCGAAACCTATGACGTGGTCGGCGAACGCACCCCGCGCGCGCAGTTGACCCTGGTGATCAACCGCAAGAATGGCGAACGTGTCGAAGTGCCGGTGACCTGCCGCCTGGACACCGCCGAAGAAGTGTCGATCTACGAGGCGGGCGGCGTGTTGCAACGTTTTGCCCAGGACTTCCTGGAATCGGCGGCGACCGCCTGAAGAGGATAACCATGTCACACGTACCGCAAATCAAGATCCCCGCCACCTACATGCGTGGCGGCACCAGCAAGGGTGTGTTTTTCAGCGTCCAGGACCTGCCCGAGTCGGCGCAGGTCCCGGGGGCCGCACGCGATGCCCTGCTGTTGCGGGTGATCGGCAGCCCCGATCCCTATGACAAGCAGATCGACGGCATGGGCGGCGCCACGTCGAGCACCAGCAAAACCGTGATCCTGGCCAAAAGCAGCCGCGCCGAGCATGACGTGGACTACCTGTTCGGCCAGGTCGCCATCGACAAACCGTTCGTCGACTGGAGCGGCAACTGCGGCAACCTGTCGGCGGCGGTGGGTTCCTTCGCCATCAGCGCGGGCCTGGTCGACCCGGCCCGCGTGCCCCGCGACGGCGTGGCCGTGGTGCGGATCTGGCAGGCCAATATCGGCAAGACCATCATCGCCCACGTACCGATCACCGACGGCGCGGTGCAGGAAACCGGCGACTTCGAACTGGACGGCGTGACCTTCCCGGCCGCCGAAGTGCAGTTGGAGTTCCTGGACCCGGCCGCTGAAGAAGAGGGCGGCGGTGGTTCGATGTTCCCCACAGGCAACCTGATCGATGACCTGGAGGTGCCGGGTGTCGGCACCTTCAAGGCCACGCTGATCAACGCGGGTATCCCGACAATCTTCATCAACGCGCAAGACCTGGGCTATACCGGTACCGAGCTGCAAGGCGCAATCAACGGCGACCCGAAAGCCCTGGCGATGTTCGAGACGGTGCGGGCCTATGGCGCGTTGCGCATGGGCCTGATCAAGCATCTGGACGAAGCCGCCCAGCGTCAGCACACGCCAAAGGTGGCCTTCGTGGCACCGCCTGCGGACTACGTGGCTTCCAGCGGCAAGGCGATCAAGGCCGGCGATATCGACCTGCTGGTGCGTGCCTTGTCCATGGGCAAGTTGCACCACGCGATGATGGGCACCGCAGCGGTGGCGATCGGCACGGCTGCGGCGATTTCCGGGACCTTGGTCAACCTCGCGGCGGGCGGCGTAGAACGCAACGCGGTGCGCTTCGGGCATCCGTCCGGCACCTTGCGGGTCGGCGCTGAAGCCACCCAGGTCAACGGCGAATGGGTGGTGAAGAAGGCCATCATGAGCCGTAGCGCGCGGGTGTTGATGGAAGGCTTTGTACGCGTCCCAGGCGACGCGTTCTAAGGCTCGATACACATCCAATGTGGGAGGGGCTTGCCCCCGATAGCGGTGTACCAGTCGACACATTCATTGACTGACCCACCGTCATCGGGGGCAAGCCCCCTCCCACAAGGGATCCCTATTCCAAGGCAGGCATCGAAGATCTGCTTCCAGTAACCGTGAGCCCGAGGACTGACCCCCCACCCACTTTGGAGAACAACCATGAGCGCCAACGTCGACCAGAACACCCGCCCCGACTACGACCAGGTTTTGCAGGACATCGCTGACGGCGGGCGGCGCTGAAGCCACCCAAGTCAACGGCGAGTGGGTGGTGAAGAAGGCCATCATGAGCCGTAGCGCGCGGGTGTTGATGGAAGGCTTTGTACGCGTCCCAGGCGACGCCTTCTAAAACCCAACACCAATCCCCTGTGGGAGGGGGCTTGCCCCGATAGCGGTGTACCAGTCGACACATTCATTGACTGACCCACCGTCATCGGGGGCAAGCCCCCTCCCACAAGGGATCTCTATTCCAAGGCAGGCATCGAAGATCTGCTTCCAGTAACCGTGAGCCCGAGGACTGACCCCCCACCCACTTTGGAGAACAACCATGAGCGCCAACGTCGACCAGAACACCCGCCCCGACTACGACCAGGTTTTGCAGGACATCGCTGACGGCGGGCGGCGTAGAACGCAACGCGGTGCGCTTCGGGCATCCGTCCGGCACCTTGCGGGTCGGCGCTGAAGCCACCCAGGTCAACGGCGAATGGGTGGTGAAGAAGGCCATCATGAGCCGTAGCGCGCGGGTGTTGATGGAAGGCTTTGTACGCGTCCCAGGCGACGCCTTCTAAAACCCAACACCAATCCCCTGTGGGAGGGGGCTTGCCCCCGATAGCGGTGTACCAGTCGACACATTCATTGACTGACCCGCCGTCATCGGGGGCAAGCCCCCTCCCACAAGGGATCTCTATTCCAAGGCAGGCATCGAAGATCTGCTTCCAGTAACCGTGAGCCCGAGGACTGACCCCCCACCCACTTTGGAGAACAGCCATGAGCGCCAACGTCGACCAGAACACCCGCCCCGACTACGACCAGGTTTTGCAGGACATCGCTGACGGCGGGCGGCGTGGAACGCAACGCGGTGCGCTTCGGGCATCCGTCCGGCACCTTGCGGGTCGGCGCTGAAGCCACCCAGGTCAACGGCGAATGGGTGGTGAAGAAGGCCATCATGAGCCGTAGCGCGCGGGTGTTGATGGAAGGCTTTGTACGCGTCCCAGGCGACGCGTTCTAAAACCCAACACCAATCCCCTGTGGGAGGGGGCTTGCCCCCGATAGCGGTGTACCAGTCGACACATTCATTGACTGACCCACCGTCATCGGGGGCAAGCCCCCTCCCACAAGGGATCTCTATTCCAAGGCAGGCATCGAAGATCTGCTTCCAGTAACCGTGAGCCCGAGGACTGACCCCCCACCCACTTTGGAGAACAGCCATGAGCGCCAACGTCGACCAGAACACCCGCCCCGACTACGACCAGGTTTTGCAGGACATCGCTGACGGCGGGCGGCGTGGAACGCAACGCGGTGCGCTTCGGGCATCCGTCCGGCACCTTGCGGGTCGGCGCTGAAGCCACCCAGGTCAACGGCGAATGGGTGGTGAAGAAGGCTATCATGAGCCATAGCGCGCGGGTGTTGATGGAAGGCTTTGTACGCGTCCCAGGCGACGTGTTCTAAAACCCAACACCAATCCCCTGTGGGAGGGGGCTTGCCCCCGATAGCGGTGTACCAGTCGACACATTCATTGACTGACCCGCCGTCATCGGGGGCAAGCCCCCTCCCACAAGGAATCTCTATTCCAAGGCAGGCATCGAAGATCTGCTTCCAGTAACCGTGAGCCCGAGGACTGACCCCCCACCCACTTTGGAGAACAGCCATGAGCGCCAACGTCGACCAGAACACCCGCCCCGACTACGACCAGGTTTTGCAGGACATCGCTGACTACGTCCTCAACTACCGGATCGACTCCCCAGCCGCGCTGGACACTGCGCGCAACTGCCTGATGGACACCCTCGGTTGCGGCCTGCTGGCGCTGCGGTTCCCGGAATGCACCAAGCACCTGGGGCCGCTGGTCGAGGGCACGGTGGTGCCGTTCGGCGCGCGGGTGCCGGGCACGTCGTTCCGGCTCGACCCGGTCAAGGCCGCCTGGGACATTGGCTGCATCGTGCGCTGGCTCGACTACAACGACACTTGGCTCGCCGCCGAATGGGGCCACCCCTCGGATAACCTCGGCGGCATCCTCGCCGTGGCCGATCACCTCTCGCAACGACGCGTGGCCAATGGCGACGCGCCGCTGACCGTGCGCGCAGTGCTGGAAGCGATGATCATGGCCCACGAGATCCAGGGTGTGATTGCCCTGGAAAACTCCTTCAACCGTGTCGGTCTTGACCATGTGCTGCTGGTGAAAGTCGCCTCGACGGCGGTCACCGCCAAGCTGATGGGCGCCAACCGCGAGCAACTGCTGTCGGCGCTGTCCCACGCCTTTGTCGACGGTCAGGCATTGCGTACCTATCGGCACGCACCGAATGCCGGTTCGCGCAAATCCTGGGCGGCGGGCGATGCCTCCAGTCGCGGTGTGCGGCTGGCAGACATCGCGCTGCGCGGCGAGATGGGTATTCCCGGGGTGTTGAGCGCGCCGCAATGGGGCTTCTACGACGTGCTGTTCAGCCACACCAACAAGGACCTGGCGCTCAAGCCCGAAGACAAGCGCACCTTCAGCCTGTCCCAACCCTACGGCACCTATGTGATGGAAAACGTGCTGTTCAAGATCAGCTTTCCCGCCGAGTTCCACGCGCAAACCGCCTGCGAAGCTGCGGTGACCTTGCACCCGCAGGTTGTCGATCGCCTGCACGACATCGAACGCATCGTGATCACCACCCATGAGTCGGCGATTCGGATCATTTCCAAGGTCGGCCCATTGGCCAATGCGGCCGACCGCGATCACTGCCTGCAATACATGACCGCCGTGCCGCTGGCCTTCGGCACGCTGGTGGCCGAGCAGTACGAAGATGAGTTCCACGCTGCGCACCCGATCATCGACGAGCTGCGCGAAAAGATGGTGATCGTCGAAGAGCCCCGCTACAGCCGCGAATACCTGGAGGCGGACAAACGTTCCATCGCCAACGCGGTGCAGGTGTTCTTCAACGATGGCACCCACACCGAGCAGGTCGCGGTGGAGTACCCGATTGGGCATCGTCGGCGCCGGGTGGACGGTATTCCGTTGCTGGAAGACAAGTTCAAGGCCAACCTGGCGACGCGCTTTACGGCCCAGCGCAGTGCCGAGATTTTTGCGTTGTGCAAGGATCAGGCGCGGCTTGAAGCCACGCCGGTGAATCGCTTTGTGGATTTATGGGTGATATGACCGCGCCGTGGTTGCGCACGCTCGCGAAGGGCAGGTTTTGACACAGACATACTTTGCGATTGATGCGTCCTACATCTTCGGAACCGTTTTCAGATAGAAGCCAATCAGGTGTCAGATGCCCTGCAGGCGCGGGTCATCTGGCAAGCGATGCTTGTGGATCAAACACCTGAATCTGAAAAGGCCCTTTTATGAATAGCGTAAACAATCGCCCGCCAATGCCCAACACCGTCGGCTATGACATGTCGCCGAACGCCAGGCTCCGTCGCGCCGACGAGAGCCTCAGAGTACCTGACAGTCCTCTGGCCAAGGCGTCGTCTGCGGCAAAAAACGCGGTACCCGCTCATCTGGAACACCTCTCTGGCCAGAACAAACAGTTGGCCGAAAAGTATGATCAGATGGTCGCCAAGTTAACGCCGCAAATCATGAAGCTTCAGGAGCAAGTGAACCAGCTTGCGCAGCACCCCAAGGTGAAGGCAGCGTCTGGAAAAGAGGCGGCACCGTCGAACCCCAGTACTCGTGGTGATCCTGCGGCGAAGCAGAACGGCACGTCGCCTGAAGCGCGCGGCCGTATGGACAATACACAAGGGGCCGGGCGGGATGCTCCTCCCTCCCTTGAGCGCTTGACTGCCGAAAATAAGCAACTGGGCGATAGGCTCAATAAGTTGGAGTCCGGTTTCAATTCGGTCGTTAAAGGGCTTCAAGACCAGATCGGTGATTTGAGTAAGAAGTTGGGCGCGGATACTCCCCAGACCCGGATGCCTCCCGCAGCGCAGGGGCAGGGGCAGGGGCAGGCCAATCAGGGTGCTTCTTCCGGTCAAGGCAAGCAAGGCGCAGCGCAGGGTCAGGGTCAGGCCAATCAGGGTGCTTCTTCCGGCCAGGGCAAGCAAGGCGCAGCGCAGGGTCAGGGTCAGGGGCAGGCCAATCAGGGTGCTTCTTCCGGTCAAGGCAAGCAAGGTGCGGCGCAGGGTCAGGGTCAGGCCAATCAAGGTGCTTCTTCGGGTCAAGGCAAGCAAGGCGCGGCGCAGTCCAACGAAAGCAACCCGTCGGCCCGGTCCGATGAATCAAACCAGGCGCCTCGTACCCTCGAGGATCTCGCACGCGACAATGAGCAACTTCGCACACGCATCGACCAGATGATGGCTGAATTTTCCAAGGTGATTTCCGAACTGCAGAAGCAAATCGAGCAGCTGAATAACCAGATCAAAGCGCTGAAGGGTTAAGTTCAGCGATAGAAAAACGGGTCAATGTGGGGCGGTAAGCCCGCACCTGCATCGACCCCGTTCTGCTGAACATTCATTCAAAGCGCAAAATAACCCGACGGTTATGCTTGCTCTTCTTCTCGATCTTCTCGCAAAACACCCGGCCGATTTCTTCGGTGTTGATCACATGGGTGCCGCCGCATGGCTGGATATCGATTCCGGCAATTTCAATTACGCGCACCGAGCCCTGGATCACGGGCGGAGCTACCGCTTGGGTGCGGGTGATCTGCAGCAGGGTTGCGTACTCCGACGCGGGCATCGACAGGGTTTTCACCTGATGAGCCTGTTCGATCAGCGCGTTGATATCGCGGGTGATGCTGTCTTTGTCCAGGGTCATTTCCGGCAGGTCGAAATCCAGTCGCCCTTTGTCGGCGCTGATGCTGCAGCCGGTGACCGGGGCGTCGATGAGTGAACACAGCAGGTGCAGGCAGGTGTGCATTTTCATGTGCTGGTAGCGCCGTTCCCAATCGAGGCTGGCATCCACCTGGGCCCCGGCGCTCAACTGCTCGGGACAGTGTTCCACCTGGTGCCAGATGATCGAGCGCTGCACCGGGTCGCGCACCGTGCCGAGGATGTCCACGCGCGTGCCGTCGTCCAGGGTGAAGTGGCCGGTGTCGCCGGGTTGCCCGCCGCCGGTAGGGTAGAACAGCGTGTGCTCCAGGGCGATGCCGTGTTCGCTGACGGCAATCACCCGGGCGCTGAAGGCGTTCTGGTAGGGCGCGCTGTCAAACAGCGCCAGGGTTTCCATGGTGTGCACAGACATGTTCAACCTCCGACAATCAATGGGCTGGCTTGCAGCAGGTGACGCACCATTGCGCTCAAGCCAGGGGGGGAAAGCAGGGTGATTTCAAATTCCGGCCCGCAGACTTTCAGGTTCAGCGGCAGGCGTGGCAGGCGGTCGCCCATTTCGATGTGGCGCAGGCGAAATTGCAGGTGATGGCGTTCTTTCACCGTGGGTTCGAGCATCAGCCCCTGCAACGGGTGAAAGTCGGCGTCCAGCACCGTGACCTTGTGGCTGGCATTGATCTCGCCGACCACGTGCAGGCGCTCATCGAGAGCGAAGGCGCCGAGGTAGCTGCTGTGCTCCGATTCGTCGTTCTTTTGCAATTGGATCTGGTTGACCACCTTGACCTTGGTCCCCGCCGGTACGTCCTGGGTGATCACGCACGCTGGGCTGATGAACACGTTGTCGCCGATCTGCACGTAGCCGAGCACGCGGGCGCCGGAGCCGATTTCGACGTTGTTGCCCAGGCGCGGGTGGCGCTTGCCGTCGGGGTTGTTGGCAATGCCGCGAGCGCCGAGGGTCACGCCGCAGAGGATGTAGCAGTCGTTGCCGATCTCGCAGGTTTCACCGATCACCGTGCCGTAGCCATGGTCGAGCACAAAGCGCCGACCGATGCGTGCTGCCGGGTGAATCTCCGCGCCGGAGAGGATCTTGCCCTGGTTGCTGAGCTTGAGGGCAATGCGCGAAAACATCCCGTTGGTCTGGTCGGGAAAATGCCACACCCGGTGCGCCAGCCGGTAGAACAGCACCGCCTTGAACGAGGCATAGGATTCCAGGATCAACTCGCCGCGCCCGCGCGACGCCGGGTCGCGGTAGGCGTAGGCAATCAGGTCCTCGGCCACCGCCTGGGCGGCGCTCTGGACCAACGGCGCCAAGTGCGGCTCCAGCTGCTTCATCTGCGTGGGCGTCAGGGTCTTGATGAGGTGGGTAAGCAATTCATCGTGCAGATGTTGCATGTCGATAAAGCCGCCCATGGAGGCACCCCCGCATTCTGGATGGTTGGATAACCGGTTATTCGAAACTGGGCAGGTAGCTGTCGGCATTGTCGTAGACCATGGTCAACACCACCGTTTCGGGCGGTAACTCCGGGGCGAGCTTGGCGATGGCCACCATATTGGCGGCCGAGGACAGGCCCAGGCTGATGGCATCGGTACGCATGATGCGTTTCATCATGTCGAGGCATTCCACGCGCGACACCTTGAGCATGCCGTCCAGCACGTCCAGGTTGAGGATGCTCGGGATCAAGCCGATCGACAGGCCCTGGATATGGTGGGGTGCGTGCTGGTTTTTCAGCAGGTCGCATTCCTCCGGTTCCACGCCCATCACGCGCAGGGCCGGCCAGGCGGCCTTGAGGGTTTCGCCGATGCCGGTGATATGGCCGCCGGTGCCGATGCCGCTGACGAAGTAGTCCACGCGCTGCTCACCGAAGGCGCTGAGGATCTCCGGCGCGGTGGTGTCGCGGTGCGTCTGCGGGTTGGCGCCGTTGCGTTGCTGGTTGAGCATCACGTAGCTGGGGTTTTCCAACTGCAACTCCATGCATTTCTCGCCATGGGAATTGTTGCCGAGGCGGCTGTCCGACAGCACCACCTTGGCGCCATACAGGCGCAGCAGTTTCTGCTTTTCGGGGCTGTAGTTATCCGGGATCACCAGCACCACTTTGTAGCCGAGCACGTTGCCAGCCATCACCAGGCCAATGCCGGTGTTGCCGCCGCTGGGTTCGATAATGGTTTGCCCGGAGTCGCGCATCAGCACGCCGCGACGCTCGGCGTCGAGGATCATGCCCAAGGCGATGCGCGCCTTGTGGCTGCCGCCGGGGTTGAGCGATTCCAGTTTGGCGTAGACCTCGATACCGAGGTCTTCGGACAACTGCGCCAGGCGCACGATCGGTGTGTGGCCGATGGCGTCGAGAATTGAGTTATGCAACATCAGGTCGTTACCCAGGGCCGTGATCAGTACAAAGGCATATCGGGTTCGACGTCGCGAACCCAATGTTTCATGCCGCCTTGCAGAACTTTGGTGTTGGCGAAGCCGGCCGCCAGCAGGGTGCTGGCCGCTTGCTCGGCGCGGGTTCCGGCGTAGCAGATCAGGTAGTGGGTGTTGTCTCGGCTGAGGCTGTCGAGCTGACCGTCCAGTTCGGCGAGGGGGATATGCACCACGCCCGGCAACTTGCAGACCTCCAGTTCGCTGGCGTCGCGCACGTCCAACAGTACGTCGGCGCTGCTGTGGCGTTCGAGCAGTTGTTTGAGTACCCGCGGCTTGATGTAGCGCTCTTCGGCCAGGCTGGGCTTGCTCGGTGCGGCGTCGGCGCAGACTGTCGGCGCGAGGGGGGCGCTGTGGCGCAGTTCCGAACAGCAGGGGCAGTCGGCGCGGCGCTTGAAGCGGATCTCGCTGAATTTCATCGCCAGTGCATCGAAGCGCATCAAGCGGCCGGACAAGGGTTCGCCGATGCCGATCAGCAACTTGATCGCCTCGGTCGCCTGGATCATCCCGACTACCCCCGGCAGCACGCCGATCACTCCGCCGGCGCTGCAATTGGGCGCCAGTTCCGCCGGTGGTGCCTTGGGGAACAGGCAGCGGTAGCAGGGCCCGCCTTTGTAATTGAGCACGCTGATCTGCCCGTCGAAACGGTAGATGGCGCCGAACACCAGGGGTTTGCCCAACTGCACGCAGGCGTCGTTGACCAGGTAGCGCGTGTCGAAATTGTCGGTGCCGTCGATCACCAAGTCGTAGGCGCCGACCAATTCCAGAGCGTTGTCGGCGGTCAGCGCGGTGTCGTGGGCATTGATCTGGATGTGGCTGTTGAGGTCTTGCAAGCGTTGCTTGGCGGACGCGACCTTGGACATGCCCAGGGTGCTGTTGCCGTGGACGATCTGGCGTTGCAGGTTGCTGCTTTCGACCACATCGAAATCCACCAGCCCCAGGGTGCCGATGCCGGCTGCCGCCAGGTACAGGCTGATGGGCGAGCCCAGGCCGCCGGTGCCGATGATCAGCACCTTGGCTTTTTTCAGGTTCAACTGGCCTTCGCGACCGACGCCGGGCAGGGTGATATGGCGCACGTAACGCTGCACTTCTTCATTGCTCAGGCCGTCGACGTCGATGCCGCCGGAGGTGGCGAGCAACACTTCGATCCTGGCCTTTTCCGGTAGCCGGTCGTCCGCCTCGATCAATGCTTCCTCAGCAGTAAACAGGAAGTGTTCCTTGAGCTGGTTGTTGTTCTCGTGGAACAGGTGCATACGCAACTGAGGGTGGCTGTCGCAGAGGTTTTCAATGACTTCGCGCAATGTCGATCCGGTGCCCTCAAGGGTCGATTCCGGCAGCTTGGCCACGCGAACCAGAATGTCGGGGAAAGAGACAGCGTTCATGGACAACTCCGTGTGCAGGTCGTTGAAGGGTTGAAGGGCGAAATGCTTGCCATCCCAGGCAAACAGCTTCGAGCCCAGGGCCTGGCCCTGGCGAACATCCACCACCAGGTAGCTGACGGGGTAGATCGGCTCGCCCATGAACAGCGCCTTGTCCTGGTCTTCGTCGCTGAAATAGGCACCGACGTCAGGGTGGGAGTGGTAGATCACCACCACCGGGTTGTCGCTGCGAAGTGCCTTGTTCAGCAGCAGCGTGTCGGCCACGGAAAAGGTGTAGCCATTGGCCGCGCTGCGCGGATACATCTCGGGGTTCTTGCGGTGCAGCTCGTTCTGGATATTGCGGCCCAGGTACACGCTGCCGTCGGCGAAGACGAAGCCACAGCATTCCTCGGGGTAGCTGCGGCTGGCGTGGGCATAGATCTGTTCCAGGGCTTCTGGGCGGAGGACGTCCATGTTTCTCTCGCGTTCAAAGAGGCTCAATTTTTCTTGGCCATGAGTTTTTCGATGGGCAACTTGGTGATCGCAAAACCGGCCAGCAGAATGGCCGAATACAGCATGAGGTCGCGGGAAATCGCCACGCCTTCGTACCAGGCGCCGATGATCACCGCGAACACCGGGAAGATGATGAACACGAACGAGAGGATGATCGGGCTCAGGCGCTTGAGCAGCATGAAATACACGATGAACCCGCCCACCGATGCGACCAGGCCCAGGTAGAACAGGGCGCCCCACGAACGCAGGGTGATGGCTTCGAAAGTCGGTGTTTCAAACCACAGGCCGGCGACGAATAGCATCAGCCCGGCGATCCCGATGGGCAGTGTGTTGTAAGTGATCACGCTGATGGCGCTGCCTTTTTGCTTGGTAATGACGTAGCACAAGGCATGCATGATCGCGGCGCTCAGAATCGCCAGTACCCCGAAGAACTCGGCGTGGTCCAGGTGCAGGCCCTGGCTCCTGATGATCATGTAAAGGCTGCCGAAGCCGATACCGATGCCGACCACCTGGGAAAAGTAGATGCGCTCGCGCAGGAACAGCGCGGAGAAAATCAGGATGAACACCGGCATGCAACTGAACAGCAGCGCGGTGAGGCCGGACGAAACATGCATTTCGCCGTAGTTGAGCAGGTAATAGGGCACGCTGAAGTAGGACAGGGTCACGAACACGAAGAACCAACGGCTTTCCCGGGGGAACAGGATCGGCTCGCGGCGCACCATGGCAAAACACAGGAACAGCGGGAACGCGATCAGGAAGCGCAAGCCGGCGGAGGTCAGCGGCGGCACGCTCTCCACGGCGATTTTGATGCCGAGCCAAGTGGTACCCCAACTCAGGCAAACGATGAGAAACATCACACTGGTCACCAGGCCGGCCAACCACTGTTTTTGAGTTTTGGTTTTTGCAGCGTTTTCGAGAACGGCGGACATTGGCATCGTTTATTGCTTCCCTGAGCCGGAATTGAACTCTATATTGAACTTGTAATGAGTTATTTTTTTCGGCGATTGAACCCGTAAAAGCACACTATTAGGGCTAAAGATGGCTGTCAAAACAAATATTGACATGGTGTCAATTATGCGTGAGGGGTTGTCCAATGGGCAGGGCGTCAAGTACAAGCGTCTGTCCGATGTCATGGAACGGGGCATCCTCGAGGGCCTGATTGAACCGGGACGGAAACTGCCGCCCCATCGGGTACTTTCCGACAATCTGGGGGTGACCATCGGCACCATCAGCCGGGCCTACGGCGAGCTGGAACGCCTGGGGTTGGTGGTGGCACGGGTAGGTGACGGTACGTTCGTGCGCAAGCGTGGGATGGAGCGCCAACGGGATGAAGGTTTCCGCAACTTCAGCGAGGAGCCGCGCCAATACTTCGACATGAGCCGCAACATGCATATTCCGGGGCAGGAGACGGTGTTCCTGGCGCAGAGTTTCCAGACCCTGTCGACCAACGCCAAGTTTCTCCAGGACATCAGTGCCTACACGCCGGACGCCGGCCTGCCGCGTTACCGCGAAGCGGGCGCGCAGTGGCTGGTGCAGCGCGATTTTCATCCCATCCCCGAGCAGGTCATTTGCGTCAACGGCGGCCAGCACGGGTTGCTCTGCGCGATGATGGCGCTGCTGCGCGCCGGCGACACGGTGGTCACCGAACAATTGACGTATCCAGGGCTGATCACCGCCGCGCGCATGCTCGGTGTGCGCCTGATCGGCCTGGAGATGGATGAAGAAGGTGTGCTGCCCGGGGCACTCGATGAAGTCTGTCGCAATCACCGGGTTTCGGCGTTGTACTGCACGCCCACCATCCAGAACCCGACCACTGCCGTGTTATCGGTCGCACGCCGCGAGGCGCTGGTCAAAGTCTGTCGTGAGCACAACCTGCTGATTCTTGAGGATGAAGCCCACGGTGTGTTGGTGGAAGACCGGCCGCCGCCCCTGAGCTATTTCGCGCCCGAGCGTACGATTTTGATCAGCAGCTTGAGCAAGGCCGTGTCGGCGGGGCTGCGTGTCGGCTATGTGCATGCGCCGCCGGCATTGGTCAGCCGTATTTCAGCGGCGCTGCGTTCGACCTGCTGGATGGCCACGCCGGTGACCTTGGAGCTGGCGACCCAGTGGATCGAGAACGGCACGGCGGAATATCTGCTGCGTCAGCAGATCAACGAGATCAGCCGGCGCAAGGCGTTGGTGCAGGACCTGTTGGCCGGCCTGGAATACCGCACGCACCTCAATAGCCCGCACTTCTGGATTGAAGTCCCGGAGCCTTGGCGAGCGTCGGAAATCGAGGCCGAACTCAAGCAGAATAATTACCTGATCGCCACCGCCGAGGCTTTTGCCGTGGGGCAGACCGCAGTGCCGCAGTTTATCCGGGCGAGTATCTGCAATACGTCGGGAGATGATCAGTTGTTGCGGGCGGGGTTTGATGCGCTGGCCACTGCGTTGGGGCAGGGCGGTGGGCGCTTCCACCTTTAGGCGGGTTCACCGAATTATCGTTCATCGTGAGCAAGCCCGCTCCCACCTTTGGAATGCATTTTCCTGTGGGCGCGGGCTTGCTCGCGATGGTGTCGGTTCAGATAAGTAGATTATTTAAAGCGGCGTTCGACGCCTTTCTCCACCAGAATTTTCGCCGAGATCTCTTCCACCGAGAAATGCGTGGAATTGATGTGCGCAATGTTCTCTCGACGGAACAGATTTTCCACTTCGCGCACTTCGAATTCGCACTGGGCATAGCTGGAGTAGCGGCTGTTGGGCTTGCGCTCGTTGCGGATGGCCGTCAGGCGGTCCGGGTCTATGGTCAGCCCGAACAGCTTGTGCGAATGCGTGCGCAGGGCGGTCGGCAGCGTCAGGTGTTCCATGTCGTCTTCGGTCAGCGGGTAGTTGGCCGCGCGGATGCCGAATTGCATGGCCATGTACAGACAAGTCGGGGTCTTGCCGCAGCGCGACACGCCCACCAGGATGATGTCGGCCTTGTCGTAGTAGTGGGTGCGGGCTCCGTCGTCGTTGTCGAGGGCGAAGTTCACCGCCTCGATACGCTCCATGTAGTTGGAGTTATGCCCAATGGAATGGGACTTTCCGACGGAATAGGAGGAATGTTCACTCAACTCTTGTTCCAGCGGCGCCAGGAAGCTCGAGAAAATGTCGATCATGAAACCATTGGACGTAGCAAGGATCTCACGAATGTCTTGATTGACGATGGTGTCGAAAATGATCGGACGAAAGCCGTCTTTTTCTGCCGCCAGATTGATTTGTTGTACCATGGCCCGCGCTTTATCCGCGTTGTCGATATACGGCCGCGTGAATTTGGCGAAAGTAACGTTTTCGAACTGCGCGAGCAGGCTTTGGCCCAGTGTTTCGGCTGTGATGCCGGTGCCGTCGGAAATAAAGAAAGCAGATCGTTTCATTTGAGCCCTGGGCCTTAAGCTGATGGCGAATCTTGGATATGATAGGCGCGATTTTGCCGTCCCTCTGTGGGCAGCATTCTCACTTATTTTCCAGGTCCAGGCCACAAGCGCTGGCGAATGCTCCTACTGAGCAGCCGGCGTCCTGAGCTTTTCCAATACAGAAAGTGGAGAGATCACCTTGGTAGAGTACGTAGTTTCCCTCGATAAGCTCGGCGTCCATGATGTGGAGCACGTAGGGGGCAAGAACGCATCCCTCGGCGAGATGATCAGTAATCTTGCAGGCGCTGGCGTCTCGGTGCCAGGTGGTTTTGCCACCACCGCCCAGGCTTACCGTGATTTTCTCGAACTGAGCGGCCTCAACGCCCAGATCCACGCCGCGCTGGACGCTCTGGACGTCGATGACGTCAACGCCCTGGCCAAGACCGGCGCCCAGATCCGTCAGTGGATCATGGAAGCTGAGTTCCCCGAGAAACTCAACGAAGAAATCCGCACGGCGTTCGCCACGCTGTCGGCCGGCAACCCGGACATGGCTGTCGCCGTGCGCTCCTCGGCCACCGCCGAAGACTTGCCCGACGCCTCTTTCGCGGGCCAGCAGGAGACCTTCCTCAACATCCGCGGCGTGGAAAACGTGATCCGCGCAGCCAAGGAAGTGTTCGCTTCGTTGTTCAATGATCGCGCCATTTCCTACCGCGTACACCAAGGTTTCGACCACAAGCTGGTGGCCCTGTCTGCCGGCGTGCAGCGCATGGTGCGTTCGGAAACCGGCACCGCCGGTGTGATGTTCACCCTGGATACCGAATCGGGCTTTCGTGACGTAGTGTTCATCACCGGCGCCTACGGCCTCGGCGAAACCGTCGTACAAGGCGCGGTGAACCCGGACGAATTCTACGTACACAAGGGCACCCTCGCAGCGGGTCGCCCGGCCATCCTGCGCCGTAACCTGGGCAGCAAGGCCATCAAGATGATTTACGGCGACGAGGCCAAGGCCGGTCGCTCGGTGAAAACCGTCGACGTGGATAAGGCCGAGCGCGCGCGCTTCTGCCTGACCGACGCTGAAGTCAGCGAGCTGGCGAAACAGGCGATGATCATCGAGAAGCACTACCAGTGCCCGATGGACATCGAGTGGGCCAAAGACGGCGACGACGGCAAGCTGTACATCGTGCAGGCGCGTCCGGAAACCGTGAAGAGCCGCACTTCGGCCAACGTCATGGAGCGCTACCTGCTCAAGGAAACCGGCACTGTGCTGGTGGAAGGCCGCGCCATCGGTCAGCGCATCGGCGCCGGCAAGGTACGGATCATCAAGGACGTGTCCGAGATGGACAAGGTCCAGCCCGGTGACGTACTGGTCTCCGACATGACCGACCCGGACTGGGAACCCGTGATGAAGCGCGCCAGCGCCATCGTCACCAACCGTGGCGGGCGCACCTGCCACGCGGCGATCATCGCCCGTGAACTGGGGATTCCTGCGGTAGTCGGTTGTGGCAACGCCACCCAACTGCTCAAGGATGGCCAGGGTGTGACCGTATCCTGCGCCGAAGGCGATACCGGCTTTATCTTCGAAGGCGAGTTGGGCTTCGACATCAAGCAAAACTCCATCGATGCGATGCCTGACCTGCCGTTCAAGATCATGATGAACGTCGGCAACCCGGACCGTGCCTTCGACTTCGCGCAACTGCCGAACGCCGGTGTGGGCCTGGCTCGCCTGGAATTCATCATCAACCGCATGATCGGCGTCCACCCCAAGGCCCTGTTGAACTACGACGGCCTGCCGCCGGAAATCAAGGACAGCGTCGACAAGCGCATCGCTGGCTACAACGACCCGGTGGGCTTCTATGTCGAGAAGCTGGTGGAAGGCATCAGCACCCTGGCCGCGGCGTTCTACCCGAAAAAGGTCATCGTGCGTCTGTCGGACTTCAAGTCCAACGAATACGCCAACCTGATCGGCGGCAAGCTTTACGAGCCAGAAGAAGAAAACCCGATGCTGGGCTTCCGTGGCGCCTCGCGTTACATCAGCGAAGCGTTCCGTGATTGCTTCGAGCTCGAGTGCCGCGCCCTCAAGCGCGTGCGCAACGAGATGGGCCTGACCAACGTCGAGATCATGGTGCCGTTCGTCCGTACCCTGGGCGAAGCGAGCCAGGTGGTGGACCTGTTGGCCGAAAACGGCTTGTCCCGTGGTGAAAACGGCCTGCGCGTGATCATGATGTGCGAGCTGCCATCCAACGCCATTCTGGCCGAAGAGTTCCTGGAGTTCTTCGACGGTTTCTCCATCGGCTCCAACGACCTGACCCAGCTGACCCTGGGCCTGGACCGCGACTCGGGGATCATCGCGCACTTGTTCGATGAGCGTAACCCTGCGGTCAAGAAGCTGCTGGCCAACGCCATTCAGGCCTGTAACAAGGCCGGCAAGTACATCGGCATTTGCGGCCAAGGCCCTTCCGATCACCCTGACCTGGCCAAATGGCTGATGGAACAGGGCATCGAAAGCGTCTCGCTGAACCCCGATTCGGTGCTGGAAACCTGGTTCTTCCTGGCGGAAGGCCAAGCGTCCGCCTAAGGTCGACGCGTCAAAAGTGCCGGTCAATCGTCAGGTTGGCCGGCATTCTTATCTGTACAGGGCGGAACTCCTTCCGGACGCCGCCCTTTTTTGTGCAAGAGCATTATGCAAAGCAGCAGCAACCTGTTTCCCGTCGCCCTGATCAGCGCTGAACGTCGTGGCGACCTGAGTGAAGATGTGTACCGGCTCAAACCCGGCAACAGCCCCGACGGCACCGTCGAGCTGGCCGTGACGCGTCTGGGCCTGGCCGATGTCGCGCAAAACCGCGGCATCCCTGTGATTTTGTTACATGGCAGCTTTTCCAACCGGCGCTTCTGGTACTCGCCCAAAGGTGTCGGCCTGGGCGCCTACCTGGCACGCCAGGGGTTCGATGTGTGGATACCGGAAATGCGCGGCCACGGCCTGTCCAAGCGCAACCAGGACTACACCCGCAATCGGGTCGCGGACTACGCCCGCTACGATTTGCCGGCCATCGGTGCGTTCGTGCGCGAACAGAGCACGCAGATTCCCCACTGGATCGGGCATTCCCTTGGCGGCACCACCCTGGCGGCAGCCTTGGGTGGCCAGTACCTCGGTGCGCCGGCGGTGGCTTCAGTGGCGCTGTTCGGCAGCCAGGTCAGTCGCACCTACTGGCCGTTGAAAATTCCACCGCTGGAGTGGGGCGCTCGCTTGCTCCTGAAGCGCTTTGGCCAGTTGTCCGGCCCGCGGCTCAAGCGCGGCCCCGAGGACGAGCCGGTGGGCGTGATGATCGAGAGCATGCGCTGGCATGGCCTCTTCGGCCGGTTTGGCGAGGCCGGCCGTGATTGGTGGAAAGGCCTGGCGGAAGTCGACGTGCCGCTGCTTGTCGTCAGTGCCGCCGGCGACCAGCAGGACCCGGACTGGGCCTGCCGCAAGCTGTACGAACAAGTCGGCTCCGCACCGCGGCAATACCTGCGCCTGGGGCGCCAACAAGGTTTTACCGGGGATTTCGGGCATGTGGAGATGTTGGTCAGCAAAGCGGCCCAGGCCGAGGTCTGGCCGTTGGTGGCGCAATGGCTGAAAGATCCGCTGACACCATTGTTGGGTGCTCAGGCTGATGCATTGGTCGTAGTTTGACGCAGCGCTCTGCCAAGGGCGTTTCGCTCGTCTTTGGTTGCGGCTAAGATATGACGCGTTAAATGCTTCTGGTCATATTCAGTCGCGCAGTGGCTATTGCGTAACGGCGAAACGGATGGGATGTTTTGCTGCTGCTTCGGCCGGCGCCTCTTTCGAAAGACACGTCTTTGACAGAAAGGAAATTTTCAATGAACCACTACGTCACTCCCGATCTTTGCGACGCCTACCCGGAACTGGTGCAGGTGGCCGAGCCGATGTTCAGCAACTTCGGCGGCCGCGATTCCTTTGGCGGCGAGATCGTCACCATCAAATGCTTCGAAGATAACTCCCTGGTCAAGGAGCAGGCCGACCAGCCAGGCGCCGGCAAGGTGCTGGTGGTCGACGGTGGTGGCTCCCTGCGTCGCGCGCTGCTGGGCGACATGATCGCCGAGAAAGCCGCGAAAAATGGTTGGGAAGGGCTGGTGATCTACGGTTGCATCCGGGATGTCGACGTCGTCGCCCAGACCGACCTCGGCGTGCAGGCGTTGGCCAGCCACCCGATGAAGACTGACAAGCGCGGCATTGGCGATTTGAACGTGGCAGTGACCTTTGCCGGTGTGACATTCCGTCCGGGTGAGTACATCTACGCCGACAATAATGGCGTGATCGTGTCGCCCAGCCCGCTGAAAATGCCCGAATAAACCGCAATAACCGACAGGGGTGAGGATGTTCGAGGAAGAAAACGCGCAGTGGGGCCTGGTGCATGCCCTGGTGCTGGATGGTAAAGGCGGTGCGCGTTCGATTGCCCGAACTGAGCTTGACCAATTGCAACTGCAGCCCCAGGAAAGCCTGTGGCTGCATTGGGATCGCAGCCACCCGCAAACCCAGACCTGGCTGCGCAAGGCCAGTGGCTTGAGTGAGTTCGCCTGTGACCTGCTGCTGGAGGAGAACACCCGCCCGCGCCTGTTGCCGTTGCCGGACGCGGAACTCCTGCTGTTCCTGCGCGGGGTCAACCTCAACCCTGGCGCTGAGCCGGAAGACATGGTTTCGGTGCGTATCTTCGCCGCTGCCAGCCGGGTGATTTCCCTGCGTTTGCGCCCGCTGCGCGCCACCGATGAGCTGCTGGTGCAGTTGGCGGATGGCAAGGGGCCAAAAACCGCGTCTGAACTCATCCTGTATATGGCGCAGTACCTGACGCACAAAGTCCAGGACCTGGTGTCCGACCTGTCTGAAATCGTCGACGTAGAGGAAGAAAAACTCGATACCGACGAACGGTATACCCCGGAGCATGGCAGCATTTTGCAGATCCGTCGGCGAGCGGCCGGGCTCAAGCGATTCCTGGCGCCGCAGCGGGATATCTTTGCCCAACTGACGCGGATCAAATTGTCGTGGTTCTGTGATGACGATGCCGACTATTGGAACGAATTGAACAACAGCCTGACCCGCTACCTGGAAGAACTCGAATTGACCCGGGAGCGCGTGGGGCTTGTGCTGGAGGCCGAAGATCGGCGCTTGAGCGTACGCATGAACCGTACAATGTACCGCTTCGGGATCATCACCGGGATCTTCCTGCCGATGAGTTTTCTGACCGGCTTGTTAGGTATCAATGTGGGGGGCATACCGTTCTCCGCCAGTCCTTATGGATTTGTGATTGCCTGCCTGTTGATGGTCTCGGTGGCGCTCGGACAATGGTGGCTATTTCGACGATTGCGCTGGGTTTGAGCTGAATGTGACCTGAACGTAGGAAGGGGCCGATGTGACCTCAGGAATTTAACCCTCGTCTTTTAAAACACTTGCGAGAGGTCTTTATGCACGATCCGTTCGAACAGTCTTTGCGTGACATGCTCAATGCTTCGCCATCCAACCGGGATGACGATGCCTGCCTGGGCCGCGTGTTGAAAACCGCCAACCGTCAGGTCGGGGCGGGGGATCTGTTCGGTCTGCTCGGTCGTTGGCTGCCGGCGTTGATGATGGCCCTGAACAATGGTTCGGCCCACGTCTCGCCGGTTTCCCGTCGTAAACCTCTTGCTCGCACTGCTGATAAGGCTGATTGAATATGGAACTTGATCTCTGGACCCAGAGCCTGGTCACCGCGATGACCGCATTGTGGACCAAGGTGGCGAATTTCATTCCCAACCTGTTTGGGGCGCTGGTCCTGGTATTGCTGGGTTTTGTCGTGGCCAAGCTGCTCGACACCCTGCTGTCCAAGCTGCTCGCCAAACTCGGTCTGGACCGCTTGATGGCAGGCACCGGCCTGACCAAGCTGCTCGGCCGCGCCGGGCTGCAGGTGCCGATCTCGACCTTGATCGGCAAGATCGTTTACTGGTTCGTTTTGTTGATTTTTCTGGTTTCTGCGGCTCAATCCCTTGGCCTTGAGCGAGTTTCAGCTACGCTGGACATGCTGGCACTGTATCTACCGAAAGTATTCGGCGGCGCGCTGGTGCTTCTCGTCGGCGTTCTGCTTGCGCAATTGGCCAACGGGCTGGTACGCGGGGCCGCTGAAGGCGTCGGGCTGGACTACGCAGCAGGCCTGGGGCGAATCGCTCAGGGGCTGGTGATCATCATCAGTATTTCCGTCGCGATCAGCCAGTTGGAGGTCAAGACTGACCTGCTCAACCATGTGATTGTGATTGTTTTGATTACCGTTGGTCTGGCCGTTGCGCTGGCCATGGGTCTGGGAAGTCGGGAAATTGCCGGTCAGATTCTGGCGGGAATCTATGTGCGTGAGTTGTATCAGGTAGGGCAGCACGTGCGTGTGGGCGAGGTCGAGGGGCAAATCGAGGAGATCGGTACGGTCAAGACAACTGTGCTGACCGATGACGGCGACCTGGTGTCGCTGTCCAATCGGATTCTCCTGGAGCAGCAGGTCAGTAGCCGCTAACCCGGCAAACCCTGCTAATGTACGCCGCCGCGAACCCGGGTGACCGGGCTGTGGCGGACATTGACCTGACTGTCGGCACGACTTGTTTTGAATAAAGCCCAAACGCTGTCCACGCGCTATGACCCCCGTGAGCTCTCTGATGAGGAGTTGGTCGCGCGCGCACACACGGAGCTGTTTCACGTAACACGCGCGTACGAAGAATTGATGCGCAGATATCAACGCACTCTGTTCAACGTTTGTTCAAGGTATTTAGGGAACGATAGAGATGCGGATGATGTCTGTCAGGAAGTGATGCTCAAGGTGTTGTATGGCCTGAAGAACTTCGAGGGCAAATCGAAGTTCAAGACATGGCTCTACAGCATCACGTACAACGAGTGCATCACGCAGTATCGTAAGGAACGGCGAAAGCGTCGCTTGATGGACGCCTTGAGTCTGGACCCCCTTGAGGAGGCGTCTGAAGAAAAGACGCCGGCACCCGAGGAGAAGGGCGGACTTGATCGCTGGTTGGTGCATGTGAACCCGATTGACCGCGAAATTCTGGTGCTACGTTTTGTCGCAGAGCTGGAATTTCAGGAAATCGCTGACATCATGCATATGGGTTTGAGTGCTACAAAAATGCGTTACAAACGTGCTCTTGATAAATTACGTGAGAAATTTGCGGGCGAGACTGAAACTTAGTGCGTGGCAAATATCTCTTACGTGTAGGCAAGTTCTGTTAGACTTGTCGCCGAGTTGTCCCCCGGTTTGTGGGACTGCTTTACAATCACCAGATGGGGATTTAACGGATGAAACTGAAAAACACCTTGGGCTTGGCCATTGGTTCTCTTATTGCCGCTACTTCTTTCGGCGTTCTGGCACAAGGCCAAGGCGCAGTTGAAGGCGAGCTGTTCTACAAGAAGCAGTACAACGATAGCGTCAAACATATCGAAGACGGCTTCAACCCAGGCGCTCGCATTGGTTATTTCCTGACCGACGACCTGTCGTTGAACTTGTCCTACGACAAGACCAACCACACCCGTTCGAACGACGGTACCGGTAGCCAGAAGATCAAAGGCGATACCAGCAGCCTCGTGGCCCAGTATCACTTCGGTCAAGCTGGCGTCGACTCCCTGCGTCCATACGTAGAAGGCGGTGTCGGTCACCAGAGCCGTGGCAACGTTCGTGCTGATGGCCACAGCGGTCGCGACCAAACTACCCAGCTCATCGCTGGTACTGGCGTGAAGTACTACTTCACCAACAACCTGTACGCTCGTGCCGGTGTTGAAGCTGACTACGCACTGGACAACGGCAAGTGGGATTACTCCGCACTGGTCGGCCTGGGTGTGAACTTCGGCGGTAACGCTGGCGCAGTTGCTCCAGCTCCTACCCCAGCACCAGCTCCAGAGCCAGTTGCAGAGCCAGAAGCTCCGGTTGCTCAGGTTGTTCGTGTTGAGCTGGACGTTAAGTTCGACTTCGACAAGTCGGTTGTTAAGCCTAACAGCTACAGCGACGTGAAAAACCTGGCTGACTTCATGGCTCAGTACCCAGCTACCCACGTAGAAGTGGCTGGTCACACTGACTCCGTGGGTCCAGACGCCTACAACCAGAAGCTGTCCCAGCGTCGTGCTGACGCTGTTAAGCAAGTTCTGGTTAAAGACGGCGTAGCACCTAGCCGCATCACCTCGGTAGGTTACGGCGAATCCCGCCCAGTTGCTGACAACGCAACTGAAGCTGGTCGCGCTATCAACCGTCGCGTAGAAGCTGCTGTTGAAGCTCAAGCTGCTCAGTAATTACTGAGTAGTAGAAAAAAACCCGGCTTCGGCCGGGTTTTTTTTCGCCTGGAGTTTGCCTCAGGCGCTGGCTGCCGCTGCGACGCTCGCTGCTTGCGAGGTGGCGGCGACACTGCCGATCACCAGGATCGCCGGGCTCTTCAGGGCGAACGCCTGCGCATCCTCGTGCATCTGCGACAAATGGCTACGGCACTCCCGCTGCTGCGGCAATGAGGCATTTTCGATCATCGCCACGGGCATATCCGCGGCCATCCCGCCTTCCAGCAACTGCTGACGAAGCTCTTCCAGCTTCGCCACTCCCATATAGATCACCAGCGTCGTCCCGCCTTCCGCCAGCGCGCGCCAGTTAAGGCTGCTGTCGTCCTGGGTGTGCGCTGTGACCAGCGTCACGCCGCGGCTGACACCACGCAAGGTCAGTGGAATCGCGCAGTTCGTCGCGCCCGCCAGCCCGGCTGTGATCCCGTTGACCAACTCGACTTCGACGCCGCGTTCGCGCAGCCACATCGCCTCTTCGCCACCGCGCCCGAAAATGCACGGGTCGCCGCCCTTGAGCCGTACCACGCACTTGCCCTGGCGGGCGTAGCGCAACATCAGGCGGTGGATGAAGTCCTGCGTCGTTGAGCGGCAGCCCCCACGTTTACCGACGGTGATCACCCGCGCTGCCGCGCAGTGTTCCAGTACCTGCGGGTTGACCAGATCATCGATCAGCACCACATCGGCGCAGTTCATCGCCCGAACCGCCTTGAGGGTCAACAGCTCCGGGTCGCCAGGGCCCGCGCCCACCAGCCAGACTTTTGCGTTCATGTGTTTTCCCTCGTCTAGAGATGACGTCAGCGGTGAAAGAGTAAGTAAAGAAGCGCCAGATTGATCAGCATCGAGAGCAACCCCAGGGTGCGCCAGACCTTCAAGGGTTCCCGCTCCAGCAACGGCCGGGGGCGAACACTCAGTTCCCGTCGGTCTGCCTGCTCCAGCACCAGCAGCCATTCTTCGGCGGTTTCATAACGTTGTGCAGGTTGAGCCGCCACCGCGCGCTCGAGGCTGAGTGGTAACCAGTCCGGGAGGTCGGGGCGGTAGCGGCTGGCGCTGACCGGTTGGGTGAATCTGGGCCGTTGGAAAGCCTCAATTTCACCGTAGGGGTAATGCCCAGTCAGCAAGTAATACAGGCTGACACCTACGCTGTATAAGTCTTGTTGGGCTGTGGGACGGTCGCCCTGGAACGCTTCGGGCGCGATAAAGCTTGGTGTGCCGGGCAGTACATGCGCGCGATCCTCGGAGAGACCCGGGCAGTAGGCCAGGCCGAAATCCAGTACGCGCAACTCACCATCGTCACCCAGCAGCAGGTTCTCTGGTTTGATGTCACGGTGCAGTATTTGCCGACGATGCAACAGGCCCACCGCCCGCAGCAAGCGTTCGGCCACGAATTGCCATTGCGCCAGGGGCAATGGGCCCTGTTGCAGGAATAGCTGCGCCAGGGTTTGCCCCGGATATTCACGCATCACGTAGTACAAGTGCTGACGCCCGCTGGCCGCGTGTACTTCAGGAAACGCGCGCCCGGCCACCCGCCGCAGAAACCATTCCTCAGACAGCAAGGCTTGACCGGCGTCGTTGTCGTCGTCACGGCTGAGGGGCAGGGTTTTCAGCAACCAGGGTTGCTGCTGGGCATCGCGGACCCGGTACAGCAACGACTGGCGGCTTTGCGCCAATACGCTTTCCACCTGCCAGCCTTCGAACTGTTGCCCGGCTTTCAGCGCGGGTGGCAGCGGCCATTGCTGCAATTGCACCAGCGCGTCGCCCAGGGTCGCGGCGCCGAGTTTATCGATGCGTACCAGCAGGGCACTGGCGTTGTCCTGGCTGCCGGCCAGGTGTGCGGCGGTGACCAGGGTGTGTACCGCCAGATCGAGGTCGGTCTGCTCGCGCAGGATCGCACTGATGCTGTGATCACCCAAAGTCGCCCACACCCCATCGCTGAGCAGCAGGAAGCATTCGCCCTCGCGCAATTGGCCGTCGAGAAAATCCAGCACCAGGTGTTGATCCAGGCCGAGCGCGCGCTTGAGCACATGCTGCATGCCCGGCTGTTCCCATACATGATCTTCGCTGATGCGCTGCAATTCGCCGTCCAGCCAGCGATACGCCCGGCAGTCGCCGACGTGGGCCAAGGTGAAGCGTTGCCCGCGAAACACCAGGGCACTGAGGGTGGTCAGCAACGGCTGGCCACCGCCATTGGCCCGCAGCCAGCGATTCTGCGCCAGCAACAGACGTTCGAGCGCCTGGGCCACACCCCAGGTTTGCGGCGTGGCGTAATAGTCCAGGGCCAGCGCCTGCAAGGTCGAGCGTGCGGCCAGACCGCCGTCGGCGCATTGGCTGACACCGTCGGCGATGGCGCACAGGTAACCCTTGCTCGCGGCCAGCTCTGCCAGGGGCGTGACCACGCGCAGGGCGTCCTGGTTCTCGGCGCGCGGGCCGATGGTGCTGGCCTGGGCGACGCTCAGGTGCAGGCTCATCAGACGCGCGCGGCGGTCACGGCAGCCGAGCCCCAGGTGGTTCTCCAGCGGCGCTTGACGCCGTGCAGGCCGAACCAGGCCAGTACGCCAAGGCTGGCGAACAACCACAGGGCCAGTTGATAGCTGCCGGTACTTTGTTTGATCGCACCCATGCCCGCCGCCAGGGCGAAGCCGCCGATACCGCCGGCCATGCCGATCAGGCCGGTCATTACGCCGATCTCACGGCGGAAACGCTGGGGCACCAACTGGAACACCGCACCATTACCGGCGCCAAGGCCGAGCATGGTGCAGACGAACAGTGCCAGGGCCGCGTAGGAGCTGGGTAAGTTGAAACCCACCGCAGCGATGCAGATCGCCGCCACGCTGTACATGCCCAGCAACGTGCGAATCCCGCCGAAACGGTCGGCCAGGGCGCCGCCGAGTGGGCGCATCAGGCTACCGCCGAACACGCAGGCGGCGGTGTAGTAGCCGGCGGTCACCGGGCTCAGGCCGTATTGGTCGTTGAAGTAGCCGGGCAGGGCGCTGGCCAGGCCGATGAAGCCGCCGAAGGTCACGCTATAGAAAAACATGAACCACCAGCTGTCACGGTCGCCGAGGGCCTTGAAGTAGTCGGCCATGGATTTGGCCTTCGGGCGTTCGGGGGCATTGCGCGCAAGCCAGGCGAAGATGATCAGGGTCAGGATCAACGGAATCAGGGCGAAACCGAACACATTGCTCCAGCCGAACGCCGCTGCGAGTACCGGTGCCAGTATGGCTGCGAACACAGTGCCCGAGTTGCCGGCGCCGGCGATGCCCATGGCTTTGCCCTGGTGCTCCGCGGGATACCACTGGGACGCCAACGGTAGGGCGACCGCGAAGGACGCTCCGGCCATCCCCAGGCACAACCCCAGCAACAGGGCTTGTTCATAGCTGTGGATGCCGAGTTTCCAGGCGCCGAAGAGTGCGGCGATCACAATCACCTGGCCGATCAGCCCAGCGGTCTTGGGCGAGAGTCTGTCCGCCAGCATGCCCATCAGAAAACGCAGCACCGCGCCTGCCAGGATGGGGGTCGCCACCACCAGGCCGCGTTGTTGCGTGGTCAGGTGCAGGTCGGCGGCGATCTGCACCGCCAGCGGGCCCAGTAGGTACCAGACCATGAAGCTCAGGTCGAAATACAGGAACGCGGCAAACAGGGTCGGGGTGTGCCCGGATTTCCAGAAGCTTGATTTCATCACGCACCTCAACGGTTGGGAGTCTTGTAAGAAGGCCTGGTGATGGAGCAGCCGGCTACGGCCGCCCCACCGGCCCCGTGTCAAAGGGCCAAAACAAAAAAACGCCGCCACCGGGTCCGCGAGGGCAAACCGGGTGTGCGACGTCTTTGTCGTGAAGGGGCAACCGCCGTTGGTTACCTGTGTTGAATACTTAGCAAGTCCTGGGCCAATCTGCCGTAGCCGCTGTCGAGGAGGGTTAGCCCAGCAACTCGCTCATGGCGATGATCTGCTCCGCCACCTGGATCAGTTTCTGCTGGCGGCTCATGGCCTGGCGGCGCATCAGGGTGTAGGCCTCTTCCTCGTTGCAGTTCTTCATTTTCATCAGCATGCCTTTGGCCAGTTCGATGCGCTTGCGCTCGGCCAGCTGTTGATCGCGGGCCTGCAGCTGGGCGCGCAGGGCCTGGTCGCTTTCGAAGCGGGCCATGGCCACGTCGAGGATCGGCTGCAGGCGTTGGGCCTGGATACCTTCGACAATGTAGGCGCTGACGCCGGATTTGATGGCCTGGCGCATGACGTCCGGGTCGTGTTCGTCGGTAAACATCACGATCGGACGCGGTCGGTCGCGGCTGACCAGCACCACTTGCTCCATCACATCGCGGCCGGGTGACTCGGTATCGATCAGGATTACGTCCGGCCGCACCGTTTCGACGCGCGCAGGCAGATCGATGGTCAGGCCCGACTCATCGATCACCTCAAACCCGGCCTCGGTCAGTGCCGCCTTGAGGCGCCCGACCTTGCGCGGTGTGTCGTTGATCAACAGGATTCGCAACATATCGGTCCTCCTGTCAGCGCAAGGCGTGGCGGCTGGTGTGGTCGGCCAGGGCATGGAGGCGGAAGCTGCGGGCGTAGGCGGCGGGGGCGGAGCCATCCCAGATCTTGCCGTCGATCAGTTGGCTGCTGCGCATGTCCTGGGCGTTCGCGGTGACGCCGACGGCATCGGCTGCCTGGCGATACAGCTCCAGTTGCTGTACTTGGCGGGCAATGCCGAGGTAGTCCGGGTCTTCGCGCAACAGGCCCCAGCGGCGAAACTGGGTCATGAACCACATGCCGTCGGAGAGGTAGGGCACGTTCACCTCGCCATCGGCGAAAAAGCGCAGTGCGTGGGGATCTTGCCACTGGTTGCCAAGCCCATCGTCGTAAGTCCCGAGCAGACGCGGCTCGATGCAGTCGAGTGGCGCGTCGAGGTACTCGCGGGCGCTGAGCAGCTGCGCGGTGGAGCGGCGGTTTTCGTGGCTCGCCTCGATAAAGCGGCTGGCCTCCAGAATCGCCATCACCAGTACGTGGGCGGTGTTGGGGTATTGGTCGACAAACGCTTGGGTGCAGCCGAGCACCTTTTCCGGGTGGTCCGGCCAGATCGCCTGGCTGGTCGCCAGAGTGAAGCCCTGGTTCTGCTTCACCGCACTGGCGCTCCAGGGTTCGCCGACACAAAAACCGTCGATGCGCCCGGCCAATAGGTGCGCCACCATTTGCGGCGGCGGTACCACCACACTGTTCACATCCTGCAATGGATGGATACCTTGGCTCGCCAGCCAGTAATACAGCCACATGGCGTGGGTGCCTGTGGGAAACGTCTGGGCGAAGGTCAGTTTTGTTCGGCTTTGGTGCACGTGGCGATCCAGTGCCTCAGGAGTGACCACCCCTTGCTGTTGCAGGTCGTGGGACAGGTTGATGCTCTGCCCGTTCTGGTTCAGCCCCATCAGTACCGCCATATCGGTGGCGGCCACGCCGCCGATGCCCAGGTGTACGGCGTAGATCAGCCCATACAGGCTGTGGGCGGCATCCAGTTCGCCGCTGACCAGTTTGTCGCGCAGGTTGGCCCACGACGACTGACGCTTGAGGTTCAGTGTCAAGCCATAGGGTTGCGCGAAGCCCTGGGTGGCCGCGACCACCAGCGAGGCGCAATCGCTCAAGGCCATGAAGCCCAGGTCGAGGCTGCTCTTTTCCGGGGCGTCACTGCCGTTGACCCAAGCCAGCGGGTCGTTTATCGGGCTGTTGCCGTCCGAATCGTTCATCAAAACCTACCTTTTCGTTCAAAAAAAAGCGTCGCTCCCTCAGATGGCGGCGCGAGCCATTGCGGGTAACGACGCCTTTGTCCGTAAGCCCGCTCCGACGTTGGCGCGCGCTCTGATACAGAGTGCATAGCAAGGCACATGCCACGGGCGGAACGGCGTGTTACGCCGTCAACTTTCCATCAAGATTGAAACGCCACAGGCTTTCAGTATGGCCGCTTCCCTATGCCAGACTGCCCAGGAAACCCCACGGTGTACGCTGATTCTCCGACAACGATGGCCGCCCATCGGCTGTGCCGCTGGCTGTTTTACGCGGTGTTGATGCTGGGCTGTGCGTCTGCCCGGGGTGAGACTTACCAGGCGCGGGACGAAAGCCTGCACACGTTTTTCAGCGCGTTGTCGCTGCCTCTTGGCCTGCCGGTCGTTGTCAGCCGGTCGGCGGCTCGGCAACGCGTTGACGGAACCTACGATTTCAGCCGGGCACAGCAGGTGCTGGAGGCGGTAGCCGAGCAGCATCACCTGATCTGGTACAGCGACGGGCAGGTGCTCTACCTCTACGCAGCAGATGAAGCGAAGAGCTCGGCGGTGACGCTGCGGCATATTTCCGTCTCAAGGCTGCGCGAGTTCATGCGTCGCTCGGGGCTCGATGAGTCCCGCTACCCGCTGCGGGAGAGCGGGGGCCGGATGTTCTATGTGTCCGGGCCGGCGAACTATGTCGACCAGGTGCTGCACCTTACGCAATTGATGGACCGCCAGCGGGCCGCGCTCCGTGTGGGCCAGCAGGCGTTTGGCGTGGTGCAGGTGCTCAATACCCATGTGGCGGACCGCGAGTACGTCATGGGCGAGGAAAAGGTCAATGTGCCGGGCATGGCGTCGCTGATCGAGACCGTGCTTTCCCGCGAACAACAGGCCCCCGCGCAACGGCCGCCCGGCTTGCTGGCCGACAGGAGCCTGGCCGTGATTCCTTACCCGGATACCAACAGCCTGCTGATCAAGGGCAAGCCTGCCCAGGTGCGTTTTATCGAACAATTGGTGGCGGAGCTGGATGTGCCCAAGCGTTCCATCGAGGTTTCGCTGTGGCTGGTGGACGTGGACCGTGACGAACTGAAGAAAATCGACCAGGCCTGGGCCGAGGAAACCCACACATCAACTTCGGCGACCCGGGTGCTGGAGCCGTTGGAGGACAATCGCCTGATGGCGCAGATCGCCGTGCTGGAGCGACGACGGCGCGCGCGGGTGGTGACGCTGCCGGTGATTCTCACCCAGGAGAACGTTCCTGCGGTGTTCCAGGATAACCACACACTCTACGTGCCGGGGCCCGCCGTCGCTCGCACCGACTGGAAACCCATACGCTATGGCACCCAGGTCAGCGCGTTGCCGCGGTTTGCCGAGGCGAACGAGATCGAGATGCTGCTGAGCCTTGAGGATGACCGCCAGATGGGCGAGGCGGGGCGGCGTCAGAAAATGACCGCGGTCGGGAGGGTCAGCGTCAGCAGTGTCGTTCGGATGCCGCAGGGGAAACGCCTGTGGTTGGGCGGGTTTCGCCGGGATGTTGATGCGCAGGGGCGTGCCACTGCGCGTGGCCAGCGTGCCGAAGTACGGCTGTTTGTGATTCAGGCCCGGGCCGTGGGCAACGAGCTCAAGACCCTGGATGGCACCGTCGGGCCGCCACCGCTGACTCAGCCGCAATACGAACGGGTGCAACGTGCGTTTGTGCGGTCGATTCGCGATGTCGATCAATGAGGTAGGCGCTCGTCATGCATCTGGAAATTCTTTTGCAGGAACAACTGATCACGCGCAAGCGGCTGGCGTTGTTTGCACCGGGGAAAGTGCTGCCGCTGGCACCGGAGGTCATCCATTGCGTGGAAGTGCGCGTCAACGGCCAGTTACTGGCTCTGGGCGAATTGGTGCAGTTGGAAGACCGCCTGGGGGTTGAGCTGCTTGAGGTCTACCAGGAGTGGGTATCGCCTTAGTTATCAGTTCCAGTGAGATTTCTTACAAGGCGCTTCCGGAAAGCCCTGCTGATATGGGCTTTCTCCTAGGGTGGCTCGGGGAGGCCTTTTTTATAGTCGTGCAGTCGGCGTATGCGCCATTTCTGGAAATCAGGATTTCAATGTCAGTGGTTGGATGCAGAGGTGTGTATGGCCGTGGTGAATGATGGAGGGATGACGATTTCCCTGGTCTTTGGCCGCTGGACCCTGCATGGCGATGGACGCTTGACCGGCGAGGGCGTGGATATCCAGTTGCCGCCCAAGGAATGGCAAGTGCTGCGCTTGTTGTTGGTGTCCGGTGGTGCGCTGATGACCAAAGACTGTTTGCTTGAAATGGCTTGGCGCCAGGGGGAGGTGTCGGAGGAATCGCTGACACGCTGCATTTATTCGTTGCGTAAACATCTGCGCGCCGACAAAGGGTTTATCAAGACGATCTATGGCAGGGGCTATCGCTTTACATGCCCGGTGCGGCCAGCCGAGCGCGCCTCATTGCCGCCCATCGCCGTTTGTTCGGCCTGTGGCAGGTAGCCCCGGGATGCGCAATGCGTGGCGCAAGGGCCTGTTACTGGCAGTGCTGATGGGCAGCAATAAGGCGCTGGCGTATTGTTGGGATGAGGTGGCCAGTCGCTACGATCTTGAGCCGGAATTGCTGCAGGCCATTGCCGCCGTAGAGTCGGGTTACCGTGCGGGCGCGATGAATTACAACAATCGCAACGGCACCCGCGATATCGGTCTGATGCAGATCAACAGCATTCACTTGCCCCGCTTGCTCAAACTAGGCATCACCGAAGACCGGCTGTTGAGTGAGCCGTGCCTGTCTATAGAGGTCGGGGCCTCGATTCTTGCCGAGTTCGTTCAGCGCTTCGGCTATAACTGGACGGCCATCGGCGCCTATAACGCAGGCCCGGGGCCTGGTCCACAGCGTGAGGCGTTGCGCTTGCAGTACGCACAGAAGGTCTGGGCCCGTTACGAAGCGTTGGTCGCGCATCGCTACTGACGATTGGGCGGCACGCCTCGCACGCAGGCCGCCAGCCCGGCTATAATCGCCGCCACTTATCGCCGCCATCCGAGTCTAGCCCGCCCATGTATACCCTGGCCCGCCAGCTGTTGTTCAAACTCTCCCCGGAGACTTCCCATGATCTGTCCCTGGACCTGATCGGTGCCGGTGGCCGCCTGGGGCTCAATGGCCTGGTATGCAAGGCGCCGGCGAAAATGCCGGTTTCGGTGATGGGGCTCGACTTTCCCAACCCAGTCGGGCTGGCTGCCGGCCTGGACAAGAACGGTACGGCCATCGATGGCTTTGCGCAGTTGGGTTTTGGTTTCGTCGAAATCGGCACCGTGACCCCGCGCCCTCAACCAGGCAACCCCAAGCCGCGCATCTTTCGCCTGCCGGAGGCTGAGGCGATCATCAACCGCATGGGCTTCAACAACCTCGGTGTCGATCACCTGCTGTCGCGGGTCCAGGCGGCGAAGTACAAGGGCGTCCTCGGGATCAATATCGGCAAGAATTTCGACACGCCGGTGGAGCGTGCGGTGGATGACTACCTGATCTGCCTGGACAAGGTCTACGCCCACGCCAGCTACGTCACGGTGAACGTCAGCTCGCCCAACACCCCGGGTCTGCGCAGCCTGCAGTTCGGTGATTCCCTCAAGCAATTGCTCGAAGCCTTGCGCCTGCGCCAGGAAGACCTCGCCGTGCGCCATGGCAAGCGTGTGCCGTTGGCGATCAAGATCGCCCCGGACATGACGGATGAAGAAACCGTGCTGGTCGCCCAGGCCCTGGTGGAGTCAGGCATGGATGCGGTGATTGCCACCAACACCACCCTCAGCCGTGTCGGTGTTGAAGGCCTGGCCCATGGCGACGAAACGGGCGGCTTGTCGGGCGCTCCGGTGCGTGACAAAAGCACGCACATCGTCAAGGTGCTGGCCGCCGAGCTGGCCGGGCGTTTGCCGATCATCGCGGTCGGCGGTATCACCGAAGGCAAGCACGCGGCCGAGAAGATCGCCGCTGGCGCGAGCCTGGTGCAGCTGTATTCCGGCTTTATCTACAAAGGCCCGGCGCTGATTCGCGAGGCGGTGGACGCGATCGCGGCATTGCCCAAAAAGGCCTGACACACGCCCAATAAAAAGGGCTCCTCAAGAGGAGCCCCTGGGCCGAAGCCCGCCGCCTGGATAGGGCGTGCGTGGTTAAGTCGTTAGCTATATTCGTGCTGGTGTCGGAATTGAATGCCCTTGATTAGCCGACCGCGTGAAGTTCGTTGAGTCTGTGGATGCCCGCAGTGCCTGTCATACCGTCCCAGTTGTCGCCGCGTCCTTCTCGCCAGCCGTTGATCCAGGCTTGGCGTACCGACGGTAGAGTAAATGGGCAAAGCTCACGGGATTTGCCATGAACGCCGTATTGATATCCGCGTAAAAATGCTCTTTCCAACGGATCACGCTTAAGTCTTCTCATAGGGTGTTTCCCTCACTTGTTGACTGTCTTGATATCCTTCGGCCTCGTCTGAGGCCGGGCAGAGTTTTTCTGCCGTTGGTGCGGCCCGCTGCCGGCGTGGCGAGCCAATGTGCCAGCGTCGTTGTGGCGCTGACCTGTGTTGAGTTCTAACCAATAGGTCACATGGATTCAATGATCGTTTTGTCATAAGCACGTAACAATAACGATGTTATAGCCATAAGCTGGGATGGCTTTTCGCCCCTTTTATTGGGCAAAGCCGGCTATGATGTGCCTTACGAAGAGAATGGCTTAATCCCTTGCTGAAAAAGCCCGCCCGTTGCAGTCGGTTATTATTCGACGAAGGGTCTGAATATTTCTTTTTGTTGCATCACTTATCTCTCTGCCCCGTCAATCAAGGCCCACAGGCCCGCCAGACGGGGTGGGACGGCACATTCGTGCCACGCGGGCACTCTTCAAGAAAAGTGCTTGATTGAAAACCGAGCCGGCGATGCGTCGCCCGTTCATTTATTGCTGAAAAGCCTGGATTGCCCATGTCGGACCGTTTTGAACTCTTCCTCACCTGCCCCAAGGGCCTCGAAGGCCTGCTGATCGAGGAAGCCGTCGGGCTTGGCCTTGAGGAAGCCCGCGAGCACACCTCGGCCGTGCGCGGCATGGCCGACATGGAAACCGCCTACCGCCTGTGCCTCTGGTCGCGCCTGGCCAACCGCGTGTTGCTGGTCCTCAAGCGCTTCCCGATGAAGGACGCCGAAGACCTCTACCATGGCGTGCTGGATATCGACTGGGCCGATCACATGGTCCCGGACGGCAGCCTGGCGGTGGAGTTCAGCGGTCACGGCTCGGGCATCGACAATACCCACTTCGGCGCGCTGAAGGTCAAGGATGCGATTGTCGACAAGCTGCGCACCCCGACCGGCGAGCGTCCGTCCATCGACAAGATCAACCCGGACCTGCGCATCCACCTGCGCCTGGACCGTGGCGAAGCGATTCTCTCCCTCGACCTGTCCGGCCACAGCCTGCACCAGCGCGGTTACCGCCTGCAGCAGGGCGCCGCACCGTTGAAGGAAAACCTCGCTGCAGCCATCCTGATCCGTGCCGGCTGGCCGCGCATCGCTGCGGAAGGCGGCGCGTTGACCGACCCGATGTGCGGCGTCGGCACCTTCCTGGTGGAAGGCGCGATGATCGCCGCCGATATGGCGCCCAACCTCAATCGCGAACTGTGGGGTTTCACCACCTGGCTCGGTCACGTCCCGGCGTTGTGGAAGAAACTGCACACCGAGGCCAGCGAGCGCGCTGCCATCGGCATGAACAAGCCGCCGTTGTGGATTCGTGGCTACGAAGCCGATCCGCGCTTGATCCAGCCTGCTCGCAACAACATCGAGCGTGCCGGTCTCAGCCATTGGATCAAGGTGTACCAGGGCGAAGTCGGCACGTTCGAGCCGCGTCCGGACCAGAACCAGAAAGGCCTGGTGATCTGCAACCCGCCCTACGGCGAGCGCCTGGGCGACGAAGCGAGCCTGTTGTACCTCTACCAGAACCTCGGCGAGCGTCTGCGCCAGGCGTGCATGGGCTGGGAGGCGGCGGTGTTCACCGGCGCGCCGGACCTGGGCAAGCGCATGGGCATCCGCAGTCACAAGCAGTATTCGTTCTGGAACGGCGCCTTGCCGTGCAAATTGCTGCTGATCAAGGTCAACCCGGACCAGTTCGTCACCGGCGAGCGCCGCACCCCGGAGCAGCGCCAGGCCGAACGTGAACAAGCCGCCTACGACCAGGCCCCGACCGAGCCGCAAGAGCGTCAGTACAACAAGAACGGCAACCCGATCAAACCTGCACCGGCGCCGGCCCCTGTGGTCGAACAGGCGCGCCTGAGCGAAGGCGGGCAGATGTTTGCCAACCGCCTGCAAAAGAACCTCAAGCAACTGGGCAAGTGGGCCAAGCGTGAGGGCGTGGATTGCTACCGCGTCTACGATGCCGACATGCCGGAATATTCCATGGCCATCGACCTGTATCACGATTGGGTTCATGTGCAGGAATACGCCGCGCCGAAATCCATCGACCCGGAAAAAGCCTCCGCGCGCATGTTCGACGCATTGGCGGCCATTCCCCAGGCGCTGAACATCGACAAGAGCCGCGTGGTGGTCAAGCGCCGCGAGCGTCAGAGCGGCACCAAGCAGTACGAACGCCAGAGCGCCCAGGGCAAGTTCACCGAGGTCAGCGAAGGCGGCGTGAAGCTGCTGGTCAACCTCACCGACTACCTCGACACCGGCCTGTTCCTCGACCACCGGCCGATGCGTATGCGTATCCAGAAAGAGGCGGCCGGCAAGCGTTTCCTCAACCTGTATTGCTACACCGCCACCGCCAGCGTGCATGCGGCCAAGGGGGGCGCGCGCACCACGACCAGCGTCGACCTGTCCAAGACCTACCTGGACTGGGCGCGCCGCAACTTCTCCCTCAACGGTTTCTCCGACAAGAACCGCCTGGAGCAGGGTGATGTGATGGCGTGGCTGGAAGCCAGTCGCGATGAGTTCGACCTGATCTTCATCGACCCGCCGACCTTCTCCAACTCCAAGCGCATGGAAGGGATCTTCGACGTGCAGCGCGACCACGTGCAACTGCTCGACCTCGCCATGGCGCGCCTGGCACCGGGCGGCGTGCTGTACTTCTCGAACAACTTCCGCAAGTTCGTGCTTGAGGACAACCTCAGCGAACGCTACGCGGTCGAGGAGATCAGCGACAAGACCCTCGACCCGGATTTTGCGCGTAACGCGAAGATCCATCGGGCCTGGAAAATCACTGCTCGCTGATTGCTCCACCCATCAGCCGCAAGCCTGGAATTATCCGGTCTTGCGGCTTTTTTACGCTGGTCAAACGGAGGGCCGCTCGCTATAACTAAATGTCCGGCCAAAGTGATCCCCCCACACGCTGGCGTTGTGAGTGTTGCCTATGCCGTTGCAAGCCGTTCGCCCGAAGATCCTAGGTTTTATCAATGAGCAGGTATCGGCTTGGTTGATGGCATTGGTGGTGTTTCTGGGCGGTAGCGCCTTGACGATCATCGTCGCCTGGGCGACATCCGACCTCTATCAACAGCAGGGGCGCCAGCGTTTCCAGCTGTTGGTCAATGAGCGATTCACCCGTCTGCAGGAGCGTTTCGAGGACCAGGAGCAACGCCTGACCAGCCTGCAACGCTTCTTCGTCAATTCCAATGATGTGTCCCGCGACGAGTTCGACGGTTTCGCCCAGCCTTTGCTGCTGCGTTCCCGGGCCTATGCCTGGGCGCCGCGGGTTATGCGTGATCAGCGCGCTCAGTTTGAACAGGACGTATCGCGTCAGCGCGGTCTGCCGTTCAGCATACGGGAACTGAATTCACACGGTGAGTTGGCCCCGGCGGTGGAGCGCGATGAATATGTGCCGGTCCTGTACAGCCAGACCCGAAGCCTGCTCGGTTCGCCGCTGGGCTTTGACCTGCTGGCCCAGCCGCTGCGGCGCTCGACCCTGGAGCGCGCACAAGCGAGCGGCAAGCTGGCCGTGTCCCAGCCCATGCAGTTGGTGGGGGTGGAACCGGCCTATGCCACCGGGGTGTTATTGGTCGCGCCGGTCGTCTCCCCGGGCGGAACAGAACCCTGCGGCTTTGTGATGGCCGTGATCAGCATGCGCCAGTTGATGGCCGACGGCTTGCCCAAGTCGGACCGCGATAATCTGGTGACGCAGATCGTCGACACTTCCGACCAGCAAGGGCGCCTGTTGTACGAATCCAGCAATGCCCTGGCCGACAGCGATCTGGTCGCCGCGCGTCGCCTCACCCTCGGCGATCATGTCTACGCCCTGAACCTGCGCCCCAGCCAGGTGTTCGAACAGGGCAACGGCTCGTCGTTGGTCCCGATCCTGGCCGTGGGCGGGCTCTTCAGCCTGTTGCTCAGTGTCTTGCTCTATATGTTGGTCAGCCAGCGTCAGCGCGCCTTGAAACTGGTGGAGCAGCGTACCGTGCAGCTACGCCTGCGCGAGCAGGAACTGCGCAGCGCCCATGGCCAGTTACGCAGTGTGCTGAACGCCGCGACGCAGGTTGCGATCATTGCCACCGACTTGCACGGCGTGATCAACACCTTCAACGCCGGTGCCGAGCAGATGCTGGGGTTCAAGGCCGAGCACATACTCGGCCGCTCGACCCTGGAGAGCCTGCATGTGGCGGCGGAGCTGGATGTGCGTGCGGCGAGTCTGAGCATTGCGTTGGGCCGGCGAATCCCGCCGAGCCAGGCGATGCTGGTGGAGAGCCCGGGCAGCCCGCACGAGGCGCGCGAGTGGACCTTGGTGCGTGAGGATGGCAGCCGTTTGACGGTGAATATGTTGGGCACCGTGTTGCTGGATGACCATGGCTTATGGGTCGGGCACCTGGCGATGTACCTGGATGTCACCGAGCAAAAACGCGCCTATGAGGCCCTGGCCGTGCGCGACCGTCTGCTGAAAAAGCTCAGCGCCCATGTCCCGGGCGGGATCTTCCAATTCACTCTGGAACCCCAGGACAAGTGGCGGTTTGTCTACGCCAGCGATGGCATGCGCGATATCTATGAGATCGACACAGGGGTGCTGCAACGGGATGCAACGCAGGTCTTGGAGCGCATCCACCCGCTGGATGTCGAGCGGGTGCGTGCGTCGATCCGCTTATCCGCGCTGCAATTGAGCCACTGGCGCGAAGAGTACCGCGTGCAACTGCCGCAACGGGGCCTGCGCTGGATTCGCGGTGAGGCCACGCCGGAAGAACTGCCGGGCGGCGGTACGCTGTGGCATGGCTATGTGTCGGACATTTCCGATCTCAAGCGCGTGGAAGAAGAACTGCGCGCGCTGTCCATCACCGATGCCCTCACCGGAATCCATAACCGTCGGTATTTCCAGGATCGTCTCAAGGCTGAGATGGTCCGCCTCAATCGCACCTCGGGGGCGTTGTCGGTGATCATGCTGGATATCGATCACTTCAAGCGTATCAACGACCAGTACGGCCATGCGGTTGGCGACGCGGTGTTGCAGGAACTGTGCAAGCGCATCAGCCAGCGCTTGCGCCGCACCGATGTGTTCTGTCGCCTGGGTGGCGAGGAGTTCATGGTGTTGTGCCCCAACACCGACGGCGCCCAGGCCTACGGTTTGGCGATGGAGCTTTGGCGGGCGCTGCGCGATGCGCCGATGGGGACGGTGGGAGTCGTCACCGCCAGCTTCGGGGTGGCCAGTTGGCGGGTCGATGAGGGGATCGACGGGTTACTGCTGCGCGCGGATTCGGCGGTGTACGTGGCCAAGCAGGCGGGCAGGGATCGGGTCGAAGCGGAACGCTTGCCGGTGTGAATGTCGACGTCGTACACAACCTGTGGGCGCGGGCTTGCCCACAGGTTGTGGCGGTGTCTAGAGGACTGGCGCCGCTGCCGCCAGCTTTGGCTGGCGGTACAGGTCCAGCAGCACCTGGTCGAGCACCGACGACGCACCCCACGGCTTCGGATCGTTGAGGATCGCCACCACTACCCAGGTATTGCCGTTGTTGTCGCGGCTGAACCCGGCGATGGCGCGCACGGTGTTCAAGGTGCCGGTCTTGACGTGGGCTTCACCGCGCATGGCGGTGGTCTTCAGGCGTTTACGCATGGTGCCGTCGGTGCCGGCGATTGGCATCGAGCTGATGTATTCCGCGGCGTAGGGGCTTCTCCACGCGGCTTGCAACATGGCCGCCATCTCACGCGCGCTGACGCGTTCGGCACGGGACAGGCCCGAACCGTTCTCCATCACCAGGTGCGGTGAGGTGATGCCTTTTTTCGCCAGCCACTGGCGTACCACGCGTTGCGCGGCCTTGGCATCGTCGCCGTCGGCGTCGTTGCGGAACTGCGCGCCCAGGCTCAGGAACAACTGCTGGGCCATGGTGTTGTTACTGTATTTGTTGATGTCGCGGATGATTTCCGCCAGGTCCGGCGAGAAGGCCCGCGCCAGTACCTTGGCGTCCTTGGGCACCGGTGCCTGGATGTCACGGCCCTGGATGGTACCGCCCAATTCCTGCCAGATCGCCCGCACGGCGCCGGCGGTGTACGTGGCGTGGTCGAGCAACGACAAGTAGGTCTGCGAGCTGCAGCCATCGCCCAACTGGCCGCTGACGGTCACGGTGATGCTGCCATCCGCCGCCGTCACCGGGTTGTAGCGCACGTCGCCGGTACATTGCTTGGCGTTGGACGCCTTGACCTGATTGTCGATGCGAATGCTGGCGATCGGCGGCTCGACCGACACGATCACGCGTCCGGAATCGTTGCGGGTCACGAAGCGCAGGGCCTTGAGGTTGACCAGCAAGGCATCGGGCTTGACCAGGAACGGTTTGTTCTCGTCATTGCCGTCGTCATTGAACTCCGGCAGTTGCGGCGGGATAAAGAAGCTACGGTCCAGCACCAGATCGCCGGTGACTTGCTGCACGCCATTGGCCCGCAGGTCGCGCATCAGCAGCCAGAGTTTTTCCATGTTCAGCTTGGGATCGCCGCCGCCCTTGAGGTACAGGTTGCCGCGCAATACGCCACCGCTGAGGGTGCCGTCGGTGTAGAACTCGGTCTTCCACTGGTGGTTGGGGCCGAGCATTTCCAGGGCTGCGTAGGTGGTGACCAGCTTCATGGTGGAGGCCGGGTTCACCGAGACGTCGGCATTGAAGACGGTGGGGGTGCCGGGGCCGTTCAACGGCAGCATCACCAGGGACAATGCGGTGTTCTGCAACTTGGCCTTCTGCAGGGCCTGTGCAACGTTGGGTGGCAGGGTGTTATTGATCGGGGTGGCGGTGGCGGAAAAAGCCAGCGGCAGGAGAACGCCGGCAAGGAGCAATGGACGCAAAGATTTGATCATAAGGAATAAAACCCTACTGCTGAGGAGGGTGAAAAAGGCGAGGGGTATGTAAGAAAATCCCTCAGTAGTCATGAAAGTGTCGGCATTATGCCCCAAGCTGGAACCACTTGTAGCTGAACGATAGCTGCTAATCGGGGTTTTTTTTCCAGGCATTTCGCCGCCTGTCCCAGAGAGTCGGGCAATCGCTGCCTTAAGCTGCTAAAGTGCCGCCCGTTATTACTTATGAGGATTGTTCCAATGGCGACTAACCGTTCCCAGCGTCTGCGCAAAAAACTGTGCGTTGATGAATTTCAAGAGCTGGGTTTCGAACTGAACCTGGACTTCAACGAAGGCCTGAGTGAAGAAGCTATCGACGCTTTCCTCGAAGCGTTCATCAAAGAAGCCATGGAAGCCAACGGTCTGGGCTATGTCGGCGGCGATGACTACGGTCTGGTTTGCCTGCAGAAGCGTGGCTCGGTCTCCGAAGCGCAGCGTGCTGCCGTTGACGCCTGGCTGAAAACCCGTTCCGAGCTGACCAAGGCTGAAGTCAGCCCGTTGATGGACGTGTGGTATCCGGAAAAGCCGATCAACGCGGCTAAGTGATACTAAACAAAACGGCGACCTGAGGGTCGCCGTTTTTTTATGCCTTGCGCCAGTTCAGAATCAGCAGCGTCAACACCCCCGCCACGATCCCCCAGAACGCCGACCCGATGGAAAACAACGTCAAGCCTGACGCGGTGACCATAAAGGTGATCAGCGCCGCTTCCCGTTCCTTCGGCTCATTCATGGCGATGCTCAAGCCATTGATGATCGAGCCAAACAACGCCAACGCCGCAATCGACAGCACCAGTTCCTTGGGCAGCGCTGCGAACAAGGCCGCCAATGTGGCGCCGAACACCCCGGCAATGCCGTAGAACACGCCACACCAGACTGCCGCCGTGTAGCGCTTGTTACGGTCTTCATGGGCGTGGGGCCCGGTGCAGATCGCCGCACTGATCGCCGCCAGGTTGATGCCGTGGGAGCCGAACGGCGCCAGCACCAGCGAGGCCAGGCCGGTGGCGGTGATCAGCGGCGATGCTGGCACGTTGTAGCCATCGGCGCGCAACACTGCGACGCCCGGCATGTTCTGCGAGGTCATCGCCACCACGAACAGTGGGATGCCGATGCTGATGGTCGCCGCCAGCGAGAAGTGCGGCGTGGTCCAGACCGGCGTTGCCACTTCCAGGTGAAAACCGCTGAAATCCAGGAGCCCCATCAGCCCGGACAGAACGCTGCCGATCACCAGCGCGGCGAGCACCGCATACCGCGGCGACAGGCGTTTGATGAGCAGGTAGGTGAAAAACATCCCCAGAACCAGGCCGGTGCGATGCTGTGCGGCGACGAAAATCTCGCTGCCGATCTTGAACAGAATCCCCGCCAGCAAGGCCGCCGCCAGCGACGCCGGGATGCGTCTGACCAGTTTTTCGAAGCTGCCGGTCAGTCCGCAGAGCGTCACCAGCACCGCGCAGGTGATGTAGGCGCCGATGGCTTCGCCGTAACTGACGCCGCCGAGGCTGGTGATCAACAGCGCTGCGCCGGGTGTCGACCAGGCAATGGTGATCGGTGTGCGGTAGCGCAGGGACAGGCCGATGCTGCACACCGCCATGCCGATGGAAATCGCCCAGATCCACGAGGAAATCTGCGCACTGGTCAAACCGGCGGCTTGGCCGGCCTGGAACATGAGCACCAGGGAGCTGGTATAGCCGGTCATCATGGCGATGAAACCGGCGACGATGGCCGAGGGAGAAGTGTCGGCCAGTGGGCGCAAGGGCGCTTGGGTGGCGTCGGTCATGGCGAGGTGTTCCTTTTACCTGGGAGTTTGCCAGTGAAGGCGCAGATTCAAGCCTAAACTCAAACGTAACGACTCATTGCAATACAGCCGGGCTCGCAAACAGCCGTACAGTGTGTTGGCGCATGGGGTTGTGTACAATGTGCGCTGATTTTAGCTGATACTTGCCAGCGCCTCTTTGTTGCCGTATTACCGTTAATTCGCCGCCGTTCTCCCGATCCGAGTGCCCATGAACGAACAGTTGCAACCTCTCAAGAAACAACCGCGAGCCAGCAAGACCGGCCGCAGCGGAACCCAGGACGATATCGTCTACGCGCATATCTTCGAGGCGATTCTCGAACAACGCCTGGCACCCGGTACCAAATTGAGCGAAGAGGCACTCGGCGAAATCTTTGGCGTGAGCCGCACCATCATTCGCCGCGCGCTGTCGCGCCTGGCCCATGAAGGCGTGGTACTGCTGCGGCCCAATCGCGGTGCGGTAGTGGCCAGCCCGAGTGTCGAAGAAGCGCGCCAGGTGTTCCTGGCCCGGCGCCTGGTCGAGCGGGCGATCACGGAACTGGCGGTGCAGCACGCCACGGCGGAGCAGTTGGCCGAGCTGCGGCAGATGGTCAACGACGAACGCGACAGCTTCTCCCGCGGCGATCGCGGTGCCGGTATCCGCCTTTCCGGCGAGTTCCATCTGAAGCTGGCCGAAGCGGCAAAAAACGCGCCGCTGATCAGCTTCCAGCGCAGCCTGGTGTCCCAGACCTCATTGATCATCGCGCAGTACGAAAGCGGCAACCGCTCGCACTGTTCCTACGATGAACACAGCCAGTTGATCGATGCGATCGAAGCTCGGGACGCGGCGCTGGCAGTGAATTTGATGATGCATCACATGGATCATATCGACAGCAAGCTCAACCTCGACGAGGAAAGCGCGTCGGATGATTTGCATGCGGTGTTCTCGCATTTGTTGCAGAGCAAGAAGCCGGGGCGTTCGTCGGTCAAACTCTAAGCCCGATCAAAAAATGTGGGAGGGGGCTTGCCCCCGATTGCGGTGTATCAGTCACTGGATGCTTTGACTGAACCACTGCTATCGGGGGCAAGCCCCTCCCACATTTGGGTTTGTGGCATATCTGAAATTAGCGTTGGTGGACCAGATTACCGGCCGCATAGGTCTGCAACACCGCCCGGTCATCCCCCAACGTCATCAATACAAACAACCTCTCGGCAATGTCCTTGGCCTGCTTCATGCGATAGCTGAGCAGTGGCGTGGCGTTGTAATCCAGCACCAGTAAGTCCGCATCGGTACCCGGCTGCAACGTGCCGATCTTGTCCTCCAACCGCAACGCCCGCGCACCGCCCAGGGTGGCCAGGTACAGCGACTTGAACGGGCTCAGTCGCGCGCCTTGCAGTTGCATGACCTTGTAGGCTTCGTTCAACGTCTGCAGCAACGAGAAGCTGGTGCCGCCGCCGACGTCAGTGCCCAGGCCCACGTTGAGTTTGTGCTTCTCGGCCATCGGCAGGTTGAACAGCCCGCTGCCGAGGAACAGGTTCGAGGTCGGGCAGAATGCGACTGCCGAGCCGGTCTGCGCCAACCGCGCGCATTCGTCATCGCACAGATGCACGCCGTGGGCAAACACCGAGCGTTCGCCCAATAGCTGGTAGTGGTCGTACACATCCAGGTAGCCGCTCCGCTCGGGGAACAGCTCGTTGACCCACTCGACTTCCTGCTTGTTCTCACTGATGTGCGTCTGCATGTACAGGTCGGGGTATTCGCCCAGCAGTTGCCCGGCCAGCGCCAATTGCTGCGGCGTGCTGGTGGGTGCGAAGCGCGGCGTCACCGCATAGTGCAGGCGGCCCTTGCCGTGCCAGCGTTCGATCAGCGCCTTGCTCTCCTGGTAGCCGGATTCGGCGGTGTCGGTCAGGTAGTCGGGGGCGTTGCGGTCCATCATCACCTTGCCGGCGATCATGCGCAGGTCGAGTTTTTCGGCGGCCTCGAAGAATGCCTGCACCGATTGCGGATGCACGCTGCCGAACACCAGCGCGGTGGTGGTGCCGTTGCGCAGCAGTTCCTTGATGAAAATCTCCGCGACGTCCTCGGCATGGGCCTTGTCGGCGAACTGGCGTTCGCAGGGGAAGGTGTAGGTGTTGAGCCAGTCCAGCAGCTGTTCGCCATAAGCGCCGACCATGCCGGTTTGCGGCAGGTGGATATGCGTATCGATCAGCCCGGGGGTGATCAGCGCGTCCTGGTAGTGGGTGATTTCGACCTCGGCGGGCAGGTGCGGCAGCAGGTCGCGGGCGTGGCCCAGGGCGCTGATCCGGCCGTTGTCGATGACCAGCAGGCCGTCTTCGAAATACTCATAGGACGCCTCGATCCCCACTTCAGCGGGGTCGGCGAGGCTGTGCAGGATGGCGGCGCGGTAGGCTTTGCGAGTCGAAGGCATGGTGATCTCAATTTAGATAGCTTGGCTGCGACGCGAAGCCGGCAGCAGTTGGGCAATGGGTTCGGCGCTCGCGGTGTGTTGGCCGAAATGGGCGTTATAGGTGGCGATGATTTCGCCGGCGATGGAGATGGCGATTTCCACCGGCAATTTGCCCTTCACCTCGCTAAGGCCCATGGGGCAGCGCATGCGTTGCAGTTGTGCGGCGTCGACGCCGCGATCCCGCAGGCGGTGCTCGAACTTGACGCGCTTGGTCTTCGAACCGATCAGGCCGAAGTAGGCAAAGTCATTGCGCTTGAGCAGGGCGGCGCTGAGTTCCAGGTCCAGCGCGTGATTGTGGGTCATCACGATGCAGTAACTGCCTGCGGGCAGGTCGGCAATTTCGTCGACCGGTTCTTCGCTGACGATTTTGCGCACGCCCGGTGGGATGTGTTCCGGGAACTCCTGCTCGCGCGAATCGATCCAGCGCACCCGGCACGGCAGGCTCGCCAGCAACGGCACCAGGGCGCGGCCGACGTGGCCGGCGCCAAATACGGCGATCTGTGCCTGCACCTGGCCCATGGGTTCGAACAGCAGCACGGTCGCGCCGCCGCAGCACTGGCCCAGGCTCGCGCCGAGGCTGAAGCGCTCCAGATGGGTGTGTTGCTGGCCGCGGGCGAGCATGTCGCGGGCGATCTGCATCGCTTTGTATTCCAGGTGCCCGCCGCCGATGGTGTCGAACGTGTGTGCGGCACTGATGACCATCTTCGAACCGGCATTGCGCGGCGTGGAGCCGAGCTCTTCGATGATGGTCACCAGCACGCAGGGTTCGCCCTGGTTTTGCAGGTTGGCGAGGGCGCTGATCCAGTTGTTCATGTCTACCTCAACATTTCTGTTGTCAGTTCTACCGTCATCGGGGGCAAGCCCCCTCCCACACTTGAATGTATTCACAGATCAAAAATGTGGGAGGGGCAAGCCCCTTCCCATACTTGAATGTATTCACAGGTGAAAAATGTGGGAGGGGCGGTGCGACGATTCGACTTGCCCCCGATGGCAGCACCTCGATTTACAGCGAAGCCATCTCGGTTTCAGCCTCAACCGCCTTCGCAGCAGCCAACTGCCGCATCTGCTCACAGCCCCACAACACCCGCTCCGGCGTCGCCGGCGCATCGATGTTCGGCTGGTGACGATAGTCACCCAGGCTCGCCACCGCATCCTTGATCGCGCACCACGAAGCAATCCCGAGCATGAACGGCGGTTCACCCACGGCCTTGGAATGGAGCACTGTGTCTTCCGGGTTCTTGCGGTTTTCCACCAGCTTCACGCGCAGATCCAACGGCATGTCGGCCACGGCCGGGATCTTGTAGCTGGCCGGGCTGTTCGTCATCAGCTTGCCCTTGTCGTTCCATACCAGCTCTTCCATGGTCAGCCAGCCCATGCCCTGGATAAAGCCGCCTTCGACCTGGCCAGTGTCGATGGCCGGGTTCAGCGAAGCGCCGACGTCGTGGAGGATGTCGGTGCGCAGCATCTTGTATTCGCCGGTCAGGGTGTCGACGATCACTTCGCAGCAGGCCGCGCCGAACGCGAAGTAGTAGAACGGCCGACCGCGCGCCTGGCTGCGGTCGTAGAAGATTTTCGGGGTCTTGTAGAAGCCGGTGCTCGACAACGACACCTGGGCGAAATACGCCTGCTGGATCAGGCTTTCAAAGCTCAGGATCTGCTCGCGCACGCGCACATGGCCGTTGTGGAATGCCACGTCCGCTTCGCTCACCGCGTAGTGGCGCGCGGCAAATTCCACCAGGCGTTGCTTGATGGTTTCGGCGGCGTTCTGCGCGGCCTTGCCGTTCAGGTCGGCACCGCTGGAGGCGGCGGTCGGCGAGGTGTTGGGCACCTTGTCGGTGTTGGTGGCGGTGATCTGCACGCGGTCGATGTCCACCTGGAACACCTCGGCCACCACTTGCGCGACCTTGGTGTTCAAGCCCTGGCCCATCTCGGTGCCGCCGTGGTTCAGGTGGATGCTGCCATCGGTGTAGATATGGATCAGCGCGCCGGCCTGGTTGAGGAAGCTGGCGGTGAAGGAAATGCCGAATTTCACCGGGGTCAGCGCCAGGCCTTTTTTCAGGATCGGGCTGTGCGCGTTGTAGCGGCGGATCGCTTCGCGGCGCTCGGCGTATTGGCTGCTGGCCTCAAGCTCGGCGGTCATCTCTTCGAGCAGGTTGTGCTCGACGGTCTGATAGTAGTGGGTGACGTTGCGCTCGGTCTTGCCGTAATAGTTGGCCTTGCGCACCGCCAACGGGTCGAGGGCCAGATGACGGGCGATGGCGTCCATGACTTCTTCGATGGCGACCATCCCTTGCGGGCCGCCGAAGCCGCGATAGGCGGTGTTGGACGCGGTGTTGGTCTTGCAGCGATGGCCGTTGACCGTGGCATCGCCCAGGTAATACGCGTTGTCGGCGTGGAACATGGCGCGGTCGACAATTGAGTTCGACAGGTCCGGCGAACAGCCGCAGTTACCCGCCAGCTCCAACTGGATGCCGTGCAAGCGCCCGCTGTCGTCGAAGCCGACGTCGTATTCGATATAGAAGGGGTGGCGCTTGCCGGTCATCAGCATGTCTTCGACGCGCGGCAGGCGCATCTTGGTCGGCTGCCCGGTAAGGCGCGCGACCACCGCACACAGGCACGCCGGGCTGGCGGCCTGAGTCTCCTTGCCGCCGAAACCGCCGCCCATGCGGCGCATGTCGACGACGATCTTGTTCATCGACACGTCGAGCACTTCGGCCACCAGCTTCTGCACCTCGGTGGGGTTTTGCGTGGAGCAGTAGACGATCATGCCGCCGTCTTCGGTGGGCATCACCGAGGAAATCTGGGTTTCCAGGTAGAAGTGTTCCTGGCCGCCAATATGCAGCGTGCCCTGGATGCGATGCTTCGCGGCCGCCAGCGCCGTTGCCGAATCGCCGCGTTGATGGGTGTGGCTGTCCAGCACGAAATGCTGGTTGCGGTAGGCCTCGACCACGTCCAGCACCGGCTCCAGGTCTTCGTATTCGATCACTGCGGCCAGCGCCGCTTTACGCGCGGTTTCCAGGTCGCGGGCGGCCACGGCCAGCACCACCTGGCCGACGAACTGCACGGTGTCGATGGCCAGCAGCGGATCACCCGGCAGCAGCGGGCCGATGTCTTTGAGCCCCGGCACGTCTTCGTGGGTGATGACGATACGCACGCCGTCGAAGGCGTAGCAGGGCGCGGTATCGATGTTGAGGATTTTGGCGTGGGCGCGGTCGGACAGGCGCGCACACAGGTGCAACTGGTTGGGGAGTTCCAGGCGGTCGTCGATGTACTGCGCTTCGCCGGATACGTGCTTGGCGGCGCTGTCGTGCTTGACGCTACGGCCGACGCCGGAGGTCAGGTCCTGGGCAAACAGCGCGGCCAGTTCGGCCTGGGTTTTTGCCACGGCGTGATGGTTAGACATAAGCGGTCACCCGAGTTTCGATGTGCGGCGTTTGCAGCTCGATGAAGTATTTGCGCAGCAGGTTCTGCGCGCTGAGCAGGCGGTATTCCTTGCTGGCGCGAAAGTCCGACAGCGGGGTGAAATCCTCGGCCAGGGCGGCGCAGGCGTGCTCCACGGTGGCGGCATTCCAGGGTGCGCCGATCAGCACGGTTTCGCAGTGCTGTGCGCGTTTGGGCGTGGCGGCCATACCACCGAAGGCGACGCGGGCGTCGCTGATCACACCGTCGTCGATCTTCAGGTTGAACGCCGCGCACACCGCGGAAATATCGTCGTCCAGGCGCTTGGATACCTTGTACGCCCGGAACCGCGTGTGGCCCTTGGGCACGATGATCTTCTCGATGAACTCGCTGTCCTGGCGTGCGGTGACGCGGTAGTCGATGAAGTAATCTTCCAGCGCCAGGGTGCGACGGACGTTGCCCTTGCACAGCACGATCTGCGCGCCGAGGGCGATCAGCAGCGGCGGCGAATCGCCGATCGGCGAGGCGTTGCCGATGTTGCCGCCCAGGGTGCCCTGGTTGCGGATTTGCAGGGAGGCGAAGCGCTGCAGCAGTTCGCCGAAGTCCGGGTATTCGTGGCGCAGCGCGGTGTAGCAATCGGAGAGGGCGGCGGCGGCGCCGATTTCCAGGCGATCGTCGAACGTCTCGATGCGCTTCATCTCGTCGATATTGCCGACGTAGATCATCACCGGCAGCGTGCGGTGGAACTGCGTGACTTCCAGCGCCAGGTCGGTGCCACCGGCCAGCAGGCGGGCCTGGGGGTAGGCGTCGTAGAGGTCGGCCAGGTCGGCGACGGTCAGCGGCACCAGGCAGCGTTTGTCGCCGCTGTTGAGTTCAGCGGTGTGCGTCGGCGCGATGGCCTTGAGGCGGGCGATGGTCTGGGCCTCGCGGCTGTCGAACTGATCCTGGGGTTTGTTGCAGCAGGCCTGTTCGGCGGCGGCGAGGATCGGGCGATAGCCGGTGCAGCGGCACAGGTTGCCGGCCAGGGCTTCATGGGCTTTGTCGCGGTCAGGGGCGTCGCTGTTTTTTTGCAGGGCGAACAACGACATCACAAAACCGGGGGTGCAGAAGCCGCATTGCGAACCGTGACACTCCACCATCGCCTGTTGCACGCTGTGCAGTTGGCCCTGGTGCTTGAGGTCTTCGACGCTGATCAACTGTTTGCCGTGCAACGACGACACGAACGTCAGGCACGCATTCAGGCTGCGATAGCGAATCCGCTCGCCCTGCTCATCGCTGTGCAGTTCGCCGACCACCACGGTGCAGGCGCCGCAATCGCCGCTGGCACAGCCTTCCTTGGTGCCGGGTTTGCCCACATGCTCGCGCAGGTAGTTGAGCACGGTCAGGTTGGGGTCCAGGGCGTGCTCGCTACGGAGTTCCTGGTTAAGTAAAAACTGGATCACGGAAGGCCTCGCAGACTCATTATTGTTGTTAACCGCTTTGCGCCGAATCTAGTCATGTCTGACTTTTCGGTCAATGATTTTCTGACCTAAAGGTCAAGAAAATGCGGTCGCAACCCTATCAATTATGGTCCAGTCTTCTGGAACCGGCGTTTTTGGGGGCTTCTGGCGGTTCATCGATGCTTATTTCATGCCAAATTCTTGAAGGTGGGCCGAGCGCCATCAGCGGGCATTTGCGCTACACTGGCGCGCTTGTATCGATAGAAGATTTTGAAGGGAAAACATGACGTTCAAGGCGCCGGACAGTCTCGCCGAGCAAATCGCTCACCACCTCGCCGAACGTATCATTCGCGGCGATCTCAAGCCTGGGGAACGGATCCAGGAACAGAAGGTTACGCTGGCACTCAATGTCAGCCGCGGTTCCGTGCGTGAAGCCTTGCTGATCCTCGAACGTCGCCACCTGATCGCGATCCTGCCGCGCCGTGGCGCTCACGTCACCGAACTCACCGCGCACAAGGTGCAGAGCCTGTGTACGTTGATGGCCGAGCTGTACATCCTGCTCGGCAATGCGGTGGCGCAGGGCTGGCAGACCCAGGCCGACATGGCGCCGTTCGTGCAGATCCAGCAGCGCCTGGTGAGCAATTTCGAACGCCAGGACATCCGCGCCTTCGTCGCAGAAAGCTTCAATGTGATGCGTGCCGCGTACCCCTTCGCCAACAATCCGTATTTGCAGGAAACCGTCGAGAACCTGCAGCCGGCGATGAACCGCGCCTATTACCTGGCCCTGGATCAACGCAAGGCCTCCATGAGCGAATACCTCGCGCTGTTCGAGCAGTTGCTCGCCGCCGTGCTCGCCCGTGACCTGCCGCAGATTCGCCTGGTGCTGTCGGCCTACGGCCAGCGCAGTTGCTCGCTGGTGATCGCTGCGTTGGCGGACGCCTAAGCGTGCGGCTCAAGTGCATCAAACTGGCGGGGTTCAAATCCTTCGTCGACCCGACCACGGTGAACTTCCCCAGTAACATGGCGGCGGTGGTCGGGCCCAATGGCTGCGGCAAGTCGAACATCATCGATGCCGTGCGCTGGGTGATGGGCGAGAGCTCGGCGAAAAACCTGCGTGGCGAGTCGATGACCGACGTCATCTTCAACGGCTCCACCAGCCGCAAGCCGGTGAGCCAGGCCAGCATCGAACTGGTGTTCGACAACTCTGACGGCACCCTGGTCGGCGAATACGCGGCCTACGCGGAAATTTCCATCCGCCGCAAAGTGACGCGCGACAGCCAGAACAGTTACTTCCTCAACGGCACCAAGTGTCGCCGTCGGGACATCACCGATATCTTCCTCGGCACCGGCCTTGGCCCGCGCAGCTATTCGATCATCGAACAGGGCATGATCTCCAAGCTGATCGAAGCCAAGCCCGAAGACCTGCGTAACTTTATCGAAGAAGCTGCCGGCATCTCCAAGTACAAGGAGCGCCGTCGCGAGACCGAAAACCGTATCCGCCGCACCCATGAAAACCTCGCCCGCCTGACCGACCTGCGCGAAGAGCTGGAGCGCCAGTTGGAGCGCCTGCACCGCCAGGCCCAGGCCGCCGAGAAGTATCAGGAATACAAGGGCGAAGAGCGTCAGCTCAAGGCACAACTGTCGGCCTTGCGCTGGCAGGCGCTGAACGATCAGGTCGGCCAGCGCGAAGCGATCATCGGCACCCAGGAAATCAGCTTCGAAGCCCTGGTGGCCGAACAACGCAACGCCGACGCCAGCATCGAGCGCCTGCGCGATGGGCATCATGACCTGTCCGAGCGCTTCAATCTGGTGCAGGGCCGCTTCTATTCGGTGGGCGGCGACATCGCCCGGGTCGAACAGAGCATCCAGCACGGCCAGCAACGTCTGCGCCAGTTGCAGGACGATCTGAAGGAAGCCGAGCGCGCGCGCCTGGAGACCGAGTCCCACCTCGGCCACGACCGCACCTTGCTGCTGACCCTCGGCGAAGAGCTGGACATGCTCACCCCCGAACAGGAAGTCACCAGCGCCGCTGCCGAAGAAGCCGCCGCCACTCTGGAAGAATCCGAGACCACCATGCACGGCTGGCAGGAGCAGTGGGACACCTTCAACCTGCGCTCCGCCGAACCGCGCCGCCAGGCTGAGGTGCAGCAGTCGCGCATCCAGCAACTGGAAACCAGCATGGAGCGCCTGGCCGAGCGCCAGCGTCGCCTGCAGGAAGAGCGTGTGCTGCTCGCCGCCGACCCGGAAGACGCGGCGATCCTGGAGCTGAGCGAGCAACTCGCCGAAAGCGAAATGACCCTCGAAGAGCTGGAAGCCAGCGAAGAACAGCAAGTGGAGCGCCTGGAGCAATTGCGTCAGCAACTGCAACAGGCGACCCAGGCCCAGCAACAGGCCCAGGGCGATCTGCAGCGGCTCAACGGGCGCCTGGCGTCCCTCGAAGCCTTGCAGCAGGCCGCGTTGGACCCTGGCACCGGCACCGCCGAATGGCTGCGTGACCAGCACTTGGCCGAACGCCCGCGTCTGGCGGAGGGCTTGAAGGTCGAGGCCGGTTGGGAACTGGCGGTGGAAACCGTGCTCGGCGCCGACCTGCAAGCGGTGCTGGTGGATGATTTTGCCGGCTTCGACCTGGCCGGTTTTGCCCAGGGCGATCTGCGCTTGCTCAGCCCCGCCGCCGATGGCGCGCGCGTGCCGGGCAGCCTGCTGGATAAAGTCGAGGCGGCGCTTGACCTGGCGCCGTGGCTGGGCCAGGTCAAACCGGTGGAATCCCTGGAGCAGGCGCTGGCCCAGCGCGGTCAACTGGGCGCCGGCGAAAGCCTGATCAGCCGTGACGGTTATTGGGTCGGCCGCCACTTCCTGCGGGTGCGCCGCGCCAGTGAGGCGGAAAGTGGCGTATTGGCCCGTGGCCAGGAAATCGTCAAGCTGATCGCCGAGCGTGAAGAGCGCGAAGCCACCCTGGAAAGCCTGGAAACCGAACTGCAGACCCTGCGCGCCACCCAGCGCCAGCAAGAGACCGGCCGCGAACACCTGCGCCGCCTGTTGCAGGACGAAGCGCGCCAGCAGGGCGAATTGAAAGCCCAGTTGTCGGCGAGCAAGGCCAAGGTCGAGCAACTGACCCTGCGCCGCACACGCCTCGACGAAGAAGTGGCCGAGATGGGCGAGCAGCGCGCCCTCGAACACGAACAGATCGGCGAGGCGCGCCTGCAATTGCAGGAAGCCCTCGACAGCATGGCCGTCGACACCGAGCAGCGCGAATTGCTGCTGGCCCAGCGCGACAGCCTGCGCGAACGCCTCGACCGGGTCCGCCAGGAAGCGCGCCAGCACAAGGACCACGCCCACCAGTTGGCGGTGCGCCTCGGCTCCTTGCGCGCCCAGCACGATTCCACGCGCCAGGCCCTGGAGCGCCTGGAGATGCAGTCCGAGCGCCTGACCGAAAAGCGTGAGCAACTGAGCCTCAACCTGGAGGAGGGCGAAGCGCCCCTGGAAGAGTTGCGGCTCAAGCTCGAAGAACTGCTCGACAAGCGCATGACCGTCGACGAAGAACTCAAGACCGCGCAAATCGCCCTGGAAGACGCCGACCGCGAACTGCGCGACGCGGAAAAACGCCGCACCCAGGCCGAGCAGCAATCCCAACTGATTCGCGGCCAGCTCGAACAACAGCGCATGGAATGGCAGGCCCTGACCGTGCGGCGCAAAACCCTGCAAGACCAACTGCTCGAAGACGGCTACGACCTGCACGGCGTGCTCAACACCCTGACCGCCCAGGCCAACGAGAAAGACGCCGAAGAAGAACTTGAGCGGATTGCCGCGCGTATCCAGCGACTCGGTGCGATCAACCTCGCCGCCATCGACGAATACCAGCAACAGTCCGAGCGTAAACGTTATCTGGATGCTCAGGACGCCGATCTGGTGGAAGCCCTGGACACCCTGGAAAACGTGATCCGCAAGATCGACAAGGAAACCCGCAACCGCTTCAAAGATACCTTTGATCAGATTAACGGCGGTTTACAGGCGTTATTCCCAAAAGTTTTCGGTGGCGGCAGCGCTTACTTGGAACTGACGGGCGAAGATCTACTCGATACAGGGGTAACGATCATGGCGCGGCCTCCGGGCAAGAAGAACAGCACCATCCATTTGTTGTCCGGCGGCGAAAAAGCCCTGACCGCATTGGCCCTGGTGTTTGCCATCTTCAAGTTGAACCCGGCGCCGTTCTGCATGCTCGATGAAGTTGACGCGCCACTGGATGACGCTAACGTTGGACGTTACGCACGCCTGGTCAAAGAGATGTCCCAGACCGTGCAGTTCATCTATATCACCCACAACAAGATCGCCATGGAAATGGCGGATCAGTTGATGGGGGTGACGATGCACGAGCCGGGCTGTTCGCGATTGGTGGCGGTGGATGTCGAAGAGGCGATGGCGATGGTGGATTCCTGAGCCATGTCAGCAGCGAAGATTATCAGCGCGATGTAGGGCGGTTTACCGGTCTGACGAAAGTGGCAAATTGGCATATTTGTTCAAGGCATTTTGACAGACGGTGTAAAGTTATCTTTGGTCGTGCTAGTTTAATGTCAATTTTTCGTATGCGTGGGCAAAACGTCAGTCAGAACATAGAGTTGGCGCCACGTTTTAAAGCGGTTTGCACGGTGCTAAACCCCTTATTTTTCAGCATTTTTTATTAGAGGCACGGGATTACATGGAAATCGGTCTGCGCGAGTGGCTGATCGTCATCGGCATTATTGTCATTGCCGGTATTCTTTTTGATGGCTGGCGCCGTATGCGCGGCGGCAAGGGCAAGCTCAAGTTCCGTCTGGACCGCAACCTGTCCAACTTGCCCGACGACGACGGCAGCGCCGAGCTGCTGGGGCCGCCCCGTGTGCTGGATACCCACAAGGAACCGCAACTGGACGAACATGACTTGCCGTCCATGAGCGCCCCTGTGCGCGAAGCCCGTGAACCGTCTTCCAAGCGTGGCAAACGTGGCAGTGCCGCCGCCGCCGAGCCGCATCAGGGCGACCTGAACCTGGGCGTGGACGACGGCCCGAGCTTCAGCAGCCGCGATGACGATTTCCCTGACGAGAGCCCGGCCAAGAGTGCGCCGCGCCAGTCGGTGAACGATCAGCCGGCCGCCGAAGAAGTCCTGGTGATCAGCGTGATCTGCCGCGACGCCGCTGGCTTCAAGGGCCCGGCACTGTTGCAGAACATCCTGGAAAGCGGCCTGCGCTTTGGCGAGATGGATATCTTCCACCGCCACGAAAGCATGGCCGGTAATGGCGAAGTGCTGTTCTCGATGGCCAACGCGGTCAAGCCGGGCACCTTCGACCTGGACGACATCGACCTGTTCAGCACTCCGGCCGTGAGCTTCTTCCTCGGCCTGCCGGGTCCGCGTCATCCGAAACAGGCTTTCGACGTGATGGTTGCCGCAGCACGCAAGCTGTCCCAGGAGCTCAACGGCGAACTGAAGGACGATCAGCGCAGCGTCCTGACCGCCCAGACCATCGAACACTACCGTCAGCGCATCGTCGAGTTCGAGCGTCGCGCCCTGACACAGAAACGCTGAGGTTTGGCCTCAAGCGTTGTCGATAGAATAAGCGCACCAACATTTGAGCAGCTTCGGCTGCTCTTTTGCTTTATGAGAGAACACCCATGACCGCCGCCCACACCCGCATCCTCGAATTGCGCGCTGAACTGGATCAGCACGACTACCGTTATTACGTCCTCGACGAGCCGAGCATTCCGGACGCCGAGTACGATCGCTTGTTCCAGGAACTCAAGGCCCTGGAGGCCGAGCATCCGGAGCTGGTCACGCGTGATTCGCCGACGCAGCGGGTCGGCGGTGCGGCGTTGTCGGCGTTCACTCAGGTCAAGCATGAGATTCCGATGCTCAGCCTGGGCAACGCCTTCGATGAAACCACCATGCTCGAGTTCGATCGCCGGGTGACCGAAGGCCTCGACCTGCCGACCGGCGACCTGTTTGGTGGCGGTGCCGCGGTGGAATACAGCTGCGAGCCGAAGTTGGATGGCCTGGCGGTCAGCCTGCTGTATCTGAACGGCGAACTGGTGCGCGGCGCCACCCGGGGCGACGGCACCACCGGCGAAGACATCAGCGTGAATGTGCGTACCGTGCGCAATATCCCGTTGAAGCTGCACGGCAGCGGCTGGCCGGCGACCCTGGAAGTGCGCGGCGAGGTGTTCATGTCCAAGGCCGGTTTCGAGCGCCTGAACGCCTCGCAACTGGAAGTCGGCGGCAAGACCTTCGCCAACCCGCGCAACGCCGCCGCCGGCAGCCTGCGCCAGCTGGATTCGAAAATCACCGCCAGCCGCCCGCTGGAGTTCTGCTGCTACGGCATTGGCCAGGTGACGGCGGATATCAGCGACACCCACATCGGCAATTTGCAGCAGCTGCAGAAGTGGGGCATGCCGATCAGTCATGAGCTGAAACTGGCCAAGGGCATCCAGGAATGCCTGGACTACTACCGTGATATCGGCGAGCGGCGTAGCAACCTACCCTATGAAATCGACGGCGTGGTGTTCAAGGTCAACAGCATTGCCTCCCAGCGCGAACTGGGTTTCCGCGCTCGCGAGCCGCGGTGGGCGATCGCGCACAAATTCCCGGCCATGGAAGAGTTGACCGAGCTGCTCGACGTGGAATTCCAGGTCGGCCGCACCGGCGCCGTCACCCCGGTGGCGCGGCTGAAACCGGTCAAGGTCGCGGGTGTGACCGTGTCCAACGCCACCCTGCACAACATGGATGAAGTGGCGCGCCTGGGCCTGATGATCGGCGACACGGTGATCATCCGCCGCGCCGGGGACGTGATCCCGCAGGTCGTCTCGGTGGTCACCGAGCGCCGCCCGGCACACGCCCGCGCGGTGCATATCCCGGAAAGCTGCCCGGTGTGCGGCTCCCACGTCGAGCGCACGCAACTGGTCAAGCGCAGCAAGGGCAAGGAAACCGTCAGCGAAGGCGCGGTGTACCGCTGCGTCGGTCGCCTGGCCTGCGGGGCGCAGCTCAAGCAGGCGATCATCCATTTCGTCTCGCGCCGGGCGATGGACATCGACGGCCTGGGCGACAAGACCATCGAGCAACTGGTCGACGAAAAACTCATCGCCTCGCCGGCGGATTTGTACATGCTCAAGTACGAACAGATCATCGACCTGGAAGGCTTCGCCGATGTCTCCAGCAAGAAGCTGATCAGCGCCATCGAACACAGCAAGACGCCGACCCTGGCACGTTTCATCTACGCCCTGGGCATTCCCGACGTGGGCGAGGAGACCGCCAAGGTGCTGGCGCGCTCCCTGGCGTCCCTGGAGCGCGTGCAGCGCGCTTTGCCGGAAGTGCTGACGTACCTGCCGGACGTGGGCCTGGAAGTGGCGCACGAGATCCACAGCTTCTTTGAAGATCGCCACAACCAGGACGTGATCGGCGCGCTGTTGGCGCCGGACAAGTGCGGCCTGCAACTGCAGGACCAAGGCGACCTGGCCGCGGAGTTCGCCGCCAGCACCACCCTCGGCGGTTTGCTCGACAAACTCAACGTGCCCAGCGTCGGCCCCGGCGCCGCGCAGAAACTGGCGGACAAGTTCGGCTCCCTCGAAGGCGTGATCAAGGCCGACTGGCTCGATATGCGCCAGGCGCTGCCCGAGAAGCAGGCCAAGGCCGTGCGCGAGTTCTTCGATAACCCCGACCACGCCCAGCGTGCCCTGGCCATCGAGCAGCAACTCGAGGAATTCGGCATGCACTGGCAGAGCGCGAAAAAAGTGATCGAAGGTTTGCCGGAGGCGGGGCACACCTGGGTGCTGACCGGCTCGCTCGAGCGGATGAGCCGCGACGTGGCCAAGGACAAGCTCGAAAGCCTCGGCGCCAAGGTGGCCGGTTCGGTGTCGGCGAAAACCTATTGCGTGGTGGCCGGGCCGGGTGCCGGTTCGAAGTTGGCCAAGGCCAGCGAACTGGGCCTGAAGGTTCTGGACGAAGACGCCTTCGTGGACTTTCTGGCTCGGCACAATATCACCGTCTGACAACTTCCTGTGGCGCGGGCGCTTGCTCCCGCTGGGCTGCGAAGCGGCCCTTCGAAGAAAGTGGAACGATCCCGGGCGCGAAATGATCTAGTCTTCGTCACCCCGGGAGAGATCGCCATGTACCGCTTCTTCGAGCAACTCAGTTCGCGCATCGCCGCACCGTTCATGGCCGAATCCTCGCGCAACAGCAAGGTCTGGCAGTGCCGGTGTGGCCAGTCGTTGTTCTTTCGCAACAGCCAATGCCTGGCCTGCTCGGCGCTGCTCGGCTACCCACCGCAACAAAGCCGCCTGTCTTCATTGCACGCGGGCCCGGTCGCCGACACTTGGCTGCTGGACGACAACCCCGACGCCGGCGCTTTCCGCCGCTGCGCCAACCTCGACAGCCCGGCCGCCTGCAACTGGCTGATTCCCGCCCACAGCACCGCCGCGCTGTGCGTGGCGTGCAGCCTGAATCGCACCATTCCCGACCTGTCGATCGCAGAAAACCCCGAGCGCTGGGGCAAGGTCGAGACCGCCAAGCGCCGGCTGGTGGCGCAACTGATCAGCCTGGGTTTGCAGGTCGTGCCCAAAAGCGTCGACGAAGACAACGGCCTGGCCTTCGACTTCGTTGGCATCGACCTGGAAGGCAACGCGCCGACCACCGGCCATGCCAACGGCCTGATCACCCTCGACATCAAGGAAGCCGACGACGCCCACCGCGAAAAAATCCGCGTGCAAATGCGCGAACCGTACCGCACCTTGCTCGGCCACTTTCGCCATGAAGTCGGCCATTACTATTGGGATCGGCTGATCGCCAACAGCCACTGGCTTCCAGCGTTTCGCCACCTGTTCGGCGACGAACGCGCCAGTTACGCCGACGCCCTCGACCAGCACTACCAGAACGGCCCGCGCGCGGATTGGCACCACACCTGCGTCAGCGCCTACGCCACCATGCACCCCTGGGAAGACTGGGCCGAAACCTGGGCGCATTACCTGCACATGATGGACGCCGTCGACACCGCCCTGGGCTTCGGCATGAGCGCCCGCGAAATGGACCTGGATTACCAGCCGTTCCCCCGCACCACCCTCTACGACCCCGAACACCCCGGCGGCGCGGCGTTCCTCTCATTCGTCAACGCCTGGATCGAACTGGCCGGCATGCTCAACGAACTGTCCCGCGCCATGGGCCAGCCGGATTTCTACCCCTTCGTACTGCCACCGGCAGTGATCGCCAAGCTGCACTTCATTCACCTGGTCATCCAGGAAGAGGGCGGCAGGGCAGATGAGGCCCTGCAGGCACAGGCATGAAGGAGAGATCCGGACGGTTAGGGCAAGTGCTTGAACCTCTTCATTTTTTAATCCCGTACTAACGGTTGTAACTTCCGATCAGATCGGTACAATGGCGCGGCTTGCCGAGAGGCCAGCGTCGTTATGGTGACCCCATCGGTCCCCCCGCAACGATTACCCGTGAACCTGGTCAGAGCCGGAAGGCAGCAGCCACAGCGGGAACATTGTGTGCCGGGGTGTGGCTGGTGGGGTTGCCTCCATAACGCTCCTCCTTGTAGTAACCTCCTTCTGCTTCCAATCAAAAACTTTGATTCGTCATCTGCCAGGTTTTATTGCGCAGTGCGTGACGGACACTTCATTATTTTCAAAATGTGCTAACGGGAAACCATCCAATATCGGGCTTCGCTTCAACGACAGGGCTGGGAGTGCCTGAGTCAAAAGTGGATCGCCCCGGCAATCGTTGCGTACTGACGATGAGGGAAGATACAGGGAGGTGGAGTTTTATCGCGTTCTACTGATGCCGGAGTCGTTGATTGAGTGGCTGGCCTCGATTACTTCAAATCAGGAGCTTCCTGTTCCAGCACCTCTTCAGCAATGTTGCCAAAAAAGTTTCGTGTGATGCTGAAGAACGGGCTCAGTTGTGTTCCTCTCGGTGCAAGGTCAATGCCTGCAAGGCAATGCAGGCTCATATCCTGATCAATATGTTCGTTGAAAAGCGCTTCCAATTCGCTCCACCACTGATACCGCAACTCCTGAAGAAAGGGGCTATTCAGATTGAGCAGGTCAATGGTGTATTTGGCTCGGTCCTTCTCCTGTGCGGACAGTCCGTCAGCGGCCACTATGCGCCCATCGGACAGGTACGCGAAGAAGCGGCTGCAATCGGATTGATGACAGGACACAAAGCGATTGATATCGACTGTGCTCGATTTTCCAAGCGCATGTCCGCCAAATACCTCTGACGCCTGGCCTTTGAACGTGTGCAGATCGGTCTCGCTATCCAAGGATGAGGCGGCCAGGTTGCTGTAATCGAATGTGCGTTGGGGATTCTGACTTTTGTTTTCGACGTGCTCTATATGCAACCCTAGTCCGATCAGATCGGGTCGAATCTCACTGTAGCAACACAGGCCATATTGCTCCTCTAACAGGTAACCAAGCACTTGCTGTTTAGAGCCGAACCCCGCCCAGCGACTCGTCGCCGCTTTGGCTGTGATGGGGGGATTTGCATGTGAGTTGTTCAATTGATAAGGGCCGTTGCCTCGCTTGTGAATAGCCCTCATCTTTTAAGCGCCCGCTGCCGCTTGATGCTGCGCTGTAGGCGTTGCAGTTGGGGATGCTGTTCACTCAGTGCTGCTGTCAGCCGTTCCATCAATTCAACTGCGGGTTGCTCGTCATAGCGCCCCTTGTCCACCCATTCGGTGAGTTGCAACAACTCGGGCTTTTCAATAACGGGTGGCTGCGGATCTACCTGCATGACGCTATGTAAAACACTGCTGCTGGGTTCACCGTAGGTCATTGCCAGTGGAGGAGAGGCGATCAAGTTGCCATGCACATCCTTGCCAATCACTCGAATGTTTTCGCGCCGCACAGTACTCAACACTTGTGGGCTATGAGTGGTCACAATGAATTGCATGGCTGGGAAAGCTGCTCGTAATGACCCTAGGATTGTCTGTTGCCAGTGAGGGTGGAGAAACATATCCACTTCGTCGATCAAGGCGATACCGGGCGTTTGTGAGGGTGCCTGGTCCCCTAAGTGCGGATTGAGCTTGCAGGCCCGAAAGGCAAGGTCAGCAACCATGGCAATGGCGTTGCGCAGTCCATCGCTCAGCATCTCTACAGGTAATATGCCTTGTTCCGGGTGATGCATGATCAGTTGCTGTTGATGGCTCTCACTGTATTCCAGGCTGTGCCAGCCGGTCGGGCCTTGTATCAATCGGTCAATGGCTTCTTTTATGGACCTGATGATCTGTCCGAAGCGAATGCCTAGGTCGGACAGCTCTGCGTTGCGCTCGAGGGCGATCACCTGTGCTTCCCGATAGCTGCGATAGATCCAGCCATACCATGCAGTGAAAGTTTTGAAGCTCGAAGAGTAGGAGAGGCAATTCAGATAGCCTGAGGTTCTAGAGTACTCAGTTTTGTCGAGAGTGGTTTGAGCCGCTGCGGAGGTGAAACGGCCCTCGAACCAGAGTCGGGAAGTCCCTAAGTAAGTTATCAGCGGCAACACGACGGGCTCATCGCGACGTACTTTTTCCTGAAGAGACTTGCTGTATCCAGTCAGTGCTTTCGAGCCTGTGTCGCCAAGGGTATTGGTCGACTTCTTCAAGCTTGTGCGCTGCTGCAACCAATTGTTTTCAAGTTCGTCTGGTCCCCACGGACCCCAGGCCTCGATGACGCTGGCAATTTGAGGCTCCATGTTGCCGCTGGCAAGGTGTGCGAGGCGCACGTCGTCGATTTGAATTGTCGCGGATTTTCCGGTCTGGCTACCGAGGTCAAAACCCTTTACAAAAGGCCATAGAGCAACTCGCGCAGCATCCAGAATGGTGGTTTTACCGCCTCCGTTGGAAGCAATCAATATGGTCAGATGAGGGTCGAAGTCGATCTCGAACTCTCCAAAGCAGCGGTAATTCTGCACGCGCAGTTTGTCGAGCCTCACAGTCGTTTCTCCGATTTCATTCTCTGGCCAGGCATAGGATCTATCCCTCTGCATTCCGGGGGGGTACAGCATACTAAAGAGAAATGACGAAAGCGCTATGTAAAGCTGGCGGGGATGACTCCCTCGCATCCTGGGCGTTCCTGAGGGTGGTAGATAATCGGCGGAAGATAATTCCAACCGCTATCCATCGTTCGACAGCCAATTCACACCTTTTAAAAGCCCTGCTGGACAACCTCAAACCACCTTGTTAGTTTCCGCCGGCCACTTGTTTCAGAGTATAACAATGGCGCTGATTTGATATTGAAGTGCTATCACTTCTTTAACTAACAAGGATGTCTGTGATGAAAAGCCTGCAAGGGTTACCCCGTCTTATCAGTGCTTCAGTTGGCTCGCCCGGTAAAGCCCGTAACTTGCCCGCCGATGTTCAGTGCATTCAGTATTTATTCAATTTGATCATCCCCAAGATGGGGTTTCCGTTGGCTGAAAACGGCAAGTGCGACGGCCAACTGGTGCAGTGCATCAGCCAGTATCAGTTCCGTCATCTCAAGTACGCCCATCCCGATGGCGTGATCGACCCCACCGGTCGCACGTTCAACAGCCTGATCGAGGAAGCGGTGAAGGTGCCGGTGAAGGCCTTCCCGACGATGCGTATCCCGAGCTTTCTCAATGTGTTTGGCAACAACAGCGGCGATGCGGTGCAGGCCACGGTCAATGTGTACCTGGACCGCATGCGCGCGATGGTCGAGGCCGAGCGGCGCAATCGGCAGTTGATACTTCAGGCCACGTGCGACGGGGGCATGACCCTGAGCGATAGCGACTTCCAGAACGCCGCTACGCAGCTGGGCAATGGTATTTCCGTCAATATCATCAGGGCCTTCGCCACTGTGGAATCGGGTGGGCGTTCCGGGTTTGGCCCGGCCAAGTTGCCGGTGATCGCCTTTGAGGGGCACCAGTTTCGCAAGTACACCAAGCGTATCTACGACCAGGCGCACCCGCTGCTGTCGTACCCCTACGTCAGAAAGGCGGGGCCGCAGTGGCAGGTCAATAACAAGGATCAGATCAAGGCCTGGGAAACCATGGCCACCGCATTTGCGCTGAATCAGGAAGCTGCCTTGATGTCGGCCTCATGGGGCATGTTTCAGATCATGGGGTTCAATTTCGCGGCATGCGGTTACACAAGCGTATTTGAGTTCGTTGCCGCATTAAAAGTTAATGCCGGTAATCAACTAAAGGCTTTCCTCGCCTTGTGCAGCCACAGCCCGGCATTGATGAAAGCCATGAAAGCCAAAGACTTTACCGCCATGGCCCGTAACTATAACGGCGAGGACTACGGCAACTATGACGACCTCATGAAAAAAGCCTACGACGCACTTGAGAGGAAAAAATAAGATGATCCGTTATCTCGCGATGGGTGTGTTGTCGTGGTGTGCCGTGGCGCCGGTATTCGCCGGTTCCGCTGTGTTGCATTCGGGCAAGTACGAAGGGTTGATGCTGGCGGTGACGCCCGAGCATCAGGTCGAAGGTTTCTACGCCGAAGAACTGGGCGAGGGCGTGACCCGTGGTTGCGCGTTCTACCTGCAAGGCCAGCCCGACGCGTTGACCACCTGGCTTGACGATGCCTACCCCGGCAGCGTGGCGCCTTCGTCCGACGGCGTGACCCTGACCGTCGAACAGGGCCGTCAGCATCCTGGTTGCATCAGTGTATTGATGCCGGAAATCGCCACCGGCCTGGACCTGAGCCAGACTGCCAACAAGCCATGGATCGGCCTGGTGACCGTGTCCGCCGACAAGGCCTACTTGCTGAAGACCCCGCGCGCCAAGGCGGCCAAGCGTGCGTATATCGTCAAAGGGGATGTGGTCGGCGTGCTGGCGTTCAAGGACGGCTGGGCCCAGGTCGAGTTCGTCAATGCTCAGGATCGGTCGTTCATCGGTTGGATCAGCCAGGATCAGTACGCGCGATTGGCTGCCCCGAAAAGCTGATGTTCGCTCAGGGTTGGCCGAAGGTTTCGCGCAGCAGCCCGGCGAATGCATCCCGGGCCAGATGTCGCTGGGTGTCTTTGTGCCAGAACAGCAGGTTATCCACGGCCGCCAGTTCTTCGAACCGGTATGACGCCAGCTGATTGGCCTGCTCATAGCGCGCCAGAATGCCCTCCGGCGCCAGCGCCACGCCGATCCCCGCGCTGACGCAGCCGATGATCGTGCCCCAACTGGCATAGCTGGCGATGGTCGGCTTGAAGTCATGGGGCTTGACCCAGTTTTCCAAGGCCGCGCGATAAGGGCAGCCAGGCGGCCAGACGAGCAGGGTTCGCCCTGCCAGGTCCTCGGCACGCTTGATCGGTGCGCTGCAGGCGCTGGCGATCAGCACCAGGCGTTCGCTGTAGACCACGCTGTGTTCGAGTTTGGAGCGTTTGTTGCCGGCGGCCACCAGCGCCACGTCCAGGCGGTGGTGTTGCAGGTCGTCGAGCAGTTGGCCCCAGGCGCCGGTTACCAGTTCGAGGCTGACGTCGGGGTAGCGTCGATGGTATTCCGCCAGCAGCGGTGGCAGGCGGCCGCTGGCGCTGGACTCTACCGCGCCGATCCGCAAGGTGCCCCGCGGGATAGCGTTGGCGTCCACCGCGCGTTTGGATTCGTCCACCAGGGCCAGGATGCGTTCGCAGTAATCAAGGAAGATTTCACCGGCGGCGCTGATCGCCAGCCCGCGTCCGGCACGGATGAACAGTGGCGTGCCCAATTCGCTTTCCAGCTGTTTGATGCGCGTGGTGATGTTCGACGGCACGCAATGCAATTGCGCCGCGGCCTGAGCCACGCTGCCGGTTTGCGCCACGGCTCGCACCATCTTCAGTTGGGCCATTTCCATTGCTCAGTTCCACTGATTTCAGAAGTCAGAAACGCTTAATTGTCCTACGGCGTGACCCGGCCAAGACTGGCGGCATTCCTTCTCTGTTTCTGGATGCCGTTGATGAATTCCCCGTCACGCCTAAAGCTTACGCTAGTCATCGCCAGCGTGATCCTCTGCTGGGCCTATTCGCCGATTGGCGTACACATGGGGCTGCGCAGCTACAGTCCGGGTCAACTGGCGTTGCTGCGGTTTTTGATCGCCTCAGTGTTTATGGGCGGCGTCGCGTTGGTGCTGGATATCGGTCGGCCGCGCCTGCGAGATGTGCCGTGGTTGCTGGTGCTGGGTTTTTTCGGGGTGTTCCTGCATCACACTTGCCTCAACTATGGGCAGCAATGGGTCACGGCGGCGGCGTCCAGTGTATTGGCGCAGTCGGCGCCGCTGTTCAGTGTGCTGATCGCGTTTTTTTGCTTGAGGGAGCGGGTCAGTGTCTGGCGCTGGAGCTGTGTATTGCTGGGGTTGCTTGGCGTGCTGGTGGTGATCTGGGGTGAGCAGGGCGTAGGTGGCATCGACCCGCGTGGCCTGGTGATCCTGCTGGCGGCGGTGTCATGGAGCGTGTATTTCGCCATCCAGAAACACTATGCCCACCGCTACAGCCCGCTGACCCTGGCGTGCTACATGGTGTGGTCGGGCACCTTGATGCTCTGCGTGAACGTGCCAGGCCTGCCCGCCGCCGTGGCGCAGGCGCCCTGGCCGGAAAACCTGGCGGTGCTGGTGCTGGGCATTTTCCCCAGTGCCTTGGCGTACCTGGCCTGGGCTTATGTGTTGAAGCATGTTGAGGTCAGCCGTGCATCGGTGGCGATGTACTTGATTCCGCCGGTGGCCATGGCGATGGCGGCGATATTGCTGGGCGAGCACGTCGCCGGGCAGGTGATGCTCGGCGCGATGATCGTGCTCGCCAGTGTGGCGGCCATCAGCCTCGAAGGCCGTTGGCGGCGCGGCTCAGTTGCTCATGCAGAACGCGCGCAACCGATGACCGTCGAGGTCCTGGGCGACAAAGGTGTAGCCAAAGTCCAGGACGGTCGGTGACTGGATGATCGTGGCGCCCCGCGCCAGCCATTGGGCATGCAGGGCATCCACGGCGGCGTTGTCGGGCAGGGGGAAACCCAATTCGCCGCCACCGCCCGTGACCTGGGTGGCCGGCTCTACGCTGTGGCGCGACCACAGGCCGAGCTTGACGCCATTATCGAGAATGAACAGGGCAAAGGTCGGGTTCAATTCAACCGGTGGCTTGTCCAGCAGGCGGCTGTAGAAGTTGGCGCTGGTGGCGGGGCTGTCGACATACAGCAGGAAGTATTGGGCGACGGCGTTCATGGAGGCTCCTTGAGGACGGGGTGGTTGAGCCCAGTCTAAAAGGCGGCGCTGTCAGTTCTTGTCAGGAGCGTGCAGGGGCACGGCGTCTTCGCCGGTGTACAGCTGGATGATGTCGTCGATTTCGCCTGACATCTTCATCCGCAGCAGGGTGCGCAGGATTTGTTGCACCGGCAGGTCCGGGTCGTTGCGCACGGCGCAGCCCAGGCTTTGCTCCTCGATGATGGCGACTTTGTGCAGTCGCTGTTCCATCGGCAGGTGCTGGTTGAAGCGGTCGACGATCCATTCATTGCTCACCGCATACTTGAAGCGCCCGGCCACCAGTTTGTGCAGCACTTGTTCTTCGCTGCGGGCGTCGTCGCGCCTCAGTTGGCCTTTGGCGAACAATGGGTCGAGCGTGGGGTAGCGGTAATTGAGCACCGTTCCGATCGACTGCGGCGCCAGCCGGGCCAATTGCACCGGCTGGTTGCGGATGCTGACCAATACGTTGCGCTGGACCAGCAACGGCAGGCTCCAGAGGTAGTCGCCAGACAGGTTGTCGAGCCAGGCCTGGGCGACATAACAGCGCACATCGATGTCGCCATGGGCCATGGCCGCGGCAATGCGCGCCCGCGCCAGTACGTGGAACTCGGCCGGGCGGCCGACCTGGGTGGCCAGGCTCGACATCAGGTCATACAAAATACCCTGGGTGGGCTGGCCGTCCTCCACTTGCACCATAGGCATCGCCCAACTGTCGGAAACCGAGAAACGCAACGGCGCGGGCGCCGCAAGGCTGGCGGTGGTGAGCATCCATAAGGCGCCCAGGACTACGCGCATACACTCTCCGGGTTCAGGCCTTTTCGGGGCCGCTCAGGCAATCTTAGGCAGATAAGGCAAGCGTGCCGGATGCAATTTCCCCCTTGCTCCGCTAGCATTACCGGCTTCCGCTTCTCAGTTGCGACGGTTTTCGATGAGTTATCAGGTTCTTGCACGTAAATGGCGCCCGCGCTCGTTCCGCGAAATGGTCGGCCAGACCCATGTGCTCAAGGCTCTGATCAATGCCTTGGACAGCCAACGGCTGCACCACGCCTACCTGTTTACCGGTACTCGCGGTGTCGGCAAGACTACCATTGCCCGAATCATTGCCAAGTGCCTGAACTGTGAGACGGGCATCACCTCGACGCCCTGCGGTACCTGCTCGGTATGCCGCGAGATCGACGAAGGGCGTTTCGTCGACCTGATCGAGATCGACGCCGCGAGCCGCACCAAGGTCGAAGACACCCGCGAGCTGCTCGATAACGTGCAGTACGCGCCGAGCCGTGGCCGCTTCAAGGTCTACCTGATCGACGAAGTCCACATGCTTTCCAGTCATTCGTTCAACGCATTGTTGAAAACCCTGGAAGAGCCGCCGCCCTACGTCAAATTCATCCTGGCGACCACCGACCCGCAGAAACTCCCTGCAACGATTTTGTCGCGGTGCCTGCAGTTCTCCCTGAAAAACATGACCCCGGAGCGCGTGGTCGAGCACTTGACCCACGTGCTGGGTGTCGAAAACGTACCGTTCGAAGACGACGCGCTGTGGCTGCTCGGCCGTGCCGCCGATGGTTCGATGCGTGACGCCATGAGCCTCACCGACCAGGCCATTGCCTTTGGTGAAGGCAAGGTCATGGCCGCCGATGTGCGTGCCATGCTCGGTACCCTCGACCACGGCCAGGTGTTCGACGTGCTGCACGCGCTGATCGAAGGCGACGCCAAGGCGTTGCTCGAAGCCGTGCGCCACTTGTCGGAACAGGGCCCGGACTGGAACGGTGTGCTCTCGGAAATCCTCAACGTGCTGCACCGCGTCGCCATCGCCCAGGCCCTGCCCGAAGGCGTCGACAACGGCCACGGCGACCGCGACCGCGTGTTGGCCCTGGCCCAGGCGTTGCCGGCCGAAGACGTGCAGTTCTACTACCAGATGGGCCTGATCGGTCGCCGGGACTTGCCCCTCGCACCAGACCCGCGTGGCGGCTTCGAAATGGTCCTGCTGCGCATGCTGGCCTTCCGCCCCGCCGACGCGACGGACGCGCCGAGACAGCCGCTAAAGCCAGTGGGGATCAGCCAGGCCACAGTTGATTCCGCCAAATCAGTGGCTGGCGCGGCGGTGGTCGCGCCAGCGGTTGCTGCGCCTGCGCCGGTTGCGCCTGCGCCGGTTGCGCCGGTGCCTGAGCCGGTGGTTGTCGCGCCGGTGATCGCGCCGGTGCCGGTTGTCGAGCCTGAACCGGCCCCGGTGGTCGACCTGCCCTGGAATGCCCCGGCAGAGGCTGAACCCGAGGTCGAGCTGCAGCCCGCCATGGAGCCCGTGCTGGAAACCGCCGGCGAGCAGCCCGAGCTGACGCCGATGCCTACGCCAATGCCGGACAGCGTGGTACCGGATGCGCCGGAATGGGTCAGTGCGCCCGTCCCCGAGCCGACCGTCGCCCAGGTGGACGCTGCAACGCCCGGCATCGACTTGGACGACGAACCGCCGCTGGACGAAGACTACATCGAGCCGGATATCGATTCGGCCTACAGCTACCTGGACGAACTGGCCAGCGAACACACCGCCGAGCCGGCCCCCGAGCCCGAAGCGGAACCCGCTGCCGCGCCGGCCACCGGCCTGGCCCTGCAATGGCTGGAGCTGTTCCCGAAACTGCCGATTTCCGGCATGACCGGCAGCATCGCCGCCAACTGCACCCTGATCGCCATCGAGGGCGACCACTGGTTGCTGCACCTGGACCCGGCCCACAGCGCCCTGTTCAACGCGACCCAGCAGCGCCGGCTCAACGATGCCCTCAACCAGTATCATGAGCGCACGCTGAGTATCACCATCGAGTTGATCAAGCCCGAGCAGGAAACCCCAGCCCAGGCCGCAACCCGCCGACGCCTCAATCGCCAGCGCGAGGCTGAGGAGTCGATCCACGGTGACCCGCTCATCCAACAATTGATGCAACAGTTCGGCGCGGTCGTCCGTCACGATACTATTGAACCTGTCGAAGCCCCGGTGCCCCAGGCGTCATGACACCGGGCTACTTATTGATCCACGTACTTTTGAGGTGATTCCCATGATGAAAGGTGGCATGGCCGGCCTGATGAAGCAGGCACAGCAGATGCAGGAAAAGATGGCCAAGATGCAGGAAGAGCTGGCCAACGCCGAAGTCACCGGTAAAGCCGGTGGCGATATGGTCAGCGTGGTGATGACCGGTCGTCACGACATCAAGCGCGTGAGCATCGACCCGAGCCTGCTCGAAGGCGTCAGCGATGACGACCGTGAAGTGCTGGAAGATCTGTTCGCCGCGGCCGTCAATGACGCAGTGCGCAAGATCGAAGCCAACAGCCAGGACAAAATGTCCGGCGTGACCGCTGGCATGCAACTGCCACCGGGCATGAAACTGCCGTTCTGATCGGTCAGCCTTAGCTAGACTGGAATGCCAGGCATCGCGCCTGGCATTTTTTTTTGGCTGTTTTCCCCTGCGTAGCGGCTACGCAAGGGTAACTTTGTCGAACCTCGGTGCCTTGGCCAGTGTCTGCACTTGATGCCATTGAATTCGACCCTCGATAACGGAGCCCCCCCGATGCCTCAAGAACTGATGCTTAACCAGCGCATTGTCCTGGTCTCGCGCCCTCACGGCGCGCCAACTGCGGAAAACTTCCGCCTCGAACGTGTGACCCTGCCGGAACTGGCAGACGGCCAAGTCCTGTTGAAGACGCTGTACCTGTCCCTCGACCCCTACATGCGCGGGCGCATGAGTGATGCACCGTCCTACGCCGCTCCGGTGGAAATCGACGAAGTGATGACGGGTGGTGCTGTCAGCCGTATCGAGCAGTCGCGCAACCCGAAATTCGAAGCGGGCGACTTGGTGGTCGGCTCCACCGGCTGGCAAAGCCACAGCATTAGCGACGGTCGCAACCTGATGCCGGTGCCCAACGGTCTGGCCAGCCCGTCGATGGCGTTGGGCGTGCTGGGCATGCCGGGCATGACCGCCTACATGGGCCTGATGGACATCGGCCAGCCCAAGGCCGGCGAAACCCTGGTGGTGGCGGCCGCGTCCGGTGCGGTGGGCTCGGTGGTGGGCCAGGTGGCCAAGCTCAAGGGCCTGCGCGTGGTGGGTGTCGCGGGCGGGGCCGACAAGTGCCGTTACGTGGTGGATGAGCTGGGCTTTGATGCCTGCATCGACCACAAAAGCGAGAACTTCGCCAATGAATTGGCCCTGGCCTGTTTCAAGGGCGTGGATATCTACTTTGAAAACGTCGGCGGCAAGGTGTTCGATGCCGTGCTGCCGCTGCTCAACCCCAAGGCGCGGATCCCGCTATGCGGGCTGATCGCCGGCTATAACGCCCATGAAGCGCCCAGCGGCCCTGATCGACTGCCGGCGCTGCAACGCACCTTGCTGACCAAGCGCGTGCGTATCCAGGGCTTTATCGTGTTCGATGACTACGGCGATCGCCAGCCGGAATTCCTCAGCGCCATGGCGCCGTGGGTACGCGACGGCAAGATCAAGTTCCGCGAAGACATGGTCGACGGCCTGGAACACGCGCCTCAAGCCTTTATCGGTTTGCTCGAAGGACGCAACTTCGGCAAGTTGGTGGTGCGCGTCGCGCAGGATTGAGCATTTGACGCTAATCCGGGGCGCGGGTATAAACCGCGTCTCGTTGTTTTGTCGGACCCTTCGCCCATGAGCTTCAGCCCCCTGATTCGCCAACTGATCGACGCCCTGCGCACTTTGCCCGGTGTCGGCCAGAAAACCGCCCAGCGCATGGCGCTGCAACTGCTGGAGCGTGATCGCAGCGGCGGCACCCGGTTGGCCCAGGCTTTGAGCCAGGCCATGGAGGGCGTTGGTCACTGTCGCCAGTGCCGCACCCTCACCGAGGAAGAACTCTGCCCGCAATGCGCCGACCCGCGTCGCGATGACACGCTGTTATGCGTGGTGGAAGGGCCGATGGACGTGTACGCGGTGGAACAGACCGGTTATCGCGGGCGCTATTTCGTGCTCAAAGGCCATCTGTCGCCGTTGGACGGCCTGGGCCCGGAAGCCATCGGCATTCCGCAACTGGTGGCGCGGATCGAAGCGCAGGGCACGTTTACTGAAGTGATCCTGGCCACCAACCCGACCGTGGAGGGTGAAGCGACCGCGCATTACATCGCCCAACTGCTGAGCAACAAAGGCCTGGTCACGTCGCGTATCGCCCATGGTGTGCCGCTGGGTGGCGAGCTGGAGTTGGTGGACGGCGGCACCCTGGCGCATTCGTTTGCCGGTCGCAAACCCATCGCGCTTTAAGCCACGCGGCAGGTCAAGGTGTGGGAGGGGGCTTGCTCCCACATGGGTTGAGTGGTGTCGGTGATAATCCTCAACGCTCGCTCAGCGCAAATTGCGTCAGGCAAAACGTCGAAATCTCCATATCTTCCAGGCGTTGCGTGCCACCCAGTTCCGGCAGGTCGATAATCGCCGCCGCTTCGAACACCTTCGCGCCCATGCGCCGCACCAGGTTTGCTGCGGCGATCAGCGTGCCGCCGGTGGCGATCAGGTCATCGAAGATCAGCACCGAGTCGCCTTCACACAGGCTGTCGGCATGCACTTCGAGGAAGGCTTCGCCGTATTCGGTCTGGTAACCCTCGGCCAACACGTCGGCCGGCAGCTTGCCCTGTTTGCGGAACAGGATCAGCGGTTTGTTCAATTGGTAGGCGATGATCGAGCCGATCAGGAAACCCCGGGCATCCATCGCACCGATATGGCTGAAATCGGCTTCGACGTAGCGATGGACGAAGGTGTCGGCCACCAGGCGCAGGGCCTTGGGCGACTGGAACAGCGGCGTGATGTCACGAAAGATCACCCCAGGCTTGGGGAAGTCGATGACAGGGCGGATCAGGGATTTGATGTCGAACGAATCGAAGGTCATCGTCGCAGAGTCCAGGGGCGGAAAACGGACTCGAAGTATACCTTGCGGCCTGGCCGATTGGCGCGGCCGCAAGTGTCTGGATCAGCCCTCCAGGGAGCCGCCCGCCAACGCACACAGCTGGATCGGGTCGAGGATGTGTACTTCCTTGCCTTCGGCGGCAAGCAGTTCGTTCTGCTGGAAACGGGTAAATACCCGGGACACGGTTTCCACCGCCAGGCCCAGGTAATTGCCGATTTCATTGCGCGACATGCTCAGGCGGAACTGGTTGGCCGAGAAACCACGGGCACGGAACCGCGCCGACAGGTTGACCAGGAAGGTGGCGATGCGCTCGTCGGCGGTTTTCTTCGACAACAGCAGCATCATTTGCTGGTCGTCCCGGATCTCGCGGCTCATGACACGCATCAGTTGGCGGCGCAGTTGCGGCAGTTGCAGGGCCAGTTCGTCCAGGCGTTCGAAAGGAATTTCGCACACCGATGTGGTCTCCAGTGCCTGAGCCGACACCGGATGAATCTCGGTGTCCATCCCCGACAGCCCGACCAGCTCGCTCGGCAGGTGGAAGCCGGTGATCTGCTCTTCGCCACTGTCGCTCAGGCTGAAGGTCTTCAATGCACCCGAACGTACTGCATAGACAGAATCGAACTTGTCGCCCTGGCGATATAGAAACTCGCCTTTTTTCAGTGGGCGTCCACGTTTAACGATTTCGTCCAGCGCATCCATGTCTTCCAGATTCAATGAAAGTGGTAAGCAGAGGGGGGCCAGGCTGCAATCCTTGCAATGGGCCTGGCTGTTAGCGCGCAGCTTAACGGGCTCGGACATTTCTTAAATCCTTGTGGGAAAACACACATAAGACATAAGGGTAACGCACTGTGGGTAGAAGAGGCCAGCATGGACGAAAAACCGATGCCGGGATAAAGATTATTGTATCGATGCCGATACAAGTCAGTGTCCCTTAGAGCCTGGAGGCTCACATCATGCTTTCCATCGGTGAAAACTCTGCTGCCAAGCTGCCGGTTCCGGCGGTTCGCGAGCCCAAGGACCTGGTGGCGGAGGCTAAAGAAGCCAAGGCAGCCAAAGCACTTGAGGACGCCACGTCGGCGCCGCTGCGTCCGGCCAAGGCGGTCGAGGGCGTGACCGTGACTATTTCCGGAGCGGCATTGAAGGCTGCGGGTACCGCGAAGAAAGCCAACAGCGATATCGAAGAGAGTGGCTTGCCGGATAACATTCAGCAGACGCTGAAAATGATCCGTCAGATCAAGGAGCAGATCGCCAAGAAACAGGCCGAGCTGGCTGCAGTGATGGCGGACACGGGCCTGACGCCTGACCAGGCGCGGGTCAAGGCCAGCAACCTGCAAGCCTCACTCAGCGCACTGCAGGCGAGCCTGGTGACCGCGCAAGCCTCGCTGGCCAAAGCCATGAAAGGCCTGAGCAGCGAAGACGCCATGAAGGCGGCCTCCCTGGCGATGGCATAGAACCTTCAGATCACCCGCGAAAAGCGCTGCCGGTTCTGATGTTCCAGGTAGGCATCGAACACCATGCACACCGAGCGCACCAGCAGCCGCCCGGCCGGTAGAACGCGAATGCCTTGTGCGTCCAGTTCGATTAGGCCGTCGTCGGCCATCGTTTCGAGTTGCGGCCAGATCTCGTCGAAGTAGCCGCGAAAATCGATATTGAACGCCTGTTCGATCTGCTCGAATGTCAGGCTGAAATTACAGATCAATTGCTGAATCACTTCCCGCCGCAACCGATCGTCCGTGGTGCAGACCAGGCCGCGGTTGGTCGCCAGTTGTGCGTCGGCCAGGGCGTTCTGGTAGCTATTGAGGTCGCTGGTGTTCTGGCAATACAGATCGCCGATCTGGCTGATGGCCGACACCCCGAGCCCGATCAGGTCGCAATGGCCGTGGGTGGTGTAGCCCTGGAAGTTGCGTTGCAGGGTGCCTTCTTCCTGGGCAATGGCCAATTCGTCGTCCGGTAGCGCGAAGTGGTCCATGCCGATGTAGCGGTAGCCGGCGTCGGTCAACTGTTCGATGGTGGTTTGCAGCATCTGCAGTTTTGCCGCCGGGGACGGCAGGTCATCGGCGTTGATCCGCCGCTGAGGCATGAAGCGTTCCGGCAAGTGCGCGTAGTTGAACACCGACAGGCGATCCGGTTGCAGCTTGATCACTTCTTCCACGGTGCGTGCGAAGTTGATCGGGGTTTGCTTGGGCAGGCCGTAGATCAGGTCGATATTGATCGAGCGGTACTGCAAGGTGCGCGCGGCATCAATCACGGCGCGGGTTTCTTCCAGGCTTTGCAGGCGATTGACCGCCCGTTGCACTTCCGGGTCGAGGTCTTGCAGGCCGATACTGACGCGGTTGAAGCCCAGCTCGCGCAGCAGGCCCATGGTTGCCCAGTCGGCTTCGCGCGGGTCGATCTCGATGCTGTAGTCGCCGGAATCGTCATCGAGCAGGTTGAAATGCTTGCGCAGGCAGGCCATCACCTGGCGCAGTTCGTCATGGCTGAGAAAAGTCGGGGTGCCGCCGCCGAAATGCAGCTGCTCCACGGTCTGTTTCGGATCGAGGTGGCAGGCGATCAGTTGGATCTCTTGTTCCAGGCGCTGCAGGTAGGGCTGGGCGCGGCCGCGGTCCTTGGTGATGACTTTGTTGCAGGCGCAGTAGTAGCAGATGTTGGCGCAGAACGGCACGTGCACATACAGCGACAACGGGCGTGCAGCCTTGCGGCTGTCGCGCAGGGCGTGGAGCAGGTCGAAGGAGCCGACCTGGCTGTCGAATTGCACTGCGGTGGGGTAGGACGTGTAGCGTGGCCCCGCCAAATCGTAGCGATGAATCAGGTTGCTGTCCCAACGAATGGCGTCGAGCATGCGGGCGTTCCCCCGGATAGACTAGTCGGCCGAGTCTAGGGGCGTGGCGGATATGGCATCTTGATTTGCGTCAACGGGGAGCGGCGCTATGCCACATGGCCTTTTAGTGGCCCATTAGCCAGTGCTGATGGGGGCCGGGCAAGGTCCAGATACCGAACAGAATCACCAGCACGCCGCCGGCGGTACGCACACTGCGTTTGCGCAATAATGCCGTGACGCGTTCGGCGGCCAGCCCGGTCGCCAGCAGCACTGGCCAGGTACCCAGGCCGAACGCCAGCATCAGCACCGCACTGTCCAGCGCATTGCCTTGGCTGGCGGCCCACAGCAGGGTGCTGTAGACCAACCCGCACGGCAACCAGCCCCACAGCGCGCCCAACAGCAGGGCGCGGGGCAGGCTGGACACCGGCAGCAAACGGTTGGCAACCGGCTGGATGTGCCGCCACAGGCCGCGACCGAGGCTTTCGATGCGGGTGAGGCCGCTCCACCAGCCGGCCAGGTACAGGCCCATGCTGATCAGCAGCAGGCCGGCCAGCACGCGCATGAACATCGCCGCCGGGCTGTTGGCCACGGCCCAGCCGGCCAGGCCGAGCAGCAGGCCGGCGGTGGCGTAGCTGAGGATGCGCCCCAGGTTGTACGCGAGCAGCAGGCGGAACCTGCGGCTGCGTTGTTCCTTGGGGATCGCCAGCGTCAGCGCACCCATCAGGCCGCCGCACATGCCCAGGCAATGGCCGCCCCCCAGCAGGCCAAGGATCAGCGCGGAGACCAGCAGCGGCGCCAGATCAAGCATGGGGCGGATCTTTCGGGTCGGCCGGGGGCTCGGGGCTGTTGGCCTCGTCGACGGCGGCCAGGTGGTTTGGGTCCTGATCGTCGAACAGCACGCTGTGGGCCGGGCCGTCGAGGTCGTCGTACTGGCCGCTGTCCACCGCCCAGAAGAAGATGTAGATGGCGATGGCCACAATCAGCAGCGCCGCCGGAATCATCACGTATAAAGCTGGCATCTGCACTCCATGCCCGCGCGGCTCAAGCCGGCAACGGGCGGGTTACTGAGGGGGCGCTGGCGGTCGGCGCGCTCGGCAGGCGAGTCAGGCGCAGGGCGTTGAGCACCACGGTCAACGAACTGAGGGACATGCCGACCGCGGCCCAGATCGGCGTGATCCAGCCGAGCGCGGCAAACGGCAGCATAAGGCCATTGTACAGCCCGGCCCACAGCAGATTCTCCATGATCACCCGACGGGTGCGCCGCGCCAAGGTAAACGCTTGCACCAGGGCGTCGAGGCGGTTGGACAGCAGCACCGCGTCGGCGCTGGTTTTTGCCAGGTCGGTGGCCGAGCCCATGGCCACGCTGATATCGGCGGCGGCCAGCACCGGCACATCGTTCACCCCATCGCCGAGCATCAGCACTTTGCGCCCTTCTTTGTGCAGTTGTTGCAGCACTTGCAGCTTGTCATCGGGGCGCAGGCCGCCGTGGGCTTCGTCGATGCCCAGTTCTGCGGCGACGCTGGCGACCATCGGCGAACTGTCGCCCGACAGCAGCAGCGTGCGCCAACCGCGTGCCTTGCAGGCTGCCAGCAGGGCCGGGGCGTCGCTGCGCAGGCGGTCATCCAGGACGAACCAGGCGAGGGCGCCGTCGCGGTCGCCCAACAGCAGCCATTGCCCGGCTTCATCCGGCGCGGCGGGGATCGGGCAGCCGCTGAGTTCACACACATAGCCCGGTTGGCCGATGCGCAGTTGACGTTCGCCCACCCAGCCTTCCAGGCCGAGGCCGGGGGAACTGAGCACTTCGTCGGCGGCCAGGGGCGCGCGCCCGAAGGCACGGGCGATCGGGTGTTCTGAGCGATTTTCCAGGGCGGCGGCGAGGCCCAGGCACTGGTCGCTGTTCAACGCTCCCAGGGGGCGGATCGCACGCAGCGCCAGGCGCCCTTCGGTGAGGGTGCCGGTCTTGTCGAAAATCACCGTGTCGATCTGGTTCAGGCCTTCCAGCACATGGCCGCGGGTCAGCAGCAGGCCGAGTTTGTGCAGGGTGCCGGTGGCGGCCGTCAGGGCGGTCGGCGTGGCCAGCGACAGCGCGCACGGGCAGGTCGCCACCAGCATTGCCAGGACGATCCAGAACGCCCGCGACGCGTCCAACTGCCACCACAACAGGCCGATCAGTACGGCGGCGACCAGCGAGCCGAGCAGGAACCACTGTGCGGCGCGATCGGCGATTTGCGCCAGGTGCGGTTTCTCGGCCTGGGCCCGCTCCAGCAGGCGCACGATGGCGGACAGGCGCGTGTCATGGCCCAGGGCGCGCACTTCGACGGTCAGCGCGCCCTCGACGTTGAGGGTGCCGGCCGTTACCGCATCGCCGACTTGACGCGGTTGCGGTAGGTATTCGCCGGTGAGCAGGGATTCGTCGATGCTCGACTGGCCGTCGAGAATCACCCCGTCCGCCGGCAGCACGGCGCCGGGATGAACCAGCACGCGGTCGCCCAGGGCCAGCTCGGGGAGCAGGATGCGTTCGCTCTGGCCTTCAGCGTTCAAACGCAGGCATGAGGCAGGCAGCAGGTTGACCAACTGCGCGGTAGCGGCGGCCGTGCGTTCGCGGGCCCGCCGCTCCAGGTAGCGGCCGGCCAGCAGGAACAGCGCGAACATGCCCACCGCATCGAAATACAGTTCACCGACGCCGGTGATCGCGGTCCAGATGCCGGCCAGGTAAGCCCCGCCAATGGCCAGGGATACCGACACGTCCATGGTCAGGTGGCGGGTGCGCAGGTCGCGCATGGCGCCCTTGAAAAACGGCGCACAGCTGTAGAACACGATGGGCGTGGTCAGAAACATCGCGACCCAGCGCAGGATGACGTGCAGTTCGGCGCTGAGGTCGATATTGAATTCCGGCCAGGTGGCCATGGTCGCCATCATCGCCTGGAACCACAGCAACCCGGCAACGCCGAGTTGGCGCAAGGCCAGACGGTTTTCGCCGGCCAATTGCTCGGCGGCGCGATCTGCCTGATAGGGGTGGGCGGCGTAACCGATATGGCGCAGCTCACTGAGCAGTTGGCTCAGCGGCAGTTGCCCGTCGGCCCAGCGTACCTGCAGGCGATGGTTGGACAGGTTCAGGCGCGCCTCGGCCACGGCGGGCAGGCTGCGCAGGTGTTTTTCGATCAGCCAGCCGCAGGCTGCGCAACTGATGCCTTCCATCAACAGCGTGGCTTCGGCCAGTTCGCCATCATGGCGCACGAAGGGTTTTTGCACATCAGCGCGGTCGTACAGCGCCAGTTCGTCGACCAATTGCACCGGCAGTGCCTCGGGGTTGGCCGAGGCTTCGCTGCGGTGCTGGTAATAGCTTTCCAACCCGCCCGCCACGATCGCTTCGGCCACGGCCTGGCAGCCCGGGCAGCAGAGTTCGCGGCGTTCGCCGAGGATCACGGCGGTGAAGCGGCTACCGGGTGGAACGGGCAGGGCGCAGTGGTAGCAGGGGGTTGGGGTGGTCATGGCGTTAGATCTTTGGTGGCGGGTAGGGCCTCATCGCGGGCAAGCCCGCTCCCACAGTGGATCGCGGTGTCCATGTGGGAGCGGGCTTGCCCGCGATGCGTGAAGCGCAGCCTGTTTACTTCTTCAGGTCTTCAGCACCCTGCAGCGGTTCATCCCCGAGCAGCAAGTCCTTGTCGTGGTTGACCTGTTCTTCTTCGAACAAGCGCCAGGTCCTGTCGCCTTCCACGCCGAGCAGTTCGACGAAGCGCCGACCTTCGACCTTGTCGGTGACCTGGCCGATGTAGCGACCGGGTTCGCTGTCGCTGCGGGCCAGGTTGATCTTGCGGTCCTTCTCGGGCTGAGTCGGCGAAATCAGGTTCAGTTCCAGGGTGCTCGGGTTGCTGTAGCCGGTGAGGTGCAGTTCGACTTCACCGGTCAGCTCATCCAGATGCACCTTGGCGCGCAGTTGCAGGGTCTGGGCCAGGCGTTCGCGGTCCAGGGAGCGGTTGATGCCTTTGCCGGCCTCGTAGTAGTTGTCGTTGACCAGGTTGTCCGGGTTGTTCACTGCAATGGTCACCATGGACAAGGTCAAGGTCACCGAGCAAGCCAGGATACCAATGATGATCCAGGGCCAGAGGTGCTTGTACCAGGGGCTTGCGGCAGTGGCTACGGGCATTGTTCAGCTCTCTCGTTAACGAACTTGTGGGCCGATGAATCGGCTCTTGGCTTCAATGTGGACGCTGGCGTCATCGGCATCCTTGAGGATGAATTTCACCTCGTTGGTGCTCGACGGCAATTGCTCCGGCGCACTCGACAGTTCGACCGGCATGCTGACGATGTCGCCGGCAGCCACCTTGATTTCGCGGCGGCCTTGCAGCTTGAGGTCCGGCAGCCCGGCAGCATCAAGCACATACGTGTGGTCGCGCTGGTCTTTGTTCATGATCTTCAGGCTGTAGACGTTCTCGATCCGTCCTTCAGCGTTTTCGCGGTACAGCACACGGTCTTTGCTGACGTCGAAACCCACCAGCGGACGCATGAAAAATGCCGTGGCCAACAGGCTCATCATCGCCAGCAATACCAGCGCATAGCCGATCAGGCGCGGACGCAGCTTGTGGGTTTTCTGCCCCGACAGGTTGTGCTCGGTGGTGTAGCTGATCAGGCCGCGCGGGTAATCCATCTTGTCCATGATGTTGTCGCAGGCGTCGATACACGCGGCGCAGCCGATGCATTCGATCTGCAGGCCATCGCGGATGTCGATGCCGGTCGGGCACACCTGCACGCACATTGTGCAATCGATGCAATCGCCGAGGCCCTGGGCCTTGTAGTCGGCGCCTTTTTTACGCGGGCCACGCACTTCGCCACGACGTGGGTCGTAGGAGACGATCAGGGTGTCTTTGTCGAACATCACGCTTTGGAAGCGCGCATAGGGGCACATGTAGATGCACACCTGTTCGCGCAGCCAGCCGGCGTTGCCGTAGGTGGCGAGCGTGAAGAAACCGACCCAGAAATACGACCAGCCATCGGCCTGGCCGGTGAAGAAGTCGAACACCAGTTCGCGGATCGGCGAGAAATAACCGACGAAGGTCATGCCGGTGACAAAACCGATCAGCAGCCACAGCGTGTGTTTGCTGAACTTGCGCAGGAACTTGTTGGCGCCCATCGGCGCCTTGTCCAGCTTGATGCGCTGGTTACGGTCGCCTTCGGTGACTTTTTCGCACCACATGAAGATCCACGTCCACACGCTTTGCGGGCAGGTATACCCGCACCAGATGCGCCCGGCGTACACCGTGATGAAGAACAGGCCGAAGGCCGCGACGATCAGGATGCCCGAGAGGAGGATGAAGTCCTGGGGCCAGAAGGTCGCACCGAAAATGAAGAACTTACGTTCCGGCAGGTCCCACCACACGGCCTGGTGGCCACCCCAGTTCAGCCACACCGTGCCGAAGTAGAGCAGGAACAGACCGGCGCCGCCAAGCATGCGCAGGTTGCGGAACAGGCCCGTGAAGGCGCGGGTGTAGATTTTCTCTCGCGACGCGTAGAGGTCGACACCGTTGTTGGAGTTTTTGGCAGGTGGAGTAACGTCTTGTACCGGTATTTGCTTGCTCATCATTGCATCCCACGGCGGTGGAGATTTGCCTCGGCCAGTACGTGCCGGTCGGGGTCAAATGAAGGGTCTTGCAGTGGCGTAATGATACGCCCCCGATGACGCGCAAAGGGTGCGACCTTTGGTCGCGTTGGGGGAAATCAATTGATGGTGTAGGTGACGTGGATCAATTGACTTGTGAAGTATGGACGGTTTTTGCGCGTGGAGCGGTCATTCGTCCCATGGGTTAACCCATGAACCAGAGCAGTAGCGGCGATCAACGCATCGATTTCATTGGCCCGTATAGCTGCCAGAAAAAAGCCCCGCCAGTTTGTACTGTACGGGGCTTTTGTGTTTCTGATGAAGCTTACTGCTCTTGAGCCTTCTTATCCCCATGGGACAAGCTGTAAACATATGCGGCCAGCAAATGCACCTTGTCGTTACCTTGCAGTAGTTCCTGTGCAGGCATCTGGCCCTGGCGGCCGTAGCGGATGGTCTGCTGCAGTTGGGCGAAGCTTGAACCGTAGATGAACGCGCCCGGGTGAGTCAGGTCGGGTGCGCCCATGGCGGGCGTGCCTTTACCGGCCGGGCCGTGGCAGGCCACGCAGTTGGCGGCGAAGAGTTTCCCGCCGTTGGCCACATCGGCCTTGGCGCCTTCCGGCAGTTTGCGGCCGTCGAGGTTGGTCACCACGAAGCCCGCCACGTCGGCCACGCCTTGCTCGCCGATGACTTCGGCCCAGGCCGGCATCACCGCGTGGCGGCCTTTCATGATGGTTTCCTTGATGGTCGCGGGCTCGCCGCCCCAGCGCCAGTCGGCGTCGGTCAGGTTAGGGAAGCCGTAGGCTCCCTTGGCGTCCGAACCGTGGCATACCGAGCAGTTGGAGGCAAACAGACGGCCGCCCATCTTCAGGGCCTGCGGGTCTTTGGCAACCTCTTCAATCGGCATCGCGGCGAATTTGGCGAAGATCGGCCCGAACTTGGCGTCCGACCTGGCCATTTCCTTTTCCCACTCATGCACGCCGGTCCAGCCGGTCTGGCCGTTGGCGAAGGCGGTCTGCTTGTCGTTGTCGAGGTAGTTGTAGCCCGGCAGCAGGCCTTTCCAATTGCCCAGGCCGGGGTACAGCACCAGGTAGCCGAGGGCGAAGACGATGGTGCCGACGAACAGCATGAACCACCATTTCGGCAGTGGGTTGTCGTACTCCTCGATACCGTCGAACGAGTGGCCGACAGTCTCGTCCGTTTGCTCGGCGCGCTGGCCCTTGCGGGTCGACAGCAGCAGCCAGGTCAGGGCGAAAATGGTACCCAGACTGAGGACTGTGACGTACAGACTCCAGAACGTAGTCATTCTTTGTTACTCCTAGAAGCTTGCTCGACGTGCTTGATGGCTTCGGGGTCATCCGCAAAGGGCAGCATGGTTGCGTCGTCAAACTCCGACTTGCGCTTGGGGCTGAACACCCACAGCGCCAGGCCGATAAAGGCCACCATCACGACAACGGTGCCCAGGCCACGAATCATCCCGATATCCATGAAGAATCACCGTTTGCTTTTGATGATGGTGCCAAGGCCTTGCAGGTAGGCCACCAATGCGTCCATTTCGGTCTTGCCCTTCACGGCTGCGGCTGCACCGGCGATGTCTTCGTCGGTGTAGGGCACGCCCAGGGTGCGCAAGACTTCCATCTTCTTCGCGGTGTCCTTGCCGTCGAGCTTGTTTTCCACGAGGAACGGGTACGCCGGCATTTTCGACTCAGGCACAACGTTGCGCGGGTTGTACAAGTGCGCGCGTTGCCAGTCATCGGAGTAGCGTCCGCCGACACGGGCCAGGTCCGGCCCGGTGCGCTTGGAACCCCACAGGAACGGGTGGTCCCACACGCTTTCACCGGCCACGGAGTAGTGGCCATAACGTTCGGTTTCGGCGCGGAACGGACGGATCATCTGCGAGTGGCAGCCGACACAGCCGTTGGCGATGTAGATGTCGCGGCCTTCCAGTTCAAGGGCGGTACGCGGTTTCATGCCTTCGACCGGCTTGTTGGTCACGTCCTGGAAGAACAGCGGAACGATCTGGGTCAGGCCGCCGATACTCACGGCGATGACCATGAAGAAGGCCAGCAGGCCGATATTCTTCTCGACTACTTCGTGCTTCATCAGTGGGCTCCCACAACGGCGATCTTGGCGGCGGCTTCGGCTTCTGCAGGGTCGGAGGCACGCACGGTGCGCCAGACGTTGTAGGCCATGAACAGCATGCCGGAGGCAAAGAACGCGCCGCCCAGGGCACGGACGATGTAGCCCGGGTGGCTGGCTTGCAGCGCTTCGACGAAGGAGTAGGTGAGGGTGCCGTCATCGTTGATCGCACGCCACATCAGGCCTTGGGTAATGCCGTTGACCCACATCGAGGCGATGTAGAGCACGGTGCCGATGGTGGCCAGCCAGAAGTGCGTATTGATCAACCCGACGCTGTGCATCTGCGCACGCCCGAAGATTTTCGGGATCATGTGGTACAGCGCGCCGATGGAGATCATCGCTACCCAGCCGAGCGCGCCGGCGTGTACGTGGCCGATGGTCCAGTCGGTGTAGTGCGACAGCGAGTTGACGGTCTTGATCGCCATCATCGGCCCTTCGAAGGTCGACATGCCGTAGAACGCCAGCGAAACCACCAGGAAGCGCAGGATCGGGTCGGTGCGCAGCTTATGCCAGGCGCCCGAGAGGGTCATCATGCCGTTGATCATGCCGCCCCAGCTTGGCGCCAGCAGGATGATCGACATCGCCATGCCCAACGACTGTGCCCAATCCGGCAGTGCGGTGTAGTGCAGGTGGTGCGGACCGGCCCAGATGTACAGGGTGATCAGCGCCCAGAAGTGGACGATGGACAGACGGTAAGAGTAGATGGGACGTTCGGCCTGTTTCGGCACGAAGTAATACATCATCCCCAGGAAACCGGTGGTGAGGAAGAACCCCACGGCGTTGTGGCCGTACCACCACTGGATCATCGCATCCGTCGCTCCGGCGTAGGCCGAATAGGACTTGAACAGGGTGACCGGCAACGACGCATGGTTGACGATGTGCAGCATCGCCGTCACCAGGATGAAGGCACCGTAGAACCAGTTACCCACATAGATGTGCTTGGTCTTGCGCTTGGCGATGGTGCCGAAGAACACCACCGCGTAGATCACCCAGACAATCGCGAGCAAAATGGCGATGGGCCATTCCAGCTCGGCGTATTCCTTGGTGGTGGTGTAGCCCAGCGGCAACGAGATGCCGGCCCCGACGATCACGGCTTGCCATCCCCAGAAGGTGAAGGCGGCGAGGCCGTCGGAAATCAGTCGCGTCTGGCAGGTTCGCTGCACGACATAGTAGGAGGTGGCAAATAATGCACATCCGCCGAAGGCGAAAATCACCAGGTTAGTGTGCAGCGGGCGTAGGCGGCCGAAGGTCGTCCATGGCAAGCCGAAATTCAATTCCGGCCAGACCAGTTGCGAGGCGATGAAGACCCCGAGCCCCATGCCAAGGATCCCCCAGACCACCGTCATGATGGCGAACTGGCGGACTACCTTATAGTTATAAGCAGTCGGACTGATTGCTGTGCTCATTCTAAGGTTCCACGGTTTAGGTTTTTTTATAGGTAAAAATCGGTCGCAAGTATGTAGAAACCGAGGTGCCATTGCAACGCAAGGGTGACCTGTGTCAATGCGTGCCACGCCAGATTCTGCGCCCTTTCCATGTTTGATGTAAGGACAAAATCCGAAATCAAAAACTGATCGATCGGACAGGAATTTTTGCGTGACGCGTCGACGGGTGACTCGCTGTGTGTCGACACGCTGCTGAAGCGATGAACGGTCAGTGGCACGACAGCCGGTCGCTGCCAGCCTTTGCGCCTGTCATCCCTGCAGAAGTGTGCAACCCAGCGCGTGCAAGTCGACCGTCGACCGGTCTGTACCGATCCGCTGTGCAGACAAGCGTAGACCCGAATGGCAGGAGGGGAAAGCAGTGCTTTGGAAGGGTGCGACACTTGGTCGCGTAGGAGGGTTGAGCTACCGCCCCCGGATCAGGGGCGGCAGTTCAGGGGTGGAGCGTTACTCTGCCTGGCGTTGCGGCGTTGCGCCGTCAGCGTTGTGGGAGAGGCTGTAAACATAAGCGGCGAGCAGGTGAACCTTGTCATTGCCTTGCAGCACTTCCTGCGCCGGCATCTGGCCTTGGCGGCCGTGGCGAATGGTTTGCTGCAATTGCGCCAGGCTGGTGCCGTAGATAAAGCCGCTTGGCGCGGTCAGGTTCGGCGCGCCCATGGCTTCGACACCGTGGCCTTGCGGACCGTGGCAGGCCACGCAGGTGGTGTTGAACGTGGCTTGGCCGGCGACCAGGTCGGCGCCGCTGTCGGCTGGCAGTGGCAGCTTGGCCAGGTCGTGACGCACATAGGCGGCGACGTTTTTCACACCGTCTTCGCCCAGCACTTCGCCCCAGGCCGGCATCGCCGCGTGGCGACCGCCCATGATGGTGGTCTTGATCGCCTCGGCGGAACCGCCCCAGCGCCAGTTATTGTCCGCCAGGTTCGGGAAGCCATACGCGCCCTTGGCATCCGAGCCGTGGCACACCGCGCAGTTGGAGGCGAACAGGCGCCCGCCCATTTTCAGCGCTTGCGGGTCTTTGGCGACTTCTTCCACCGGCATGGCCGAGAATTTGGCGAAGATCGGCCCGAACTTGGCGTCGGCCTTGGCCATTTCCTTGTCCCATTCCTTGGTCGAGGTCCAGCCACCTTCATAGCCCGGCAGGACGCCTTTCCAGTTGCCCAGGCCCGGGTAGAGGATCAAGTAGCCGACGGCGAACAGCAGGGTGCCGGCGAACAGCATGAACCACCACTGAGGCAGCGGGTTGTCGTATTCCTCAATGCCGTCGAAGGCGTGGCCCATGGTCTGGTCGACACTGCCCTTGGTCTCGCCCTTGCGGGTGCCGAACAGCAGCCAGGTCAGGCCGATCAGGCTGCCGATGGTCAGTACGCAGATCCATGTACTCCAGAAGGTAGTCATGGCCGATTGCTCCTTGTTGCAGGCGCTTCTTGAGCGTCGGATGGGGTGGCGGTGGGTTCGTCGGCAAACGGCAGCAGGCGTGCCTGCTCGAATTCCGCATTGCGTCGGTTGTTGAATACCCACAGCGAGAGGCCGATAAAGGCGATGGCGACGACTAGCGTGCCGAGGCCGCGGATGGTGCCCGCATCGAATTCAAATCCCATGGCTCACCTCTTGCTCTTGATGGCGGTGCCGAGGACTTGCAGGTACGAAACCAGCGCGTCGATCTCGGTCTTGCCCTTGAGGCTGGCCACTGCGCCGTTGATGTCGTCGTCGGTGTAGGGCACGCCGAGGGTACGCATCACTTTGAGCTTGGCTTCGGTGTGGCTGCTGTCGAGCGGTGCCGTCACCAGCCATGGGTAGGCCGGCATTTTCGACTCAGGCACTACGTTGCGCGGGTTGTACAAGTGCGCGCGGTGCCAGTCGTCCGAGTAGCGTGCGCCGACGCGCGCCAGGTCTGGCCCGGTACGCTTGGAGCCCCACAGGAACGGGTGATCCCAGACGCTTTCGCCCGCAACCGAGTAGTGCCCGTAGCGCTCGGTCTCGGCACGGAACGGACGGATCATCTGCGAGTGGCACTGTACGCAACCTTCGCGGATGTAGATGTCGCGGCCTTCCAGTTGCAGCGCGGTGTAGGGCTTCATGCCTTCCACCGGTTTGTTGGTCACGTCCTGGAAGAACAGCGGGACGATCTGGGTCAGGCCGCCGATGCTCACGGCAAGCACCATCAGCAGCATCAGCAGGCCGACGTTCTTTTCAATCGTTTCGTGTTTCATCACTGACTCCTCAGGCCGTCTGCGCGGCAGGGGTGGCTTCGACAGGTTGTGCCGAGCGCACGGTGCGCCATGTGTTGTAAGCCATCAGCAACATGCCGCTGAGGAACACCGCACCGCCCACCAGTCGCACGACGAAGCCAGGGTGGCTGGCCACCAGGGTTTCGACGAAGGAGTAGGTCAAGGTGCCGTCTTCGTTGATCGCACGCCACATCAGGCCCTGGGCGATGCCGTTGACCCACATCGAGGCGATGTAGAGCACGGTGCCGATGGTGGCCAGCCAGAAGTGCGCGTTGATCAGGCCGACGCTGTACATCTGCTCGCGGCCGAAGACTTTCGGGATCATGTGATACAGCGCGCCGATGGAGATCATCGCCACCCAGCCGAGCGCGCCGGCGTGTACGTGGCCGATGGTCCAGTCGGTGTAGTGCGACAGCGAGTTGACGGTCTTGATGGCCATCATCGGCCCTTCGAACGTCGACATACCGTAGAACGCCAGCGAGACGACCAGGAAGCGCAGGATCGGGTCGCTGCGCAGCTTATGCCAGGCGCCCGAGAGGGTCATCATGCCGTTGATCATGCCGCCCCAGCTTGGTGCCAGCAGCACCAGGGACATCACCATGCCCAACGACTGTGCCCAGTCCGGCAACGCGGTGTAGTGCAGGTGGTGCGGACCGGCCCAGATGTACAGGGTGATCAGCGCCCAGAAGTGGACGATGGACAAGCGATAGGAATACACCGGACGTTCGGCTTGCTTGGGTACGAAGTAGTACATCATCCCGAGGAAGCCGGCAGTCAGGAAGAAACCCACTGCGTTATGCCCATACCACCACTGCACCATGGCATCCGTCGCACCGCCGTACAGCGAGTAGGACTTGGTCAGGCTGACCGGGATTTCCAGGTTGTTGACGATATGCAGGATTGCCACGGTGATGATGAACGCACCGAAGAACCAGTTACCGACATAGATGTGCTTGGTATTGCGCTTGGCCACAGTGCCGAAGAACACAATGGCATAAGCCACCCAGACGATAGTGATCAGGATGTCGATCGGCCATTCCAGCTCGGCGTATTCCTTGGAACTGGTGTAACCCAGTGGCAAGGTGATCGCTGCCAGGACAATGACCAGTTGCCAGCCCCAAAAGCAGAACTGCGCGACTTTCGGCGCGAACAGCTGGGTTTGGCAGGTGCGCTGCACCGAGTAGAAGGAGCTGGCAAACAGCGCACAACCCCCGAAGGCGAAGATCACCGCGTTGGTGTGCAGCGGGCGCAAGCGGCCGAAGCTGGTCCAAGGCAAGTCGAAGTTGAGTGCAGGCCACACCAATTGAGCCGCGAGAAAAACCCCGAGCCCCATGCCGACGATGCCCCACACCACCGTCATAATCGCGAATTGGCGGACCACCTTGTAGTTATAGGCGGTACTTAAAGTAGTGTTCATGGTTCCCCATCCACGGTTCAACCCAAGCAGATGCGACACTTGGGCTGGAGTTATAGGCAGACTAAAAAGCGAGGTAAGCATGGGCAAAGAGCACAAGGCCAGTATTGACGGGGATCAATGGGCACGGTGTGTGCAGGAGCATGGCTGGCTGTGGGATATCGCCTCGGGTGCGTCAGCGCATACGCCTGTGACGCTGATCCTGGCCCACGGCGCCGGCGCACCGATGGACTCATCTTTCATGAACGACATGGCTGCGCGCCTTGCCAGGCATGGCGTCAATGTGGTGCGCTTTGAGTTTCCCTACATGGCCCAGCGCCGGTTGGACGGGGGCAAGCGCCCGCCCAACCCCGCGCCGAAACTGCTGGAAAGCTGGCGCGAGGTGTATGCCGAGGTGCGACGCCATGCCGCTGGGAAACTGGCCATCGGTGGCAAGTCCATGGGCGGGCGCATGGCCAGTTTGCTCGCCGATGAATTGGAGGCCGATGCCTTGGTGTGCCTGGGCTATCCGTTCTATGCGGTGGGCAAGCCGGAAAAGCCGCGAGTCGCGCATTTGGCCGGGTTGAACACGCCGACATTGATTGTGCAGGGCGAACGCGATGCCTTGGGTAATCGGGCCGCGGTGCAGGGGTATGACTTGTCACCGAGCATCGAGGTGCTGTGGCTGGCGGCGGGGGATCATGATTTGAAACCGTTGAAGGCTTCAGGGTTCAGCCATGAGCAGCATTTGGAGGCGGCGGCGGTGCAAGTGGCTCAGTTTATCGGCGCCTGTTAGGGCCCTATCGGGGGCAAGCCCCCTCCCACATGAGGTGTACGCGGTTAAATGTGGGAGGAAACAAGCCCTCTCCCACATTCGACTACATTCCAAGGTATGTACGCGGTTAAATGTGGGAAGGAACAAGCCCTCTCCCACATTCGACTGCATTCCAAGGCGTGTACGCGGTTAAATGTGGGAGGGGCGGTGCGACGATTCGACTTGCCCCCGATAGCGGTTTAACGGTTAAAACGCTCTACCAGCGAATACTGGGTATTGGCGGTAACAGTAAGCTCTTCACTCAACTGCGCCGAGTTCAATGCCTGTTCCGAGGTCTGGTCCGCCAACAGCGCGATGGTGCTGATATTGCGGCTGATCTCTTCGGCCACCGAGCTTTGCTCTTCCGTGGCGGCGGCGATCTGGGTGGTCATGTCGGTGATGTTGGCCACCGCTTCGCTGATGCCCACCAGTGCCTGGTCCGCTTCCATCACCCGCGCCACGCCTTCTTCGGCCTGGCGATGCCCGGCGTCCATGGTTTGTACGGCAGCGGCGGCGGTCTGCTGCAGCTTGGCGATCAGGGTGTGGATCTGCCCGGTCGATTCAGCGGTACGCTGCGCCAATTGGCGGACTTCATCGGCAACCACCGCAAAACCACGGCCCATCTCACCGGCACGCGCTGCTTCGATCGCGGCGTTCAAGGCCAGCAGGTTGGTCTGGTCGGCGATGCCTTTGATCACGTCGACCACGCCGCCGATTTCATCGCTGTCCTTGGCCAGTTGGGTGACCGTCACGCCGGTCTCGCCAACCGCGGCCGACAGCCGCTGAATCGCCTCGCGGGTTTCCCCGGCGATATCGCGGCCGCGCCCGGTCAGGCGATTGGCTTCCTGGGTGGCATCGGCCGTGCGCTGCACATGGCTGGCGACTTCCTGAGTGGTCGCCGCCATCTGGTTGACCGCGGTAGCCACTTGTTCGGTTTCCACACGCTGGCGTTCCAGGCCGCTGGAGCTATTGTGCGCCAGGGTGTTGGACTGCGCCGCCTGCTCGTTGAGGTGTTCGGCGGTGTCCTGCAAGCGCGTGAGACAGGTCTTCAGACGTGCCTCTTGGCTTAGGATCGACATTTCCAGTCGCGCCTGGGCGCCACGGCTGTCGGTATACATCTGCGCGATCAACGGGTCGGAGGTGGTCTGTTCGGCCAGGCGCAGCAGACGCTTGAGGCCGCGCTGTTGCCAGCTCAGGCCCAGCAGGCCCAGCGGCACCGACAACCCTGCCGCGAGGGCAAAGCCCCATTGAGAATTGAGCGATGCGCCAATCATGAAGCTCAACTGGCTGACCAGAATAAATGGCAGCCAGTCCTGCAGCACCGGCAGCCACTTGTCCCGCCGGGGAATGGCGGGCTTGCCCTGATTGATGCGGTGGTAGAGCGCTTCGGCCCGGCGGACCTGCTCGGCGGTGGGCTTGACGCGCACCGATTCATAGCCGATCACCTGGTTGCCGTCGAACACCGGCGTTACATAGGCGTTGACCCAGTAGTGATCGCCGGTTTTGCAGCGGTTCTTGACGATGCCCATCCATGGCAAGCCTTGCTTGAGCGTGGACCACATGTGTGCGAACACAGCCGCCGGAACGTCCGGGTGGCGTACCAGGTTATGCGGGGCACGTACCAGTTCGTCGCGGGAGAAACCACTGATTTCGACGAAAGCGTCGTTGCAATAAGTGATGACACCCTTGGCATCTGTGGTGGAGATCAACCGTTGCTGAGCGGGGAAGGTACGTTCGCGCTGGGTAACGGGTTGGTTATTACGCATGGTTATTCAATCCGCAAGGCTTTCAAGGGGTATCGGCGGTGGCGATCATTTATTTAACTTATTTTCGTAATAATCAGCCGGCGAGCATTGGATAGGAAAACAGTCCGAAATGCAGCAAATTCAGGCCGAAATGCGTGGCAATTGCCGCACCCAGGCCGCCAAAACGATAGGCAAGGCCATAACCGGCCCCGGCGATGCTGGCCAGCAGCACCCACTGCCAGCCCGCGCTCAGGTGCGCCAGGCCGAACAGCAGCGAGGCCAGCAGCAATGCGAGGTTTTCGCCGTAGGGCAAGTGTTTGAGGCGCTGGCTCAGGCCGCCCTGAATGTAGCCGCGAAACAGCGCTTCTTCCACCAGCGTCACCAGCAACAGGTTATTCAGCACCCACAGCCACGCCTGCTCCGGCCACTTCGGCGCCCAACTGATGATTCCCAGCAACGCCGCGCCGCCCAGGGCTGCGATGGCCGTCAGGGCCAGCGCCAGGGCTGTCACGCAGATCGACAGGCGCAATGAACGCCGCGCCACAATCCACGGGCAGGCCAGCAACAGCCAGAAACCGATCAGTGGTTTGTCCTGGTTGAGGTACATCGAGAAGGGCACGGCATCGGCGCTGAAACGCTGGGGGGCGATACCGCGCCCGTTGTAGAACCCCGGCAGCCAGTGCATCGCCAGGCCCAAGGCCAAGACGATGAACAACCCATGGCCGACGTAGCGCGCCCACGGGGTACGTTGTTGGCGTACCGCATACCCGGCGATCAACAACAGCGCCACGGAGATGGCCGCGAGCACACCCAGTTGGCCGTAGACCAACGCCAGTGCATAGCCGATGGACAGGAGGACGAGATACACCCAGGGCAATGCGCTCATGTGACATCCTTGGAAAAAACTGCTCGGTAGTATAGCGAGTGGGTTCCGGCGCCAAAATGAAAATGCCGTCACGCGAAAAGGGCGCTGTCGGAGCGATTGCAAAATATGTCGGCGGTTGATTATAGTCACCGCGTCTTCACCTCCTCAAAAGATCAGCCCATGCCTGCATTCCTGTGCATAGCGGTAGTCGATTCAGCGTCCAGCGCTGTGGTCGTGCCGTGCGGGAACCTGCAGCCTGCGCAGATCAGCCACTACCCCCCACCTGTCAGTAGCACGCCGGTGTACGCAGTCGTATCACCGCCGGGTGTTGGCATTTCGGGCTGATCAGCTGATTGCTGTTCCCCTATGCCCACCTGAAAAAAACCTACTGAGTTTCAGCCTTGCTTGGCTGAATCGGCTTTTTTTGCCTGATTACAGGTGGTAACCATGTCTGTTATGTCGAAACAATCCGTGGCCGCGGCGGCCTCGACGAGCCTGTTCGTATTGCTGTGGAGCAGCGGGGCGATTTTCTCCAAGTTGGGCCTGGCCCATGCGTCACCCTTCGCCTTTTTGCTGATCCGTTTTGCCATCGCCCTGGCGGGGCTGGTGATGCTGGTACCGATCCTCAAGCTGAAACTGCCACAACCCGGCAAGCCGCTGTGGTATGCGGCGGCGACGGGGCTGGTGTTGTTGGGGGCGTACCAGATTTTCTATCTGCTGGCCCTGGACCTCAACGTCACGCCGGGGATGATGGCGACCATCATGGGCGTGCAGCCGATCCTGACCGTGGTGCTGATGGAGCGCCAGCGTTCCTGGCGCCGGATGTTCGGCCTGGGCTTGGGGTTGGCCGGCTTGATCATGGTGGTGTACCAAGGCATCGGGTTGTCGCGGATGTCCCTGGCCGGGATGCTGTTCGGTTTGCTGGCCCTGGCAAGCATGACCTTCGGCTCGATCATGCAGAAGCGCATCACCGATAACCCGTTGGGCACGCTGCCCGTGCAATACCTGGCCGGGTTGGTGTTGTGCTCGGTGTTCGTGCCGTTCCAGCCGTTCCACTTTGAACACACCGCCAGTTTTTACCTGCCGGTGCTGTGGATGGGCCTGGTGGTGTCGCTGCTGGCGACGCTGTTGCTGTACCGCCTGATCGCCCGCGGCAACCTGGTCAATGTCACCAGCCTGTTCTACCTGGTGCCGGCGGTGACGGCGGTGATGGATTACCTGATCTTTGGCAATCGGCTCGCGTGGTTGAGCTTACTGGGGATGGGGTTGATCATCATTGGCCTGGTCTTTGTGTTCCGTAAACGCTAACCAGCGGACACGCTGTAGGGGCAGGCATGCTCCTACAGCGCTTTGGCCAATTTCCCTGGCCGCAACACCAACCACAGTGCCCCCGCGATCAATATCCCGCCATACAGATGCGCCATCGACAGCGGCTCATCCAGCAGCAACGCACCCCACAGCACCCCGAACGGCGGGATCAGGAAGGTGGTGGTCATCGATCGCACCGGGCCAATGGCTGTCAGCAGGCGAAAGTACAGGACGTAGGCAAACGCCGTACACATCAGCCCCAACCCGAGCAACGACAACCACACGTGCCAGCCGCCCCAGCTTGCCGGCGGATGAACGATGGCGCTGTAGGCAAACAGCGGCAGCAGGAACAAGGTCGCGCCGAGCATGCTGCCCAGGGCCGCGAGCCGACTGTCTAGCCCGCCGCGCTGATCCAGCCAGCGGCGCGCGAGAAACCCGGCAAAGCCGTAGCAAGTGGTGGCCAACAGGCAGGCCAACGCGCCCATCAACAATTCCAGGTCAAACGCCACCGGCCCGGCGCGGGTCAGCACGCCCACGCCAAACAGGCCCAGGCACACCCCGGCGACTTTCGATGGCGTCAGGCGTTCGCTGAAAAACAATCCGCCAATCAGCACGCCCATTAACGGCGTGGTGGCATTGAAGATCGCCGAGTAACCCGCCGGCAACACCTGGGCCGCCACGGAGTACAGGGTCGCGGGTATGCCGGAGTTGATCACGCCCAGCAGCAGGATGGTCTTGAACTTGCCTTGGAAGTCCCAGTTCACGCGCATCACCGCGAGCATCACCAGCAACCCGGCGGCGGCAATCGACACGCGGAAGAACGCGGTCGGCAGCGTGCCGATTTCCGGGGCGATAATACGCATGAACAGGAAACTCGCGCCCCAGATCGCGGCCAGCCCCAGCAGGTATAGGGTGTCGACAGGTCTCACGGAAAACTCCTACATCAATAAGGCGGCGAGTGTTGCCCAGCCTCCGGCTCGACACAATCGCTGATTACCGGAAAAACCGCGTCACCGGCCTCTGCTGGCCAATTTGCGCGGGGGGCAGCGCTGAGTGTTTCCAGCAACGCCCATAAATCTGCGAAATGAACGAAAGTCCACAAACTAGCATGCTAAATGACTGCTTCTCCTGGCTCCCTTGACTGGCTAAGCTCTGGGCTTCCAGATACCCGTCCGAGGTTTCCCGCATGTCGCAGCGCACACCCGCCCTCGCTATCGCCCAGATGATCCTCGATGGCTTCGACGATTACCGCGAGCACTTCCGCCAGATCACCGATGGTGCCCGTGAACGTTTCGAAAAGGCCCAGTGGCAGCAGGGCCAGGCGGCTTCGGCGGCGCGTATCAACCTGTATGAGGAGAAAGTCAGCGAAGTGACGAGCCGCCTGCGGGCGAGCTTCGATGACGCCACCCTGATGGACATCGAGGCCTGGCCGTTGGTGAAAAGCGCCTACATCGGCCTGATCGACCTGCGCTTTGACGATGAGCTGTCCGAGACCTGGTACAACTCGATCTTCTGTGGCCTGTTCAGCCATGACCTGATCAGTGACGGCTGCATGTTCGTCCACACCACGCGGCCGAGCCTGCGCCGGGCGAGGGCGGCGCAAACCCGGGTCTACACCCCAGTCGGCAAAATTTCCGACATGCTGGCGCAGATTTTCGCTGATTACAGCTTCAGCGAGCCCTACGCGGACCTGCCGGCCGACCTGCGCCGCCTCGAAGTGCAACTGCGCGAGAACCTGCCGGACTGGGTGTGCAAGGACCCTGAGCTGAAGGTCGAGCTGTTTTCCTCGGTGCTCTACCGCAACAAGGGGGCCTACCTTGTCGGACGCATCTACACCCGTGACGAGCAGTGGCCCCTCGTGATTCCGCTGCTGCACCGCGAAGGGCAGGGCATCCAGATCGACGCGCTGATCACCGACGAAGCCGATGTGTCGATCATTTTCTCCTTCACCCGCTCCTACTTCATGGTCGACGTGCCGGTGCCGGCGGAGTTCATCGGCTTCCTCAAGCGCATCCTGCCGGGCAAGCACATTGCCGAGCTGTACACCTCGATCGGCTTCTACAAGCACGGCAAGTCGGAATTCTATCGCGCCCTGATCAACCACCTGGCCACCACCGACGATCAGTTCATCATGGCTCCCGGTATCCGCGGCATGGTCATGAGCGTGTTTACGTTGCCGGGCTTCAACACGGTGTTCAAGATCATCAAGGACCGCTTCTCGCCGTCGAAAAACGTCAGCCGCGCCACCGTGATCGAGAAGTACCGCCTGGTCAAAAGCGTCGACCGCGTCGGGCGCATGGCCGATACCCAGGAGTTCGCCGATTTTCGCTTTCCGTTGAGCAAGTTCGAGCCCGAGTGCCTGGCCGAATTGCTCGACGTGGCCGCCAGCACCGTTGCCGTCGAAGGCGACACCGTACTGATCCGCCACTGCTGGACCGAACGGCGCATGACCCCGCTCAACCTCTACCTCGACAACGCCAGCCCCGCCCAGGAGCGCGAAGCCCTGGAAGACTATGGCCTGGCGATCAAGCAACTGGCGGCGGCGAACATTTTCCCCGGCGACATGCTGCTGAAGAACTTCGGCGTCACCCGCCACGGCCGCGTGGTGTTCTACGACTACGACGAGATCTGCTACCTCACCGAAGCCAACTTCCGCCACATCCCCGCGCCCCGCACGCCGGAGGATGAAATGGCCTCGGAGCCCTGGTACTCCATCGGCCCGCTGGATGTGTTCCCCGAAGAGTTCCCGCCGTTCCTGTTCGCCGACGCCGGCCAGCGCAAGCTGTTCGATCAACTGCACGGCGAGTTGTACGATGCCGACTACTGGAAGGGCCTGCAGGACGCGATTCGCGCCGGAAAGGTCATTGATGTGTTTCCATACCGGCGCAAGGAACGCGAGAACGAATGAGGGGCGCGCATGCCGGCGGTTTTCTGCGACAATCCGCCCCCTGCATAAATAGACGACCAAAACGCACCTGATGACTGACCAAGCGCCCGCTATCGACCAACTGCTGAAAAACCTCGATCACGCCATGCTCGCCGACCGCCACCGTTTGCGGCGGCAGTTGCTCGAGCTGCGCAAGAAGCCCGATGAGGAGAAGCTGGCGCAGTGGGTGACGCGCATGCAGGCGTCCTGCGCCCAGGTCACCGCGCGGCGCGCCAGCCTGCCGCTGATCCGCTACGACGACAGCCTGCCGATCGCCGCCAAGCGCGACGAAATCAAGGCGGCGTTGCTCAAGCATCAGGTGCTGATCATCGCCGGCGAGACCGGCTCGGGTAAGACCACCCAGTTGCCGAAAATCTGCCTGGAGATCGGTCGCGGCCAATACGGCCTGATCGGCCACACCCAGCCACGTCGGATCGCAGCGCGCAGCGTCGCCAGCCGGGTTGCCGAAGAGTTGGCCACGCCGCTCGGCGCACTGGTCGGTTATCAGGTGCGCTTCGAAGACCAGAGTGATTCCAACACCCTGATCAAGCTGATGACCGACGGCATCCTGCTGGCGGAAACCCAGAACGACCGCTACCTCGAACGCTACGACACGATCATCGTCGACGAAGCCCACGAACGCAGCCTGAACATCGACTTCCTGCTCGGCTACCTGAAAACCCTGTTGCCGCGTCGCCCGGACCTGAAAGTCATCATCACCTCGGCCACCATCGACCTGGAGCGCTTCTCCAAGCATTTCGACGATGCGCCGATTGTCGAAGTGTCGGGCCGCACCTTCCCGGTGGACACCTGGTATCGCCCGCTGACCCTGGAACAGGACGAGGAGGGCAACCGCGTCGAGGACGACTTGACAGTCGACCAGGCGATCCTCGCCACCCTCGATGAAATCGCCGCCTACGAGCGCAGCGAGCGGCGCAGCCCTGGCGACGTGCTGGTGTTCCTGCCGGGCGAGCGCGAGATTCGCGATGCCGCCGACATGCTGCGCAAGGCCCAGCTCAAGCACACCGAGATTTTGCCGCTGTATGCGCGCCTGTCACCGGCCGAACAGCAGCGCATTTTCCAGTCCCACCCGGGCCGGCGCGTGGTGCTGGCGACCAACGTCGCCGAAACCTCGCTGACCGTGCCGGGCATTCGCTATGTGATCGACAGCGGCACCGCGCGCATCAGCCGCTACAGCTACCGCGCCAAGGTGCAGCGTCTGCCCATCGAGGCGATCTCCCAGGCCAGCGCCAACCAGCGTAAAGGCCGCTGCGGCCGGGTCGAGCCGGGGATTTGCATCCGCCTGTACAGCGAAGAAGACTTTATCGGCCGCCCGGAATTTACCGACCCGGAGATCCTGCGCACCAACCTGGCGGCTGTGATCCTGCAGATGCTGCACCTGCGCCTGGGCGAAATCAGCGACTTCCCGTTTATCGAACCGCCGGACGGCAAGGCCATCAGCGATGGTTTCAACCTGCTGCAAGAACTGTCGGCGGTCGACCGCAACAGCCAACTGACCCCGCTGGGCCGCCAGTTGGCGCGCTTGCCGGTGGACCCGCGCATGGGCCGCATGCTGCTCGAAGCCGCCAAGCTGGGCAGCCTGCAGGAAGTGCTGATCGTGGCCAGCGCCATGTCGATCCAGGACCCGCGCGAGCGCCCGCCGGAACGCCAACAGGCCGCCGACCAGGCCCACGCACAATGGAAGGACGCCGATTCGGACTTCGCCGGGCTGGTCAATCTGTGGCGCGGCTTTGAAGAGCAACGCCAGGCACTGACCGCCAGCCCGCTGCGCAACTGGTGTCGCAAGAACTTCCTCAACTACTTGCGCCTGCGCGAGTGGCGCGATTCCCATCGCCAGTTGAGCCTGATCTGCCGCGACATGCAGCTGAGCCTCAACAAGGAACCGGCCGACTTCGCGAAACTGCACAAAGCCGTACTGTCGGGCCTGCTCAGTCAGATCGGGCAGAAAACCGAAGACGGCGATTACCTCGGTGCGCGTCAGCGGCGCTTCTGGATTCACCCGTCGTCGGGCATCGGCAAGAAACGTCCGCAGTGGCTGATGACCGCCGAGCTGGTCGAAACCACCAAGCTGTACGCACGCATGGTGGCGAAGATCGATGCCGACTGGATCGAACCGCTGGCCGGGCACCTGATCAAGAAAAACCACTTCGAACCGCATTGGGAGAAGAAGCGCGGCCAAGTGGTGGCGTTCGAACAGATCACCCTGTTCGGGCTGATCGTGGTCGGGCGCCGGCCGGTGCATTACGGGCCGGTCGACCCAGTGGTGTCGCGCGAACTGTTTATCCGCGAAGGCCTGGTGCGCGGCGAAATCCAGTCCCGGGCCAAGTGCCTGACCGCCAATCAGCAGTTGCTGGAGCAGCTCGACGAGCTGGAAGCCAAGGCGCGTCGGCGCGACATCCTGGCCGACGAAGAGACGCTGTACGCGTTCTACGATGCGCGCTTGCCGGCGGAGATCCACCAGACCGCGACGTTCGACAGCTGGTACAAGGTCAACAGCCAGAAAGACCCGCAATTGTTGATCATGCGCGAGGAAGACGTGCTGGCCCGCGACGCCAGCGAAGTCACCGCCGCGCATTACCCGGACACCCTGCACCTGGGCGACCTGGCGCTGGCCTTGAGTTACCACTTCGAACCCAACCACCCGCGTGACGGCGTGACCTTGCGCGTGCCGGCGCCGCTGTTGCCGGCGTTGCCCGCCGAACGCCTGGAATGGCTGGTGCCGGGGGTGATCGAAGCCAAGTGCATCGCCCTGGTGCGCAACCTGCCCAAGGCCCTGCGCAAGAATTTCGTGCCGGTGCCGGACTTCGTCAGGGCCGCCCTGCAACGTATCGAATTCGCCCAGGGCTCGCTGCCCCAGGCGCTGGGGCGCGAACTGCTGCGCATGACCGGCGCGCGCGTCAGCGATGAAGCCTGGGCCGAGGCCGCGCAACAGGTGGAAAGCCACCTGAAGATGAACCTGGAAGTGGTCGACGGCCAGGGCAAGTTTCTCGGCGAAGGCCGCGACCTGGCCGAACTGACCGCGCGCTTTGCCGAGGCCAGCCAGGCCGCGTTGGCCGTGCCGCAAACGGCAAAAAGCCAACAGCCGGTGGAAGCCAAGGTGTTCGCGGCGGTGGCCGAGAAGACCCAGCAAAAGATCGCCGGGCTGTCGATGACGGTGTACCCGGCGCTGGTGGAAGAAAACGGTACGGTCAAGGAAGGACGTTTCTCCACCGCCGCCGAGGCCGAGTTCCAGCACCGTCGGGCCTTGCAGCGCCTGCTGATGCAGCAATTGGCCGAACCGGCAAAATTCCTGCGCGGCAAATTGCCCGGCCTGACCGAGCTGGGCCTGATGTACCGCGAACTGGGGCGCATCGAGGCGCTGGTGGAAGATATTTTGCTGGCCAGCCTCGACAGCTGCGTGCTGGAAGGCGAAGCCAGCCTGCCGCGTGACGGCGCCGGGCTGGCGGCGCTGGCCGAGCGCAAGCGTGGCGGTTGGACCGAACACGCCGAGCGCCTGGCGCGCTTGACCCTGGACGTGTTGAAACTCTGGCACGGCCTGCAAAAGCGCTTCAAAGGCAAGATCGACCTGGCCCAGGCGGTGGCCTTGAACGATATCAAGCTGCAACTGAGCAATCTGGTTTATCCCGGCTTTGTGCGCGAAACTCCGGCGCAGTGGTTCAAGGAGTTGCCGCGTTTCCTCAAGGCGATCGAGCTGCGTCTGGAAAAACTGCCCAGCCAGGTGCAAAAAGATCGGGTGTGGAGCGGCGAGCTGGCGGGCCTGTGGGCGCAGTACCAGAACCGTTTGAACAAGCATGCCCAGGAAGGCAAGCGCGACCCCCAGCTAGCGCTCTATCGCTGGTGGTTGGAGGAATATCGGGTGTCGTTGTTTGCCCAGCAGTTGGGCACCCGGGTGCCGATTTCCGACAAGCGCCTGAGCAAGCAATGGAGCCTGGTCGAAGCGTGATCACCCCAATGGGCAATGGCGCTTATCCGGGATATGGCGCCAAATCCCCAGGTTTGTGGCAAACTTCGCGGTTATAAATGCCGGGAGCGTCGTGATGGGCTGGTGTGCAGCCGCGGCGCGATGGAATAAAGCGTTGCCAGTTTGATGCCCGCTGGACGGAATCAAACGACTTACAGTTTGGTACGACGGTACCAATATCTTCTGCCTGACAGATTTAGAGGAACGACCGTGCATAACGTCGTCATCAGCGGCACTGGCCTGTACACCCCGGCCAACAGCATCTCCAACGAAGAGCTGGTGCAGTCTTTCAATACCTATGTGCAGCAGTTCAACACGGAGAACGCCGCCGCCATCGAACGCGGTGACGTGCAGGCGCTGACGGAGTCCAGCGCAGCCTTCATCGAGAAGGCGTCGGGCATCAAGAGCCGTTTTGTGATGGACAAGGACGGCATCCTGGACCCGCAGCGCATGACCCCGCGCCTGCCCGAGCGCAGCAACGACGAATGGTCGGTGCTCTGCCAGATGGCCATCGGCGCCGCCGAACAGGCCCTGCAGCGCGCCGGCAAGACCGCCGCCGACATCGACGGGGTGATCGTCGCCTGCTCCAACCTGCAACGCGCCTACCCGGCCATCGCCATCGAAGTCCAGGAAGCCCTGGGCATCGCCGGTTTCGGCTTCGACATGAACGTGGCGTGTTCCTCGGCGACCTTCGGCATCCAGAACGCCGCCAACAGCATCAAGCTGGGCCAGGCCCGGGCGATCCTGATGGTCAACCCGGAAGTCTGCACCGGCCACTTGAACTTCCGCGACCGCGACAGCCACTTCATTTTCGGTGACGCGGCCACTGCGGTGATCCTCGAGCGCGCTGACCTGGCGACCTCCGAGCACCAGTTCGACGTGGTCAGCACCAAGCTGCTGACCAAGTTCTCGAATACCATCCGCAACAACTTCGGCTTCCTCAACCGCGCGGCGGAAGAGGGCATCGGCGCGCCCGACAAGCTGTTCGTGCAGGAAGGCCGTAAAGTCTTCCGGGATGTCTGCCCGATGGTCGCTGAGTTGATCGGCACGCACCTGGCGGAAAACCAGTTGAACGTGAACGACGTGAAGCGCTTCTGGTTGCACCAGGCCAACCTGAGCATGAACCACCTGATCGTGAAGAAGCTGCTGGGGCGTGAAGCCACGGTGGAAGAAGCACCGGTGATTCTCGACACCTACGCCAACACCAGCTCGGCGGGTTCGGTGATTGCGTTCCACACTTACCAGGACGACCTGCCCAAAGGCGCCGTGGCGGTACTCAGTTCGTTTGGCGCCGGCTATTCGATCGGCAGCGTGATCCTGCGCAAACGCTGATCCTGCGGCTCGCCGCGGTCAAATGTGGGCGCTGGCAAACCAGCCCCACACAGATCGCGTTCTCACTTGGAAACCGAGGTCTCGAATGGCAGTAGCGGACGACGCGCACCTGCTTGAACGCTTGCTCAAGGGCGAGCAGCGGGCCTACAAGGAATTGGTCAGCCAATACCAAAGCGCCATGCGCGCGGTGGCCTATGCGATTGCCGGTCAGCGTCATGCCGACGAAGTGGTACAGGACGCCTGGCTGTCGGTGGTACGCAACCTGCCAAAGTTCGAAGGGCGCTCCAGCCTCAAGACCTGGCTGCTGACCATCACCGCCAATGCCGCCAAGAGCCGCTACAAACAGAATCGTCGCGAAGTGTTGCTCGATGATTTGCCCTCGCCCCACGGCACGATCGGCGATGAGCGTTTCAGCGCGGATGACGGTCACTGGGCGGTCGCCCCTTTTGCCTGGCACCAGGACACCCCGGAAGCCCTGCTCACGGAGGACGAACTGCGCAAATGCCTGGAACATACGTTGCTGAGTTTGTCGGAACTGCAAAGCAGCGTACTGGTGCTGCGCGAACGCCAGGGCCTGGAGTTGGAGGAGATTTGTAATCTTCTGACGCTTTCGCTCTCCAATGTGCGGGTGCTGTTGCATCGCGCACGGCTTAAAGTCTTCGCCACGGTGGAGCATTTTGAGGAAACCGGCGAATGTTGACGTGTAAAGAGCAAGTGGCGCGTTCCAGTGACTTTCTCGATGGTCAGTTGACCTTTCGCGAGCGGCTGCTGGTGCGTCATCACTTGATGTTCTGCCCTAATTGCCGGCGTTTTATCCGTCAGATGCGCTTGCTGCAGGCGACATTGCGGATCATGCCGCAGGCGCCGGTACAGGATGTGGATGCCTTGGCTGAACGGCTGGCCGCCGAGCGGCGCAAGGATCAGTAACGGCGGGGGGAAGGCAGACTCGCATGGGGGAATCGGACGGATGATGGGGACCGATTCACCCACGCCAGGCTGTTACAGCCACCCCGGGCCATCCTGGCCCAAGGCGTGTCGCACTTACAGTTAGAACTTGGCTTCAGCATCCAACTGCAGGGTGTTGGTGTTGGCATCACGCTGCGTGCGGCTGGCGTAGTCAGCCTTGGTCAGGAAGTACGTGGCGCCGACGGCGAAGTTCTTGTCGATGTCGTAGCTGACCTTCATCTTATGACCGCGCGAACCGGTGGTGCCGTTGGCGAAGTCCGAATCGGTGAAGGCGCCTACCACAGCGTTACGTTGTGTATCGCGGTAGTTGTAGTCCAGGTTGAAACCGAACACCTTGGACTTGGCACCCAGCAACCAGGCGGTGTCCTGATCGGTGGAAGCATCGTTGTTCTTCACGTACTGACCGTAGAACGCCAGCGGCACGGCCAGGCCACCGATGTCGGCTTGGGCAAAACCTTCGTACAGACGGAATTGTTCGTTCGCCGAGTTGCCGTTGACCGCCAGTGCGCAAGGCGTGGTGCTGCTCGTACAGGTGCTGTTTTCGTCGTTCTGGTAGGCGTAGATACTGCCGCCCAGGGTCATTTTCAGGTTGTCGGTCACCGAGAAACGCGTGCCCAACTGGCCGGAAGTCAGGCGCAGGTCGTGGCGGAATTGCACGCCGTCGCCGTCGACGTTGTCCTTGAGGTTGTAGTTACCGAGGCTGCCGAACAGCTCGGCGCTGCTACCCAGCGGGTATTTGTAGGTCAGGGCCAGACCTTCCGGGTTGATATCGCTATCCCAGATCACGTCGCCCATGTTCACCCATGGCTGGAGCATCTTGCCGCCGATGACGTGCAGGTTCTTGATCTGCTTCGGGTGGTAGTCGATGTAGCCGAGGTCCAGCCAGATCGACTTCTTGTCGAAGTAGTTGTCCTGGTCCTGGTTGGTGGAGCGGGCATCGTCGCTGCTGCCGGTGGCGATACGAATGCCGGTATCGACCTGGTCGTTGATCTCGGTGTAGGCGCCGAGACGGGCACGGATACGCTGACGGTCCTTGTCACGGCCACCGTTGTTGGATTCGCCCTGGATCTTCACGGTTTCCTGACGGAAGCGCACGTCACCCTTGAACTGGGTCTTGGCGGCCCAGGCAAGTTTCTGGTCGAACACGCTCAGGTCGTTGGCTTTTTTCGCGGTGGCCGCGATCTGTTCGTTGGTCTCTTGTTGAGCTTGCTGTGCGATCTGCTTTTCTTTCTGATCCTTGGCCAGCTCAGCTTGCAGTTCAGTGTACTGCGATGCCGAGATTTGACCGTTGGCCTTGAGCATGTCGAGCAATTTAGCGTCGACTGCAGCGCTGGCCGGAACGCTCAGGGCCAGCAGCAAGCCGCCACAAAGGGCCGCCGCAGTTTTAGTGGAAGCAAGACGCATATCAATCTCCGAAAGTGAGGAGGGATGGCAAACCATCCAGGACACAACCGACCGATGACGGACGGAAAAATAACTGCCGGGGTAGAACCAGGCGCGCTAAAAACAGGCGTCAGTATCGCGATCGTTTATGACGGCGCAGTGGCGAACTGATGTCAGGTAGATGACAAATTATTTATAAACGGAACTATTGGTTTAGAGCCTTGTCCGGCGATTTGGAGGTGTGTCGGGAGCGGCGATAAGCGATACTCGCGAGGCTTTCACGCCCTGAAGTAGTGAGGATGCCGATGCCGCTGCAACGCCTGGACAGCCTGTCCGAAATCGCCCCGCAGGCCTGGGACGCCCTGGTGCCGCAGGCCCAGCCCTTTGTGCGACATGCGTTCCTGAGCGCGCTGGAAGACAGCGCCAGCCTCGGCCCGCATTCGGGTTGGCAGCCTGAGCATTTACTGCACTGGGACGGTGATCGGCTGGTGGCGGCATTGCCCGGTTATCGCAAATGGCATTCCTCTGGCGAGTACGTCTTCGACCACGGCTGGGCGCAGGCCTGCGAGCGGGCCGGCATCGATTACTACCCCAAGCTGTTGGTCGCCGTGCCGTTCAGCCCGGTCAGCGGCCCGCGCCTGTTGGCCGCCAGCGCCGAAGACGGTTTCGAGTTGCTCGGCAGCCTGCCCGGTTACCTGGAAATCGAAGGGCTCTCCAGCGCCCATATCAACTTCACCGACCCGCTGGCGGATGACGCCCTGGCCCGACAGCCGGGCTGGTTGTCGCGCCTGGGCTGTCAGTTTCACTGGCAGAACCGCGGCTACCGGGATTTCCAGGACTTCCTTGACGCCTTGAGTTCGCGCAAGCGCAAACAGATGCGCAAGGAACGCGAACAGGTGGCGGGGCAGGGCATCGAGTTCGAATGGTTGCAAGGCCATGAACTGAGCGAGGCGCAGTGGGATTTCGTCTACGCCTGCTACGCCAACACCTACGCGGTGCGCCGCCAGGCGCCGTACCTGACCCGTGCGTTTTTCAGCCTGCTGGCCGAACGCATGCCCGAAGCGATCCGCGTGGTGCTGGCCAAACAAGGCACACGCCCGGTCGCGATGGCGTTCAGCTTGATCGGCGGCGACAGCTTCTTTGGGCGTTACTGGGGCTGCCTGGCGGAATTCGACCGCCTGCATTTCGAAACCTGCTTCTACCAAGGCATGGATTACGCCATCGCCCACGGCTTGCAGCGCTTCGATGCCGGTGCCCAGGGCGAGCATAAATTGATTCGCGGGTTCGAGCCGGTGATCACCCGGTCGTGGCACTACCTGCGTCATCCAGGGTTGAAGACGGCCGTCGAAGACTTCCTGGAGCGCGAGCGGGTGGGGATTCTGGCGTATGCCGAAGAGGCGAGGGCAGCCCTGCCGTATCGGCAGGGCTGAACCCGTTTTGCCTCAGGCCGGCTCCTCCTTGCCCAACCATCGATAGACCACGCCGCCGATCACCGCGCCGAGGATCGGCGCGAGCCAGAACATCCACAATTGCTGGATCGCCCACCCGCCCACGATCAGCGCCGGTCCCGTACTGCGGGCCGGGTTGACCGAGGTGTTGGTCACGGGAATCGAGATCAGGTGGATCAAGGTCAGCGCCAGGCCGATGGCGATGGGGGCGAGGCCCTTCGGGGCACGCGGGTCGGTGGCGCCGAGGATGATCAGCACGAACATCGCTGTCATCACCAGCTCACAGACAAACCCCGCTGCCATTGAATAGCCGCCAGGCGAATGCTCGCCATAGCCGTTGGAGGCCAGGCCTGACGCCAGTTCGAACCCCGGTTTGCCGCTGGCGATCACATACAACAGCGCAGCGGCGACAATGCCGCCAATGACCTGGGCAACGATGTACGCCGGTAACTCCCTGGCCGGAAACCTGCCGCCCACGACCAGCCCCACCGATACCGCCGGGTTGAGGTGACAACCGCTGATGTGCCCGATGGCGACCGCCATGGTCAGTACCGTGAGCCCGAAGGCCAGGGCCACCCCCAACAATCCGATGCCGACTGCGGGAAACGCCGCGGCCAACACCGCACTCCCGCAACCGCCCAGCACCAGCCAAAACGTACCTAAACCTTCTGTGACTGAACGCTTGAACAAAGACATGTACCCGTCCTTGATAGATCGCTCTACCGAATCAGTAAATCAGTGATGCTCCCTGCGATTTACTTCAGCGCCCGTCTTGGCACTGCACTGAGTACAGCACGGTTGCGGCACAAATCCAGGACACCCATGTGGGAGCAAGCCCCTCCCACCTTTTGAGTTGTATAGGCCCGGCAGTTTCAGTCGATGCCGACGAAGCCTCCGGTCTGGTGCTGCCACAGCCGCGCATACAGCCCGCCGTGGGCGAGCAACTGGGCATGGCTGCCGGTCTCGGCGATCTGGCCTTTCTCCAGCACCACCAGGCGGTCCATCCGCGCAATGGTCGACAAGCGGTGCGCAATCGCAATCACCGTCTTGCCTTGCATCAGGGTTTCCAGGCTTTCCTGGATCGCCGCTTCGACTTCCGAGTCCAGCGCCGAGGTGGCTTCGTCCATGATCAGGATCGGCGCATCCTTGAGCAGCACCCGCGCGATGGCGATGCGCTGGCGTTGCCCGCCGGACAGTTTCACGCCGCGCTCGCCCACATGGGCATCCAGCCCGGTGCGGCCTTCGGCGTCCGACAGCTGCGGGATGAACTCATCGGCACGCGCCTTGCGTATGGCCGCCCAGAGTTCTTCGTCGCTGGCGTCCGGTTTGCCGTACAACAGGTTCTCGCGGATCGAGCGGTGCAGCAGCGACGTGTCCTGGGTGATCATGCCGATCTGTTCGCGCAGGCTTTCCTGGGCAACCTCGGCGATGTTCTGGCCGTCGATCAGGATGCGCCCGCCTTGCAGGTCGTACAGGCGCAGCAGCAGGTTGACCAGGGTCGATTTGCCTGCACCGGAGGGGCCGATCAGGCCGATTTTTTCACCGGCCTCGATGGTCAGGTTCAGGCCGCCAATGATCCCGCTCTTCTTGCCGTAGTGGAAATCCACCTGCTCGAAGCGCACTTCACCATGGGGCACGGTCAGGCGTGGAGCGTTGTCGCGGTCGACCACGGCCAGCGGCTGGGCGATGGTTTTCAGGCCGTCCTGCACCATGCCGATGTTTTCGAAAATGCCATTGACCACCCACATGATCCAGCCGGACATGTTGACGATGCGAATCACCAGGCCGGTCGCCAGGGCAATCGCGCCCACGGAAATCAGCGAATGGGTCCACAACCACAGGGCCAGGCCGGTGGTGGTGACGATCAGCAGGCCGTTCATGGTGGTGATCACCACGTCCATGCTGGTCACCACGCGGCTGGCCAACTGGGTTTTTTCGGTCTGCTCGATGATCGCTTCCTTGGCGTATTCCTGCTCGGATTGGGTATGCGCGAACAGCTTCAAGGTGGTGATGTTGGTGTAGCCATCGACGATGCGGCCCATCAACTTGGAGCGTGCCTCGGAGGAAATCACCGAACGCGCTTTCACCCGCGGCACGAAGTAGCGCAATGCCAGGCTGTAGCAGACGATCCAGGTCACCAGCGGGATCATCAGGCGCCAGTCGGCTTCGGCAAACAGCACCAGGGAACTGATGGCGTAGATCGCCACGTGCCAGATCGCATCCACGGCCGCCACGGCGGAATCGCGCAGGGAGTTGCCGGTTTGCATGATGCGCTGGGCGATGCGCCCGGCGAAGTCGTTCTGGAAGAAGTTCAGGCTCTGCTTGAGCACGTAGCTGTGGTTTTGCCAACGGATCAGGCTGGTCATGCCGGGGCTGATGGTCTGGTGGACCAGCAGGTCATGCAGGGCGCCGAAGATCGGGCGCAGCAGCAGGGCGACCACGCCCATCCAGATCAGCTCGGTGCTGTGGATCTGGAAAAAGTTCGCGGGCGGAGTGCCCTGGGCCAGGTCGATGATGCGGCTCAGGTAGCTGAACAGCGCGACTTCGATCAGTGCGCCGATCAGGCCCACCACCAACAGCGCGGCGAAACACGGCCACACCTGACGCAGGTAGTAGAGGTAGAAGGGCAGGACTTTATCGGGAGGGGCGGCGCTGGGCGCGTCGCGGAAAATATCGATCAGTTGTTCGAAACGACGATAGAGCATTAGGGTTGACGCCCGCCCGGCGGGCTCTCCTGTTCAAAGGCGCGCGGCGCCTTGTGAGCGCCGCGCGGAACTACCTGCGGACCTCAGTCGATGCGCTTGGCCGACTTGATCAGGACAGGATCGATTGGCACGTTCTGCATGCCTTGTTTGGTGGTGGTCTGCGAGTTGACGATGATGTCGACCACGTCCATGCCTTTGACCACTTTGGCGAACACGGCATAACCGGCATCGCGGCCTGGATCGAGGAAGGCATTGTCCGCGACGTTGATGAAGAATTGGCTGGTGGCCGAATCCGGGTTCGAGGTGCGGGCCATCGACAGCGTGCCACGCACGTTATGCAGGCCGTTGCTGGCTTCGTTCTTGATCGGTGGGTTGGTGTCTTTTTGCGCCATCTGCGCGGTGAACCCGCCGCCCTGGACCATGAAGCCCGGGATCACACGGTGGAAAATCGTGTTGGTGTAGAAGCCCTTGTCGACGTAGGCCAGGAAGTTCTTGCTACTGATCGGCGCCTTGACCGGGTCCAGTTCGATTTCAATGTCGCCGTTGGTGGTGGAGATCAATACGTGGGGCGCCTTGGCGGGCTCGGCGGCCATCAGGTTGGCAGCGAACAGAACGGAACCGGCAAAGAAGGCGATTTTTTTCAGCATGGGTCAGTGATCCTGGGTAGTGGTTTCGACTGTCTTTAGAAAATCGAGCAGGGTAGCGTTAAAGACATCGGGTTGATCCAAGGGTGTGGCATGGCGGGAATCTTCGATGACCACCAGCCGCGCATCGGGCAGCAGTTTTACATAGATTTCTTTGTGCGCCACAGGGGTGTAGTCGTGGTCGGCGCTGATGACCAGGGTTGGACAGGTAATTCTGCAAAGTCGTTCCTGCACGCCCCAGCCCACAATTGCATCGAAGCTGGCGAGATAAGCATGTTTGTCGTTTTTTGCCCAGCGCTCGGCCATCTTGCGGCGCAGGTCGGCTTGCTGCGGTTTGGGAAACAGCCGGTCGCCCAGGGCCTTGCCGATGGTGGCCAGGCTGAGGACGCGTGCCAGGGTCCAGCGCTTGGCCCATTGCCAGTAATCGTCGGCGCTGCGCACCTTGACCTCGGGCGCGCTGTTGACGATGCACAGGCTCTTGACCCGCGCCGGTTCGTCCACCGCCAGTTGAAACGCGATCATGCCGCCCATGGACAAGCCCACCACGTGCGCGGCGGGCAGGTCCAGGTGTTCGATCAGGGCGATCAGGTCGAGGGTGAAACCTTTGATGCTGTAGCGCTCCCGGGGCTTGTCGGAACGCCCATGGCCACGCACATCCACCACGATCAGGCGGTAATGCCGGGCCAGCACCGGAATCTGCAGTTCCCAATCCTGGCTGCTGGAGCCCAGGCCGTGGATCAGAATCAGCGGGGTGCCGTGGCCATATTCCTCGTAATGCAGGCTGCACCCTTCATGTTCGAACCAGGCCATGCATGAACTCCGTTTCAGGCTTGCTGCGGTGCGGCGAAAGGCGCATCCAGGGGGGCGGTGTCAAATGTGCGCAGCAGCTCCACGAGGATCTGCGTCGCTGGCCCCAAGGGTTTGTCCTTGTTCGAGTACAGGTAGAACGTAGGGTGACGGCTGCCGCCCTGCTCCAAGGGTAGCTGCTTGAGCACGCCTTCGGCGAGTTCGCGCTCGATCATGTGCCGGGGCAACCAGGCAAAGCCCAGGCCGCTGCCGACGAAACTGGCGGCCGTGGCGAGGCTGCCGACGGTCCAGCGCTGTTCGGCGCCGAGCCAGCCGACATCGCGCGGCTGCTGGCGCCCGGAGTCGCGGATCACCACTTGCATCTGGCTTTCCAGGTCCTGGAAGCTCAGTTCGCGGTTCATGCGGTGCAAGGCGTGCTCGGGGTGAGCGACGGCGACAAACTCCACGTTGCTCATCTCGGTGCCGAGATAGCCGGGGATGTTGAAGCTGCTGATCGCCAGGTCGGCCACGCCTTCGATCAACAGCTCTTCAACCCCCGACAACACCTCTTCGCGCAGGCGCACGCGGCAGCCGCGGCTTTGCGGCATAAAGGCGGTCAGGGCGCGCACCAGGCGTGCATTCGGGTAGGCGGCATCGACCACCAGGCGTACTTCGGCTTCCCAGCCCTGTTCCATATGGTGGGCGAGGTCTTCGAGTTGGCTGGCGTTTTTCACCAACTGCCGGGAGCGGCGCAACAGCACTTCGCCGGCGTCGGTGAGCACGGCCTTGCGCCCGTCGATGCGCAGCAGCGGCACCCCGAGCTGGTCTTGCATGCGGGCCACGGTGTAGCTCACCGAGGACTGCGAACGGTGCAGCGCTTCGGCCGCCTGGGCGAAGCCGCCATGGTCGACCACGGCTTGCAGCGTGCGCCATTGATCGAGGGTAACGCGGGGCGCTTTCAAGATGAGCTCCTCTTGTCCTAAGCTGACAGTCCTTATTGGAGACTGCCGAATGAGAAAATTGTGTTGTGTGGTGCTGGCACTGCTGCCGCTCAGTGCGTTTGCCTACCCCATCGATGTGACAAAAAAGATCGACGGCGTGAGCGTGGATTACACCGCGTCCGACGTGGACGGTGATATCAGTTCGATCCAACTGAACAACTACGGCACGCGCGACGCGCTGTGTTCGGTGACTTTCACCAACGGCCCGGAATCACCCCGTCGCCGTACTGTCAGCGTGCCGGCGGGCAAAAGCACCAACACCACCGTCAAGTTCAACCGCGCGATCATCAAGATGCGTATCGCACTGGAATGTGCACCGAAATAAAGCGACAGCGGAGCATGCCTACAGCAATACTCCGCTTATAAACAAATTTCTAGATGGGTTGTAGCAGTTTTTTGCGCTTTTTTATCGAATTGGCTCTGGTTAATCTTTTCTCCATCGACTTACAGCAATTACAGATGGAGCCTACGCAGCCATGTCCAACGTACTGATCATCGAAAGCAGCGCCCGCCAGCAGGATTCGATCTCCCGCCAACTGACCCGGCAGTTCATCAGCCAATGGCAGGCTGCGCACCCGGCGGATCAGATCACCGTGCGCGACGTGGCGCTCAACCCGCTTCCGCACCTGGACGCCAACCTGCTCGGCGGTTGGATGAAACCGGCGGATCAGCGCAGCGCCAGCGAACAGGCATCCCTGGATCGCTCCAACACCTTGACCGACGAATTGCTCGCCGCCGACGTGTTGGTGATGGCGGCGCCGATGTACAACTTCGCCATCCCCAGCACCCTCAAAGCCTGGCTGGATCACGTGTTGCGTGCAGGTGTGAGCTTCAAGTACACCGCCACCGGCCCCCAGGGGCTGTTGATCGGTAAGCGGGCCATCGTGCTCACCGCCCGGGGCGGGATTCACACCGGCGCAAGCTCCGATCACCAGGAACCTTACCTGCGTCAGGTGATGGCATTCATCGGGATTCATGACGTGACGTTCATTCACGCCGAAGGGGTGAACCTGAGCGGCGACTTCCAGGAAAAAGGCATCAACCACGCCAAGGCGTTGCTGGCGCAAGTCGCGTGATCCTTTAATCGTCACATAATCGCGCGGTGTTTATATCTCACCACGCAAACCCTTCAAGTCCGCGTAAAAACCTCCCTTTGCACTTGTTGCTCCTGAGTGCTCCTGCCCGACTGCCGCTATCGCGAGGTCGGGTTTTTTTTGCGCCGAGTTTCGTGAGCCGCCGAAAACCTTTAATGTCCCGCCCATTCGATACGAGGCGCGCATGGGCTACTTACTGGTTGTCACCCTGATACAGGCATTTTCCTTCAGCTTGATCGGCGAATACCTTGCCGGTCACGTCGACAGCTACTTCGCGGTGCTGGTGCGCGTGCTGCTGGCCGGGCTGGTGTTCATTCCGCTGACGCGCTGGCGCTCGGTGCAGCCGACCTTCATGCGCGGCATGCTGGTCATCGGTGCGCTGCAATTTGGCGTGACCTACGTTTGCCTGTACCTGAGCTTTCGCGTGCTCACGGTGCCTGAGGTGCTGCTGTTCACTATCCTCACGCCGCTGCATGTGACCCTGATCGAAGACGCCCTCAACCGACGCTTCAACCCCTGGGCCCTGGTCGCCGCGCTGGTCGCGGTGGCGGGTGCGGCGGTCATCCGCTTCGATCAAGTCACCCCGCACTTCCTTGGGGGCTTCCTGCTGCTGCAACTGGCCAACTTCACCTACGCCGCCGGGCAAGTCATGTACAAGCAGTTGGTGGCGCGCTACCCCAGTGATCTGCCGCACTACCGGCGTTTCGGTTATTTCTACCTCGGTGCGCTGCTGGTGGTGTTGCCGGCATTCCTGGTGTTCGGCAAGGCTGATTTCCTCCCCGAAGCGCCGCTACAGTGGGGCGTGCTGGTGTTCCTCGGGCTGGTCAGCACGGCTCTGGGCATGTACTGGTGGAACAAGGGCGCGTGCCTGGTCAACGGCGGAACCCTGGCGGTGATGAACAACCTGCATGTGCCGGTGGGGCTGTTATTGAACCTGTTGATCTGGAACCAGCACGAGCCGTTGGGCCGCCTGGCCCTGGGCGGCTTGGTGATTCTGGCGGCAGTGTGGATCAGTCGGTTGGGCATAAAGCCCGGGCCTGGCGTACAGTCTGCGAGGTGATAGGCCCAGGGCAGGCGTGAGCGGGAATGAAAGTCTGTTATAGAAGAGAAAAGTGTGGGGGCGGCAGAGTGGACAAGGTTGACGAACAGATCATTGCTGCCTTGAAGGACGACTCCCGGGTCAGCCTGGCGCAGCTGGCGCGACAAGTTCACAAGTCGCGAACCGCCGTGGAATCGCGGGTTCAGAAACTGATCGAGAAGGGCATTATCCTCGGCTTCACCATCAACGTCGCCGCCGATGAGGAAGCCCAGCAATCGGCGTTTTTGATGCTCACGCTCAATGGCAGCAACTGCCACCTGGTGTTTCCGAAGATCTACCAGTTCCGTGAAGTGGTTCAGGCTTATTCGCTGTTCGGCGACGTCGACATGATGCTCGAGGTCAAATACCGCAACTTTGAAGAGCTGATGGTGTTCAAGGACAACTTGCTGAAGATCGAGCATGTGCGCGAGGTGGTGGTCAACCCGGTGCTCAAGGCCTGGCGGTAGCCGCTGCTGTTCCGGCAGCGGCGACGCGGTTCCAGCCTCAGGCGTGATCGTGTACGGTCTCGAGAAAGTGATGACTCAACGCCGGCATTCGCTGGCGCAGGGTGTCGACGAACTCTTCGATGACGGCCTGGTTGAAGGCCAACGGCGTATCGTCGTGACCCAGCACCACCACCAGCAGGCTCGACGAGTCCTTCGTCAGCCTGAAGTCATGGGCGTCGGCGTCGACCTTGCCGATACTCGCCAGGGGCACGTCACCGCAGGTATAGACGATATCGCCCGCAGGAATCGTAATCTCCTTCTTGGCGAACAGCGGGCGGAAAGCCCTGGGCGCCTCCGAGCGCATGACGTAGATGTCATCCCGCCGATGGTAGGTGTGTACGCCGATGCTGACCCCATGCCGGATCGCCACGGCGTTATAGGCATCGACGATGTTGTTGATGGGGTATACGCCCTTGGCGATGAAGCGCCGCAACAGTTTCTCGTTGGCGCTCACGGTGTTTTCGTAGCCGAGCTTCTTGAGTTGCTTGGCAAAGCCTTCGTAAATGACGTTGGAGTCCAGCTCGTTGAGGTGGGACGCAACGTGATTCAGGTTGCTTTGCAGGACACTGACGAAGCTCTGGTCGTCCGACACGGTAATGTCTTCGATAACCGCCGCGCACGCGTTGTTGATGCCCAGATCACTGGCTGACTTTCGGATGATCAAACGACTTTTCATGGTCTTAACACCACAGCTGTTTACGTAGATTGGCGCTGCTGATGTCCAGTTGCGGCGCCGAGAGGTGTTGCAGCCAGAACAGCCCCGGGCAGGTGGCAAAATCGATCGTGACCGGCGTGGTGTCGCCCGGGCGGATGAAGTAACGGTGGCCGCAATAGGCCTCGTCCTCCATTACGCTCTGCAGGGCCTGCGGCGAGGGCGCGGCGAAGGTACGTTGTTCGTCGGAGCAGAAGAACCCGATCCGACCGTGGCTGATCTGGCTGACTGCATCGGCGCGCGGGCGTGGGCGGCCGAGGTAGCTGTCGATGGCCAGCGAGAGCAAATCCGGGTGATATACCTGTTGAAACAGCAGCGGTGCGATGCCGCCATGCAAGCGGCCGCCGGCTTCAATCATCACCGGGCCGTGGGCAGACCAGATGATCTCCATATGAATTGGGCCGACCTCGATGCTCAGCGCCGCGGCCGCCTGGCGGGCATAGTCGGTCAGCGGTTGCAGGTCTTCGGCGCGGGGGTCGAGGGTGTCCAGGCTTTCGTAGACAAACATGCTGCCGTTTCTCTGGACCTTGGTGTACCTGCACACCGAGGCAATGATGTACACGCCGTCAAAGGCGACCATATCCACCACATATTCCGGGCCCGACACGAACGGCTGCACGATGAAACCGAGGTTGATTTCCCCCAAGTCGTTTTTGCGCTGCCAGGCTGCAGTGTCCAAGGCACTCTTGACGCCGGCCCGGCCTTGGGCAAACACCACGCCTTCGGTGGCGGCGGAATTGAGCGGCTTGACCACGTAGGTGGTCTTGTCATCCAGCGTGGCAACCACCTCTGCAATGCGCGTCGGTGAGCTCAGCAGTTGCGATTCGATGTTCGCCAGCCCGTGTTTTTTCAGGGCGTGCTGCATGGAGAACTTGTTGCGACGCAGGTCGCTGGTGACACGGCTGTTGCCGGGAACGCGCAGGACTTCGGTGAGGTAGTCGGTCAGGTAGATCGCGGTTTCGCAACCGGCGATCACGGCGCTCAGTGACAGCGGTTCGAGGATCTCCAGCAAACCCTCTTCCCAGTGGTAGACCGCCTCGAAGTTTTCCCTGATCAGGTCATCGGTGAAATGCGCGGGCAAGCTGTCGGTGGAAATCACGGCAAAGCACCTCACGCCCTGAGCCTTGAGCAAGGGCGCGTAGAGTTTACCTGTGGAGAACGGGTCAACGATCAGTACGGTTTCCAAAGCAGGTACTCCTATTTTGTGGTGGCGGTGGCCGCGACGGCAGGGGTGAGGTTCCACGCCAGTACGGCAGCGGCCAACAGCGCGGCGGAGACGATCATCAGCACGCGCGCACCTTCGAGGCCGAGGAAGCCTGTGGTGGTGAAGAACGTCAGGATCATCGGCGCCGAGCCACTGACCAGCAGGTAGTAGAGCGAGCTTTTGGCGGCGATCACGTCGGCGATCCGTGCGTTGGGCGCCGACTCGATCAGGGTTTTACGCAATTGGATGCGCAGGCTGTTGATGCAGAAACCCAGCAGGAAAGCGGCGGCCATCATCACGTAGAGGTTATGGAAATAGACGATTGCCACGTCGGCCAGGATCACCAGCAGGATCGCGCTGTAGCTGTTGAGCTTGATCCGTGGCAGCACCGCGGCACTGAACGCACCGAGGCCCGCCAGGCCGCTGGCGACGCCAAACAGGGTGGCGTTCCATTCGTTGAGCTTCTGGAACACGATCGGCACCAGGCTGTTGAAGGCGCCGATATGGAAGCCGATCATGCTCAACACGATGATCAGGATGTACAGGTTGCGCGGCAACTGTAGGGACTGCGCCGTGTGGGTGTCGACGACTTGCTCGGTGGCGTCGGCGGTGGGCGTGGCCGCGACAAAAAGAATCGCCGCCAACGACAGGATCGCCCCCAGGCTGATGATCTGCAGGGTCTGGTTGACCGTGAACACATCCACAATCACCCCGCCCAGCAGCGCACCGCCAAAGGCCCCGATCTGGATGGAGGTTTGCATCAAGCGCGCCGAGGTGTCGCTGTTGGTCAGCCCGGCCAGCACCAGCTTGGTGTTTTTCGATTCCAGGGTACTGATGGTGAAGTAGTCGGTGACTCCCACCACGAAGGCAATCGCCAGGAAACCGATCGGCAACAGCGCCGCGTCGGTAAACGACAGTCCCAGCACGGCGGCGAACGCAGTCAGGCGAATGTACAACAGCCGTTTCATGCTCAGTTCAATGGTGAAGAACCGGCCGATGTACTGCTCGCACAGATACGGCACCACGGTCGCCACGCATAAGGTGGCGCCCACCAGGAAGGTCGAGCCGGTGGTCTCCAGACCGAACCAGACCATGGCAATCACAATCGCCATGTCCAGGCCGGTGAAGAGGGTCACGATCGAATAAAACGCAGCAAGGGTCGATTTATTATTCATGGGCACCATCAGTCGTAACGAGAGAGTTTAAGGAGAGGCACGCACCGCTCGGTGTCACCAATGACGGTGCTGATCTGGTTTCTGACGCGAACGGTGGGCAGCGACTTCTTTTCCAGGTTGCAGACCTTGTAGGCGTTGTCGTGCCAGGGGCAGATCACGCTTTGCCCGTCACCCGTCACTTCCCCCATGTGCAGCGGGCCGCCGCGATGGGGGCAGGCGGTCGGCAGCAGTTGAGTCGAATGTGCATGGCGCTTGAGAAAGTAGGTTTTCCCTTCCACCGCCACATAGTGGGTATGGCTGAGGTTCAGGCTGATGGCTTTCATGGGGCGGCGTCCTCAAATGGCCGTGACGGTGTAAGTGCAGGACGGGCTGACGACGCGGGTGCCATGCAGCATGCCCTTGGGAATCACCACGCCTTCCCCGGCCTTGAGGCGCACGCTCAGTTCGGGGCTGGCGACGAAATCCAGCTCGCCGGACTCGACCCAGAACAGCTCGTCGTTGGGGTGGGTGTGCAGCACCGAAAGCTCGTGTTCAGGCTCGGTGATCGTCAGGTCCACCGGCTTGCGGCCTTTGAGGGTGCTGGCTTGGGCACGGTGTTCGTCCAGTTCGTCATGCCACTTGATATGGGCATACAGCTCTTCGTCGGCGATGTCCTGCAGTAAGCGGAACTCCTCGAAACCGCGGATAAGGTCGGGGATGATCGCGTTGCCGAACTGCTTGATCATCGGCAGGATCAGGCGTTGCAGGGCCATTCTTCCGTGATGCACATCGATGTGTGAGTGCTCGTCGAAGTATTCGGTGGAGACCGTGCCGTTGAAGATGGTCTTGATGGCGCGCGACTGATGCTGGGTGGTCAGGGCCAAGGTGGCTTCGGTGTAGTACATGGCGCCGATATAGCGGAACAGCTCGCCATGGTTGGCCGACACGTAGTGGAAGTAGTTGGTGAGCGACAGCGAGGCCGGGGTATAGAACTGCCAGTAGTGATGCACGTGAGGGGACATGTCCATGTCTTTGAGCATGTCTTCAAAAATGGTGCTGTGCTTTTTCTTGTCGATGCCGTAGCCGTATTCGTCGATCAGGATCTTGAACAGCTCGCTGGTGTACACGCCGCTGTTGCCCAGCACATTGCGCGCCATGGCCGAGGCTTCACTGAGGAAGTCGCCGGCGCATTGCGTCATGAAGAACCGCGCGGCACGTTCGGGATGGCGGCTGGTGGTCAGGACTTCATGGAGTTTTGAATCGGAGCGGGCCACATCGTCCAAGACCTTGTCGGTGTGGGCGACAAAGGCGTCCAGGCACCAGGGGCCGTTGATGTGCACCTCTTCCTTGAGCCAGTTGTAGAGGTAGTGCTCCAATAACGGACGAATCTTTTTACCCGACGCGGCATGCAATGGGTCATAAAAGTCCTTGAATACCTTGAGGTCCAGCGCCATGGGCGGCTTGGGTAAAAAGACCAAGTCTTGCTCATAGATATTCAATAATAAACGTTGCGCCAAAAGATGCTGGCTGTGTGAGAGTTGCTCGCTTGTCAGGCAACTGCTGATAATCGAATCGGTCACGTCCTGCGGCCTTGAAGGCCGCTGGTAGGGGCTGTCGGTATAAAAGTCGCGAGGTTGAGAAAAGGCAGTTGCACCGCAGTAATGAGTCAATGCTTCCGCATCCGAACTTAATACAAAGTGTGCCGCATCATCTGAAAGCTTAGTTGTCCATAACATAAGTAACGCCTTCTCACAGAGTTGTTCGATGGCCAGATGCTATAGCTTTGGTTTTTCTAAAAACAGATTAAAAACCGGGTGCCTGAATAGTGAAATTCACTAAACGTATAGGTAGAGTTTTCTTAGTTGCGGCGTCGGTTTGATTTTGCCGCGTGCGGCAACTAGACATGTTCCTCGGCTATTTACCGAGTTGGCCTGGCCTGTAGCGCAAGGCCTGATTGGGCGCGGGGGCGTGTGGTGATTCGACCGGCGAGGGGCACGCGAGCCCCGCGCCGTCTGCCTTGTCAGCGCTCCAGCGCTTGGGCGGTCGTGGTGTTCTGCGTCATTGCGAACAGCCCGCTGCGCAGGTCCGTGCCGCTCGGCTGTTGATACAGGCTCAAGCCGAATTCCGGCAGCACCGCCAGCAGGTAGTCGAAGATATCCCCTTGAATCCGCTCGTAATCCGACCACGCCGTGGTGCGGGTGAAGCAGTAGATTTCCAGCGGCACGCCCTGGGCGGTGGTTTGCATCTGACGCACCATGCAGGTCATGTTCGGCTGGATGTCCGGGTGGCTTTTCAGGTAAGCCAGGGCATACGCGCGGAAGGTGCCGAGGTTGGTCATGCGCCGGCGGTTGGCCGACAACTGCGCGCTTTGGCCCTGGGCTTCGTTCCAGGCCTTGAGTTCGGCCTGCTTGCGGCTGATGTAGTCGGTGAGCAGGTGGACCTGGGTCATGCGGACTTCTTCATCGTCGCGCAGGAAGCGCACGGCGCTGGCATCGATAAACAGGCTGCGCTTGATCCGACGCCCGCCGGAGGCCTGCATGCCGCGCCAGTTCTTGAACGACTCGGACATCAGGCGCCAGGTCGGAATCGAGACGATGGTCTTGTCGAAGTTCTGCACCTTGACCGTATGCAAGGTGATGTCCACCACGTCACCGTCCGCGCCGACCTGGGGCATTTCGATCCAGTCGCCGACCCGCAGCATGTCGTTGCTGGTCAACTGCACGCTGGCGACGAACGACAACAAGGTGTCCTTGTAGACCAACAAGATAACCGCCGACATCGCACCCAGGCCGGACAACAGCAACAGCGGCGAGCGGTCGATCAGGGTGGCGACGATGATGATCGCGGCAAACACGAACAGAATCATCTTCGCCAACTGCACATAGCCCTTGATCGAGCGGGTACGCGCATGTTCGGTGCGCGCATAGATGTCCAGCAGGGCGTTGAGCAGCGCACTGATGGCCAGCACCACGAACAGGATGGTGAACGCCAGCGCCACGTTGCCGATGAACAGCGTTGCGGTCTTGCTCAGGTCCGGCACCAGGTGCAGGCCGAACTGGATCACCAGCGACGGCGTCATCTGCGCCAGGCGGTGGAAGACTTTGTTGTGGCGCAGGTCGTTGAGCCAGTGCAGGGCCGGTTGCCGGCCGAGCAATTTGACCGCATGCAGGATGAGGTAACGCGCCACCCGTCCGAGCAACAGCGCCACCACCAACAACACCAGCAAGCCCAGGCTGGAATGCAGCAGCGGGTGTTCATCGAGGGCGTTCCAAAGGTCTTTGACGTTGAGCCAGAGCTGTTTGATATCCATGGGTGAAACCGATTCTTCTGTAAGACAAGACCGGTCGATTAGAGCATTTAAGAGCAGCTACATTGGCGTTACAGACAAACGCCTTAACAAAAAAGCAGCTGATTAGCCCTGTTCGCGTAAAGAAACTCGGTTTGGACGCTCGAAACCGTTACCCTATGCAGCTGATATTTTGTATTTCTTCGAGGTAGCACCCGTGTTTTCCCAATTCGCCCTGCACGAACGCCTGCTCAAAGCCGTGGCCGAGCTTAAATTTGTCGAGCCTACGCCTGTGCAGGCAGCGGCCATCCCGCTCGCGCTCGAAGGGCGTGACCTGCGGGTGACGGCTCAAACCGGGAGTGGCAAGACGGCCGCTTTCGTCCTGCCTATTCTTAACCGCCTGATCGGCCCGGCCAAAGTCCGCGTCAGCATCAAGACCCTGATCTTGCTGCCGACCCGCGAGCTGGCCCAGCAGACCCTGAAAGAAGTCGAACGTTTCTCGCAGTTCACCTTCATCAAGTCCGGCCTGATCACCGGCGGCGAAGACTTCAAGGTCCAGGCCGCCATGCTGCGCAAGGTCCCGGACATCCTCATCGGCACCCCGGGCCGCATGATCGAGCAACTCAACGCCGGCAACCTCGACCTCAAGGAAGTCGAAGTGCTGGTGCTCGACGAAGCCGACCGCATGCTCGACATGGGCTTTGCCGATGACGTGCAGCGCCTGGTGGCCGAGTGCGTGAATCGTCAGCAGACCATGCTGTTCTCCGCCACCACCGGCGGTTCGACCCTGCGCGACATGGTTGCCAAGGTCCTGAACAACCCCGAGCACCTGCAGGTCAACAACGTCAGCGACCTGAACGCGACCACGCGCCAGCAGATCATCACCGCTGACCATAACGTCCACAAAGAGCAGATCCTCAACTGGCTGTTGGCCAACGAGACCTATCAGAAGGCCATCGTGTTCACCAACACCCGCGCTGCGGCTGATCGCATCTACGGCCGCTTGGTGGCGCAGGACTACAAGGCGTTCGTCCTGCACGGCGAGAAAGACCAGAAGGACCGCAAGCTGGCAATCGACCGCCTCAAGCAAGGCGGGGTGAAGATCCTGGTCGCCACCGACGTCGCCGCGCGCGGCCTGGACGTCGACGGCCTGGACATGGTCATCAACTTCGACATGCCCCGCAGCGGCGACGAATACGTTCACCGTATCGGTCGCACCGGGCGTGCTGGCAACGATGGCCTGGCGATCTCACTGATCTGCCACGGCGACTGGAACCTGATGTCGAGCATCGAGCGCTATCTCAAGCAGTCGTTCGAGCGCCGCACCATCAAGGAAGTCAAAGGCACCTACACCGGGCCGAAGAAGGTCAAGGCTTCGGGCAAGGCCGTAGGCGTGAAGAAGAAAAAAGTCGACGGCAAGGGTGACAAGAAGAAGGCCGGCGCCAAGTCGCCGACCAAGCGCAAGATCGCCAACCGGCCGAAGACCGACAACCTGTCGTTGGTCAGCAAGGACGGCATGGCGCCGCTCAAGCGCCGCAAGCCAGAAGCACCGGCTGCCGAATAAGGCTGGGCCGCGATAAAAAAACCGGACGCTGTCCGGTTTTTTTTTGCCTGCGGTTTTTTGCCTTGGCCGCAGCTTCTTTCCGCCCAGTTGAGGCGGCGAACGTCTGGAAAGTACACAGAAGTGACGCCTGTCCATTCGGCTGAACGGCCGCTGACGAGACGTGTCCCAACTCTGAACGGGCTGCTTTTCCTTTTGGCCCGCAGGAGGCATCAGGATGACGACTTACAACTGGGATCTGATCGAACGGCTGTTGCATGAAGTGCAGAATGGCGAGGGCAGCTTTGCCCCGCGTAAGTACGCCGAGCAGGAGGCCGCCGAGAAGGTCATGGCGGGCGAGTCCACCGGCAATCTGGATGTGTTGAAAACAACCGCTGCGGATTACGAGGCGCTGTTGCTCAAGCGCGGGTTTATCGAGTCGCGGCCCGAGGACGAGGGTGGTAGTGGTGAAAACTTTATCCTGACGCCACGAGGGGCCCAATTGCTGGCGTTGATCGACAGCTCGATACCGGGCCACGCTCACCCGCGTCAGGTGCTCGATGAGCAGGCGGATGCGCTGGAACCGGCGACGTTCGACGACGTGGCGTCCAAGGCGGCGATTGCCTGAAGGGCCTGCGCGGGCGCGATGTTGCTCCCACGTTCTAGTCTGCGGCGGCGTTGAGGCATTTGAGCGCCTTGAAATCGCTGCGCACGCCCGCGATTTTGTGCGTCAGTTTCTGGCGTTGTTGTACGCTGCTTTGCGCCATTAGATCCACGATCAGGCTGCGCGCCGCTGTTTCCGTCTGGGCATCGGCCTGCCGATATTCCGGGGTCCATGCGCGTTCGCGGTCCACCAACAATTGTTGCATTTTCTGCGCAAAGTCAGGGGCGTGGCGTTGTTGCACAGCGTCGATGAACTGCGCCTGCCAGCGGGCGCGGTTGTCGATCCACTGTTGGTTCTGGTCACCCAGCTCCGCAGACCAGGCCTCCACCCGTTGCTGCTGGCTGGCGCTGAGCGGCCCGATCCACGCATAGAGGCGCTTGCTCATGCGCTCGGCACGCGACTGGATCTGTCGCGGCAGGGGCGGTTTCAGGTATTCGTCCTGGCGTTTGCGCAGGTCTTTGGCCAGGGCGTCGTTCATGTCCTTGACCTGCTGGTCGTCCAGCTCGCGCAGCAAGTGGACCGCCGACGGTGTGATCGCGCGCGCGATCTCGCTCACCGCCTGTTTGGCTTCGTCGGTATGGCTCTGCAAGGCGTTGTCGCTGACCTGATGGTTGTCGACCATCTGTTGCAGGCGGTCGAGCCAGTCCAGATAACCTGGTAACTGCGTGGTGCAATGCCAGGCCAGGTGTTGCTGGAGGGTGTCGTTGAACCAGCGTTTCTGCCCGGCGTTCATGTCCAGGTAGTCACTGAGGGTCCACGGGATGATCACGTCGAGATTGCGGTAGGCCAAACCCACGCGGTTGCAGCCGCCAAGCACCAGGCTCAGGATCACGAATGGCAGCAGAAAGTTGAGCCGGCTCAGCATGGGCGGGTCCTTGCGCAGAGGGGGTTAATGCATGTGAACCCGCGCTGGGTGCGACAGTTCAGCCCATCAATAAAACGTCCGCGCTGCCTTCAAGGTCAACAGCCCATCGCATTGCGAATTGTGTCCGGAGTAGGCCGAGCAGTCGCCGCCGTTGAGGCTGGAGTCGCTGTAGATCAGGTCAAGGTCAACGCCCATCCACGCCCGTGAGAATTGCACCGACCAGTCGCTGAAACTGCGGATCGAACCGCCGTCCACCGAGACCGGGCTGCCCAGTTGATGCGTGGTGTACTTCATGCTGACGCCGATGCCGAACGGCTGTGTGCCGCCAAGGTCGGCGAACAGGGTGCTGTCCTGGCGGTCGGGGTCGTTGCTGAAGGACGCGCCGAAGCGATTGCCCAGCAGGTTCAGGCCGCCATAGAACTCCTGGCTGTCAAGGGGGCTGAGCGAGGGATAGCTGTAGTGGATCAACCCCACTTCGTAGCCGAGCGTCTGGTCGAAGGGGTGTTTGAACCCCATGTACGAGTCGATTTCAAGGTTGCTCGCCGAAGACAGGCCCATGTTCGGTGAGAACTGGCCGATGTACAGGCCGCTGTCGTGGCTCAGGTCGAGGCCGCCGTGGAAGGCGTCGCTGCCCGGCGATGTCGGCTTGACCAGGCCCTGGGCCATGCTGCGGCTGGGCGTGGTGCCCAGTTTCAGATCGAAGTCGCCCAATTCGCGCTGGAAAATCTGCGCTTCGGCCAAAGGGCTGGCGGCGAGGGCGGCGAGCAGGAAAATACAGGGTTTGAGCATGCTTCACTCCATGAAAAGCGAGGAGCAGTAATGGAAGGAATCGTGCAGATGCCCGTGCTAGACGTGTGCAAGCATACCGGCGAATGCCGGGCGGTGAGGCCCGTTGGTCGATTTTGTGTTGCAGGGAGAAGCAATGGGGTGTTTCGGGCTCTAGTCCTAGCGCCTTGCTGGCAAGACGCTTAGGGACCAGGTGTGTTGCGCGGTCAGCTTACTTCTTGCCCAGGCTGATCTGCTTGGACGGGCCGAAAGTCTGGCCGCTCACGCCCTTGGCAATCTGCTGGATTTCGCCACCGGACTTGAGGAACGCAGCGATCTGGCTGTTGATCGACTCGCTGGTTTCGACGGCGGGAGCTGGCTTTGCTTTGCTGTTGGATGCTTTTACGCGCATGGCGGCCACTAACCTGTAGAAAATTAACTTGGCCAGGCATCGTACAGGAAATGCTTGACAATTGCTTGGTAAATATCCCCTTGTATTTAGTGCGCTGGCTGAAACCAGCGAAGTTCGTCGTCGAAATAAGCCTCTAACTTACTGTTTTAACTCGAAACCACGCGGTCTGTCGGGTGCCGCTGGCGCGGCGGAATTCAGCCGATTGATCAGACGAGTGGGGCGGTGCCAGTAGAATGCCATGCGAACCCGCGAATTTTCAGGCGTGCGCGCGTGCCGGACGCAACTCGGGTAGAATGCCGCCCACGCAATGAGGGTATTGGAAATGGCTTTAGTCGGGCGCTACAACAGCTTGCAAGTGGTTAAACACACTAACTTTGGTTTGTACCTGGATGGTGCGCAAGACGGTGAAATCCTCTTGCCTAATCGGTATATCCCCAAAGATATTCCCAGTGAAGATGAAGACTGGCTTAACGTATTCATTTACCTGGACAGCGATGACAAACTTATCGCCACCACTGAAAAACCAAAAGTTCAAGTCGGCGAATTTGCCAGTTTGAAAGTTGTGGAAGTCAACAGCATCGGTGTCTTCCTCGATTGGGGTTTGCCCAAGGATCTGTTGCTGCCGTATTCGGAAGAAAAGCGTCAATTGACCGCTGGCGAATATTGCGTGGTGCATGTCTATCTCGACAAGCACACCAAGCGCATCACCGCCACCGCGCGCCTTGACCGCTACCTGGACAAGACGCCCGCCAACTACCAGGTTGGCCAGGAAGTCGACCTGCTGGTGGCCGAGGCCACGGACATGGGCTTCAAGGCGATCATCAACAACAAGCACTGGGGCCTGATCCACAAGAACGAAGTGTTCAAGTTCCTGCGTCCGGGCAAGGAAGAGAAGGGCTTTATCAAGGAAATCCGCGCCGACGGCAATATCAGCCTGAGCCTGCAACCGGTCGGCCAGGAAGCGGCTTCCAGCCTCAACTCGAAGATCCTCGCCAAGTTGCGCGAAAACAACGGCAGCCTGCCGGTCAGCGATAAAAGCGACCCGGCGGTGATCAGCAACTTGTTCGGCGTCAGCAAAGGCAACTTCAAGAAGGCCATTGGTGCGCTCTACAAGCAGGGCCAGATTGTGATTCATGCCGATCGCATTGAACTGAGCTGAGTGCGGTTTGCTCTTCTGTAGGAGCGAATCGCTCCTACAGAAGCTGTGCCGATGCCCCGTAAATCCTTGTTCTGTCGGCCTACGGCGCAGATGACCTGAGCAACTTGGCCACATTCCTCAGCGCCGCTTGCTGCGCAGTCAGGCACCTGTGTGCACAACGGGTGTGCAAGTGATTGTGTACAGGATTAAGGCGTGCACCGTTGCTGAGCGGTATACACCGGTCTAACTCTCGATACACCCTTTGGCACCCCGGCCCGTGGGGATTGTGTGCCATTGGCACGCATTCTGCTGACTCTTTCGTATACAAACCATGCCGCCTTCCGTATGCATCCCGTTACGGCAGCGCAGGCGGGTATTTCGAGGAGCCAAGCGATGACCGAACAATTGCCCAAAGGCTACAGCCCGCGCCTGTACAACCAGGACCTGGGCCCACTGCCGCAGAAGTGGACCTGGTACAACATCTTTGCCTTCTGGATGAGCGACGTACACAGCGTCGGCGGCTATGTCTTCGCCGCCAGCCTGTTCGCCCTCGGGCTGGCCAGTTGGCAGGTGCTGATTGCGTTGCTCGCAGGCATTTGCATCGTGCAATTGATCGCTAACCTGGTGGCCAGGCCGAGCCAGCAAGCGGCCGTACCGTACCCGGTGATCTGCCGACTGGCGTTTGGTGTGTTCGGTGCGAATATTCCGGCGGTGATACGTGGCTTGATCGCGGTGGCGTGGTACGGGATTCAGACGTATCTGGCGTCGAGTGCGCTGATCATCGTGGTGCTGCGCTTTTTCCCACAGATGGCCGTGTATGCAGAGCCGCACTTCGCTGGCCTGTCCTACCTGGGCTGGTTTGGTTTCCTCAGCTTGTGGGTGGTGCAGGCGGCCGTATTCTGGGCGGGCATGGAGTCTATCCGGCGCTTTATCGACTGGGCCGGGCCGGTGGTCTACGCGGTGATGTTCGCCCTGGCCGGCTGGATCGTGTGGAAGGCGGGCTGGGCGAATATCAGCTTTACCCTGGCGGAAAAGTCCTTGTCGGGCTGGCAGGCTTTCGGCCAGGTGATTGTGGCGACGGCGTTGGTGGTGTCGTACTTTTCCGGGCCGACGCTGAACTTCGGCGATTTCAGCCGCTACTGCCGCAGCATGCAGGATGTGCGTCGCGGTAATTTCTGGGGGTTGCCGGTGAATTTCCTGGCGTTCTCCCTGGTGACCGTGGTGATCGTCTCGGGCACCTTGCCGGTATTCGGTGAAATGCTCCACGACCCGATCGCCACCGTGTCGCGTATCGACAACAGCATGGCCGTGTTGCTGGGCGCCTTTGCCTTTGTCACGGCCACGATCGGCATCAATATCGTCGCCAACTTCGTGTCCCCGGCGTTCGACTTCGCCAACGTTGCGCCGAGCAAAATCAGCTGGCGCGCCGGCGGCATGATTGCAGCGGTGGCTTCAGTCTTTATCACCCCGTGGAACCTGTTCAACAACCCGCTGATGATCCACTACACCCTGGACATCCTCGCCGCGTTTATCGGGCCGTTGTTCGGAATTCTGCTGGTGGACTTCTACCTGATCAAAAAACAGCAGATCGACGTGGATGCGCTGTTCGATGACAGCCCGGGCGGGCGTTATTACTTCGACGGCGGCGTGAACTGGACGGCGGTCAAGGCTCTGTTGCCGGCGACGCTGGTGGGTGTCGCGATCACGTTCACCCCGGCCTTGCAGGGCATGGCCAACTTCGCCTGGTTCACCGGTTGCTTCCTGGGTGGGCTGTTTTTCCTGGTGCTCGCTCGGCGCGAACAGGCTCGCGTGCCAACGCCGCTGATGGCTGGCTGACTGCCGCGGCCGGGCGCAGCAACAGCGCGCCGGCCAATAACAACCCGCAACCGGCGATCACCAGCGCCGGTTGCAGGCCGCCGCTCAGGTGGCTGCTCATCGACGCGAGCAATGGGCCGCTCAGTTGTCCGATGGCAAAGCTCGCGGTCAGCACCCCAGTGCTGCGCTGGTAGCCGTGGGGCGCCACCTCGCGCAAGCGTGCCATCACCAACTGCATACACGCCAGAAACGGTGCGCCGCAGAGCAACACGCCCAGCGCCAGGCCCCAGCCGTTGCCGAGCAAGCAGGTAAATACGCCCGCCGCTTGCAACCATAAGGTTGTCATCAGCCAGCGGCGGGTTGTGTTCGCGGCCTTGCGGCGCAGGCTCGCCACGACCACCCCGAGCGCAGCCGCCAGGCCAAAGCATGGCCAGAACAGGTCTGCCTGCCAGGCGCCCTTGAACTGCGCGCTGGCCATTTGGGACAGAAAGGTCGCCGGGATGATGTAGCCGAGGCCGTAGAGGAAATAAACCCAACCCAGGTGCGCGATGCTCGCATTGCTGCTCGCGTCGCTGACGGGCGCGTCAGTGACGCTCGGTTGAGGCAGGAAAGGCAGGATCGCCAACAGCATCAGCAGCGCCACCCCGCCGTAGACCAGCCACAGTGTTGCGGAGCTTTGTCCCAGCAGGTTCGAACCCAGCGCCAGCAGGCCGGTCAACAGAATCCCCAGGCCCGGCCCGGCAAACACCAGGGCACCCAAGCGCGGCCGCCCGGCGGCAATCGCCAACGGTTGGCTGAGGCTGGTGATCATCACCAGCGCCCAGGCGCTGGCCACGCCAGTGCCGAAGCGCAACAGCAGGTGCGGCCAGAACCCGTGGGCCCAATACGACGCCAGGGTCAGCAGCACGCACAACCACAACCCGCCGTACAAGCGACCGCGTACATGGTGATGGCTGCGCGCGAAAATCGAATCCACCGCGCCGACGAAGTAACCCAGGTAGTTGGCGGCGGCGATCAGCCCGGCACCGGTCAGATCAATCTGCCCCTCGCTGAGCAGATGTGGCATCTGCGGGGTGAGGGCGAAGCGGCCAATGCCCATGGCCATCATCAGGGCGATAAAGCTGGCGAGGAGGCGAGTCAACGGCGACATGTGCAAGGTTTCCTGCGGGAAAGCGAATGACGTGCAGGCTAAGGTGGATTGACTTTCTGTAAAAATGAATAATAGTGAGCAACTTGTTCAGTTTTGGAGAAAGGTATGGAGTTCAGTCAATTGCGCATTTTCCAGGCCGTGGCGGAAGAGGGCTCCATCACCCGCGCTGCCGAGCGCTTGCACCGCGTACCATCGAACCTGTCGACCCGGCTCAAGCAGATGGAGGAGCAACTGGGCGTCGAGTTGTTCGTTCGTGAACGTCAACGCCTGCAGCTTTCCCCTGCGGGCAAAGTGTTGCTGGACTACAGCACCCGTCTGCTGGCGCTGCACGACGAAGCCCACGGTGCCGTGCAAGGCGGGCAACCGGCCGGTGACTTTGTGCTGGGCAGCATGTACAGCACCGCCGCGATTCACTTACCGAAACTGTTGGCGCGCTATCACAAGGCGTATCCGATGGTGAATCTGCAGGTGCAATCGGCGCCCAGCGGCGAGCTGCTCGAAGGCTTGATCACCGGGCGTCTCGACGCGGCGCTGGTCGACGGCCCGCTGACTATCGCGTCCCTGGACGGTGTGCCCTTGTGCGACGAAAAGCTGATGCTGATTTGCGAAGCCGACCACCCGCCAGTACTCGGCCCCCAGGATGTTGCCGGCCGTGCGGTGTTCACCTTCCGACGCAGTTGTTCCTATCGTCGACGTTTGGAGACGTGGTTTTCCCACGAGCACGTGGCGATGGGCCGTGCCATTGAGATCGAGTCTTATCAAGGCATGCTCGCCTGCGTGATCGCCGGTTCCGGCGTGGCCTTGATGTCCGAATCCATGCTCGACAGCCTGCCAGGCAAGGACAGCGTGTCCGTTCATCCCCTATCTGAGCCTTTTGCCACTGCGACCACCTGGCTGATGTGGCGAAAGGGTATGCTCGGCGCTAATCTCAACGCATGGATCGAACTGCAGCGCGAAGGCCAGGCAGGGTTCCTGCAAGATAGCCGGGCGATCGCCTGACCGATCTGTCGTATTTGCATGAATTTGGTAATAGTTCGTTGTGGTTTCGTTCATGCAATGTGTAGGAGTTAGGGCTACTATTTGTAGGAAGAGGCGAAAGAATTTCCGCCGACCCGCACTACCCTCAAAGGGGGCAATCATGAAAGAGAAAATCCAAACCTGGCTCCACGACCTTGGCGTTGCGCTGGGCCTGATCGAGCCCCCGCTGCAGCCGGTGCCCATTCGCACGGATGATGAGCAGCGTCGTCCACGTCGGCGTTGAACCGCAGTCGTCGGAACACCGCAGAATCTATGTAGGAACGGGCTTGTGTGGGAGCAAGCAAACCCGCCCTCGCGATGCGTGGTACGCCACGCAAAAAAAACGAGTGCGACATCCGACGTCGCACCCGCTGAAGAAAACCTGATTTCCCGCGTGCTTGTTCAGGCGGCCCGCGCCGGTTCCGTTTCAGGCCGGCGCGACAACAGGCTCACCCCGACAAAACTCACCAACGCCACCGCCAGGCTGTAGTAGATCGGCGTGTTCGCGTCCAAGCCGTCCTTGAACATGAACACCAACGCCGTCACGAAGCCCAGGGTCATGGACGTAATCGCCCCCGAAGTCGTCGCGCGCTTCCAGAAGATCGCCCCGATCAGCGGGATCAGCATGCCCCCCACCAACAGGTTGTAAGCCAGGGTCAGGGCACTGATCACATCGTTCACCACCAGCGCGATGCCCAGCACCGTGATACCGGTCAGCAGGGTGAACAGGCGGTTGATGTTCAGGCTCGACTGCTTGCCGCCGCGCAAACGTGGCAGCAGGTCCTCGGTCAACACGGTGGACGCCGCCAGCAAGCCGGCGCTGGCCGTCGACATCATCGCCGCCAACGCCGCCGCAATCACCAACCCACGAATGCCATCGGGCAGCGACACTTTGACGATCGCGGCGAACGCGTTGTTGACGTTATCCAGATCGGGAATCAGCACATGGGCCGCCATGCCGATCAACGCACAGGCCAGGCCGTAGAGAATGCAGTAGAAACCGGCGAAAGTGCCTGCGTACTGGGCGACCTTTTCGTCACGGGCGGTGAACACCCGTTGCCAGATGTCCTGGCCGATCAGGATGCCGAAAAAGTAGATCATGAAGTAGGTGATGATCGTGTCCCAGCCGATCGCGGTGAAGCTGAAGTTCGACGCTGGCAGCTTGGCCACCAGTTCGTCCCAGCCGCCGACGCGGTACAGGCAGATCGGCAGCAGGATAAACATCAGGCCGACGGTCTTGATCACGAACTGCACGATGTCGGTCAGGGTCAGCGACCACATGCCGCCGATGGTCGAGTACATCACCACCACGCCACCGCCGAGCAGCACCGAAATCCAGAAGGGCAGGCCGAACAGCACCTGCAGCACGGTGCCGATGGCCAGGATCGAGGTCACGCCGATCATCAGCGCGTAGGCCAGCATGATCACTGCGCTCGCCTGGCGGGCCATGGGGTTGTAGCGTTTTTCCAGGACCTGGGTGACGGTGAAGATTTTCAGCTTGAGCAACGGCTTGGCCAGGAACAGGTTCAGCGCGATGATCCCCATGCCCAGCGCGGCGCACAGCCAGAAGCCGGAGATGCCGTGGACATACCCCAGGCGCACGGTGCCGACGGTGGACGCGCCGCCCAATACCGTGGCGGCCATGGTGCCCATGTACAGCGACGGGCCGAGATTGCGCCCGGCGACCAGGTAGTCTTCGTGGGTCTTGGCGCGGCGCATGCCGTAATAGCCGAGCACGAGCATGCCGGCGGCGTAGATGAGGACGACGAATAAATCCAAAGCCATGACGGCGGGTCTCCGATTATTTTTTTATGGAAATCAGGCGGCTTTTTGCAGCGCCGGTTCAGCGCGCACGTCCGTGCGTTCGCTGCGTGGATCGGTAGGGCCGTACACGGCAGCCGGTTCCGGGAACAGGCGCAGCAAGCTCAGGTACACCACCGAGGCCAGCCCCAATGTCACCGGCAGGCTGACATCGATGCCCTCGGCGAGGTTGCCCAATGGCCCGACAAACTGCCCCGGCAGGTTGACGAAGCACAGCCCCACCCACGCGCTCGGAATCCAGGCTCCCAGGCCGCGCCAGTTCCAGCCGTGGCTGAACCAGTAGCGCCCGCCGCGTTCGCCGCGGGTAAATACCTGCAGGTCGTCCGGGCAGTAGAAGCCGCGACGCACGATCAGGCCGATGATCATCATCACCATCCACGGGGTGGTGCAGGTGATGATCAGCACCGCGAAGGTCGACACGCTCTGCACCAGGTTGGCGGCGAAACGTCCGATAAAGATGAAGGCGATAGACATCACCCCGATCAGCAGCGTGGCCTTGACCCGCGACAGCAGGCGCGGGAACACGCTGGACATGTCCAACCCCGTGCCATACAGCGACGTGGTGCCGGTGGACATGCCGCCGATCACCGCGATCAGGCACACCGGCAGGAAGAACCAGCTCGGCGCCACCGCCAGCAGGCCGCCGACGTAGTTGTTGGCCGCGATGTAGTCCGGTGCCCTGACCGCGACGATGGTCGCGGTGGCCAAGCCGAACAGGAACGGGATCAAGGTGGCGATCTGTGCCGCGACCACCGCCAGCATGATGCGAATTTTCGGCGTTTCACGCGGGATGTAGCGCGACCAGTCACCGAGGAACGCGCCGAAGGAGATCGGGTTGCTCATGGCCACCAGCGCCGCGCCGATAAACGCGGCCCAGAAACCGCTCTGGCCGAGGGCCACGCTGCCGGCGAAGTGGCTGTCGAAGGTCGGCGCGAACGCGAAGATCCCCAACAGAAACAGCAGGCTCGCCGCCCACACCGCGATGCGGTTGACCCACAGCATGAAGCGAAAGCCGTAGATACAGACCGTCAGCACCAGGATGGCAAACACGCCGTAGGCCAGGCCCAGGGTCAGGTCGGTTTCCGGCAGGCCGATCAGCCGCTTCGCACCGCCGACCAGCGCATCGCCCGAACTCCACACCGACAGTGAGAAGAAGGCAATCGCCGTCAGCAATGACAGAAACGAGCCGACGATCCGCCCGTGGACACCGAAGTGCGCCCCGGACGACACAGCATTGTTGGTGCCATTGATCGGCCCGAACAGGCCCATGGGCGCCAGGATCAGCGCACCCACCAGCACGCCCAGCACAATCGCCCAGACACCGGCCTGGAACGACAGGCCGAACAGCACCGGAAAGGCACCCAGCACCGCTGTGGCAAAGGTATTGGCACCGCCGAAGATCAGGCGAAACAGATCCTTGGGCCCGGCGGTACGTTCATGGTCCGGGATCTGTTCGACCCCGTTGGTTTCTATCTTGCGAATACTGTTTTCGTTGTTTTTATTATTCATGATCAGCTCCGATCACATTGGCTAAGGGGGCGGCAGCCCTTCCGGCATAGCGGACAAATGTTCGTGACAGGCCAGCCACAGGCCTTGTTTTTGTTGTACGTCCAACCCTTGCCGTCTGAAGACAATGGTCTCGCGTTCCTGGCTATTGAATTGCTCCCCGTTCATGCGCAGCTCGGTGGCCACGTCATGCATAAAAATCGCCACATCACCCTGCAGGCTGACAACGGCGTTGCTCGAGACGCAGGACAGCACCTCGAACCCCTCGTCCCGGCGCCAGCTGTCCCACAATGCCTGGTAGGCATCGCGACTGAGCAGAGGCTGGGGCAGGGTGTAGAACACGAAGCTGGCATCGGCGCTGAACGCGCCGAAGTAAGCTTCGCGGTCGTTGCGTGCGAAGGCCGACACTAGGTCGGCCGCCGCTTTCAACACCTCATGGGTGCTCATCAGCGGTGCGCCACGCCGGGCAGTACGCAGAGCATTTCGTACAGCAGGTTGGCGCCCAGCAACGAGGTGTTGCCGGTGGTGTCGTAAGGCGGCGAAACTTCTACCAGATCGCAACCAATCAGGTCGAGGCCCTGGCAGCCACGGATGATTTCGATCGCCTGGATAGTGGTCAGCCCGCCGATTTCCGGAGTGCCGGTGCCGGGCGCCCAGGCCGGGTCGATGCCGTCGATGTCAAAGCTCAGGTACACCGGGCCGCCACCGACTTTTTCGCGCACTTCGGCCATCAACGGCGCGAGGGAGTGGTGCCAGCATTCTTCGGCCTGCACCACGCGAAAGCCTTGCTTGCGGCTCCAGTTGAAGTCTTCGGCGGTGTAGCCCTGGGCGCGCAGGCCGATCTGTACCACGCGGTCGCAATCGAGCAGGCCTTCTTCCACTGCGCGGCGGAAGGTGGTGCCGTGGGCGATCTTCTCGCCGAACATGTGGTCGTTGACGTCGGCATGGGCATCGATGTGGACCAGCCCGACCTTGCCGTGTTTTTTGTGGATCGCCCGCAGGATCGGCAGGGTGATGGTGTGATCGCCGCCCAGGGTCATGGGGATGACGTTGTGTTCGAGGATCTCGTCGTAGGCTTCTTCAATGATCCGCACGGCGTCGAGCAGGTTGAAGGTGTTGATCGCCACGTCGCCGATATCGGCCACCGACAGCGAATCGAACGGCGCGGCACCAGTGGCCATGTTGTACGGGCGGATCATCACCGATTCGGCGCGGATTTCCCGGGGGCCGAAGCGGGTGCCGGCGCGCAGCGAGGTGCCGATGTCCAGCGGCACGCCGATAAAGGCCGCATCCAGGCCCTTGGCCGATTGCAAATGGGGAAGACGCATCATGGTGGCGATGCCGGCGAAGCGCGGCATTTCGTTGCCGCCCAGTGGTTGGTGGAAAATCTTGTCCACGGGATTGCCTCATCGTGTTGTGTTTATTAGCGGCCGATTCTGCGAAAAGCCCGGGGTGGGAAGAATCGGCAGAGGCAAATACTTAGTTCAGATTTTTCTAAACTAATGCCGGCAGGTAGACTACTGCGATCACCTCCCCGGAGCCGACCATGGCCAACGCCTTGCCTGACCTGAAACTCCTGCGCATCTTCGTCAGCGTCGTGCGTCACCAGGGGTTCGCCAATGCGCAGCACGAGCTCAACCTGTCGACCTCGGCGATCAGCACCTATATGAGCCAGCTCGAATCGGCGTTGGGCCTGGTGCTGTGCCACCGTGGCCGGGGCGGGTTCAGCCTGACCAGCAAGGGCGAGTTGTTCCATCAGGAGACTCTGCGGCTACTGGGCGAATTGGAAGGTTTCGAGCAATACGCCGCCGCGCTCAAAGGCGAGCTGCGCGGCACACTCAAGCTCGGCGTGCTCGACTCCACTGTCAGCGACAAGGCCCTGCCGTTCGCCGAGGTGATCGGCGCCTACAGCCTGGAACACCCGGCGGTGCACCTGCATTTGTCGGTGCTGAGCCCTTACGAACTGCAACTGGGTGTGCAGGACAACCGCCTGGACCTGGCCATCGGCGCGTTCTCCAACCGCATGAGCGGGCTGATCTACATGCCGCTGTACCGTGAACAACACTGGTTGTATTGCAGCACCCGGCACCCGCTGTTCAATGAGCGGCGCATCCCCGAACAGGTGATCACCCAGCAGCGCATGGTCGGGCGCGGCTACTGGAGCCAGGCGGAACTGGCGCGCCACGGCTTCAAGCACAGCGCCGCCACCGTGGAAAGTATGGAGGCGCAACTGATCCTGGTGCTGTCCGGCGCCTACATCGGCTACCTGCCCGAACACTACGCCCAGGCCTGGGCCGACAAGGGCGACCTGCGCGTGCTGCTGCCGGCGACCTTCGGCTACCAGGCGCCGTTCTCGATGATCATGCGCCGTGGCCGTAGCCGCGAGCCGCTGATCCAGACGTTTCGCGACTTGCTCAAAACCCAGCTCAACCAGGCCTGAAAAACCATGTCCAGACCCCAGTGTTCCCGTTGCCTGCGGCCCGCCACCCATTGCCTGTGCGCGCTGATCCCCAGCCTCGACAGCCGCACCCGCGTGTTGCTGCTGCAGCACCCGAGCGAGGTCAACCATGCGCTCAATACCGCGCGGTTGGCGGCGTTGGGCTTGAACAATGCGCAGTTGGTGGTGGGCGAGGTATTCGACGATCTGCCGAGCTTGCTGAACCCGCCCGGCTATCAGGCGCGCCTGTTGTTTCCGGCAGACGATGCCCAGCCGCTGCAGGCTTATGGGCCGAGCGACGGGCCGTTGTTGCTGGTGGTCCCCGACGGCACCTGGCGCAAGGCGCGCAAGCTGTTGCACCTCAACCCGCTGCTGGCGGCGCTGCCCAGGGTGACGCTGGCCGCGGGCGCCGTCTCGCGCTACCGGCTGCGCAAGGCGCCGGGCCCCGGCGCCTTGTCGACGGTGGAGGCGATTGTGCAGGCGTTGCAGGTGCTGGAGGCGCCCACTTCTTTCGAGCCGTTACTCAAACCCTTCGATGCGTTGATCGAGGGCCAGATTGCGGCGATGGGGCTGGCGGTTTTCGACAAGAACCACAGCTGATCCATGGCGCTACATAGCTACCTGAGACGCTGACGGCGAGGCGATAGGCTGAGCTTTTCAGGAGCAGAGCCATGAGCGAGCCGATTACCCCCACACCGCAGGACACGCTGAGCGCTTTTATCGCGCAGCAGCGCGCACCCTTGATGGCCGGCCTGGAGTGGTCAGTCCTGCAGGCCCTGGATGGCTTGAGAGCCGAGTTCGACGGCCTTCTCGGCGGGCTCGATCTTGCCGAAAAACGTGAGTACGTGCGCCTGCAAAGGGCCTGGATCGATGCGCAGCACACCATGGAGCAGGGCATCCGCCAACTCACCGAAGCGTTCGAGCTACATGCCCTGGAGTCGTTGCGCAGCGCGTTGATAACCCTGACCGGCCAGTACATCGACCCCAAGGTAGCGAAGATCAATACCCGCTACCTCAAGCACTCCGGTCGCGTCCGGCGCGAATTGAAAGGTGATGAGATCAAGATCTCTAGCGTGACCTTATGGGACGCCGCCTGTATGAACTATGACGGCCTGACCGGCTGGAGCTACCCCGGCCGCACCGGCCTGGCCGATGCCAGTTACCTCGACAGGAACATCAACGCGACCGCCGGCGAATTCATTGCGCTGGTGCGCCGGCTCGATCTCGGCGGGCAACTGCGTCGCCGTCTCGACCAGGCGCTGCAGGCCAACGCCTCGCTGGGCAGCAGCATCATGCGGTTGGCGAATGCCGAGTTTGAGTTCGCCCTCATCGAGGCCTTGAGAAACACCGAAGCCAGCCGCGTCGACCGGGACAAATATCAGCAGGTGAAACGTGCGCTGGCGGGAGAAGCGCGCTGGGAGCGCGTAGAGGAAATGCTGCTTTTCGTGCCCCATGGGACGGACAACATCAGTTGGTTGCCACAATCGATCGGCTTGGTCGGGCATTACGCCGGCCAGCCTCCCGGCGACAGCTTGAGCATTCCCCACATCGTTTTTTCCGTCAGCGGTTGCAAGGGGGCTTTCAGTTTTATCCCGAATCGCCCCGGCGGGTCGCTGCGTCATCATGCCAGCCATCGGCAAGCCTGCGAGGTGTTTCATGCGGAGTTTCATGCGGCCTACCGCGCGGGGCGGGTCGATTGGCTGTATCAGATCATGTGGCTGCGTGACTGTGCGCGGCTCAAGCAAATCGGTAAAACCGCGCAGCCGCGTCGCGACCTTGAGGGGTTGGAAAAACTGGTCGACTGGCTGGCCCGTGTCATTCCGAGCGTCAACATCGTCGATAAAGTCGGCTATGTGCGCAACGTCGTGCAAAAGTCCCCGGCGCTGAGCCTGAACGATTTCTATCGCGAGCGCAGTCGTGCCAATCTGCAGGAATTGGCGCACCAGACGCCCGGTTTCATGCCCACCATGATCGAGCTGTTCCAGACCCTGATCGGTGAAATCCTCGATGTGCTGCTGATCCCGGTGCCGGGGGCGTTAAAAGGGTTGGGGCGGGTGAGGGCGTTTGCGATGTTCATAGCGATGGAGCAAGCGTTGGTCGAAGGGGGGCGGCAGGCGCTGCTCGGCGAGCCTGCCGAATTGCTCCAGGGGTTTGCCGACCTTGCCGATTTACTGATCAGTGGTCGATTGCATACGCGTTTGGGGCGCAGCGTGCTGCGTCGCCATCAGCACTTGTATCAACGCTTGTCCCAGCGCTACAGCGCCGTGCCTGAACACCGGCATCTGTCGAGCCCGCAGGTGCTCGAAAGAATGCTCGGCAGCCAGGACGTATTGCCACGGCAAATCGAGATTTTGCTCGAAACGAGCGCGACCTCGGCACAGACCTTGAACCAGGTATGGGAGGGCGCGCCGGCGTCGGCGTCTTTGGTCGACGCCGTGCATCGGTTGCGCGCCGACCGGCTGATCGATTGGCTGGCCGCAGACGCCGACCCCAGCCGCCCCGCGCCCGTCGACGCGCTGGACGTCATGGCGCCGCTGCTCACTCAGTTGGAGGGTTGGCCGGCGGGAATGTCGTTGAGCATTGAAGACCATCAGGGCCTGGAGGTGCGTCGCTACAATAAGGAGGCAACGCGTGCGACAACGGCAGTGGTTACGCTGACCGCGCTGGAAAATCATGAGTTCGCCTATGCCACGCCGCGCCGCTTCACCGCCCATGTGGCACAGGCCATTGTGGCGTTGGTGCCGGCGCTTGTTTCGGGTGACGCGCAGTTGCTTCGCCAGCAATTGGCGACGAAAGCCAAGGCCTTGAGGAACGATCTGTTTGACGCGCTCACGCGGTTTGCCGACACCTGCCGTGCTGACGCGGTGGGTGCCAGTGCATCGGTACTCAAATTGTTGCCCGAGCGCGTCAGCCCCGACCAGCCCATACCGGCGGTGATTACCCAACTACGGGCCTTGCACCCCGAACTGAGCATGGCGCGGTTGCTCGAGGTGTTGCGCGAACACCCGTTATCGGAGCATCAGCAAACCCAGCTGCTGCAGTCGCAACTGCAACCCGAGGCGCTTTATGACGCATTGCGCGCCGCACGCCTGGTGACGCGCCGCGAAGCCATCGTCGATGGGCTTTTTCATCCGCGCCGATTCGACCGGCAAACCCAGGATTGGGCCGCGCATTTCGCCCACAGCGTGCTGCGCGACGGCAGCGCCCAGGCGTTGCTCGTCAGCCCGGCCACGCAAGCGCTGCCCTATGTTTCGCAGGGGGCACAGGACCGCAGCGTGGTGGTCATTGATCAGGGCCAAGGGCGATTTTCGCCGTATTACCACCGTGAGTCGCGCACCGGCGCCATGCTGAGTGGTGCCAACGGTTTCTATCTGGCGATCATGCGCCAGCTGTCCGACGATGACCGGCGTCTACTCGGCTTGAGCGCGGAGCACAGCGTTGCCGACTTTCGGCGTCAGGTCGCTCGCGCCCTGTTGCGCCATCGTGCGCCGGATGGCGCGTTTTATCCCGACCGGCGCGAGATCGCGCACTACGTCAGTCACGTCGATACCGCCCGTATCGCCGCAGAGCCCGATGCCCTTGGCCTTTACCACCTGGGGGCGGAGCGCTACCTGTGGCTGGACGATGCTTATTTCAAGGTGGCGGAGCAGCCATGGCGCCTATTGCACCCGTCCCTGAACGATGCGTATGCCCCGCTGTTGAGCCACAACGGTGCCGGCGCCTGGCGGCACGAATGGGAAAACCCGCTGACGTGGGACGGCGCCAAGGCGTTCCAGCGCCTGGGGCCGTTTACCCGCGCAGTGCCGGCGGATGCCATTGAGCAGATTCAGCAGATCAGCGGGGTGACAGCGGACGTCCTGCGCCGGATACATCTGCGCAATGAGCGCGCGCCGGCAATCGTGGTGGAGACCGTCGAGCGCTTCATGCGGCATCAACGGATCAACACCGGCGTGGATACGGGGCGGGATTTTTTCGACAGGCTGCTCGGCGAGGTCGGTGTCGAAAGCGCCGAAACGTTGGTGGGGCCGGCGGCGACCACCCGCGCCGAGCAGGTCGCGGTGCTCGAGGCCGAGGTCGCGCGCAACCGGCCTCACATGGAGCGCCTATTTTTCAAGGCGCTGGGCCAAAAACAGCAGCCATCGGGCGATCCATTGGCGCAGGTGCTGCAGCGCGATTTTCCCAGTTTGACGGCGGCACTCGCCGAAGAACTGGTGCGCGACGTCACCGCGCAGGAGCGCCTCAGCCTGCAGGCCGGCCGCATCCCCTTGAGCCTGATGTCGGCCGCGCGTTGGCGGGTGAGCGTCGCGCGCAAGATCAGGGCGCTGGAGGGATTGTATCTGCCGGCTGCAGCGAGTGAAGACACCTCGAGACTGATCCTGCATACATTGCCGGACATCGACGGATGGCCGAACCACCTGCGGGTCGAGGTGTGGGAGCGCGGTCGCCTGATCGATAGCATCGGCCCGGTCGACGGCGCGCTCAGACGGATACTGGAAGCGGTCGACGTGGATTATCAGGCCTACATTCTTCAAGCGAACGGTGAACGGCAACCGACCGGGCGTCCCGGGGCGTTCCTGGCGGTGCTGTTGGACGCATTACCGTCGACTGAACGTGAAGCGCTGCACTACACCCACGATGCGCTGCGCCGGGAGATCGAACAGCGTTCGCAACGCGCCCTCAGCCTGTTCGACCCACAGCGACGCCCCTGGTACGTCCCGCCACGGCGCCTGGCGGATGGGCGCATGGGTTACCCGCTGAGCGGCGGTGATCATTGGGGGCCGGTGGACCGTGAACACGTCGCCAAGCTGCGGCAGCTGTTTCCGGCGAAAACCGATGAGCAGGCCTTCGCGCTGCTCCAGGGCCTGAGTGATTCCGTCCGAGAGCGGGAAAGCGCGATCAACTTCATGTTCAGAGAGCGCGCCGTCTTGAATGCCAACCTTGAACGATGGTGCCGACAGGGTAAGCCCGAGGACTTGCCCGCACAACGTGAGGCGGCTGCGCGCATTCAGCGCTGCTGGGCTAAAGAAGACTCCGTTCGCGGGGTACCGTATGAACTCATCCTGGATGACTTGGCATTAAATGATTTGCCGCCGCTGGGCGCCTATTTCGGTCATGTAAAACTGTTGAGCCTGAAAAACAATCGGCTGGAAACCATTCCAACCAGTTTTTTCAGGTGTTTTCCGCAGCTTCGCTGGGTGTTTTTCAACGGTAATCATCTGCAGCGCCTTCCCGTCGGGTTGGCACAGCTGGGCTATTTATCGCTGCTCAACCTCTCGAATAATCGGCTCAAGCTTCAACTGGGGGACGTAATACTGCTCGCTGAAATGACCAGCCTGGTGACACTGGATTTATCGGTAAACCCACTGAGACTGGGGCAGCGTTTGAAGCTGCATGGGTTGACGAAGTTGCGCGTGCTTAACCTGCGCAATACGCAAATTGAAAGCCTGCCCCTTGGCGCCGCCATCTTGCGATCACTGGAGGTCTTTGATTTGCGTGACAATCGAATATCGATCTTGACCAGCCTCGATTTGTTCATTTACCCAAATGTTCATCGAGCGATGAATTTGCAAGGCAACCCGCTTTCACAGGGCTCCCTGCAAATGATGCGCCGCTACCGTGAGTGGCCGGGGCAGGCGGATATCGATTTTGGCCTGGACGCCCAGCCCGCAGCGGCATCCACGCGCCCCGACACATGGTTGGCGGTGCTGCCTTTCGCTGAAGTTCCCCACTACCAGGCACTTTGGGCGCAACTGCAGCAACGCCCGATGTCTGATCGTTTTTTTGAGTTGCTGGCATGTATCGCGGCCTATCCGTCGCTCATCGCCACCGGCTTTCGGGCGCTGCGAGAAGACCTGACGCGCCGCGTGTGGCAGTTGATCGAGAGTGCAACCCATAACGAGCAACTGGCCGTGATCCTGTTTCAGCACCGCTTCGAGCTCAATCGCGGGGTGGATGGCTGGCTGTTATCACTCAATGCGCTGGAGCTTGAGTTCCTGCCGATCGAACTGCTCGCCCGCGACACGGACGGTGATGCGGCGCCACTCTTGAATTACTTTCGAGCCCTGAAACGGTTGCAGGCCATCGATGAGATGGTGTTGCGTTTCGACCGCCATCAAACGTGGGATGTGGTGAGCAGCATGATCCTTGCCAGCCGCATTGCGTTGGCGCACAGCCTGGATTTACCCCTTGGATTCGAAGAGCGTTTGGCCAGGACACTGGGTGGCCCCAATGCGAACTCAATCACCAGGATGCACGGAATGATCGTGGCCGCCGAAGCTCAGTTCGACTGGCCGGCTTTATTGGTGCAAGCAGAATACTGGCGGCAGTTTCTGGCGCGTAAATACCGATTGCGGTTCGACGCGCGCCTTGGGCAATACGATCGAGAAATGGAGCGTGCGCAGGCGCAAGTCGAAAGCGCGGAGATGAGCGAAGGCGCGTACCTGCTGCTGGTGCGTAAGGTGCAAGCCTTGAGGGCGCACGACGAGGAGCAATTGATTGAGCAACTGACGCGCGAGGAATGGACTCGCTTCGTGACCGGCTGATTGCGTGCTTATGCCTTTAAGCCATAAGCACCGCACTTTGCGTGATATGGCGCGCCAGGCTTTCCCGGTATGATGTTCGCCCCGCAGTCTGGATTGCGAATACGCCATGACCTTGCAGTACCCTACAATCGCCGATTGCGTCGGCAACACGCCCCTGGTCCGCTTGCAACGCATGGCGGGTGAAACCAGCAATACCCTGTTGCTCAAGCTCGAAGGGAACAACCCGGCCGGTTCCGTCAAGGACCGTCCGGCGCTGTCGATGATCACGCGCGCCGAGCTGCGCGGGCAGATCAAGCCGGGCGACACCCTGATCGAAGCCACCTCCGGTAACACCGGGATCGCCCTGGCCATGGCCGCGGCGATCAAGGGTTACAAGATGGTGCTGATCATGCCCGACAATGGCAGCGCCGAGCGCAAGGCCGCGATGACCGCCTACGGTGCCGAATTGGTCCTGGTCAGCCAGGAAGAAGGCATGGAAGGCGCCCGCGACCTCGCCGAGCGCATGGCCGCCGAAGGCCGTGGTCAGGTGCTGGACCAGTTCGCCAACGGCGACAATCCCGAGGCGCACTACACCACCACCGGCCCGGAAATCTGGCGCCAGACCCAGGGCACGATTACCCATTTCGTCAGCTCCATGGGCACCACCGGCACCATCATGGGCAACTCGCGCTACCTCAAGGAGCAGAACCCGGCGATCCAGATCGTCGGCCTGCAACCGATGGAAGGCGCGTCGATCCCCGGGATTCGCCGCTGGCCCGAAGAGTATTTGCCGAAGATCTACAACGCCACGCGCGTGGATCGCATCATCGACATGGCCCAGCGTGAAGCCGAAGACACCACGCGCCGCCTGGCCCGTGAAGAAGGCATCTTCTGCGGTGTGTCCTCCGGCGGCGCCGTGGCCGGCATGTTGCGATTGTCCAAGGAAGTGGAAAACGCGGTGATCGTCGCGATCATCTGTGACCGTGGCGACCGTTACTTGTCGACCGGCATTTTCGACGAACCCAACTGATGGCCAAGCATGAGAGAGGCCTGCGCTTCCAGCCGACGGGCGGCAGCCGCACCCCACAGATTCCGGTGGGCAAGAAGCAACGCCTGACCATCGAGCGCCTGGCCAATGACGGCCGTGGCATCGTGTTCTTTGAAGGCCGCACCTGGTTCGTCAACGGTGCGCTGGCCGGTGAAGAGGTCGAAGCGCGGGTATTGGGCGCCCACGGCAAAGTGGTCGAGGCGCGCACCGAGCGTGTGTTCAAGCCCAGCGAACTGCGGCGCCCGGCGCCGTGCGCGCACTTCGGTCGTTGCGGCGGTTGCAGCGTGCAGCACCTGCCCCATGCTGAACAACTTGCCCTGAAACAGCGCATGCTCGCCGAGCAACTGTCGCGTGTGGCAGGGGTCGAACCGCAGGCGTGGGCGGCACCGTTGAGTGGCCCGGAGCTGGGCTATCGGCGTCGCGCCCGCGTGGCGGTGCGCTGGGACGCCAAGGCCAAGACCCTGGAAGTGGGCTTTCGCGCCGTGGCCAGCCAGGACATCGTCGCCATCGACGATTGCCCGGTGCTGGTACAGGCCTTGCAACCGATCATGCAGCGCTTGCCCAACATGCTGCGGCGCTTGAGCAAACCGCAGGCATTGGGGCATGTGGAGCTGTTCAGCGGGTCGTCCATCGCCGTATTGCTGCGCCATATGGCGCCGTTGTCCGACGCCGATCTGCTGATCCTCAAAGAATTCTGCGCCTTCCATGAGGCCCAGTTGTGGCTGCATGGCGAGGGCCAGCCGGAGCCGGTCGAGCCTGACCAGGCCCTGGGTTATCGGTTGGAGCCGTGGGCTCTGGAGCTGGCGTATCGGCCGGGCGATTTTGTCCAGGTCAACGCCGGGGTCAACGCGGCGATGGTGGCCCAGGCCCTCGAATGGCTGGCGCCGCAAGCCGATGAGCGCGTGCTGGACCTGTTTTGCGGGCTGGGCAACTTCGCCCTGCCACTTGCGCGCCAGGTGCGCGAAGTGGTCGCGGTGGAAGGCGTGCAGGCCATGGTCGAGCGTGCGGCGCTGAATGCCGTCAGCAATAATTTGCATAATGTGCAGTTTTTTCAGGCTGATTTGTCCCAGTCGTTGACTGACGCGGAATGGGCCAAACAGGGCTTTTCTGCGGTACTCTTGGACCCACCTCGCGACGGTGCCCTGGAGGTTGTGCGCAAGCTCGCCAGCCTGGGGGCCAAGCGCCTGGTGTACGTGTCCTGCAATCCGGCGACGCTGGCGCGGGACACGGTTGAGTTGGTCAAGCAGGGTTACCGGCTAAAACGTGCCGGGATCCTCGACATGTTTCCGCAAACCGCGCATGTCGAGGCGATGGCGTTATTTGAGGCGGGCTAGGATGCCCGTTTAATCCGACTGGCCTGCATTCTCCTGGGCCGTGACCTGCCAGGGAGTGTGTGAGCTTTAGTGATAAAGCAGGTCAGCGATGATTTTTGGCGCATCGAAGGTGCGTCGTAGGGAAGGTAAGCAAGATGGTACAGGTGAGAGCACACCAGCCGATCAACACCGACGGCAGTATCAATCTCGAGGCATGGCTGGATCATGCCATCAGTGTCGACCCGGCACTGGACCGTGAAGCCTTGAAAGCAGCCTGCGAGTTCGCTCGTGAGTCTGAACAGCAAGACAATGCGGCCAAGAACCTGTGGGCCGAAGGCACTTCGAGCTTTCGCACCGGCTTGGAAATCGCTGAGATCCTCGCCGATCTCAAGCTCGACCAGGATTCGCTGATCGCTGCCGTGCTCTATCGCGGCGTGCGTGAAGGGCATATCCCGTTGGCCACCGTGGGCCAGCGCTTCGGCTCCGTGGTGGCCAAGCTGATCGACGGCGTGCTGCGCATGGCCGCCATCAGCGCCAGCCTCAGCCCGCGCCAGTCCATGGTGCTGGGCACCCAGGGCCAGGTGGAAAACCTGCGCAAGATGCTGGTGGCGATGGTCGACGACGTGCGCGTCGCCTTGATCAAGCTGGCCGAACGCACCTGCGCGATCCGAGCGGTGAAAACCGCCGACGACGAAAAGCGCAACCGCGTGGCCCGCGAAGTCTTCGACATCTATGCACCGCTGGCGCACCGCCTGGGTATCGGCCATATCAAGTGGGAGCTGGAGGACTTGTCCTTCCGCTACCTCGAACCCGACCAATACAAACAGATCGCCACGCTGCTGCATGAGCGCCGGCTCGACCGCGAGCGTTTCATCACCGACGTGATGGGCCAGCTGCGCGCCGAGTTGCAGGCTACCGGCGTCGACGCCGACATCAGTGGCCGCGCCAAGCACATCTATTCGATCTGGCGCAAAATGCAGCGCAAGGGCCTGGCCTTCAGCCAGATCTACGACGTGCGCGCCGTGCGCGTGCTGGTGCCGGAAATGCGCGACTGCTACACCGCGCTCGGTATCGTCCACACCCTGTGGCGGCACATCCCCAAGGAGTTCGACGACTACATCGCCAACCCCAAGGAAAACGGCTATCGCTCGCTGCACACTGCGGTGATCGGCCCCGAGGGCAAGGTGTTGGAAGTGCAGATCCGCACCCACGCCATGCACGAAGAGGCGGAGTTGGGGGTGTGCGCGCACTGGCGCTACAAGGGCACCGACGTCAAGGCCGGGTCCAACCAGTACGAAGAGAAGATCTCCTGGCTGCGCCAAGTGCTGGAGTGGCACGAAGAACTCGGCGACATCGGCGGCCTGGCCGAACAACTGCGGGTGGATATCGAGCCGGACCGGGTCTACATCTTCACCCCCGACGGCCACGCCATCGACCTGCCGAAGGGCGCCACGCCGCTGGACTTCGCCTACCGCGTACACACCGAGATCGGCCACAACTGCCGGGGCGCCAAGATCAACGGGCGTATCGTGCCGCTCAACTACAGCCTGCAGACCGGCGAGCAGGTCGAGATCATCACCAGCAAGCACGGTACGCCGAGCCGCGACTGGCTGAACCCGAACCTGGGTTACATCACCACCTCGCGGGCGCGGGCGAAGATCGTCCACTGGTTCAAGTTGCAGGCGCGCGACCAGAACGTCGCCGCCGGCAAAAGCCTGCTCGAACGCGAACTGGCGCGCCTGGGCCTGCCTCAGGTGGACTTCGACAAGCTGGCCGAAAAGGCCAACATGAAGATCGCCGAAGACATGTTCGCCGCCCTCGGTGCCGGCGACCTGCGCCTGGCGCAACTGGTCAACCTGGCCCAGCAACTGGTGGAGCCGGAACGCGGCAACGAACAGCTGGAACTGATCCCGCGCAAAGCCACCGGCTACAAGCCCGGCAAGCGTGGCGATATCCAGATCCAGGGCGTCGGCAACCTGATGACGCAAATGGCCGGTTGCTGCCAGCCGCTGCCGGGCGACGCCATCGTCGGCTACATCACCCAGGGCCGTGGCGTGAGCATTCACCGCCAGGACTGCGCCTCGGTGCTGCAACTGGGCGGGCGCGAGCCGGAGCGGATCATCCAGGTCAGCTGGGGCCCGGTGCCGGTGCTCACCTATCCGGTGGACATCATCATCCGTGCCTACGACCGTTCCGGTCTGCTGCGCGACGTGTCGCAAGTGCTGCTCAACGAGCGGATCAACGTGCTGGCCGTCAACACCCGCTCGAACAAGGAGGACAACACCGCGTTGATGTCCCTGACCATCGAGATTCCGGGGCTGGACGCGTTGGGGCGGTTGCTGGGGCGGATTTCCCAGTTGCCGAACATCATCGAGACGCGGCGCAACCGTACCCCATGATTAGCGGGATGAATGCAGTCTGAAAGGTGGGAGGGGGCTTGCCCCCGAAAGCGGAGTGTCAGGTACCAGATTCTTGGTTGATCCACCGCAATCGGGGGCAAGCCCCCTCCCACAGTTGATCGGCGGTGTTCATACCTGATCGGGAATAGAAAGATGTATTCACTTGAAGACCTGCTGCACCTGATGAATCGCCTGCGCGACCCGCAATACGGGTGCCCGTGGGACATCAAGCAACACCGCGTTGATGTCCCTGACCATCGAGATTCCGGGGCTGGACGCGTTGGGGCGGTTGCTGGGGCGGATTTCCCAGTTGCCGAACATCATCGAGACGCGGCGCAACCGTACCCCATGAGCATCTGGATGAATGCAGGCTGAATGTGGGAGGGGGCTTGCCCCCGAAAGCGGAGTGTCAGGTACCAGATTCTTGGTTGATCCACCGCAATCGGGGGCAAGCCCCCTCCCACAGTTGATCGGCGGTGTTCATACCTGATCGGAAATAGAATGATGTATTCACTTGAAGACCTGCTGCACCTGATGAATCGCCTGCGCGACCCGCAATACGGGTGCCCGTGGGACATCAAGCAAACAGGAGGACAACACCGCGTTGATGTTCCTGACCATCGAGATTCCGGGGCTGGACGCGTTGGGGCGGTTGCTGGGGCGGAATTCCCAGTTGCCGAACATCATCGAGACGCGGCGCAACCGTACCCCATGAGCATCTGGATGAACACAGTCTGAAAGGTGGGAGGGGGCTTGCCCCCGAAAGCGGAGTGTCAGGTACCAGATTCTTGGTTGATCCACCGCAATCGGGGGCAAGCCCCCTCCCACAGTTGATCGGCGGTGTTCATACCTGATCGGGAATAGAATGATGTATTCACTTGAAGACCTGCTGCACCTGATGAATCGCCTGCGCGACCCGCAATACGGGTGCCCGTGGGACATCAAGCAAACAGGAGGACAACACCGCGTTGATGTCCCAGACCATCGAGATTCCGGGGCTGGACGCGTTGGGGCGGTTGCTGGGGCGGATTTCCCAGTTGCCGAACATCATCGAGACGCGGCGCAACCGTACCCCATGAGCATCTGGATGAACACAGTCTGAAAGGTGGGAGGGGGCTTGCCCCCGAAAGCGGAGTGTCAGGTACCAGATTCTTGGTTGATCCACCGCAATCGGGGGCAAGCCCCCTCCCACAGTTGATCGGCGGTGTTCATACCTGATCGGGAATAGAAAGATGTATTCACTTGAAGACCTGCTGCACCTGATGAATCGCCTGCGCGACCCGCAATACGGGTGCCCGTGGGACATCAAGCAAACCTACGCGAGCATCGTCCCGCACACCCTGGAAGAGGCCTACGAAGTCGCCGACGCCATCGAGCGCGGCGACTTCGATCACCTGCAAGGCGAGTTGGGCGACCTGTTGTTCCAGGTGGTGTATTACAGCCAGCTGGCACAGGAAGAAGGGCGCTTCGAGTTCGCCGGGGTGATCGACAGCATTACCCGCAAGCTGATTCGACGTCATCCCCATGTGTTCCCCACCGGCGATCTGTACGCGCCGCTGGATATCCCGCAGTTGAGCGAAGAGCAGGTCAAGACGCGTTGGGAGCAGATCAAGGCCGAGGAGCGCGCGGAAAAGTCCGACGCCCCCGAGCAACTGTCCCTGCTCGACGATGTGCCCACCGCCTTGCCGTCGCTGTCCCGTGCCGCCAAATTGCAGAAGCGCGCCAGCCAGGTCGGTTTCGACTGGCCCGCTGCGTTGCCGGTGGTGGATAACGTGCGCGAAGAGCTGGATGAAGTACTCGAAGCCATGGCCGATAACGATGCAGTGGCCATCGCCGATGAGGTCGGTGACCTGCTGTTTGCCGCGGTCAACCTGGCCCGTCACCTCAAGGTCGACCCGGAAACCGCCTTGCGCGGTGCCAATGCCAAATTCGAGCGACGTTTCCGATTTATCGAACAGGCATTGCGCGATACGCGTCAATCCATGGAAGATTGCACCCTCGAAGAGTTGGACGCCCTGTGGGGCGAAGCCAAACGCCAGGAAAAGAACGTGTCCAGCTGCGGTTGAGCAGTTGCCTAAGTGAGTAAGCACCATGAGCCTTTCCCTTCGCGACCAGTTGCTCAAAGCAGGTCTGGTCAACCAAAAGCAGGCCAAGCAGGTCGGCAAAGAGAAACAGAAACATCAACGTCTGGTCCACAAAGGCCAGGCCGAGGCCGATGACACCCAGGCACGCCTGGCCCAGGAAGCCATGGCCGAGAAGGTCAAGCGCGACCAGGAGCTGAACCGCCAGCAGCAGGAGAAAGCCGAGGCCAAGGCCCGCACGGCCCAGGTCAAGCAACTGATCGAGACCTCGCGCCTGCCCAAGCTGACCACCGAGGACTACTACAACTTCGTGGATGACAAGAAGGTCAAGCGCCTGTCGGTCAACACGCTGATGCGCAACAAGCTGAGCAACGGCTCCCTGGCGATCGTGCATCACGCCGGCGGTTACGAGGTGATCCCGCGCGAAGCGGCGCTGAAGATCCAGGAGCGCGCACCGGAGCGTATCGTCCAGCTCAATATCCTCACCGAAAGCCAGGTGCCGGATGAGGATGATCCTTACGCCGCCTACCAGATCCCGGATGATCTGATGTGGTAAGGCTGTAAAACAACAAACCCCGCTCAAAAGGCGGGGTTTGTTGTTTTGGCCGGCAGTGTCAGGCGGTTACCAATCCACGGCGTAACTCATGCTGAAGGTGCGACCCTCGGCGTTCGGGTAGGGCGCGCGGGCGTTGGCCTGGGCAAACATGTTCTGGTAGTTGCGGTTACTGAGGTTGTAGACCGCACCTTCCAGGCGACCTACCGGCAGCCGGACTGAACCCAGCAGGTCGACCAGCGTGTAACCCTGGATATCGCGGCCGTTGTTGTCTTTGAACGCAGCGTCGTAGTTGGCCAGGCGCATGCCTTGCAAGCGCAGGCTATAGTCGCCGTGGTCATAGCCGACAAAAGCGGTCGTCTTGGCGGGGGAGATACGTGTCGCCGGCAAGTCGATCCATTGGCCGTTCTGGCGGGTTTCGCCTTTGGCATAAGCATAAGTACCGCCCACCGACCATTGGTCGGTGACGTTGTACGTCAGGCTGGTTTCGATACCGCGCACACGCTCTTTCTGGTTCACCAGGCGCAATACACGATCATTGGCATCGTAGAACTGAGTGACATCCGAGGTGTTTTCATACGCGGTGACGTTAGCCAGCCACTTGTCCCAATTACCCCGCCAGCCCAGCTCGTAGCTGTCGACCTTCAGGGCCTGGGCATTGAGTTTTTGAATGTCGTAGGTGCTGTTGACGTCACGCAGGAAGCGCTGGATGTCCGGCAGGGAAAAGCCCTGGCTGAAGTTGAAGAATACATCCTGGTTTTCGCTCAGGTGATACACAGCCCCGAGGTTGTAGAGGGTGTCATCGTATTTGAGCGTGCCGCCTGGCAGTGTCGCGCGCTTACCGGTCTGGACGATTTCGCCGTAAGCGATGCTGTCGGCAATGTCGCTTTCGATCCACTCGCGGCGTACGCCGCCACGCAAGGTCCAATCATCGATGTCGTAGGACAACTGGCCAAAGATGGCTTTGGTGGTGGTCTGGATGTCCGGTCCCATTTCGAATGTGGTACCGGTCTTGGTGTAGGTGAGGCCGTTGACCCGGTATTGGTCGCCACGCTGACGCGAGGTTTCATGATCGTAGTCGGCACCCCAGACCAGGTTGCCGGTCGCCGCGCCGATGTTCGGCATTTGCGTGTCGATGGCCGCTCGCAGGCCGTACACCTCTTGCACGCTGTTGTTGTCGGACACGCCTGCGCGGCCCCGGGACAGGTCGGGGAAGAACAACGCGTCGGCACGCCGCCAATAACTTTCGACCTGCAAGCCCTGGCCGTAGAAATCCTGATCGGCGTAGTTGAGGTTCACTGCCTGGTTGTGGGTGTACGGTTGATCGACCAGGTCCAGGCCTTTTACAGCGACTGCGGTATTGGTGATGCGGGGATTCTTGGTGTAACGGGTGTCTTGCTCGTCCTTGTAGTCTTGCAGCGACAGATTGATTTTCTTGTCGTCATCCAGCTTGTAGCCGAAGCGACCCTGCAGGTCGTAGGTGTCGGTGTCCATGTTGCTGCCCTGGGACGTGTCCTGGGGGATGCGCTTGCCGTTGCCGGCGAACAGGTCGTTGCGTTGCACGGTGTTGGCCGACAGATACCAATCCACTGGGCCGTTGCGGCCCGTGGCGCTTTGGAACGCTTCGTAGGAGAAACCTTTATGGCTGAAGTTGTTCCCGGTGGTCATGCCGATCTTGCTGCTCAACGCCAGGTCTTCACCTTTGTTGCGCTTCGTGATGATGTTGATGATGCCGCCTGACGCGCCCGCCCCGTAGACACTGCTGGCGCCGGAAATGACTTCGATACGCTCGATACTTTCCGGCGCGACGCTGTTGAGCTGGCGGAAGTTGTCGCGCGTGGCGTTCTGGGACACCCCATCGATCAGGATCAGGGTGTTGCGTCCGCGAAGTGTCTGGCCGAAGTTGCTCATGCCGCCGCTGGAGGGGGAGATGCCCGGTACCAGTTGCCCGAGGATGTCTGCGACCCGGCGGCCGGCACCCGCTTGCTGGCGGATCTGATCTTCGCTGATCACCTGCACCGAGCCTGGGATCGCCGCGATGCTGGTTTCACTGCGCGTGGCCGACACTACCGTTGCCTGTAGTTGCAGGTTGGTGGGCGCGGCGTGAGTCCCTTCGATCTCATCGGCCCAGGCAGGCGCGCTAATCGACCCTAGAAGTGGCAGCAGAACTGCCAGTTGTGTTTTTTTCATGACCTTGCCTTTCAGTTATTAGAAGTATTGACAGAAAAACTGGATGTCTCAGGTGTTCGGGTGAACGAACGGATGGTGCGGATGCCCAGGGCGGCCAATGCATATGTGAGTGCAACCAGCCAGAAGCTGTGCGCCAGACCCACGACTCCCATGCCGATGCCGCCCATCAGCACACCACACAGCGCGCCGGCTTTGGCGGCGCTGTTGCCCAGGCCCAGGGCAAAGCCCTGCTGGCTGGGCACAACGGTGTTGGCGATCAACGTGTAGGCGACCGGCAGCAACGCACCCTGCCAAACGCCCCATAACAGCCGGCTGGCGAGGAATCCGAGCCATTCGCTGGCCAGCGCCGTAAATGCCAGCGTCAAGGCGCAGGACCACGTGACCCATTCGACGACGCGCAACGTGTGAGCCGGTTGATGCCGGTCGAACAGGCGCCCCCATAGCGGCGCGGACAGCGCCAGAGTCAGTGCGCTGGCGGCATAGCTGGCGCCGATCAGCCACGCGGGGGCGTGTAACACGTCGGCGACGTACAAGGCATAAAACGGCTGGGGCATCATCTTGGCTGCCTGGATCAAAACGATGATCCCCAGCATTGCACCGAGCCAGCCTTCGGGCAGGGCGCTTGGTTTTGCGTTGTGTGTTGGGCGTGATTGGGGCGTGTCGTTGGGCAAGAACAGGCTGATCACCGCGCACAACACGCACACTGCGGTGGCGCTGTAGCACAGCAGTGCGAAGCCCGAGACATCCATCAACCACCCACCCAACACCGGTCCGGCCAGCGAGCCCACGGCAGTCGCCGATTGCAGTCGAGCCAGAATGTGCCCACGCCCGCCGTCGCCGCAGCAGGCCAGCGCATAGGCTTGCGCCGCTGCGATAAACCCGGCCAGCGCCCCTTGTGCAACCCTGATTGCCACCAGCAGCCAAGGGTCGAAGGTAACGGCGGCCAGGCCCTGGCATACCGCCAACGCCAGCAACGCCCGAATGATCATGGGCTTGTGCCCGGTGCGGTCACCCAGTCGCCCCCACATGGGCGTCAGGATCATTGCCGCCATCATCGGCCCGGCATACACCAGCGAGGACAGCAGGCCGGTGTACTGGGCATTGGCGACGCCGAGCAGCTTCTGGATTTGCAGCGGCCAGAAAGGGCCGCTCATCTCCATGGCGCCCATCGACACCAACTGAATCACCACCAGCAGCCGCAGTGCGCTGTTGTTAGCCGGCATTGGCGGCGGCGCTCAGTGGGTTAGGCAAACGCCCGACGATATCGGCATGGCTCTCCAGCAGACGCATGCGCATAAACGACTTGGCGGGCCAGTCCTGCTCCAGTAAGGCTTCGCGTTCGGTCTTCCAGCGTTGGGGGTCGACCTCGCTGCGCAAGTCGTCGAAGCACTGGCTGACCTGCGTCGACAGTTCATTCCAGAGCCGCGCTTGGGGGATGTCGAAGTGGCGTGCGCTGAGCAGCACCAGTTCGCCCAAGTGGCACATGAATACGGTGTGCAGCAGCTTGTCGCGCACGAAGCCGGCGTCGTCGTACAGGGTCATTTTAGGGTCGTGCAATTCGATATCCAGGCCATGGGCGTGCAAGGTCTTGCGGTCGATCCGGATGTCACCGAAATCACGTAGTAGCAGGCGGCTCAGGCGCCCGTCCGCGGCCATGACCATGAAGGAGTTCTGCTGATGAGCCTCGAAGGCCACGCCATAACGCAGATACATGCCCAGCAGTGCCGGTACGGCAATCGAGGCGTAGTCCCGAAAGAAGGCGAGCAGGGCGTCCTCGTCGTCCTTGCCCTGGCTCAGTCGTACCCATTGGCGCAGCAGTGGCTGCCCGTGCTGGTCGACGGCGAACAGGCTGCCGACTGGCACGGCCATTTCGCCCGGCTGGAGCAGGCTCTGGGGGCGTCGCGGTACAGTACGGCCAAGTGGCGGGAGTGTTCATCATTGGCCGGTTGCGGCTTGAAATGCACGCCGATCCGCTCGGGGATGATGCTGAGGATCTGCTGGATCGCCGGCTCACGTTCCAGGATCGCCAGCAGTAGATGGCTGATCCGCGGGCCCATGCGCGCAGAACGCGGTGAAACAGTCCGCTGCACACTGGTCAGGCGCAATGAAACCGGAAGCTTCACCATCGGTGCGTCACATCGGCCTTCAGGTAGCACGGTCCTGAACGACATGGTCGGGTGGGCGGTAAACGCCACGATATCGGTCAGTACCAACAACCGGTCGCCAATTTCGTTGGCAAACAATTGCGGTAATTCTTGGCGCGCCTGCCAAGGGTGAGCCGGCAACGGCAGATAATCGCCGGCTTCAAGGCCCTGCGCGGTCAGTTGCGCGGTCAGTTGCCGAGCGGCTTGGGGGAAATGATGTTGCCACCATTGCCAGTAATCGGCGGTGCCAGCCAGCATTTCGACATGGGCGAACTGGCGATGCAACGCGCACAGGAAAACCGGAAAGCGGGCTTCGAATTCAGGCGAGAAATCGATGACCTGGTCGGTATTCAAACCCAGTTTGGTCTTGTAGTTGGGGTGCCAGGGATGGCCCAGCGTGCCCCATTGTTCAAGCGTGGAAGTCGGGTTGGTCACGCTGGGGTCATGCTTGAGGTGGCTCAACAGGTTGCTCTGGTGCGACGGGTCCATTGCCGCATGGAGCCTGAGTGTCCATTGCTCATGGAAGGCAAGGCACAGCGTATCGTTGACAAAGCTGTCGTCGATTTCTGTGTTGAGGCGGCCCAAGACTTCCGGATCGGCAGGTGATTCGAGGCGGCGGTTGAGCAGCGTCAATAACTGCGACGGGAATTGAATATTCAGGTCAGGATGATCATCGCGCAGCAGCGTCACTCGGCCACGCAGGTCCCAGCTGGCCATGCGACCGGGGAGCAGGTGATCGAAACGCAGGCGGCTCTGGTCAGGCAGCACCAGCCAGCATTGACCTCGCTCGTCGTAGGTGCGGGTGCTGGGGTCCAGCAGGCCTTCACGAAACAGTGCTTGGATCAGGCGTTGGAAGCTACGCTCGGCAGCGGGTGCCAGGGTGTTGATCAGAGCGTCGAGAGTGATGTGGTTAGTTTGAAATGGCGGGGTAGCGAGTGCTTCGCCCCAGCGTTCAAGCAACGATTGTTCCGGGGTGCGACTTTGCCCGTGCATCTAGTGGAATTCCCTATACGTGGACCGGAATGAAAAGCGGCTGAATGGTATAGAGAATCATTACTAATTGTCTATTTGTTGTTACTTTTTTCTGAAAGGCTTATTCAGGAGGGGCGGGAGAAGGGGCTCGCGTGCGATTCGGCCTGGCCAAAGAGCGCTGTCAAAGAGTGGGGAGGTGTCTGGATCAGGCTACTTCAGCGGATTACCGCTGGCGTGCAGGCGGTGGGCCGACGCGGCGTGAACTGTATATTTTTCAATACACGCGTCGAGGTTCAGAAGAAAACGGTCGCGGTTGAAAGCGACAAACCCCGCTCGTTGGCGGGGTTTGTCGTGTGTAGATAGCCTCGTTGCGTGGGCTGGCGTCTACTTGATTTCAGCGTTTCAGGAGCTTTGTGCCTGGCGTTTCATCTCAAGGGTTTCGAGCTCGTTTTTATAGTTATGAGCGTCGCTCTCGTTATGAAACATGCCGACCAGCAGGTCTTGTTGGTGTACGTCCCAGATGTGAATCCCATGGCCCAAGGCTTCGTGGGACATATGTTCATCGTCGCGTTCAGTCACTTTTACAGTCATTTGCTTGCTCCAGTCTCTGGTGGATCTGCGGCAAGTCGTCGCAGGCTTTTGTTATATGTTTTGTTAGCTTGCTAGGTAAACCGATCGTTTATGCAACAGTCCTTTGCATAACATGTAACAGTCGCGCAGGCCCCGTAAACCGCGACATTGCGTCGCAGGCGTCGGAGTTTTATGACAAAAGCTTCATGTTCTCGTCGGGCTCAGGCGTCGACTCCCCAACATCCAGACGAAAAAAAGCCCCGCGTGGTGCGAGGCTCTTCTTCGACTCATCCGCGCAATCAGCTACCTTTGACAGACTTACCGTCAACCGTACCGTCTTGCAGCATGATGTTGTATTCCTTGCCGTCGGTTTCCACCTGACGCAGGGCAACCAGGATGCCGCCCCAGTCCTTGGCAAACCACATCTGGGTGATGCGCTTGCTTTGGGTCGGGTCACGCACGCGCTCGACCTTGATCGCGTCGATGGAGCCGGCTTTGGTCTGGACCTTTTCCGGGCCGATCACGCGAAAGTCGTAAGTGTCGACGTCGGTGCCTTCAACCACGTTGTAGCTCATGCTCTTCTTGCCGGCCGCGACATCGCGCTGCAGCGCCAACTGGTAGGTCGACTTGTCGAGCATGCCGCTTTGCAGGGCAACGTTGACCGGGTCTTTGTTTTCAAAGCCGGTGACTTTCTTGGCGGTCTGGTCGAAGTCCAGGTTGACCCTTTTCGCCTTGCCCAGGCCGCCGCGTTCGAAGGTGTAGCTCTTCGGCTGCAGGGCGTCCTTGTCGAATTGGATCACGCTGGTTTCGGTGAGGCTGGCAATCATCATGGAAGCCTTGAAGTTCAAGGTCCAGGTGCCATCGCCATTGTGGGTCAGGCTACGCTCGGCCGAACCGCTCATGGGCAACTGTTTCCAGTCGGCGGTGTAGCTGGCGGAGAAAGGATGTAAATCTGCTGCTTGCACCGCAGGCAAGGCGAACAGCGCAAAAGCGAAGAGCAAGGCGCGACGCATAAAATCTCCTAGGTTCGAATCAAGTGGCCGCTGGCCGCGAGTAACTGACCGTCCAATAATGCACCCTGTTTACCAAGAATCAACCGCCCCTCGGCAAACCAGCGAACAGCCAGCGGGTAAATCCTGTGTTCCTGTGTATGAACCCGTTGCGCAAGCGTCTGCGCCGAGTCGTCAGACTCTACCGGAACCACTGCCTGTACGACCAGAGGCCCGCCGTCGAGTTCCTCGGTGACAAAATGCACGCTGCAGCCATGCTCGCTGTCGCCCGCGTCGAGGGCGCGCTGATGGGTGTGCATGCCTTTGTACTTGGGCAGCAGGGAAGGGTGGATATTCAACAGCCGCCCAGCGTAGTGCCGCACGAAATCAGCGCTGAGGATGCGCATGAAGCCGGCCAGTACCACGAGTTTGGGGTTGAAGGCGTCGATCAGTTCGACCAGGGCGCTGTCGAAGGCCTCGCGACCTTCGAAAGCCTTGTGATCCAGGGTGCGCGTGGCAATGCCTGCCTCCCTGGCGCGTTGCAGGCCATAGGCGTCGCTGCGGTTGGAGATCACCGCAGCGATGCGCGCCGGGCTGTCGCCGGTGCGCGTGCTGTCGATCAGGGCCTGCAAGTTACTGCCGGTGCCGGAGAGCAGCACCACGACATCACAGGTTGCAGACATCAGTGCGCCTTAAGGTTCTTCAGTTCAACCTGAGCCGCGCCTTCGGCGGCAGCGGCGATCTGGCCGATGACCCAAGGCTGTTCGCCGGCTTCGCGCAGCACGTTCAACGCGCTTTCCACGTGCTCTTGCGCCACGCAGATCACCATGCCCACGCCGCAGTTCAGCACGCGGTGCATTTCGGTTTCGTTGACGTTGCCTTTCTCTTGCAGCCAGTCGAATACCGCAGGACGCTGCCAGCTGGCCACGTCGACAATCGCCTGGGCGCCTTTGGGCAGGACGCGCGGGATGTTGTCCAGCAGGCCGCCGCCGGTGATGTGGGCCATGGCTTTGACCGCGCCGGTGTCCTTGATCAGCTTGAGCAGTGGCTTGACGTAGATGCGTGTCGGCGCCATCAGCAGGTCGGTCAGGGGCTTGCCGTCGAGCTGGATGTTTTCGATGTCGGCACCGGACACTTCGATGATCTTGCGGATCAGCGAGTAGCCGTTGGAGTGCGGGCCGGACGACGGCAGGGCGAGCAGGGCGTCGCCGGCAGCCACTTTGGAGCCGTCGATGATCTCGGCTTTTTCGACCACGCCGACGCAGAAGCCGGCCAGGTCGTAGTCTTCGCCTTCGTACATGCCTGGCATTTCAGCGGTTTCGCCGCCGACCAGGGAGCAACCCGACAATTCGCAGCCGGCGCCGATGCCGGTGACCACTTGGGTCGCGGTTTCGACGTTGAGCTTGCCGGTGGCGTAGTAGTCCAGGAAGAACAGCGGCTCGGCGCCGCACACCACCAGGTCGTTGACGCACATGGCGACCAGGTCGATGCCGATGCTGTCGTGTTTGTTCAGGTTCAGGGCCAGGCGCAGTTTGGTGCCCACGCCGTCGGTGCCGGAAACCAGCACGGGCTGTTTGTAGCCGGCCGGGATTTCACAGAGGGCGCCAAAACCGCCCAGGCCACCCATGACTTCGGGGCGCGCAGTGCGCTTGGCGACGCTCTTGATGCGTTCGACCAATGCTTCACCGGCGTCGATGTCTACACCGGCGTCCTTGTAGCTCAGGGAGGGTTGCTTGCTCATGATCCAGGCCTTTAGGGGGGATTCAGGGGTAACGACCGATTGGGCAAGGGCTCTTGTGAAAAGGCCCAGCCATTGACGGTCTGCGAAGGCGCGCGATTTTATCAGGCTTGAGGGTCAGCGGCCATCCTCGGGCCGACGGGCAGAGCCACATAGATAAAAAAGCCGGTTAAAAAAATGCTAATCGGGTCTGCCCAGCTCCGTATTAAGGTATAGCCTTGAACCCGCTATCGTTATGACAGTAGGAAAACTTACCGAGACCCCGTGAATGTTTTACCGATCGCTGTGGTCACAGCCTTGGCAAACCGAGATCACGCGGTCTGTTCCAGCCGCTAATTTTGTCGTTCGGGAATCTTCCATGCGTCTGTGTAATGTGTTTTTTGTAGGCTGCTTGTCGTTGGTCAGCCTGGCGAGTCATGCCGAAACCCTCAATGGTCTTTATCAAGTACTGGAGCCGGTCAGCAGCCAGTCACCGCAAGAACGCGACCAGGCGACCCAGCGCGCCGTACAGACTCTGGTGATCCGCCTCACTGGCGACGCCAAGGCCGCCGAAGGCCCCGGCCTGGCGGCGGTGCGCAAGGACCCGCAACAAATCATCACGCAATACGGCTACGACGCCGGCCCGCCGGAAAGCCTGCAAGTGGATTTCGACCCCGTCAGCACCGATCGCGCCTTGCGTGAGGCCGGCTTGTCGATCTGGGGCAGCAATCGGCCGTCGATCCTGGGTTGGTGGCTGAATGACTCCACCGACGGCAGCAACCTGGTCGGGGATGGCCAGACCGTCGCGCAGGCGCTGCGCCGTGCGGCGCAACATCGCGGCTTGCCGCTGCGCCTGCCGTTGGGGGATTTGGATGAACAGGTGGTCGCCACCGCGCCCAACCTCGAAAGCGCGGACGCCACGCCGTTGCGTGCAGCCTCGGAACGCTACGGCGCCGATGCGATGCTCGCAGTGCATGCGCGCCAGGAGGGCAGCCAATGGCAGGCCAAATGGCGCCTGTGGTTGGGCGACAAGAGCGAGCAGGGCACCGCGCAAGGCGCCGACACCGCCGCCGTGGCCGATGCCGTGATGCTGGCGGTCAGCCAGAAACTGGCGCCGCGCTTTGTGGTCAAGCCGGGCGCGAGCACCGAGCAATTGCTCGAAGTGCAGGGCATGACCCTGGAGCGCTACGCCGCGTTGGGCCACTTGCTCGAGCCGTTTGGCGGCCAGCCGCAGCGCGTGGATGGCAATCGTATTGTGTATCGCGTCAATGGCAGCGCCGATCAGTTGCGTACTCAACTGAGCCTGGCCAGGTTGCAGGAGATTCCTGCGGGTGAAGCACTGGCTGCGCAACCGCCAGTGGACGGCACGCAGCCGGTCGTCGCCCCTGAGCCGCAGGCGCAACTGCGTTTTCGCTGGTAAATGTTCTGCTTTATATAGCAGCCGATAAAAGATGGAGTGGTGTATGGCGGATACGCGTCGTTGGGTGTGGCTTGGCGGGATCGTCCTGCTGTGCGTTTTTGTGTTCTTGCTGCATTCGATCCTGACGCCGTTCCTGGTCGCGCTGTTGCTCGCCTATCTGTTCGATCCCGTGGTGGATCGCCTGGAGAAAGCCGGCCTGTCGCGGACTTTGGGTGTGGTCACGGTGTTTGCGCTGTTTACGCTGATCATCACGGCGTTGGTGCTGGTGCTGGTACCGATGCTGGCCAAGCAGCTGTTCCGTCTGTATGAACTGGCGCCGCAGATGCTCGACTGGCTGCAGCACACGGCGATGCCGTGGGCCCAGGCCAAGCTGGGGCTGGCGGATGGCTTCTGGAAGTTCGACAAGGTCAAGGCTGCGATCAGCGAGCATATGGGCCAGACCACCGACATCGTCGGCGTGGTTCTCAGCCAGGCCACGGCATCCAGCCTGGCGCTGATCGGCTGGTTGACCAATCTGGTGTTGATCCCGGTGGTGGCGTTCTACCTGTTGCGGGACTGGGACATCATGATGGCCAAGATTCGCAGCCTGCTGCCGCGTGACCGTGAAGCGCGCATCGTGTCCCTGGCCGGGGAGTGTCATGAGGTCTTGGGGGCGTTCGTGCGCGGCCAACTGCTGGTGATGCTGGCCCTGGGGATTATCTATGCCGCCGGCTTGATGGCGATCGGCCTGGAGCTGGGCCTGTTGATCGGCTTGATTGCCGGTCTGGCCGCAATCGTGCCGTACATGGGCTTTGTGATCGGTATCGGTGCGGCGCTGGTGGCCGGGCTGTTCCAGTTTGGCGGTGACCTGTACCCGATGCTCGGGATTGTCGCGGTGTTCATGGTCGGCCAGGCCCTCGAAGGCATGGTGCTGACCCCGTTGCTGGTGGGTGATCGCATCGGCCTGCACCCGGTCGCAGTGATCTTTGCGATCCTGGCTGGCGGTGAGTTGTTCGGCTTTACCGGCATCCTGCTCGCGCTGCCGGTGGCGGCGGTGATCATGGTGCTGGTGCGTCATGTCCACGATCTGTACAAGGATTCGGATATGTACGGGGGCGTTGAAGACCCCGATTTGTAATCGCGGTGTCACAAACCCGGCCCAGGCCGGGTTTGTTGTTTCTGGCGCTGTGGCGTCAAACAATTTGCGTAAATCCAACAAGTTAACGCAAACCTTTGATTTTGCTTATGGTCTGCTGCATTGTGCGCCCGGCGTCACGGGTATAAACTTTGCAAACTTTTCACAGAGGCCACTAACGGTTCGATCGGAGCCGTTCAGTCAGCATGAAACCGATTCAGCTGCCCTTAGGTGTGCGTCTGCGTGACGACGCCACCTTTATCAATTACTACCCAGGCGCCAACGCCGCAGCACTCGGCTATGTCGAGCGGCTCTGCGAAGCCGACGCCGGGTGGACTGAAAGCCTGATCTACCTGTGGGGCAAGCAAGGCGTGGGGCGCACCCACCTGTTGCAGGCCGCGTGCCTGCGCTTCGAGCAGATGGGCGAACCGGCGGTTTACCTGCCGTTGGCGGAGTTGATGGACCGCGGGATCGGGATTTTCGACAACCTCGAACAATACGAACTGGTGTGCCTGGACGATCTGCAGGCCGTCGCCGGCAAGGCGGATTGGGAAGAGGCGCTGTTTCATCTGTTCAACCGCCTGCGCGACAGCGGGCGCCGCCTGTTGATCGCGGCTTCGACCTCGCCCCGTGAGTTGCCGGTCAAGCTGGCCGACCTCAAGTCGCGCCTGACCCTGGCGCTGATCTTCCAGATGCGCCCGCTGTCCGACGAGGACAAATTGCGTGCCCTGCAATTGCGTGCATCCCGTCGCGGCCTGCACCTCACCGACGAGGTCGGGCACTTTATCCTCACCCGCGGCACCCGCAGCATGAGCGCATTGTTCGATTTGCTCGAGCAGCTCGATCAGGCCTCTTTGCAGGCCCAGCGCAAGCTGACGATTCCCTTCCTCAAGGAAACCCTCGGCTGGTAGCCGGCCCTTGTATTTCGGGGCTTCGGCAAATTTCAGGCGCCAGGAAACCTGCGTTTTGGCCGGCTTGACCACGCAAAACACGCGCAAAGGGTATTAAGGGCTTAGATGTCATAACGCAAACAGTAAGTCACATGGATCACGATTGAATTTGCAAATCGATGTGATAGAAGGCATAGTCTCGACTTCTTTACACATCAGCCACGGTCGTGCCCATGCTAAATCGCTTCGCACCCCTCGTGCCTCTCGCACTTGTCGCTCTGTTGTTTGGTTGCGCCTCCCACCCTCAACAAGTGGCCGAGCAGCACAATCAACAGTATAAAAATCAGGCAAAATTCGTTGCTGCGCAGTCTTCCACTGTTTATGAGGAAGAGCTGGCAACCGAAAAAGAACTGGCCGCCTTCGCTGGCAACAAGCCTTATCAGCTTCCCGTTCTGGCCGACAGCATCCTCGAACGCGGTATGTCCCTGATCGGTACCCGTTACCGTTTCGGCGGTACCTCTGAAGCCGGTTTTGATTGCAGCGGTTTTATCGGTTACCTGTTTCGCGAAGAAGCTGGCATGAACCTGCCACGCTCCACCCGCGAAATGATCAACGTGAATGCACCGTTGGTCGCGCGTAACAACCTCAAGCCTGGGGATCTGCTTTTCTTCAGTACCAGTGGCCGCGGTCGCGTCAGTCACGCCGGTATCTACCTGGGCGATAACCAGTTTATCCACTCCAGCAGCCGCCGCAGCGGTGGTGTTCGAGTCGACAGCCTGGGCGACAGCTACTGGAGCAAAACCTTCATCGAAGCCAAGCGCGCACTCGCCATGGCCCCGACGACGATTACCGCTAGCAAGTAAAGTTAAAGTGATACTTGAAGTTTGACGTGTAAGCGCTAGAATCTCTGGACATTGTTGTAATCCGTTCGCGCAAGCCATGCTTGCGCGTTCTGGTTTTCAGCGTTCGGCAGCGAAAGCCGCATCCAGACCAGGATTGTTCTGCACATGTCGACCTCGGCCCGCCTGATTCTCATTGTTTGCGCCGCGCTGCTCAGCGCCTGCGCAAGCCGCCCGCAGCCTGCGCCCGTAGCGGCCAAGCCTAAACCAGTGTTCAACTATTCCAGCCAGAGTTCGCCGGTCGCTGAAGACGTGCTGTTCCGCGCGCTGGGCCTGGTCGGTACGCCTTATCGTTGGGGCGGCAATACGCCGGACTCCGGTTTCGATTGCAGCGGGTTGATCGGGTTTGTCTACCGTGATGCTGCGGGCATCTCCCTGCCGCGCACCACGCGCGAACTGATCGTGATGCGCGCCCAGGACGTCAGCGCACAGAACCTGCAAACCGGTGACCTGCTGTTCTTCGCCACGGGTGGCGGCTCGCAGGTCAGCCATGCCGGGATCTATGTCGGCGAAGGGCGCTTTGTGCATGCGCCGCAGACGGGCGGTACGGTGAAGCTGGACACCTTGTCCAAAGCCTACTGGCAGAACGCCTACCTGAGCGCCAAGCGCGTGTTGCCGGCTGAGCACTTGGCCCGCAACCCCTAAGCCAAACCAGGATCCAAATGTGGGAGGGAGCTTGCTCCCGATGAGGGCGTGTCAGTCCATGCATTCAGTGACTGACCCACCGCTATCGTGGGCAAGTCGAATCGTCGCACCGCCCCTCCCACATTTGTAATAGTTACTTAGCCGCAGAAACCCGCCACACCTTATTCCCCACATCGTCCGCCACCAGCAAATCACCCTGCTTGTCGATGACCACGCCAACCGGTCGTCCCATGGCTTGTTCTTCGCTGTTGAGGAACCCGGTCAGCACGTCCACTGGCGGCCCCTTCGGCTTGCCGCCCTCGAACGGTACGAAGATCACCTTGTAGCCGCTGTGCGGCTTGCGGTTCCACGAGCCGTGCTGGCCGATAAACGCACCGTTGATAAAGGGCGCCGGGAGTTTGCTGCCCTCGGCGAAGGTCAGGCCCAGCGAGGCGGTATGTGGGCCTACGGCGTAGTCCGGCGCAATGGCTTTGGCCACCAGGTCCGGGTTCTGCGGTGTGACGCGTACATCCACGTGCTGCCCGTAATAGCTGAAGGGCCAGCCATAAAAGGCGCCATCCTGGACCGAGGTGATGTAGTCCGGCACCAGGTCGCTGCCGATCTCGTCGCGCTCGTTCACTGCCGTCCACAGCTTGCCGCTCTGCGGTTCCCAGGCCATGCCGTTCGGGTTGCGCAGGCCGGAGGCGAAGAGACGGTGCTGGCCGCTGGCGCGGTCGACTTCCCAGATCGCCGCGCGGCCTTGTTCCGCTTCCAGGCCGTTCTCGGCGACGTTGCTGTTGGAACCGACGCTCACATACAACTTGCTGCCGTCCTTGCTGGCCACCACGTTTTTCGTCCAGTGATGGTTGATGCTGCCCGCTGGCAGGTCGATGACCTTGCTGCCGGCGGCCTTGATCGCGGTTTCGCCGGTCTGATAGGGAAAGCGCAACAGCTTGTCCGAATCGGCCACGTACAGGTCATTGCCGACCAGCGTCATGCCGAAGGGCGAGTTGAGGTTTTCCAGGAACACGGTGCGGGTCTCCGCGACCCCGTCATGGTCAGCATCGCGCAGCAGGGTGATGCGGTTCGGGCTCGGCACGCCGGCGCCGGCGCGGCCCATGACTTTCTGCATCACCCAACCCCGCAGGCCTTTGGCGTCGTCCGGCTTGGGCGGCGCGTTGGTTTCCGCCACCAGCACATCGCCATTGGGCAGTACATACAGCCAGCGCGGGTGGTCCAGGCCTTCGGCGAACGCCGCCACCTGGGTGCCGGCGGCGGCCGTGGGCTGGGTGCCCGCCGGCCAGCCGATGGCCGGGGCGATGTTCACGGTGGGGATCAGGGTCTTGTTCGGCTCCGGCAATTGCGGCGAGGGCCCGGTGCCGTCGGATACCTTCAGGGTCGAGCTTTCGCCGCAGGCGGCGAGGGTGCCCGCGAGCATGATCAGTAAGGCGAGTCTTGTTTTATGCATGGTTTTCTCCTGGATGCCTGTAAGGGTAGAGGCGCCCGATGCGGCGATGGTTCAAGTGCAAGGCCAGCTTTAATTGACGCTCCACCCCCAACCCACTAACCTTCGCCGCTTGTTCCAGGTGCTCTGTGACCCACGGGTCGACTGAGTGAAACAGGGAAGCCGGTGAGTGAGCGCACTTGTACACAGTGCTGCCGCGATTCCGGCGCTGCCCCCGCAACGGTAAATGAGTCAAGACGGTGCTGTTTGCCACTGTATCGCCCGCGATATGGGAAGGCGCGCCGTCGGCGTGCGCTCTAGCGCGCCACTCATGAGCCCGGAGACCGGCCTGGATCATCCAACAGCATCACGGTGGGCGATGCTTGGCTGTCTGTTGTTGTTTTTTCCTGCCCGCCGTTTTTTGTCCAGCCCCAACGGAGAGCTGCCATGACCGATTCCCCCGAGCGCGACGAACGCCATCTGGCGCGCATGCTGCGCAAAAAAGCCGTGATCGATGAACGCATCGCCAATTCCCCGAACGAATGCGGCTTGCTGCTGGTGCTGACCGGCAACGGCAAAGGCAAGAGTAGCTCGGCGTTTGGCATGCTGGCCCGCGCCATGGGCCACGGCATGCAGTGTGGCGTGGTGCAGTTCATCAAGGGGCGCAACAGCACCGGCGAAGAACTGTTCTTCCGCCGTTTCCCCGAGCAAGTGCGTTTCCATGTAATGGGCGAGGGCTTTACCTGGGAAACCCAGGACCGCCAGCGCGACATCGCGGCCGCCGAGGCCGCCTGGGCGGTGTCCCGCCAATTGCTGCAAGACCCGAGCATCGGCCTGGTGGTGCTGGATGAGCTGAACATCGCGCTCAAGCACGGCTACCTCGACCTCGATCAGGTCCTCAGCGACCTTCAGGCCCGCCCGCCGATGCAGCACGTGGTAGTCACCGGCCGTGGCGCCAAGCCTGAACTGATCGAAATGGGCGACACCGTCACCGACATGGGCATGCTCAAGCATGCGTTCCAGGCCGGTATCAAGGCACAGAAAGGCGTCGAACTTTGAATCAGCCCCGCCATTGCCCGGCTGTCTTGATCGCCGCACCGGCGTCCGGCCAGGGCAAAACCACGGTCACCGCCGCGCTGGCGCGCTTGCACCGCAACCTGGGGCGCAAGGTGCGTGTGTTCAAATGCGGCCCGGACTTCCTCGACCCGATGATCCACGAGCGCGCCAGCGGTGCGCCGGTGTATCAATTGGACATGTGGATGGTGGGCGAGCAGGAAAGTCGCCGCCTACTGTGGGAAGCAGCGGGGGAGGCGGACCTGATCCTGATCGAAGGCGTGATGGGGCTGTTCGACGGCACACCTTCCAGCGCCGACCTGGCGCGGCACTTCGGTGTGCCGGTGCTCGGTGTGATCGATGGCACGGCCATGGCGCAGACCTTCGGCGCCCTGGCCCTCGGCCTGGCACGCTATCAGCCGGACTTGCCGTTCGCCGGCGTGCTGGCCAACCGCGTCGGCACCCTGCGCCATGCGCAATTGCTCGAAGGCAGCCTCACCGAAGGCCTGCGCTGGTATGGCGCGCTGTCCCGCGAGACTGCTATCGAATTGCCCAGCCGCCACCTGGGCCTGGTGCAAGCCAGCGAACTGAATGACCTCGACCTGCGCCTGGACGCCGCCGCCCAAGCGTTGGGCAGCAGTTGCGAGGTTGCGTTGCCGCCGCCGGTCACCTTTGCCGCACCGCCGGTAACCCGCACCGAACCGTTGCTGGCTGGCGTGCGGATCGCGGTCGCGCGTGACGAAGCCTTCGCCTTCACTTACGGTGCCAGCCTCGATCTGCTGCGGGCGATGGGCGCCGAGTTGAGCTTCTTCTCGCCGATCCATGATCGCCAATTGCCAGAAGTCGACAGTCTCTATCTGCCCGGTGGTTACCCGGAATTGCATCACCAGGCACTGTCGGAAAACACCGCGATGCTGGAGGCGATCCGTGCCCATCACGCTGCCGGTAAACCGCTGCTCGCCGAGTGTGGCGGCATGCTCTATCTGCTGGATTCGCTCACGGATGTCGACGGCCTCCGCGCCGGACTGGTCGGCCTGTTGCAGGGCGCTGCGGTGATGCAAAAGAAGCTCGCGGCGCTGGCTCTGCAAAGCGTCGAATTGCCCGAAGGCGTGTTGCGTGGGCACACCTATCACCACTCGCTGACCAGCACCGACTGGGTGCCCATTGCCCGTGGCGTGAGCCCCAATGGTGGGCGCGGGGCCGAGGCGGTGTATCGACAGGGGCGGCTGACCGCTTCCTACGTTCACTTTTACTTCCCCTCCAACCCCTGGGCCGTGGCCGCGCTGTTTGCGCCCGAGCGAGTCGCACCGCACGCTGCGCCACAGCACGAATCCACGGTGGGAGCGGGCTTGCCCGCGATAGGCTCATGACCGACAACGCTTTCCCCCAGGCCGAGCGCGACGCCGTCTACCGTGCCATCGCCGAACGCCGCGACATGCGTCACTTCAGCGGCGGTGACGTGGCTCCCGAACTGCTGCAGCGCTTGCTCCAGGCCGCACACCAGGCGCCGAGCGTTGGCTTGATGCAGCCGTGGCGTTTTATCCGCATCAGCGACCGCCTATTGCGTGGGCGGATTCAACAGTTGGTGGAGGAAGAACGCATACGCACCGCCGAGGCCTTGGGCGAGCGTTCCGATACGTTCATGAAGCTCAAGGTCGAAGGCATCCACGACTGCGCCGAAGTGCTGGTGGCGGCGCTGATGGATGAGCGCGAGCGACATATCTTCGGCCGGCGTACCTTGCCGGAAATGGACATGGCCTCGCTGTCCTGCGCGATCCAGAATCTGTGGCTGGCCGCGCGGGTCGAAGGCCTGGGCATGGGCTGGGTGTCGCTGTTCGAACCGCAGGCCCTGGCCGACCTGCTGGGCTTGCCGCCCGGCGCGAAACCCTTGGCGGTGTTGTGCCTGGGGCCGGTCGAAGCGTTCTATCCGGCACCGATGTTGCAGCTCGAAGGCTGGGCCGAACCGCGCCCGCTGAGTGACATGTTGTATGAAAATACCTGGGGAGTGCGTCAATGAGTGTGGCCTTGCTGTGTGTCGCTGCGGTGGCGCTGGATGCGCTGCTGGGCGAGCCCAGGCGCTGGCATCCGCTGGTGGCGTTCGGCAACTTCGCCGCGCGCATCGAGCAGCGTTTCAACAGCGGTGGCCGTGGCTGGCGCAGCCACGGCGTGACCGCCTGGTTTATTGCGGTGGTGCCGTTGACGCTTTTGGCCACCGCGTTGTCGTGGGCGCCTTACATCGGCTGGGTGCTGGAGATCCTCGCGTTGTACTGTGCCCTCGGCATGCGCAGTCTCGGCGAGCACGTGATCCCGGTGGCCCAGGCCCTGCGCCGCGATGACCTGGACGAAGCCCGGCGGCGCGTGAGTTACCTGGTGAGTCGCCAGACCAGTGAACTGGATCGCACTGAAGTCGCTCGCGCCGCCACCGAATCGGTGCTGGAAAACGGCAGCGACGCGGTGTTTGCCGCACTGTTCTGGTTTGTCGTCGCGGGTGTGCCGGGCGTGGTGCTGTACCGCTTGAGCAACACCCTCGACGCCATGTGGGGCTATCGCAACGAACGCTTCGAGCGTTTCGGATGGGCGGCGGCCAGGATCGACGATGTACTGAACTATATTCCGGCACGCCTGGTGGCGTTGACCTACGCCGTACTCGGTAAAACCAGGCTGGCCATCAAATGCTGGCGCCGTCAGGGCCCGACCTGGGACAGCCCCAACGCCGGTCCGGTGATGGCGGCGGGGGCAGGTGCCTTGGGCGTCGAGTTGGGCGGTGCCGCGATCTATCACGGTGAGCTGCACCAGCGTCCGCCACTGGGCGAAGGCCCGGCGGCGGATGCGGACGCCATCGACCGCGGCTGGCAACTGGTGCAGCGCGGCGTATGGTTGTGGCTGCTGATCCTATGCGTCGGGGGGCAATTGTATGCTTGAGCACGGTGGCCGGCTGCGTAAGGCGGCGATTGAATATGGGATTGCCGAGGCCGAATGGCTCGACCTGTCCAGCGGCCTGGCGCCCTGGCCGTGGCCGGTCCCCGAGATTCCGTTGCGCGCCTGGGCGCGTCTGCCGGAAACCGACGACGGTCTGGAGCAAGCCGCCAGCGAATACTACGGCACCGCGCATTTATTGCCGGTGCCGGGTTCCCAGGCGGCGATCCAACTGCTGCCGCGCTTGCGCCGGGGCGGCAAGGTCGGCGTGCTGTCACCTTGCTATGCCGAGCACGCCGAGGCCTGGCGTCGCGCCGGCTACGTGGTGCGCGAAGTGCAGGAGCAGGAGGTCGACTTCTTTCTCGACAGCCTGGACGTGCTGGTGGTGGTCAACCCGAATAACCCCACGGGCCTGAGCCTGACCCCGCAACGGCTGCTCGACTGGCATGCGCGGCTGGCCCAGCGCGGCGGTTGGCTGGTGGTGGACGAAGCGTTCATGGACGTCACGCCGCACCTGAGCCTGGCCGGCCAGGCCCATCAGGTCGGCCTGATCGTGCTGCGTTCGTTTGGCAAGTTCTTCGGCCTGGCCGGTGTGCGCCTGGGGTTTGTGCTGGCGGAGCGCAAGTTGCTCAAACTGTTGGCCGAACAGGTCGGGCCGTGGGCGGTCAGCGGGCCGACGCGGGTGATCGGTCAAGCGTGTCTGCGCGATACCGCCGGGCACACCCGGCAACGCAACCGTTGCCTGGAAGCCGGCCAGCGCTTGTTCGATTTGCTCGAGCGCCAAGGCTTCCAACCCCAGGGCGGCTGCGCCCTGTTTCAATGGCTGATCACCCCTCACGCCGAACGCATGCACAACTTCATGGCCCAGCGCGGCATTCTGCTGCGCCTGTTTGTCCACGACAGCAGCCTGCGTTTCGGCCTGCCCGACACCGACGCCGATTGGCAGCGCCTGGAACAGGCCCTGATCGCCTACAAGGACGCGGTATGAGTACGCTGATGGTGCAAGGCACGACGTCCGATGCCGGTAAAAGCACCCTGGTCACCGCCTTGTGCCGCTGGCTGGTGCGCCAGGGCGTGGCGGTGGTGCCGTTCAAGCCGCAGAACATGGCGCTCAACAGCGCGGTGACGGCCGAAGGCGGCGAAATCGGCCGCGCCCAGGCGGTGCAGGCGCAGGCCGCCAACCTGGCGCCGCACACCGACATGAACCCGGTGCTGCTCAAACCCAACAGCGACACCGGTGCCCAAGTGATCATCCATGGCCGCGCCGTGACCAGCATGAACGCAGTGGCCTATCACGACTACAAAGCCATCGCGATGCAGGCGGTGCTGGCGTCCCACACGCGTTTGAGCGACGCCTACCCGGTGGTGATGGTCGAAGGCGCAGGCTCCCCGGCGGAGATCAACCTGCGCGCCAATGACATCGCCAACATGGGCTTCGCCGAGGCCGTGGATTGCCCGGTGCTGCTGATCGCCGACATCAATCGCGGCGGCGTGTTCGCGCATCTGGTGGGCACCCTTGAATTGCTTTCGCCGACCGAACAGGCGCGGGTCAAAGGCTTCATCATCAACCGTTTTCGCGGCGATATCGCCTTGTTGCAGCCGGGCCTGGATTGGCTGGAAGCACGCACCGGCAAACCGGTGGTCGGCGTATTGCCCTACGTGATGGACCTGCACCTGGAGGCCGAAGACGGCATCGACCAGCGTCAGATCGACAAGGCGGCCGAGGTGCTCAAGGTGGTCGTGCCGGTGTTGCCGCGCATCAGCAACCACACCGACTTTGACCCGCTGCGCCTGCATCCCCAGGTGGACTTGCAGTTCGTCGGCCCGGGCCAGCCGATTCCCGCCGCCGACCTGATTATTCTGCCGGGCTCGAAAAGCGTGCGCAGTGACCTCGCGTACCTGCGCGCCAATGGCTGGGACACCGCGGTGGCGCGGCACTTGCGCTACGGCGGCAAGGTGCTGGGGATTTGCGGCGGGTTGCAGATGCTCGGCGAGCAGGTGCATGACCCGCTCGGGCTCGAGGGGCCGGCCGGCTCCAGTGACGGTCTGGGGCTGCTGGCGTTCAGTACGACGCTGGCGCAAGAGAAGCAGTTGCGCAATGTGCGTGGGCGCCTGTTGCTGGAGGACGCCGAGGTCAGTGGGTATGAGATCCATGCGGGCGTGACGTCCGGCGCGGCTCTGGAACGTCCTGCTGTGCATCTGGACGATGGCCGACATGACGGCGCCCAGAGCGCCGACGGGCAAATCCTCGGGACTTATCTGCACGGTGTGTTCGAAACCCCGGCCGCGTGCAGCGCCTTGTTGCGCTGGTCCGGTGTGCAGGCGGTGCAGGCGGTCGATTACCACGCCCTGCGCGAGCGCGACATCGAACGGTTGGCCGACCTGGTGGAACAGCATCTGGATACTGCGCTGTTGCGCAGGTTGTGTGGGATTTGAGGGCTTGCCTGAGACACCGAGGTGCCTGCATCGCTGGCACGCCAGCTCCCACCGTTGACCGAGCCCGGCTCGAATACCGAGGTGCCATCCCATGCTCCAACTGATTCTCGGCGGCGCCCGTTCCGGCAAGAGCCGCCTGGCGGAAAAGCTCGCCAGCGACAGCGCGTTGCCCGTCATTTATATCGCCACCAGCCAACCGCTGGACGGTGAGATGAACCAGCGTGTCGCCCTGCATCGCCAGCGCCGCCCGGATCACTGGGGCCTGATCGAAGAACCGATCGAACTGGCACGGGTGCTGTGCGAAAACGCCGCGCCCGAGCGCTGCCTGCTGGTGGATTGCCTCACGCTCTGGCTGACCAATCTGCTGCTGCTCGATAACCCCGAGCGCCTGGCTTTTGAGCGTGACCAATTGCTCGAAAGCCTGGCCTCATTGCCAGGTGAAATCCTGTTTGTCAGCAACGAGACCGGTTTGGGTGTCGTGCCGCTGGGCGAATTGACTCGCCGCTATGTGGATGAAGCCGGTTGGCTGCATCAAGCCTTGGCCGAACGGTGTCAGCGCGTTGTCCTGACCGTTGCCGGCCTGCCCCTGACTTTGAAAGGTACTGCGTTATGACGGAAACCTGGTGGCTCAACCCGTGCAAGGCCAGCGACGCTTCGGCGTATCAACACGCCTTGGCGCGCCAACAGCAATTGACCAAGCCGGCCGGCTCCCTCGGTCGCCTGGAAGCGTTGGCGGTGCAGTTGGCCGGCCTGCAAGGCCAGGTCAAACCGGCGATGGAGCAGGTGTGGATCGCCATCTTTGCCGGCGACCACGGCGTGGTGGCCGAAGGTGTGTCGGCGTATCCCCAGGCAGTCACCGGGCAGATGCTGCATAACTTTGTCGCCGGCGGTGCGGCCATCAGCGTATTGGCGCAGCAACTGGCGGCGCAGTTGGAAGTGATCGACCTCGGCACGGTGACGCCGTCGCTGAACCTGCCCGGCGTGCGTCACCTGAATATCGCAGCGGGCACCGCCAACTTCGTCAACGGCCCGGCGATGACCGAGGCGCAAGGGCGGCTGGCGCTGCAGGCCGGTCGCGACAGCGCGCGCCGTGCGTTGGCGAGCGGCGCGCAGCTGTTTATCGGCGGCGAGATGGGGATCGGCAACACCACCGCCGCCAGCGCGTTGGCGTGTGCCTTGCTTGATTGCCCGGTGAGTGATTTGACCGGGCCGGGTACCGGCTTGGATGCCCAAGGTGTCAGCCACAAAGTCGCTGTCATCGAACGCGCACTGGCGGTGCATGCCGCACAACGCGGTGATGCGCTGCACACCCTGTTCAACCTCGGCGGGTTGGAGATCGCGGCGTTGGTCGGTGCCTATCTGGCCTGCGCCCAGGACGGCATCGTGGTGCTGGTGGACGGCTTTATCTGCAGCGTCGCGGCGTTGGTCGCCACGCGGCTGAACCCGGCGTGCCGGGAGTGGCTGGTGTTCGGCCATCGCGGCGCCGAGCCTGGCCATCGCCACGTGCTGCACTGCCTCGACGCGCAACCGTTGCTCGAACTCGGCCTGCGGCTCGGCGAAGGCAGCGGCGCGGCGTTGGCGGTGCCGCTGCTGCGCCTGGCCTGCGCGCTGCACGGGCAGATGGCGACATTCGCCGAAGCCGCCGTGGCGGACCGCCCGGCATGACCTTGCACCTGGACCTGTTGCGCCACGGCGAAACCGAGTTGGGCGGTGGCCTGCGCGGCAGCCTCGACGATGCGCTCACCGCAAACGGCTGGGCGCAGATGCGCGCTGCGGTGGCCGGACAGGGCCCATGGGACCGATTGATCAGTTCGCCGCTGCAGCGGTGTGCGCGGTTCGCGCAAGAACTGGGCGCAACACTCAACGTGCCGGTGAGCCTGGAAAAGGCCCTGCAGGAACTGCACTTCGGCGCCTGGGAAGGGCAGAGCGCGGCGGCGTTGATGGAGACCGACGCCGACGGGCTGGGCGCGTTCTGGGCCGACCCCTATAGCTTCACGCCACCTGACGGCGAACGTGTCAGCGACTTTTCCGATCGGGTTCTCGGCGCGGTCTCACGCTTGCATCAGGCTTATGCCGGACAGCGTGTGTTGTTGATCAGCCACGGTGGCGTGATGCGTCTGCTGCTGGCCCGGGCGCGCGGTTTGCCCCGAGCGCAGCTGCTGAATGTCGAAGTCGCCCATGGCGCACTGTTCGGCCTGCAGGTTGCGGCCGACGGCGCGTTGAAGGAAGGGCGCTGAACATGCTGCCGTTCTGGATCGCCCTGCAGTTCCTGAGCAGCCTGCCGATTCGTCTGCCGGGCATGCCGCAACCGCAGGAACTGGGGCGCTCACTGCTGTTTTATCCGCTGGTGGGCCTGTTGTTCGGCCTGCTGTTGTGGGGCCTGAACCTCGCGCTGGCGGGCGCGCCGTTGTTGCTGCACGCCGCGTTGTTACTGACGGCCTGGGTGTTGCTCAGCGGCGGCTTGCACCTGGACGGGCTGGCGGACAGCGCCGACGCCTGGCTCGGTGGGTTTGGCGATCGCGAACGCACCCTGACCATCATGAAGGACCCGCGCAGCGGGCCGATCGCCGTGGTCACCCTCGGCCTGGTATTGCTGCTCAAGTTCACCGCCCTGGTGGCGCTGATCGAGCAGCACAACGGCGCGGCACTGATCCTCGCGCCACTGATCGGGCGTGCGTCGATGCTCGCGCTGTTTCTCACCACGCGCTATGTGCGTGCCGGAGGATTGGGCCAGGCATTGTCGGACCACTTACCAAGGATTGTCGGCCAGCAGGTGCTGATCCTCAGCGGCCTGGCCTGCCTGCTGATCGGTGGTTTCAGCGGTGGGATCGCGGTGCTGCTCGCGACGCTGTGTTTTATCGGCTTGCGTCAGCTGATGGTCAGGCGTCTCGGCGGCACCACCGGGGACACCGCTGGCGCCCTGCTGGAGCTGCTGGAAGTGGCGGTTGTGGTCGGATTGGCGCTGTAACACTTGCTTGCATTTCCTTAATCGCGGGTATATACACGTTCCATGCTTGCCTCCCAATGTTTATGCACCAACCTGCGACGTGCCGCCCGTGGCGTCAGCAGGCATTACGACGGCGCTCTCGACGGCTTCGGGATCAACGTTGCCCAGTATTCTCTGCTGTGCAATTTGCAGCGTCTCGATCAACCGAGCATTTCCAGCCTGGCCGACGCCATGGGCCTGGATCGCAGTACCTTGGGGCGCAACCTGCGCGTGCTGGAAGGCGAAGGCCTGGTGCGGTTGGTCGAAGGCGACGATCTGCGCAACCGCCTGGTGCTGTTGACCGAAGCCGGTGCAGAACGACTGGCCGCAGCGTTGCCAGCGTGGGAAGCGGCGCAGCAGAAATTGATTGATCGGCTGGGCGCGGAAAAACGCGAAACCCTGTTGGCCTTGCTGGATGAACTTGCCTGAGCGAGGGTTTGTCCGACTACAAGCGGGTATATACCCGTAAATGGAGAATAAGAAATGACTTCGATGTGGCGCACCAGTGGCTGGATTCTTGTGGGAAGTGCGCTGATCCTGGCGTTGTCGCTGGGTGTGCGGCATGGCTTCGGTCTGTTCCTGGCACCGATGAGCGCCGAGTTCGGCTGGGGCCGTGAGACGTTTGCCTTCGCTATCGCCCTGCAGAACCTGATCTGGGGCCTGGCGCAGCCGTTCACCGGCGCCCTGGCCGACCGTTTTGGGGCGAGCAAGGCCGTGCTGGTTGGCGGGGTGTTGTACGCCGTCGGCCTGGTATTGATGGGCATGTCCGACTCGGCCTGGTCACTGTCGTTGAGCGCCGGTTTGTTGATTGGTATCGGCCTGTCCGGCACTTCATTCTCGGTGATCCTGGGCGTGGTCGGCCGTGCGGTACCGCCGGAAAAACGCAGCATCGCCATGGGCATTGCCAGCGCCGCCGGTTCTTTCGGCCAGTTCGCCATGGTGCCGGGCACCCTGGGTTTGATCAGTTGGTTGGGCTGGTCGGCGGCGCTGCTGGCGTTGGGCTTGATGGTGGCGCTGATTCTGCCGCTGGTGAGCATGCTCAAGGATCGGCCGCTGCCTGTGATGGCTGGCCAGCAAACCTTGCGTGAAGCACTGAAGGAAGCCTGTTCTCACTCCGGGTTCTGGTTGCTGGCGTTCGGTTTTTTCGTCTGCGGTTTCCAAGTGGTGTTTATCGGCGTGCATCTGCCGGCCTACCTGGTCGATCAGCATTTGCCGGCGACTACCGGCACCACCGTATTGGCCTTGATTGGCCTGTTTAATATCGCCGGCACCTACACCGCCGGCTGGCTTGGCGGGCGCATGTCCAAGCCGCGCCTGCTGACCGCTTTGTATCTGTTGCGCGCGGTGGTGATCGTGCTGTTCCTGTGGGCGCCGGTGACTGAAGTCACGGCCTACCTGTTCGGTATGGCGATGGGCTTCCTGTGGCTGTCCACCGTGCCGCTGACCAACGGCACGGTCGCCACGCTGTTTGGTGTGCGAAACCTCTCGATGCTCGGTGGGATCGTGTTCCTGTTCCACCAGCTCGGTTCGTTCCTCGGTGGCTGGTTGGGCGGGGTGGTCTATGATCGAACCGGCAACTACGATTTGATCTGGCAAGTGGCGATTCTCTTGAGCCTGCTCGCCGCCGCCCTGAACTGGCCGGTGCGCGAGCGGCCGGTGGCGCGGTTGCAGACGCAGATGGAGGCGGCATGAGTTCCAATGGGTATTGGTTCGTTGGGGCAGCGGTGGCAACGCTGCTGCTGCTTCTGGCGTGGTGGGGCTGGCAGCGCGGTGGGCTGGCGTTGATGCAACTGGGTATGTCGATCTGTTAAGTTCGTGGTCTGACTATTTTGAAGGACACACGACATGCAGATGCGCTGGCTTGCAGTACCCGTCCTGATGGCTGCTTTTAGCGGTGCGGCGATGGCCGCCAGTTGCCCGCCGTTGCTGGAGGGGCAGTTGCCCAAGTTGCGCGCCAAGGAATCCATCGACCTGTGCCAGCGCTTTGCCGGCAAGCCTTTGGTGATCGTCAATACCGCCAGCTTCTGCGGCTTTGCGCCGCAATTCAAAGGCCTTGAGGCTCTGTACCAGCGCTATAAGGACCAGGGGCTGGAAGTGATTGGTGTGCCGTCCGATGACTTCAAGCAGGAAGCCAAGACCGGCGAGGAAACCGCCAAGGTCTGCTACGTGAATTATGGCGTCACCTTCACCATGACCGAGCCGCAGGCGGTCAAGGGGCCGGACGCAGTGCATCTGTTCAAGGTGCTGGCGCAGCAGAGCAGCGCGCCGAAATGGAATTTCTACAAGTACGTGGTGGATCGCCAGGGCAAGGTGATTGCCAATTTTTCCAGCCTGACCAAGCCGGACAGCCCGGACTTGCTCAAGGCGGTAGAGGCAGCGTTGGCGTCGAAACCCTGATCGTTATCCATTGAAAAGCCCCGCCTCCTTTGCCGGAGAGCGGGGCTTTTTATGCGCGAGCAGGTCAGAACTTGTAAGTCACGCCCAGGCCGAAACCGTTGGCGCTGTTTTCATATTTGGAGCTGTAGGAACCCAGCGCGTTGGATTTGTTGACTTTGACCGACTCTTCCTTGAGGTAGGAGTAAGCCAGGTCAACGGTCATGTTATCCATCACTGCGTAACCCATACCGACACTGAAGATGGTCCGGTCACCGGTAGGAATGCGCGGCGAACGATCGGTGTTGTTGGTTGGCGACTGGTCGAAGGACAGGCCGGTACGCAGTACCACCTGCTTGGTGAGCTGATACGAGGTACCCAAGGCGTAAGCCCAGGTGTCGTGCCAGTTCTGCGGTTCAGTGATAGTGCCGACAAGCGCAGGTGCCAGTGCGCCTCCGTTAGTCCTTGTCACACCTTCGTTTTTGATGATGATGTCTTTCAAGCGACTCCAACGAGTCCAGGTCGCACCCGCATACAGTTTCCAGGCGTCGTTGAGGTCTTGAGTCACCGACAGGTCCCAGGATTCAGGCGTGTCGACTTTCAATGAGGCGTCGTAGCGGTTATTGGCCAGCACTCCCGATGGAACCGTGGACGCTTTGGTGACGTCGGTGTGGCCTTCGAGTTTGTACTTCACTTTCGAGTGATAGGTCAGGCCGACGCGAGTGGTATCGGTGGCTTGAACCAGGATACCGGCGTTAAAGCCCAGGGCGGTGTCGTCGCCTTTGACTTTGACTTTGTTGTCGCCTGGCATCCCCAGGCCAGCCAGGCTCGGCCGCGATTCCAGGGTGCCGTCGATACGGTTGATGGTCGGACCAAAACCGATGGAAACGCGATCATTGAACGCGTAGCTGACAGTCGGTTGGAAGGTGATGACCGATACTTCGCTCTTGTTGCCAAACCCGCGACCCTGGAAACCACTTTCGTAGTCGGTTTTCAGGCCGAACGGTGCATAAACACCGAAGCCGATAGACCATTGATCGTTGAGTTTGTTGGTGTAGAAGCCGAAAGGCACGCCAGTGAAAGGCACCATGTCGCCTTTGTTGGTCCCGCTGGAACGGCCGCCGGCATCTTTGATATCGGTGGAGGCATCGATCACCGCGAAACCGCCGGTAATTTGTTGGCCTTCCAGGCGAGCCATACCGGCTGGGTTACCGTAGACAGTGCTTGCGTTTTCGGCAGTAGAAGAGCGTCCTGCGAAGCCCGTACCCATCCCGGCGACGTCTTGTTCGTTAAGGGCAAAGCCACTTGCGAAGACGTAGGAAGAGGCCATGGCAACGGCGAGGCTAAGTGTGGTCTTGAGCATTACTTTTTTCATTATTAGAACTCCGTGTGATCACCGCAGCGGAAAGTATCAACAAATTACATATCGCGCTATAGGCTGTAACACAGGAGATAGAGCTGTTTTGTAGGACAATCCTACCAAAATCGCCGCATTTTGCCGGATTTTGTAAATTGCCCGATCAGCAGGTCACCTGATTCATGGATGAAACACAGGTTTTCCAGGCGTGGGTGAAATCGCGAAGACGGCCTTGAGGGTGGAATATTTCTTTCCAGATACGCGCCATGGCCAATACGTCACCTGGTTCGGGCAAGGCGGGGCGCTGTTGTTCCACCAGTAACCAGGCGATGGCGGTGGCATAACGCAGGTTGACGGTCAGCTCAAGCTGGGGCGCGCCAAGGAAGGCGTGCTGGCTGGCCAGGCCGCGTACCAGGCTGGCGCGTTCGGGGTCCAGCGCCAGGTAGGTGTCCCATAGGGCGCGGTGACGCTGGTCGGAGATGCTGTAGAGGCCGTGGCCGCGACGGTCGTGCAAGGCGGAGCCAAGTTCCGACTGGCTGGCGGCAATGCCCAGCAGCAGGGATTCAGCGGTCTGGTTGTGGCGCCCGAGGTAAACAAGCGTCGGCCTGATCACATAACGACACAATTCGCTGGCAGCGATACCCATACTCGCCTCTATCCGTGAAAGTGGTCGACGAAGCCTGAGCGGGTGGGGGCTTGGCAGCGGTGGATCGGATCTCAGGCCCGTCGGAAGCGGATCATGCCGCTTGAGTTGAAGTGTAGTGTCATATTCGTGGTGTAAAGGACTGTTTTAAAAACATCTTCTTTATTCAGTTATAACGTTTATATCTATTCGTGCTGAGTGCAAATATTCAAAACCTGAATACCGGGCAATAAAAAACCCTGCTTTTTAAACAGGGTTTTTGGGTTTCGGCGACTTCGGTCGATCAGGCAATCAGTGCCTGACGGGTACGCTCGATCACGGCCTGCAGCGGCTCTGCGCTGGAGTATTGATCGGGGTACAGGCGTTCGCTGTGACGAGCGATACCGTGTTCGTTGACCAGGGTGAAGCTGAAGCAGCCTTTGCGAGCGGCCATGATCAGGCAGTTCATTGGTGCAAAAGCGTTGGTGAGGGCGCGAATGGCGTCCTGAGTATGGATTTGAGTGGACATATTATGGGTGTTCCTACAAATGACACGGTTAAGAACCGCGCAACGTTAAAACGTTCCAGTGACGTCGATCACTATTGATCGAACGAAGAACCCGACTGGAACAAAGCAGCCAGTTTGAAGCGCTAATAGTTTAGGCGCGCTTGGGCTGGCAGGTAGGTACTTAGGAGGGCAGGCAACACAACAGGGGCTAAGGTTCTGGGCCCGGGGTGAAGATCCTGATCAATTGGCAGGTTGGTTCGGTCAGAGTATTGAGACTTCGCGACACCCTTTGCTTGTTCAAAGGCTGTGTCGTCGCAAGTGATACCTGGAAACCATCAAGGTGGTCGATCCCGTGTTGTTCAGGGGAGTTGTTCGACCAGAATTGACTTTCAGCTTGGTACTAACGCCGCGGATAGTAACGGATCGAAACGGGGAATGGAAGCGTATCGGTAAAAAAACTTCAGTCAGCCCTCCAGCATCCCGTGATACACCAGCACCGTGACCGCTGCCGCCAGCGAGCAGCCCAGCGCATACGCGGCCAGGGTCAGGCGCAGGGACTGGCCGGTCTCGATCATTTTCAAGACGTCGCCCATGTCATTGATCCGGCCCTCGCCCAACTCGATGCACAGGCTGGCGGCGGTGAACGCGGCGGAGAGCAGGATCGCGATCGCAAACAATGCGCCGTCCGGCGAAGGCAGAGCGGCGTTGATTCCCAGGGAGGTCGCGCAAATGGCCAGCAGCAACACGGTGAATAACAGAATTCCTTTCATCGACCCGTACATGGTTGCGTTGTAGGTGCGGCAGTGTGGCGACCCGCATTGAATTTGAAAAGTCCCTGCCTGGCCGTGCCGGTAACATGTTCAAGCCGTGTCGGATCAAAAAACCTTGGCGATATAACCGGAGCAAAGGGACTTGTACACATTGTTCACGGTATGTGTCACCGTTCTGTCAAGTGTTTCCATCTGGCCCCATTTGCCTGTAATGAAAATTTAAGTCAATGAAAAATATCGCTTTTTTTTATTGGTGAAAAAATCGTCAGTTTGACTGCGGCCCCCATTCCATGGGGCTTTGCGCGAGTTAAAGGTGGGTTGTCCACTGAGTTATCCACAGCTTCTGTGGATTGTCCCGAGCGCTTGCTCTAGCACGGGCGTGCAGGGTTTTTTCGGCTTTACCTGTACGAAAAAAAGAGTAGAGTGGCGCGCCTTCCGTTCTGTCCCGCAGTGCTTTATGAAGTTTCGCTCAGTATCATCTTCTGTTACCGACACCCCTCCGGTTGTTACCCCACCCAAACGTTTCTCCTTGAAAGTGGCCTTGTGGTTGCTCGACAGCCCGCGTCTCGGTCACAGCACCAACATCAAACATTTTGCCGGACGCTTGCTCAAACAGCCGGCCCGTGATGGCGTGGTCGCAGCGCAAAGCCGACTCGGCCAATTGATGTGCCGCGAATGCGACAATGCCCGCGACCGCCGCATCGGCCACGAACTGCTGCGCCTGGCTGCCCGTGCCGGTGACCGCCGCGCCCAGCGTGAATTGGGCCAGGTCGAAGACTGAGCTGTCCTCAACCCCCTTGCTTGGTTAACCTTGCTCTTTTTCGGTGATGGCAGACATGGCTATGGCTTTTGACTGGACCAGTATTGCCCTGGGACTTGCTGGCGCGGCAGTGCCGTTATTGGCCGTGTGCTGGCAGCTCCAGCGCCGTCTGGCCGCGCGCATGGCTGGCTGGGAATTGCTTGAAGAGCGCCTGACCACCGCGCAACTGGCCCAGGAAGGGTTGGCGGCCCAACTGGACGCCAGCCGTGACGAAATCAGCGACCTCAGCCAGGCCAACGCCGCCAAGCAGGCAGACCTGGCCGCCGTGCGCCGCGAAGTCGAATTGCTGCAGATCGATCGCGACAATGCCCGCGACGCCGCCCACGCCTGGAACCTCGACCGCAGCGCCAAGGAAGCCGAACTGCGTCGCCTTGACGCGTTGTCGGCGGCCTTGCGTGCGGAGCTGCGCGAGCAACAGGACAGCCATCAGCAACGCCTCGCCGACCTGCAGGGCTCGCGGGACGAATTGCGGGCGCAGTTCGCCGAACTGGCCGGGAAGATTTTCGACGAGCGCGAACAGCGCTTCGCCGAAACCAGTCAGGAGCGCCTCGGACAGTTGCTCGATCCCTTGAAAGAACGCATCCAGTCCTTCGAAAAACGTGTCGAAGAAAGCTATCAGAATGAAGCCCGCGAGCGCTTTTCCCTGGGCAAGGAGCTTGAACGCCTGCAGCAACTGAACCTGCGTCTGTCGGACGAAGCCACGAATTTGACCCGTGCGCTGAAAGGCCAGAAGACCCAGGGCAACTGGGGTGAACTGATTCTTGAGCGCGTGCTGGAACACGCCGGCCTGGAGAAGGGCCGCGAGTACCAGACCCAGGTCAGCCTGAAAGGTCCGGACGGTGAGCGCTTCCAGCCGGACGTGCTGATCATGTTGCCCGGTGACAAGCAGGTGGTGGTGGACTCCAAGGTCAGCCTGACGGCCTATCAGCAGTACGTGGCGGCGGACGACGAGGTGATCGGCCAGGCGGCGCTCAAACAGCATGTGCTGTCCCTGCGCAATCACGTCAAAGGCTTGGCCGGTAAGGACTACAAACGCCTGGAGGGCTTGCACAGCCTGGATTTCGTGTTGCTGTTCGTGCCGATTGAAGCCGCTTTTTCGGCGGCCTTGCAGGCTGAGCCCAACCTGTTCCAGGAAGCCTTCGACCGTCATATCGTCATCGTCAGCCCCACCACCTTGCTCGCCACCCTGCGGGTCATCGACAGCCTGTGGAAGCAGGAACGCCAGAGCCAGAACGCCCGGGAAATCGCTGAGCGCGCCGGCTGGCTGTACGACAAGTTCGTGCTGTTTATCCAGGACCTGGATGAAGTGGGTAACCGTCTGCAGCAATTGGATAAGGCTTACAGCGCAGCGCGGAATAAGCTGACAGATGGTCGCGGTAATCTGGTCAGCCGCACCGAACAGTTAAGGTTGCTCGGCGCCCGCGCCAGCAAGAGCTTGCCCGCCGACCTGCTGGAGCGGGCAATGACCGACTCCGACGGGGTGGCGCACCTGCCCGAATAGGTGGCTGATCAAAGGGGCAAATGCCGGCTGAGCAAGGCGCGCAACGCCGCCGGCTTCACCGGTTTGGCCAGATAATCCAGCCCCGCCGCATGCACTTGCGCCACCATCTCCGGACGACCGTCGGCGCTGATGACCACGCCGGGAATCGGCTCCGCCAACTGTGTGCGTAACCAGCCCATCAACTCCGTGCCGGTTTCGCCGTGGTCCAGGTGGTAATCCACCAGCGCCAGTTGTGGGCGCACGCCGTCGGCCAGCAGCGCCGCGCACTGTGCCTGGTCGGTGGCGGTCCATACTTCGCAGCCCCAGCGCGTCAGCAGGCTGCGCATGCCTATCAGGATGCTTTCTTCGTTATCCACACACAGCACCCGCGCGCCGCTCAGGGGCAGACCGGTTTCCTGCGCGGTCTTGATCGGTGTGCTGGTCTGGTTGCGAGCCAGCGGCACGCGCACGCTGAATACGCTGCCCTTGCCCGGCCATGAGCGCACGCTCAGGCGATGGTCCAATACGCGACACAGGCCATCGGCAATCGCCAGGCCCAGGCCGAGGCCCTTTTCGGCGCGGGTCTGGTGGCTGTCCAGGCGTTTGAACTCCTCGAAAATCACCTTCTGTTTATCCAGCGGAATGCCGGGGCCGCGATCCCAGACTTCCAGGCTCAACTCGCCCTGGTGTCGGCGTACACCCAGCAGCACTGGGCCGTCGGCATAGCGGAACGCATTCGTCAGAAAGTTCTGCAAAATCCGGCGCAGCAACTTGATGTCACTGTCCACGCGCAAATGACTGCCGCGCAAGCGGAAGCGCAGGCCTTGTTCCTGGGCGAGCGCCTTGAATTCGGCGCCGAGGGTGTCGAACAGTTCGTTGAGCACGAACGGCTGGCGTTGTGGGTTGATCTTGCCGTTTTCCAAGCGTGAGATGTCCAGCAGGTCGCTGATCAGGTCTTCGGCGGAACGCAGCGAGCTGTCGAGGTGTTGCACCAGTTGCCGGGCTTCGCTCGACAGGCCGTCGTTCTGGTGGGAGAGGGCGGCGGAGAACAGGCGTGCAGCGTTCAGCGGTTGCATCAGGTCATGGCTGACCGCTGCGAGAAAGCGCGTCTTCGATTGGTTCGCGGACTCGGCCACGCCCTTGGCATCGGTGAGCGCCACGTTGAGCTGCGATAGCTCGTGTGTCCGCTCGGTGACCCGTCGTTCCAAGCCCTCGTTCGCCTCGGTCAGTGCGTGTTCGGCCTCGCGGAACGCGGTGATGTCGGTGAAGCTCATGACGAAACCGCCGCCGGGCATCGGGTTGCCGATCAGTTCAATCACCCGTCCATTCGGGAACAGGCGTTCGGAGGTGTGCGCGCGGCCTTGGCGCATCCAGTGCAGGCGTCGCGCCACATGCACTTCGGCCTCGCCCGGTCCGCACAAGCCGCGCTCGGCGTTATAGCGAATGATGTCGGCAATCGGCCGGCCGACGCTGATCAATCCCTCGGGGTAGTTGAACAGCTCCAGGTAACGGCGGTTCCACGCCACCAGCTTGAGAGACTGATCCACCACGCTGATGCCCTGGGTGATGTTTTCGATGGCGCCTTGTAGCAGGGCCCGATTGAATTGCAGCACTTCGGAGGCTTCGTCGGCGATCCGTACTACGTCCTCCAGCAGCATGTCCCGACCTTCAATCGCGGCCTTTACGACTGCGCGAGTCGAGGAGGCGCCGAGTACACCCGCCAGCAGGCGTTCGGTATGCGCGATCCAATCGTTATCGGCATTCTGGTTGGGGTTGAAGCCTTTGCCCTGGCGATAGGCGAAGCGGATAAAACTCTGCTGCGCGCGTTCTTCGCCGACAAAGCGCGCCGCCAGGCTCAGCAGGTCGCTGATCTGGACCGACAACATGGAGCGAGTGCTGGCGCGTTGGCTGGTTTCCTGGCCGATGAAGCGCCCGGCCTGCCAGTGTTCGGACACCCGGGTACGCGAAAGCATCGAAACCCAGACGAACAGTGTGAAGTTGCCCGCCAGGGAGAACACGGTGCCCAGGGTCAGCGACGTGAGGGGCAAGCCGAGCGGGTGGGAATGCAACCAGGTCAGACCGGGGAAAAGGCTGAGCGACCAGCCCAGGCTTTTCGCGGTAACCGGTAGGACCAAGGTGTAGAACCACAGGAACGTGCCTGCCGCCAAGCCGGCAAACACGCCGCGTCGATTCGCCGGTTTCCAATACAGCGCGCCGAGCATGGCAGGTGCCAGTTGGGTCACCGCGGCGAAGGCAATCTGGCCGATCGTCGCCAGGCTCGCGCTGGAGCCGAGCAATCGGTAGCTGACATACGCCAGCAGCAGGATGAGCACAATGCTGACGCGGCGTACCGAGAGCATCCAGTGGCGGAATACTTCAAACGGCCGTTCTGCGCTGGAGCGGCGCAACAGCCAAGGCAGCAGCATGTCGTTGGACACCATGGTCGACAACGCGATGCTCGCCACAATCACCATGCCGGTGGCGGCTGACGCGCCGCCAATGAACGCCAGTAGGGCGAGGATCGGATGGGCCTCAGCCAAGGGCAGGCTGATCACGTAGGAATCGGGTAGCACCGAGCCGGGCAAGAGCATTTTGCCGCCGAGGGCGATCGGTACGACAAACAGCGCGGCGAGGATCAGGTACGCAGGGAAAACCCATTTGGCCAGGCGCAAATCCTGGGGGTCGATGTTTTCCACGACGGTGACGTGAAACTGCCGGGGCAGGCAGATGATCGCCATCATCGCGACGCCGGTCTGTACCACCATCGTTGGCCAGTTGACGGTTTCGTTCCAGTATTCCTCCAGGCGTGGTGCCAACATCGCCTGGCTGAACAAGTCGTCGAAACCGTCGTAGAGGCCGTAGGTCACAAACACGCCGACTGCGAGAAACGCGAACAGCTTGACCAGCGACTCGAAGGCAATCGCCAGCACCATGCCGCGGTGGTGTTCGGTGGCGTCGAGGTTGCGCGTACCGAAGACAATGGTGAACAGCGCCAGCACCAGCGATACGATCAGCGCCGTGTCCTGGGCGCGGGTGCCGGTGGTATCCGCGCCGGCGCCGATCAGCAGGTTCACCCCGAGTACGATGCCCTTCAGTTGCAGGGCGATGTAAGGCAACACGCCGACCATGCAGATCAGCGCGACCACCACCGCCAACGACTGGGATTTGCCGTAGCGTGCGGCGATAAAGTCAGCGATGGAAGTGATGTTTTCCTGCTTGCTGATCAGAATCATCTTTTGCAGGACCCAGGGGGCGAATACCAGCAACAGCACCGGTCCCAGGTAGATAGGTATAAACGCCCACAGTTGTTCGGCCGCCTGGCCTACGGCGCCGAAGAAGGTCCAGCTGGTGCAATAAACGGCCAACGACAGGCTGTACACCCAGGCACGCATGCGCGGTGGCAACGGCGCATGGCGGCGGTCACCGTAAAAGGCGATGGAAAACATAATGGCCATATAGGCCAAGGCAACGGCGGCGATCAGCCCGCTGGACAGCGTCATGGTAACTCCGGACAGAAACACGCCCAGGCATTTCGGGCCCGGTTGGACAGTCTCGCATGATGCCTGGGGATTAGTCAGTGTCGACCAAGGTCTTGTGAGCACTAATGTCGCAGGGCACGGTGTTAAAGAGGCTCAGCGCGGCGGCAGGGTTTTCTGGCGCAGGATGTAGATCGTCACCAGTACCGCGCTGGTCAGCATGAAGCCGCGGGCCCACGGCAGAGGCACCAGGTAGCAGGAAAAACCGATACTCAGCCACATCAGGCCGATGGCGTAGACCTTACCCTTGAGCGGGATGCCATTGCCGTCCAGGTAGTCACGAATCCATGGGCCCAGGCGCGGGTGTTCCACCAGCCAGGCATAGAAACGCGGGGAGCTGCGCGCGAAGCAGGCGGCGGCAAGAAGCAGGAAGGGGGTGGTGGGCAATACCGGCAGGAAGATGCCGATCACCCCCAGCGCTACGCTCAGCCAGCCGATGGCCAGCAGTGCGTAACGCAGGAGCGGCGAGCGCTTGCCCATGGCGATCACGGGCGTGCGACTCAGTGGTGACGTGGCTTGAGGAGCGCCGGTTTTTCGTCGGGGGCGTTGCACAGCAGGTACAGGGCGGTCAGGGCTTCCGGGATCTGTACGATCATGTCGTCCATCAGATTGGCGTCGGCGGCGATGTCGGAGAACTCCGGCTGGTCGTCGAACAGGCCCGAACCGACCATGATCGGCAGCAGCATTTCGCTGACTTCTTCTTCGGCGGTTTCGAACCAGGCGGCTTCGCGCAGGAACACACCTTCCATGAAGCCGATGCACCAGCCGCGCAGGTCGGAGTCGTCCGGCTCTTCGCCCAGGTCGAGGTCGCACGGCAGCTCGAATTCCTCGTCGGAGGCCAGTTGGCGACCGATGTGGGCCTTGAGGGCGAGCAGGGTGGCTTCGATCTCTTCGCGCTGGGCGGCGTCAGCGTAATGAGGCTCTTCGGCGAACAAGGCGTCGATCCACTCACGGTCCGGCACGATGTCGGAAGAAATCGACAGGGCGGTCAGGTAGCCGTGGGCGGCCACGTAGTCCAGCGCCTCGTCATGCAGCTCATCGGCGTCGAGGAAGGCTTGCAGGCGGGTTAGTTGCTCAGCGAAGGACATTGAAGGACTACCTTGGGAATAAACGATGCTGAATTCTAGGCTTTCTTGAGCGCCCAGGCCAGCCACACTGCATATTTGGCCGGTTTTAGATAGCGGCCGCTGTTCGTCAGCCGCGCCCTTTGCCGGCCGACGCTCGGGTATACTGCCGCGTTTTGTGATGCCCCCTGCAGGCCAGCGCCAATCCGAGAAAACTTCGCTTACGGATTATTTTCCGTAGATACGCGCTTTTTCGGCCAGCCTGTATGGAGGGATTTCGGCGATATTTGGAGTTTTACATGCTCGAGCAGGCTCAACGCGTCCTCAAGGACATCTTCGGCTACGACAGTTTTCGTGGCCGCCAGGGTGCGATCATTGAGCGCGTGGCCAATGGCGGTGATGCCCTCGTCCTGATGCCGACCGGCGGTGGTAAGTCGTTGTGTTTCCAGGTGCCGGCGTTGCTGCGTAACGGCCTTGCCGTGGTGGTCTCGCCGTTGATCGCGCTGATGGACGATCAGGTGGCGACCCTTGAGGAACTCGGCGTTGCTGCCGCCGCATTGAACTCCACGCTCAGCGCCGAACAGCAGCGCGACCTGGCCGCGCGTATCAAGCGCGGCGAAGTGAAAATGCTTTACCTGGCCCCCGAGCGCCTGGTGCAGCCGCGCATGCTGGCCTTCTTGCAGAGCCTGGAAATCGCCCTGTTCGCCATTGATGAAGCGCACTGCGTATCGCAATGGGGGCATGATTTCCGTCGCGAATATTTGCAGTTGGGGCAGTTGGCGGAACTGTTCCCCGACGTCCCGCGTATCGCCCTGACCGCCACCGCCGACAAGCGCACTCGCGAAGAAATCGTCGAGCGCCTGCATTTGCAGAACGCCGAGCGCTTCCTGTCGAGCTTTGACCGGCCGAATATTTTCTATCGCATCGTGCCCAAGGAGCAGCCGCGCAAGCAGTTGCTGGCGTTCCTGTCCGAGCGGCGCAGCGATGCGGGCATCGTCTATTGCCTGTCGCGCAAGAAGGTCGACGAAGTGGCCGCCTTCCTGTGCGAGCAGGGTTATCCGGCGTTGCCCTACCATGCAGGCTTGCCCAACGACTTGCGTGCCTATCATCAGAAGCGCTTCCTCAACGAGGAAGGCCTGATCATGGTGGCAACCATCGCGTTCGGCATGGGCATCGACAAGTCCAACGTGCGCTTCGTGGCCCATATGGATCTGCCCAAGTCCCTCGAGGCGTATTACCAGGAAACCGGGCGCGCCGGGCGTGATGGCCTGCCGGCCGATGCGTGGATGGTCTACGGCCTGCAAGACGTGGTGATGCTCAAGCAAATGCTGCAGAACTCCGAAGGTGACGAGCGCCACAAACGCCTGGAACAGCACAAGCTCGACGCCATGCTGTCACTCTGCGAAGAGACGCGTTGCCGCCGCCAGACCTTGCTGGCGTATTTCGACGAAGACATGCCCGAACCCTGCGGCCATTGCGACAACTGTGTCGACGGCGTGCAAACCTGGGATGCCACTGAACCGGCGCGCCAGGGTTTGTCCGCCATCTACCGCACCGGCCAGCGTTATGGCGTCGGCCATCTGGTGGATGTGTTGCTGGGCAAGGACAACGAGAAGGTGCGCAGCTTCGGCCACGAGAAACTCTCGGTCTACGGCGTCGGCAAGGCCCGTGCCGAAGGCGAATGGCGATCGCTGTTCCGCCAGATGGTCGCGCGCGGCCTGGTGGACATCGACATTGAAGGCTACGGCGGCCTGCGCCTGAACGACAGTTGCCGGCCGTTGCTCAAGGGGGAAGTGAGCCTGGAACTGCGCCGCGACCTCAAGCCGCAGACCACCGCCAAGAGCAGTACCAGCCAGGCCAGCCAACTGGTGCGCTTCGAGGAGCGTGAACAGTGGGAAGCCTTGCGCGCCCTGCGGCGCAAACTGGCGCAGGAACACAGCGTGCCGCCTTACGTTATTTTCCCCGACTCGACCTTGCTGGAGATGTTGCGCGAGCAGCCGACCACCCTGGCCGAAATGGGCCGGGTCAGTGGCGTGGGCGCGCGCAAGCTGGAACGTTATGGCCAGGCCTTCCTCGAAGTGCTCGGCGGCCAGGCCGAAGCGCCGAAGGAAATTGCCGATATTCGCCACGAATTGATCAGCCTGGCGCGGGCCGGCATGACCCCGATCCAGATCGCTGGCCAGTTGCAATGCTCGGAAAAAAACGTCTACACGCTGCTGGCCGAATCCATCGGTAAGCAACAGTTGTCGTTAGAGCAGGCCCTTGATTTGCCAGAAGATTTGCTCGGTGAAATCCAGGATGCCTTCCTGGACGGTGAAGGCGAACTGCCACCAGTTGCGGAGATTGCACCGTTGTTCACGGGGCGGGTTCCCGAGGGTGTTTTGTACTGTGTGCGTGCCGCGTTGCAGTCTGAGTTCGAAATTTAGTGTGCCAATTGCGACGATGAAACGAATCAGTACAGACGAGCGCTTGCCTACTGACATGGCTCATGCTTAGCTGACTAATAATTAGTCATACTTTGTTTTCAGTCTAAACCATGAGTTTTTTATGCCGTTAACCGATCAACACCGTTTTGGCATGCAGTTGGCGCAAATGTCCCGAGGTTGGCGCGCCGAACTGGATCGCCGTTTGGCGGGGCTGGGCTTGTCTCAGGCACGCTGGCTGGTGCTGCTGCACTTGGCGCGTTTCGAAGAAGCGCCGACGCAGCGTGAGCTGGCACAAAGTGTCGGCGTCGAAGGGCCGACACTGGCACGCTTGCTCGACAGCCTGGAAAGCCAAGGGCTGGTGCAGCGCCAGGCGGTGGTGGAAGACCGGCGCGCCAAGCGCATCCTGCTGTGTGACAGCGCCCGACCGTTGATCGAGCAGATTGAAACCATCGCCACTGCATTGCGCCATGAGTTGTTCGTGGGCGTGAATGAAGAGGACCTGCGGGTGTGCATGCGCGTGCATGGGCACATTCTGGCGAATCTGGAAAAGTCCTGACGTCAGGCGCAACAGAGATCGAATAGGTGGGAGTTGGCTTGCCTGCGATAACGGACATTCAGTCAATTGATCTGGCGACTGAAATACCGCCATCGCAAGCCAGCCAGCTCCCATCTTGGTTTTTACGGTCAGCGTTTCAGAAGGTCTGGCCGAGGTTCAGGTACACCGCCTGCTGATTGTCGTCGTTGAACCCGTAGCTGAAATTCAGCGGCCCCAACGGTGTGTCGAAGCCCAGGAAAATACTCGCGGCATTGATATAACCGCTGTCGAACTCATTGTCGTTGTTCCACGCCCGTCCGCGTTCCAGCGACGCGCCCAGGTACAGCGGGAAATCCAGCGGCAAGTATGAGCGCGGCGTCAGGCGGCGGTAGTACACGGCGCGCATCAAGCTGACGTTCTGTCCCGAGATCGCGTCCTGGCGGAAGCCCGACAGCTGCCGTGCGCCGCCGAGCAGGAAGCTGGATGTCACCACGTCCGTATTATCCACGGTGCGTCCGTAACGGCCGCCCAGTACGAGTGTGTCCGGGCCGTGACTCATGGCCTTGTCCAGCTTGAACTCCCATTGTCGGTAGCGTTGATCGGACCCCAGCCCCGGTTCGAATTCGCGCCAAGCCAGGCCGATGTCTTCGCCGGTGTGGGGGAAGTACACGTTGTCCAGGGAGTCGAAGGAGTACTTCAGTTCGTAGAAGCCTTCGCTGAAGCTCATGCTTGGCAGGTCGCGGTCGCCGATGCGTACATCCGCCTTGCCCCAGGCTTCGCCGACGCCGAAACGCAGCTCGCCACTGTTGCCGATCTGGCGCCCGACGTTCAGGCCGAAACCGTAGCGTTCCAGGCGGTATTCGGAGATGGGGTCGTTGTCCAGAATCAGTTCGACGTTCTGCGCCTGGGCCTTGAGGTAAGGGGCGACGAAATAACGCGAGCCGGTGTCCATCGGTTGGTAGAACTCGCTGTACAGCTCTTGCCGATCGCCGATCTGCACCCGCGTCAGCCATTCCGCGCCGAGGCGGTTGATGCCATTCATGCGGTAGCTGGCGCCGAGGTTGAAGGCGCTGTCGCCACGCATGTCGTCCGACAGGTTCAGGCCCAGGCGCAGGTAGTCGGTGCCGCTGCGTTTGCCGCGTGCGCTGATCACCAGGGTGTTGTCGTGGCCTTTTTTCACCACGCGGTATTGCACCTGTTCAAAGTAATCCAGGCCATACAAGGTGCCCATGTCCACTTGCAGGCGGCTCAGGTTCAGCGGCTCGCCGAGGGTTTGGCGGATGTAGTAGCGGATCACGTCTTCGCTGACTTTCGAGTCGTTCTCCACGCTGATCGCAGTGATGATCGGGGTCCGTTCGCCCGGCGCGCGCGCGGCCACCAGTTCCGGGTCGATCGGCTCGGCGGGACGCAGGTGGGCCAGGCGCACATCGAGGGCGCGGGTGGCGCGGTAGCCGGCGTCGATCATGTCCTTGGCGCGGCCGAAGTCGGTGACGCCGTAGGCGGCCAGAGGCGGCTGGATCAGCACATCCTTGGGGTGCAGGGCCTTGAGTTGTTCTTCGGAATTGCGCCGGGTCATCAGGGTGATGGACTGGTTGAGCACGTCCACCACCGTGGCCAGTTGCTTGCGCGAGCGCAGCGGCGTGCCGATGTCCACCACGATGGCGATGTCGACGCCCATCTCCCGCGCCACGTCCAGCGGGATGTTATCGGTCATGCCGCCGTCCACCAGCAGTCGGCCGTCGAGTTCCACTGGCGCGAACACGGCCGGGATCGACATGCTGGCGCGGATCACCTGGGGCAGGTGGCCTTTGCTGAACACCACTTTTTCGCCGGTGGTGATATCGGTTGCGACGGCGCGGAAGGGGATCGGCAGCTTGTCGAAATTTCGCGTGTTGCTGCTGTGGGCAAACATGCTTTCCAGCAGCAGCGCGAGGTTCTGGCCCTGGATGACGCCCAGCGGCAGGCCGAGGCTGCCATCGTCGCGGAAACTGAGTTTCTGCTTGACCAGGAAGTCCCGGTCATCCTGCTTGCGGCGAAACGGTACGTCCTCCCGGGGTGGCGCATCGGAGAGTGCCTGCTGCCAATCGATACCCAGTGCGAGCTTTTCCAGTTCATCGATCTTGTAGCCCGACGCGTACAGCCCGCCGATCACCGCGCCCATGCTGGTGCCGGCAATTGCATCGATATGAATCCCTTGTTCCTCCAGGGCCTTGAGCACGCCGATGTGGGCCAGCCCGCGCGCGGCGCCGCCGGACAGCACCAGGCCGATTTTCGGGCGTGGGGTTTCAACCGCCTCGGCAAGAAGGGGCAGCAGGCACAGCAACAGGCAGGACAACAGGCGGCGCATCATGAATCTCAGGGCTGGACGATAAAGGCCGGTATTATAGCCACCCGACCCTCCCAGCCCGTTACGCCAGGAACCTGTCAAATTATGTCGCCGAACAAACCCGAGATCGTCATCACCTATTGCACCCAGTGCCAGTGGCTGTTGCGCGCCGCGTGGTTGGCCCAGGAACTGTTGAGTACCTTTGCCGACGACCTGGGCAAAGTGGCGCTGGAGCCGGCTACCGGCGGCGCTTTTCGCATCACCTGCGACGGTGTGCAGATCTGGGAGCGCAAGGCTGACGGCGGCTTTCCGGAGGCCAAGGTGCTCAAGCAGCGCGTGCGCGACCAGATCGACCCGCAGCGCGACCTGGGGCACAACGATCGCAAGGCGTGAAGGTCACCGCCGCACAGGGGCGGTGACCGGGCGATGTGCCCCTACTTGGCGGCCATCTTGCTCTTGATGAAACCGACGACCCACGTCAGCACCAGGCCGCCGACGCCACCGCCGACGATGTTGCTGCCGACCGTCGCCACATCCATGGCTTCGCCGCCGGATGTGCCCGTCAGCGCCGAGACGATCTGGCCCAGCACCAGGCCGCCGACACCGCCGAGGAAGGTATTGAGCCCGGTGCCCAGGCTCTGCTTGGTCATCCCCGCCAGATTACCGCCGACGGCACCGCTGATGATCTGAACCAGCAAGCTGATAAGAATTTCCATGATGCAACTCCTGCATAGCGTTAATGGCGTGACCACTCGCTTGCAGCACCGTTAAACACCCTGGCTGTCGTCGAGAAGTCTTTATCCGTCGACGACGACACACTGTTGCGGATGGGCAGAGTATAGATCAGGCCGTTGCAGCCGGCTGCTTGGCCTGGCTGGCGCTGCCCAGCAGGCCGGAAAGCACGATGGCGACGATGATCAGCGCGCCGCCCAGCAGCATGCGCAAGGTCGGGGTTTCGGCAAACAGCAGCCAGGCGACGGTGATGCCGTAGACCGGTTCCATGGCGAACACCACCGACGCGGTGCGGGCCTTGATCACCGCGAGGCTGGCGACAAACAGGCTGTGGGCCAGGCCGGTACAGAACACACCGAGCAGGCCGATCCACAGCCAGTCGAGCGCGCGCACATCCGCCAGCCCCGGCGCCGCCACGGGCAGCAGGCACAGCGCGACCACCACGTTCTGGCACAGCGCCGCCTGTACCGCTGGAACCCGCCCGGAGCTGGCGCGGTTATTCAGTGACAGCAGGGAGAACAGCAACCCCGAGGCGATGCCCCAGAGCAGGCCGCCCGTGGCTTGGCTGGCGAGGTTGAAGTCCGGTGTCACCAGCACCAGGCCCACCGTGACCAGAGCCACCAGCAGCACTTCGTTGGCGCGGATGCGCTCGCGGAAGATCAAGCCTTCGAGGATCACGGTAAACGCCGGGAACGCGGTAAACCCCAGGGTGGCGACGGCCACGCCGGCGACCTTGACCGCGATGAAGAACGTGACCCAGTGCGCCGCCAGCAATACACCGCTGATCATCAGCCGGCGCCAGTCGCGCATCTGCAGCTGTTTCCACGGCGCATTGCTGGCGAACCGCGCAAAGATCGCCAGGGCAATCACCGCAAACGCGGCACGGCCGAACACGATGATGGCCGGCGAGGCGGCCGCCAGTTTGCCGAATACGCCGGTGAGGCCAAACATCAATGCGCCGATATGCAGGGCGCCGAGGGCTGAGCGGGGAGTCATTGCGATCCTTGAACCAACGGGGTGACAGGCGCGCAGTCTAGAGGCTGGGGGCGTGAGTGTCTGTCGCCCGACTGGCGATTTTTAGCGCAGGACTCGCTATTTTGTGGTGCGCCGCAGCGCGCTGGGCGCGGCGCCGAATTCGCGCAGCATCGCTGCGGCAAACGCGCTTTGCGAGGCATAGCCGACGCGCTCGGCAATTTCGCCGATGGGCAACGGCGTTTCCCTTAACAGGCCCAAGGCCTTATGCAGGCGGCGACTGCGGATGAAGTCCATGGGCGTCTGCCCGCACTCGGCGATGAAACGGGCATGCAGGCGCGCCACCGACAGGTCGGCGAGGCGTGCCAGGTCCGCGACTTGCAGAGGGTGGGCGGCGTGCCGTTCGATATGTGCATTGAACGCGGCATAGGGCAGGCGGCGGCCCGGCGCGCTGGGAGCCAGCGGATGATTGAGGCTGGCCAGCAGCAGTACCGCGCCTTGCTGGACGATCAGCGGGTCATCCACCGGGCTGTGCGCCAGCCATTGCACCAACTGGCTTTGCCGCGAATCCAGGACCAGGCGCGCCGGTTGGTCGAGCAGGCGGCGGCTGGCATCGGCATGCTCGCCCAACGATTGCAGCACCCAGTGTTCGGTGGGCACGTCCAGCACCAGGCATCGGCTGCCATCGCGACTGCCGCAGGTGTGGTGGGCCGAGAAGGGCAACACCATCACGCTGCTCTCGCGGACCTGGCTGCCGCGCCCCTCCACTTCAAGGTCCAGGTGCCCGGACAGGCCGAAGACCAACTGCGCATGGTCATGGCTGTGGGCAATGGGTGCTTCGATGTAGTGGCGTAGCGTGAGGGACGCTCTCATCGCGCTCTCCTGGGCAGCAGGTTGCCAGTCTACAACGCTTCGCCATCGGCGGGCGCTGTCATCAGACTGACGCACAGCTGTCATGGGCTATTAATCGCCAGGGCGCAAGCTCGCGAAAACACCGTCGAGGGATGCCCATGACCCGTGCCGAATTCGCTACACCCAGCCGCAAGCAACGGGTTCGTACCCTGTGGATTTCCGATGTACATCTGGGCACTCGGGATTGCCAGGCCGAACACTTGGCGCAATTCCTCAAGGGCTACCACGCCGACAAGGTGTACCTGGTGGGCGATATCATCGACGGCTGGAAGCTGCGCGGCGGCATGTATTGGCCCCAGGCCCATACCAACGTGATCCGCCGCCTGTTGACCATGGCCAAGCGCGGCACCGAGGTGATCTATGTCACCGGCAACCACGACGAGTTCCTGCGTCGCTACTCCAAGCTGATCCTGGGCAACATCCAGTTGGTGGACGAAGCCATCCATGTCACCGCCGATGGCCGCCACCTCCTGGTGATCCACGGCGACCAGTTCGATGTGATCACGCGTTATCACCGCTGGCTGGCGTTCCTCGGCGACTCGGCCTACGAGTTCACCCTGACGTTGAACCGTTGGTTGAATCACTGGCGTGCGCGGTATGGCTACGGTTACTGGTCGCTGTCGGCGTATCTGAAGCACAAGGTGAAGACGGCGGTGAGCTTTATCAGCGATTTCGAAGAAGCCATCGCCCATGAAGTGACCCGGCGCGAATTGCATGGGGTGGTGTGCGGGCATATTCACCATGCGGAGATTCGCAAGGTGGGCGAGGTGGATTACCTCAACTGCGGGGATTGGGTGGAGTCGTGCTCGGCGTTGATCGAGCACTGGGATGGGCATATCGAGTTGTATCGATTGGCGGATGCGCAGGCCAAAGAGGCGCTGCTGAAATCGGAGATGGTCGCGGGTTAAGGCCTTGCTCGGCCCAACAAGTGGGAGCGGGCTTGCTCGCGATCGCGCAGTGTCAGTCACTGTATTTGGCGACTGATCCATTGCTATCGGGAGCAAGTCCCCTCCCACATTGGGCTTTGCATTTCTTCGGTTAAGTGTGCGAAACGTCTGCAATCGCTTGCGCCAGCAGCGTCAATCGCGTCGCATCAATCCCCGCGACGTTGGCCCGCCCCGAACTGACCATATACACGCTGTGTTTCTCGCGCAGTTGCTTGACCTGTTCGGCGCTCAAGCCGGTATAGGAAAACATCCCACGCTGTGCGCCGATATGTGCAAAGCGTTCGGCCAGCCCGTGTGGCGTGAGCGCCTCCACGAGCCCGGCGCGTAACTGTGCGATGCGCGAGCGCATGGCTTCGACTTCGTCGCTCCACTGTGCCTTCAGCTTGGCATCGCCGAGGATCGTCGCGACGACTGCCGCGCCGTGATCCGGCGGAGTCGACCACAGGTTGCGCGCGATATTCGCCAACTGGCTGCGCACATCCGTCAGCTTTTCGGCATCCGCCGCACACACGATCAGCGCGCCGACGCGGTCGCTATACAGGCCGAAGTTCTTCGAGCAGGAGCTGGTGATCAACACTTCCGGCAGCTCGCTCGCGAACAGGCGCACCGCCCAGGCGTCCTGCTCCAGGCCGTCGCCAAAGCCCTGGTAGGCGAAGTCGATCAGCGGCAGCAGGTGGCGCTCGCGCACGATCTGCAGGACCTGGCGCCAGTCAGCCTGGGACAGGTCGAAACCGGTCGGGTTATGGCAGCAGGCGTGCAGCAGCACCACGTCGCCCTCGGGCACCGTGGACAAGGTCGCCAGCATCGCGCTCACATCCAGGTGATTGTCCGCGCCGACGTAAGGGTAGTGACTGACCTTGATCCCGGCCTTGGCGAAGATGCTTTCGTGGATCGGCCAGGTCGGGTTGCTCAGCCATACGCCGCGGCCGGGCAGGCTGTGGGCGATAAAGTCGGCGCTCAGGCGCAGGGCGCCGGTGCCGCCTGGAGTCTGGGTCGCACCGGCACGGTGTGCGCGCAGCAGCGTGGACTCGGCGCCGAGCACCAGTTCGCTGATCAATCTGCCGAACGCAGCGTCGCCGTGGCCGCCAATGTAGGTCTTGGTGGTTTGCTGCTCCACCAGGCGCTGCTCGGCGAGTTTCACGGAAGGGAGGATCGGTGTCAGCCCCTGGTCGTCCTTGTACACGCCCACGCCGAGGTCGAACTTGTTCGGGTTGGCATCCTGGGCATACAGGTCCATCAGCCCGAGGATCGGGTCGCCGGGCACGCGGCCAATCGCATCGAAGTGCATTATTTGCGGCCCTCGGCATCCTTGGCCACTTCGTCGGTGCGCGCGGCCATGATGAAGTCGTTGCGGTGCAGGCCTTTGATGGAGTGGCTCCACCAGGTCACCGTGACCTTGCCCCACTCGGTGAGCAGGCCAGGATGGTGACCTTCTGCTTCGGAGATGGCGCCCATGGCGTTGGTAAAGGCCAGGGCGAACTTGAAGTTCTTGAACAGGAAAACCTTTTCCAGTTGCATGACGCCATCGCGGACTTCGATGTTCCAGTCGGGGATCTGCTTGAGCAGCACCGGCAGTTCTTCATCGCTGACTTGCGGGGCATCGGCGCGGCAGGCTTCGCAGTGGGCTTGGTTCAAGGTGGTCATGTGGGGTGTCCTGAATTCGAGTGTCTGGAAAACGGTCGTCAGTGGCGTCACCCTAAAGCAACGCGGGGCCAGGGAACAGATTCACCTGGTATCAAAACCTACGGTTCACGCCGCTTTGGGTTTGGGTGGGAACTTCGGTGCGTGCAGACCCAACTGCATGCCGCGCTCGACCATGCCCATGATGTCTTCCTGGGCGACATCGAACAGGCGCTTGAGCTCGGGCAAGACAAAATATAGCGGTTGCAGGATGTCGATGCGATACGGTGTACGCATCGCCTCCAGCGGGTCGAAGGCCTGGTGCTCGGGTTCGGACGACAGGCTGTACACCGTTTCCTTGGGCGACGACAAAATACCGCCACCGTAGATGCGCCGGCCTGCGGGCGTATCCACCAGGCCAAACTCGATGGTCATCCAGTACAGGCGCGCCAGGTACACGCGCTGCTCTTTGGTGGCCGCAAGGCCGAGCTTGCCGTAGGTGTGGGTGAATTCGGCGAACCAGGGATTGGTCAGCAGCGGGCAGTGGCCGAAGATCTCGTGGAAAATATCCGGCTCTTGCAGGTAGTCCAGTTCTTCGCGGGTGCGAATAAAAGTCGCCACCGGAAACTGCTTGTTGGCGAGTAATTCAAAGAACGTCTGGAAGGGGATCAGCGCCGGCACGCGGGCGACTTGCCAGCCGGTGGTCTCGGCCAGCACCGTGTTGATTTCGCTCAGTTGCGGGATGCGGTCCAGGGGCAGGCCGAGCTTGTCGATGCCGTCCAGGTATTCCTGGCAGGCCCGGCCCTCGATCACCTTCAACTGGCGTGTGATCAGGGTGTTCCACACCGCGTGTTCTTCCGGCGGGTAGTGGATAAAACCTTGCGCATCGGGCTCGCGGGCCACGTAGTGCGTCTGCTTCATACGGCTCTCCTGCTAGGCATTCGTTCTTGTTATGTCCTGCGATGTACGTATTGATAACCCGATTGGGGTGAGATTCCAGCGGCCTGCGCAAGGGTGCTGTAGGAAAGTTTACCGATATTCGTAAAGTATTCGTTACGGATTGGCCGTTCATTGATGCGTCGGGCTGTGAAAAGACGGCTGACTGTCACATAATCTTGACGACTATCTGCGCCCAGCGACAAAAAGACGCGGCGCCTACCCTTCTTCGGGCCTTTTCATGCGTATCAAAGTGCATTGCCAGAACCGCATCGGCATCCTGCGGGACATTCTCAACCTGTTGGTGGAGTACGGCGTCAACGTCGCCAAGGGCGAGGTCGGCGGTGAGCATGGCAATGCCATCTACCTGTTCTGTCCGAATCTGGTGAACATGCAATTCCAGGCCTTGCGCCCGCAGTTCGAGGCGATTGCCGGGGTGTTTGGCGTAAAGCGTGTGGGGCTCATGCCCAGCGAACGTCGGCACATGGAACTCAATGCATTGCTCGGGGCCCTGGAGTTTCCGGTGCTGTCCATCGACATGGGGGGCTCGATCGTTGCCGCTAACCGCGCGGCCGCGCAGTTGCTCGGGGTGCGGGTGGACGAGGTGCCGGGCATTCCGCTGTCGCGCTACGCCGAGGATTTCGACTTGCCGGAACTGGTGCGCGCGAGCAAATCGCGGATCAATGGCCTGCGGGTCAAGGTCAAGGGTGACGTATTCCTGGCGGACATCGCGCCGCTGCAATCCGCCGAACACGACGACAGCGAAGCCATGGCCGGCGCAGTGTTGACCCTGCACCGTGCCGACCGCGTCGGTGAGCGCATCTACAATGTGCGCAAGCAGGAGCTGCGTGGCTTCGACAGCATCTTCCAGAGTTCCAAGGTCATGGCTGCCGTGGTCCGTGAGGCCCGACGCATGGCGCCGCTGGATGCGCCGCTACTAATAGAAGGCGAAACCGGCACCGGCAAGGAGCTGCTTGCCCGCGCCTGTCACTTGGCCAGCCCTCGTGGCCAATCGCCGTTGATGGCGCTCAATTGTGCCGGCTTGCCGGAGTCGATGGCCGAGACCGAGCTGTTCGGCTACGGCCCCGGCGCTTTTGAGGGGGCACGGGCCGAGGGCAAGCTGGGGCTGCTGGAGCTGACGGCGGGCGGTACGCTATTTCTTGATGGCGTCGGGGAAATGAGCGCGCGCCTGCAGGTGAAGTTGCTGCGGTTCCTGCAGGACGGTGGCTTTCGCCGAGTCGGCAGCGATGAAGAGGTGTACCTGGATGTGCGGGTGATCTGCGCAACCCAGGTGGACCTCTCGGAACTCTGCGCGCGGGGCGAATTCCGTCAGGACCTTTATCACCGCCTGAACGTGCTGTCGCTGCATATCCCGCCGCTGCGCGAATGCCTCGATGGCCTGGCGCCGCTGGTGGAACACTTCCTCGATCAAGCCAGCCGGCAGATCGGCTGCCCGTTGCCCAAACTGGCTTCGGCGGCCATGGAGCGGCTCAGCCATTACCACTGGCCGGGCAATGTACGGCAACTGGAAAACGTCCTGTTCCAGGCGGTGTCGCTGTGTGAGGGCGGGACGGTCAAGGCTGAACACATTCGTCTGCCGGACTATGGCGTGCGTCAGCCGCTTGGCGATTTCTCTCTGGAGGGCGGCCTGGAAGCCATCGTCGGCCGGTTTGAAAAGGCCGTGCTGGAAAGTCTGTATGCCGAACATCCCAGCAGTCGGCAGTTGGGCAAGCGCTTGGGCGTTTCCCATACAACGATTGCCAACAAGTTGCGGGATTATGGTTTGGGCAAAGAGGGCAAAACCCCTGAACACGCTGCTCGATAGACGCCATGTCCAGGGTTTTTCTGCGAGGGGTGACACGGCGGCGTCAATACATCGCGTAGCTTGGATCTTGATGGATGAGCACGGTGTCATCTGTTTTTTTCTCAACCCAGGCCATGTAAGGCGCTTCATTGGGTGGGGGGGAAAAGAGTGTGGTCAGTGCGTAGTCTTTATGGTTCTGCAGTTTTTCAAGGCTCTGATTGATCTCTGGGGGAAGGCGCCCGTACTTTCCGGATCTCAGTTCGTTGGCAGAAACCCCTTCGTTGTTATAGGTGGGTATAAGCATTGATAAGTCGATATGTTCAAGCAACGCTGAGCCATTGGGCGGAAATACCGTTCCCTCTGTAGAACTTTCGATTTCAATGGGGCTGCCGCCGTTTTCAGGGAACCATGCCAATGATCCGCTCATTGAGTCATTCTCCTCTTTAACACGGGAGACCAATTGGTAGTTTTGGTTCTTATCCAGTTTTTCCAGTTCCCTGAGTGCGCTGTGCGATAACGCTCCAAACTTGCCGCTGCGTACATCGTTGGCGGACACGCCCAGGCCGGTCTCGATGGTCCTGCCGGGGATGTTGTCCAGCAGCTCCAGGAACGCCGAGGTCGTCGGGTCTAGGTCGCAACAGGGCGGCAGTGTCCCGGCATCGTATTCCCCAGCTCGGCTTTCCCAGTATTCTTTATTGTTAGGATTCAGCTCCGGGTGTATCTCCAACTCGCGCCGTTGTTCGGGTGATAGGCTGCTTAATGGCTCGAACCGGTCTAGAATTTCGTTATAAGAAAATTGTTTTTGCCAAGTTGTCGTCATGTGCGTATGGGGTGCATTATCAATACCAGGCATTTCAGTATCCTTGGAAAATAATAAGTTGATAAGGTGCGAATGATCGGAAAGTAGTCGTGACCGCTTTGCGTCGCACCGAAGTTACGGGTGCTGTATTTGAACGCCAAGTGGGTTTTGATCAGTAAATGTAAAAAGCTATCGGACTATTCTTGTTTGGAGTTGGCTTTGTCGGGGTTTTATAAAAAACAAGCCAGCTACATATGTACTCACGCATTTACGGGGCCGTCAGGCATATGGTTTTTTTGGCGCTTGTAATGGTCGGACAACAAAACCTCGGCCCCATCGTTTTGAGGTGACCAACGGGGAGGCAAGTGCCCAGTGGCTTGCCAAGTGTTTCAGCGGTTCGGCGTGCTCCGCGCTCCACCCATGCGTAGCGCTTGAGCGCCGGGAAAAGCCTGCGGGACACCAACCGTTGCCGTCTGCGGCATAACTCCGCCGTTTTTTCGACTCCGCCTGGGCCTGCCTTTTTTCACGCCTTGCCGCAAACCCTTGCCCCGCTTGGGCTTTCTGCACTTTTTGAAAGTTGGTTCGCAAATTGCTTAAGCCTCATCAGTACAGCGGTGGGCGGCAAACGTCCGTCAGAAAGAGGATAGAGCGTGGACAAGTACCTTTACGTGGCAATGACCGGCGCCAGCCAGAATGCTCTGGCGCAGAAGGCCCATGCCAACAATCTGGCGAACATTTCCACCAACGGCTTCCAGCGTGACCTTGAGCAGGCGCGCTCGATGCCGGTGTTCGGTGACAGCTTTCCGGCGCGGGCGTTTGCCATGACCGAGCGGCCTGCCACCGACTTCTCTCCGGGTGCCATGATCGAAACCGGTCGTGACCTCGATGTGGCGGTCAGTGGTGACGGTTGGATGGCCGTGCAAACCCCCGATGGCGGCGAAGCCTACGTGCGCAGCGCCAGCATGAATGTGGATGCGCTCGGCGTGCTGCGGGCCGGCAATGGCATGCCGATCATGGGCAACGGTGGTCCGATCGCCGTGCCGCCGCAGCAGAAGATCGAAGTAGGCGCCGACGGCACCGTCAGCATCCGCGCAATGGGTGAAGGCCCGCGGGTGATGGCTGAAGTGGACCGGATCAAGCTGGTCCAGCCCGATCTCAAGAACATGACCAAAGGCCTGGACGGCACCATCCACACCAAGGACGGCCAGCCGGCCCAGGCCGACGCGAACGTCAAGCTGACCTCGGGGTTCCTGCAGGCGAGCAACGTCAATGCGGTGGAAGAAATGACCGCGGTGCTGGCGCTTTCCAAGCAGTTCGAGCTGCACATCAAGATGATGAACAGCGCTAAAGAAGACGACCAGGCCATGACCCGCGTTCTGGCGATGAGCTGATAGCGGTTTCACTGAATACTAATTTTGCGGCGCAGCGCCAACAAACAGGCGCACGAAGGAGAACAGCATGCTTCCGGCTCTATGGGTTGCCAAAACAGGTCTGTCCGCCCAGGACACCAACCTGACCACCATCTCCAACAACCTGGCGAACGTTTCGACCACGGGCTTCAAGCGTGATCGCGCCGAGTTCCAGGACTTGCTCTATCAGATCAAGCGCCAGCCAGGCGCCCAGTCGACCCAGGACAGCGAACTGCCGTCGGGCCTGCAATTGGGTACCGGTGTGAAGATCGTCGGCACCCAGAAGAACTTCACGGCCGGTAACCTGCAGCAAACCGGTCAGCCTCTGGATATGGCGATCAACGGCAAAGGGTTCTTCCAGATCCTGCAACCAGACGGGACGACGTCCTACTCTCGTGATGGTTCTTTCCACTTGGACTCCAACGGCCAGATCGTCACGTCCAACGGTTTCTCCCTGGAACCGGCCATTATCGTGCCGGCCAATGCCCAGACCTTCACCGTCGGCAACGATGGCACCGTGTCCATCACCGTGGCGGGCAACCCGGCGTCGCAAGTGATCGGCAACCTGCAAACCGCCGACTTCATCAACCCGGCCGGCCTGCAAGCCATCGGCGGCAACCTGTTCCTGGAAACCGCCTCCAGTGGCGCGCCGCAAATCGGCACCCCGGGCTTGAACGGCTTCGGCACCACGCTGCAAAGCACCCTGGAAACCTCCAACGTCAGCACAGTGGAAGAGATGGTCAACATGATCACCACTCAGCGTGCCTACGAGATGAACTCCAAGGTGATTTCCACCGCCGACCAGATGCTTTCGTTCGTTACGCAGAATCTGTAATCAAGTCTATGGGGCGCTCCTGAGGGCGCCTGCAACACCGTGAGGTTAGGGTCATGAATCGCTATGTTTCCGTTCTGGCATTGAGTGGGATTGCCGTGCTCGCGGGCTGTGTCGCCCCGACGCCAAAACCCAATGACCCGTACTACGCGCCGGTGTTGCCACGCACACCGCTGCCGGCGGCGGCCAATAACGGCTCGATCTACCAGGCCGGTTTCGAACAGAACCTGTACAGCGACCGCAAGGCGTTCCGGGTCGGTGACATCATCACCATCACCCTCAACGAGAAGACCACGGCCAGCAAGAACGCCAACTCGCAGGTGGGCAAGACCAGCAAGACCGGTATTGGCCTGACCTCGTTGTTTGGTGCCGTGCCGAACACCAACAACCCCTTGGGCAGCGGTGACTTGAGCTTGAGCGCAGGCTACAGCGGTGACCGCGCCACCAACGGCAAGAGCTCCTCTGGACAGAACAACAGCCTGACCGGTTCGATCACCGTGACGGTGGCCGATGTATTGCCCAACGGCATCATCGCCGTGCGCGGTGAGAAGTGGATGACCCTCAACAGTGGTGACGAGCTGGTACGCATCGCCGGCATGGTCCGTGCCGATGACATTGCCACCGACAACACGGTGCCTTCGACGCGTATTGCCGATGCGCGCATTACCTACTCGGGTACGGGTTCGTTTGCTGATGCGAGTCAGCCGGGCTGGTTCGACCGTTTCTTCCTTAGCCCGCTGTTCCCTTTCTAGGTGGCCACTTTGAAATTCAAACAGCTGATGGCGGCGGCACTGTTGCTGTCCCTGAGCGCAGTCGCCCAGGCTGAACGCCTGAAAGACATCGCCAGCATTTCCGGCGTGCGTTCTAACCAGTTGATCGGCTACGGCCTGGTGGTCGGGCTTAACGGTACGGGTGACCAGACCACCCAGACCCCGTTCACCCTGCAGACCTTCAACAACATGCTCTCGCAGTTCGGCATCAAGGTGCCGTCGGGCTCGGGCACCGTGCAGCTGAAAAACGTCGCGGCCGTGTCCATCAGTGCCGACTTGCCGGCGTTCTCCAAGCCGGGTCAGGTGGTGGACATTACCGTGTCGTCCATCGGTAACTCGAAAAGCCTGCGCGGCGGTACCCTGTTGATGACGCCGCTCAAAGGTATCGACGGCAACGTCTACGCCATCGCCCAGGGCAACCTGGTGGTGGGCGGGTTTGACGCTGAAGGCCGCGACGGTTCGAAGATTACGGTGAACGTGCCATCGGCCGGGCGCATCCCTGGCGGCGCCACGGTTGAACGCACCGTGCCCAGTGGCTTCAACCAGGGCAACAGCCTGACCCTGAACCTCAACCGTTCCGACTTCACCACCGCCAAGCGTGTGGTCGACAAGATCAACGACATGCTCGGCCCTGGCGTGGCCCAGGCTATCGACGGTGGCTCGGTCCGGGTCACCGCGCCGCTGGACCCAAGCCAGCGCGTGGATTACCTGTCGATCCTGGAAAACCTCGAGGTCGACCCCGGCCAGGCAGTGGCCAAAGTCATTATCAACTCGCGCACCGGCACTATCGTGATCGGCCAGAACGTCAAAGTGTCGCCGGCCGCGGTGACCCACGGCAGCCTGACCGTGACCATTACCGAAGACCCGATCGTCAGCCAGCCTGGGCCGTTGTCCAATGGCCAGACCGCCGTGGTACCGCGCTCGCGGGTGAACGCCCAGCAAGAAGCCAAGCCAATGTTCAAGTTCGGCCCCGGCACCACCCTGGACGAGATTGTCCGCGCGGTGAACCAAGTGGGCGCGGCGCCCGGCGACTTGATGGCGATCCTCGAAGCATTGAAACAGGCCGGCGCCTTGCAAGCCGACCTGATTGTGATCTGAGGCCATGGCCATGGATATGCGCAACAGCGGGATCAGCAGCACGGCGGACTCGGGGTCTTATTCCGACCTGAACCGGCTTAACCAGCTCAAGGTCGGCGCCGACAAGAACAGCGACGGCAACATGCGCAAAGTGGCGCAGGAGTTCGAGTCGCTGTTCCTCAGCGAGATGCTCAAGTCGATGCGCTCGGCCACCGACGCCCTGGGCAAGGACAATCCGCTGAACACTCCGGCCGCCAAGCAGTACCAGGAAATGTACGACCAGCAGTTGGCTGTCTCGATGTCCCGCGAAGGCGGGGGTATCGGCCTGGCCGACGTGCTGATGCGTCAGATGCAGAAGAACAAGCCGGTGGACGCCCAGGCGGCCACCTTGCAGGGCCCGGCGGCGGCTGAGCCGGTGAAGAAAGTCGACGTACCGACGGAAATCGCCGCCGGCACCCAGGCGGCCGGGCCGCTGGGCCGCTCCAATGGCCAGCGCCCACTGTGGGCCTACCGCGTGGCAGTCCCCGAAGGCGCCAGCGCTCACACCAACGACGTGGCTCTGATGAACCAGCGCCGTCTCGCCTTGCCGAGCAAACTGACCGATCGACTGCTCGCCGGCATCGTGCCGAGCGCGCCGGTCGCGATCGATGCCAATCGCGCGCCACTGCGTAACAGCGTCGCCGATGACAACGTGATCAACAGCAGCGCACGCAGTTTTGCCGTGCCCAGCGGCCGCATGCAGGTCTACGGCCGCGCCGTGGCCCAGCCGCCGTTGGCGCCGGCGAAGAAAGCCTTCAGTTCCCAGGACGAATTTGTCGCCACCATGTTGCCGATGGCCAAGGCTGCCGCGGCGCGTATTGGTGTCGATCCGAAGTACCTGGTGGCCCAGGCCGCCCTGGAAACCGGTTGGGGCAAGTCGGTGATGCGCGCCGACGACGGCAGCAGCAGCCACAACCTGTTCGGTATCAAGGCCGGCCAGAGCTGGCAGGGCGGCCAGGCCCGCGCGATCACCAGCGAGTTTCGCGATGGCGCGATGGTCAAGGAAACGGCGCAGTTCCGTTCCTACGATTCCTACCAGGACAGCTTCCATGACCTGGTGACGTTGTTGCAAAGCAATGATCGCTATAAAGAAGTTGTGAAGTCAGCCGACAACCCGGAACAGTTTGTGCGCGAGTTGCAAAAAGCCGGGTATGCCACCGATCCGGACTACGCCAGCAAGATTTCGCAGATCGCAAAAACGATGAACAGTTACCAGAACTACGCTGTCGCGGGCGCGACCACTCATTTATAAGGTCTGAACCATGAGTTTGCTCAATATCGGGATGTCGGGGCTCAACGCCGCTCAAGGATCGTTGTCGGTCTTAAGTAACAACATCGCCAACGCCAATACCGCAGGCTACTCGCGTCAGCAGACCACTCAGAACGCCAGCGCTTCGAACCAGTACGGCGGTGTGTTCATCGGCAGTGGCACGACGTTGGCGGATGTGCGGCGGGTCTATAACGAATTCCTGGACGCGGCCTACCAGAACAGCACGTCGCTCAACAGCGATGCCAAGGCTTATGCCGGTCAGGTCAGCGCTGTCGACAAGACCTTATCGGACAAGACCACCGGTATGTCCTCGGTACTCAGTGCTTTCTTCTCCGCGGTGCAGACCGCGGCCGCCAACCCCAGTGACACGTCCGCCCGGCAGGTGCTGTTGACCAGCGCGCAGACCCTGAGCAACCGGTTCAACTCGATCTCCTCCCAGTTGAACCAGCAGAAAGAGTCGATCAACGGCCAGTTGAGCACCATGAGTGATCAGGTCAATCAGTTGACCTCCTCGATTGCCTCGCTCAACAAGCAGATCAGTCAGGTCCAGGGCTCGACCAACACCGCGCCGGCCAATCTGCTGGATGCGCGTAATGAGGCCGTGCGCTCGCTCAATGAGCTGGTAGGGGTGACCACCAGTGAAAAGAACGGTGTGTTCAGTGTCAGCACCGGCTCGGGCCAGTCCCTGGTGCTGGGCGACCAGTCCAACAGCATTTCCGCCGTGCCGAGCAAGAGCGACACTAGCCAGTACACCATTGAGATGAACGCGGGCGGCGGGACCTCTATGGACCTGGGCAACGTGCTGTCCGGCGGCAGCATCGGCGGGTTGCTGCGTTATCGCAGTGATGCACTGATGCCGGCGATCAACGATCTGGGGCGTATCGCCCTGGCGACGGCCGATACGGTCAACAATCAGTTGGGCCAAGGCCTGGACCTGAATGGCGACTTCGGCACCTCGCTGTTCAAGGACATCAACAGCGCGACAGCGATTGCCCAGCGCAGCCAGGGCGCCGTGGGTAACAGCAGTGCCGGCAACCTGAATGTGAGCATCGCCGATACCAGCAAGCTGTCGACCTATGACTATAAGGTCACCTTCAGCAGCGCCAACAATTACACCGTGGTGCGTTCCGACGGCAAGGCCATGGGCGCGTTCGACGTCACCACCACGCCGCCGCCGGTGATCGATGGGTTCACCTTGGCGTTGGATGGCAAGGGGGCGATGGCGGCGGGCGATAGCTTCAAGGTCAGCCCCACCGCGACTGGCGCCACCCATATCGGCACCGATATGACGGACTCCAATAAAATCGCGTTTGCCGGGCCTTTACTGGGCGAAAGCAGTAAAACCAATCAGGGGACTGGCACTTTCACACCACCGAGCCTGACGCTGCCGATCGACATTCATGGCGGCGCGACTACCGCTCAACTGCGCGCCGGGATTGAACACTCAATGCCGGTGAAGATGGTCTTCGGCAAGCCGGCAGCCGACGGTACCCAGGCCTACACGCTCAACGATGCTCAGGGCAACTCGATAGGCAGCGGCACGATTGTGCCGGGCCAGGGTAACAAGATCACCGTCAACGTACCGATGCGCGATGCCAGTGGTGCGCTCGTCGTACCGGCCGCGAGCTTCGGTTTCGATACGACCGTCGGCGGCTCGCCGACCGATGGCGACAGCACCACGTTCTCTTTCAATGCTTCCGGCAGGTCGGACAACCGCAATGCCCAGGAACTGCTCAATCTGCAGACCAAGGCCTCGGTCGGTCTGGCCGATGGCAGCGGGGGTGGGGTGAGCCTGGTCGCGGCCAACAGCCGCCTGGTGTCCACCGTGGGGGCCAAGGCCGCCTCGGCCACTACTGACACCACGGCCACCGGCGCGTTGTTGACGGCCAACAAAAACGCACGCAACTCGGTGTCCCAGGTCAACCTGGATGAAGAGGCGGGCGACATGATCAAGTTCCAGCAGTACTACACCGCGTCGTCGCAGATCATCAAGGCTGCGCAAGAAACCTTCACTACGCTGATCAATAGTCTTTAAGGGAGTCTGGGACGATGCGAATTTCTACACAGCAGTATTTCGAAACCAGTTCCGCCAAGTATTCGGATAACTATTCCAGTGTGGTGAAGGCCCAGGATCAGGCCAGTTCCGGTGTGCGTGTGCAAACCGCCGCGGATGATCCGGTGGCGGCCGCCCGTTTGTTGTTGTTGCAACAGCAGAAAGACATGCTGGGTCAGTTCAATGGCAATATCACCAGCCTGAAAAACTCCCTGACCAACGAAGAAAGCGTGCTCAGCTCGATCAACGACGCCTTGCAGCGCGCCACTCAGTTGGCCCTGCGTGCCGGCGGCTCGATCAGCGATGCCGATCGCCGCTCGATTGCCAGTGAAGTCGGGGCGATCGAGGATCAGGTCCTGGGCATGCTCAACAGCAAGGACTCTTCCGGCAACTACCTGTTTTCCGGTTCCAAGACCCAGACCCCGCCCTACAGCCGCAACAATGACGGCACTTACAGTTATCAAGGCGATGAAACGCCGCTGACCCTGCAAGTCTCCAATACGTTGAAGATCAGCGCCGGTGATACCGGCAAGACCATTCTGGAGGGCGCCGCCAACACCAGTCGCACCCAGGCCACATGGCTTGCCCCTGTGCCTCAGACGGTGCCGCCGACGGTCAATGACAACAAGGTTGCGCTGTCGGCCGGCTTGGTGACTTCAAGCGCCGACTACTCCAACAAGTTCGCCGACGGCCAGCCGTACAAGCTGACCTTTACCAGCAGCACCCAATACAAGGTGTCCGATAAGAACGGCACTGACGTGACCTCGGAGATTGCGGGTAACGGCACCTTCGATGCCACCAAGGAAGGCAGCACCAGCGTGGCACTGCGTGGGGTGAAGTTCGACATCACCATGGGCCTCGGGGATGTTGCCCCGGGCGCCAACTCCGATGCGCTGGTCAAGGATCGCTCGTTCAGCCTGGAAGCCAAGCCGGATACGTTCAGTATCTCGCGCACGCCAAGCAACACGTCCACTGCGCAATTGAACGGGGCCACCGTGTCCAACCAGACGGACTATGCCAGCACGTTCCCGAGCAACAGCGGAGCGCTGATCAAGTTCACCAGCGCGACCGCCTACGAGGTGTACGCCCAGCCCTACACGGCCGCTAGCAAAACCATTGCCACCGGTGATACCGGTGGCGGTACGACCTTGACGGCGGCCGGGGTGACGTTTGACATCAGCGGCGGTACGCCACAAGCGGGCGATCAGTTTTCCGTCGGTGCCAATACCCAGAAAACGCAGAATGCGCTGGACACCCTCGGCCAATTGCGCAAGGCGCTGGAGCTGCCGGCCGACGGTAATCCGGCGGCGACGGTCAAGCTCAAGGACGTGCTGGATGCCTCCATCAGCAACTTGGCCAACTCAATGTCCCAGATCACTAACGTGCGCGGTGACATCGGTGCGCGGGGGAACGCCCTGGATATTCAGTCCGGCGAAAACACCAGCATCGGTCTGGCCAACACCAGCACCATGAGTGACCTGGCTAACGTCGACATGGGAGAGGCGGCGATCAATCTGACGCTGCAGCAGACCATGTTGCAGGCTTCACAGCTGGCCTTCGTTAAAATTTCCCAGTTGAGCCTGTTCAGCAAAATGTGATTTCAGCGTGACAACACCGCGGCCCACTCTGGAAACAGGGTGGGCCGTTGTCGTTTTTACGGCTCAATTGTTCAAAGGTTTTGCATAAACCGCACAAAATTGAGTGACCTGTGAGTCATAAAGCGCATCTTCACTGTATCGTATGAAAAGGATAAGTCGTCACAGGGTCCTTGCGGGACGGCTTTCAGCGAAATTGTCATGGGGTTATCCCCTTTATTGTCAGCACTCCAGGCGTCGTCCGAGGGGTGTTCTCCAGCTATTTAGTATTGGGAAGCCACAATGATTGGCATAAAAAGCATCGCCAGTTACGTGCCGGCCGACGGGATCGATAATTACGCCCAGGGTGCCAAATTCGCCAAGGATGAAGAGTTCATCATTGGCAAGATCGGGTCGGCATTCCTGCCGCGCAAGGAAGCTGGGCAGGAGACCTCCGACCTGTGTGTCGAAGCGGTCAATGCATTGTTTGCCAACAACCCGCAGTTGAAGCGTGAGTCCATCGACGCGCTGATCGTCGTCACCCAGAACGGCGACGAAGAGGGCTTGCCCCACACCGCCGCCATCGTCCAGGACAAGCTCGGCCTGCCGACTCACGTCGCCGCCTTTGACCTTTCCCTGGGTTGCTCCGGCTACGTCTATGGCATCTACGCGATGAAGGGCTTCATGGAGGCCACCGGCCTGAAGAACGGCCTGCTGATCACCGCCGATCCGTATTCGAAGATCGTCGACCCGGAAGACCGCAACACCACCATGCTGTTCGGCGATGCCGCCACTGCGACCTGGATGGGTGAAGATGCCTCGTGGTTGCTCGGCAAGGCCAAGTTCGGCACCGACGGCTCCGGCGCACCGCATTTGAAAGTCAGCGATGGCGTGTTCTTCATGAATGGCCGCCAGGTGTTCAACTTCGCCTTGCTCAAAGTGCCGGCGCACTTGCACGCGCTGCTCGATGAGTCGGACCTCAAGGCCGACGACATCGATGCCTTCTGCATTCACCAGGGCAGTGCGGCGATCGTCGACGCCGTGGCGCGGCGTTTCGAAGATGCGCCAGTGGAAAAATTCATCAAGGACATGGTCGAGACCGGCAACACCGTGTCGTCGAGCATTCCGTTGCTGCTGGAAAAGCACGCGCTGGACTCCACCTGGAAACGCGTGGCAATCAGCGGATTTGGGGTGGGCCTGTCCTGGGGCTCGGCGATTCTCTATCGTCCGTGACACCTGAATAGGTTGCACGCGCTTCAAGCATGAAGACGCCGATGATCGAACGATCATCGGCGTTTTTTATTTGACGCCAGAAAAACCAATGAAATCAGGCCTTTTTGCCGGACTAAGCCCTTGAATTACAAGGGGTGGCACGGTGCTAGTAAAAAAAATCAAAAAACTCCTCAAGCAACCGGCTACCACGACGATAACTATTACGTAGGTTCTCTAGGCCACACCCGGCGGTTGCCAGGGCCGGAAGCCGCAGTATCCATCCAACGAGGATTTCGTCATGGCTTTAACAGTAAACACCAACATTGCTTCCATCACTACCCAGGGCAACCTGAACAAAGCTGGCAGCTCCCTGGCCACTTCCATGCAGCGCCTGTCTTCCGGCCTGCGTATCAACAGCGCTAAAGACGACGCTGCCGGCTTGGGTATTGCTACCCGCATGACTAGCCAAATCAACGGCCTGGGTCAAGCAGTCAAGAACGCCAACGATGGTATCTCCATCGCGCAAACCGCTGAAGGCGCAATGCAGGCTTCGACCGACATTCTGCAAAAAATGCGTACCCTGGCTCTGTCTTCGGCTACTGGCTCCCTGAGCACCGACGACCGTAAGTCGAACAACGACGAATACCAGGCTCTGACTTCGGAACTGACCCGTATCTCGCAAACCACCACTTTCGGCGGCCAGAAACTGCTGGACGGTTCGTACGGTACTAAAGCTATCCAAGTTGGCGCCAACGCTAACGAAACCATCAACGTAAGCCTGGACAACGTTGCTGCCAACAACATCGGTTCGCAGCAGATCAACAGCCTGGGCATCACCCCTGGTGCTGGTGTTGCTGGTGGCGCAATCGCTGTGACTGGTAACGGTCAGTCTACCAGCGTAACCGTAGCTGCCGCTGCTTCCGCTAAAACCATCGCTGCCCAACTGAGTGGCGCCGTCGGTGGCCTGAGCGCTACTGCCAGCACTGAAGCTCAGTTCGTTGTCGGCGCGGGTGCTGCTGCTGCTCCGGCTTCGTTCACCATGACCGTTGGCGGCCAAGCCACCACGTTCGTCGGTGTGAAAGATACCGCCAGCCTGGCTGACCAACTGAAGTCGAACTCCGCCAAACTGGGTATCAGCGTTAACTACGATGAATCCAAAGGCACTCTGTCGGTTAAATCCGACACTGGTGAAAACCTGGCCTTCAGCGCTTCGACCGCTGCCGGTACCATCACTGTTGCGACCAAAGACGGTTCCGGTACCTACGGTACTGCTACTGCCCTGGCTGACGGCATCATCGCTACCGGTGCTGTGAACATGAACTCCTCCAAGGGTTACTCCCTGGAAGGTGCTGGTGTGACCGGTCTCTTCGGTGCCGCGACTTCCGCTGCCTCGGCCAAGACCTCCGTATCGCAGACCGACGTGACTGACGCCACCAAGGCTCAGAACGCTGTGTCCGTGATCGACCAGGCTATCGCTACCATCTCCAGCTCCCGTTCGGGCCTGGGTGCTGTTCAGAACCGTCTGACCAGCACTGTGGATAACCTGACCAACATCCAGAAAAACACTACATCTGCCCGTAGTACTGTTCAGGACGTCGACTTCGCTTCCGAAGCCGCTGAACTGACCAAGCAGCAAACTCTGCAGTCGGCTTCCACCGCGATCCTGTCGCAGGCTAACCAACTGCCATCCGCTGTACTGAAGCTGCTTCAGTAATCACGGCGCTGGGTAAATGATGGGGGGCGCGTTTACGTGCCCTTTCGTCTTTTCCAATCAGAGGAGATTGGGCATGGACATGAATGTAAAACTGAACTTGTCTTATCCGCCACAGGCCCCTCAAGGCCCCGTGGCACCTGTGGTTGCTGACAAAGACAAGACTAAGGTTGAGCCGGCCGCGCCAGCCACGGACAAGCCCCAAAAGGGCGATCTGGAAAAAGCGGTCACCGATATTAAAGAATTCGTACAAGCGGCCCAGCGTAATCTGGATTTTTCCATTGATGATTCCACCCATAGGGTTGTGGTCAAGGTCATTGCCACCGACACCGGTGAAGTGATCCGCCAGATTCCCTCGGAAACGGCCTTGAAGCTGGCGCAAAGTTTGTCCAGCGCCAGTCACGTATTGTTTGACGACAAGGCTTGAGCTGGCATGAAAATTGTTGCTGTTACGGCTTGAAGTGTTCTTCGTCAAGATAACGGCAGCCACCGTAAAGGAGAAAGATGATGGCGGGTACAACGATTACTGGCGTGGGGTCGGGCTTCGACACCCAGGCAATTGTGAAATCCCTGGTGGATGCCGAGCGAGCGCCGAAACAGGCGCAGATCAACACCCAATCGCAAAAGGCAACTACCCAGCTGTCGTCGATCGGCAAGATCCAGGCAGCCCTGGACGCCTTTCGTGGTGCGCTGACCAGCATGGGCACCGATAACAGCTTCAGTGGCTTGACCGGCACGTCTTCGGATGAAAAAGTCGCCACCATGACGGCCAACCAGGGGGCGTCGAACGGCAGCTTTTCGCTGATCGTCAACCAGTTGGCGAAGCCTTCGAAGTTGTCGACCACCAGTTTTGCCGGTGGCCAGTCGACGGTCGTCAACAGCACCACCAGCGCAAAGACGCTGACCATCTCGCAGTCGGGCAAGAACTTCGATCTGAGTGTGCCGGCGGGCGCAACCCTGCAACAGGTGCGCGACTCGATCAACTCGCAGTTCAGCACCGCAGGCCTGAGTGCCAACATCCTGACCGACTCCAATGGTTCGCGTCTGATCCTGACGTCCACCAAGGGCGGGTTAGGTTCGGACCTGACGATGTCGGGCAATTCCGGGATTGATACCGGCTATACCGTGGTCGACCCGCCTCAGAACGCCAAGTACACCATCGATAACATTCCTGCGGAATCCACCTCCAACAACATCACCGATGCGGTCAGTGGGGTGAGTATCAAATTGCTGTCACTGTCGCCCACGGTCACGGCCAACGATGCGAGTCAAAATCCGCCTCGTACAGCCATGACCATCTCGGTCAGCACCAGCGCCACCGCGCTGAAGTCCGGGGTCAAGGGCTTCGTCGACACCTACAACGCTCTGCTCAAGGCCATGAACGCCGAGACCAAGGTCACCAAGGATGCTGCCGGTAACTCCATCGCCGCAACCCTGACCGGCGACTCGACCATGCGTACCTTGCAGTCGGCGATCCGCAACGAGTTCAACGCACTGTCCGGCAACGGCACCTTGAAGTCTCTGGCGCAGTTCGGCGTCACGACCGACCAGGACACCGGGGCGCTGAGTATCGACAGCAAGCAGTGGGATAAGGCTGTCGCCACCAATGCTGCCGACATCAACAGTATTTTCAGCGGCAAGACCGGCTTGCTGGCGCGCCTGACGGCGGCTACCGATGGCTACGCCAAGGCCTCCACCGGGATTCTGGCGACGCGCACGACGTCGTTGGCCGACAGCCTGAAAGACCTGACCAAGCAACAATCCGATCTGGATGGTCGTCTCACGACGATGCAGGACGCCTTGACCCGCAAGTACACGGCCATGGACACGCTGGTGGCGCAGTTGCGGCAACAGAGCAGCAGCATCCTTGGTACGCTCAGTGCGCTGAGCAACTCCAAAAGCAGCAGCTGATTGAATGTGCGTGAAAAAGCCCGGGTCCATTGACCTGGGCTTTGTTCTTTATAGCGCCGGCGGGTTAAAGTTTTTTGCGATCCAGTCGACATAATGGTTACTGCAACCCATCTAGCTGTTGCCTGTCACGAGGTAGAAACATGAATCCCATGAGAGCCCTTCGCCAATATCAGAAGGTCAATTCCCATGCTCAGATCTCCGAAGCCAGCCCGCATCGCCTGGTGCAAATGCTGATGGAGGGCGGTCTGGACCGTATGGCGCAAGCCAAGGGCGCCCTGGCGCGTGGCGATATCGCTCAGAAGGGCCTGATGCTCGGCAAGGCTTCTGACATCCTCATTGGCCTTCGTGATGGCCTGGATGCGGAAAAAAGCGACAACAAGGAATACGTCCAGCAATTGGACGGTCTATATGTCTATATGACCAACCGTCTGATGGAAGCCAATTTGCACAACGATGTCGACATGATCGACGAAGTCGCTCGTCTGTTGATTACCGTCAAAGAAGGCTGGGATGGCATTGCCGCACCACAAGGTGCCGCACAGTAAGGCCTCGGCCTTGAGGAACTGATCATGAGCCAAGCACTGCAACGCATCGATGAAACCCGCGAAGCCCTGATCGGCGCGCTGGCGGAGCGCAACTGGGAAGCCGTTGGCGAACTGGACCTGGGCTGTCGCGCAGTGATTGATCAGGTACTCAGTGAAGCGCCGGTGGACGAGGACGCCCTGCGGGAAAAGCTGGAGAGCTTGCTGGCGGTGTACCAGCAGTTGCTTGAGGTGACGACCGGTGAGCGCCAGGCGATTTTCGAAGAGATGTCGCAGATCAACCGAGCGGAAAGTGCGTCAAAGGTTTACCATTTGTTCGGCTGAATGGGCTCAGTTAATCCGAACGGTGCGTCATATATTTGACTGTGCCAGCATTTTTGACTTAACTAGTGCTGTTTTCAGATTTCAGACGTCTAGTAAGGTAAGAAATCTTACAAGCGTCTAGATTGCCCTCACTCTGGGGCAGAGCGTTTTACTAGGGAAGTTGCTATTGCATGTGGCGTGAAACCAAAATTCTGCTGATTGATGACGATAGCGTCCGCCGCCGCGATTTAGCGGTGATTTTAAATTTTCTTGGCGAAGAAAATCTGCCCTGCGGTAGCCATGATTGGCAGCAGGCGGTCAGCTCGTTGTCCTCGAGCCGTGAAATCATTTGTGTGCTGATCGGGACGGTAAACGCTCCTGGCGCAGTTCTGGGCTTGTTAAAGACACTGTCAACCTGGGATGAGTTCCTTCCGGTGTTGCTGATGGGCGATATTTCTTCGCTTGACCTGCCGGAAGACCAGCGCCGCCGGGTGTTGTCCGCCCTGGAAATGCCGCCCAGCTACAGCAAATTGCTCGACTCCCTGCACCGCGCCCAGGTCTATCGCGAGATGTACGACCAGGCCCGTGAGCGCGGTCGTCATCGCGAACCCAACCTGTTCCGCAGCCTCGTCGGCACCAGCCGGGCGATCCAGCACGTGCGCCAGATGATGCAGCAAGTGGCCGATACCGACGCCAGCGTGCTGATCCTCGGCGAGTCGGGCACTGGCAAGGAAGTGGTCGCGCGCAACCTGCACTATCACTCCAAGCGCCGCGACGGGCCCTTTGTGCCGGTCAATTGCGGGGCGATCCCGGCAGAGCTGCTCGAAAGCGAACTGTTCGGCCACGAGAAGGGCGCCTTTACCGGGGCGATCACCAGCCGTGCCGGGCGTTTCGAGCTGGCCAACGGCGGCACCCTGTTCCTCGACGAAATCGGCGACATGCCGCTGCCGATGCAGGTCAAGCTGTTGCGCGTGTTGCAGGAGCGCACCTTCGAACGCGTGGGCAGCAACAAGACCCAGAGCGTCGACGTGCGGATCATTGCGGCTACCCACAAGAACCTCGAAAGCATGATCGAGGTCGGCAGCTTCCGCGAAGACCTCTATTACCGCCTCAACGTGTTCCCGATCGAGATGGCCCCGCTGCGTGAGCGCGTGGAAGACATCCCGCTGCTGATGAACGAACTGATCTCGCGCATGGAGCACGAAAAGCGCGGTTCTATCCGCTTCAATTCGGCAGCGATCATGTCCCTGTGCCGTCACGGCTGGCCGGGCAACGTCCGCGAGCTGGCCAACCTGGTGGAGCGCATGGCGATCATGCATCCCTACGGTGTGATCGGCGTGGTCGAGCTGCCGAAGAAATTCCGCTACGTCGACGAAGAAGACGAGCATCTGGTGGACAGCCTGCGCAGCGACATGGAAGAGCGGATTGCCTTCAACGGCCATACCCCGGACTTCGGTGCCAACGCGATGCTGCCGCCGGAAGGCCTGGACCTCAAAGACTACCTCGGCAACCTCGAGCAAGGGCTGATCCAGCAGGCCCTGGACGACGCCAACGGCATTGTCGCCCGTGCGGCCGAGCGCCTGCGTATCCGTCGAACCACCCTGGTGGAAAAGATGCGCAAGTACGGGATGAGCCGCCGAGACGGTGATGAACAGGCAGATGATTGACGCCTGTTTTTCAACTAACTGAAAACTAAGCGTATTTTTTTTAGGCACGGGTATTGCTACAGCCCTCGCAACGTTCCGTTTAACTGACGGTCAGCCAAGCGAGAGAGCATGATGCCCCACGCCGCCCAACTACCTTCGGCCCCTGAACTCCAGGGGCCTGTCCCGTCCGCCGAACAGCTTGGCCGGCATGGCCTTGAGCAGGCGTTCTCGCTGTTCAGTCAGATGTCCAGCCAGTTGACCGACTCCTACAGCCTACTGGAAGCGCGGGTCTCCGAGCTCAAGGGCGAGTTGGCGGTGGTCAGTGCCCAGCGCATGGAAGAGCTGGCCGAGAAAGAGCGCTTGGCCAACCGTCTGCAGAACCTGCTCGATCTGTTGCCTGGCGGTGTGATCGTCATCGACGACCAGGGCCGTGTGCGCGAAGCCAACCCGGCCGCCTGCGACCTGCTCGGGCTGCCGTTGGAGGGCGAACTGTGGCGCCATGTGATCAGCCGCTGCTTCGCGCCGCGTGAAGATGACGGCCATGAAATCTCCCTCAAGGATGGGCGCCGCTTGTCCATCGCCACTCGCTCCCTGGACGCGGAGCCCGGTCAACTGGTGCTGCTCAACGACCTGACTGAAACCCGTCACCTGCAAGACCAACTGGCGCGCCATGAGCGCTTGTCGTCGCTGGGTAGGATGGTCGCTTCTTTGGCGCATCAGATCCGCACGCCGTTGTCGGCGGCGTTGATCTACGCCAGTCATTTGACTGATGAGCAATTGCCCGCCGACACCCACCAGCGTTTTGCCGGACGCCTCAAGGAGCGCTTGCATGAGTTGGAGCACCAGGTGCGCGACATGCTGGTGTTTGCCCGCGGCGAATTGCCGCTGACCGACCGCATCACGCCGTCCGGCCTGATGCAGGCGTTGCAAGCGGCGGCCGCCACCCATGTGCAGGACGCCAATGTGCGCTGGCAGTGCGACAGTCACCAAGGCGAATTGCTGTGCAACCGCGACACCCTGGTGGGTGCGCTGCTCAACCTGATCGAAAACGCGACCCAGGCCAGCGGCCCCGGTGCGCGGCTCAAGGTGCATGTGTACGCCCGTGCGCAAACCCTGCGCCTGTGCATCAGCGACAGCGGCAGCGGTATCGAGCCGCAAGTGCTGCAGCGCCTGGGCGAACCGTTTTTCACCACCAAGACCAACGGTACGGGCCTCGGCCTGACGGTGGTCAAGGCCGTGGCGCGCGCCCATCAGGGAGAATTGCAACTGCGTTCCCGCTTGGGGCGTGGCACTTGTGCATTGATGACCTTGCCGCTGTTTTCATGCGCGGCAAGCGCGGAGTAAAAGGCTATGGCTATCAAGGTTCTGTTGGTGGAAGACGATCGTGCCCTGCGTGAGGCATTGGCTGACACGCTGCTGCTGGCGGGCCATGACTATCGGGCGGTCGGTTCTGCCGAGGACGCCTTGGCGGCGGTGGAGCAAGAAGCCTTCAGCCTGGTGGTCAGCGACGTGAACATGCCTGGCATGGACGGCCATCAGTTGCTCGCACTGCTGCGCGCACGCCAGCCGCAGTTGCCGGTGCTGCTGATGACCGCCCATGGCGCCGTCGAGCGCGCAGTGGATGCCATGCGCCAGGGCGCGGCGGATTACCTGGTCAAGCCGTTCGAGCCCAAGGCGCTGATCGAGCTGGTGGCGCGGCATGCCCTGGGGGTGATTCCAGTCGGCGAGGCAGACGGCCCGATTGCTTTTGAGCCGGCCAGCGCACAATTGCTGGAGCTCGCGGCCCGCGTGGCGCGCAGTGATTCCACCGTGTTGATTTCCGGCGAGTCGGGCACCGGCAAGGAAGTGCTGGCGCGCTATATCCACCAGCAATCGGGGCGCGCCCAGCAGCCCTTTATCGCGATCAATTGCGCGGCGATCCCCGACAACATGCTCGAAGCCACGCTGTTCGGCCACGAAAAGGGCTCCTTCACCGGCGCCATCGCGGCCCAGGCGGGCAAGTTCGAGCAGGCCGACGGCGGTACCATCCTGCTCGACGAAATTTCGGAAATGCCCCTGGGTCTGCAAGCCAAACTGCTGCGGGTGCTGCAGGAGCGTGAAGTGGAGCGGGTCGGCGCGCGCAAGCCGATCCAGCTGGATATCCGCGTGGTCGCCACCACCAACCGCGACCTGGCGGGTGAAGTGGCGGCGGGGCGCTTTCGTGAAGACTTGTTCTACCGCCTCTCGGTATTCCCCCTGGCCTGGCGCCCACTGCGCGAGCGTCCGGCGGACATCATCCCGCTGGCCGAGCGCCTGCTGAACAACCACGTCAAAAAAATGAAGCACGCCCAGGCGCGGCTGTCGGCCGAAGCCCAGGCATGCCTGATCGGCTACCCATGGCCCGGCAACGTGCGGGAACTGGACAACGCCATTCAGCGTGCGTTGATTCTGCAGCAGGGCGGCTTGATCCAGCCTCAGGACTTCTGCCTGGCCATGGGCAGCGGCGCCGCGCCGTTACCGAGCCTGGCGCCCGCGCCGCTGGTCGCCGAAGCCGAATCCGCCGGGGCCCTGGGCGACGATCTGCGCCGCCGCGAATTCCAGATGATCATCGACACCCTGCGCGCCGAACGCGGCCGTCGTAAAGAAGCGGCCGAGCGCCTGGGCATCAGCCCACGCACCCTGCGCTACAAGTTGGCGCAGATGCGGGATGCGGGGATGGACGTGGAAGCTTATCTGTTTGCTATCTGAGCGGTAACAAGGCCGACAAGTTTTGTCGCCTTTTCTTACAGGTTGATACAGAGCTGGCACCCTTGTTGCTACCACCCCTAGTAACCGCTGCGTAGTGTCAAAAAATTGCGGGTCGTCGGAGAGAGAAGGTCATGAGCCAGGGTATTGAGTTCAATCGGTTGATGTTGGATATGCGCTCCATGCAAATGGACGCCATGGCTCAACCGAAATCCGTCGCACAAGCGCCGGAATTGGGCCAAAGCAGTTTCGCCGATATGCTCGGCCAGGCCATCAACAAAGTCAGTGACACCCAGCAAGCCTCCAACCAGTTGGCGACCGCGTTCGAAATCGGCAAGAGCGGCGTGGACCTGACCGACGTGATGGTCGCTTCGCAGAAAGCCAGTGTGTCCTTTCAAGCCTTGACCCAGGTGCGCAACAAACTGGTCCAGGCTTATCAAGACATCATGCAGATGCCGGTTTAAGGACGAGATTTAAGTCATGGCAGAAGCAGTCGTGGACAACGTACCCGCCAAGACAGACGGCAAGCCGCCGCTGTTTGGCCTGTCGTTCCTGGAAAACCTCTCGGAAATGACCATGCTGCGTCAGGTGGGCCTGATGGTCGGCCTGGCGGCCAGCGTGGCGATTGGTTTTGCTGTGGTGCTGTGGTCGCAGCAACCCGATTACCGGCCGCTGTACGGCAGCCTGGCCGGTATGGACTCCAAGCAGATCATGGAAACCCTGGCCGCCGCCGACATCGCCTACACCGTGGAGCCCAACTCCGGGGCACTGCTGGTCAAGGCCGATGACGTCGCCCGGGCGCGCATGAAGCTGGCCGCCGCCGGCGTGACCCCGTCCGACAGCAACATCGGTTTCGAGATCCTCGACAAGGACCAGGGCCTGGGTACCAGCCAGTTCATGGAAGCCACCCGCTACCGTCGTGGCCTGGAAGGCGAACTGGCGCGTACCATCTCCAGCCTCAACAACGTCAAGGGTGCGCGGGTCCACCTGGCGATTCCGAAGAGTTCGGTGTTTGTGCGCGACGAGCGCAAGCCAAGTGCCTCGGTATTGGTCGAACTGTTTTCCGGCCGCTCCCTGGAGCCTGGCCAGGTACTGGCGATCATCAACCTGGTGGCCACCAGCGTTCCCGAATTGAGCAAGTCGCAAATCACCGTGGTCGACCAGAAGGGCAACCTGTTGTCCGACATGGCCGAAAACTCAGCGCTGACCCAGGCCGGCAAGCAGTTCGACTACAGTCGCCGCATGGAAAGCATGCTCACCCAGCGTGTCCACAACATCCTGCAACCGGTGCTGGGCAACGACCGCTACAAGGCTGAAGTGTCCGCCGACGTGGATTTCAGTGCCGTCGAGTCGACCTCCGAGCAATTCAACCCGGACCAGCCGGCCCTGCGCAGCGAGCAGTCCACCAGCGAACAACGCACCGCCAGCAACGGCCCGCAAGGCGTACCGGGTGCCCTGAGCAACCAGCCGCCGGCCCCGGCCTCGGCACCGCAAACCACTGGCGGCGCCGCCGCGACCGCGGGCGCCATCGCTCCCGGCCAGCCACTGTTGGACGCCAACGGTCAACAGATCATGGACCCGGCCACCGGCCAGCCGATGCTCGCTCCGTACCCGGCGGACAAGCGTAACCAGTCGACCAAGAACTTCGAACTCGACCGTTCCATCAGCCACACCAAGCAGCAACAGGGCCGGATCAACCGCCTGTCGGTGTCGGTGGTGGTCGATGACCAGGTCAAGGTCAACGCCGCTGACGGCGCCGTCACCCGCGCACCGTGGAGCGCCGACGAATTGGCGCGCTTCACCCGCCTGGTGCAGGATGCCGTCGGTTTCGACGCCAGCCGTGGCGACAGCGTCAGCGTGATCAACATGCCGTTCTCCGCCGAGCGTGGCGAAGTGATCGCCGAAGCGGCGTTCTACACCCAGCCGTGGTTCTGGGACATCGTCAAGCAAGTGCTGGGCGTGTTGTTCATCCTGGTGCTGGTGTTCGGCGTGCTGCGTCCGGTGCTCAACAACATCACCGGCAATGGCAAGAAACAACTGGCGGCCTTCGCTGGCGGCGACGTCGAGTTGGGTGGCATGGGCGGCCTGGACGGCGAACTGGCCAACGACCGCGTCAGCCTCGGCGGCCCGCAAAGCATCCTGTTGCCAAGCCCGAGCGAAGGCTATGACGCTCAGTTGAACGCAATCAAGAGTCTGGTGGCAGAAGACCCGGGCCGTGTGGCCCAGGTCGTGAAAGAGTGGATTAACGCAGATGAGTGATAATCGAGCCGCTGTTGCCAAACTCACCAAGGTCGACAAAGCCGCAGTCCTGCTGCTGTCCCTGGGTGAAACCGACGCCGCCCAAGTGCTGCGCCATATGGGCCCCAAAGAGGTTCAGCGGGTCGGCGTGGCCATGGCGCAAATGCGCAACGTTCACCGTGAGCAGGTCGAACAGGTGATGAGCGAGTTCGTCGAGATCGTCGGCGACCAGACCAGCCTGGGCGTCGGCTCCGACAGCTACATCCGCAAGATGCTCACCTCGGCCCTCGGCGAAGACAAAGCCAACGGCCTGATCGATCGCATCCTGCTGGGCGGCAACACCAGCGGCCTCGACAGCCTCAAATGGATGGAACCGCGCGCCGTCGCCGACGTGATCCGCTACGAACACCCGCAGATCCAGGCGATCGTGGTGGCGTACCTCGACCCGGACCAGGCTGGCGAAGTGCTCGGCCACTTCGACCATAAAGTGCGCCTGGACATCATCCTGCGCGTATCGTCGCTGAACACCGTGCAGCCGGCGGCCCTGAAAGAACTCAACACGATTCTCGAGAAGCAGTTCTCGGGCAACTCGAATGCTTCGCGCACCACCTTGGGTGGTATCAAGCGCGCCGCCGACATCATGAACTTCCTCGACAGCTCGGTCGAAGGCCAGTTGATGGACTCGATTCGCGAGATCGACGACACCCTGTCCGGCCAGATCGAAGACCTCATGTTCGTGTTCAACAACCTCTCCGATGTCGACGACCGCGGCATCCAGGCGCTGTTGCGCGAAGTCTCCTCCGACGTGCTGGTACTGGCCCTCAAGGGCTCGGACGAAGGCGTCAAGGAGAAGATCTTCAAGAACATGTCCAAGCGCGCCTCGGAACTGTTGCGCGACGACCTGGAAGCCAAAGGCCCGGTGCGCGTCAGCGACGTGGAAACCGCCCAGAAGGAAATCCTCACCATTGCCCGCCGTATGGCCGAAGCCGGAGAAATCGTTCTCGGCGGGAAGGGCGGCGAAGAAATGATCTAAGGCGCCTCGCATGTCGAACAAAGATGAGACGCCCAGCGATCTGATTCGCGCGCGGGACGTGGGCGGGTTCGACATCTGGTCGTTGCCCAGCTTCGATCCGCATGTGCCGGAGCCTGAACCCGAGCCTGTGGAAGAACTGCCGGCGGAAATGGAAGAAGTGCCGCTGGAGGAAGTCCAGCCACTGACCCTGGAAGAGTTGGAAAGCATCCGCCAGGAGGCCTACAACGAAGGCTTCGCCGCTGGCGAAAAAGATGGTTTTCGCAGCGCCACGCTCAAGGTCCGCCAGGAAGCCGAGGTCGCCTTGAGCGTCAAGCTGGCCAGCCTCGAACGCCTGATGGGCAGCCTGTTCGAGCCCATCGCCGAGCAGGATTCGCAGATCGAAAAAGCCATGGTCGGGCTGGTCGAGCACATCGCCCGTCAGGTGATCCAGCGTGAGCTGGTGCTGGACTCCAGCCAGATCGAAAGCGTCATGCGCGAAGCCCTCAAGCTGCTGCCCCTGGGCGTCGGCAATGTGCGGCTGCACATCAACCCGCAGGATTTCGAACAGGTCAAAGCCCTGCGCGAGCGCCATGAAGAAACCTGGCGCATCGTCGAAGATGCCGATCTGCAGCCCGGTGGTTGCCGCGTCGAGACCGAATACAGCCGCATCGACGCCACTGTGGAGACGCGCATCAGCCAGATCATGGCCCAACTGCTGGATCAGGTCCACGAGCAGCTCCTGAACCCGGCCGAACCGGACATGAGCGTGGACCTGGACGCCGCCGATGCGCCTTGATCGCACCAGCTTCGCCAAGCGCCTGGGCGGTTACATCGAGGCCACCGGGTTGCCCGGCCAGCCGATTCTCGAAGGGCGCCTGCTGCGCATGGTCGGCCTGACCCTCGAAGCCGAGGGCCTGCGTGCCGCCATGGGCAGCCGCTGCCTGGTGATCAACGACGACAGCTACCACCCGGTGCAGGTCGAAGCCGAAGTCATGGGTTTTTCCGGCAGCAAGATTTTCCTCATGCCCGTTGGCAGCCTGGCGGGCATCGCCCCCGGTGCCCGCGTGGTGCCGCTGGCCGATACCGGCCGCCTGCCCATGGGCATGAGCATGCTCGGCCGCGTGCTGGACGGCGCCGGGCGCGCGCTGGACGGCAAGGGCGGCATGAAGGCCGAAGACTGGGTGCCAATGGACGGCCCCACCATCAACCCGCTCAAGCGCAACCCGATCAGCCAGCCGCTGGACGTGGGCATTCGCAGCATCAACGGTTTATTGACGGTCGGCCGCGGCCAGCGCCTGGGCCTGTTCGCCGGTACCGGCGTGGGTAAGTCGGTGTTGCTCGGCATGATGACCCGCTTTACCGAGGCCGACATCATCGTGGTGGGGCTGATCGGCGAACGGGGCCGGGAAGTGAAGGAGTTCATCGAGCACAGCCTCGGTGAAGAAGGCCTCAAGCGTTCGGTGGTGGTGGCCTCCCCGGCGGACGATGCGCCGCTGATGCGTTTGCGCGCGGCCATGTACTGCACGCGCATCGCCGAATATTTTCGCGACAAGGGCAAGAACGTCCTGTTGCTGATGGACTCCCTCACGCGTTTCGCCCAGGCCCAGCGGGAAATCGCCCTGGCCATTGGCGAGCCGCCGGCCACCAAGGGGTATCCGCCGTCGGTGTTCGCCAAGCTGCCCAAGCTGGTCGAGCGCGCCGGTAATGCCGAGGCGGGCGGGGGCTCGATCACTGCGTTCTACACCGTGTTGTCTGAAGGCGATGACCAGCAGGACCCGATCGCCGACTCGGCGCGCGGCGTGCTCGACGGTCACATCGTGCTGTCGCGGCGCCTGGCGGAAGAGGGGCACTACCCGGCGATCGACATCGAAGCCTCCATCAGCCGGGTGATGCCATCGGTGGTTACGCCCGAGCACATGGCCCGCGCCCAGCAGTTCAAGCAGCTGTGGTCGCGCTACCAGCAGAGTCGCGACCTGATCAGCGTCGGCGCCTATGTGGCCGGTGGCGATCGTGAGACCGACCTGGCGATTGCCCTGCAACCGCAGTTGGTCACCTACCTGCGCCAGGGCCTCAACGACAACATCAGCATGGGCGAAAGCGAAGCACACCTGCAGTCCATCTTCGCCCCCGCGCCAGGCGGCTAAGCCATGGCCAGCAGCCGCTCCTCACGCCTGGCCCCGGTGGTGGACATGGCCGAAAAGGCCGAAAAAACCGCGGTCCAGCGCCTGGGTTACTTCCAGGGCCAGGTGCGCCTGGCAGAAAGCAAGCTCGGCGACCTGGAGCGCTTTCGCGGCGAGTACCAGCAGCAGTGGATCGAGCGCGGCACCAAGGGCGTGTCCGGCCAGTGGCTGATGGGCTACCAGGGCTTTCTCAACCAACTTGAGACTGCCGTCGGCCAGCAGCGCCAGAGCCTGGCCTGGCACCAGAACAACCTCGACAAGGCCCGCGAGAGCTGGCAGCAGGCCTATGCCCGGGTCGAAGGCTTGCGCAAGCTGGTGCAGCGCTATATCGACGAAGCGCGGGCGATCGAGGATAAGCGCGAGCAGAAGCTGCTCGACGAGTTGTCCCAGCGCCTGCCGCGGCAGAATCCCTACTAGCGCCAGGCCCGCTGTTCAATGTGGGAGGGGGGCTTTCCCATATTTGATTCGCCGTGTTGCCCATAGCCCATTCGCCTGCTACACCTTCTATCTAGACCCATGACAAGGAAGCAGTCACATGTCAGTCGTGTCAGAAGTATCCCTGGATGGGACGAAGTTGACGATTGCAATCAAAGGCCGGTTCGATTTCGGCAGCCACCAGATCTTTCGTGAGGCCTACGAGCGTTTCTACAAGGTGCCGGACGTGTACGTGGTCGACCTGAAGGAAACCACCTACATGGACAGTTCGGCCCTGGGCATGCTCCTGCTGCTGCGCGATCATGCCGGGGGCGATGATGCGGAAGTCCAGGTGATCAACATCAGCTCCGACGTGCGCAAGATCCTCGCGATATCCAACTTCGATAAACTGTTCGATATCAATTGAGCGCTCTGGCTCCGGTCCTCGAACCGCTGACCGTCCTGATCGCCGAAGACAGCGCCACCGACTTGCTGTTGCTGTCGACCATCATTCGGCGCCAGGGCCACCAAGTGCTCACCGCCAGCAACGGTGTGGAAGCGGTCGACCTGTTCGCCCGCGAACGCCCGCAACTGGTGTTGATGGACGCCCTGATGCCGGTGATGGATGGCTTTGAGGCCGCGCGCCGGATCAAGCAACTGGCGGGCGAAGCCCTGGTGCCGATCATCTTCCTCACCTCCCTGCGCCAAAGCGAAGCCCTGGCCGAATGCCTGGATGCCGGTGGCGATGACTTCTTGCCCAAGCCCTACAACCCGCTGATCCTCGCGGCCAAGATCAATGCGATGGACCGCCTGCGCCGCCTGCAGGCCACGGTATTGCAGCAGCGCGACCTGATCGCCAAGCACCACGACTACCTGCTGCATGAGCAACGCGTGGCCAAGGCGGTGTTCGACAAGGTTGCCCATTCCGGCTGTATCAACGCGGCGCCGAACATTCGCTACCTGCAATCGCCGTATGCGCTGTTCAACGGTGACTTGTTGTTGGCGGCCTACACGCCGGCGGGTGATATGCATGTGCTGCTCGGCGATTTCACCGGGCATGGCCTGCCGGCGGCGGTCGGCGCGATGCCGTTGGCGGAAGTGTTCTACGGCATGACGGCCAAGGGCTACGGGCTGACGCAGATCCTGCGGGAGATGAACGCCAAGCTCAAACGCATCCTGCCGGTGGACATGTTCTGCTGCGCCGCGCTGTTGTGCCTGAGCACGCAGCGGCGCGTGGTGGAGGTCTGGAATGGCGGCATGCCTGATGGCTATGTACATGAAGTCGCCACCGGCAAGCGGACACCGTTGGTGTCACGGCATTTGCCGTTGGGTGTGCTGTCGGCGCAGGCGTTCGAGGACCATACCGAAGTCTGGCCGATGGCCCTGGGCGACCGCGTGTTTCTGCTCTCCGACGGCGTACTGGACACCGCCGACGCCAACGAACAGCTGTTCGGCGCCGAGCGCTTGCAGCAGGTGTTTGCCGCCAATCGCGAGCCCGACCGCCTGTTCGAGGATATCGAGCAGGCTCTGGCGGCGTTTCGCGGTGAGGTGCGGGATGATGTGAGCATGGTCGAAATCACCCTGCAGGCCGGCCAGTCGATGCGCGCGACGGGGCCGTTGTACGCCGACAGCGGCCAGTCGTGCCCGTTGGATTGGTCGGTGGGTTTTGAATTCCGCGCCGAGACCCTCAAGCGTTACAACCCGCTGCCCTATCTGTTGCAACTGCTGCTCGAGATCCACGGCCTGCGCGAGCAGAGCGGGGCGCTCTACAGCGTGATGGCCGAGCTGTATTCCAACGCCCTCGAGCATGGCGTGCTGGGCCTGGACTCGCGGCTCAAGCGCGATGCCAAAGGGTTCGCGCAGTATTACCGCGAGCGCAACGAACGGCTGATGCAGCTCAACAGCGGTTATGTGCGCGTGCAGGTGCAGGTGGCGCCCACCGTTACCGGCGGCAGGATGAGCTTGCGCATCGAAGACAGCGGCCCCGGGTTCGATGTGGAACAGGTACTGGCGCGCCCGCTGGATGTCGACCGCCTGTCCGGTCGCGGCTTGAGCCTGGTACGGCAACTGAGCAGCGATGTACGCTGGTCCGACGGCGGGCGTAGCGTCTGCGTGGAGTTTTGCTGGGAGGCTCTGGCATAATCCGCCGATTCTTGATCAAGGAGCGAACAAGTGGTTGAGGTTCATCTGGACCCGGACGTGTTATCGGGTTTGCAGGAAGTCATGGAAGGCGAGTACCCCAAGTTGCTCGATACCTTTCTCGATGATTCGCAAAAGCGCGTCGAAGCGCTGCGCAAGGCGCGCGACGATGCCAAGGCATTGGCGCTTATCGCCCATAGTTTCAAGGGCAGCAGTGGCAACCTCGGGGCGGTGCGGTTGGCGCACTTGTGCCAGCGCCTGGAGGTTGAGTCCGTCGAGGCGGCGGCGGACCTGGGGGCCTTGGTCGATCAGATTGATCATGAGTTTGCGCTGGTCAAGCCGCTGTATGAGTCGGAGCGCCAGCGCTTCCAGCTTTAATTTCAGGCGCGGGACGGCTTTTCGATAGGAGCTGGCCCGACTCTTGCTCTATCTCCTGATACTGCATCCCCGATCCCCATGCAGTGGAGACCTTACCTATGCCAGTCGCCCCTAATTCGCTCCTTCAGGCTGCCTCCGCGGCCAAGCCTCAAGCGCCTGCCGCCAATCCACCGGCGGCGGCTGCGGAGCCCCGGGATAAGGGCCCTGGCTTTGCTCAGGTGTTCGCCAGCCAAGGTTCGAAGCCCTCGGCCAAGGCCGACGACAACTCGGCCAAACCCATGCGCGACAAGCCTGCCGACGCGAGTGCCAAACCGGTTGCCGGCAACGATAAGCCTGTCGCGAACAACGATAAACCTGCCGCCGGTACGCCAGCGGTTGCCGATAGCGGCAAACCCTTGCCTGCCGACCCGCCGGCCAAGCCGGCCGACAGCGCCAGCAGTGATCAAACTCCGCCCGCCGACCCGGCCTTGGCGCAGCAGCCTGCGGCAGACCCGACGGTTGCGCCGGTGGTTGATCCCGCGTTGATTGTCACGGTCACGCCAGTTGCTGTGCCGGTGCCGGTGGAAACGCCAGCCCCGGCCGCCGCCAAGGATGACAAGGCCCAGCCGCTGGTCACGACACCGCCGGCAGTGACCGATGCGGCCAAGCCAGCCTTCGATCCCGCGGCAGACCCTCTGGACGCCCTGCCGGCGGTACGCCTGGCGATGGAGCAGGGCGGCCATGTGTCGGCCAGCAGCCAGACGCCGCAGAAAGCCGCGCCGACGTCCCAGGACCAGCCGACTGTCGCGCAGAACTTCGCCACGGGCCTGGCTAACATGGTGGATCAGCAAGCCAGCAAGGACAGCACCGACCAGGGCGGCGACAAAGCCTTTGGCGGGTTGATCGAAGAAGGCCTCAAGGATTTGAAGGGTGCCAGCAGCGACACCCGTGTCGATGACTTCGCCAACCGCCTGGCCGCGCTGACCCAGGCCGCCACGCCGAAAACCGCCAACGCGTTGCCGCCGGTGACCAACGCACCGCTGGCCATGCACCAGAGCGGCTGGACCGAGGAAATCGTCAACCGCGTGATGTACCTGTCCAGCGCCAACCTCAAGTCGGCAGAGATCCAGCTGCAACCGGCCGAACTCGGGCGTCTGGATATCAAGGTCAACATGACAGCGGACCAGCAGGCCCAGGTCACGTTCATGAGCGGTCACGCCGTGGTGCGTGACGCGCTGGAAAGCCAGTCCGGCCGGTTGCGCGAGATGTTCGCCCAGCAGGGCATGGGGCAGGTCGACGTCAACGTGTCCGACCAATCCCGCGGCTGGCAGGGCCAGGGTCAGGGCCAACAGCAACAGAACCAGGCGAACGGTATCAGTGGCCGTGGCGGTCGGGGTGACAACGGCGACGTTGCCGATCACGCCGAAGTGGCAGCGGCCGTCGCGCCGGTGACGTCCACCGTGATCGGCTCCAGCGCCGTCGACTACTACGCCTGATTCAGGGCCAACACCGGCCTGAGTGTGGGAGGGGGCTTGCCCCTGATGATCACGACCATTAAGCCTGGCCTGAGTCGATCGCAATCCAAAGGTGGGAGGGGGCTTGCCCCCGATGGCGGTGTGCCCGTCAACGGATCGGTCGACTGGAACCCCGCTATCGGGGGCAAGCCCCCTCCCACAATGGATCTGTGGCATGGCCGCTGTCCTGCTCTGCCTGACAACTCTGGCATAACACTTGCTCTTGCCTTTCCGTAGATCTATGAATCCCCGAATAGTGACGGATTATTGGCATGGCGAAGAGCGACGACGCAGCAAAAGCACCTGCAGGCAAGGGTAAGCTCAAGCTTATCCTGTTGATTGTCCTGGCCCTGGTCCTGGCCATCGGCGCCTCTGTGGGCGGCACTTGGTACATCATGCACAGCAGTGCGAGCAAACCGGCGCCCGCCGCCGAAACTGCCAGCAACGTCAAGCAACCGGCAATCTTCGAACCGATGCTTCCGGCCTTTGTCGCCAACTTCAACCAGAACGGTCGTCAACGCTACCTGCAGGTGAGCATCACCTTGCTGGCGCGTAACCAGGCAGACCTCGATGCGCTCAAGGTGCATATGCCGGTGATCCGCAACAACCTGGTGATGTTGTTTTCCGCGCAAAGCTTCGACAACCTGGCCACCCCGGTGGGCCAGGAAATGCTGCGCCAGAAGGTCACTGCCAGCGTGCAGGAAGTGGCCCAGAAAGAGCTCGGCAAAGTGGTGGTCGAGCAGGCGCTCTTCACTAATTTCGTATTGCAGTAGGATCACCACATGGCCGTGCAAGACCTGCTGTCCCAGGATGAAATCGATGCGCTGCTGCATGGCGTGGACGATGGTCTGGTACAGACCGAAACGGCTGCCGAACCCGGCAGCGTCAAAAGTTATGACCTGACCAGCCAGGATCGCATCGTCCGTGGACGCATGCCGACCCTGGAAATGATCAACGAGCGTTTCGCCCGTTACACCCGCATCAGCATGTTCAACATGCTGCGCCGCTCGGCGGACGTGGCGGTGGGCGGCGTGCAGGTGATGAAGTTCGGTGAATACGTACACTCGCTGTACGTGCCTACCAGCCTCAACCTGGTCAAGATCAAGCCATTGCGCGGCACGGCGTTGTTCATCCTCGACGCCAAACTGGTGTTCAAGCTGGTGGACAACTTCTTCGGCGGCGACGGCCGTCACGCCAAGATCGAAGGCCGGGAATTCACCCCCACGGAACTGCGGGTGGTGCGGATGGTGCTGGAGCAGGCCTTCATCGACTTGAAGGAAGCCTGGCAGGCGATCATGGAAGTCAACTTCGAGTACATCAACTCGGAAGTGAACCCGGCCATGGCCAACATCGTCGGCCCCAGCGAAGCGATTGTGGTGTCGACGTTCCACATCGAACTCGATGGCGGTGGCGGTGACCTGCACGTGACCATGCCGTACTCGATGATCGAGCCGGTGCGCGAAATGCTCGATGCCGGCTTCCAGTCCGACCTCGACGATCAGGATGAACGCTGGGTCAAGGCCCTGCGCGAAGACCTGCTGGACGTCGACGTGCCGCTGAGCGCCACCGTGGCGCGTCGTCAGTTGCGCCTGCGGGATATCTTGCACATGCAACCGGGCGACGTGATTCCCGTCGAGTTGCCGGAAGAACTGATCATGCGCGCCAACGGCGTGCCGTCGTTCAAGGTCAAGCTCGGTTCCCACAAGGGCAACCTGGCGCTGCAAGTGGTGGAGCCGATCAACCGGCGTTGAGTCACCCGTATTGATGCACCCCTATTTATGAATGTTTGCTCCGCCGAGGACATGTAATGGCTACCGAACACGAAAACACTTCCGCCGAAGACCAGGCCCTGGCCGACGAATGGGCTGCGGCCCTGGAAGAAACCGGCGATGTCGGCCAGGACGATATCGACGCGCTGCTGGCGGCCGATGCCTCTACTGCGCCAGCCAGTAACCGCCTGCCCATGGAAGAATTCGGCAGCGTGCCGAAGAACAACGACCCGGTGAGCCTCGACGGCCCGAACCTGGACGTGATTCTCGACATCCCGGTGTCGATCTCCATGGAAGTCGGCAGCACCGACATCAACATCCGCAACCTGCTGCAGCTCAACCAGGGCTCGGTGATCGAGCTTGACCGCCTGGCCGGCGAGCCGCTGGACGTGCTGGTCAACGGCACGCTGATCGCCCATGGCGAAGTGGTGGTGGTCAACGAAAAGTTCGGCATTCGCCTGACCGACGTGATCAGCCCGAGCGAACGCATCAAGAAGCTGCGCTGACATGAAGTATTCGATGGCGGGACTGTTGCTGGCGCTGCCATTGAGCGCCCTCGCGGCCGAACCGGTCGCGCAGGCGGCCGCGGCGGCGGCACCGGTGGTGAGCAGCGGTATCGGCGGTCAGTTGACCCAACTGGTACTGGGCCTGCTGCTGGTGGTCGGGCTGATTTTTGTGCTGGCCTGGCTGATGCGTCGGGTGCAGAACATTGGCCCGGGCAACGCCCAGGTCATCGAGATGATCGGCTCGCGCGCCCTCGGCCCGCGTGACCGGCTGGTGCTGGTGCAGGTGGGCGAGGAACAGATCCTGCTGGGCCTCACCCCCGGCCGCATCACCCCGCTGCATGTGCTCAAGACCCCGGTCAACGTCGCCCCGACCCAAGCCGCCACGCCAGAATTCGCCCAACGCCTGATGGAGTTGCTGGGCAAGGATCAGAAGGATAAGAAGTAATGCGCGTTTTATTGACGCTCATGCTGTGGCTGGCCGCGCCATTGGCGTTCGCCGCCGACCCGTTGTCGATCCCGGCGATTACGCTCGGCACCAATGCGGCCGGGGCCCAGGAGTATTCGGTCAGCCTGCAGATCCTGCTGATCATGACGGCGCTGAGTTTTATCCCGGCGTTTGTCATGCTGATGACCAGCTTCACCCGCATCATTATCGTGTTCTCGATCCTGCGTCAGGCCCTGGGCCTGCAACAGACGCCATCGAACCAGATCCTCACCGGCATGGCGCTGTTCTTGACGCTGTTCATCATGGCGCCGGTCTTCGACAAGGTGAACCAGCAAGCCCTGCAGCCTTACCTCGCGGAAAAGCTCACGGCGCAAGACGCCATCGACAAGGCCCAAGGCCCGATCAAAGACTTCATGCTGTCGCAGACCCGCTCCAGCGACCTTGAGCTGTTCATGCGCCTGTCCAAGCGCACCGACATCGCCACGCCGGACCAGACGCCGCTGACGATCCTGGTGCCGGCGTTCGTCACCTCGGAACTGAAGACGGCGTTCCAGATCGGTTTCATGATCTTTATCCCGTTCCTGATCATCGACCTGGTGGTGGCGAGCGTGCTGATGGCCATGGGGATGATGATGCTGTCGCCGCTGATCATCTCGTTGCCGTTCAAGATCATGCTGTTTGTGCTGGTGGACGGCTGGGCACTGATCATCGGCACGTTGGCCAGCAGTTTCGGCGGAGTGTAGGGCTATGACCCCAGAAGTTGCCGTCGACCTGTTCCGTGAAGCGTTGTGGCTGACCACGATGATGGTTGCTGTGCTGGTGGTGCCGAGCCTGTTGGTCGGCCTGTTGGTGGCGATGTTCCAGGCCGCGACCCAGATCAACGAACAAACCCTGAGCTTCCTGCCGCGCCTGCTGGTGATGCTGGTCACGTTGATTGTCGCCGGCCCGTGGCTGGTGCAAACCTTCATGGAATATATCCTGCAGCTGTACGGCAGTATTCCGCAGTTGATCGGCTGACCGCGTGCAGTCGCTGCTGGCGTTGACCGACACCCAGATCAGCACCTGGGTGGCGTCGTTTATCTTGCCGCTGTTCCGGGTCACGGCGGTGCTGATGAGCATGCCGGTGTTCGGCACCACCCTGGTACCACGGCGTATCCGCCTGTACTTCGCGGTGGCGATCACCGTGGTGCTGGTGCCGGGCTTGCCGCCGATGCCTGCGGTCAATGCGCTGGACCTCAGTGCGCTGATGCTGATTGCCGAGCAGATCCTGATCGGCTCGCTGCTGGGTTTCTCTCTGCAACTGTTCTTCCAGGCATTCGTGATCGCCGGGCAAATCATCTCGATCCAGATGGGTATGGGTTTTGCGTCGATGGTCGACCCCACCAACGGCGTGTCGGCGGCGGTGATCGGGCAGTTCCTGACCATGCTGGTGACCTTGATGTTCCTGGCCATGAATGGCCATCTGGTGGTGTTCGAGGTGCTGACCGAAAGTTTCACCACCTTGCCGGTCGGCTCGGGGTTGGTGGTCAATCACTTCTGGGAACTGGTGGGGCGCCTCAGTTGGGTGTTGGGCGCTTCGCTGTTGCTGGTGCTGCCGGCGATCACCGCGCTGCTGGTGGTCAACATCGCGTTTGGGGTGATGACCCGCGCGGCGCCGCAGTTGAATATCTTCTCTATCGGTTTCCCGTTGACCCTGGTGTTGGGCATGGGGATTTTCTGGGTCGGCATGGCCGACATTCTCAATCAGTATCAACCGCTGGCGAGCGATGCCTTGCAGTTCTTACGTGATCTGGCACGGGCGCGCTGAGCCATGGCCGAGAGCGAGAGTGGTCAGGACAAAACAGAAGACCCCACGGAGAAACGAAAAAAGGACTCCCGGGAAAAGGGCGAGATTGCCCGCTCCAAAGAGCTCAACACCGTCGCGACGATGATGGCCGGTGCCGGCGCCTTGCTGATCTACGGCGGCGGCCTGGCGCTCGACCTGATGGAGTTGATGAAACTCAACTTCAGCTTGCCCCGTGAAGTGCTGCTCAGCCCCGGCGCCATGGGGCAGTACCTGCTGCATTCGGGGAAAATCGCGATCCTGGCGGTGCAGCCGATTTTGATCACCTTGCTCCTGGCCGCGCTGATCGGCCCCGTCGCCCTTGGAGGCTGGCTGTTCGCCGCGAGCAGCATGGCACCAAAATTCAGCCGCATGAACCCGGCGGCGGGGCTCAAGCGCATGTTTTCCACCAAGGCGTTGGTGGAACTGCTCAAGGCCCTGGCCAAGTTCATCCTGATTCTGTTCGTGGCCTTGGTGGTATTGTCCTCCGACATCGATGACCTGCTGCGCATCGCCCATGAGCCGCTGGAGTCGGCGATCATCCACAGCGTGCAAGTGGTGGGCTGGAGTGCGTTGTGGATGGCCGCCGGGCTGATCCTGATCGCCGCCGTGGATGCGCCGATCCAGCTGTGGGAAAGCCACAAGAAACTGCTGATGACCAAGCAGGAAGTGCGCGACGAACACAAGGACCAGGAAGGCCGCCCCGAGGTCAAGCAGCGCATTCGCCAACTGCAGCGCGAAATGTCCCAGCGCAAGATGATGGCTTCGGTGCCCGACGCCGACGTGGTGATCACCAACCCGACCCACTACGCCGTGGCTCTCAAGTACGACCCGGAGAAGGGCGGCGCGCCGATGCTGCTGGCCAAGGGCAGCGACTTCACGGCGCTGAAAATCCGCGAAATCGCCGTGGCCAACGACATCCTGTTGCTGGAGTCGCCGGAACTGGCGCGGTCGATCTTCTACTCCACTGACCTCGACCAGGAAATCCCCGCCGGGCTGTACCTGGCCGTGGCCCAGGTATTGGCCTACGTCTACCAGATCCGCCAGTACCGCGCCGGCAAAGGCAAGCGCCCCGATCCGCTCAAGGACCTGCCGATTCCGCCGGATTTGCGGCGCGATTCCTGACCAACTGTTCAAATTGGCACCGTGCCATTCGTCGTAAACCTTCCTGACCTGTCAACTTTGACAGTCGTCACTTTCGCCTTCTCGCGGTTCTATTGCCTCAGGTACTGCGAAGTAAAATGCCGGGAGTGGGGCGATGCAGCTATTCACAGGCCGGGTTAAGTCTTATGACCAGCAGACCGGATTGGGTTCGATTGCGTTGGACAGTGGGGGAGACGATGTGTTGGTAGATCTGTGCAGTTCGGATGGATGCCTGCTTTCGGAGGGGCAGAAAGTGCAGTTTTGGATGATCCATCGACCGGCGGGCATCTATGCATGCGACATTCAACTGATCTGACGACACCTGTGTAAGTTCTTAATTGAAGTGTACGGAGAACGGCCATGGCAACGGGCACTGTGAAATGGTTTAACGCGGAGAAGGGGTTTGGTTTTATTTCTCCCGACGACGGCAGCACGGACGTGTTTGTCCACTATTCAGCAATCACCGGCACCGGTTTCAAAAGTTTGGAAGAAAATCAAAAAGTGGAATACGACGTGACGCAGGGCCAAAAAGGCCCGCAGGCCGAGAATGTGCGTCCTGTATAAAGATCGCCACTGATAGCATCCCTTCGCCGCGCCCCTCAGCGCTCTGCCCCCTTGAAGCAAAAGTTGATCGTTCCCACCGGCGGGAACGATCACTGGGTTGGATGCCCGTGATCCTTCCAGATTAAAGGCGAAGTCGCAGGTCAGGGCGTGGGCGCGAGCCAGGGTTTCGGTGAGGTTGACCAGCAGGTCTTCGGTGCTGATGCCGTCGATGAGCACGGTGGGTGGGGTATTGGTGCCGCGCGGGGGATTTGGGGTTGGTTTAACCATTGTGACGCTCCTGATTTAAGTGGAGCTGCCACTGATCGCCGCGATGCGATGGGGTGGCAGCTGTACGCAGGTTCGCGGACCGGAATCAGGAAACCGGCTTACCCGAAGGTATCCCGCGCACAGCCACCATAGCGCCGCACAGTAGACGATAAAAAAACGTCAACTGAAAGCGGACAATGGCACTTTGCGCCTGAATTTACATGGGCCGCGACGCCCGCCCGCTGCGTGTGCAGCGAAGTACGGAGACTAGAGAGCGAGTTTCCTAGGAGCAACTTCAAACACTTGTCGGAAGTTTCTGTTTTTACAAACACCTAGCCGAACGGTCAATTGTTTGGTCCTTCATCATTCAGCAGCCTCTTCCTGGCGCCATTCCCGGCGCGATCCCCTCTGCACGACTCAACACCACGATGGTGTGTGAGGCCTCTGCACGCAAAAAAGGAAGTGACATGAACAGCTCCGATAACACACTGATCGGCAGCCTGCAAAACCTGGCTCAGGTGGTGGAATACGCGGACGACGATGGCCTCCCTGACCTTCTGCAGCCTGGATATCGCGTAGAGAGCCAGATGTGAAGCGCTACAACATCACCACTGGCGCGACGACCACGGCGGGCGGCAAAGTGATCAGTGGCCTGGAGCGCACCAGCTTCAACGGCCAAATGATCGCCAGGGAGGGTGACCGGGTCGCTTGTCCGGCATGCGGCACTGAAGGCGTCATCGCGCTCGTTGGGCCTCACCTGCACGAAGACTGGGGCGGCAAACAAGCGGCGCTAGAGGGCGATCTCTGTCTGTGCAAATGCGACCCGCCACCGGAGCTGATCGCCTGCCAGCGCTTCAAGTGTCAGGTGTTCGAAACACAACCCCAGCGTGCCGCCTTCACTTGGACCGGACCAAACACCCCCAACCCGCCCGTTTCCAACTTATCCACCCCCGGCGTAATGAATCGTGCCGCTGATGCGTGTGTGTTCGCCAAGTCATGCGTTTCGGTGCCGGTCGGTTCCACGGCGGCGGGAACCAGCCCTGAACACGCGACAAACTTTGGCACCACGGCCGTCATGGCTTCGACCGGCACTGCGGGCGCTGTCGGGAGGGTCGCCGGAACACTCGGCAGCGACCTTGGCGCCTGGGCCATACGAGGACTGGTCGGAGCCAGTTCAGCACTCAACGTCGTGCTGCTGGCTTTTTGGCCAAGGGATATGGGTGATTCGACGCTCTACACCCCAGAACAACTGGCAGGTATGCGCTCGGCCAGTACGCGAGTGCGGTTTCAGTTTCGCCAGGATGAATCAGGTGAACTACGCGTCTACGGCATACATACCAAGCCTGAAAGTGGCGCTGATCGTGTGTCTGTTGCGCAAGCCAGTTGGAATGCGGACAAGAGCGCGATGGTCGCGGTGCTAGATGGCATCAGCATCACTTGGACGCCGAACAACGGGCCGGTGGTCAGTGCGCCGAGCCCGTATCCGGGTACACCGGAACGCTTGGATAATTTGTTCGTTCATCCGGTTGCGGTGGGGCAAGATTCGGCAATCAGTCACTACCCAGGTCGGGATGCAGAGGATGTTACCTGGCAGGACACGATCGTTACGTTTCCTGCTGACTCGGGTATGTCGCCGCTGTACTTGGTATTTGCCAAGCCTATGGTTAGCCCGTTGGAGGTTGGTCGCGCGGCCGATCTAATGAGCCGGAGTCGAAAAGATGGCCTGGACATCGACCACATACCTGCACAAAAGGTACTGGAGGCAACGTTACTTCAGTTGGATGCCAAAATGCCGCGTCAACAGGTGTTGGATTATCTAAAGAACGCTCCAGGCATCGCGATTCCGACACATGTGCATCAGAAGCATAGTGAAACTTACGGTGGGCGCAGTACCAGGGCCAAGCAAGCCAAAGATGTCGCCGACCTACGGGCGGCTGTTAATAGCAATGTCGATGCGATCAAGAGCGGGTTACTGGATGAAGGCTATCCTGAAGCTGAAATTGAGGCGGCCCGAGAGCAATTACATCAACTCAACCAGAAACAAGGGTGGTACTAATGGACGCCACAACGATTGCACTGTGGATCAAAAGCCTGGGGCGCCCCTATGAATCCTTAGTCTCAGAGGGTGTCATCCCCAATATGCCTCTACAAGAGCTTTATAAGGGAAGGGACTGGCTGGATATTGAACCAGAGGATGGAGTTGAGTTGAGTTTTTCAGCTGACTCCAAACGCCTGGAAACTCTATATATCACTCTTGTTAAGGCTGTAGAGGGGCAGTCTGTATATCGTGGAAAACTGCCACTGCCGCTGGCTTTATCGATGAGTCAGGCTGACGTAAAGGCCTCCTTCGGTGTTCCTTTAGAGTCAAAGGGTCCGACAAAACTCCCTCTAAACAGAAAAACAGGGGGGTGGGATGCGTATGAGCTTGAGCCCTCGGTGTATCCGAACGCCAAGCTGATATTTAAGTACGCGGAAAACTATCAAGTTAATACGCTGGTGTTCACTCTCCGCGCCTAGTTTTCTCAAACTGAGCGCACTGCCAGCCAGTCAAGCGAATGTCTTTTCTGGCCGGCATCAGGACTCGGCCATCCAGGCAGAGAGGCTGATCGGAGGCGAAAAGTGAAAAGGGGACGCCTATATTTAATTGAAATGAATTCCCTCATCCGGTGACCTCAAGCAAAAGTTGGAAGGCTTCTTGCAATACCGCCTTCAGGGCGCCCTCTGGCGTCAAAACTTTGCTTCAAGGAACGCGAGGAGTACCGGTGGTAGATCGCTCTCAAATGCTCAGCACGGCCCGCAGCACCCTGACTGACCTCTCGCGGGGCAATCTGGGTGTGCCGTTGTTGTTGCTGGTGATGCTGGCAATGATGATGTTGCCGATGCCGCCGTTCCTGCTCGACGTGTTCTTCACCTTCAACATTGCCTTGTCCGTCGTGGTCCTGCTGGTCTGCGTCTATGCGTTGCGGCCGCTGGATTTCGCGGTGTTTCCCACCATTCTGCTGATCGCCACGCTGTTGCGGCTGGCGTTGAACGTGGCGTCGACCCGCGTGGTCATGCTCCACGGCCAGGACGGTCACGCCGCCGCCGGTAAGGTGATCCAGGCCTTCGGCGAGGTGGTGATCGGCGGTAACTACGTGGTCGGTATCGTGGTGTTCGCGATCCTGATGATCATCAACTTCGTGGTGGTGACCAAGGGCGCCGGGCGGATTTCCGAGGTGAGCGCGCGCTTTACCCTCGACGCCATGCCCGGCAAACAGATGGCCATCGACGCCGACCTCAACGCCGGCCTGATCGACCAGAACCAGGCCAAATCGCGCCGCCTGGAAGTGGCCCAGGAGGCCGAGTTCTACGGTTCCATGGACGGTGCCAGCAAATTCGTGCGCGGTGACGCCATCGCCGGCCTGTTGATTCTGTTCATCAACCTGATCGGCGGCATAGCGGTCGGGATGTTCCAGCACGGCATGACCTTCGGCGATGCGGGCAAGGTCTACGCCCTGCTGACCATCGGTGACGGTTTAGTGGCGCAATTGCCATCACTGTTGTTATCCACAGCTGCGGCGATCATGGTGACCCGTGCGTCGGGCTCCGAAGACATGGGCAAGCAGATCAGCCGGCAGATGTTCGCCTCGCCCAAGGCGCTGGCCGTGGCGGCGGGCATCATGGCGATCATGGGCATTGTGCCCGGCATGCCCCACGTCTCGTTCTTGAGCATGGCGGCGATGGCCGCCGGTGGCGCCTACCTGTTCTGGAAAAAGCAGAACTTGGTCAAGGTGAAGGCCCAGCAAGAAATCGCGCGCCAGCAGGAACTGCTGCCGTCGCCGGCCCGCGCCCAGGAAACCAAGGAGTTGGGCTGGGACGACGTGACCCCGATCGACATGATCGGCCTGGAAGTCGGCTACCGCCTGATCCCGTTGGTCGACCGCAACCAGGGCGGCCAATTGCTCGCGCGGATCAAGGGCGTGCGCAAGAAGCTGTCCCAGGACCTGGGCTTCCTGATGCCCACTGTGCATATCCGTGACAACCTCGACCTGGCCCCCAGCGCCTACCGCCTGACCCTGATGGGCGTGATCCTCGCCGAAGCGGAGATCTACCCCGACCGCGAGCTGGCGATCAACCCGGGCCAGGTGTTCGGCACGCTGAACGGTATAACCGCCAAAGATCCGGCTTTTGGTCTGGAGGCGGTCTGGATCGAAGTCAGCCAGCGCAGCCAGGCGCAGTCCCTCGGCTACACCGTGGTGGACGCCAGCACCGTGGTCGCCACGCACCTCAACCAGATTCTGTACAAGCACTCCCATGAGCTGATCGGTCACGAAGAAGTCCAGCAACTAATGGGTTTGCTGGCCAAAGCCTCGCCCAAGCTCGCCGAAGAGCTGGTGCCGGGCGTGCTGTCGCTGTCGCAATTGCTCAAGGTGCTGCAGGCGCTGCTGGCCGAACAGGTGCCGGTGCGCGACATTCGCAGCATCGCCGAGGCCATCGCCAACAATGCCGCCAAGAGTCAAGATACTGCCGCGTTGGTGGCCGCCGTGCGCGTTGGATTATCCCGCGCTATCGTACAAAGCATTGTAGGGATTGAGTCTGAGCTGCCTGTGATCACCTTGGAGCCAAGGTTGGAACAAATATTGCTCAATAGTATTCAGAAGGCAGGACAGGGCCAGGAAGAGGGCGTTCTGCTGGAGCCAAGCATGGCTGAAAAACTGCAGCGTTCGTTGATCGAAGCAGCGCAGCGTCAGGAAATGCAGGGCCAGCCGGTGATTCTGCTGGTGGCAGGCCCGGTCCGAGCGATGTTGTCGCGGTTTGGACGCCTGGCAGTGCCGAATTTGCACGTTTTGGCTTATCAGGAAATCCCTGACAACAAGCAAGTGACTATCGTCGCGACAGTAGGGCCCAACGGCTGAGGTAGTGGGTTATGCAAGTAAAGCGTTTTTTCGCCGCCGATATGCGTCAGGCCATGAAACTGGTACGTGACGAGCTGGGCGCCGACGCTGCGATTATCGGTAACCGTCGTATTGCCGGCGGTGTCGAGCTGACGGCTGCCCTGGATTACACCCCTTCGGCGCTGGCCCCGCGTGTCCCGAACATGGAGCTTGAAGACGAGCTGCGCAAGACGGCCTCGCGCATTGTCTCGGCCCAGGCCGAACTGAGCATGCGCGGCGACAGCGATGCGACCACCAATCGCCAGTTGTTCGCCGGCCTGCCGCTGACCGCCGCCGAGCCGCTGGTCGAGCCGACGTTCATCGAACCGCCGCGTCCTGCCGCGCCTGCCCCGGCCGCCGCAGTCGACCAGCGTGTGTTCGACTCGATGCGCTTTGAGCTCAACGGCCTGCGCGAGCTGCTGGAAGTGCAGCTCGGTTCGCTGGCCTGGACCCAACTGCAAGGCAGCAAGCCGCAACAGGCCAACCTGTGGCGTCGCCTGCAACGCATCGGCCTGTCCGGCCCGTTGTCCCGCGACCTGCTGGCGCTGACCACCGAAATCGAAGAACCTCGCCAGGCCTGGCGCATGTTGCTGGCCCACCTGGCGCGGATGATCGTCACCCCGGAACTCGAACCCCTGGAAGAGGGCGGCGTGATCGCCATGGTCGGCCCTGCCGGCATGGGCAAGACCACCACGCTGGCCAAGCTGGCGGCGCGCTACGTGCTCAAGTACGGCGCCCAGAACATTGCGCTGGTAAGCATGGACAGCTACCGCATCGGTGCCCAGGAGCAACTCAAGACCCTGGGCCGCATCCTCAATGCGTCGGTGACCCACGTCGACCCGGGCCAGTCCCTGGCCAACGCCCTCGATCCGTTGCTGCGCAAGCGTGTGGTGCTGATCGATACCGCCGGCCTGCAAGCCAGCGATCCGGCGTTGCGCATGCAGCTGGAGAGCCTGGCCGGGCGTGGCATCAAGGCAAAAAATTACCTGGTGCTTGCAACCACCAGCCAAAAACAAGTTCTTACCGCTGCGTACCATAGCTACAAGCGCTGCGGCCTGGCCGGATGCATCCTCACCAAGCTCGACGAAACCGCGAGCCTGGGCGAGGTGCTGAGCCTGGCTATCAGTCATGAACTTCCGGTCGCCTACCTGACCGACGGGCCGCGGATTCCGGATGATTTGCATCTGCCGCGCCGTCATCAGCTGGTCAGCCGTGCCGTCAGCGTGCAAATGCAAGAAGAGCCTAGCGAGGAAGCGATGGCCGATATGTTCGCTGACCTTTACCACAACCCGGCAAAGCGGGTGGGTTGAGGCAGTATGAACACCATGAAATGTATCTACATCGATGGTCTGCAAGCGATTCACGCGGCCAAGCCATGTAGCCTGCGTCTAAGCAAGACAAGGTAAAGAATTAAAATGGGCAGCATGCATCCCGTACAGGTGATCGCGGTGACCGGCGGCAAAGGTGGCGTCGGGAAAACTAACGTGTCAGTGAATTTGTCCCTGGCCCTGGCAGAGCTTGGCCGTCGTGTCATGCTGCTGGATGCTGACCTTGGGTTGGCGAACGTTGACGTATTGCTGGGGCTCACGCCCAAACACACCCTCGCCGATGTGATCGAGGGTCGTTGCGAGCTGCGCGATGTGCTGCTGCAGGGCCCTGGAGGCATCCGCATCGTGCCGGCCGCCTCGGGCACCCAGAGCATGGTCCACTTGAGCCCTGCGCAGCATGCCGGCCTGATCCAGGCGTTCAGCGATATCGGCGACAACCTCGACGTGCTGGTGATCGACACCGCCGCCGGGATTGGCGAGTCCGTGGTCAGCTTCGTGCGCGCCGCGCAAGAAGTCCTGCTGGTGGTCTGCGATGAACCCACCTCGATCACCGACGCCTACGCCCTGATCAAACTGCTCAACCGCGACTACGGCATGAACCGCTTCCGCGTGCTGGCCAATATGGCCCAGAGCCCGCAGGAAGGACGCAACCTGTTCGCCAAGTTGACCAAGGTCACTGATCGCTTTCTTGATGTCGCCTTACAATACGTCGGCGCAGTTCCCTATGACGAGTGTGTACGCAAGGCCGTGCAAAAGCAGCGTGCGGTCTACGAAGCGTTCCCTCGTTCGAAATGCGCGTTGGCGTTCAAGGCTATTGCTCAGAAGGTCGATACCTGGCCGTTGCCCGCCAACCCTCGGGGGCATCTGGAGTTTTTCGTCGAGCGATTGGTGCATCAGACGAGCGCAGGACCGGTGCTATGACAGCCAGCGGCTATAACCTTTACAAAAATTCGGCACGTGACCGCCAGGGCGAATTGATCGAGCGCTATGCGCCGCTGGTCAAGCGCATTGCCTATCACTTGCTGGCACGCCTGCCCGCCAGTGTCCAGGTCGAAGACTTGATCCAGGCCGGCATGATCGGCCTGCTCGAAGTATCGACCAAATACGACGCGAGCAAGGGTGCGAGTTTCGAGACGTATGCGGGTATCCGTATCCGTGGCGCGATGCTCGATGAAGTGCGTAAAGGGGATTGGGCGCCGCGTTCGGTACACCGCAATACGCGCATGGTCAGTGACGCAATTCGTGCAATTGAAGCAAAAACCGGTCGCGACGCTAAAGATCACGAAGTTGCGGCCGAACTCCAATTGAGTCTCGACGATTATTACGGGATTTTGAACGATACCTTGGGCAGCCGCCTGTTCAGTTTCGACGACCTGTTGCAGGACGGCGAACACGAAGGGCTGCACGAGGACGGCGCGAGTGCTCATCTCGAACCGTCGCGCGACCTGGAAGACGAACGCTTTCAGGGGGCGCTGGCGGACGCGATTGCCAATCTGCCGGAGCGTGAGCGACTGGTGTTGGCGCTGTACTACGACGAAGAGCTGAACCTCAAGGAAATCGGTGAGGTCCTGGGGGTCAGCGAATCGCGTGTCAGCCAGCTGCACAGCCAGTGCGCAGCCCGCTTGCGGGGACGCCTGGGAGAGTGGCGCGCGCGCTGACAGGCAGTGTGGGGACACTGCAGACACTACCGCGAGGCCCTTGGTTTTCGCGGGTGAGTTTCGTGGTGCCCTGGGCAGTCCTTTTTGTGTAACGCCTGTTGATTGAAATGGCGCGTCCAGGTGCTGGACGCGTTTTAAGACTGCTTGGAGGTCGAATTGGACAAGAACATGAAAATCCTCATCGTTGATGACTTCTCAACGATGCGGCGGATCATAAAAAACCTGTTGCGTGACCTGGGGTTCACCAACACGGTCGAGGCGGATGACGGCCTTACGGCGATTCCGATCCTCAACAGCGGGAGCATCGACTTTCTGGTAACCGACTGGAACATGCCCGGCATGACCGGTATCGACTTGCTGCGCCATGTGCGCGCCGATGAAAAACTGCGCAGCCTTCCCGTGTTGATGGTGACCGCCGAAGCCAAGCGTGAGCAGATCATCGAAGCCGCCCAGGCCGGGGTCAACGGCTACGTGGTCAAGCCATTCACTGCATTGGCCTTGAAAGAGAAGATCGAAAAAATCTTCGAACGCATCCACGGCTAATGCCATCGCGGGGGAGCTATGGAGCATAAAGAAACGTCACAGGGGGACTTTGAGTCGACCCTGAAAAAGCATGCTCACCAACTGGTCGAGAGCCTTGAAAAAGGCCAGTTCGGCGACGCGGTGCAGTTAATCCATGAGCTTAACCAGACCCGTGACCGCGGCCTGTATCAGGAAGTGGGCAAGCTCACGCGCGAGCTGCACAGTGCGATCGTCAATTTTCAGATTGACCCGCACATGCCCCAGGCTGAAGAAATTTCGCAAATCACCGATGCCACTGAACGCCTGTCCTATGTGGTCAGGCTGACTGAAGCGGCGGCCAACCGCACCATGGACCTGGTGGAAAACGCCACGCCCCTGGTCAACGGCATGGCCAACGAAGCCCAGGCGCTCAGCGTTGACTGGGGCCGCTTCATGCGTCGGGAAGTGGGGGCTGAGGAGTTTCGTGAGTTGGCCCGTCGGGTCGAGGGTTTCCTGTCGCGCAGCGAACAGGACAACCACACGGTGTCCAGCAACCTCAATGACATTCTGCTCGCCCAGGATTACCAGGACCTCACCGGTCAGGTGATCAAGCGCGTGACCCAATTGGTCACCGAAGTGGAAAGCAACTTGCTCAAATTGGTGCTTATGGCAGGCCAAGTTGATCGTTTTGCCGGCATCGAACATGACCGCGAAGCGATCCTCTCGGAAAAAGATCCACAAAAACATCTCGCCAAGGGTGAAGGTCCGCAGATTCATGCCGATAAACGTGAAGACGTTATGTCAGGTCAGGATGACGTAGATGACCTGTTATCCAGTTTAGGCTTCTAAGGAGCACACCCATGAGCTTCGGCGCCGATGAAGAAATCCTTCAGGATTTCCTTGTAGAGGCCGGCGAAATTTTAGAGCAACTGTCCGAACAACTGGTCGAGCTGGAAAGCCGACCGGATGATGCGAACCTGCTCAATGCAATTTTTCGCGGTTTTCACACTGTAAAAGGGGGCGCCGGCTTCCTCCAGCTCCATGAGCTGGTGGAGTGCTGCCACATCGCCGAGAACGTGTTCGACATCCTGCGCAAGGGTGAGCGTCACGTTGATTCGGAGCTGATGGACGTGATTCTCGAAGCGCTGGATGCGGTCAACGGCATGTTCAGCGAAGTTCGCGAACGTGCCCCGATCACCGCAGCCACCCCGGAACTGCTGGCCGCCCTGGCGCGTCTGGCGGAACCTGCCGACACCGCGGCCGCGCCGGTGGTGGAAGCGGCTCCGGAGCCTGTGGTCGAAGCCGAAGCGGATGTCACCGACAGCGAGTTCGAGCAACTGCTCGACTCCCTCAATGCGGTCAAGGCCGAAGCCGAAGCGCCGCAAGCGGTCGCTGCAGTTGCCGCGCCCGCCGCGCCGACCGGCGAAGACATTACCGACGCAGAATTCGAATCCCTGCTCGATCAGTTGCACGGCAAGGGCCAGTTTGCTGCCGACGCCGTTGCACCTGCGGCTGAGGCGCAAGCACCTGCGAGTACCTCGCAAGTTCCGGCAGCCACCGCCGCCGCTGGCACCGACATTACCGACGACGAATTCGAAGCGTTGCTCGACCAGTTGCATGGCAAGGGCTCCTTTGCGGCCGATGCCTTGCCGGAAGTCGCCGCAACTGCTGCCGCACCGGCTGCTGCCGCTGCCGCACCTGCCGGCGACGGGCTGATTTCCGATCACGAATTCGAAGCCCTGCTCGACGAATTGCACGGCAAGGGCAAGTTCGCCGAAGTGGCCGCTGGCGCTGCGGCGACGGCAGCCCCGGTGGCGGCCAAACCGGCACCGGCCAAAGCCGCGGCACCTGCTGCCGCCAAGCCGGCCCCGGCCCCGGCCGCCGCCGCTCCTGCCGCTGCCGCGCGTGCCCCGGCCGCCGCCGCGGCCGACAAGCCTGCCAGCGAAGCCGAAACCACGGTGCGTGTGGATACCGCGCGCCTGGACGACATCATGAACATGGTCGGCGAACTGGTGCTGGTGCGTAACCGCTTGGTGCGCCTGGGCCTGAACAGTGGTGACGAAGCCATGCAGAAGGCCGTGTCGAACCTCGACGTGGTCACTGCCGACCTGCAGACCGCGGTGATGAAGACGCGGATGCAGCCGATCAAGAAAGTCTTCGGTCGCTTCCCGCGCCTGGTTCGTGACCTGGCTCGCCAGCTCAAGAAAGAAATCAACCTGGAACTGGTGGGTGAAGAAACCGACCTCGACAAAAACCTTGTCGAGGCCCTGGCCGACCCGCTGGTCCACTTGGTGCGCAACGCCGTCGACCACGGCGTGGAAACCCCGGAAGAACGCGAAGCCGCGGGCAAGTCCCGTAACGGCAAGGTGATTCTGGCGGCGGAACAAGAGGGCGACCATATCCTGCTGTCGATCACCGATGACGGCAAAGGCATGGACCCGGCGATCCTGCGCGGTATCGCCGTCAAGCGTGGCGTGATGGACAAGGATGCCGCCGACCGCTTGACCGAGACCGAGTGCTACAACCTGATTTTCGCGCCGGGCTTCTCGACCAAGACCGAGATTTCCGACGTGTCGGGCCGTGGCGTGGGCATGGACGTGGTGAAAACCAAGATCAGCCAGCTCAACGGTTCGATCAATATCTATTCGACCAAGGGCCTGGGCTCGAAGATCGTCATCAAGGTGCCGTTGACCCTGGCGATCATGCCGACCCTGATGGTGATGCTGGGCAACCAGGCCTTCGCCTTCCCGCTGGTCAACGTCAACGAGATCTTCCACCTCGACCTGTCGCGCACCAACGTGGTGGACGGCCAGGAAGTGGTGATCGTGCGCGACAAGGCGTTGCCACTGTTCTACCTCAAGCGCTGGCTGGTCGCCTCGGCCGCCCATGAAGAGCAGCGCGAAGGCCATGTGGTGATTCTCTCCGTGGGCACCCAGCGCATCGGCTTTGTCGTCGATCAACTGGTCGGCCAGGAAGAAGTGGTCATCAAGCCTTTGGGCAAAATGCTGCAGGGAACCCCGGGCATGTCGGGTGCGACCATCACCGGTGACGGTCGTATCGCGTTGATTCTCGATGTTCCGAGCATGCTCAAGCGTTACGCCGCACGGCGTATTTGATTCTGGTGGGGCAGGGCGGTATTGCCTGCCCCGCCTAACGGAGTGTTTATGGTAGTCAAGGTCCTGGTGGTGGACGATTCGGGTTTCTTCCGCCGCCGCGTCTCGGAAATTCTTTCCGCCGATCCAACGATCCAGGTGGTCGGCACGGCCACCAACGGTAAAGAGGCGATTGATCAAGCCATTGCGTTGAAGCCGGACGTGATCACCATGGACTACGAGATGCCGATGATGGATGGCATCACCGCAGTCCGACACATCATGCAGCGCTGTCCGACCCCGGTATTGATGTTCTCCTCGCTGACCCACGAAGGCGCCCGGGTCACCCTGGATGCGCTGGACGCCGGTGCGGTGGACTTCCTGCCGAAGAATTTCGAAGACATCTCGCGCAACCCCGAGAAGGTCAAGCAGATGCTGTGCGAGAAGGTCCACAGCATTTCGCGCAGCAACCGTCGCAGCCTGTTCAGCGCCCCGGCGCCTGCGCCGGTCGCGGCTCCGGCGGCGCCCACCAGCACGGCGTTCGGTCGCCCGGCGCCGGCAGCAGTTGCCCGGCCTGCCGCGGCCCCCGTGCGGGCACCTGCGCCAAGCGCCCATTCGCCGGCGCCGAAACGCAAGGCCTACAAGCTGGTTGCCATTGGTACTTCGACCGGCGGCCCGGTTGCCCTGCAACGGGTCTTGACCCAACTGCCGGCCAACTTCCCGGCGCCGATCGTGCTGATCCAGCACATGCCCGCCGCGTTCACCAAGGCCTTCGCCGAGCGCCTGGACAAGCTGTGCCGCATCAGCGTCAAGGAAGCCGAGGATGGCGACATCCTGCGTCCTGGCCTGGCGCTGCTGGCGCCTGGGGGCAAGCAGATGATGGTCGATGGCCGTGGCGCGATCAAAATCCTGCCGGGCGATGAGCGCCTCAACTACAAACCCTGCGTGGATATCACCTTCGGTTCGGCAGCCAAGTCCTACGGCGACAAAGTTCTGGCGGTGGTGCTCACCGGCATGGGCGCCGACGGTCGCGAAGGCGCGCGCCTGCTCAAGCAGGGCGGCAGTGCGATCTGGGCCCAGGACGAAGCCAGTTGCGTGATTTATGGCATGCCGATGGCCATCGTCAAGGCTGAGTTGGCCGACGCGATCTACAGCCTGGACGATATCGGCAGGCATTTGGTGGAGGCCTGCCTCTGATGGATGTACTGAGTCTGATCGGCATCACCATGGCGTTTGTCGCGATCATCGGCGGCAACTACCTCGAAGGCGGGCACCTCGGCGCCCTGGCCAACGGCCCGGCGGCGCTGATCGTGATCGGTGGCACCGTCGGCGCGGCATTGCTGCAGTCGCCCTTGAGTTCGTTCAAGCGTGCCATGCAGATCCTGATCTGGATTATTTTCCCGCCGCGCGTCGACCTGGCCGGCGGCATCGACCGCGTGGTCAACTGGAGCCTCACCGCACGCAAGGAAGGCCTGCTCGGCCTGGAAGGCGTGGCCGATGCCGAGCCCGACAGCTACGCGCGCAAAGGCCTGCAATTGCTGGTGGACGGCGCCGAGCCGGAGGCGATCCGCAGCATCCTGGAAGTGGATTTCTACACCCAGGAAAGCCGCGATATCAACGCCGCCAAAGTCTTTGAAAGCATGGGCGGCTACGCGCCGACCATCGGCATCATCGGCGCGGTGATGGGCCTGATCCACGTGATGGGCAACCTCGCCGATCCGTCGCAACTGGGCAGCGGCATTGCCGTGGCGTTTGTCGCCACCATCTACGGTGTGGCGAGTGCCAACCTGGTGCTGTTGCCGGTGGCCAGCAAGCTCAAGTCGATTGCCCTGCGCCAGTCGCGTTACCGTGAAATGTTGCTCGAAGGCATCCTGTCGATTGCCGAGGGCGAGAACCCGCGCTCCATCGAATTGAAGCTCCAGGGCTTCATGGATTGATGTACATGAAACGTGTAGGAGCGAGCTTGTTCGCGAAAATCGTCAACGATGACGCGGGCATCCTGGATGAACGCGTTGCTCTCGGATTTTTCGCGAGCAAGCTCGCTCCTGCAGGTGATTCGTTTTGCGGAGGTAATCGTCTGTGAGCCGTCGCCGTCGCGAGCCTGAAGAACACGTCAACCATGAACGCTGGCTGGTGTCCTACGCGGACTTCATCACCTTGCTGTTCGCGTTTTTCGTGGTGATGTACTCCATCTCGTCGATCAACGAAGGCAAGTACAAAGTCATTTCCCAAGCGCTGATCGGCGTGTTCAACGACGCCGATCGTTCGCTCAAGCCGATCCCGATCGGCGAAGAGCGGCCCAAGACCGTGACCCCGGCCAAGCCGCTGGTCAACGACAGCGATGAGACCTCCGCCGGTATGGGCGGCACCGGCGACCCGCTGAAAAGCATCGCCGACGATATCAGCGCCGCGTTCGGCGACCTGATCAGCTCCAACCAGATGACCGTGCGCGGCAATGAGTTGTGGGTGGAGATCGAGCTCAATTCGAGCCTGCTGTTCGCCAGCGCCGATGCCATGCCCAGCGACCAGGCGTTCACCATCATCGACAAGGTGGCGGCGATCCTCAAGCCGTTTGAAAACCCGATCCACGTCGAAGGCTTTACCGACAATATCCCCATCAGTACCGCGCAGTACCCGACCAACTGGGAGCTGTCGTCGGCCCGGGCGGCCAGCATCGTGCGGATGCTCGCGATGCAGGGCGTGAACCCCGGTCGCCTGGCGTCGGTCGGCTACGGCGAGTTCCAGCCGGTGGCCAATAACGCCACGGCGGAAGGCCGCGCCCGCAACCGCCGGGTGGTGCTGGTGGTCTCGCGCAACCTGGATGTGCGCCGCAGCCTGACCGGCACCGGCACGGCAAATGCAACCCCGGACGCGGCATTGAAGCGGGCTGGCACACAAACTGCACCGGCCCTTGCAAAGCCGCCGGTACGGCAAAGCTCCGTCAATTCTCCGTCACCGGCTCAATAACCTATGCACTGTCTCGGTCGCGCCTGTGCCCGCCGGGAGGAATCAACCGAATGAGAGTCTGGGCAGTTGCCAATCAAAAAGGTGGAGTCGGCAAGACCACCACCTCCATCGCCTTAGCCGGCTTGCTGGCCGAGGCGGGCAAGCGCGTGGTCGTGGTCGACCTGGACCCCCACGGCTCGATGACCAGCTATTTCGGCTACGACCCGGACGCGCTGGAGCACAGCTGCTACGACTTGTTCCTGCACAAGGGCAGCGTGCCGAGCGATCTGCCCGGGCAACTGCTGCTGCCCACCAGCAATGAAAGCATTTCCCTGCTGCCGTCGAGCACCGCCCTGGCCACCCTTGAGCGCCAGTCGCCGGGGCAGAGCGGCCTGGGCCTGGTGATCGCCAAGACCCTGGCGCAACTGTGGCAGGACTTCGACTACGCGATCATCGACAGCCCGCCGTTGCTCGGCGTGCTGATGGTCAACGCCCTGGCGGCCAGCCAGCAGTTGGTGATCCCGGTGCAGACCGAGCACCTCGCGGTCAAGGGCCTGGAACGCATGGTCAGCACCCTGGCGATGATCAACCGCTCACGCAAACAGGCGCTGCCGTTCAGCATCGTGCCGACGTTGTTCGACCGCCGCACCCAAGCGTCCCTCGGCACCTTGCGCGTACTGCGCGATGCCTACCCGGACACCATCTGGCAAGGCTATATCCCGGTGGACACGCGCCTGCGCGACGCCAGCCGCGCCGGCCTGACCCCTTCGCAGTTCGACGGTAAGAGTCGCGGCGTGCTGGCGTACCGCGCGCTGCTCAAGCACCTGCTGTCGCAACAGCTTGTGGCGCAGGTGGCGTGATGAACCGTCCTGTCGAACTCAAGGTCAAGACGCGGCCGCAACTGGCACTGGAATCCTACCTGGATGCCTTGCTGCAGGACGCGACCGAGGAAGAACTGCCGGAACCGCTGCTGGTCCTCGAACCCGCCGTAGACGCACAAAGCACACTGGATGAATTCCAGTTGGCGGTGCTGGAAGAACAGGCGCGTGATGCGCAGGTGATGGTGCCGAGTCCACCGGTCGTGGTTGCGCCTGTAGTGGTTGCGCCTGTGCCGGTCGTACCCGTGGTGGTCGAGCCGGTGGTTGAAGTCCACCTGCCGCCGAGCATCACGCCGCCGCCGGTCACCGGCGACGGCCGCCCGGCGTGGGCCGCCGAGCCGTTCGAATGCCTGCTGTTCGACGTCGCCGGGTTGACCCTGGCGGTGCCGCTGGTGTGCCTGGGCTCGATCTATTCCCTGGAAGGCCAGGAGCTGACACCGCTGTTCGGGCAACCGGAGTGGTTCCTCGGCATCCTGCCCAGCCAGGCCGGCAACCTCAAGGTGCTGGACACCGCGCGCTGGGTGATGCCCGACCGCTACCGCGATGATTTCCGCCAGGGCTTGCAATACGTGATTTCGGTGCAAGGCTACGAGTGGGGGCTGGCCGTGCATCAAGTCAGCCGCTCGTTGCGCCTGGACCCGAATGAAATCAAATGGCGCAGCCAACGGGGCCAGCGCCCTTGGTTGGCGGGCACCGTGATCGAACACATGTGCGCGTTGCTCGACGTCGCCGAACTGGCCGAGTTGATCGCCAGCGGTGCGGTCAAGTCGATGCCGGGCCAGCAACGCAGTTAATTGAACAAGATCGGCCGCACGGTTGTGCGGCCAAAGAAGCACACACGCCGTGTCCAACGGCATTTGAAGGGGTCAGGGGTATGAATAAGTCAGCGTCCGCACAAGGTTTGGATGATCCGATCCTGCAATGGGTTACCTTCAAACTGGACAACGAGTCCTACGGCATCAACGTCATGCGCGTGCAGGAAGTGCTGCGCTACACCGAAATCGCTCCGGTTCCGGGTGCGCCAAGCTACGTGCTGGGCATCATCAACCTGCGCGGCAACGTGGTGACGGTGATCGACACCCGCCAGCGTTTCGGTCTGATACCGACCGAAGTCAACGACAACACCCGCATCGTCATCATCGAGGCCGACAAGCAAGTGGTCGGGATCATGGTCGACAGCGTGGCCGAAGTGGTTTACCTGCGCCAATCGGAAGTGGAAACCGCGCCGAACGTGGGTAACGAAGAGTCGGCCAAGTTCATCCAGGGCGTCTGCAACAAGAACGGCGAACTGCTGATTCTGGTCGAGCTGGACAAAATGATGAGCGAAGAAGAATGGTCGGATCTGGAGAACATCTGATTGTTCCTTGAAGCAGCGGTGATCGTCCTGGCCCTGTTGTGGGCCGGGACGTTGGCGTTTTTGCTGCGCTATGTGCGCCAGCAACGCGAGTGGGCGGTGCAACAGGCCGAACGCGACGCCGTGCGTGACCGGCGCGTGGTCGAGTTGGCCAAGCGCGTCGATCACTTCCAGCAGAGTGCGGTGCGGGTCGGGGATGAGGTGCATGAACTGCGCGCGATCCTCGGGCCGTTGCCGGACAAGCTGGCGCAGATTGAACAGCGCGATCCGTCCAGCCTGTCTTTTGCCCAGGCGGCGAAGCTGGTCGGCATGGGCGCGACCGTGGATGAGCTGACGCAGTCGTGCGGCTTGACCCAGGCTGAGGCGCAGTTGATGAGCAAGTTGCACAAAAGCTGATTGCGCGCTGATGGGTATCTAGCGATCCAACTGTAGGCGCTGGCTTGCCCGCGCTTACAGGAAAGCGGCCTGGCCTCGCCCCTGGCCAATTAAATTGCAAACCCGATGGCTTTTTTTATCTCCTCAAAGGTCAACATCCTTCAAGCACCTTTGACCCCAGGAGAACGCCCCCCATGACCACCCACAAAGCCCTGTTGATCCTCCACGGCAAGCAAGCCCTCAACGAGGACGTGCGCGCTGCGGTGCTGGCTCGGCGTGAGCAGGGCTGGGAGCTGGCGGTGCGGGTGACGTGGGAGGGCGGCGACGCGCAGCGGCTGGTCAACGAGGCCCTGGACGGCGGGTACACGCACATCATTGCCGGCGGCGGTGACGGCACCTTGCGCGATGTGGCCGAGGCGATGGCCCAGGCCGGGACCGATGCGAGCCTGGTGCTGATGCCGTTGGGCACCGCCAATGATTTTGCCCGCGCCGCCGGTGTGCCGCTGCAGCCCGACCAGGCCCTGGCGTTGCTGGATGTGCCGGCCAGGGCGATCGACCTCGGCCGCGTCGGCGGGCAAGTATTCCTCAACATGGCCACCGGCGGCTTCGGCAGCCAGGTCACCGCCAATACCTCCGAAGAACTGAAGAAAGTGCTGGGCGGCGCGGCCTATCTGTTCACCGGCTTGTCGCGCTTCAGTGAGTTGAAGGCCGCGTATGGCGAGCTGGAAGGCCCGGATTTCCATTGGAAAGGCGAGCTGCTCGCGCTGGGCATCGGCAATGGCCGCCAGGCGGGCGGTGGGCATGTGCTGTGTCCCGACGCACTGGCGGACGATGGGCTGCTGGACATCAGCATTTTGCCGGCCCCCCAGGAAGTGGTCGGCACCCTGCGTGAACTGATGAACAATGGCTGGGGCCTGGACACCATGTTTGTCCGCGCGCGCCTGCCGTGGGTCAAGATCAAGGTCGCGCAAGGTTTGTATATCAACCTGGATGGCGAACCGCTGCAAGGCGATGACCTGCATTTCGAGGTCGTGCCCAAGGCCCTGCGCGTCCACCTGCCGCCGGGTTCGCCCTTAGTCGTCCAGGCTGATGATCTGCTCGCGCACGGCAAATAACACCAGGCCCGCCACATCGAAAATCTGCAGGCGCTTCATGATTTGCGAGCGATGGGCTTCCACGGTCTTGATGCTCAACCCGAGGCCGTGGGCGATTTCCCGGGTGGATTTGCCACGCACCACCAGGCGCAGGATTTCCAACTGGCGAGCGGTGAGGTTGTGGTTGTGGACGACCGGGGAGGACGGGGCCTGATTGCGTACCAGCGCCTGGCTGATCACGGTGTGGGCAATCGCCGGGCTCAGGTAGCGCTCGTCATTGCTCAGCGCCAGCAGTGCCTGCTCCAGTTCGTTGGCGCTGGTGTCCTTGAGCAGGTAGCCATGGGCGCCGGCCTCCAGGGCTCGCATGATCAGCTCCGGGTCGGTGTGCATCGACAGGATCAGCACCTTGCTCTTGGGGTAGGCCGTCTTGAGCTGGTGCAACGCATCCAGGCCGCCGGTGTGTTTCATCGACAGGTCCAGCAGCACGATATCCGGCAGCAGGGCGCTGAATGTTTCCAGCACCTGCGCGCCATCGCTGGCTTCGCCAATCACCGTGTAGCCGGGAATGTCCAGGACCAGCGCGCGGACGCCGGCCCTGATCAGTGCGTGGTCATCCACCAGGAGTAAAGTGCGGGTCACTCGAGAACCTTCAGGGGACTGGCCCGTTCGAGGGCGCGCGGCGCCCAGGGGAAAAGCGCGTCGATCCGGGTGCCTTTGCCTGGCTGGCTGCTGACGGACAAGGTGCCTCCCAGTTGATCAATCCGCTCGGACATGCCCGCCATGCCCCGTTGGCCTTCCAGGCCTGGGTTGCTGGCGGGCGAAAAGCCCTGGCCGTCATCACTGATAAACAGCGACAGGCCCTGGGGCAGGCGTTGCAGGCGAACCAGCAGGTTTTGCGCCTGGGCATGGCGCAGCATGTTGGTCACCGCTTCCTGGGTGATGCGAAAAGCGGCCACGGCCATTTCTTCGGGAATGCCGGTCAGCCGTTGCTGGCATTCCAGGCTCCAATGAATCGAGGTGTTTCCCAGGGTCTTGAGCAGGTGCGCGCGCAGGCTGGCTTCCAGGCCGAGGCTGGCCAACTGACGCGGGTTGAGAATGGCGGACACGTCGCGCACCTTGGCCAAGGTCTCGTTCAGGGTGTTGCACAGCACTGTGCATTGGCCCTGCAGGTCTTCCGGCAGGCGGCGCTTGAGCCATTCGCTTTGCAGCTTGGCGGCGGTGAGCAATTGGCCGATATCGTCGTGCAGCTCACGGCTGAGGCGGTGCCGCTCGTTTTCCTGGACTTGCAACAGGCGATCGGCCAGTTCCTGGGGCTGGAACTTGATCGATTTACGTGAGCTCCACTGGCGCAGGCCCATCAGCACCAGGGTGGCCACGTTGATCAGCAACACCATCAATGGCAAGGGCGCGGAGTGAGCGTAGGCCCACAGCCCCAGCAGCAGTGAGCACAGGCACAACACGAGAACCAGTCGACGGGCATTGCTGCGGGAAGCGGATTTGACGAGGAGTGACTTGAGGCTGGCGTACATAGCGGATGCTTTTCACGTTTTATGCATCATGACGTTAGGTCACTTCGAGGGCGGCATGGTAACACTTTGCTTACCGTTGGTCGCCAGGCGTCATTTGCACGGAGTGGGGGCATGCCTATTAAGAATAGTTATATGTTGGCGGTTGTTTTGTATGGGTTGGCTTTATAGCGCGGGCAACTTGGTTGTCGCCACTTATTGCAGGACACATTAGTTATTCTTGTCGTTTTTGGGCAAGACGCTAGATGAAAGCGACACCTTAGCGGTTAACGGCGCAGTCTTTCATGAAACATGGTGCAGACGCTGCTGAGGCTTGTTGGCGAAGTCCTTTTGCGGGATCTGGAGAGTGACCGTCGCAATCAGTGAAGTTTGTTCACTTTCGTCCAAACTCAGTTCACCGGTGCGGGTGTCGATCAGCTCCAGTTGCCACGCCAGTAATGTCAGACAATTGTGCAAGGCATCGAGGGCCTGATCGTGCAGTTGCAGCGGGTTCGCCGCGTTGGCAATCAGGTACTGGATATGCCGCGAAAACTCGCTGATCGCCCGCAGCGCCAGATCGTCGGCCTTTTCGGCGAGCGTCGCGAGACTGAAGTTCATGCAGTCGATGGCATCGCTGTCGTTACGAATCAAATGCAGATGGCTCAGACACTCCTCCGACTTGTTCAGCAGCTTTTCGGCCTCCAGCAAGAATTCGGGAAGTGCAGCTTGCCACTCGTTCGCACTATTCATCATGCAAGTCTCCGCAACATAAGGTCGGGTGATGAGATGTCGCACTGCGTGAATAGCGTAAAACTACCGCTGAAAGATGACTGAAATCTGTAGGGCGCTTCTGAGACTTTAGTAGGACGTTTATTTGAATGATCATGCGAGGCGCACACTGCCCTCGTCATCGGGGCCGATTGCGCAACTTCGATTGCCGACAGGTGAGTGTCTTGAAGACCCGTGGGCCGTGGGCTTGCGATGGCAAACAAAAGCCTGACTCCATTCATGCAATGAGAATGGCGTCACATTAATGGCAATTAGATATCGCGAATATCAGGTTGGGCCTGATTGTGCCTAGGGGAATCCCTTATATAGCGGAACCTTGCGTCGATGTGAGTGTCGCGCAATGTCGCTATTCTGCCGAATTAAGAGGCCAGCGAAGTAAAGCATGATGTCAGTGTGACATCAATGGATTTACGTGGCATTTTACAGGGGTCAAGGTCTGGCGCTTGCCGCCGATAACAAGCCTAGTGAACTGCATAATCCCTTAGCGCGACTTGCGCGCATATCAGGAGCTTTTTAATGGCCGGCATTCTCGACACCGTAGATCAACGCACGCAATTGGTGGGTGAGAATCGCCTGGAGATTCTCATGTTTCGCCTGGCCGGGCGGCAGCTGTTCGCGATCAACGTGTTCAAGGTGCAGGAGGTCTTGCAACTGCCCAAGCTGACCCTGATGCCTCAGCGCCACCCGTTTGTGTGCGGCGTGGTCAACCTGCGCGGCCAGACCCTGCCGGTGATCGACCTGTCCCAGGCCATCGGCATGCGCCCGCTGGTGCCGGGGCCCAACAGCACCATCATCGTCACCGAGTACAACCGCTCGGTGCAGGCGTTCCTGGTGGGCGGCGTCGATCGCATCGTCAACATGAACTGGGAAGCCATCCTGCCGCCGCCGACCAGCGCCGGGCGCCAGCACTACCTCACGGCCATCAGCAAGGTCGATGACCAGTTGGTGGAAATCATCGATGTGGAAAAAGTCCTCGCCGAGATCGTGCCATACAACGCCAAGGTCTCCCGCGATAAACTCGATGACCCGATACTGGAGCGCGCCCGTGGCCGTGAAGTGCTGCTGGTGGACGACTCCAATGTCGCGCTGTCGCAGTTGCGCGACACCCTGGGCCAGTTGGGCGTGAAGATGCACATCGCCAGTGACGGCCTCAAGGCGCTGAACATGCTCAAGGCCTGGGCCGACAGCGGCCAGGTGATGACCGACAAATTGCTGATGATCTTCACCGACGCCGAAATGCCTGAGATGGACGGCTACCGCCTGACCACCGAGATCCGCAATGACCCACGCCTGCGTGAGCTGTACGTGGTGCTGCACACCTCGCTGTCGGGCAGTTTCAACGAGTCAATGGTGAAGAAGGTCGGGTGCGATAACTTCCTGTCCAAATTCCAGCCGGACAAGCTGGTGGATGTGGTGCGTCAGCGACTGATGCTGGACGAAGCGTCGGCTTGACCTTAGGGTGACGGTTTTGCCCCTCAGGAATGCAGGCTCATGCTCCGTCTCAGCGCGCTGTACCGTTACCCTTTGAAATCCGGCAAGGCCGAAACGTTGCAGCAGATCGGCCTGGACAAGCTCGGGTTGGATGGCGATCGACGCTGGATGCTGGTGGACGAAGCCAGCGGGCGTTTCTTGACGCAGCGCGCCGTGGCGACGATGAGCCAGCTGTCTGCGCTGTGGAACCGCAGCGGTGGCCTGACCCTCAGTTCGCCTGGCTACGCAGCGCTGGACGTGGCGTTGCCCGGCAGCGAGGCTGAACTGCGCGGTGTGACCATCTGGCGCGACACCTTGCGCGTGCCGGATGCGGGCGATGCCGCCGCCGCCTGGGTCAGCGACTTTATCGGCAAGCCGACGCGGCTGGTCCACATCCCGCTGGAGCGCGCGCGCACCACACAACCCGGTTATGGCAAGGACGATGATCAGGTCGCGTTCGCCGACGGTTACCCGTTGCTGCTGATCGGCCAGGCCTCCCTGGACGACCTGTCCCGGCACGTCGGTCGGCCCATGGAAATGCTGCGCTTTCGCCCCAACCTGGTGATCGACGGTGGCGATGCGTTCGCCGAAGACGGCTGGAAACGCCTGCGCATCGGCGATGTCGAGTTTCGTGTGGTCAAGCCGTGCTCACGCTGCATTCTGACCACCATCGACCCGCAGACCGGCGAGCGCAGTGCCGACCGCGAACCCTTCGTGACGCTGGAGGCCTATCGCAAGACCGAAGACGGCGCGATGTTCGGCCAGAACCTGGTCAACGATGGCGTGGGCCGCCTGGAAGTGGGCATGCCGGTGACTGTCCTCGAATAATACGCCCCCATAAAAAAACGCCCGTCTCCTGCGAGACGGGCATTTTTTTCGCGCGCGGGAATTGCTTAGCCGCGGTATTCGCACAGGTAAGCGGTGTCCACGGCGACCTTCAACTGGAACTTGCTGTTGGCCGGAACGTGGAACAGGCTGCCGGCGGCGAAGGTTTCCCAAGTGCTGCTGTCGGGCAGCTTGACGGTCAGGGCGCCGGACACTACGTGCATGATTTCACGCTGGGCAGTGCCGAATTCGTATTCACCCGGGGCCATGACGCCGATGGTCGCCGGACCTTCTGCGGTGCCGAAAGCGATCGACTTGACGGTGCCGTCGAAGTACTCGTTGACTTTAAACATGGGCGAATCCTCGGAAAAAGGGTCTGGAAAGGTCGGCCAGTATGCCCAAGGGCAAGGGAGCTGCCTAGACCGGCAAAATCAGCGGTAACAGGCGTGCGGTGTTGCGCGCATCTTCCAGCGCCCGGTGTTGCTGGCCATTGAACTGCATCCCCGCCAATTGCAGGGCGCTATTGAGCCCCGTTGGCTTGTCCAGGCGCCGGGCCTTGGCGAAGCGTTGCTTGAGGTTGATATGGGGCGTTTGGGCCAGCGCGCTGCTCAGGCCATGGCGCTGCCACTCCAGCTCGAGCTGCTGGCGATCATAGTCGCCCCAGCTGGCCCAACCTTCCAGGTGTGCCTGATGCTGGCCCAGCCAGCGCTCGAACAGCGCCCACACATCGCCGAAGGGCGCGGCGCTGTCCATGTTCGCCTGGCTGATATGGGTCAGCTTGCGGCAGAAGGGCGTCAGCAATGGACGCCGCTGCGGTCGCACAAAACGCTGGAAATGATCCAACTCGCGGCCCTGGCGGTTGACCAGGCTTGCGCCGATCTCGATGACTTCCATCTCCGTCACGGGCCAGCCGCCGTCATCCGTTGTGGCTTCAAGGTCAATAATCAGCCAATGAGGCATCGTGCAGATTCCCGTACTCTTCCCGTCCTGATGGGGATAGAGCGTAGCCCGGCCGCGTAGTTCCGCCCAGGCTTTATTCGATCTCCAGCAACACCTGGCGATTGCGCACCTGATCGCCGGCCATGACCTGCACGGCCTTGACCACACCGTCGATGCCGGCCTTCAGCGGATGCTCTATTTTCATCGCTTCGAGCACCAGCAGCAGTTGCCCCTGGGTGACGCGTTCACCGGTGCGCACGCGCACATCGACGATGGCGCCGTCCATCGGCGCCTCGACCCTGCCGCCGCCGGTTGGGGGCTGGCGGTTGGCAACGTGGTGGTTGCGGTTGGTCACGCTCACGCCCGGTAGCCACAGCTGGGCACCGTCGAGGTGGTAGGCACTGCGGCGGCGGATGCCGTTGATCACTGCGGTGGCCCAGCGGCCGTCGCTGCTGAGGTGGCGGATGTCGATGCCGTTGGCCTGCAGGTGATGGTCGGCGAGGACGCTGACCGTGATGTCCTGGACCGCATCGTCGACGGCCAACTGATAGCTCCACGGCACGTCAGCGCCGTTGCGCCACCCTGATAAGGCCGGGGCATGGGCCTGAGCGCTGTGTTGATAAAACAGCGCGGCGGCCAGGGCCAACTGTTCGGCGGATGCGCGGGGGCGGTGGATCTCGCTGAAGTGTTCGGCGATCAACGCGGTGCTGAAGTCGCCGTGGATAAACTTCGGGTGCTTGAGCAGGTCGGTCAACAGCTGCTGGTTGCTCGCCACGCCCAGCAGCACCGTGTCCTCCACGGCGCGCAGCAGCTTGCGCCGCGCCTCCTCGCGGGTGGCGCCATGGGCGACGATCTTGCCGAGCAGCGGGTCATAGAACGGGCTGATGCGCTGACCTTCGAGAACGCCGTGGTCGACCCGCACGCCCGCGGCCGGTTCCCAGCGCAGCACCGCACCGGTTTGCGGCAGAAAGCCCTGGGCCGGGTCTTCGGCGTACAGGCGCACTTCCATGGCGTGGCCGCTGAGGCTGACCTGCGCTTGCTGTAACGGCAGCGGTTGGCCGGCGGCAATTTGCAGTTGCCAGTCGACCAGATCGAGGCCGCTGATCAGTTCGGTGACCGGGTGTTCGACTTGCAGGCGAGTGTTCATCTCCAGGAAGTAGAACCGGCCGTCGCGGTCGAGCAGGAACTCCACCGTGCCTGCGCCGACGTAATTCACCGCACGCCCGGCCTTGAGCGCCGCCTCGCCCATGGCCTGGCGCAGGGCCGGGGTCATCACCGGGCAGGGCGCTTCTTCAATGATTTTCTGATGGCGGCGCTGGACCGAGCAGTCGCGTTCGCCGAGGTGGATCAGGTTGCCGTGGCTGTCGCCGAACAGCTGGATTTCGACGTGGCGCGGCTCGATCAGCGCCTGTTCCAGGATCAGTTCGTCGCTGCCGAACGCATTCAGGGCTTCGGAGCGGGCGCTGCGCAGTTGCTCTTGCAGGTGTTCGCGCTGATGCACCAGGCGCATACCTCGGCCGCCGCCGCCGGCACTGGCCTTGATCATCAGCGGGAAGCCGATGCGTTCAGCTTCTATTTGCAACGTGGCGTCGTCCTGGGCGCTGCCTTGGTAGCCGGCGACGCACGGGACACCGGCCTCGAGCATGGCGAGTTTGGACCGGCGCTTGCTGCCCATCAGTTCGATGGCCTCGACGCTGGGGCCGATGAAGGTCAGCCCGGCGTTTATGCAGGCGCGGGCGAAATCGGGGTTTTCAGAGAGAAAGCCATAACCGGGGTGGACCGCGTCGGCACCCGTGCGTTGAGCTGCGCTGAGAATCGCCGGGATATTCAGGTAGGACTGCTGCACCGGTGCCGGGCCGATATTCACGGCTTCGTCGGCCATCTGCACGTGCGCGGCCTGGGCGTCGGCGTCGCTGTAGACCGCTACGGTGCGGTAGCCCAAGGCCTGGGCGGTGCGCTGGATGCGGCAGGCGATTTCGCCGCGGTTGGCGATCAGGATCTTGTTCATTCGGCCCACCGTGGCTTGCGCTGTTGCACAAAGGCCTGGGTGCCTTCGATCCCTTCTTCGCCCGTCGCCGCCTCGGCGAACCACGCGGCGGCCTGATCCAGCAACGGCCCCAGCGGTTGCTCCGCGCTGGCCAGCAGCAAGGCCTTGGTCCGCCCATTCGCCCCCGGCGCGCAACGCAATACCTGGCCCAGCACTTCATCCAGGCGTTCGGCCAACGCCTGCGGATCGCGCTCGACAAAATGCACCACGCCCAAGCGCTCAGCCTCGACCCCGTCGAACCGCGCCGCCGTCAGCGCCAGCCGGCGCGCGTGCGTCAGACCGATGCGCTTGACCACAAACGGCGCGATCTGCGCCGGCAGCAAGCCCAGGCTGGTCTCGGGCAAGCCGAACTGCGCCTGGTGATCGGCCAGCGCAATATCACTGACGCACGCCAAACCAAAGCCACCGCCCAGCACCGCGCCTTGCAGCACCACGATCACCACCTGGGGCGCGGCTTCAACTTCCTGCAGCAAGGTGCCGAACGCGCGGTTCAGCGTCTGCAATTGCGCCTTGTCGCTGGCGCCGAGCAGGTCTTTCACGTCCGCCCCGGCACAGAAATGCCCGGCCGCGCCGCTGATCACCAGCGCGCGCACCTGATTGTCCAACTGCGCCAGCACCGCGCGCAGTTCATTGACCATCTCCAGGCTCATCGCGTTGCGGCTTTGCGGACGGTTGAGGGTGATGTGCAGCACACCGTTATGGGGTTCGAGCAGCAGGGTGTTCATGGTTTTTTCCCCGGCAGGGTGCCCATCAGTTTGCAGATGATGCCCAGCATGATTTCGTCGGCGCCGCCGCCAATCGACACCAGGCGCATATCGCGATAGGCGCGGGCCACCGGGTTGTCCCACATAAAGCCCATGCCGCCCCAGTATTGCAGGCAACTGTCGCTGACTTCGCGGCCCAGCCGCCCGGCCTTGAGCTTGGCCATGGAGGCCAGGCGCGTCACGTCCTGGCCTTTGATGTACTGCTCGGTGGCCTGGTAGACCAGGGCGCGCAGGCATTCGATTTCGGTGGCCAGTTCGGCCAGGCGAAAGTGAATCACCTGATTGTCGATCAGCGCTTTGCCGAAGGTCTGGCGCTCCTTGCAGTATTCGATCGTGCTGTCGATGCAGGACTCCAGGCCCTTGATCATATTGGCCGCGCCAAACAGGCGTTCTTCCTGGAATTGCAGCATCTGCATCATGAACCCCGCACCTTCATGGCCGATGCGGTTGCGTTGCGGCACACGCACGCCGTCGAAGAACACCTGGGCGGTCTCGGAGCTGTGCATGCCGAGTTTTTCCAAGGGCGGGCTGACGCTGATCCCCGGTGTGTTCATCGGCACCATGATCAGCGACTTGTTGAGGTGCGGCTTGTCGTCGGAGGTGTTGGCCAGCAGGCACATGAAGTCGGCGCTCGGCGAGTTGGTGATCCACATTTTGCTGCCGTCGATCACGTAGTCGTCGCCGTCCTTGCGTGCCTGGGTCTTCAGCCCGGCCACATCGGAACCGGCGCCGGCTTCCGAGACGCCGATGCAACCGACTTGCTCGCCGCTGATGGCCGGGCGCAGGAATTCTTCGCGCAGTGCGTCGCAGCCGAAGCGGGCGAGGGCGGGGGTACACATGTCGGTCTGTACGCCGATGGACATGGGGATGCCGCCGCAGCGGATGCTGCCGAATTCTTCGGCGGCGACGATGGAGTAGCTGTAGTCCAGGCCCATGCCGCCGAATTGTTCGGGTTTGGAGATGCCCAGCAGGCCGAGGTCGCCGGCCTTGCGCAAGATATCGTGGATGGGGAAGCGGCCGGCTTTTTCCCATTCGTCGACGTGGGGGTTGATCTCACGGTCGACGAAGGCGCGGACGGTGCGGCGCAGTGCCTGGTGTTCTTGGGTGAAGATCATTTTTTATTGTTCTCCGTGTGGGCGTTTTTCGGGTGTGCATGGCTCCATCTGTGGGAGCTGGTTTGCTGGCGGTCCTACAGCGGGTAGATATCCAATGGGCTCACCTCGCTCGAAATTGGGCTCACCTCGCTCCAAATGTGGGAGGGGGCTTGCCCCCGATGGCGGCCTCTGGGCCGACCATTTTTTTGGGTTGAGTACATATCCGTTTCTTTGGTAACGGCTGCTATGGGTTCCGCTCTTACAGCGGGTCACTTTTGGAAAAGAGCCCCAAAAGTAACCAAAAGGGCTCTTGCCCCAACCACTCGGCACCTCGCCTAGGCTTGGTGTGCCCGAACGCAGGCTTGAATCCGTGGGCCGCCGTCATGGGCCATCCTTGGCCCAGGACGGCTAACCCGGCGTCCTGCCGGGTTACCCACGGATTCAAGCCTGCGTTCGGCCAGCGTGGTTTGACGGGGCGCCTAAGATCAAGATCAAAATCAAAAGCAGAGCAAAAGCAGAGCAACAGCAGGGTTTTGTTGTCTTGATGACTTTAGAACCGTGCTACGCCAAAGCTGTTCGGTTGCAACGTCCGCATGTCGGCTTCCTGGCAGATATCGAGTAGGAACCCCAGCAACGTGCGGGTATCCCGTGGGTCGATCAGGCCGTCATCCCATAGGTTTGCGCTGCCGTACAGTGCGGTGGATTGGCTGTCGAGTTTCTGTGCGGTGACTTGTTCCAGCATGTCGAGCATCTTGGGGTCGGGGGTCAGGCCGTCTTTCCGTTGTTTGGCTTCGGTGACGATGCGCAGCACTTTGCCGGCCTGGGCGCCGCCCATCACGGCGGTGCGGCTGTTGGGCCAGGCGAAGATGAAGCGCGGGTCGAGGCCGCGGCCGCACATGGCGTAGTTGCCGGCGCCGTAGGAGCCGCCGACCACCACGGTGAGTTTGGGCACGCGGGCATTGGCCACCGCCTGGATCATCTTCGCGCCGTGCTTGATCACGCCTTGCTGTTCCGCCTCGGTGCCGACCATAAAGCCGGTGGTGTTGTGCAGGAACAGCAGCGGCGTGCGGCTCTGGTCGCACAGTTGGATGAATTGCGCGGCCTTGCTGGCGCCCTTGGGCGTGATCGGGCCGTTATTGCCGATCACGCCGACGGCGCGGCCCTGGATGTGCAGGTGGCCGCACACGGTATGTGCGTCGAACTCGCCCTTGAACTCGAGGAAGTTCGAACCGTCGGCCAGGCGTGCGAGGATTTCGCGGACGTCGTAGGGTTTTTTCGGGTCGTCGGGGATCAGCCCGAGCAGTTCGTCGATGGGGTACAGCGGCTCGGCATACGTGCGTTTGGGCATCGACGGCAGGCGCTCGTTCCACGGCAGCAGGCTGACGATTTCGCGCACGATCCGCACCCCGTCGGCATCGTTTTCCGCCAGGTATTCCGCGGTGCCGGCGATTTGCGCGTGCATCTCGGCGCCGCCCAGTGCTTCATCGGTGGCGACTTCGCCGGTCGCGGCCTTGAGCAGCGGCGGGCCGGCCAGGAACAGCTTGGCCTTGCCGCGCACCACCACCACGTAATCCGACAGCCCCGGCTGATACGCGCCGCCCGCCGTGGCCGAGCCGTGGACCACGGTGATCTGCGGCAAGCCCATGGCCGACATGCGCGCCTGGTTGGCGAAGCTGCGCGCGCCTTCGACGAAAATCTCCGCCGCGTAGTTGAGGTTGGCGCCGCCGCTTTCGGCGAGGGTCACCACCGGCAGTTGGTTTTCCATCGCGATCTGTTGCAGGCGCAGGGATTTCTTCAGGCCCGTGGGGGAAATGGTGCCGCCCTTGATCGCGCTGTTATTCGCCACCACCAGCACGCGCACGCCGCTGACGTAGCCGATGCCGGCGATCAACCCGCCGCCGGCGGCGCTGCCGTCCTTGTCGTCATGGAGTTTGTAGCCGGCCAGGCTGGCCAGTTCCAGGAACGGCGCGCCAGGGTCCAGCAGCAGGTTGAGGCGTTCACGCGGCAGCAATTGCCCGCGTTTGTCGAACTTGGGCTTGGCTTCCAGCGCCTTGCTCAACAGGTTCTGCTCCAACAGGCGCAGTTGCTGCAGGCTCGCCAGCAGCGCTTCGCGGTTGCGCACGAAGTCTGGGCTGTGGGCGTCGATCAGGGTTTCGATCACCGGCATGGTTTATGACTCCCCTTTGAGGACATCCGGCAGGTCGGCTTTGAAGATCGAGTCGAAGGCCACGGCAACGCTCCTTTACGTGAGTTGATCGGCGATGTGCTGCGGCACGGCGATGGGGATTTCCAGCAACTGCTGGGCAAAGGCCTTGCCCTGCGGGTCGATGCGCAGGCTGGCGATGCCGCCGCCGCCCAAGGCGTTTTCCAGCAGGAAGTTGAGGCTGTGGCTGCCGGGCAGGTACCAGCGTTCGACGCGACCGTGGACGGGGTCGAGCACGTGGCCCATCCAGTCGACGACCACGGCCGGGGTCAGGGCTTCGGCGATCCACGGCAGGTACGCCGGGTCGCGGGCAATCACCCCGATGTTGCTGTGGTTGCCCTTGTCGCCGGAACGGGCCACCGCGAGTTTCACCAGGGGCACGCTGGCATCGGCGCGGCCTTGGGGTTTGGGCGGTTCGAGGGCGGCCGCCGGCGTGCCCAGTGCGTGGGTGGCCGGGAGCGCGCAAGCGTGGCGTTCACCCTGCAAATCAATCGCCAGCTCACAGGACGATTTATCGATCAGGAACGAAAACAGTCGAATCAACGGATACACCGTCGGCCGCCCGCCGACGATGCCGGTCAGCCCCGGTGCCATGCCGGTGGCGGCCTGGGCGATTTCGCGGGCGAACAGCACCAGCGCCGGCTTGCTCGGGTGGCGCACCGCCAACTTCACCACCACCTCGCGGCAGTCCCGGCGTCGCGCATGCGCGCCGTAGGTGGCTTCGCTGCCGAGCAGTTCGATGTTCACCTCGGTGTAGGGCGCCCAACCGCGCTGGCTGAACAGCTCCGACGTCTTGTCGATAATCGCCTGGGCGACCCGCTCGGCCTTGGCCACCGCGTCGATCCCGGCGATCAGGCAACTGGCGGTGCAGCGAAAGCCGTCCGGGTAAGTGGCGCTGACCTTGTATTGAGCGGTCGGCGGCAAACCCTTGGCACCGTGCAGACGCACACTGTGTTTGCCTTGCTGCTGCAATTTGACCTGGCTGAAATCGCAGATCACATCGGGCAGCAAGTAGGCGCGCGGGTCGCCGATTTCGTAGAGCAGTTGTTCGGCCACGCTCAGCTCGCTGATCAACCCGCCGCTGCCCGCGACTTTATTCACGGTGAACTGGCCGTCGGCGCTGACGTCGACGATGGGAAAACCGATGTGCTCGTAATCCGGCACGTCGCGCCAGTCGGTGAAGTTGCCGCCGGTACACTGCGCGCCGCATTCGATGATATGCCCGGCCAGGGCGGCCTGGGCGAGGCGGTCGTAGTCCTGCCATGACCAGTTGAATTCATGCACCAACGCGGCGCTGACCACCGCGCTGTCGACCACCCGCCCGGTGATGACGATATCCGCCCCCAGCTCAAGCGCGCGGACAATGCCCGGCGCGCCGAGGTAGGCATTGGCGGACACGCACAACGGCGGCAGCGGCGCGCCGTTGAACATGTCGACGCTGTCGCGCAGGTGTTTGAGTTGGGGCTGCAGGTCATCGCCCAGCAGCACGGCGATTTTCAGCGGCAGTTGCGCCGCGTCGCAGGCCGCTTGCAGGGCGGCGGCGCAGGCCTGGGGGTGGATGCCCCCGCGTTGCTGATCACGCGGATGCCCTGGCGCTGGATTTCGGCCAGCAGCGGCGACAGCACCTCGACAAAGTCCGTGGCGTAGCCGGCCTGGGGATCTTTGATCCGCGCAGCGGCGAGGATCGACATCGTGACTTCCGCCAGGTAGTCGAACACCAGATAGTCCAGCTTGCCGCCGTGTACCAACTGGGCGGCGGCGGTGCAGGTGTCGCCCCAGAAGGCGCTGGCGCAGCCGATGCGAACCGTCTTGCTCATGAGAAATCCTTCCTCGAATGGCTGGCGACGAGACTACCAAGCAAGCGCTTGGTTTGTAAACTCCGGACACAAGTTTTCAGCCAAGCGCTTGCTTGGCTGGCAGGCACGGCCTAAATTGCCGCCCAAGATGTCAGCAGACGTAAAGGAGAGCAGCATGGATGAGCACAAAGCCCTGCGGGTGATGCGCGCCATGGTCGACGGCGGCCAATTGACCGACCCCGACAGTGCCCGGGGCAAGTTGCTGCAAACCGCGGCTCACCTGTTTCGCAACAAGGGCTTCGAGCGCACCACCGTGCGCGACCTGGCCGGTGCCGTGGGCATCCAGTCCGGCAGCATCTTTCATCACTTCAAGAGCAAGGACGAGATCCTGCGCGCGGTGATGGAAGAAACCATCCGCTACAACACTGCGCTGATGCGTGCGTCGCTGGAAGAGGCGAGCACGGTGCGCGAGCGCGTGCTGGCGCTGATTCGCTGCGAATTGCAGTCGATCATGGGCGGCAGTGGCGAAGCCATGGCGGTGTTGGTGTACGAGTGGCGTTCGCTGTCGGCCGAGGGCCAGGCCCGGGTGCTGGCCTTGCGTGATGTCTATGAAGCGATCTGGCTGCAGGTGCTGGGCGAGGCCAAGGCCGCCGGCTATATCAAGGGGGATGTGTTTATCGCCCGGCGCTTCCTCACCGGTGCCTTGTCCTGGACCACCACTTGGTTCCGCGCCGAGGGCAGCTTGACCCTCGAGCAGTTGGCCGAAGAGGCGTTGTTGATGGTTTTGAAGGCTGATTGAGGCGCAAGCTATTAATTTTCCGGTGGAAGTTGTCTCGCCAGACAAAAACGCCTAGCTTATTGCCATCAGCAGGTTAAACGGTGTGTGCCTTAATGTTTTCGCCATGGCGACTGGCTGCAGGACTTACTTTATGGGCACTGGGCACCGTTGCGTGGATGCCGGCTTCGGCTGCGCAATTGGTGAGGATCGGCGCTGCGCATTTTCCGCCGTACACCGTGCGCCCCGAGCAGGGCGCCGACACCGGATTGCTGCCGCAGTTGGTCGAAGCCCTGAACGCCTCGCAAACCGACTATCAGTTCGTGCTGGTGCCGACCTCGATCCCGCGACGCTTTCGCGATTTCGAGCAGGGCCGGGTCGACGTGGCGATTTTCGAAAACCCCGACTGGGGCTGGCAGAAGATTCCTCACACCACGGTCGATATGGGCCTGGAAGATGCCGAAATCTTCGTCGCCCAGCGTGAGCCCGATCGCGACCAGAATTATTTCACCAGCCTTGGCGGCAAGCGCCTGGCGGTATTCAGCGGTTATCACTACGCCTTCGCCAACTTCAATGCCGACCCCAAGTTCATGACCGAGCACTTCAACGCGACGTTGACCTACTCCCATGACAGCAACCTGCTGATGGTTGCGCGCGGTCGCGCCGATATCGCCCTGGTGACCCGCTCGTACCTGAGTGATTTTCTGGCGCGCAACGTCGACATGGCCGCCCAGTTCCTGATCTCGGAGCGCGTCGACCAGGTGTACCACCACTACGCGTTGCTGCGGCCCAAGGCGCCGATCAGCAGCGTAGCGTTTGCCGGCCTGCTCAAACGTTTGCGTGATGACGGCGAGCTGTTGAAGATATTCGAGCCCTATCGCATCGATGTGACGGCGGTGCCCTGAGGTTTCGGGAGACCAGGCTCCGCGACGGGGCGAGTTTCAGAGCCGCCGTGCAAATGTATCGCTGTGACTGCCCGACACCTTGCGGCAATGCACCAGCGCATCGCGAATCATGAAGTTGACCAGGGTCGGCGAGACGCCGAGCTCCTTGGCGATGTCCTTTTGCGGCACGCCGTGCAGGCGGTACATCTCGAACGCGTAGCGGGTGCGCTGGGGCAGTTCCGTCAGGGCGTCGGCGATGTTCTCCAGGGTGTTGAAATTGATGTGCGAAGTTTCCGGTGACGCGCCCTGAATCACCACATTCAAGCCTTCCTCTTCGGTCCCCGAATATTTGAGCTCCAGGGCCTGCTTGCGATAGTGATCGATCGCCAGGTTGCGCACGATCTGGAACAGATAACTCAATTGCGCCTTGAACGATGAGGTGATCGTCGGCGCCGATTGCAGCCGGAAGTAGGCATCCTGCACGACGTCTTCGGCCCGGGAGCGGCAGCCGGTAATACGTGCTGCGATCTTTACCAGAATCAGCCGATTATCGACGAATGCCTGGAGCAGCGGTGAGTCGCACCTGCCTGTGGATACTTGTTCCGTCATGGAAATCACCTTGATCGCAAAAGAGGTTAGGGGAGGGCGTCCGTGCTGAGGCCTCCTACACATCGGGCAACAAATTATGCTGAATGATAATTATTGTCAAATGAGAAGTCTGACTGATTTTGTCCGTGGGCTGAAGGTGTGAACCCCGTCTCGCTCGTCCTCGACGACTAATTATTTGGCGACGCCGTCCGTTCTTCTGGGTGACAGGTTCGTTGGTAAAACGGCCAAGGATCAGCACCCGCAGGAGGGCGAGATGGGTTTTTATCGTGCATATGGCGCGTTTCAGGTGGGGGGCGTCGAGCGATGAGCGCGCCGACTCGACTGCGCCTGTTCTGCCTGCCTTATTCGGGGGCCAGCGCCATGGTGTACGTGCGTTGGCGGCGTGTTCTGCCGGACTGGTTGCAGGTGTGCCCGCTGGAGTTGCCGGGGCGCGGCATGCGGATGGACGAGCCGTTGCAACGCGACATCGGCGCCTTGGCCGCGCAGTTGGCGGATGAAATCAGTCGTGACCTGAACGGCCCCTACGCGTTGTTCGGCCACAGCCTTGGCGGCCTGCTGGCGTTCGAGCTGGCGCACGCGCTCAAAGCGCGCAACGTGCCTGCGCCGCTGGCGCTGTTTGCGTCCGGCACCGCCGGCCCGGCGCGGCGCGACGTCAGCGAGTACGCCCGCGAAAAGACCGATGAGCAACTGATCGCCCGCTTGCGCGACCTGCAAGGCACCGCCGAAGCAGCCCTGGCCAACCGCGAATTGATGCAGTTGATGCTGCCGATCCTGCGCGCCGACTTCCTGCTCTGCGGCAGCTTCGCCTACGGCCGACGCGAGCCGCTGGGCATGCCGATCCATGTGTTCGGCGGCAAGCAGGACAGCGTGCGCGCCGACCAGTTACTCGACTGGCAGGCAGACGCCGCCAGCGGGTTTTCCCTGGACCTGTTCGACGGCCACCACTTCTTTCTGGTGCAGCACGAAAGCGCGGTGCTGCGCTGTGTGCGGCGCTACGCCGAGGAACACCTGGCGCGCTGGCGCAATGGCGCGGCGCGGCGACTGACCGCCGGCTGAACCCTTCCCGATTTTCCCGTAAGCCGATTTCAGGCAGGAACCCCCATGATGGACGCCTTCGAACTTCCCCGCACCCTGGCCCAGTCCCTTCAACGCCGCGCCGCGCAGACTCCGGAGCGGATCGCTCTGCGTTTCCTCGCTGAGTCCGCCGAACACAACGTGGTCCTCAGCTACCGCGACCTCGACCGGCGCGCCCGTACCATCGCCGCCGCCCTGCAGGCCAACGCCGACCTGGGCGACCGTGCCGTGTTGTTGTTCCCCAGCGGGCCGGACTATGTGGCGGCGTTCTTCGGCTGTCTGTACGCCGGGGTGATCGCGGTGCCGGCCTATCCGCCGGAGTCCGCTCGTCACCATCACCAGGCGCGCTTGCTGTCGATCATCGCCGACGCCGAACCGCGCCTGTTGCTGACCATCGCCAGCCTCGGCGACGACTTGGCGCAGATCGAAAACGCGCCGCCGCTGCTGGCGGTCGACACCCTCGACAGCGCGCTTGCCGAGCGCTGGGTCGCCACCGATGTGCAAGCCGACGACATCGCCTTCCTGCAATACACCTCGGGCTCCACCGCCTTGCCCAAGGGCGTGCAGGTCAGCCACGGCAATCTGGTCGCCAATGAACTGCTGATCCGGCGCGGTTTCGGCATCGACCTGAACCCGGATGACGTGATCGTCAGCTGGCTGCCGCTGTACCACGACATGGGCCTGATCGGCGGCCTGCTGCAACCGATCTTCAGCGGCGTGCCCTGCGTATTGATGTCGCCGGCGTACTTCCTCGGCCGGCCCTTGCGCTGGCTGGAAGCGATCAGCGAATACGGCGGTACCATCAGCGGCGGCCCGGATTTCGCCTACCGCTTGTGCAGCGAACGGGTCAGCGAATCGGCCCTGGAACGCCTGGATTTGAAGCGCTGGCGCGTGGCGTATTCCGGCTCCGAACCGATCCGCCTCGACACCCTGGAACGCTTCGCCGAGAAGTTCGCCCCGTGCGGTTTCACCGCGAACAACTTCTTCGCCTCCTACGGCCTGGCCGAAGCAACCCTGTTTGTCGCCGGCGGCCGCCGTGGCCACGGCATCCCGGCCCTGCGCCTGGATGCGCAGGCGCTGGCCGCCAATCGCGCCGAGCCGGGGCCGGGCGCGGCGATCATGAGTTGCGGCACGCATCAGCCGGACCACGCGGTGCTGATCGCCGATCCCCACACCTTGAGCGAACTGCCTGACAACTGCGTCGGCGAACTCTGGGCCAGCGGCCCGAGCATTGCCCACGGCTACTGGCGCAACCCCGAAGCCAGCGCCAAGACCTTCGTCCAGCACGCCGGCCGCACCTGGCTGCGCAGCGGCGACCTGGGCTTTATCCGCGAGGGCGAGGTGTACATCACCGGGCGTTTGAAAGACCTGCTGATCGTGCGCGGCCACAACCTCTACCCGCAGGACATCGAGCAGACCATCGAGCGCGAAGTGGAGGTGGTGCGCAAAGGCCGGGTCGCGGCGTTCGCGGTGAATGAGCAGGGCCAGGAAGGCATCGGTATCGCCGCTGAGATCAGCCGCAGCGTGCAGAAAATCCTCGCGCCGCAAGCGCTGATCACGGCGATCCGCCAAGCCGTGGCCGAAGCCTATCAAGAGGCGCCGTGCGTGGTGGTGTTGCTCAACCCCGGCGCGTTGCCGAAGACCTCCAGCGGCAAGCTGCAGCGTTCGGCATGTGCGTTGCGTTACGCCGATGGCAGCCTCGACAGCTATGCGCAGTTCCCCGGTCTGCAAGACGCGGCCAGTGATGTCGCGCTGGCGTCCACCTTGCAGACCCAGATCGCGGCGATCTGGTGCGAGCAGTTGCAGGTTGCCACGGTAGCGGCGGATGACCACTTCTTCCTGCTCGGCGGCAACTCCATCAGCGCGACCCAAGTGGTTGCGCGCCTGCGCGAAACCCTGGGCCTGGAACTGAACCTGCGCCTGCTGTTCGAAGCGCCGACCTTGTCGGCCTTCGCTGCCGATGTGGCACAGCTGCAGCAGGATGGCGGCGTCGCCCAAGGCGCGATCCAGTGCTTGTCGCATGAGGATGAACTGCCGCAATCCCTCGCACAGAATCGCCTGTGGATCACCTGGCAACTCGACCCGCAGAGCTACGCATACACCATCCCCGGTGCCCTGCGCCTGCGCGGCGAGCTGGATGCAGACGCGGTGCGCGCCAGCTTCGCGCAGCTGATCCAGCGCCACCCAGCCCTGCGCACGCGCTTCTACGAACGGGATGGGCAAGCCTTCCAACGGGTGTTGGCCAGCAGCGCATTCGACTTGCACGTCATCGACCTTGGCGACCTGCCCGCCGCCGCGCGCGAAGCCCGGGCGCAGCAGATCCGCGAGGAACAGGCGCACACCGCATTCGACCTGGAAAACGGCCCGTTGCTGCGGGTGAGTCTGGTGCGCCTGGACGACGAAGACCATCAGTTGCTGGTGACGCTGCATCACATCATCGCCGACGGCTGGTCGCTGAATATCCTCATCGATGAGTTCTCGCGCCTGTACGCCGCGGCGTCCCAGGGCCAGCCCCTGCAACTGCCGCCACTGGCCGTGCAATACGCCGACTACGGCAACTGGCAGCGCCAATGGTTGGCCGAGGGTGAAGGCCCGCGGCAACTGGCGTACTGGAAGGCGCAGTTGGGAGACGAACACCCGGCCTTGAGCCTGGCCACCGATCACCCGCGTGCGGCGCGGCAACGCAACAGTGCTTCGCGCCACAACGTGCGTCTGGGCGCAAGCCTCAGCGCGGCGATTCGCCAGACTGCCCAGGCCAACCAATCGACGCCGTTCATGCTGTTGCTCGCGGCGTTCCAGACCTTGCTCTACCGCTACAGCGGCCAGCGCGACATCCGCATCGGTGTGCCCAGCGCCAACCGCCCGCGCCAGGAAACCCAAGGCCTGGTCGGCTTCTTTATCAACACCCTGGTACTGCGCGCCGAGCTGGACGGGCGTCTGCCGTTCAACCAGCTGTTGGCGGCCACGCGCCAGGCGGCGGTGAGCGCCCAGGCTCATCAGGATCTGCCCTTCGAACAACTGCTCGAAGCGTTCCCACACGCCCGTGAACAGGGCCTGTTCCAGGTGATGTTCAACCATCAGCAGCGCGACCTCGGCGCTTTGCGTCGCCTGCCGGGCCTGCTCGCCGAAGAGCTGGCGTGGCACAGCCGCGAAGCCAAGTTCGACCTGCAATTGCACAGTGAAGAAGACCGCAACGGGCGCCTGAGCCTGGCGTTCGACTACGCCGACGAATTGTTCGAAAGCACCACCATCCAACGCCTGGCCGAGCACTTCATCAACCTGCTGCACGCCGTGTGCGAGCAACCGCAGCGGGCCCTCGGCGACCTCAAGTTGATGCAACACGACGAACAGCGGCCCTGGAGCGAAGCGCCTTGCGCGCCGGCCCGGCAATGGTTGCCCGAACAGCTCAACCAACACACCTCGGACCGCACCGCGCTGATCTGGCAGGGCGGCAGCCTGAGCTTTGCCCAACTGCACACCCAGGCCAACCGCCTGGCCCATTACCTGCGCGACAAAGGCGTCGGCCCCGACGTGTGCGTGGCCATCGCCGCCGAGCGTTCGCCGCAACTGTTGATCGGCCTGCTGGCGATCATCAAGGCCGGCGGCGCCTACGTGCCGCTGGACCCGGATTACCCCGCCGAGCGCCTGGCCTACATGCTCAAGGACAGCGGCGTCCACCTGCTGCTGACCCAGACCGCGTTGCTGGCGCAATTACCCACGGCCGAAGACGTGTGCGTGATCGCCATGGACAGCCTGCACCTCGACCGCTGGCCGACCCAGCCGCCGGGCCTGCATCTGGACGGCGAGCACCTCGCCTACGTGATCTACACCTCCGGCTCCACCGGCCAACCCAAGGGCGTGGGCAACACCCATGCGGCCCTGGCCGAGCGCTTGCAGTGGATGCAGGCCACCTACGCGCTGAATGACAGCGACGTGCTGCTGCAAAAAGCCCCGATCAGTTTCGACGTGTCGGTGTGGGAGTGCTTCTGGCCGCTGATCACCGGCTGCCGCCTGGTGTTGGCGGGGCCGGGCGAGCAGCGCGACCCGCAGCGCATCGCGCAACTGGTGCAGGCCCATGGCGTGACCACTCTGCACTTTGTGCCGCCGCTGTTGCAGCTGTTTATCGACGAGCCGTTGGCGGCCGAATGCACCAGCCTGCGCCGTCTGTTCTGCGGCGGCGAAGCCTTGCCCGCCGAGTTGCGTGACCGTGTGCTTGCGCGGTTGCCGGCGGTGCAGTTGCACAACCGTTATGGCCCGACCGAAACCGCGATCAACGTCACCCATTGGCACTGCCGCGCCGAGGATGGCGAGCGCTCGCCGATTGGCCGACCGCTGGGCAATGTGATCTGCCGCGTGCTCGACGAGCAGCTCAACCCGTTGCCAGCGGGAGTGCCGGGCGAGCTGTGCGTCGGCGGCATCGGCCTGGCACGCGGTTACCTCGGCCGCGCCGGGCTCACCGCCGAGCGTTTTGTCGCCGACCCCTTGGGCGCGCCGGGCAGCCGTCTGTATCGCAGCGGTGACCGCGCACGCTGGAGCGCTGACGGCGTGCTCGACTACCTCGGTCGTCTCGATCAGCAGGTCAAGTTGCGCGGCTTTCGCGTGGAGCCGCAAGAAATCGAAGCGCGCCTGCTGGCCCTCGACGGTATCGCCCAGGCCGTGGTGCTGGTGCGCGATGACCAATTGATCGGCTATTACACCGCCACTGCCGCGCTCGACGCCCAAACCGTCAAAGCCGCCCTGGCCGCCGCGCTGCCGGAATACATGGTGCCCGCGCACCTGATGCGCCTGGACGCCATGCCCCTGAGCCCGAGCGGCAAGCTGGACCGCCGTGCGCTGCCCGAGCCGGTGTGGCAAACCCGCGAACACGTTGAACCCGAGAGCCCATTGCAGCAGCAGATTGCGGCGATCTGGCGCGAAGTGCTGGGCCTGCCACGGATCGGCCTGCGCGATGATTTTTTCGCCCTCGGCGGCCATTCGTTGCTGGCCACGCAAATCATCTCGCGCACCCGCCAGGCGTGTGACGTCGAGCTGCCGTTGCGCACCCTGTTCGAAGCCAGCGAACTCGGCGCGTTTGCCGAGCAGGTCGGGCTGATCCAGGCCGCCGGCCAACGCAACCAACAGACCGCCATCGCCCAGGTCGACCGCAGCCGGCCGGTGCCGCTGTCCTATTCCCAGCAGCGGATGTGGTTCCTCTGGCAGTTGGAGCTGGACAGCCCGGCGTACAACGTCGGCGGCATGGCGCGTTTGCGCGGGGTGCTCGACGTGGGGCGTTTCGAGGCCGCGTTGCAGGCCTTGATCATGCGCCACGAAACCCTGCGCACCACCTTCCCGAGCGTCGATGGCGTGGCCCATCAGCAGGTGTCGGCGCAGACCGGCCTGCGCATGGGCTGGCAGGATTTCTCGGCGCTGAGCCACCTCGAATGCGAGCAACGCTTGCAGCAGCTGGCCGATGTCGAGGCGCACACGCCGTTCAACCTGGAAACCGGGCCGCTGTTGCGCGTGTGCCTGGTCAAGGCCGGCGCGCAGGAGCATTACCTGGTGCTGACCTTGCACCATATCGTCACCGAAGGCTGGGCCATGGACATCTTTGCCCGTGAGCTCAGCGCGCTGTACGAAGCCTTCATCGACGAGCGCGACTCGCCGCTGGCGCCGCTGCCGGTGCAGTACCTCGACTACAGCGTGTGGCAGCGCCAGTGGCTGGAGTCCGGCGAGCGCCAGCGCCAGCTCGATTACTGGATCGCGCAATTGGGTTATGAGCATCCGCTGCTGGAACTGCCCGGCGACCGCCCGCGGCCGCCGGTGCAAAGCCACCGCGGCGGGCTGTACCGTTTTGATTTGAGCGACGAACTGGCCGCGCGCGTTCGGGCCTTCAATGCTGCGCACGGCCTGACCCTGTTCATGAGCATGACCGCCACCCTGGCGGTGTTGCTCTACCGCTACAGCGGCCAGACCGACCTGCGCATCGGCGCTCCGGTGGCCAATCGGATTCGCCCGGAAAGCGAAGGGCTGATCGGCGCCTTCCTCAACACCCAGGTACTGCGTTGCCGGCTCGACGGGCAGATGAGCGTCGGTGAGTTGTTCGAGCAAGTCCGTCACACCGTGATCGAGGGCCAGTCTCACCAGGACCTGCCGTTCGACCATCTGGTGGAAGCGCTGCAACCACCGCGCAGCGCGGCGTACAACCCGCTGTTCCAAGTGATGTGCAACGTGCAGCGCTGGGAATTCCAGCAGCGCCGCCAACTGGGCGGGATGAGCGTCGAGTACCTGGCCAACGATGCGCGTGCGACCAAGTTCGACCTCAACCTGGAAGTCACCGACCTCGACCATCGCCTGGGATGCTGCCTGACCTACAGCACCGATTTGTTCGATGAGCCGCGCGTTGCGCGCATGGCCGAACATTGGCGCAACCTGCTCGAAGCGCTGATCGCCGACCCGCAGCAACGCCTCAGCGAACTGCCGATGCTGGGTGCCGACGAGCAGCACGCATTGCAGCGCAGCCTGGGGAGCGACGCGGCTGAACAGCGCCTCGACCAGTGCCTTCACTCACTGTTCAACCAGCAGGCACTGACCCGTGCCGACGCGCCGGCACTGACGTTTGCCGGTGAGACCCTCAGCTACCGCGAACTGAATGCCCGCGCCAACCGCCTGGCCTGGATGCTGCGCGAGCGTGGCGTCGGCCCGCAGGTGCGGGTCGGCCTGGCGTTGCCGCGCTCCCTGGAAATGGTCATCGGCCTGCTGGCGATTCTCAAGGCCGGCGGCGCCTATGTGCCGCTGGACCCGGAGTACCCGCTGGACCGCCTGCATTACATGATCGAAGACAGCGGCATCGGCTTGCTGCTCAGTGATGCAGCGATGTTCGCCGCCCTCGGTGAACTGCCGGCGACGCTGGCGTGCTGGTGCCTGGAAGACGACCTGCCGGTGCTGGCGAACTACCCGGCCAGTGAGCCGCCGTTTCTCAGCCTGCCGCAACACCCGGCGTACCTGATCTACACCTCCGGCTCCACCGGCAAGCCGAAAGGCGTGGTGGTGTGCCACGGCGAAATCGCCATGCACTGCCAGGCCGTGATCGAGCGTTTCGGCATGCGCCCGGATGACTGTGAGCTGCACTTCTATTCGATCAACTTCGACGCCGCCACCGAGCGTTTGCTGGTGCCGTTGCTCAGCGGCGCACAACTGGTATTGCGCGCCCAGGGCCAGTGGGATGCCGAGCAGATCTGCGGGCTGATCCGCACCCATCGCATCAATGTGCTGGGCTTCACCCCGAGCTACGGCAGCCAGTTGGCGCAATGGCTGGCGACCCAGCGGCAGACCTTGCCGGTGCGGTTGTGCATCACCGGCGGCGAGGCGCTGACCGGCGAACACCTGCAGCGCATCCGCGCGGCGTTCCAGCCGCAGGTGTTTTTCAACGCCTACGGCCCGACTGAAACCGTGGTGATGCCGCTGGCCGGCCTCGCACCGCAGCACTTGGCGGAGGGCGTCGGCAGCGTGCCGATCGGCAGCATCGTCGGCGCCCGCGTGGCCTATATTCTCGACGCCGACCTGGCCCTGGTACCGCAAGGCGCGAGCGGCGAGTTGTACGTCGGCGGGGCAGGGCTGGCGCAGGGTTATCACCAGCGTCCGGGGATGACCGCGGAGCGTTTTGTCGCGGACCCCTTCGCGGCCCATGGCGGTCGCCTGTACCGCACCGGCGATCTGGTGCGCCAACTGAGCGATGGCCAGGTGGAATACCTCGGGCGGATCGACCATCAGGTGAAGATCCGTGGTTTCCGCATCGAACTGGGCGAGATCGAAACGCGCCTGCTCGAACATCCCGCCGTGCTTGAAGCGGTGGTGCTGGCGCTGGATTCGCCGAGCGGCAAACAGCTGGTGGCCTATCTGGCCAGCGACGCCGAGCACGGCCCCTTGCGCGACGCCTTGAAGGCGCACCTCAAAGCGCAACTGCCGGACTACATGGTGCCCGCCCATTGGCTCGTGCTGGACAGCATGCCGCTGACCGCCAACGGCAAGCTCGACCGCCGCGCCTTGCCGCCGCCGGATGCCGAGGCGAATCGCCAACACTACGTGGCGCCGCGCAACGCGCTGGAGCAGGCGTTGGCGGCGATCTGGTGCGCGGTGTTGAACGTGCAGCAGGTCGGTCTCGACGATAACTTCTTTGAACTGGGCGGCGATTCGATCCTGTCGATCCAGGTGGTCAGCCGTGCGCGCCAGGCCGGGATTCACTTCAGCCCGCGGGATTTGTTCCAGCACCAGACCGTACAGACCCTGGCCGCCGTCGCCACGCGCGCCGAGCAGGTCAGCGCCGAGCAAGGCGTGCTGAGCGGCCGCTCGGGGCTCACGCCGATCCAGCAGTGGTTCTTCGAGACAGAGACTCCCGCGCGTCAACACTGGAACCAGGCGCTGGTGCTTAAACCGCTGCAACTGCTCGATCCCCATCGCCTGGAGCAAGCCCTGCTGGCGGTGCTGGAACAGCATGACGCGCTGCGCCTGAGCTTCGCCCGGCGCGACGCGCAATGGCACGCCGAATACCTGGCCGTGCCGGAGGGCGGCGTGCTGATGCAGGCGCAAGTGCGTGATCTGCAGCAGTGCAGCGCGTTGTTCAGCGACACCCAACGCAGCCTCGACCTGGCCCACGGCCCGCTGTTGCGCGCGTTGCTGGTGGACGGCCCGCAAGGCCAGCAGCGCCTGCTGATCGTGATCCATCACCTGGTGGTGGATGGTGTGTCGTGGCGTGTGTTGCTCGAGGATCTGCAAAACGTCTATCGCCAATTGAGCGACGGCCAATCCGTCAGCCTGCCGCCCAAGACCAGTGCCTTGCGCGACTGGGCCGCCCGCTTGCAGGCCTATGCCGGCAGCGAATCCCTGCGCGAAGAATTGTGCGTCTGGCAGGAGCGCTTGGCCGGTGCGGCGGTGCCCTTGCCGGTGGCGCGCCCGCACGGCGCATTGCGCCATCGCGATGCCGAGACGCTCAGTGTGCGCCTGGACGCCGAACGCACCCGCCAGTTACTGCAACAAGCCCCCAGCGCTTATCGCACCCAGGTCAACGACCTGCTGCTGACCGCCCTGGCCCGCGTGCTGTGCCGCTGGAGCGGTCACGCCTCGGCGCTGATCCAGCTGGAAGGCCACGGCCGCGAAACCCTGTTCGATGAGATCGACCTGACCCGCAGCGTCGGCTGGTTCACCAGCGCCTATCCGGTGCGCCTGACGCCGCTGGCGGAGCAGGGCGCATCGATCAAAGCCATCAAGGAGCAATTGCGCGGCGTGCCGCACAAAGGCCTGGGCTACGGCGTGCTGCGCTACCTGGCGGACGACCTGTGCAAACAGACGATGGCCGCACTGCCGAGTGCCGACATCACCTTCAACTACCTCGGCCAGTTCGACCAGAGCTTCGGCGCCGATGCACTGTTCCACCCGCTGGAGGAATCCGCCGGCCTCGCCCATGACCCGGATGCGCCGCTGCCCAACGAACTGAGTGTCGACAGCCAGGTGTACGGCGGCGAACTGGTGCTGCGCTGGACCTTCAGCCGCGCACGCCACGATCAGCAGACGATTGGCGAGTTGGCCGCGGCCTACCTGGACGAACTGCATAGCCTGATCGCCCATTGCCTCAAGGACGGCGCCGGCGGCCTCACGCCTTCCGACTTCCCCCTGGCGCGCCTGACCCAGGCGCAGTTGGACGCCTTGCCGGTGCCCGCCAGTGCGATCGAAGACGTGTACCCGCTGACCCCGATGCAGGAAGGCCTGCTGCTGCATACCCTGCTTGAACCGGGCACCGGCCTCTACTACATGCAGGACCGCTACCGCATCGACAGCGCCCTCGACCCCGAGCGTTTCGCCCAGGCCTGGCAAGCGGTGATCGCCCGTCACGAAGCCTTGCGCGCCTCGTTCTGCTGGAACGTCGGCGAGGACATGCTGCAAGTGATCCACAAACCCGGCAGTACGCCGATCGAGTACCTGGACTGGCGCGCCGTTGCCGAGGCCGAACAGGAACCGCGCCTGCAAGCGCTGCTCAAGGCCGAGCGCGAAGCCGGTTTCGATTTGCTCAACCAGGCGCCGTTCCACCTGCGTCTGATCCGCGTCGCTGAAGCGCGCTACTGGTTCATGATGAGCAACCACCACATCCTCATCGATGCCTGGTGCCGTTCGCTGTTGATGAATGATTTCTTCGACCTCTACACGGCCCTCGGCGCAGGCCACGACGCGCAACTGGCCACGCCGCCGCGTTATCGCGACTACATCGCCTGGCTGCAACGCCAGAACCTGAGTGCGGCGCGCCAGTGGTGGCAGCACAACCTGCGGGGCTTCGAGCGCACCACGCCGATCCCCAGCGACCGCCCGTTCCTGCGCGAACACGCCGGTGGCAGCGGCGGCATGGTAGTGGGCGATTGCTACACCCGCCTCGATGCCCGCGACGGTATACACCTGCGCGAACTGGCCCAGGCTCATCAACTGACCGTCAACACCTTTGCCCAGGCCGCATGGGCCCTGGTGCTGCGGCGCTTGAGCGGCGAGCGTGACGTGCTGTTCGGCGTCACCGTGGCCGGGCGTCCGGTGGACATGCCGGACATGCAACGGACCGTCGGCCTGTTCATCAACAGCATCGCGCTGCGCGTGAAGCTGCCCGAAGAGGGCCAACAGTGCAGCGTGCGCCACTGGTTGAATGGCCTGCTCGACAGCAATATGCAACTGCGCGAGTACGAATACCTGCCGCTGGTGACCCTTCAGGAACACAGCGAATTGCCCAAGGGCCAACCGCTGTTCGACAGCCTGTTCGTGTTCGAAAACGCCCCGGTGGAAGTCTCGGTACTCGACCGTGCGCAAAGCCTGAACGCCACCTCGGACTCCGGCCGCACCCACACCAACTTCCCGCTGACGGCCGTGTGCTATCCGGGCGATGAGCTTGGTTTGCACCTGTCCTACGACCAGCGTTACTTCGATGAAAGCACCGTGCAGGGCATGTTGAGTGAGTTCAAGCGCCTGCTGCTGGCGCTGATGCAGGGTTTTCATGGCGACATGGCCGAGCTGCCATTGATGGGCGCGCAGGAGCGTGAATTCCTGGTACACGGCTGCAACCGGAGCGAGCACGCCTACCCGCTGGAGCGCAGCTATATCGAGCTGTTCGAAGCCCAGGTGGCGCAGCATCCGCAACGCATCGTCGCCACGTGCCTCGACCGACAGTGGACGTATGCCGAGTTGAACCGGCGCAGTAACGGCCTGGGCCACGCACTGATCGCCGCGGGTGTCGGCCTGGACCAGCCGGTGGCATTGCTGGCGGAGCGCAGTCTCGATTTGCTCGGCATGATCATCGGTAGCTTCAAGGCCGGTGCCGGTTACCTGCCGCTCGACCCGGGGCTGCCCGGTCAGCGCCTGAGCCGGATTATCGAGCTGAGCCGCACCCCGTTGCTGGTGTGTACCGAGGCGTGTCGCGAGCAGGCCATTGAGCTGCTGCAAGGCGTGGAATGCCAGTTGCTGGTGTGGGAGGAGGTGCCTGCTCGTGGGGCAAACCCCGGCATCTACAGTGGCCCGGACAACCTTGCCTATGTGATCTATACCTCGGGCTCCACCGGCCAGCCCAAAGGCGTGATGGTCGAACAGCGCGGCATGCTCAACAACCAGTTGAGCAAGGTGCCGTACCTGGACCTGAGCCCGGTGGACGTGATCGCGCAAACCGCCTCGCAGAGTTTCGATATTTCGGTGTGGCAGTTCCTTGCCGCGCCGCTGTTCGGCGCGCGGGTGGATATCGTGCCGAATGCCGTCGCCCACGATCCCCAGGGCTTGCTCGCCCATGTGCAGGCCCAGGGCATCAGCGTGTTGGAAAGCGTGCCGTCGCTGATCCAGGGCATGCTGGCCGAGGCACGCATCCGCCTGGACGGCCTGCGCTGGATGCTGCCGACCGGCGAAGCCATGCCGCCGGAGCTGGCGCAGCAGTGGTTGCTGCGTTACCCCGAGATTGGCTTGGTCAACGCTTATGGTCCGGCGGAGTGTTCGGATGATGTGGCGTTCTTCCGTGTCGACCTGGCCTCGACCCGAGGCACTTACCTACCGATTGGTACGCCGACCGACAACAACCGCTTGTACGTGCTGGACGCTGCGCTGGCGTTGGTGCCGCAGGGCGCGGTGGGCGAGCTGTGCGTCGCCGGTACCGGCGTAGGGCGCGGTTACGTCAGCGACCCGCTGCGCACCGCCCAGGTGTTCGTGCCCAACCCGTTCGGCGCCGCGGGCGAGCGTCTGTACCGCAGTGGCGACCTGGCACGGCGGCGCCGCGATGGGGTGCTGGAGTACGTCGGGCGTATCGACCATCAGGTGAAGATCCGCGGCTACCGCATCGAGCTGGGGGAAATCGAAGCGCGTCTGCATGAACAAGCGGCAGTGCGCGACGCGGCGGTCGGCGTGCAGGAGGGCGTCAACGGCAAACACTTGGTCGGTTACCTGGTGGCCGCCGACACCACCCTCGACCCTGGCGAGTGCCTGGAGCGCATCAAACAACGCTTGCGCGCCGAACTGCCGGAATACATGGTGCCACTGCATTGGCTGTGGCTCGAGCGCCTGCCGCTCAACGCCAATGGCAAACTCGACCGCAACGCCCTGCCGGCCCTGGAGATCGGCCAGCTGCACAGCCAGGGCTACCTGGCGCCGCGCAATGAGCTGGAAACCACCTTGGCCGCAATCTGGGTCGAAGTGCTGAGAGTCGAAAGGGTGGGCGTGCAGGACAACTTCTTCGAACTGGGCGGGCACTCGTTGCTGGCCACGCAGATCGCCTCGCGCGTGCAGAAGACGTTGCAACGGGATGTGCCGTTGCGGGCGATGTTCGAGTGCAGCACGGTGGCGCAGTTGGCCGAGTACATCGATGGGCTGGCGGCGACAGCGATCAGTGCCGAGAAGGTGGATCGGTTGAGTGATTTGATGGCGGAGTTGGAGGGCTTGTAGTTTTCGTTGCCTGCATGGGCCTCATCGGGGGCAAGCCCCCTCCCACACTCGACCGGGTTCATGCCTTCAAATGTGGGAGGGGCTTGCCCCCGATAGCGTCAGTCCAGACGCCGCTTATTTCGGCCCAAGGATCTTTACCAACTTATCCGGCGACGGCGCCCCTTGCTGTTGCTGCAAGCCGCCCTTGTCATCCAGATAGAAAATCGCTGGCGTCGCCGACAACTCCAGCTCATCCATCAACTTCATATTGGCCTCGAGCTTGGCTTCAATCGCCGCCGGGATTTTGTCCAGAGCCTGCAACTTGCTGCCCTTGCCGGCGGCTTCGTGTTCTTGCAGGGCTTTTTGCGGGTCTGGGCTGGCCAGCAGGGCGGCGGATTTGCCTGGGCTGTCTTGGCGGATGATGCCGACCATGATGTGGCGTAACTGCACTTTGCCGGCCTTGACCCAGGGCCGCGCCTGTTCCCAGAACATGTTGCAGTACGGGCAGTTGGGGTCGCTGAACAGGTAGACCGTGCGCGGCGCGTTGGTGTCGCCGTCCTGGATCCAGCTGCTTTTTTCCATCTTCGCCCAGACTTCCTTGGCCATCGGCGCGTACACCAGTTGTTCCAGGGGCGCGCTGCTCAGGTCATTGCCCTGGGCGTCGTACAGGGTGCCGGCGAGCACGCTTTTGCCGTCGGCGCTCAGGTACAGCGCCATGCCGCGGTTCTGGTACTGCGCGGCGTAGCCGGTGAGGCCGCTGGGGGCGTCGAACTTGCCGAGGATCTTGGCGCCCTTGGCTTCGATCTGTTTGATCGGGGCCGGCCAGTCTTCGGCCTGGGCCAGGGTGGCGGCCATGCTCAGTGATAACAGGGTCAGCAGGTGGCGGAGGCGGGGCATGTCGGTTTCCTTGTAGGGGGCGTGACGGCAGGGGCGGTGTCGAAGGGTTCCATGGCACGGGCCAGGCTGGCCTGGGACAGTTCACCGAGGTGGCTGTTGATCAGGCGTCCATCGGCTTGGTAGAACAGCGTGGTCGGCAAGGCCATGGAACCCACGGCCTGGCCGAGGCGGCCGCTGGCGTCGAACAAGACGTTGTCCAGGGTCAGGCCTTGGGTTGCCAGGTAAGTGCTGACGCTTTGCATGCTTTCGGCCTGGTTGACGAACAGGAACGTCACGTCGGGGCGTTGGCGTTGGGCGCGTTCCAGTACTGGCATTTCCCGACGGCACGGCGGGCACCACGTGGCCCACAGGTTGATCACCAGCGGACCACCCTGGTAATCGCCCAGTTGCACCACTTCGCCATTGGCGTTGCGCAGGGTGATGTCCGGCAGGCGCGACCCCTTGTCATACAGGCTCAGCGACAGGCTGGTCATGCCCCAGAACAGCAGGCCGGTGATGACCCCGGCACTCAACGGTTTGCGCAGGGCCGGGCGGCGCCAGCCATACAGCAGCGCGCCGAGGATCAGTGCAATGACGCCGGGCCAGGCGAGAAAACCGCCGTCGCGCAGGTCGACGATCTGCAGCGGGTCGTTGCGGTAGTAACTCCAGTACATCAGCACAAAGCTGACGCGGGCCGTCAACATGCCCAGCAGGAACAGGCTGAACAGCACCGACTCCGGGTTCTCCCCGCCACGCTTGGCCACGCGCCAGCCCACCAGGGTGGCAAGAATCAGCGCGCCGATCAGCAGGATGTGATTCAGGGCGATGGCGAAGGTGCCGATGGTCAGGGTCAGCATCAGCGGGCGTCCCGCGTCTGGGTCCAGCGTTGCAGGAACGTATCGGCATCGACTTCGCCGGTAATGCGCCGGGCGCGGCGTTCTTCACCGTCCGGGCCGATCCATACGAAGCTCGGTGGCCCCGGCACTTTGTAGCGATCGAGCAGTGCGCGGCTGGCGGCGTTGTCGGCGGTGACGTCCAGGCGCAGCAGGCGCACGTCTTTCAAGGCGTCCATTACGTGGGGTTTGCCGAACACCTGTTTTTCCATGATCTTGCATGACACGCACCAGTCGGCGTAGTAATCCACCAGCACCCATTGGCCCTGGGCCTTGGCGCTGTCGAGCTGGCTTTGCAGCACGGCCGGGTCGTTGATCGTCATGAACGCATCGTGGGCACTTGGCGCGCCGCTGATCCGCGAGCCGCTGTAGACCTTCAGCGGTTGCCACACATCGTCGCTGCCACCTGCCGCACCGACCAGCAGCAAGCCGCCCCACAACCCGAGCACCACGGAAACGGCGCCGGACAGCATGGCGACCCGCCCGAAATCCTGGGCCAGGCGCCAGCCGCAATAGGCCATGGCCATGGCCAGCGCGCCCCACAGGCCGAGCCACAGGTTTTCCCCGACCACCGGGCGGATCATCAACACGGCGGTGGCCAGGAACAGGAAGCCGAACACGCCCTTGAGCACGTTCATCCAGGTGCCCGGCTTGGGCAGGAAGCGGTTGCCCACGGTCACCAGCAGCAACAGAGGCACGCCAATACCGATGCCCATGGCGAACAGGATCAGCCCGCCGTGCAGGGCGTTGCCGCTCTGGGCGATGTAGAGCAGGGCGCCGGCCAGGGGCGCGGTCATGCAGGGGCCGACCAGCAGGCCGGACAGCGCGCCGAGCACTCCGGCGCCGATCAGGCTGCCGCCGCTCTGGTTGCGGCTGACGTTGTCGAGGCGATCGCGCAGGGCCACCGGCAGTTGCAGTTCGAAAAAGCCGAACATCGGCAGGGCCAGGATCACGAACAAGGCCGCGAAGCTGCCGAGTATCCACGGGGTTTGCAGCAGCGCCGCCAGGTTGCTGCCGAGCAGCGCGGCCAGTACGCCCAGCGCGGCATACACCAGCGCCATGCACACCACGTAGCTGCCGGCCAACGCAAAACCGCGACGCGGGTTGGCCCCGCTGCCGACCACCAGGCCGGCGAGGATCGGCAACATCGGCAACGAACACGGGGCAAACGCCAGCAACAGGCCCAGGCCGAAGAACACCAGCAGGCTCCACCCCAGGCTGCGCTGCTGCAGGCCGCTGGCCAGGCTCTGGTCCTGGGCTTGTGCGGTGGCGGTGACGGCCGGGTTGCCGCCCAGGTCCACGGTCATTGACTGTGGCGGGTAACACAGGCCGGCATCGGCACAGCCCTGCCAGCCCAGCTTGACCTGGCCGGTCGTCCCCGCCGGAATCTTCACTTCGAGGCCTTGGCGGTATACTTGCTGTTCGCCGAAGAACTCATCGCTATGGGCTTCACCCTCGGGTAGCGCGGGTTTTTCGGCGAGGCCGTCGAACTTCATGCGTTGTTGGTACAGGTAATAACCATCGGCTATCTGCCAGAACAGCTGGGTTTCGCCGGACTCCAGGCGTTCGGACGTCAAGGTGAAGGCCTTGCCCACCGGGAGGAAGTCGGGTTTGGTCTCGAACGGGTTACCCGGCGCAGCCTGGGCGAATCCCGCGAACAACATCAGCAGTAAGGTAAATAGATGCCGCATGGTCAAGCCTTAGTTCGATGCAAGTGAGGCACACAATGTGTGGTGTTGATTAACCGATGATTAACCGGACGCTATTCTAGAGCGTAGGGATTATCTGATGTTGCGAACTTTGGCGGCATAATGCGCGCTTAATCGATCTGTCTTCTAATCCCCCCATCTTTCATGAAGGGTTCAGCATGCACGTACTGGTCTGTGAAGACGACGAATTGATCGCCAGCGGCATCGTGGCCGGCCTCGGTGCCCAGGGCTTTACCGTCGAGCGCGTGGCCACTGCCGCCGCCGCGCGGGCGATGCTCAAGGCTGCCGAATTCGACATCATGGTGCTCGACCTCGGGCTGCCCGACGAAGACGGCCTCAAGTTGCTGCAACAACAGCGCAGCCAGGGCCTGGAAATTCCGGTGCTGATCCTCACCGCGCGGGATTCGGTGACCAACCGCGTCGACGGCCTGCAAGCCGGCGCCGATGATTACCTGCTCAAGCCCTTCGACCTGCGCGAACTCGCCGCGCGCCTGCAAACCTTGCTGCGGCGCGTGGCCGGGCGCAGCGTCAACCTGATCGAACACGGCCGCCTCAGTTACGACCCGAGCAGCCGCGAAACCCTGCTGGCCGGGCAGCCCGTGGACCTTTCCCGCCGTGAACAAGCGCTGTTGCAGGCGCTGCTGCACAACAAGGGTCGCGTGCTCTCCAGCGAACAGCTCAAAGACAGCGTCTACGGCTTCAACGACGAACTGGAAAGCAACGCCCTCAACGTGCATATCCACCATCTGCGGCGCAAATTGGGCAACGGCATCGTCGAAACGGTGCGTGGCCTGGGCTACCGCCTGGGGCCGGCGGATGGTGGAGAGAGCGCTTCGTGATGAGCCTGCGTCTGCGCCTGACCTTCAAGCTCGGCGCCGCTTTTGTGTTGATCTGGGCGCTGGCGGCGGCCTGGATGCTCAACGATCTGCGCAACCAGATGATGTTCTCCCTCGACCAGCGCCTGGTCGCGTCGGCGCGTATGGTCGCCGGTTTGATGGAGCAGATGCCGGGCCTGGCGAGCAGCGCCGAGGGCAAGCACTTCAGCGCCGAGCAACTGAACGTGCCGGGCGGCATGGCCTGTCAGGTCAGTTCCTTGCGCGGCGAAGTGTTGGCGCGCAGCCACACCACGCCGGACCAGGGGCTGGAATCCCATCGCAGCGGTTTTCGCGACCAGATCATCGACGGCGCGGCGTGGCGCAGCTTCACCCTGGCCCGTGGCGATCTGTTCATTACCACCGCCGACCGCCAGGTGGAGCGCGAGGCGTTGAACCTGTCGATCCTGCTGGCGGCCTCGGTGCCGGTCGGCGTGGCGTTGTTGGGCTGCCTGTGCCTGCTGTGGCTGGGGATCGGCCAAAGCCTGCAGCCGCTCAATCGCATGCGCGATGCATTGATGCGGCGCAGCGCCGATTCCCTCGAACCGTTGCAGATCCACCCGCTGCCCAGCGAGCTGAAACCGCTGCTCGACACCCAGAACCAACTGTTGCAGCGCATTGCCAAGACCATCGAGCGCGAACGCCGCCTCACCGGCGACGCCGCCCACGAACTGCGCAGCCCGCTGACTGCGATCAAGACCCACCTGCAAGTGGCGCGCATGACCGACGGCGCGGCCCGCGACCAGTCCCTGGCCCATGCCGAGGAGGGCGCCGACCGCCTGCACCGCACCCTCGAGCAATTGCTGTTGCTGGCACGGGTGGAGGGCAGCCTGTCGTTCGACGACGGTGTGCAGTCGAGTGCCGAGCAAGTCGCACGGCTGGCGATCCAGGATGCCAACGCCGGCGACAACCAGCGCATCGACCTGATCCTGCCGGACGACCTCAGCGATACCCCGCTGGAAATGCCGGTGGGCCTTGCCGTCGCGGCCCTGCGCAACCTGCTGGACAACGCCCTGCGCCACACCCCGGCCGATACCCGGGTGGAGCTGAGTGTGTTGATGGCCGGCGATCAGGTGGTGTTCCGTGTGCGCGACCACGGCAAACAGATCGCCAGCGAAGACCTGCAATACCTGACCCAGCGCTTCTGGCGCAACGGCAACAGCGAGGGCTGCGGCCTGGGCCTGGCGATTGTGCAGGCGATCGTCCAGCGCTGCTCCTGCTCGTTGACGTTCGACAGCCAGCCGGATGGCCTGCGGGTCGATCTGGGCATGCCGCTGCGGCGCTGACCCGCGTTCTTTCGTGTGCCAAATAGTTACCGCCCGCCTGACGTTCAACCCTTCAGGATGGCGGTCATTGTTTTGCGCTTGAACGGGCCGAATGACTCGGCCTGTACCGAAAAGGACGCTTCTTATGTTGGTCATCGATACCAGTTTTCCCGCCAAGGACTTCAACGCACGCAACGGCGAGCCCGTGGCGCAAGTGGTCCTGCATTACACCGCCGCGCCCTTTATGTCATCCCTGCACACCCTGACGCGACACGGCGTCAGCGCGCACTATCTGCTGCCTGATCCGGCCGAGCCCGGCTACCGCGCCGCCGGTTACGACGAGTTGCGCGTGTTCCGCCTGGTGGATGAGAGCCAGCGCGCCTGGCATGCCGGGGCGAGCCACTGGGGTGGGCGGGACAACCTCAACAGCCGCGCGATCGGCATCGAGGTCGTCAACCTGGCGCGGGATGAGGGCGGGGTGTTTACCTTTCCTGCGTACCCTCGGGAGCAGGTGGAGGTATTGATCGAACTGCTGCGCGACATTCTCGCGCGTTACCCGCACATCGGCCCGAGCGACATCCTCGGGCATTCGGATGTGGCGTACTGGCGCAAGAGCGATCCGGGGCCGCGCTTGCCTTGGCGCGGCCTGTTCGAGGCGGGCGTAGGGGCCTGGTTCGATGAAGCAACGCGGGCGATGTATCAGCGCCGCTTTTGTGTCGGGTTACCGCCCGAGGTGGAAGTGGAGCGGGCGTTTCAGCGCTACGGGTATAAACCGGCGCAGAATCGCCAGGCGTTCGAGCTGCGGACCCGTGCGTTTCAAATGCACTTTCGGCCCAGGGATTACGGTGGGGCCCTGGATGCTGAGACGTGTGCGATTTTGTATGCGCTGAATGACAAGTATCGGGGCCTTTGACAGCGAGCGCGGCTCAATTGGCGGCGCTTGATCCGTCTGTTAACCGCCACAACACCTAAATCCATTCGACGCTGGTGCGTTTCCACAACAGGCAATCCGCGCGCAGGCCCTTGGGCCAGACGCCAACGGATCGGCAGTTTGGTCACCATCACCCGCGTATCGAGGGATCCAGAGATGTCAGTCGCTACCAGCCAAATCGCAGACGCTCGGGTGCAGGTCAGCCCGGCGCCCGTGGAAACGCTCTACCAGTTCGACGAAAGCCCGCTGCTGGCACGCCAGCGCCAGCAGGAGTCCAACGCCCGCAGCTACCCGCGGCGCATCCCTTTGGCACTCAAGCGCGCCAAGGGCATTTACGTGGAAGACGTGGAAGGCCGCCGTTTCATCGACTGCCTGGCCGGTGCGGGTACCTTGGCGTTGGGGCATAACCACCCGGTGGTGATCGCCGCCATCCAGCAGGTGTTGAGCGACGAACTGCCGTTGCACACCCTCGACCTGACCACCCCGGTCAAGGATCAATTCGTGCAAGACCTGTTCGGCCTGTTGCCGGCCGCGTTGGCGCAGGAAGCGAAAATCCAGTTCTGCGGCCCCACTGGCACTGACGCGGTGGAAGCCGCGTTGAAGTTGGTACGCACCGCCACGGGGCGTAGCACGGTGTTGTCGTTCCAGGGCGGTTATCACGGCATGAGCCAGGGCGCGCTGAGCTTGATGGGCAGCCTGGGGCCGAAGAAACCCTTGGGCGCCTTGCTCGGCAATGGCGTGCAATTCCTGCCGTTCCCCTACGATTACCGTTGCCCGTTCGGCCTGGGCGGCGCGCAAGGCGTGCGGGTCAACCTGCATTATCTGGAAAACCTGCTCAACGACCCGGAAGCCGGGGTGCTGTTGCCGGCGGCGGTGATTGTCGAAGTGGTGCAGGGCGAGGGTGGCGTGATCCCGGCGGACCTCGACTGGCTGCGCGGCCTGCGGCGGATTACCGAGCAGGCGGGTGTGGCGTTGATCGTCGATGAAATTCAGAGCGGTTTCGCGCGCACCGGCAAGATGTTCGCCTTCGAACACGCGGGCATCATTCCGGATGTGGTGGTGATGTCCAAGGCCATCGGCGGCAGCCTGCCGTTGGCGGTGGTGGTGTACCGCGACTGGCTCGACACCTGGTTGCCGGGCGCCCATGCCGGCACCTTCCGTGGCAATCAGATGGCGATGGCGGCAGGGTCGGCGGTGATGCGCTACCTCAAGGAGCACGACCTGGCCGGCCATGCGGCGGCGATGGGCGAGCGCCTGGCGGAGCAGCTGCGCATCCTGCAGCGCGACTTTGCGCAATTGGGCGATATTCGCGGGCGCGGGCTGATGCTCGGCGTGGAACTGGTGGACCCGAACGGCGCGCCGGATATCCAGGGCCACCCGCCGGTCCACCGCCAACTGGCGCCGCTGGTGCAGCGTGAATGCCTCAAGCGCGGCCTGATTCTGGAACTGGGCGGCCGCCATGGCAGCGTGGTGCGCTTCCTGCCGCCGTTGGTGATCAGCGCCGCCCAGATCGACCAGGTCGCCGAGATCTTCGGGCGTGCCCTGGCTGCGGCGGTCGCCAGCCTCTAATTTTTTACCCGCCTGGTACGTTCCTACAGATATCAGCGCTGCGCGTGGTGCGCAGCCGGCCTTTGAGCGATGGAGAACAGCAATGACCTCAGTATTCGACCGCGACGACATCCTGTTTCAGGTAGTGGTCAACCATGAAGAACAGTATTCGATCTGGCCCGACTACAAGGCCGTGCCGGAAGGCTGGCGCACCGTGGGCAAGAGCGGCATGAAGAAGGAGTGCCTGGCCTACATTGAAGAGGTCTGGACCGACATGCGTCCGTTGAGCCTGCGCCAGAAAATGGACGGCACCGCGCTGGCTTGAGCCCGCGACACTGACATCAGCGAAGATCCAATGTGGGGCTCGACCGCTTGCTCCCACATTGACCCTCAGGACTCAGGCGTTCTTGTCTTTCTCCAGCCCGCCCGACGCGCCGGTCACCACCTGTACACTCAGGCGCGGCGTGGCCAGGTCCAGCCCGGCCTCGTCCAGATGACGTTTCAGCGACAGGTTGAACGCCCGCGACACCTCCCACTGCTTGATCGGCGCGGTCTTGAAGCGCGCCCGCAGAATCGCGCTGCCCGACTCGAAACTTTCCACGCCCTGAATCTCCAGCGGTGACCAGATATTGCGGCGTTGCAGCGGGTCGTTGCGCATTTTCTGGCCGACGTCGCGCATCAACTTGATCGCATCGTCGATTTCCATGTTGTAGGGGATCGCTACCCGGAAGATCGCGTAGCCGAACTCACGGGAGTAGTTCTTGATGCTCTTGATCTCGCTGAACGGGATGGTATGCACGATGCCGTCGATGTCGCGCAGGCGCACGGTACGGATGGTCAGGCCCTCGACCGTGCCGAGGTGGCCGCCGACGTCGACATAGTCGTCGATGGCCAGGGAGTCTTCGATGATGATGAACAGGCCGGTGATCAAGTCCGCCACCAGCGACTGCGCGCCAAAACCGATGGCCAGGCCGATCACACCGGCACCGGCCAGCAGCGGCGTGACGTTCATGCCCATGTTGGCCAGGGCGACGATGGCGGCAATGATGAAGATGGTCACGAACAGCACGTTACGGATCAGCGGCATCATGGTCTGCGCACGGGCGTTGGCCAGGCCTTTGCGCGAACGGGTGAGGGCGTGATGGATCGCGGTGTCGCTGAGAATCCAGATCAGCCAGGCAAACAGCAGCGTGCCGCCGAGGCCGAACAGCTTGACGCTGATTTCATGGCCGTCGCCTTCGGTGAAGCGGATCAGCGACAGGCCCCAGACCCGCAGCCCCAGCTCGATAAACGTCAGCCACACCAGCAGGTGGGCGAGGGTGTAGACGAAACTCTTCAAGCGCTCGGAGTACAGCGCATGGCGCTTGTGCCCGCGTTGCGGCTTGAGGGCATGGCGGCGTACCAGGCCGTTGATCACCATGCACAGCACCAGCAACACCGTGCAGAGCAGCGACTGGCGCAAGGCGGTGCTGGTGTCGCCGGCGGAGACGAAGGTGGCGAACAGTGAAATGCCGACCAACAGCAGGGCCGGGATGTACCAGAAGGTGCCGATGATTTCGATCGTGTCGCTGAGGGCGCGGCGGGTCAGGCGACGGGACAGCGGCTGGTTGCGGATCAGGTGCGCAATCGGCCGGCGGAAGCGCAGGATGAACACGCCGGTGGACAACGCGGCCATCACATTGGCGACGGTTGCCGCCGTGTGCGCCAGGTGCTGGCCCAGCGCAGCGACCAGCCTGGGGTCGCCCAGGGCTTCGCCAAAGGCGGCGAAACTGCCGATCCACCACAGCGGCCGGAACGCCTGGCGCCGCAGGATATACAACGCGTGACGGCGATGGGGGCCGTCCAGCACGGAGAATGCGATCACGCAGATCGCCGAGAAACAGGTGCCGACCACCAGCGCATACGCCAGCACCATCGCCAGGGATTTGCCCAGGGACGAGGGCAGCGCGTAACTCAGGTACACGGTGATCACCAGCGCGATCAGCCACGGCCCCAGTTTGCGCAGGGCGAAGCGCAGCAAGTCCCAGGTGCGCGGGTGTTGCGGCAGTTCTTCGGTCAGGCCGAAGCGCTCGCGCACCCGGTGGCTGAGCCAGATCAGCGCGGCAGCCAGCAGGCTCCACACGGCGAGGATCAGGGCAAAACCGAAGATGATCGGCAGCCATTCGCTGGCCGGCAGCATCAAGGCCTTGAGTTCATCCGTGGCCATGTCCACTTCGTCGGACCAGCGTCCCAGTGGGCTGTCGGCGCCGGAAAACTGCTGCTCAAGGCCGGACAGCGTGCTGCCGATCAGCCCGAGCACGCCTTGTTCGGCGGCCGGCTGGGCCTTTTGCGTGGTCTGGCGCAGCTTTTTCAGGTCGTTCAGCAACTGGGTGCGCTGCTGGTCGTTTTCCAGGGTCTTGATCACCTCGTCCAGCGACTGCCCCAGCGGCAGCTCGGCCTGGGGTTGCGGCTTGCTGGTGCCACCCAGCAGCCCGGGCAAACCCATGGCCTGGGCCGGGGCGAGCGGGAGCAGGGTAAGCAGAGCGATCAGCAAACAGCAGGGCAGGGCAAGCAGACGGGAAAGCACGAGGCGGTCAACCTTGAAAACGACGAATTGACCGAGTGTACGAGGCCCCTATGCCCAATGCGAGTGCATTTGTTATTCAGCGAGTTTAGCGAGGATCTTGTAAACCACAGTGCCCAGAATCAACAGCATGCCGATCCACATGCCGAACACGCCGAGGGGCTTGTCACGAAAATTGAAGCCGACCGCGAGCATGATCATGCCGATCAGGATAGGGATGAGCATGGCGTGGAAGGAGGACATGGTGATCATGAGGCGATGGCCTTCTCAGAGTGGGAATACTGACAAGTCTAGGTGGGATTGCGGGAAATGCAGGTGATATAGATCAGGTCCACGCAAAGCCAAATGTGGGAGGGGGCTTGCTCCCACATGTTTAACTGCATCCGGCCTTTGGATCAGGGCAGATCGCGGCTTGCGTAGAACGCGCCGAGCACTTTCACCAGATGTGCCAGGTCATGGCTGCCGCACAGTTCGCGAATGGAGTGCATGGCGAACGTCGGCAAACCGATGTCGACGGTCCGCACGCCCAGGTGGCTGGCGGTGATCGGGCCGATGGTCGAGCCGCAACCCATGTCGCTGCGCACCACAAAGCTCTGCACCGGGACTTCCTCGGCCATGCACAGGTGGCGGAAGAAACCGGCGGTTTCGCTGTTGGTGGCGTAGCGCTGGTTGCTGTTGACCTTGATCACCGGGCCGGCATTGAGTTTCGGGCCGTGGTTGGCGTCATGTTTGTCGGCATAGTTCGGGTGGACGCCGTGGGCATTGTCGGCCGATACCAGCAGCGATTTCTGAATGGTGCGGACAAATTCGTCACCTTCGGGCAGCAGGCGGCGCAGGGTCTGCTCGAGCATCGGGCCATCGGCACCGCAGGCCGAGCAGGAGCCGACTTCTTCGTGGTCGTTGCACACCAGCACGCAGGTTTCATCGGTCTCGCTGGTGAGCAAGGCTTGCAGGCCGGCGTAGCACGACAGCAGGTTGTCCAGGCGGGCGCCGGCGATGAAGTCGCCATTGAGGCCGATCACGGCGGCGCTTTGGGTGTCGTAGAAGCTCAGCTCGTAATCGAGCACCACATCGGCGTTCAGCCCGTGCTCGCGGGCCAACTGCTCGGTGAGCACGGCGCGGAAGTCCACGCGCTCGTCGCCGGCGAACTGCGCGAGGATCGGCGGCAGTTCGGTCTGGGCATTGATCGCCCAGCCCTGGTTGGCTTCACGGTTCAGGTGGATGGCCAGGTTGGGGATGATGGCAATCGGCAGCTTGAAGTCGATCAGCTGGCTTTCGACCTTGCCGTCGCGGCGGAAGGTCACGCGGCCGGCCAGGGACAGGTCGCGGTCGAACCACGGTGCCAGCAATGCGCCGCCGTAGACTTCGACGCCCAGTTGCCAGAAACCCTGGCGTTGCAGCTCGGGTTGCGGCTTGACCCGCAGGCACGGGCTGTCGGTGTGGGCGCCGACCAGGCGGATACCGCCCTGCAGCGGCGAGTGGCGGCCGAGCTTGAAGGCGATGATCGAGGAGTCGTTGCGGGTCACGTAATAGCGCCCGTTGGCTTCGGTGGTCCAGGTGTCGCGCTCGTCGAGACGCTGGTAACCGGCCGCTTCGAGGCGTTGGGCCAGGGCCGCAGTGGCATGAAAAGGAGTAGGGGAGGCCTTGAGGAAGTCGATCAGGCCTTGATTCAACGCTTCGCGCATAAATAGCTCCAGACAGCAATGCCGCAAGTTTACCGTTCGATGGCAAGAAGTGCACAAAACAAATGTGGGAGGGGGCTTGCCCCCGATGGCGGAGTGTCAGTCACTGCATTTGTTCACTGACCCACTGCAATCCCCTCCCACATTTGACGGTGTTTACAGCTTTAGAAGGGGGCCGGGCACTCGAAGCGCAGCCGCTCGCCGCTTTGCGGGTGGGTGAAGCTCAGCATGCTCGCGTGCAGGCACAGGCGCGGCCAGGCGGCCAGGGCTTGTTCATGGGCGTACAAGCCGTCGCCGAGCAGCGGGTGGCCGATGGAAAGCATGTGTACCCGCAACTGGTGCGAGCGCCCGGTGATCGGCGTCAGCTCGACGCGGCACCAGTCACCGCAACGTTCCAGCACCTTCCAGAAGGTCAGCGCATGCTTGCCGAACTCGTGGTCGACCACATGGCGTGGCTTGGTTGGCGGATCGTAGCGCAGGGGCAGGTCGATGCTGCCGCTGTCCAATTCCGGTTGACCCCAGGCCAGGGCGGTGTAGGCCTTTTCGGTTTCGCGGTCATGAAACTGGCGGGACAGTTCGCGGTGGGTGTCGGCGTCCCGCGCGAGCAGAATGATCCCGGAAGTTTCCCAATCCAGGCGATGGACGATTCGGGCCTCTGGGTAGCCGTTTTCCTGCAGACGGGTGATCAGGCAGTCCTTGTTGTCGTCGGCGCGGCCGGGCACCGAGAGCAGCAGAGTCGGCTTGTTCACCACCAGGACGGCGGCATCCTGGTAGAGGATATGGATGTTGGACAACGGCATTAAACAGCCTCGTAACAAACGCCAACGGCGGCTCGATCACCCGGCTCCCGCAAAGGGATCAAGGTGACGGAGCCGCCGTGGCGACCGCCCTTTCGATCAACGATCGGGCAGGGTGATATTGAGTTCCAGAATCGAGCAGCTGCCGTCGTTTTCCAGGGCGACATGTACGTCGTCGTTACCGATATTGACGTACTTGCGGATCACTTCGACCAGTTCCTTCTGCAAGGCTGGCAGGTAGTCCGGGGTGCTGCGTTGGCCGCGTTCGTGCGCCACGATGATCTGTAGACGCTCTTTCGCTACCGACGCGGTACTTGGCTTTTTGTTGGCGCGAAAGAAGTCGAGAAATTTCATTGTTTAGTTGCCTCCAAAGATACGCTCGAAGAATCCCTTCTTCTTGACATCGAGGAAGCGGTGTTCCACGGTCTTGCCCAGTAAGCGATCAACCGCGTCGCTGTACGCCTGGCCGGCGTCGCTCTGGTCGTCCAGAATCACCGGGACGCCCTGGTTGGAGGCCTTCAGCACCGCCTGGGACTCGGGAATGACACCCAGCAGGGTCACTGCGAGGATCTCTTTGACGTCTTCAACGCCGAGCATCTCGCCATTGCTGACGCGCTCAGGGTTGTAGCGGGTGAGCAGCAGGTGCTCCTTGATCGGGTCTTCGCCTTTTTCGGCGCGCTGGGACTTGCTGGCCAGCAGGCCGAGCATGCGGTCCGAGTCACGTACCGAGGAGACTTCCGGGTTGGTCACCACGATGGCTTCGTCGGCGAAGTACATCGCCAGGTGAGCACCGGTTTCGATACCGGCCGGGGAGTCGCACACCACGTATTCGAAGGTTTCCTTCAGTTCAGCGAGGACTTTGCCTACGCCTTCCTTGGTGAGCGCATCTTTGTCGCGGGTCTGGCTGGCGGCCAGTACGTACAGGTTCTCAAGGCGCTTGTCCTTGATCAGGGCCTGTTGCAGGTTGGCTTCACCGTTGACCACGTTGACGAAGTCGTACACTACGCGGCGTTCGCAGCCCATGATCAGGTCGAGGTTACGCAAACCGACGTCGAAGTCGACGATGACTGTCTTGTGGCCGCGCAGAGCGAGGCCGGTACCGATAGCGGCGCTGGTGGTGGTCTTACCCACACCACCCTTGCCGGATGTAACCACGAGAATCTTGGCCAAGGTGTTTCACCCCTAAGGAAAAAGGACTTTTCAGCCCCCGAAAAACATCTCTTGGAACTCGCTGCAGGCGGACAGCCTTTGTAGGGAAAAGAGGTGGTTTCCGCGTGGAAACGCCAACTTCAAATGAGTCCTACGCAAGTCTTGCCGGTTTCGCTGTGCTATCAGAGTCTAGAGATGCTTGGAAAATGCGGCAGTATCCGTTAAAGACGGATGATGTTCAACACATCGCCCGACAGGCTGACTTGTACCGCGGCGCCCCACAGTGGATCGCGGCGCAAATCTTCTGAAACCTTGTACTGACCTGCGATCGACACGAGTTCAGCGGTCAACTGCTGGCAAAAAATACGTGCCTTGGTATCACCCTTGATGCCGGCGAGGGCACGTCCGCGCATGGGGCCGTATACATGGATGTTGCCATCGGCCAGAAGTTCCGCGCCCGGACTGACCGACGAGATCACCACCAGGTCGCCGCCCTGGGCGTAAATCTGCTGCCCGCCGCGCACGGGGGAGGTGATGATCTTGGTCGGCTTGACCGTTGGCTCCGGCGGTTTTTCCGGTTTTTTCTTCACTTCACCGGCCAGCGGATCGAGTGGGCGCTCGCGGGCACCGGACGGTGGCAGTACTGGCAGTTCAATAGCGATGGCGGCGGCAATGTCTTCGATACGGCTGGCACGAATCGCCAGGGTGCGCAGGCCATGGGAGCGGCACACGCGCATCAGGCCCGGCAGGTCGATTGCGCCCTGGCCGGCTGGCAGCTTGTCCAGGGCCAGCACCAGCGGCGCGTTGTTGAAAAAGTTCGGCGCCAGGGCGACCTTGGCGGCGAGCTGGCGGTCCAGGGCGTCGAGGTCATTGCGGGCCAATTCCAGCACGGTAATGGCGAGCATGCTGCCTTTCAGCTGGAACACGGGATCTTGGTCTAGCGGTTCGGTTTGGCTCATGGTCGGCAAAAGCGGCTTGTCACGAAAAGTGTCGAGACTTATAACGAGAACAACCACTGGCCGCAAGCCGAGTCGAACCGTTGTAGAATGCGCGGCCCTTGTCTTTACCGGAATCTGTAATGGATCGCCCGCGTTTTCGAGCTGTATTTTTTCACCCGCGATTTTGGCTGCTATGGCTGGGACTCGGCCTGTTGTGGCTGGTCACTCAATTGCCATACCGCGCGCTGCTGACCATTGGTCGCCTGCTGGGCGCGGGCATGTACCGCGTGGCCGGCGAACGTCGCCGCATCGCCGCGCGCAACCTGGAACTGTGCTTCCCGGAAAAGTCCGCGCAAGAGCGTAAACATTTGCTCAAGGAAAACTTCGCCTCCACCGGCATCGCCTTCTTTGAAATGGCCATGAGTTGGTGGTGGTCGCGCCAGCGCCTGGCGCGGCTGGCCCACGTCGAAGGCCTGGAGCACCTCAAGCAGGCTCAGTTGGACGGCAAGGGCGTGATCCTCATGGCCCTGCATTTCACCACCCTGGAAATCGGCGCGGCGCTGCTCGGGCAAAAACACACGATCGATGGCATGTACCGCGAGCACGGCAACCCGCTGTTCGACTTTATCCAGCGCCGTGGCCGCGAGCGCCACAACCTCGACTCCCTGGCCGTGGAGCGTGAAGACGTGCGCGGCATGCTCAAGCTGCTGCGCGCCGGCCGCGCCATCTGGTACGCGCCGGACCAGGATTACGGCGCCAAGCAAAGTATCTTCGTGCCGCTGTTCGGCATCCAGGCCGCCACCGTGACCGCTACCAGCAAGTTCGCCCGCCTGGGCAAGGCGCTGGTGGTGCCGTTTACCCAGGAACGCCTGGCCGACGGCAGCGGTTATCGCCTGGTGATCCATCCGCCGTTGAGCGATTTCCCCGGCGAAACCGATGAGATCGATTGCCTGCGCATCAACCAGTGGGTCGAAACCTCGGTGCGCGAATGCCCCGAGCAATACCTGTGGACCCATCGCCGCTTCAAGAGCCGGCCGCCGGGTGAGCCCAGGTTGTACGAAAAACGCCGTCGGTAAGACCCGCCTTTCTCTACATGGAGTGACGCAATGCGCCCAGCTGAACCGGTTACAGGCTTGATTCTTTCCGGCGGCGGGGCGCGTGCGGCGTATCAGGTGGGGGTACTGGCGGCGATTGCCGAGTTGCTGCCGCCGGGCGCGGCCAATCCGTTTCCGGTGATCGTCGGCACATCGGCCGGCGCGATCAACGCGGTGAGCCTGGCCAGCGGCGCCATGGACTTCAGCGCGGCGATCGAGCGTCTGGCGGCGTTCTGGCAGGGCTTTCGCAGCCACCTGGTGCTGCGCAGCGATTGGCCGGGGGTGATTCACCAGGCCGCTCGTTTCTGTTTCCACAGCCTGCTCGGCCTGGGCGCCCAGGTCCCGGTGGCGCTGCTCAACAGCGCGCCGCTACGGGATCTGCTGCACGAGATGCTGCACCTGGATGGCATCGACCAGGCCATCCGCGAAAAACACCTGAAGGCGGTGGCGGTCACGGCCTTCGGTTACGAGTCCGGGCAAGCAGTGACCTTTTACCAGGGCGGCGGCACCATCGATGCCTGGCTGCGCCATCGGCGTATCGGTGTGCCCAGCCGACTCACGGTCGAACACCTGTTGGCCAGTTCGGCGATCCCCTTGCTGTTTGCTCCGGTGAAGCTCGACCAGGAATATTTCGGCGATGGCGCGGTGCGGCAATCGGCCCCCATCAGCCCGGCCTTGCACCTGGGCGCCAGCCGCGTGCTGGTGGTGGGTGTCAGCGGCAACCCGCGCGGCGTCGAGCATGAACACGCCTCGCAGCGCGCCTACACCGGCCAGCAGCCGACCCTGGCGCAGATCGGTGGGCACATGCTCAACAGCACGTTCATTGACAGCCTGGAAAGCGATATCGAGTTGCTGGAGCGCTTGAACCAGTTCAGCCATTTCCAGCCCGCCGACAGCGCGGCCCGGGGCTTGGCGCCGGTGGATGTGCTGGTGATTGCGCCGAGTCAGCCGATCGATGAAATCGCGGCGCGGCATCGGCAGGAATTGCCCGCGGCGTTGCGCCTGTTCCTGCGCGGGCCAGGTGCGACCAAGACCAGCGGGGCGGGGGTGCTCAGTTACTTGCTGTTCGAGGCGGGGTATTGCAGTGAGTTGATCGAGTTGGGGCGCAGTGATGCGCTGGCCAAGCGCGAGGAGATAACCCGGTTTTTGGGGCTGTCCCCTAGCTGAATTTGGGAGCAGGCACGCCAGCTCCCCCATCAGGCCGGCGGTGTGGTCAGAAGTGGTACTTGACCAAAAAGCTCGCCGTATCCTGGTTGGTCTTGAACGCGCCGGAATCTTCGATCCCATACTTGTTCTTCCAGTAGTCGTATTCAAAACCGACGTACAGCTGTTTCTCGCCCCAGTTCAACGCCTTGCCCAGGTCATATTTGACTTGTGGGTTGAAGTGCAGGTTGGCGTGATAAGTGCCACGGGCGTTCTTGTCGTTGTCGACCACCCAATCCATATAGCCGTCGATCAGGATGTTGGAGTTGCCCACGGGAAGGGTGTATGACCACACCGGGGTGATCTGCCACACACCGTCGCCCGGGCGATTGCCTTCGGTCTGGCGCTGGTAGAAGTTCAACTGGAAGTAGTCGAAACCAGGGATGTTCAGGTCGAAGCCCGGGCCCAGCAGGTACGATTCGTTATCGCCTTCGCCGAACTCATAAGTGAATGCCAGCAATACATCTTTGATCGGTCCGAAGGACAAGTCCTTGTCGAAAATCTTGCCGAACGATAGACGCGGGCTGAACTCGCCGTAGTAAGTACTGGGGCCGACGTTGCCGTCTTCCTTGCCGTTGTAAAAGATGCGGTCGAGGAAAAAGAAGTTGTCGCCGTACTTCCACGCATCGGCGTGTTCAAACGTGACGGTCTGTTGGATCTGCGGGTTGACGGTGAAGTTTTTGCCCCACAGGTACGTCAGGCTGTTGTTCTGCCACTGCAACAAGTCGCCGGCAACGGCTTGGCCGCCCGCCAGCAGGGTTCCCGCCAGCATCAGGCCTTTGAACATAGGTTTCATTCGGTTGCTCCCGAGTTAAAGTTTTATGGTTTTTCTTCTAAGCAGGCGCTCTGGTGTGGCGCCTTTTGGTTCGCTGAAAAAATCGTCTGTTCGGTCAGCTTTAATGCTTTTAGCAAGAGCTGCGCCAAGGTGTAAAAAAAGCCAAAAAAATCCCCGTCGGCTGCAACGGCTGCAGTCGAATTCAGAGGGCTTTTGCGCACTTGGGCCGCTGCCCGCAGGCCGGGATAAGTTGGCCTTGCAGTCAGCTTTTACATTCGCTGTTTTTTTTTTCAGTCGATTCGAGCGGGCGCGGAGAATACTGGCTCCAAAGCCTTGGCTCAAGTGCGCTGTTAGAGCGCGCGTGGGGCGAGAATGGGGCACGGCTCGTGGCCGTCCCCAGGTCAAAGGTGTACATGTGGGCGTTCCCTGTTCGTTATTGTTTTTGTTGTGACGAAGGAATCAATGAGTGTGGGCGACGGCGGGTCGTTCAGAACCGCCCACATTGGGATCTGTGTGAGTCAGTCAGTTCGTGCGGGCGCCCTGGTTGATCCAGGTGCCGATCAGGTCGCGTTCCTGCTGGGTCATCTGGGTGATGTTGCCCAACGGCATGATCTGGCTCGCCACGGCCTGCGCCTGAATGCGCGCGGCCTGTTGCTGGATCTGCGTCGGCGTGTCGAACATCACCCCCGCCGGTGCGGTGCTGAACAGCGGGCTGGTGGGCTTGGCTGAATGGCACACGGCGCAGCGTGCCTGGATCACCCCATGCACCTTGTCGAAGTCGACCGTCGCCTGGGCCGGCACGGGTGCCGCAGCGGGGGCGGCCGGTGCGACGGGTTTCTCGCCGCCGCCCAATGCGGTCTCCGGCAACGGCTGGTACTCGATGGCCGCCGGTGCCTTGGCCACTTCGGCGATCGGCTTGGGCCCGGTGACATACGCCAGGCAAATCATCGCCAACGCGCCCACCGGCAAGGTCCAGGCATATTTCTGGCTGTTGTGCCGGGTGTTGAAATAATGCCGCACCAACACCGCCGCCACGGCGATCCCCGCCAGGATCAGCCAGTTGTAGTGGCTGCCGTAGGTGCTCGGGAAGTGGTTGCTGATCATGATGAACAGCACTGGCAAGGTGAAGTAGTTGTTGTGCCGTGAACGCAGCAAGCCCTTGGCCGGCAGGGCCGGGTCCGGCGTGCGCTGCTCCGCGATCGCCGCCACCAGCGCGCGTTGTGCCGGCATGATGATGCGGAACACGTTGCCCACCATGATGGTGCCGATGATCGCCCCCACATGCAGGTACGCGCCCCGGCCGCTGAACACTGTGCTGAAGCCGTATGCCGCCGCGATCAACAGCACGAACAGGATCAAGCCGAGCAGGGCCGGGCGTTTGCCCAGGGCCGAGTCGCAGAGAAAGGAGTAGATGAACCAGCCGGCGAACAGTGAGCCGATGCCCAGCAACACGCCTTCGGTGCCGCTCAGGCTGCTGCCGGGGGCGAGCAGGTACAGCGTCGGGTTGAGGTAGAACACCACGCACAGCAGCGCGACGCCCGACATCCAGGTGAAATAGGCTTCCCATTTGAACCAGTGCAGATTGTCCGGCATGGTCGGCGGGGCCAGTTTGTATTTTTCCAGGTGGTAGATACCGCCACCGTGGATCGCCCACAAGTCACCGGACAGGCCGTCCTTGGGGTTGACGCGGTTGAGGTTGTTTTCCAGCCAGACGAAGTAAAACGACGCGCCGATCCAGGCCACGCCAGTGATCATATGAACCCAGCGCACGCTGAGGTTCAGCCATTCCAACAGATGTGCTTCCACAGTCTTTACCTCTCGCCTGTCACCCTTGTTGTCGGGTGATCCGGCCTTCTCTTATTGGTGGGGGGCGAGGACCAACCGCTCATCCTCTTTGAAAAAATGCTCATCGCAGTTATTGCCTGTGCCACTGCGATCAACCACCAGGAAGTCATCCCGCTTTTCGATCGTCAGCACCGGGTGGTGCCAGACGCCGCGATGGTAATTAATGCCCTGCCTGCCGTTGGTGACGAAGGCGCGGACCAAGCCTGATACAGGTGCATCGCCAAGTGGCGCGACCACGATCAGAAAGGGGTTGCCGAGCAGCGGAATGAAGGCTTGGCTGCCCAGCGGGTGTCGCTCCAGCATGCACACGGTCAGTGGCATTTCCAGCGCGTCGGCGCGGAAGATGCTGATGATGGCGTGGTCTTGCGGCTGGGCGGTTTCCACCGTTGCCAGCTTGTGAAAACGCATGGTCGACCCGTTGTTGATCATGAAGTGCTCGCTGCCGTCGGTTTCGATCACGTCTCCGAAGGGGGCGAAGGCTTCTTTGGTCAGGGGTTCGATCATCAGTGTGCGCATGGCTGGCTTCTTAATCTGTTGGGTTATTGATGGACCGTTGTAGGAGCAAGCTTGCTCGCGAAGGTCATCAACGATAACGCGTGCATCCTGAATGAACGCGGTGTCCTTGAGTTTTTCGCGAGCAAGCTCGCTCCTACAGGTTCAGCATGACTTGGCGACCTTGCCCAGGACGCGCAGGCGACTCACACCGCCATCCGGGAACACGTTCAGGCGGATGTGGGTGATCGGCCCCAGCGCCTTGATCTGCTCGGCGAAGGTGTGTTCGGCGTGCATTTCCAGCTTCTGCGCCGGCAGCAGTTCGCGCCAGAACAGCGATTGGGTTTCGATCTGGCTGTCGGTGCCGCCTTTCACGAACGCGGCCTGGATCGAGCAGGTGTCCGGGTAGTTGCCCTTGAAGTGCAGGGTGTCGACGATGACTTTCTCGATCTCGCCCGCATGCCCCAGCGCGACGATCACCCAGTCATTGCCTGGCGTGCGACGCCGCGCGGTTTCCCAGCCGTCGCCCATGTTGACGCCACGGCCGGGGTTGAGGAGGTTGCCCATGCGGCCGAAGTGTTCGTCGGAACAGGCCAGGGCGCGACCGCCGTTCAGCGCCGCCGCCAGGTCGACCTGTTCGTTGTCGCCCACCGCGGACCAGTCGCGGAACGGCACACCGTACACGCGCAGACGGGCCACGCCGCCATCCGGGTAGATGTTGAAGCGCAGGTGGCTGAACGCCTGGTCATGGTTGATTGCGTGGTAGTGGTGGCTGTTGCCTTGCAGCTCGACGGCCGACAGCACTTCCACCCACTGGGTGCTGTCATCCGGCTCGCCCGAGGCGAGGAAGCAGGCTTCCAGGGAGGCCGACGGCGGGAAGTTGCCGGTGAAGAATGAAGTGTCGATGTCCACGCCTTTGATCGAGCCGGGTGCGCCCAGGCGGATCACCGCGCTGTCGTAGCCTTCGAAGCGCTTGCGGCGCGACTCCCAGCCGTCCATCCACTTGCCGTTGTCATCGAAAACGCCCTCCTTCCACACAGCCGGGGTTGGCTGGAACAGGCGGTTGGCGTCGGCGAACCAGTCATCGGTCACCGAGATGATTTTGGTGCCGAGGCGGGCGTCGGCCAGGTTGACGAACTTCTCGAAAGGTACGGGTTGCGCTTTCATTCTTCTTGTCTGCCTTGGATAGAGTGGCTGGGGATGGTCGTTTAGAGGGTCAGTAAGCGGAACAACGCGATCTTGTTGATCTCGTCCAGCGCGCACTTGAACTCGGTGTCGACCGGGTGGTGGATGCGCGTTTCGAACGCTTTGATGATCTGATGCCGGTTGCTGCCTTTTACCGCCATGATGAAGGGAAACTTGAACTTGGCCTTGTAGGCCTCATTCAGCTCGGTGAAGCGTGAGAACTCTTCGGCCGTGCATTGGTGAATACCGGCGCCGGCTTGTTCATGAGTGCTGGCTTCGGTCAGTTGGCCCTGGACGGCTGCACGGCCTGCCAGGTCCGGGTGAGCGTTGATCAGCGCCAGTTGCGTGGCGTGATCGGCGCTGAGCAGGATATCGCGCATGCGCTGGTGCAGGGTTTCGATCTCGTCGAGCGAAGCGTCCTGCCCCAGGTCGAAGGCCTTTTCGGCCACCCATGGCGAATGTTCGTAGATGTCGGCAAAGGCGCTGATGAATGCATCGCGGCTCAAGGTCGACGGTTTGACGGTCTGGAACCTGATCATTGCGCCGCACCCTTATAAGGGTGAGTGGCGTGCCAGTGGCGGGCGATGTCGACCCGGCGGGTGAACCACACCTGCTCATGGCCCTTGGCGTATTCGATAAAGCGCTGCAACGCCGCGAGGCGCGCCGGGCGGCCGATCAGGCGGCAGTGCAGGCCAATGGAAAGCATCTTCGGCGCGTCGGCGCCTTCGGCGTAGAGCACGTCGAAAGCGTCTTTGAGGTACTCGAAAAAGTCATCGCCCTTGTTGAAGCCTTGCACCTGGGTGAAGCGCATGTCGTTGGTGTCCAGGGTGTAAGGGATCACCAGGTGCGGCTTGCCGGTGGGGTTGTTGGGTTCCCAGTAGGGCAGGTCGTCGTCGTAGGTGTCGCAGTCGTAGAGGAAGCCGCCTTCCTCCATCACCAGGCGCCGCGTATTCGGACCGGTGCGGCCGGTGTACCAGCCCAGCGGGCGTTCGCCGGTCAGTTCGGTGAGGATGCGGATGGCTTCGAGCATATGCTCGCGCTCCTGGGCCTCGTCCATGTACTGGTAGTCGATCCAGCGGTAGCCGTGGCTGCAGATTTCATGGCCGGCGGCGACCATCGCGCGGATCACGTCCGGGTGGCGCTGGGCGGCCATGGCCACGGCGAAGACGGTCAGCGGGATATCGAATGCTTTAAACAATTTGAGGATGCGCCACACGCCGGCACGGCTGCCGTATTCGTACAGCGACTCCATGCTCATGTTGCGCTCGCCTTGCAGCGGCTGGGCCGAGACCATTTCCGAAAGGAAGGCTTCGGACTCTTTGTCACCGTGCAAGATATTGCGCTCGCCGCCTTCTTCGTAGTTGAGTACAAAAGACAACGCAATGCGTGCCTTGCCCGGCCAGTGGGGGTGAGGAGGGTTACTGCCGTAACCGATCAGGTCGCGTGGGTAGTCAGCGCTCACTGCAGTCTTCCTTCTTGTGCGTGGTAGCGGTGGGTGTGGCGGCCGGGCAGTGAAAAGACTGAGTGGCGTCACAGCGATGAGTGATTGTATACAACTTATTCGCCACTTTGTAAGCCCGGATTTCTGCATTTTTTCCGCAACGCTCACCTTCAAGGGTGTAGCAAGAAACTTGCCTGGCTGGTCAGCTAATGGACAAAAGGTCGTTTAAAAGCAAGGATGACTCATGAATCGGCCGGTCGTGCCAGGCCAGTGGAAGGATCGCAAGGTTTGTGATTTTTATTGTGTACAATTTTTTTTAAAAGTGTCTTAATCGGCCCGGCACCAGCTTTTTCGCTGCCCTGAAAAAGTGCGGCACTCATTTCTACTGACCTCGGGAGGCGCGTACACGCCATGGGACGTTTGACCACACACGTTTTGGACGCCGCTCACGGCTGTCCCGGCAGCAGCATCACGGTTGAGCTGTACCGCGTCGACGGCGCGCAACTGGAACTGGTCGCCACTGCCGTCACCAACAGCGACGGCCGCTGCGACGCACCGTTGCTGCAAGGCGACGCCTACCGCAGCGGTGTGTACCAACTGCAATTCAGCGCCGGCGACTATTACCGGGCGCGCGGCGTGCAATTGCCGGAGCCGGCGTTCCTCGACGTGGTGGTGCTGCGCTTCGGCATCAGCGCCGAACAGGAGCACTACCATGTGCCGCTGTTGATTTCGCCCTACAGCTATTCCACCTATCGCGGTAGCTGAGCATCATCCCCTCGACGCTCTTCGTTGGTTTTTTTGCCCGCCCACACTGCGGGCTAATGAGATGGTCACCCCCAACACCCTGTGAGGGCTACGCTTTCACGGGGTGTTTTGTTTTCGGAGGCCATCATCATGAGCGAGTCAGCACTGATCGGTATCGGTCTCGGTAAACACACTTTCCACCTGCACGGCGAGGATAAGTTGGGCCGCGAGGTCTTTCGCAGAAAATGCTCACACCAAAATTCTGCCTACTTGTAACGGTTCGCGCTTGAAAAATATGCGACTCGCATTCATCGACTTTCTGACACGCTAAGTACATCAGTGCTGCTTTGTGGCAATTGCATCAGGGAGTAGTTTCCAGTGTGATCGCCATGAAATATTTTGCATGACTAGGCTCTCATCTTTGGGAAATGTCCTATTTACTCTCGATTTTTATGTGTGCAGCCTTTGGCGCATTGTTTGAGCGTCTGCCCGCCGACGCGAGAACCTCGACCGGACTGATCCGCGATAATTAATCGAGGGAATATGGACATGACGATGCCCACTCAATGGCAAGAACAGATCGAACATGTTTGCGCCCACATTGGCATAAGCCAGATTGACTTACTGCTCGACCAAGCAGGATGGAGCCACCGTGCTGTGCCTGCCTTGGAGATGCTAACGCCAAAAGTCCCCTGGTTCTCGTTGTTCACCGGCACGTCAGAGCAAAACCTGTTGGATCAGGCCCCTCTGTTGATGCGTCTGGACTTGACGCAGTGGCGACATAAGGCCTGGCTGGAACAGTTGGTGGAGCATGCCACCGATGGCCGCCTAATGGTGGTGATCTCGTCATTGCCCTTCGAAGTTTTGAGTAAAGCCCTGCAAGGGTTTTCGCAATTGGCTTGGGGTGGACAAACCGGTTTGTTACGGTATTACGACTCACGCATCTTTCCCCTGCTGATGTCCTCGATCCTCACCGATCAGCAGCGCGCCGAGTTTCTGCAAGCCGCTGCTTATTGGGGCTGGCTTGATCGGGATAACCAGCCGCAGTGGTTACAAGGCACGAGGCTCACCCATCAGAGCAATATCCAGGTCAGTCCCTTCGTGGAAATGAACGATCAACAATTTGACCTGCTGGGTTGTATCAGCGATGCACAGCAACTGTTAAATGGCAAAAACTTTGATTTCCTGGATGAGAGCCGAGAGCGGCGTTTCGCGCTAATTCACTCACTTGTTGTGCAAGCGGGTCAGGAAAATTATTTCGGCCCTGAATTCATAGAATAAGTGCAACGTTTGAAACGATAGGCAGAGAGTCAGCCACCGGTAGAATCCAGGCTCTCACACCGAAGGATTCAAGCGCAGATGACTACGCATTACCGGCAGCTGACTCAGGGCCAACGTTACCAGATTGAGGCCGGTCTGAGCGCCGGAAAAAGCCAGGCAAGCATCGCGAAACAGGTTGGCGTACATCCCTCGACGATCAGTCGTGAGGTTCGCCGCAACAGCTCCCAGAAGACCTACAAAGCGGTTGCTGCGACCCATGAAAGTGATGCCCGTCGAGCGCAGGCGCGCAAGCACTGCAAGCCATTAACGTGGTTCAGCCATTATCTGCCGCTCTGGCTAAAACACGGTATGAGCCCGGAGCAGATTGCTCAGCGCCTGAAGCAAGAGCAGCCGGAGCGCGCGGTCAGTCACGAGTGGATTTATCGGTTTATCGCCACCGACAAACACGCAGGTGGCGAGTTATACAAGTATTTGCGGCACCGCAGGAAGCTGTACCGAAAACGCTACGGAAGCCACGACCGGCGCGGACAGTTGCGTAATCGCGTATCGATAACCGAGCGCCCTGCTGAGGTCGAAGCCCGCGAGCGTCTAGGTGATTGGGAGGGTGACACGGTGCATGGCGTAGGCGGCAATCTGGTCACGCTGGTTGATCGTAAAAGCGGCTACCTGAGCGCCTATCCGGTCAAGCGCAGGACGCGCCGGCAGGTAACGCGGGCGATCAATCTGTTGCTCAAGGGGCATGCTGTTCACACGCTGACGCTGGATAACGGGAAGGAGTTTGCCGGGCATGAACGCATTGCGCATCGGAGCCAGTGCCAAGTCTTTTTTGCAGAACCCTATTCATCCTGGCAGCGAGGCACTAATGAAAATACCAACGGCCTGCTCCGGCAGTATTTTCCCAAGGGCGGCGACTTCAGCAAGCTGACCGTCGAGGCGGTCAGTCGCGTGGTAACGAAGATCAATTTACGCCCGCGAAAACGCCTGGGCTGGAAGACGCCGTACGAAGTTTATGCAGGGGTGAGCGTTGCACTTATGTGTTGAATTCAGGGGCGATTTGACCGAGTATGTGAAACAGAACTTAAGCAGAACCTAGGTGCTTGGATAGCCACTTTGCGCTGGGACAAGAGTGTATTGCATGCACAAGTGGTTTGAATGGTTTACGCGATCAAGGTGATCAGCAAGGAAGTTGATAGCGATGCAATCGATAATAAAAAAAACACAAAAAGTCGCGTTTTACTTGTTGGGATTCGCGTTATCTGGGTGTTCTTCAGCGAACAATGAAATGGCTGGGGGAAACCTGCAAGCCATCAACCATACCATGCACGGTATTAACTGGATGTCGGTCAATGGTTACCGAGCGGACGGTGGTGGTGGAAGCTCGTGTTGCATCATCATGCCCGTCAAATGGCGTCCTGGCTTAAAGGCCCAGATTGAATGGGAGGTCGATCCTGAGCCATTTGGGCCCACGCCGCCTTTAGGAACGGACGAGTTCAGAGCTTTTATGGTTAAACATAAAGCCAACTATCAGCGCCACAACACCACCGTGGACATTCCAGAGTGGCCTGGGACGGAACGATGTGGCTTGAAGGTACACTTTTTGGTTTGTAACCAGATCAAGGTTACGAGTTCATGTTGGGCATTTAACTCAGAGCATTACCCGATTAAAGAACCCTCGCAAATGAAGGAGCCGGCCGTATGTCCGAAGTGAACAATAATTCAAAAGACAAAGCTTGGGGGCCGCCAGTTTTTCCTGCTACGGGGCGTTTTCCGACGAAAACATCGGATGTGACAGATAACTACAATAAGCAAATTGCTGAGCAAAATCGGCTTCAACAAAAACGTGACGATCAAGGGCGTCGCACACAGCGTTTTACCTGTTGTCATAGCCTGCATATCAGTCTGTTTTTCGATGGCACCAACAATAACGAAAAGAGCGACACCCAGGAGGGGCATCCCACTAATATCGCCAAGCTGTTTCATGCCTCACTACGAGGTAAAGACGCGATGGGGCAGGGTTATTTTTCGTATTACATGCCCGGTGTCGGCACGCCATTCCCCGAAGTTGGCGAACTGGATTACAGCGATAGCGGGCTGCAATATGCCACTGGGGGGGAAGACCGGATCAACTGGGCCTTGGTACAGGTGGCCAGCGCGTTATCTTATGCTCTGAACAATAAAAGCGGAATTGATGACATTGTCGCCAAGACCAAGGTCGAGGCCATGAGCACCTGGAAGGCACCGCTGATGAGTGCTCTGGGTGAAGGCAATCGCCGCCGAATCATGAAAGAGCTGCTGGCCCCTTTACACGCTCGCAAGGACGAGGCCCAGCCTAAAGTGCTGGCGGTCAAACTGTACGTGTACGGTTTCTCTCGGGGAGCGGCAGAGGCTCGCACTTTTGTTACCTGGTTGAGTCAGTTGTTCGACACCCCAGAAGGGGATGAACTGCCAAAACAGGAACTGTTGGGCTTGCCTGTCAGCGTCGAGTTTCTTGGCGTGCTGGACACGGTGGCCTCGGTGGGTATTGCCCATGTAGCCCCATTCTTTGCTGGGCATATGGACTGGGCCGATAACACCCAGTTGCTACCGGATGCGCAGCGGTTCCCGGAACTGGTCAAGTGTTGTCGGCATTTTGTCGCGGGCTTCGAGCAACGCTCATGCTTTCCGTTGGATTCGATTCGTAACGAAAACGGCCAGTATCCGGCCAGTACCTACGAAGTGGTGTACCCCGGTGTGCATTCGGATGTGGGCGGCGGCTACCCGAAAAATGACCAGGGCAAAGCTCGTGAAGGTACTCATGAGCTGGTGTCGCAGATTGTCTTGCACGACTTGTATGCCGCTGCTTTTGCAGCGGGTGCCCCTCTGCAAGTGCCAGAAGAGGTACTGCCGGACACGTTTAATAATAGCTCGGAGAAGTTGTGGCGAAAGTTGGAACGAGATACAAGAGAGGAGTTCGATATGAGCCCCCATGTAGTGGATCGTTTCAACGCCTGGCGCCTCAAAACCCTACCAGGTGTTGCGGCTGACAAATCCGTCGAGGACTCGGCCTATAAGCCGCTGCGTCTGAACACCACCGTAGAAGACACCCTTGCCGATCAACTGGGCTGGATCACCGGTTGGCGTATTGGTCGTTACGTCAATGATCCTCAAGGTAATAACGACAGCTATAAGCGCCAGCCTTTTTTCACCCAAGCCAAAGAGGCGACGCCCTATCAGGAAACTACTGAGCGCGAACAGTATAAAAAAGACCAGGCTGATGCCGTGAAAATGCGGCGGGAGAACCCTCAGTATCCCGGCCCACGAATCTATGAACCGCAGATTGATCAGACCCAACTCAGCCAAGCTGCCGAGGAATTCAAGTCTGACTACACCGGCCAGAAGCGTGAGCAATCCAGTTGGCAAGGCACGGTGACCGACGTGGTGTTACGCGATGCGATCTATTTACTTAACGAGAATGACGAGTCCAAGGACCATGACGCCCTCAAGACGGCAGGTGATCTGCGCAGTAAGCAACTGTTCCGTGATGCTCAAGGCACGTCCGGTGCAGACCCTGAGATGGCCCTACTGGTGGCGTTGTTCGATGACCAGATACACGACTCGCGGGCCTGGTTCATGCACGACAAGTTGAAGTCGAGGGAGTTGTGGGCCGGTTATTTCTTTTACCGCATGACCTATTTCGGCAATGACAATAGCCGTGATCTGTCCCCAGTCGTAGTGGCCGGTCGCATATTGGGCGTGGCGATGATTGCCGGGGCTACGGTGTATGGCATCAAGCGCCGTGGTGTATTAGGTGGTGTTGGCGGACTGGCGGCGGGCATTGGGGCGGCGACCATCGGCTACCAGGTGATCGATAAGGCCACTGGCCTAGTGGTACCGTTCTTGCCAGGCGCGGAACAACTCCTGCAACCAAGCAGCCGTGTGGGTCAGATCGCGTCGGAGCAGAAGCATCAGATTGAACTGGATGACTTTGCCCGACGCATGGAACGAACCACCGCCATGTTGCGCAAGACGGGCAGCTTGTTCGAACCGGATAGTGTCGTTTAAGACGCGAAAAATAAATCATTCTGGTCGATTACCCTACAAACCTCAGTTCCAACTTCAACTGATGGCTTTGATAATCGAGCTGCACCTTCTCGCTTCCCACCCCAATCAGCCCGCAACTGTTCTCGGCTGCCCAACCAATTGGCCAGAGCAGTTGAGGGTGTTCCAACAGATGCTGATTGATCAAATGGCAGACGCTGTCGGCCTTGGGCGGCAAACCTTCAGGGCTGTGTAGCTGTTCAAGCAAAATGCGGATCGCATTGTCATCAGCGACTTCCTGCTGTCGATCTGCGAGCAGTTGCCAGATATATGGACGTCGGCTCGATAACCACTGCGCAATGTTCTGCGATGGGAGCAATATCGGAGGGGATGTTCAAGCGCTGACATATCGCGAGGAACTCGGTGACTTCAATAACCGTAGGGAATTCGAACTCTCTTGGCTGACGCTTTGTCTGGACCACCCGTTAATCAGTATTGCAAAAATGGGGGTGACCATAGATTTTTATGTCGCTTGCGCATGCAACTATCTAGCGCCTTTTGCCCTGCGGCGCTGCCTAGGCTGGGTGTTTTCCTCATGCAGAAGAAAACCCCATGACCTCGTCCCCCGATCACGCGAGTGCTTCACCCGACACCGTTAATGCCGACGACCCGGACCTTGCCGTCCAAGTACAAACGCAGGCGATTCGCGAGCAACTGATACGGCGGATTAACGCCTACACGCACCCCAGTCGCCTGATCAATCGAATTGCGCTTGCCGACGCGCGTTGCGTCGCCGCGACACGCGCACTGGCGCGGCTGATAGGCCGTTCGCCGAAAGTCTTGACGGTCATCCGCGCCGAGCTGCGCAAAGCGTTCGAAATGGACCCGGACCACCTCTTGTTCAGCGAGCCCAAGCCGCCCGCCGCGCCGCGCAAAGTCGAGAGCCTGACCGAGCGGGCGCTGGCGTTGCTGGTTCTGCCGACGGTGCTGATCAACGTCAATCAATTCACCGCCCTGAGTGTCAAAGACGCGCCGGAACGGCACTTGCCGTATACGCCGCTGGAAGCCCTGCGCCGCGTCGTCGCGCTGCAGCTGTTCGAGCGGCTCGCCCATGCGGTGAGCGCCTACTGGGACTGCCTGGCGCAGGGCACCTGGCTCACACGCCGGGAACGCTGGGTCGAGTTGCACACGGAGCTGTTTGCGGACCGGGCCTTTTTGGCGTGGCAACTGGACGAGCTATCGCGTGCGGGATTCGCCATGGTTCAGGCCCTGATCGATGCGCCCAGCGCCGAGGCGCGCCGACGTGCGGGCGGGGCTTGGGCTACGCTGCGCGTCGGCCAGTTGCTGTGGCCGGGGGTATCGGCGGTCGCGATCCCAGGGGCACTGCATCTGTATCGCGAGGGCGACCCCAGCGATGCGCCGCATGTGGTTTACCTGCCGGGTGGGGGCCGCAACTTCTACGAGTACCCGTCCTTCGCCGCCCTGCAGGACGGCCTGCTGGCGCTGGACCGGTCGCGGTTCCACGCGCTCTGGCAGTGCCTGCCGTTAAGTCGGCGCGATAACGTGTACCGCCCCGCTGCCTTGTCTGCGACGAGCGCCTTTATGCGCGGCCTGCCGCTGATGGCCGATGCGCTGGCGCTGGGTGCCGAGGCCTTGCTGAGTGGGCAATGGAGCAACGAGTTGGCGTGTGCGGCGAAGATGAATGACGGCTACGTGTTTTCCGAAGGGCGGCCTCGACTGCCGGATGCCGCACCGTTTCTGGCCGCGGTCGAAGGGGCGAGGCAGCAATGGGTCGGCGGCGCTCGGCTTGGCGTGATCGGCGCGCAATTACTCAAGTGGGACCGGCAACGCCGAGGCGCAGAAATCATCTTCGCCAGCACGGCCTCCGGCCTGGCCCTGCACACGGCGCAGCGTCAGGTCGCACGCTACGAAGATGCGCTGCTCGCGCTGCTGGTCCCGGCTGATCCCAGCGCGGATACCCTGGCGTATCGGGTCATTGCGTCGCTGATGAGCCAAATTGACGTGCATATCCAAGCGTTGAATACGTTGATGCAAGATGCCGGGCAACGGCTGCTTGAGTTGGCTTTTTGGGCTGAACGTCCGGGGGGAGCGGGCACGCCCAGGCGCGTGTCGTTGTTTATGCAGGCCCAAACCGCGGCCCTGCGTTGCGAGGTGGAGTTGCAACACCGCCTCAAGCTGATCAGTACGGCGCATCGCGACCTGATGATCGAGGTGGTCGACCAACCGTTGGCCAGCCGTCGCCCGGGCAGTCTTGCCCAAGTGCTGTCGATCGCGGTGGGCAGCGCGCCGGACGCTTTCTACCCGCTCCATAACGTGTGGGTAGTGACCACGGCTGCGGCGCCAGAGCGCTCGTCGCGCCAACTGCCGGTGGTGCTTTACGCTTTCGGCGTGGAGGGTGGGATCAAGGCGTTTGCCGGGCTGGACGCGTTGACCCGCAGCCTCAAGGCAAGCCTGAACAGCCCAGACGACTCGGTGTTGTGGCGCTGCGTCGAGCACGATAAACGCGCCGACCTGCGCGCCCATGCCGCCGCGCAAACACTCGACGTGCGCTACGTTGAAATCAACGGCAAGCCCGCGCTGGCCGCGCTCAAGAAACTGCTGGGGAGCTACGACCGCTTACACCGCAGCAACGAGGACATCACTCGGGTGTTCAGCGAAGTGACGGATGCCGACCTGAGCCGCGCGCTGCTGATGGTCGATCTGGACGCGCAGTTGAAGATCCCGCCCAATAATGCCCTGAGCCAGGCGCTGGCCAATATTGAGCTGCTGCGCACGGCGGCGTCTGAGGCGAAAACCCTGCCCGCCTGGCTCGCGCACGCACCACGGGCCCAGCGTCAACACTTCAAGCGCTTGCTGCGCTTGTACCTGGGCAACGCGTTGGCCTTCAAAAGCCGGCTGGAGCAATGCCTGCCTGATCTGAACACCTTTGCCCGGCGCGCCTTGATCGCCCGTTTGCGCGAGGACGGTTTTTTTCCGCAGTTGGATATCGACCAAGCGTTGATCGAGATGCCCGATGATGTCCACGGCGCTTTCTGTGGCTGGACCAGTGGCTGCGCCGTGGGCGATCGCCGCATCGTGCTGACCCCGACCGCGACGCGCACCTCCTTCAGCTTGCTGCAACTGGCGCTGCATAACCTGGACCCGCTGGCACCCTGGACGCAGTGGCGATTCGATCATGCGCGTTATCTGCAACCCGAGTGGAAGCAGCGCCTCAATGCGGCTTACTTGATCGGGCTGGTGTCTTCGCTGGACATCGGTGGCCGCTACGATGCCCTGATCCACCAAGTTTATTATCCCCGTCGTGAAACCGACCGTGTGCTCAGCAACGGACGTATCCCTGGGTTATTGAATCGCGCCTTGCAAGCGGGCGCTGCATATCACCTGTTCGATGCGGTGCAACGGGGGCTGACGGCAACGGCACAAAGCCTGTTCAAGACGGCGATGGCGGCACGCACGCCGCAGGACCTGTCGAGCAGTCAGCACCCGCTGCAGTTGTATGTGGTCCATCTGGTCGGCCACACCCTGCAGCATGATCGCTATGTCGCAGGGATCGTCGCGGTACATGACCCGCGTACCGACCTGTGCGTGGTTTACTGGCCCGATGCGCCGCCGGCCCTGGTCCTGACCGAGTACGGCAGCTTGCAACAGGCCCATGCTGCATTGAACCGCATCGGTGCGTTAGCGGATAACGTCAAGACACTGGCGCGGCAGGTCGCGCCGGGCTGGGCATTCGAGGCGCTCCCCCAGCCACCGGAGGGGGTCGATGCGCGCGCCCAGGCCGCCAAAACGCTGAAAGCCATACCGGCGTTTTTCATGATGAAGGGCATCTGGCGGGGGATCGACTTCGTGCGCTCATTCGGCATCAAGCACCTGGAACCTGCGGTGGTGCTCGAGGAGATCGAAGCCCAGACCCTTGAACAGATCGCCAGTGCTCCGCAGGACTGGCTCGCGCTTGTGGCCGTGCCCCACTGCAACGCCCAGGCATTGCTCTACCACGCCAGCGTGCAGGAGCTGCAACGTCGCACTCAAGCGGCCAGTCATTCCGGCAAGGCGTTGGAGCACTATCGGAACCAGCGCCTGAATGAGCAGGGTGATACCCGCGCACGGGCGCTGGTGGGGTTTTTTCGCCGTTGTACGGGACGTTCAATGACTTCCATGAGCTGCTGCTGGTGTCACGGCGTTATCACCGTTTCGGCGACCCCCGGGACGCGGTCGATGTGGGTTTCATGAGCGCCTTTATGGTGATCGACGTGTTGCTGAACTTTGTCCCCGGCCCCAGGAAAGTCGGACGTGTCGGCGCAGGTGTCGCGCGGCCGGCGCTGAGGGCCGTGCTGGGGCGGCTACATCGTTTACGGATGGCGACGGATGCCGGGGTTTCCCGCGTGGCAACGCCGCCCGTGACTCGGCTCAAGGCCTTGGAACGCTTCAAAATCAACGGCGTGCCTGAGGGCGCCGTTGCGCTGAAAGGGCCGGACACGGCAGGCGTGCAGGTGAAACACGGTGAGCTCTTTGTGGCGGACGACACCCACACTTACCCCCTTTACCGACGTGGAGACGAACCGGCGTTCCGCCTGAAGAACCCGCAGACACCGGGGCAGGACGAACTGATTTTGCACATCCACCAGTCCAAGGAATGGTTACTCGGCGCGGATGCACCGCAACCGGTCGCGGGCACCAGTTCCGGGGTGCTCAACCCATGGCGTCCACCCGTGACGCCGCCACCGGACTGGCGCCCACCGACGGTGCGCGCCGCTACGGAAAGCCGCATTTATCGCTCGTCTGCGCCGAACACCGAGTGGTTCGCCTGGCGCGCGCGCGTGCCCACGGGCCAAGTGCCTGGCTCCTCGGCGTTCGGCACGTTTCATGTGCATATGGACCCGCCGGGGTTTCCCTACGATGTCATCTATATCGGCGCCCAGTACGACCGCCCGACGGCATCGGGGGTGGGCTATTACCGGGTGCTGGCGCCGGGGGACAGTGCGCCCTGGAGCGGCCTTGCATTCATTACCAAGGATGAACCGCTGGTGTCACTGGCCCGGGCGGACCTTGAGCGTTGGACAGACACTGCGCTGGAGGAACAGCCCATCCCGGTATCACGCACCCAGGCGGGCGAGTGGCAGCTCCATGCGCCGTTGTTCGACACGCCGTTGGAACGATCTGTCGCCACGGCGTTCCCGAACCTTACTACCCATAGCCGCAGCATGGCCGTCGCCCGGCTGGTCGAACTGGCCGATACTTCTCGCTCGGCGACGGCCAGCCACCTGCTCAATGTGCGTGCAGCGCTGGACAATTGGTTGACCCCCACCGCCAACCGGCTGGGCCAGACCGATGATTTGCTGAGAATGCTGCGGCCCACCGAAAGCAGCGGCCGATCGATCTATATCGGCTTCGACGGCAAGGCACCGGGCTTCACTCGCGTCGACTTCAACGTCGCCGGCCTGGACCCGACCCTGCGCACCGGCGGCCGCGCGCGTGCGCCGCAGCGGGAGATTGCACAGCGCGCAGCCGTCAAGCGCGTGCTCGAACAGCAGGGCTTCGACGTGCAGGAACTGCAGGTCATGCGCGGCAAAAAGCCCAGCCATGAATTGCTCGTGACACATTCGCGCTGCGGTTCAAACAAACTGTACTACGTGTCGTTGCATTGGCTTGGGCGCGGCTCTGTACCGTTGGAAAACCGCCTGACAGACCATTGGTTCAATGCCGCGATCATCAGACACCCGACCTCGCTGGCGTTGGCTGCGGTCAAGAGTGCGCTGCGGGAAAACCGTCTGGTTCGGATCGCCGCCGGCATTCAGTGGCAGTCGACGGGGTCGGTCCGCCCCAGCGTGTATTTTGTCAAAGTGACCCCGCTCAGACATTGAGCAGCGAGACCGCGCCAGCCGCCCCGAACAGCCCGGCACTGGTGCGGTTGAACCAGCTCTGGCCGTTGCCGCTGCGCAGATAGCGTGCCGCGCCGTGGGCGCCAAGGCCGTAGGCGAGCTTGCACAACAGGTCGAGCACGGACCAGGTGGCGATCATCACCAGCAGTTGCGGCAGAAACGGCTGCTGGCTGCTGAGGAATTGCGGCAGGAAGGCGGCGAAGAACAGGATGTCCTTGGGGTTGCTGGCGCCCAGTACAAACGCACGGCCAAACAAGGCGCGAAAACGCGGCGTGGCGACGGCCAGGGGCACCACTGCGCCGTGGGCCGGTTGGCGCGATTGCTGCCAGCTCTGCCAGGCGAGGTAAAACAGGTAGAGCGCGCCGACTATCTTCAAGGCGCTGAACAATTGTTCCGACGCGAGCAACAGCGCACCCAGGCCGAGTGCCGAGGCACTCAACAGGCAGATCGAGGCGAACACGCCGCCGAGGAACGCCGGGTACGAACGGCGCAGGCCGTAGTTCAAGCTGTTGCTGATCATCAGCAACGACAGGGGACCGGGGATCAGGATCACCACCAGCGCGGCGCCGCTGAACAGCAGCCAGGTTTCCAGGTTCATTCACAGTGCTCCTTTCACGCAAAAGCCTCACCCAACGGTGAGGCGGTTTCTTCGGGGGTTGCCGACCTAGAGGAAGATGAATTTCGCGATAAAGATCGCGCACAGCACCCACAGGCTGACGGAAATTTCGCGGTACTTGCCGCTGCCGGCCTTGAGCGCCACGTAAGTGATAAAGCCCAGGGCGATCCCGTCGGCGACCGAGAAGGTCAGCGGCATCATGATCGCGGTGACGATCGCCGGAATGCTGTCGGTGGCGTCGTCCCAATTGATATGGGCCATGCTCGCCATCATCAGCATCGCCACATAAATCAGCGCGCCGGCGGTGGCATACGCAGGAATCATGCCCGCCAGCGGCGCGAAAAACATCGCCGCCACAAACAGCACGCCCACGGTCACGGCGGTCAGCCCGGTACGGCCGCCGGCGGCGACACCGGCGGCACTTTCCACATAGCTGGTCACCGGCGGCACGCCGACCATGGCGCCGAACACGCTGGAGGCGCTGTCGGCCTTCAACGCACGGGACAGGTTGTGGATCTTGCCGTCGGGGTTGACCAGCCCGGCCCGTTGCGCGACGCCCATCAGGGTGCCAGCGGTGTCGAACATGTGTACAAACAGAAAGGCGAACACCACGCTGATCATGCTCACATTGAATACACCCATCACGTCCATGGCTAACCAGGTCGGTGCCAGGCTCGGCGGGGTGGAGAGGATGCCGTTGTAATGCACCAGCCCGAGGCCCCAGCCGGCGAGGGTCACGGCGATGATGCTGATGAGAATCGCGCCGAACACCCGGTGGTAGCTGAGGATGGCAATCAGTAGAAAGCAGATGGCCGCCAGCAACGGTGCCGGCTCGTGCAGCGAACCGAGCTTGATCAGGGTGGCCGGGCTGTCGACGATGATGCCAGCGGTTTTCAGGCCGATTACCCCGAGGAATAAGCCGACACCGGCGCCCATCGCATGGCGCAGGCTCACCGGAATGCTGTTGAGCAGCCATTCGCGGATGCGCGACAGCGTCAGCACCATGAACAACACGCCGGAGATAAACACCGCGCCGAGGGCCGTCTCCCAGGTGTAGCCCATGGTCCCGACCACGGTGTAGGTGAAGAACGCGTTCAAGCCCATGCCCGGCGCCAGACCCACCGGCCAGTTGGCATACAGGCCCATCAACAGGCACCCCAGCGCAGCAGCGATGCACGTGGCGACAAAGGCGGCGCCGTGATCGATACCGGCATCGGCCATGATGTTCGGGTTGACGAAGATGATGTAGGCCATGGTGATAAACGTCGTGAGGCCGGCGATCAACTCGGTCTTCACTGTGGTGCCATGCACGCGCAGTTTGAACAGGCGTTCGAGCCAACCGCTGTCGGCGGCGGAGAGGTTCGGCGCGGCGAGGTCCAGCGGGGCTTCGGATTTGCGGCTATCCACAGCAAGTACTCCTCAAGCATTTTATTGTTATGGTCAGCGCGCAGGCGCTGTGAGTTACTGGCGGGTTTGTTGACTGATAGGTCAGGAACTCGCACGAAGCGAATTATGCTTTTGTATACAAAAAAAGCAAATAATGTTTTCGATTGTCTGCGCAAAAAAGGATGAAAGGCTAATTCACCGCACTCAACGCCTGATTGACCGCCAGCCAGCCGTTCACCGCGGCTTCCCCCGCTTCATTGAAGGCGCGCTGCAACAACTTCACCTGTTCGCGGCGCAAGGACTGCTCGAAACGCAGACCTTCGGCGCTCAATTCCAGCAGGCGTTTGCGCTTGTCGGTCTCCGACGCGACGCTTTGCACCAGGTGCATTTCCTGCAATTGGCGCAGCGGCATGTTCAGCGCCTGCTTGCTCACGCCGAGCAATTCCAGCAGTTCCTTCACGCTCAGGCCGGGGTAGCGCGCGATAAAAAATACGATGCGCTGATGCACCCGGCTCAGGCCACGGCGCTCCAGCATTTCGTCGGCCTTGGCGGTGAACGCCTGGTAGCCGAAGAAGAACGCTTCCATGGCGGTTTGCTGGCTGGTCTGGTTTTTAAGGTCAAGCATATTGACGTATCCACGCAAGTCGTCGTAATTTCGGTCAACCAGTTTGACGTATTTCCCACAGGCTTTGCTACCGGTGACCCTATGGCCTTCTCAGAACGTGTTACGCGCCTCAAAAGCTCCTTGATCCGTGAAATCCTCGCGGCGGCCCAGCGCCCGGAAATGATGTCGTTCGCCGGTGGGCTGCCGGCCGAAGCGATGTTGCCTGCGTTGAACTGGGACGACATGCCGGTGAACATCGGCCAATACGGTATGAGCGAAGGCGAGCCGCAGCTGCGTGAATTGCTCGCCGCCGAGGCGCGTGCATTGGGTGTGCCGTGCCAGGCCAGCCAGGTGTTGGTGGTCAGCGGTTCCCAGCAGGCCCTGGACCTGGCGGCCAAGCTGTATATCGACAAGGGCACGAACATCCTCCTGGAAGGCCCGACCTACCTGGCGGCCTTGCAGATTTTCCAACTGTTCGGCGCCGAGTGCCTCACCGTACAACTGGAAGCCGACGGCCCGGACCTGGCCGCGTTGCGCTCACGTCTCGAACGCTACCGCCCGGCGTTCATCTACCTGATCCCGACGTTCCAGAACCCGTCGGCCGTGCGTTACAGCGAGGCCAAGCGCGAAGCCGTCGCGGCGCTGCTCGATGAGTTCGGCGTGACCCTGATCGAAGACGAACCGTACCGCGAACTGACCTTCGACGGCGGCAGCGCGCAGCCCATCGCCGGCCGCCTGAAAAAGGCCAGTTGGATCTACACCGGCACCGTGTCGAAAACCTTGTTGCCCGGCCTGCGCGTCGGTTACCTGATCGCCAGCCCCGACCTGTTCCCGCACTTGCTCAAGCTCAAGCAGTCGGCCGACCTGCACACTAACCGCGTCGGCCAGTGGCAGGCGATGCAGTGGCTCGGCAGCGAAAAATATCAACAGCATCTGGTCGAGCTGCGCGGTTTCTATCGCGCGCGCCGGGATGCTTTTCAGGCGGCGCTCGAGCGGCATTTCGGCGAATTGGCCGACTGGCAAGTGCCCCAGGGCGGATTATTCTTCTGGTTGACCTTGAAACAGCCGCTCGACACCCGCACCTTGTTGGCTCCTGCGCTCGATCAGAACGTCGCGTTCATGCCCGGTGAACCGTTCTTTTCCGAGCCGGACCAGCACCTTGGCTCACTGCGGCTCAATTTCAGCCATATCGACCCGTCCCGTCTGGACGAAGGTCTCAAGCGCCTGGCCGCGGTGGTCCGTCAAGCACAGCACGCGCGAGCGGCATAAGGGGAGCCCCATGTACAAGGTTTATGGCGATTACAAGTCGGGCAACTGCTACAAGGTCAAATTGATGCTCAACCTGTTGGGCATCCCGTATCAATGGGTGGATGTCGACATCCTCAAGGGCGACACCCAGACCGCCGAATTCCTGGCCAAGAACCCCAACGGCAAGATCCCGGTGCTGGAGCTCGAAGACGGCACCTGCCTGTGGGAATCCAATGCGATCCTCAACTTCCTCGCCGATGGCAGCGAGTTTCTGCCGACCGAACCGCGCTTGCGCACCCAAGTGTTGCAGTGGCAGTTCTTCGAGCAGTACAGCCACGAGCCGTACATTGCGGTGGCGCGCTTTATCCAACTGTACTTGGGGATGCCAGAGGATCGCCTCGACGAATACAAAACCACCCACAAGGGCGGTTACAAGGCGTTGAAGGTCATGGAGCGCCAACTGCAAAGCACGCCGTACCTGGTGGGCGAGCAGTATTCGATTGCGGATATTGCGCTATATGCCTACACCCACGTGGCGCATGAGGGCGGTTTTGACTTGACGCCTTACCCGGCGCTGCAGGCATGGCTGAAGCGTGTGGCCAGCCATCCCAGACATGTGGCGATGCTCGACTGACTCACTCGGTCAATTGTGGGAGCGGGCAAGCCCCTCCCGCATTTAGCTCAGTGGTGTGTCGGATAATTTTTCATGCAGCAAGTCGAAACAGCGCTGCGCCGCCGGGCTCAGCGCCATCGCGTTGCGACTGATCAACCCGATCTCGCGGTTCACGCCGGGATGATCGATGCTGATGCGCTTCAACCCCTCCAGGCTGTCCGCCGCCGACTCCGGCAGCACACTGATCCCCAAGCCCTGACGCACCAGCGCCAACACCGTCGACATGTAGTTGGCCTCCATCCCCGCGTTCATCGTCAGGCGTGTCTCATCAAATAGCGCTTCGACGTGTTCGCGCACACTGCTGTCGCGCCCGGTCAGGATGATCGGCTGATCCGCCAGTTGCTTCAGGGTCAGCGCTGGATAGCGGGCGAGGGGATGATCCTGCGGTACGAACGCGCACAGCCGATCATTCAATACCGGCACGAACGCCAGCCCGTGGTTCAGCCGTGCGCGCACGCCGATGCCGAAGTCCACCTCGCCCGAGCGCACCTGGGCATGAATGCGATGGGCCACCAGGTCATGCAGGCGCACTTCGATCCCGCCGAAGCGTTCGCGAAACAGGCGCAGCGCGGGCGGCAGGGCGCCGGCGCACACCGAGGGCAGGGCGGCGATGGTCACCACGCCACGACGTAACGCCGCGAGGTCGCGGGAGCCGGTGACGATGTTGTCCAGGTCCAGCAGCAGCTTTTCCATCGGCCCGCGCGCTTCCTGGCCGGCGGCCGTGATGCTGACATGCCGCGGGCTGCGGTCGAGCAGGGCGACGCCGAGCCAGTCCTCGAGTTGCTGAACCTGCACGGTGAGCGCGGACGGCGACAGATGCAGTTCGTTGGCTGCCTTGGTAAAGCTGCCGGTGCGCGCGACAGCGAGGAAGGCTTGGATGTGTTGGATAGAGTTCTTCATTTTGTTTTTCCGAACGCTAGCTGGTGAATATTCCAATTTACAAAGACTAACGCGTTTCCAATACTCCAGGGAAAACAATAACCGGCCACCAAGGCCGCTCTGGAGTAACCCATGCTCGCTACCCTGGGTGTCATTACCATCCTTTGCTTGCTCGCTGCCGTCATGAGCAAACGCCTCTCGCCCCTGGTGGCGCTGATCGCCTTGCCGATCATCGCTGCGCTGCTCGGCGGGTTCGGCCTGCAAACCAGTGCCTTCATCATTACCGGGATCAAGAACGTTGCCCCGGTGGTGGGCATGTTTGTGTTCGCGATTCTGTTTTTCGGGATCATGACCGATGCCGGCATGCTTGACCCGATCATTGATCGCATCCTGCGCACGGTAGGGACGCGTCCTACACGAATTGTCGTTGGCACCGCGACCCTCGCCTTGCTGGTCCACCTGGACGGTTCCGGCGCGGTGACGTTTCTGGTGACGGTGCCGGCGATGCTGCCGCTGTATACGCGGCTGGGCATCGACAAACGCATCCTCGCCTGCGTCTGCGCGATGGCTGCCGGGGTCAACTTCCTGCCGTGGACCGGCCCGGTGCTGCGCTCGTCGGCGGCGTTGCATGTGCCGGTGGCGGATCTGTTCCAGCCGCTGATCCCGGTGCAGATCGTCGGCCTGATCTTTGTCTTCGCCTGCGCCTGGTGGCTCGGCCATCGTGAAGAAAAACGCCTTGGCCTGGGCGCCGGTTCGACGGTGGATGCCGTGCCGCAACGGGTGCTCAGCGACGACGACATCAAGCTGCGACGCCCGCGGCTGTTCTGGGTCAACCTGATGCTCACCGTGCTGGTGATGGTGGTGATGATCGCCGGCTGGGTCGACCCGGTGGTGATGTTCATGCTCGGCACCGTGGTCGCACTGTGCATCAACTACCCGGATGTCGACGCCCAGCGCGCACGCATCGACGCCCATGCCAAGACCGCCCTGACCATGGCCAGTATCCTGCTCGCCGCCGGCGTGTTCACCGGCATCATGCAAGGCACCGGCATGCTCAAGGCGATTGCCGAAGTGGCGGTGGCGCAGATTCCGGCCGGCCACGGCAAGTTGATCCCGGCAGTGGTGGGCTTTATTTCCATGCCGCTGAGCATGTTGTTCGACCCCGATTCCTACTATTTCGGCGTGATGCCGGTGATCGCCGAAGTCGGCAAGGCCCTGGGCGTCGACCCGCTGCAAGTGGCCCAGGCGTCGTTGCTGGGTGTACACACCACCGGTTTCCCGGTCAGCCCGCTGACCCCCGCGACCTTCCTGTTGGTGGGGCTGTGCAAGATCGAGCTGGCCGATCACCAGCGCTTCACTATTCCGTTTCTGTTCGCCGCGTCGGTGTTGATGACCCTGACCGCGTTGCTCCTGGGAGTATTTTGAGATGAAAACCTTGCGCATCGGTTCCGGCGCCGGCTATTCCGGCGACCGCATCGAACCTGCCGTGGAACTGGCCGAACAGGGCGACCTCGATTACCTGGTCTTCGAATGCCTGGCCGAACGCACCATCGCCTTGGCGCAACAGGCACGCATCAGCGATCCGCAGGGCGGGTATGACCCGTTGCTGAGTGAGCGCATGCGCCGGGTGCTGCCCTTTGTCGGTGAGCAGGCAGGTCGTCGGCGCTTGCGCGTGATCACCAATATGGGCGCGGCCAACCCGGTGTCGGCGGCCATTGAAGTGCGGCGCATTGCCAATGAGCTGGGCCTGAGCCTCAAGGTCGTGGCGGTGGTGGGCGATGATGTGCTCGACGTGTTGCGCCCCGAGCAGGTGTTGGATAACGGCCAGACCCTTGGCTCGCTGGGTGCGCGGCTGATTTCCGCGAACGCCTACCTGGGCGTCGACGGCATTCTGCAGGCGTTGCGCGCCGAGGCCGATGTGGTGATCACCGGGCGCGTGGCCGACCCGTCGCTATTTCTGGCGCCGCAGATGTTTGCGTTCGGCTGGGCGGCTGACGATTGGTTGCGCCTGGGGCGTGGCACGCTGGTCGGGCATTTGCTCGAATGCGCGGGGCAGGTCAGCGGCGGCTATTTCGCCGATCCCGGGTTCAAGGACGTAGACGACCTGGCGCGCCTCGGCTTCCCCCTGGCCGAGATCGATGCCGAGGGCTACGCCGTGATCACCAAAGTGAGCGGGTCGGGCGGGCGCGTCAGCCGCGCTACGTGTACTGAACAATTGATCTACGAAGTACACGACCCGGCGGCCTATCTGACGCCGGACGTGACGGCCGACTTTTCCCAGGTGAGCTTTGTCGAGGAAAGCGTCGACCGGGTACGCGCCCAGGGCGCTGCGGGACGGGCGCGGCCGGAACGGTTGAAAGTCAGCGTGGGTTACCTGGACGGTTGGATCGGCGAGGGGCAGATGTCCTACGGCGGGCCGGGAGCCGTCGCACGCGCCCAACTGGCGCGGGAGGTGGTGCTCAAGCGCCTGGAACTGATGGGGGTGAAGATGCAGGACGTGCGCGCCGAGTTGATCGGCATGGACTCGCTGCACGGCCCGCGCAGCCGCGTCGAGCCGTGGGAAGTGCGCCTGCGCGTCGCTGCGCGTTGTGAGGAACGCAGCGAAGCGGTGCGGGTCGGCAATGAAGTGGAAACCCTCTACACCAACGGCCCGTCCGGCGGCGGCGGTGCCAGCAAGAGCGTGCGTCAGGTGGTGGCGGTAGCCTCGTTGTTGTTGCCGCGTGACGCCGTCAACCCGAGGATCGAAGCATGAAGCTGCATACCCTGGCCCATTCCCGCACCGGGGATAAGGGCGACACCTCGAACATTTCGATCATTGCCTATCGCCCTGAGGATTATCCGCTGCTCTGCGAACAGCTCACGGCCGCGCGCGTGGCGGCATTCTTCGCCGGGCTGTTGGAGCCGGGGGCGGCGCCGGTGCGACGCTATGAATTGCCCAACGTGCAGGCGCTGAACTTCGTGTTGCCGGGGATCTTGCGCGGCGGCGTGACCCGTTCGCTGGCGCTGGACGCCCATGGCAAGTGCCTGGGCTCCGCATTACTGGACATGGAAATCCCCGCTCTGTAGGAGCGAGCCAGCTCGCGAAAATCGTCAACGATAACGAGGGGAACCTGACACCCAGCGGCGTCCTCAGGTTTTTCGCGAGCAAGCTCGCTCCTACAGAGGAGAGGGCGTTTGTCAGGCGGCGGCGAAGCGCTTGTCCAGGTAATCGATGATCACCTTGGAGTCATACATCCAGGTGGTCTGGCCATTCTCTTCGATGCGCAGGCACGGCACTTTGATCTTGCCGCCTTGCTCCAGCAGGGTCTGGCGATCCTGTTCGTTGTTCTTCGCATCCTTCAACGCTACCGGCACATTCAGGCGATGCAGGGTGCGACGGGTCTTCACGCAGAACGGGCAGGCGTGGAACTGATACAGGGTCAGTTCCTTGGCGGCCGCGTTGACCTGCGCTTGCTGCTCGGCGGGGCGCTGCTTTTTGCGTGGACGGGTAATGTAGTCGCCCGCGATGATGACGTGGCCGAGGCCCACTCGAAGTGCTTTGACGAACATGGCTGAAACCTCTTGCCCAGAACAGAGGGCCGCATCTTACTTGATTTGTGGGGGCGAAAAAAAACCGGCGATGAACGCCGGCTTTTTCCTACCCGACCGGTTATTTGATCAGGCTGAGGAATTCGCTGCGGGTCGCCGCGTTTTCGCGGAACTCACCCAGCATCACCGAGGTGATCATCGACGAATTCTGTTTCTCCACACCGCGCATCATCATGCACATGTGCTTGGCTTCGATCACCACGGCCACGCCCAGGGCGCCGGTCACTTGCATCACGGCATCGGCGATCTGGCGGCTGAGGTTTTCCTGGATCTGCAGGCGGCGCGCATACATGTCGACAATCCGCGCGACCTTCGACAGGCCCAGCACTTTGCCGCTCGGGATATACGCGACGTGGGCCTTGCCGATAAACGGCAGCAGGTGGTGTTCGCACAACGAGTACAACTCGATGTCCTTGACCAGCACCATTTCGCTGTTGTCGGAGCTGAACAAGGCACCGTTGGTGACTTCTTCCAGTGTCTGTTCATAGCCGCGGCAAAGGTACTGCATCGCCTTGGCGGCACGCTTTGGCGTGTCGAGCAGGCCCTCGCGGGTAACGTCCTCGCCGAGTTGGCCGAGGATCGCGGTGTAATTCTGTTCCAGGGACATGAAACTACCTGTGGGATTTTCGCAAAGCGCAAGGGTACGGTGGCCGACCCATCGCTGCAAGCCTGACGATGGCACGGGTTACTCGTCGCGCCCTTCCAGCATGGTGCGCTTGAGCATCACATACACCGCGCCGGCGCCACCGTGGCGGGGCTGGCAGGAGGTAAAGCCGAGTACTTGGGCATGCTGGCGCAGCCAGGTGTTGACGTGGCTCTTGATCATCGGCCGCTTGCCATCCAGGCGCACGGCCTTGCCGTGGGTGACGCGCACGCAGCGGATCTCGAACCGGGTGGCTTCGGCGAGGAAGGCCCAGAGGGTTTCCCGGGCTTTTTCCACGCTCATGCCGTGCAGGTCGAGGCTGCCTTCGAAGGGGATCTGGCCGGTCTTGAGCTTGCGTATCTGGCTTTCCTGCACGCCGTCGCGGGCCCACATCAGCTCGTCTTCGGGGCCGACGTCAATCACGAACTGGTCCGACAGACCGTCCACGGTGGTGGCGTCAGTGCGTACAGTCGCGGCCTGGCGCAGCTTGGCGATCTGCGCTCGGTCACTCTTGGGTTTGCCGGTGTCGGCGCGGTCGTGCTTGATCGGCTTGACGCCGCGCAGCTCGTTTTTGAACAGGGAAAAATCGTCGTCTTGCATGTCAGCCTCCGCGAGGGGCGGGCAGTTTACCTAAATCGCGGCGGCCGGGGCGCAGGAAACGCTATCCAAGCGCCATCAGTCGTGCTTTTTCATCAGGTGCGAGGCGATGTTCAGCGACAACGGCTGGCGCATCCGCCGCCGGCTGCGGCGCCATAACCACACGCCGAACCACAGCACCAGCAGGCCGCCCACCAACAGCATCGCCGAGCCACCGGGGCTGGCATTCAGTTCGCCCAGCGCCGGGGAATGCCCCGACAAGCCCGCGCCACCGGCGACCGCCAGCAGCACACCTATGATCGCCAGCAGCGCGGCAATGCCGGCTACCAGGCGCAGACGCCAGTTGCTCGGGCCCTTGGGGCGCAAGCGACGAGCATCAAAACCATCGGATATCTTCATTCCGACCTTTCCTCCAGGGTATCGGCCCTTCGACCGGAAGATACACAGGTTGTTCCGGCGCCAGAGGTAATTGCAGCAAATGACAGGCATTTGCAGATGAGCGGGGCCTCGAATCGGCCGCACCGCTCATTTCGGGGCAATCAGATCAGGTCTTTGGTCAAGGCGAGGGTGGCGAAGTTGTCGGCCATGATGGCCATTTCGGTTTGTTGCACATGCTCGGCACTCAGGACACCGCCCTTGTAAGGCAGGTCGCGGGTGGCGCAGGCGTCTTCCACCAGGGTGCAGCGAAAGCCCAGGTTCTTGGCGGCGCGCACGGTGGTGCTGACGCTGGAGTGGCTCATGAAGCCGCAGACGATCAGGTCCAGGGAGCCGAGGTCCTGCAGGTGTTTTTCCAGGCCGGTGCCGTGGAACGCGCTGGGCAGCAGTTTACCGATGATGGTTTCGTTGCCCATTGGCTCCAGGCCGGGAATGAATTCGCCGCGCTCGCCTTGTGGGTCAAACAGGCCGCCGACGGTGCCCAGGTGGCGCACATGCACGATCGGGCGACCGGCGTTGCGCGCCGCAGCGACCAGTTGCTTGATATTGCCCACCGCCGCATCCATGCCCGCGAGGGCGAGTGGACCGCTGAGGTATTCCTTCTGGGCGTCGATGATCACGAGGGTCGCATGGCTGAGATTGGCCGCTGCATAACCTCGACCGCTGATTTGAAACATCGTCTTTGGAACGGACATTCTGGGGGCTCCTGTGAGGGGGGCTTTTGCGCCATTGTCCACTGGCTGAGCGGTTCTGTGAATCGCTTCCATCGTAAGCTACGCCGTTGCTGGCGTGCAGCCGTGTCAAGCGGTGCGGTTGTTTGACGCAATGATGGCAAATTGGATGAAATCCGACATACGGTTGAGGCTCTTCGCACGTCGTCGCTACAGACGAAGGCTGTTAGAATCGCCAGTCGTTTTTTCCAGGAGTCTGCCCCCGTGATCACTTCCCGCCTGCGCACCTTGCGCGACCATATCCGTTGGGCTGTCAGCCGTTTCCATGGGGAAGAGCTGTTTTTCGGGCACGGTACCGACAACGCCTGGGACGACGCCCGGCAATTGGTGCTCGGCGCCTTGCATCTGCCCTGGGAAATTGCCGACAGCTACCTGGATTGCAACCTGGAAGAAGAGGAAGTTTCCCACTTGCAACGGCTGCTGCACCGTCGCATTCATGAGCGGGTGCCGACAGCCTACTTGATTGGCGAAGCCTGGTTCTGTGGCATGTCGTTTATCGTCGACGAGCGCGTGCTGATCCCGCGTTCACCGATCAGCGAACTTATCGAAAACCGCTTCGAACCCTGGCTGGCCCAGCCGCCGGCACGCATTCTCGACCTGTGTACCGGCTCCGGTTGCATCGGCATCGCCTGTGCCTACGAGTTCCAGGACGCCGAAGTGGTGTTGGGTGACGTGTCGTTCGAAGCGTTGGAAGTGGCCAATCAGAACATTGAGCGCCATGGCGTCGACGAGCGTGTGTATACCGTACAGGGCGACGGTTTTGACGGGCTGCCGGGCCAGCGTTTCGACTTGATCGTGTCGAACCCGCCGTATGTGGACGCTGAAGACTTCGCCGACATGCCGGACGAGTACCAGCACGAACCGGAACTGGGCCTGGCTTGCGGCGACGATGGCTTGAACCTGGTCCGGCGGATGCTCGCCGAAGCGGCGGACCACCTGACCGAGAAGGGCTTGTTGATCGTCGAAGTGGGTAACAGCCAAGTGCATGTCGAGGCGCTGTACCCGGAAGTCGACTTCGCCTGGCTGGAGTTCCAGCGCGGCGGGCACGGTGTGTTCATGCTCACGGCCGAGCAGTGCCGCAACCATCAGGCGGTATTCGCCGCCCGGGTTTAATCGACCGCTCTGACGTGCGGGAGGGGGCTTGCGCCCGATGAGGGCGTGTCAGTCACTGAATGCATTGACTGATGCACCGCTATCGGGAGCAAGCCCGCTCCCACATCACCGATGGGTGGCAATCCAGATCAACAACCCCGCCTGAAACACGGTAAACGCCACCAGACAGGTGATGGTGAAGCGTAGCCCGCTGTCCTCACGCTTGAACTTGGTGACCTTTTCCTCTTCCTTGCGCAGCTTCACTTCCTGCTCCGTCAGGTTCTGCTCGGCCTGTTGCAGCATTTGCGCGGCTTCGAGGATTTCCACGAACTGCACTTTCTCGGTGTTCCAGCTATCGAGCACGTCGCTGACCTTGCCGGGCTGCACGTTGCCCTTCAGATGCTGCACGTCGGCGTAGGCCACATCAAAGCCCTGGATACGCAGGAAGTGATCGCGGCGCAGGCGTGTGGCTTCGTTGAGGGCGTCCTTGTTGGCCAGGTCCACCCCGTCGACGCGGTAGTGCGACCACTTCTTCTTCGCCCACGCGGCGCCCTGGGCCACCAGGAAACGGCCGATGCCACGGTTGGCCGGTTCGATTTCCAGGCTGTTGCCCGGGCCGAAATGCACACGGTGTTTAGCGTGATCGACCCAGATATCCAGGTGATTCTGCTCGCGGCGCACCCGTTGGCCCGGCAACTGGATGACCATGCGCAACAGGCTGTGATGGTGGTCGTGGCGTTCGACATAGCCAAATTGCACAAACCGCAAGGGGCGTACCCCGGTGGAGCGGTCGGTGGGCAGGGGCGCCAGGCGCAGCATTTTGAAATGTTCGGCCTGTACGTCCGCCCACGGCAGGGGCGCCGCGTCGACGACCTCGGTGTGTTCCGCCGGGGTGTCGGCGGTAGGTTCTGGTGTTGCTTCGGTGTTAGTCATGCGGCGCGATCCTGTCCTAGCCCAGCCAGTCGACAGGCTTTTTGCTGTCGACTTTCGGCTTATCGGCCGTTTTTCCCAGTACTGGAGGCAATTAGTCGGTTAACGGGGCTGAAGTCCGTCGATAAAGCCAACCAGGCAGGTTTCCAGCTCGGCGGCGAGGGGCAATCGCGGGTCGTTGTAGGACGCCAACTGTTGCTTCACCTCCTTGGGCACGATACGCATCACATGGTTCATGCCTTCGATCACCGTCAGCTCGGCATCGGGCTTGGCGTTCTTCAATTGCCGCGCATCGCCCACACCCACCTGGATATCGTTGGTGCCCTGGATGATCAGCGCGGGCATGCGCAGTCTGGCAAAGGCGGCCGACGGGTCGGCGCGAAACAGGCTGATCAGATACGGTTGCACACTGGGTCGGAAAATCCCTTCAAGCGGGCCAGGCACATCGGTATCCACTTGGCCGGCCTTGAGGTGATCGAGGATTTCATTGCTGCGCAACTGCAGGGCCGGGGGCAGGTGACCGGCCAGTTGCTGGCGGATCACCTGGTCGACCGGGCGGGCGCTGCCCGACAGGGAAATCACCCCGGCCGGGTCGAGTTGCGGTGCCGCCAGGGCTGCCACCAGCGCGCCTTCGCTATGGCCCAGGACGATCAGCGGGCCCATGCGCTTGTCGGCCTTGAGCAGCTTGCCCCAGGCCACGGCGTCGGCCACGTAGGCGTCGAGGGTCAGGTCGCGTTCGTCGGGCGTGGCGGCCAGGCTGGCCGCCACGCCGCGCTTGTCGTAGCGCACGCTGGCGATGTTATGCCGGGCCAGCACCCACGCCAGGCGCTTGAGGCTGTCGTTGCGCGCGCCGTCGGCACTGTTGCCGTTGCGGTCGGTCGGGCCGGAGCCGGCAATGATCAGCACCACCGGCACCGGTTTGTCGGACTGCGGCAGCAGCAGCGAGCCGAACAGCTCGCCGCTGCCGGTGTCGAGGCTGATGGGCCGTTGCAACACCACGGAGGACGCGGCATGGGCTACGGCAGTGAACAGGGTGAGGGTAAACAGCAAAACTCGAAGCATCATCGGGCCATTATTCAGGAGGTGCCGGTTCGACCAACGTCTACCGGTAAGGTTTCGAGGATGAACTAGTCGGTTGGCCCGCGTATACTGGTGCGCTTGGTTATCACCGCTGAGTGATTACAACTGATTTCACGGAGCGCCCTGCATGTCCGGCAATACCTTCGGCAAGCTGTTCACTGTCACCACCGCGGGCGAAAGCCATGGCCCGGCGTTGGTCGCCATTGTCGACGGCTGCCCGCCCGGCCTCGAGCTGTCCCTGGAAGACCTGCAACGTGACCTCGACCGCCGCAAGCCCGGCACCAGCCGCCACACCACCCAGCGCCAGGAACCCGATGAAGTCGAGATCCTCTCCGGTGTGTTCGAAGGCCGCACCACCGGCTGCGCCATCGGCCTGTTGATCCGCAACACCGACCAGAAGTCCAAGGACTACTCGGCGATCAAGGACCTGTTCCGCCCGGCCCACGCCGACTACACCTACCACCACAAATACGGCGAGCGCGACTACCGTGGCGGCGGCCGCAGCTCGGCCCGCGAAACCGCGATGCGCGTGGCTGCCGGTGCCATCGCCAAGAAATACCTGGCGACCCAGGGCATCGTCGTCCGTGGCTACATGAGCCAGCTGGGCCCGATCGAAATCCCGTTCAAGACTTGGGACAGCGTCGACGACAACGCCTTTTTCAGCCCGGACCCGGACAAAGTGCCGGACCTGGAAGCCTATATGGACCAGTTGCGCCGCGACCAGGATTCGGTCGGGGCGAAAATCACCGTGGTCGCCGAGGGCGTGAAACCGGGTCTCGGCGAGCCGATCTTCGACCGTCTGGACGCTGAACTGGCCCACGCGCTGATGAGCATCAACGCCGTCAAAGGCGTGGAAATCGGCGCCGGGTTCGCCTGCGTGTCCCAGCGCGGCACCGAGCACCGCGACGAACTGACCCCGCAGGGTTTCCTCAGCAACAATGCCGGCGGCATCCTCGGCGGTATTTCCTCCGGCCAGCCGATCGTTGCGCACCTGGCGCTCAAGGCCACGTCGAGCATCACCACCCCGGGCCGTTCGATCGATGTACACGGCAACCCGGTGGACGTGATCACCAAGGGCCGTCACGACCCGTGCGTCGGCATCCGCGCCACGCCGATCGCCGAAGCGATGATGGCGATCGTGTTGATGGACCACCTGCTGCGCAACCGTGGGCAAAACGCCGATGTGCGCGTGAGTACTCCGGTACTGGGCCAGTTGTGACGGTGTGTGGCGCGCGAGCTTGCTCGCGCCTTGCCGCAAAGCGGCCTCTTGCATGACTCCAGCACTTCCGTACTGGCGACTCTCCAGCTTCTACCTCTTCTACTTCGCCCTGCTGGGGGCCACGGCGCCGTTCCTGGCGCTGTACTTCGATCACCTGGGGTTCTCCAGCGCGCGTATCGGCGAACTGGTGGCCATCCCCATGCTGATGCGCTGCGTGGCCCCCAATCTGTGGGGCTGGCTGGGCGACTATACCGGCCGGCGCCTGGCCATCGTGCGTGTGGGCGCACTGTGTACGCTGGTGAGTTTTGCGTTGATTTTCGTCAGCAAGACCTATGCCTGGCTGGCCCTGGTCATGGCCCTGCATGCGTTTTTCTGGCATGCGGTGCTGCCGCAGTTTGAAGTGATCACCCTGGCCCATCTGCATAAGCAGACCTCGCGCTATAGCCAGATCCGCCTGTGGGGCTCCATCGGCTTCATCCTCACGGTGGTGATCATGGGCCGCCTGTTCGACTGGCTGAGCCTGGATATCTACCCGGTGGTGGTCGTGGTGATCATGGCCGGGATCATCGGTGCCAGCCTGTGGGTGCCGAATGCGCAGCCGGCGAACCACGGCCCCCGCCTGGCGGGCGAGGGCTTCCTCAAGCAGTTGCGCAGCCCCGGCGTCCTGGCGTTTTACGCCTGCGTGGCGTTGATGCAAATGAGCCATGGCCCGTATTACACCTTTCTCACCCTGCACCTGGAACACTTGGGCTACAGCCGTGGCGTGATCGGCATGCTGTGGGCCCTCGGGGTGGTGGCGGAAGTGTTGATGTTCCTGGGCATGAGCCGCATCCTCACGCGTTTCTCGGTGCGCCGGGTGCTGCTGGCGAGTTTCCTGTTGGCGGCGCTGCGCTGGTTGTTGCTGGGCGCGTTCGCGGAATTTTTCTGGGTGCTGCTGCTGGCGCAGGTGATGCACGCGGCGACCTTCGGCAGTTTTCATGCGGCGGCGATTGCCTTTGTGCAGCGCAGCTTCGGCGCCCGCCAGCAAGGTCAGGGCCAGGCGTTATACGCGGCCTTGGCCGGCACCGGCGGCGCGCTTGGCGCGCTGTACGCCGGTTACAGCTGGAACCTGTTGGGGCCGGCCCTGACCTTCAGTATCGCCAGCGTCGCGGCCCTGGCCGCCGCCCTTATCATCGGTTTTCGATTGCACGAGCAGAACCAAGGAACCGTCCTATGAGTTATGTAGCCGTTTACCACGTCGCCACACCGGATACACCGAACAAAGTCCTGACCCACTTCGACGATATCGCGTCGACCCTGGCCGAGCATGGCGTGCGATTCGAGCGCTGGCAGCCCGCCGTTATTGAAAAAGGCGCGGACGACGCCACCATGATCGCGGCGTACCAGCCACGCATCGACGCCCTCGGCTACGCCTGCGTCGAGGTGCTGCATGCCCCCGGCGATCCTGCGCAGAAGGCGGCATTGCGCGATCAGTTCCTTGCCGAACGGCGTTACAGCGAAGATGAAGCGCGCTTTTTCATCGCCGGCCAAGGCCTGTTTGCCTTGCACATTGGTGACTATGTGTACGGCGTGCGCTGTGAAAAAAATGACCTGCTGCTGATCCCGGCCGGCATGCCCCATTGGTTCGATATGGGCGAGCACCCACATTTTGTGACGCTGCGCCTGTCCCATGCGGCAGGCGGCGGGGTGCCTGAATTCAGCGGGGACGATATCGCCGCTGGTTTCCCTGGGTTGGATGACTAGGCTTAATCGACTTGAATCTTCAACCCCGACGAGTTGGAAGTTGTTGTGGGAAGAAGCTTATTTATCTGTAAGGCCTGGCTGTTTATCGCCGGCCTTACGCTTTGACGCGCTCCATTATGTAACTCTCTCCGGTCTTAATGTTTGTATCGCCTGTCAATAGGAGGAATCCGAAAGGCGATAAGCATCAGCCAACAATAAGGAGAGAAAGCGATGAGTGATCCAGAGGCGTCAGGTGCGCCGTTGAGCGTGCCCACCGATGTCAGAAAACGCTTGGCCTTGTCCGGCAAGCCCCTGACTCCGACCGAATTGGAGATCTTGCGCTGGGCCTCCGAAGGCAAGACCATCTGGGAAATCAGCCGGATTCGTGAAACGTCCCAAGCCGCAGTGAAATTCCACCTGCGTAACATCTATGGCAAGTTGCAAGTCAGCAATCGTGTACAAGCGATGAATGAAGCCGCCCGATTGGGCCTTTCCTGAACCCATGAAAAAGGGCCGCGACGCTGGATGGCGTCGCGGCCCTTTTTTGTGTGTCTTAGGCCGAATGGTAAGTCGGCAGGGCAAAGCGGTTCTGGCTCTGCAGCATGGAAATCTGCGGCAGTTCGCTGGCTTGTTCGGCCAGGTCGCGGCGAATGGCGCTGATCACCCAGGTGAGCTGATCGGCCGTGTGCAGTTGCTGGTAGGAGATCGAGCGCTTGACCTGCTTGCCTTCGCTGTTGCGCAGGGTCAGCAGGATACCGCCGTCCGGGCGTGGCTGAGTGGTGACGTCGTATTGGGAGAATACTGAGGCGAATTTATCTTGGATCAGGCTCATGTCTATCAGCTCCGTTGGCTCAAGTTGGCAAGCATGGAGTGATAGGTGCAGTGATTGTGCCATCTCGCGTTTTTATATAAAGTCTTTAAAAATCAATAACTTGTAAAAAGTCAGGATTTTTGATTTCGTGCAAATTGCATGAATGGCCATCATGCATCCTGCATTTTGCGCTACTCGATCCGGCCGGGCGGGCGCCTCGTCACTGATAGGGACTGCCGATGTGTCGCAAAATTCCCTGTGGGGCGGTTGCGGCTTCGGGATACAAAACATTTCAAATCCCGCGTGTACAGTCGAAGAACCGCTGGCGTATTTTCCCCTGAGCATTTGGCTTCCTGCCTGCAAAAAATGCCGGAGTTTCTGGCCCCGACGAAGAATAAGAAAAAGGACGTTCCTCCATGCGCCATCCGCAAAACGACATGATTACCTGGAGCATGCTGCTGCGTAAGGTGCCCGCCATCGTCCGCGCCTTGCCACGGGTGGTCCGCGGCATGCGTGCCGCGAATGTCACCGACCCCGCGCAGCCCTGTGGCCTGGGCTGGCATTTCGAGCAAGCCACTCTGCGCAACCCTGACGGCGCGGCGTTGTTGTACGGCGACAGCGTGCTCAGTTACCGCGATGCCAACCAGCGTGCGAACCGCATCGCCCACCACCTGCAGAGCCAGGGCATCCGCAAAGGCGATGTGGTGGCGCTGTTTATTGAAAATCGCCCCGAATTGCTGCTCAACGTGCTGGCCGTGGCCAAGCTGGGCGGCATCTGCGCCATGCTCAATACCTCGCAAACCCAGGCGGCGCTGGTACACAGCCTGAATCTGGTCAACCCGGTGGCGATTGTGGTGGGGGCGGAGTTGGTGGAGGCCTACACAGCGGTGCGCGATCAAGTGGTGATCGCGGCCGATCGCACCTGGTTTGTCGCGGATCAACCCAGCAGCGCGGTGCCTGCCGGCTATGTCGACCTGATGGCGGCCAGCGCCGAGTGCGCGCTGGACAACCCGGCCAGTTCCCGGCAGATCTTTTTCAACGACCCGTGCTTCTATATCTATACCTCCGGCACCACGGGCTTGCCCAAGGCCGGCATCATGAAACATGGCCGCTGGACCAAAACCGCGGTCAGCTTCGCCAGCATCGCCCTCGACATGGGCCCCGCCGACGTCATGTATTGCACCTTGCCGCTGTACCACGCCACCGGCCTTTGCGTGTGCTGGGGCTCGGCGATCGTCGGCGCGTCGGGGTTCGCGATTCGCCGCAAATTCAGCGCCAGCCAGTTCTGGGGCGATGTGCGCAAGTTCAACGCGACCACCCTGGGTTATGTCGGTGAGCTGTGCCGTTACCTGCTCGACCAGCCGGCCAGCGCCCAGGACCGTGACAACCGGGTGATCAAGATGGTCGGCAATGGCCTGCGGCCCGGTGTATGGGCGCAGTTCAAGCAACGCTTTGGCGTCGAGCATATCTGTGAGCTGTATGCCGCGAGTGACGGCAATATCGGCTTCACCAATGTGTTGAATTTCGACAACACCATCGGCTTCTGCCTGCAGCGCTGGGCGCTGGTGGACTACGCCCACGACAACGGTGAGCCGCTGCGTGGCGCCGATGGTTTCATGCGCAAGGTGCAAACGGGCGGGCAGGGCCTGTTGCTGGCGAGGATCGATGAAAAGGCCCCGTTCGACGGTTACACCGACCCGGAAAAGAACCGCAAGGTGGTGCTGACCGATGTGTTCGAAAAGGGCGACCGCTACTTCAATACCGGCGATCTGCTGCGCAGCATCGGTTTCGGCCATGCGCAATTTGTCGATCGCCTGGGCGACACCTATCGCTGGAAAGGCGAAAACGTTTCCACCACCGAGGTCGAGAACATCCTGCTGCAACACCCGCAGATCGCCGAAGTGGTGGCCTACGGTGTCGAGATCGAAAACACCAATGGCCGCGCCGGCATGGTCGCCATCACTCCCAGCGAATCCCTGGCCGCCCTGGATATGCGCGAGTTGCTGCAGTTCGCTCATGGCCAGTTGCCGCACTATGCGGTGCCGCTGTTCCTGCGGATCAAGATGAAGATGGAGACAACGGGCACGTTCAAATACCAGAAAGTGCGGCTCAAGGAAGAAGCGTTCGACCCGGCCAAGGCCGGCAACGACCCGGTCTACGCCTGGCTGCCCGGTTCGGATTGCTATGTGCCGGTCACCGGGCAATTGTTGGCGCAGATCCAGGGCGGACAGTTCCGCTATTGATTCTGCCTATGGTGGCTGTTGACAAAAAAACCATGACAGTGGGGAACTCCCTCGCGACACTGGGCGCCTACTCTTCAGTACCCGAAGCCGTACCCGACAAGGAGCCCCCACATGTCAGACCATGCCAAACAAATGACCGAAGACGAAGCCGCCGAATTTGCCGAGCAGGTCTTCGACGTCGCGCGCAGAGGCGATGCCGCCTTGCTTGCCGCGCTGCTGGCCAAGGGCTTGCCAGCCAACCTGCGTAACCACAATGGCGACACCTTGCTGATGCTGGCCGCTTACCACGGCCACGCCGACGCGGTCAGAGTGCTGCTGGAGTTCAAGGCCGACCCACAGATCGCCAACGACAAGCATCAACTGCCGATCGCCGGCGCGGCGTTCAAGGGCAACTTGCCCGTGGTCAAGGCGCTGATCGAAGGCGGCACGCCGGTTGACGCGTCGTCGTCCGACGGCCGCACGGCATTGATGATGGCTGCGATGTTCAACCGCGTCGAAATGGTCGACTACCTGCTCAGCCAGGGCGCCAACCCCAAGACTGCCGACGCCCAGGGCGCCACGGCATTGGCTGCGGCACAGACCATGGGCGCGGTGGATACGGCGGCGCAGTTGCAGAAACTGGTGTAGGCTACGCGCCCTCGAAAACCCGCCCGCCACAGGACCCCTTCATGAAAAACGCCCTCGTCGAACTCATCCGTAAAATCAGCGCCGGCGTCATGGGCGACGACGAGGTGGCGCGCATCGCCGAGGAAGCGGCGCAGGCCTACGCCGACCCGGTGGCCTTTCTGGCGGCGAACCCGGACATCAACTACGACGATACTTTCCCGATTCCGCTGGGCGAGTGGGTGGTGGTCGGCAGCCTGCCGGACACGGTGCTGTTCCAGGCCGACACCTATGGCGACCTGTTTGCGCAGATCGTCGCCTCGTTCGGCCCCGGCGTGGCGTTCAACCTCAAGCCCAAGCAACTGGCCAAGACCGAAGCCCTCACCGCGCTCAATCGCATCCAGATCCAGATGAGTGCGCTCAGCCCGCAAGACGGTGGTTATGTGTTGCTGAACTTCAGCCAGCCGCTGGATGACGAGATCCAGGCCGTGCTGGTGTTCGGCAACGACCTGCCGCGCGTGCTGGAACTGTGCGCCGAAGTCGGCATCCACGGCGAACCGTCCCTGGAAGCCCTGCGGGTCGCGGTCCACGTCTGAAATAAAACGGAACCCCGGCCAGGGCTGGCTATCCTACAAGGGCATGCCCTCACTTAGGAGCGACACCATGGGTTCCACTTTCAACGGTCTGGTCGGGCTGATCATCCTCGCGCTGGATATCTGGGCGATCATCAATGTGTTCAAAAGCGGCGCGAGCACCGGTGCCAAGGTGTTGTGGATTCTGTTGATCCTGCTGCTGCCGGTCCTGGGCCTGATCATCTGGGCGATTGCCGGGCCGCGGGGCAACGTGCGGTTCTGAGCGCAAGCTTCACTCAAGCTGAAGCGGGCACGGAAAATGTGGGAGGGGGCTTGCCCCCGATAGCGGTGTATCAGTCGTTACAACAGTGACTGAACCACCGCTATCGGGGGCAAGCCCCCTCCCACAATGGTTTCAGCAAATGCCTTGATATTGTGTGTCGAAATATTCGCTGTACGAAATTTTCACATCTCATCCAAGACAATTCGCCGGCTTTATCTCCCTGCAACGGCTCTATCTCAAGCACCGCCAGTTGCAGGTTTGCGGCACGCGTTCAGTAATTAATGGCGTTGCCGGCAGTGATCGGGCACCATTTGCGCCATCGCGTTTACCGCCTACCCCAGCCAGCCTGGGCGAGGGCCGGACGCCACTGCACTCTTTTTCGCAACTTAAACCTCCAATGGGTCCTGAAACGACATGGCAAACCCGGACGCCCTGAATCAGCAGCGAGCTTCTAATCGCCTGCTGCAACCGACCGTCAAATCCCATCTGGCATACACGCTGCTTTGTGCACTGGTCATGATGGTGATGTTCTCCCTGCTGCGCCTGGCGCTGCTGGCCTACAACCGCGAGATGATCCTCGACACACCGGCCTCGACCTTCCTGGAAGCGTTCGCCAACGGCCTGCGCCTGGACATTCGCCTGGTGGTGTACCTGACGATCCCCTTGCTGCTGTCACTGTTCAGCGTGCGGGCCATGGCCGCGCGGGGGTTCTTCCGTTTCTGGCTGACCCTTGCCTCCAGCATCGCGCTGTTCCTGGGCCTGATGGAGATGGACTTCTACCGCGAATTCCACCAGCGCCTCAACGGCCTGGTCTTCCAGTACGTGAAGGAAGACCCGAAAACCGTGATGAGCATGCTCTGGTACGGTTTCCCGGTGGTGCGCTACCTGCTGGCCTGGGCCGTCGGCACGCTGATTCTGAGCGTGGCCTTCAAGGGCGCCGACCGGGCGACGCGCCCACGCGGCCCGTTCAGCGGCGGCAGTATCGGCACCCGCCAGGTGGCGCCGTGGTATTCGCGCATCGCGGTGTTTGTGGTGTGCCTGCTGGTCGCCGTGGTCGCCGCTCGCGGCACCCTGCGCCAGGGCCCGCCGCTGCGTTGGGGTGACGTCTACACCACCGACTCGAACTTCGCCAACCAATTGGGCCTCAATGGCACGTTGTCGTTGATCGCCGCGGCCAAGTCGCGCTTCTCCGAAGAACGCACCAACATCTGGAAGGCTACCCTGGAACAACCACTGGCCACCCAGACCGTGCGCGACATGCTGGTGTTGCCGCAAGAGAAGCTGGTGGATACCGACACCGCCGCCGTGCGCCGTGATTTCACGCCACCGGCCGAGAAAACCCTGCCGATCAAGAACGTCGTGGTGATCCTGATGGAGAGCTTCGCCGGTCACTCGGTGGGCGCCCTGGGGCGTCCGGGCAATATCACGCCGTACTTCGACAAACTGTCCAAAGAAGGCCTGCTGTTCGACCGCTTCTTCTCCAACGGCACCCACACCCACCAGGGTATGTTTGCCACCATGGCGTGCTTCCCGAACCTGCCGGGTTTCGAATACCTGATGCAGACCCCGGAAGGCAGCCACAAGCTGTCGGGCCTGCCGCAGCTGCTCAGTGCGCGCAAGTTTGACGACGTGTATGTCTACAACGGCGACTTCGCCTGGGACAACCAGTCGGGTTTCTTCAGCAACCAGGGCATGACCAACTTCATCGGCCGCAACGACTTTGTCGACCCGGTGTTCTCCGACCCAACCTGGGGCGTGTCCGACCAGGACATGTTCAACCGTGGCCTGGAAGAACTGAAAGCGCGTGAAGGCGGCAAGCCGTTCTACGCCCTGCTGCAAACCCTGTCCAACCACACGCCGTATGCCTTGCCGACCCCGTTGCCGGTGGAGAAAGTCACCGACCGTGGCAGCCTCAACGAGCATTTGACGGCGATGCGCTACTCCGACTGGGCTCTCGGCCAGTTCTTTGAAAAGGCCCGCAAGGAGCCGTACTTCAAGGAAACCCTGTTTGTGATCGTGGGCGACCACGGTTTCGGCAACGAGCAGCAGATCACCGAGATGGACCTGGGCCGCTTCAACGTGCCGATGCTGATGATTGCTCCGGGCATGCAAGAGAAGTTCGGCGTGCGTGACCACACCGTGGGCACCCAGATCGACATCGTGCCGACCATCATGGGCCGTCTGGGTGGCGACACCCTGCACCAGTGCTGGGGGCGTGACCTGCTCAACCTGCCGGAAGGCGACAAGGGTTTCGGCGTGATCAAGCCTTCGGGCAGCGATCAGACCGTGGCGCTGGTCACCGGCGACCGCGTGCTGGTATTGCCTAAGGAAATGCCACCGAAGCTGTGGGAATACGAACTGGGCGCCGAGCCGACCGGTAAAGTGATCGCGGAATCGCCGGACGAGGCAGGGCTGAAACAGAAGCTCGAATCGTTCCTGCAGACCGCGACCAAAAGTTTGCTGGATAACACCGCCGGTGTTGTCGATGGCAAGCCGGACTGATTGACCGGCAATAAAAAAGAGGCCTTCATGAAGGCCTCTTTTTTTGTCCGGCGTTTATATCTTGCCGAGTAACAACAGCACCAGCAGCACCACCAGGACTACGCCGAGAATACCCGACGGACCATAACCCCAGCTACGGGAGTGTGGAAACACTGGCAAACCGCCGACCAGCAGGAGAATCAGGATGATGATTAAAATGAGGCTCATAATTGTATTTCCTTATAGGCCTTCTGCAAGGACCGGTTGTTTAAAGTTAGGCCCGTGGGTTTAATCGCGGACGCCTTAATAACTCCGACTGTGCCGCTTCGCAGAAAATTCCGTGTTTTTTTAAAGCATTTCGAAGACCTGCTTATTTCTTTAAATGCATCGCTGAACGCCTGCGCTTAGTTGAAAAAGATTGAACTTAGGGCGTGCCGTGGTATCCGACCCGGCCCGTGGTTTGCTCGGGGCATTCATCAATTGGATGGTGCGTGGGTGTAGGAAAAACCTTCGCTACACTGCCGATCACTTCTTCTGTGAACCACAAGGCTATTTTCCTATGCAAAATCGCATGATGATCACCGGTGCCGGGTCCGGCCTGGGTCGCGAAATCGCGCTGCGCTGGGCCCGCGAGGGTTGGCAGTTGGCCTTGTCGGATGTCAGCGAGCCAGGCTTGCAAGAGACTCTCAGGTTGGTGCGCGAGGCGGGTGGCGATGGCTTTGTCCAGCGCTGCGATGTGCGCGACTACAGCCAGCTCACCGCCTTTGCCCAGGCCTGCGAGGTCAAGCTGGGCGGGATCGATGTGATCGTCAACAATGCCGGCGTGGCCTCCGGCGGGTTCTTCGCCGAACTGTCGCTGGAAGACTGGGACTGGCAGATCGCAATCAACCTGATGGGCGTGGTCAAGGGCTGCAAGGCCTTTCTGCCGCTGCTGGAAAAGAGCAAGGGCCGCATCATCAACATCGCCTCGATGGCGGCGCTGATGCAAGGGCCGGCGATGAGCAACTACAACGTGGCCAAGGCGGGCGTGGTGGCGTTGTCGGAGAGCCTGCTGGTGGAACTCAAACAACAGGAAATCGGGGTTCACGTGGTGTGCCCGTCGTTCTTCCAGACCAACCTGTTGGACTCGTTCCGTGGGCCGACCCCGGCGATGAAGGCGCAGGTGGGCAAGCTGCTGGAAAGCTCGCCGATCTCGGCGGCGGATATCGCCGATTACATCTATCAGCGGGTGGCCGAGGGCGAGTTCATGATCCTGCCCCACGAGCAAGGGCGGATGGCTTGGGCGTTGAAGCAGAAAAAACCGCAGTTGCTGTATGACGAGATGACCGTGATGGCCGACAAAATGCGCGCCAAGGCCCAGGCGATTAAAGGCTGAGTGGGGCACGGTCGTAAATGTCGGAGCGGGGCTCGGCGCAAAAAAACATGTGGTCTGTCAGGCAAGTTACCTACTGTTGTAGGTGGTGCCTGATTTGACCGCAAGCCGTTGCTGAGCATCACCCAAGCGCGCAAGGTCGGGGTCCTGTCACTCGAAAAGGACAACCGCCATGCTGGTCTTAAGCCGCACCGTAGGCGAAATCATTTCCATCGGCGATGACATCGCCTTGCACATCCTCGAACTCAACGGTTCCCAGGTGAAGTTCGGGGTTCAAGCCCCGGCCGAGGTGTCGGTCCACCGCGCCGAGGTGTACCAGAAGATCGTCGAACGCCAGGACACCGCCAGCCATCCGCTGCCCAATCCCTGAACTGCACCTTCAGTCGAACAGGTGCTTGGGCACGTCGTGCTTGAGCATCAACTGGCATTGCTCGCTGTCGGGGTCGAAGACGATCAATGCCTGGCCCTTGGTCAGTGCCTGGCGCACGCGCAGTACGCGGGTTTCCAGGGGCGTGTCGTCGCCATTGTCGGTGCCGTCGCGGGTCACGAAGTCTTCGATGAGGCGGGTCAGGGTGTCGACTTCAAGTGCGTCGTAGGGAATCAGCATACAAGCCTCTGGGGTTAAGTCCCGGCGATGCTACTGCGCCGGGACCGTTGTTGCCAGTGTCAGGACTTCTGGCCGACCAGGCTGTCCACCGACGGCACGCGGGTATCGCTCTCCATCTGGGTCTCGTGCTCGATCTGATGACTGAACCGATCCAGTGACCCTTGCGCCGGTTGCGCGTCGCTGGCGAACACCGGCGGGCTGAGAATGTAAGCGCTCAACAACCGGCTGAGGGCCGCGAGGCTGTCGATGTGGGTGCGCTCGTAGCCGTGGGTCGCATCGCACCCGAACGCCAGCAGGGCGGTGCGGATGTCGTGGCCGGCGGTGACCGCCGAGTGTGCGTCGCTGAAGTAATAACGAAACAGATCGCGGCGTACCGGCAGGTCGTTATCCGCCGCCAGGCGCAGCAGGTGGCGCGACAGGTGATAGTCATACGGCCCGCCGGAATCCTGCATCGCCACACTGACCGCGTGTTCGCTGGAGTGCTGGCCGGGGGCGACCGGGGCGATGTCGATGCCGACGAACTCACTGACGTCCCAGGGCAGGGCGGCGGCCGCGCCACTGCCGGTTTCCTCGGTGATGGTGAACAGCGGGTGACAGTCGATCAGCAAGGGGGCGCCGCTGTCGATGATCGCCTTGAGGGCGGCGAGCAGCGCGGCGACACCGGCTTTGTCGTCGAGGTGACGCGCGCTGATATGCCCGCTCTCGGTGAACTCGGGCAGCGGGTCGAACGCCACATAGTCACCGATGCCGATCCCCAGGGAATCGCAATCGGCGCGGGTGGCGCAGTACGCGTCCAGGCGCAGTTCGACATGGTCCCAGCTCACCGGCATTTCATCCACGGCGGTGTTGAACGCATGCCCTGAAGCCATCAGCGGCAACACGCTGCCACGGATCACGCCGTTGTCGGTGAACAGGCTGACGCGGCTGCCCTCGGCGAAGCGGCTCGACCAGCAGCCCACCGGAGCGAGGGTCAGGCGACCGTTGTCCTTGATCGCGCGCACGGCGGCGCCGATGGTGTCCAGGTGCGCCGACACTGCGCGGTCGGGGCTGTTTTTCTGGCCCTTGAGGGTGGCGCGGATGGTGCCGCGGCGCGTCATTTCAAAGGGGATGCCCAGTTCTTCGAGGCGTTCGGCGACGTAGCGCACGATGGTGTCGGTAAACCCGGTCGGGCTGGGAATGGCGAGCATTTCCAGCAGCACTTTTTGCAGGTAGTTGAGGTCCGGTTCGGGAATGGTTCGGGTCATGGAAACTCCTGATGGGTTGAGGGCATCGATGGTTTCGATGAGGGTGGAGCGGCGCCGGCCCAGGCAATACTTCGTTCAGGCGCTGGGCTGACTGTGCGGAAACAACAAATCGACAAACCGTTCTGCCGTTGGCTGCGGTTCATGATTGGCCAGCCCGGCCCGTTCGTTGGCTTCGATAAACACGTACTCCGGTTGATCGGCGGCCGACACCATCAGGTCGAGGCCGACCATCGGGATGTCGAGGGCACGCGCGGCGCGCACGGCGGCGTCGACCAGCGTCGGATGGAGGATGCCGGTGACGTCTTCCAGGCAGCCGCCGGTGTGCAGGTTGGCGGTGCGGCGCACGGCCAATTGCGCGCCACGGGGCAGGATGCTGGAGTAGTCATGACCGGCCGCGTGCAGGGTGCGTTCGGTTTCGGCGTCCAGCGGGATTTTGCTTTCGCCGTCGGTGGCGGCCTGGCGCCGGCGGCTTTGCGCCTCGATCAGGGCGCGGATGGAATGCTGGCCGTCGCCGACCACTTCGGCCGGGCGGCGGATCGCCGCGGCGACCACCTCGAAGCCGATCACCAGGATGCGCAGGTCCAGGCCTTCGTGGAAGCTTTCGAGCAAGACCCGGCTGTCGAACTGACGCGCTGCTTCAATAGCCTGTTGCACCTCTTCGATGGTCTGCAGGTCCACCGCCACGCCCTGGCCCTGTTCACCATCCAGCGGTTTGACCACGATGCGCTGGTGTTGGTCGAGGAACTCCAGGTTGTCGTCGGCGCTGCCCGCCCGCTGTTGCGCCGGCAGTTTCAATCCGGCGCCCTTGAGCACCTTGTGGGTCAGGCTTTTGTCCTGGCACAGGGTCATGCTGATGGCGCTGGTCAGGTCGCTCAACGATTCACGGCAGCGCACGCGGCGCCCGCCATGGCTGAGGGTGAACAGGCCGGCATCGGCGTCGTCCACCTGCACGTCGATGCCGCGGCGATGGGCTTCTTCGACGATGATCCGCGCGTAGGGGTTGAACCCCGCCTGCGGGCCCGGGCCGAGGAACAGCGGCTGGTTGATGCCGTTCTTGCGCTTGATCGCAAAGGTGGCCAGGGCGCGAAAGCCGAGCTTGGCGTAGAGGCTCTTGGCCTGGCGGTTGTCGTGCAGCACCGACAGGTCCAGGTAGCTCAGGCCACGGCTCATGAAGTGTTCCACCAGGTGGCGCACCAGCACTTCGCCAACGCCTGGGCGCGTGCAGTGCGGGTCGACCGCCAGGCACCACAGGCTGCAACCGTGTTCCGGGTCGTGGAAGGCTTTTTGATGGTTGAGGCCCATCACGCTGCCGATCACCGAGCCGCTGTGTTCGTCCTCGGCCAGCCAATACACCGGGCCGCCCGCGTGGCGGGGCGTCAGGCGCTCGGCGTCGACCGGCAGCATGCCGCGTCCCTGGTAGAGCTGGTTGACCGCCTGCCAATCGGCCGCGGTCTGGACGCGGCGAATACGGAAGCCACGAAACACGCGGGTCGACGGACGATAGTCAGAGAACCACAGGCGCAAGGTGTCGGACGGGTCGAGGAACAGTTGCTGCGGGTCGATCCCGAGGATCTGCTGGGGCGCCGCCACGTACAGTGCGATGTCGCGCTCGCCGGCCTGCTCGTTGAGCAGTTCCTCGGCCAGGCTGGCCGGGTCGGGAAACGTGTGGCCGATCAACAACCGGCCCCAGCCGCAATGCACCGCGATCGGCTCGGCGGCCAGTGGGCTGCCGTCTTCGGCCAGGCGCGCTTGCAGGCGCTCGTAGGTCGGCGCCTGGCCTTTGAGCAAGCGTTGGCTGTAAGCCGCTGCGAGAGGTTTCATCGATCAGATTCCTTGTTCGCTGAGCCACAGGTTCAGCGCCGCCAGTTGCCACAGCTTGGAGCCGCGCAGCGGGGTGAGTTGACCGTGTGGGTCGGTGAGCAAGCGGTCGAGCATGGCCGGATTGAACAGGCCGCGGTCCTGGCTCGGGTCTAGCAGCAACTCGCGGACCCAGTTCAGGGTATCGCCTTGCAAATGCTTGAGGCCGGGCACCGGGAAGTAACCTTTCTTGCGGTCGATGACTTCACTCGGGATGACCCGACGCGCCGCCTCTTTGAGGACCTGCTTGCCGCCATCGGGCAATTTGAATTTGCCCGGTACGCGGGCCGACAGTTCCACCAGGCGGTAGTCGAGAAACGGTGTGCGCGCTTCCAGGCCCCAGGCCATGGTCATGTTGTCGACGCGCTTGACCGGGTCGTCGACCAGCATCACCGTGCTGTCCAGGCGCAGCGCCTTGTCCACGGCGGCGTCCGCGCCCGGCATCGCGAAATGTTCGCGCACGAAGTCGCCGGCGGCGTCATTGGCGGTCAGCCATTTCGGCGCGACGGTGGCTGCGTAGTCGTCATGGCTGCGGTCGAAAAACGCTTCGCGGTACGCCGCATACGGGTCGCTGGCGCCGTCCACCTGCGGGTACCAGTGGTAACCGGCGAACAGTTCATCGGCGCCCTGGCCGCTCTGCACCACTTTGCAGTGCTTGGCCACCTCCCGCGAGAGCAGGTAAAAGGCGATGCAGTCGTGGCTGACCATCGGCTCGCTCATGGCGCGGAACGCCGCTGGCAGTTGCTCGATGATCTCGCCCTCGGCGATGCGCAGTTGGTGGTGCCGGGTGCCGTAGTGCTTGGCGATCAGGTCCGAGTACTGGAACTCGTCGCCGCGTTCGCCACCGGCGTCTTCAAAGCCGATGGAGAAGGTCGACAGGTCCTGCACACCGACCTCGCGCAGCAAGCCGACGAGCAGGCTCGAATCGACACCGCCGGACAGCAGCACGCCGACATCCACCGCGGCGCGTTGGCGGATCGCCACGGCTGCGCGGGTGCTGTCGAGTACGCGCTCGGTCCAGTCTTCGAGGGTCAGGTGCTGCTCATCTTCACGCGGGCCGTAAGGCAGGGTCCACCAGGTTTTCTGCTCGGTGTTGCCGTGGGCGTCGATACGCATCCAGCTGGCTGGCGGCAGTTTTTCGATGCCGGCCAGCAGCGTGCGCGGCGCGGGCACCACGGCGTGGAAGTTCAGGTAGTGGTTGAGCGCCACCGGATCGAGCACCGGGTTGATATCGCCGCCCTTGAGCAGGGCCGGCAATGTCGAGGCAAAGCGCAGGCGCTGGCCGGTGCGCGACAGGTACAAAGGCTTCACGCCGAGACGGTCACGGGCGATGAACAGACGCTGGGCATCGCGCTCCCAGATCGCAAACGCAAACATGCCGTTGAGCTTGGGCAGCAGAGCTTCGCCCCAGGCGTGATAGCCCTTGAGCAGCACTTCGGTGTCGCCGCCGGAATAGAAGGCGTAGCCCAGGGCTTCGAGCTCCTGGCGCAGTTCCGGGAAGTTATAGATCGCGCCGTTGAAGGCCAGGGACAACCCCAGCTGTGCATCGACCATCGGTTGGGCAGAACCGTCCGACAGGTCCATGATTTTCAGGCGTCGATGGCCCAGGGCAATCGGCCCCTGGGCATGGAAGCCCCAGGCGTCGGGGCCGCGTGGGGCCAAGTGATGGGTGATGCGCTCAATCGCAGCCAGGTCGGCAGGTTGGGCATCGAAACGTAGTTCTCCAGCTAATCCGCACATAAATTCCTTACCGGTTTTTCCGTTGGGGAGGGGTCAATACTCAATACGCCCAAAAGGCGCGTACCCAGAAACTGACACACGGCTATCAGTGGAGTTTTAGATCAATCTGTTATAAGGCAAACCGCCTTGACTGTTCGGACGTGAGCCTGCGCCGCGTGTGGCGGCGGATTTGCGGGTGGTAAATAGGCTTGGTGAATATACAAGTTTTGCGCGGTTTGCCGTTGTGGACCGGCTGTTTGAAGAGGGCCAACAGTGTGTCGCTCGGACGCTTGACCGCGCCGTTGTTATGACCCGCCGGTGCCGCGAATCAACGCGCGCACGGCGAATCGATTGGGGTGGCAGGCGTCGGCCACGCTTCTGGGCAGCGGCAGGGGTTCATCGTCCAGCCAGGCCGCCAGCAGTTCGGCGCACAGCGGCGCGGTCACCAGGCCGCGTGAGCCGTGGCCGCTGTTGATGTACACGCCGTCGAGCCACGGGCACTCGGCTTCGGGGGGCTGACGGGCGTCCTTGCGCAGCGCGGCGTAGGCCTGGTCGAAGAGGGCGCGATCGGCCAGCGGCCCGATAATCGGCAGGTAGTCCGGGCTGGTGCAGCGGAACCCGGCGCGGCCTTCGAGCTGATCGGCGGCCAGTGTGTCGGCGTTCAAGCGGTGGGCCAGGTCGACGGAGATTTCCTGCAGCATCTCCAGGTTGCCGACATGCTCGGCGACTGTCGGCGTCAGGTCGTCACTCTTGAAGTCGAAGCTGGCGCCCAGGGTGTGCTCGCCGAGGCGCGCCGGAGCCACGTAGCCCTCGGCACAGACCACGGTGGCCAGCGCCTGGCTGTCTGGGGTTTGCGCCAGGCGGGTGATTTGCCCGCGAATGCGCTTGAGGGGCAGCTCGGCGCTGAACGGGAAGCGCTTGATCTCGGCCGCGCCGGCCAGCACCACCACCGTGGCGCTGGCCAGCAGGGTGTCGCCGGCCAGGGCTTGCCATTGCCCGTCGACCCGTTGCAACTCAAGGGCCTCGTGATGCGTCAGCACGTTGATCAACGGGTGCCGGGCTTGCCATTCGCATAAGGCCGGCGGGTGTACCCAGCCACCTTCGGGGAAAAACAGCCCGCCGTGTTCCAGCGCCACCCCGGCGCGCGCTTGAGCCTGGGCCTGGTCCAACGGCTGCAGCAGACCGGGCGCAAACGCCGCGGCCAGCTGTGCCTGGCGCTCGGCTTCCTTGGCGTTGAACGCCAGTTGCAACACGCCGCAACCGTCCCAGTCGACGCCCCTGTGCAGGTGTTCGAGCAGGCGCCGGGTGTGGCCGAACCCGCTCAAAATCAATTGCGAAAGGGCGGTGCCGTGGGCCGACAGCTTGAGGTACAGCACCCCTTGCGGGTTACCCGAGGCTTCCTCGGCCAGGTGGGCATGGCGTTCCAGCAGGCTGACGTTCCAGCCGCGCGCGGCGAGGCTGGCCGCCGTGGTGCAGCCGGCCAGGCCGCCGCCGATCACCAGGGCGCTGCGTTCGCCGTGCAGCGGCGCCGGGCGGGCGAACCACGGTTTACCCGCGGCAGGCAACGGCGTCTCGGCCGGCCAGCCGAGGAATTCACCGCGCAGGATTTCCCATTTATGCCCGATGCCCGGCGTGCGCTTCATCTTGAACCCGGCGGCATTGATCAGGCGCCGTACCCAGCCGGTGCTGGTGAAGGTGCTGATGGTCGACCCCGGGGCCGCCAGGCGCGCCAGTTCGGCAAACAGCTCGGCGGTCCACATGTCGGGGTTCTTCGCCGGGGCGAAACCGTCGAGAAACCACGCGTCGATTTGTGCATCCAACTGCGGCAACTGCTCCAGCGCATCGCCGATCAGCAGGGTCAAGGTCACACGGCCGTTATCCAGCACCAGGCGCTGGAAGCCTGGGTGGATGGCGATGTACTGCGCCAGCAATTGCGCAGCGAACGGCTGCAGTTCCGGCCAGAGGAGTAGGGCGCGTTGCAGGTCGGCGTGGCTCAGCGGGTATTTTTCCACGCTGACAAAATGCAGGCGCGCGCCGGCCACCGCGTGTTGTTCGAACAACTGCCAGGCGCAGAGAAAATTCAGCCCGGTGCCGAACCCGGTTTCGCCGATCACCAGGCGCCCGCCCGCCGGCAAGGCGGCAAACCGTGCCTGCAAACGGTTCTGTTCGAGGAACACATAGCGCGTTTCTTCAAGGCCCGACTGGTCGGAAAAGTACACATCGTCGAAGACCCGCGAATGCGGGCGACCTTGGTCATCCCAGTCGAGCTGGGCGTGGGTTACAGGGTTCATGGGCGACTCGGCAAAGGCAAGGTGGCCATTCTAGCCGATCAACCGGCAATGAATTGACCCACGGCAAGCGCACGTGGAATTTCCTCCCGCGTGTTGCTGCTCAATCCGCTAGTCTTGAGCGATCTTGAAACGGAGCTGCTCATGTTCGAATCCGCTGAAATCGGTCATGCCATCGACAAAGACACTTACGACACCGAAGTACCGGCCCTGCGCGAAGCCTTGCTGGAAGTGCAGTTCGAGCTGCAACAGCAGAAACGTTTCCCGGTGATCATCCTGATCAACGGCGTCGAAGGTGCCGGCAAGGGCGAGACGGTCAAACTGCTCAACGAATGGATGGACCCGCGTCTGATCGAAGTGCGTACCTTCGACCAGCAGACCGACGAAGAACTGGCCCACCCGCCTGCCTGGCGTTACTGGCGGCAGTTGCCCGCAAAAGGTCGCATGGGGGTGTTCTTCGGCAACTGGTACAGCCAGATGCTGCAGAGCCGGGTGCAGGGCGAAATCAAGGACGCCCGGCTCGACCAGGGCATCGCCGGCGCCGAACGCCTGGAGAAGATGTTCTGCGACGAAGGCGCGGTGATCTTCAAGTTCTGGTTTCACCTGTCCAAGAAACAGATGAAGGCGCGGCTCAAGGCCCTGGCCGACGACCCGCTGCACAGTTGGCGGATCAGCCCGCTGGACTGGCAGCAGTCCAAGACCTACGACAAGTTCGTTCACTTCGGCGAACGTATGCTGCGTCGCACCAGCCGCGACTACGCGCCCTGGCATGTGATCGAAGGGGTCGACAGCAATTACCGCAGTCTCACCGTCGGCAAGATTCTGCTCGAGGGCCTGCAAAACGCCCTGAGACAACCCAAGGGCAAAGTCAGCGGGATGAACCCGGCGCCGTTGCCGGCGGCCGTGGACCAAGTGAGCCTGCTCAACAGTCTCGACATGACCCTGAGCCTGGAAAAAGAAGACTACGAAGAGCAGTTGATCACCGAGCAGGCGCGTCTTTCCGGCCTGATGCGGGATAAGCGCATGCGCAAGCACGCGTTGATCACGGTATTCGAAGGCAACGATGCGGCCGGCAAAGGGGGCGCGATCCGCCGGGTCGCCGCAGCCCTCGACCCTCGTCAGTACCGCATCGTGCCGATCGCCGCGCCCACCGAAGACGAGCGCGCCCAGCCTTACCTGTGGCGTTTCTGGCGGCAGATTCCGGCACGGGGCATGTTCACCGTGTTTGACCGCTCCTGGTACGGCCGTGTGCTGGTGGAGCGCATCGAAGGCTTCTGCACCCCGATGGACTCGATGCGCGCCTATGGCGAGATCAATGATTTCGAAGAGCAACTGCGCGATGCCGGAGTGATCGTGGTCAAGTTCTGGCTGGCCATCGACAAGCAGACCCAACTGGAGCGCTTCCAGGCCCGTGAAGCGATCCCGTTCAAACGCTTCAAGATCACCGACGACGACTGGCGCAACCGCGAGAAGTGGGACGAATACCGTGCCGCCGTGGGCGATATGGTCGACCGCACCAGCACCGAGGTCTCGCCGTGGACCCTGGTCGAAGCCAATGACAAGCGCTGGGCGCGGGTCAAGGTGTTGCGCACTATCAACCTGGCGTTGGAGGAGGCGTTCGCCCAGTCCGACAAGCACGACCAGAAAGGCAAGAAGAAGTAGGCCTATAGGCGGGGTGAATGATCATCGCGGTTGGGCGGGCCTGGATTTATTCTCGAGTGCTCTCCCAACAACGACAAGATCGAGGTAGCCCCATGCGTGAAGTAGTGATCGTCGACAGCGTGCGAACCGGCCTGGCCAAGTCCTTTCGCGGCAAGTTCAACCAGACCCGACCGGATGATATGGCGGCCCATTGCGTCAACGCGCTGCTGACACGCAACGGCATCGACCCGGCCACGGTGGAAGATTGTATCGTCGGCGCGGGCTCCAACGAGGGCGCTCAGGGCTACAACATCGGGCGCAACGTCGCGGTGCTGTCGCAACTGGGCACCGGCACGGCGGGGATGACCCTCAACCGTTTCTGTTCCTCGGGCTTGCAGGCGATTGCCATCGCGGCCAACCAGATCGCCTCGGGCTGCAGCGATATCATTGTCGCCGGCGGCGTCGAGTCCATCAGCCTGACCATGAAAAGCGTCAACACCGACAACCTGATCAACCCGTTGCTCAAAGCGCAGGTGCCGGGCCTCTATTTTCCCATGGGCCAGACCGCCGAAATCGTTGCGCGCCGCTATCACGTCAGCCGCGAGGACCAGGACCGGTATGCCCTGCAAAGCCAGCAGCGCACCGCCCAGGCCCAGGCCGATGGCTTGTTCAACGATGAAATCGTGCCGATGGCGGTCAAGTACGCCGTCGAGGACAAGAACAGCGGCGCCGTGCAGGTGCTCGACGGTGTGGTCGAGCGCGACGACTGCAACCGCCCCGACACCACCCTGGCCAGTCTCCAGGGCTTGAAGCCGGTGTTTGCCGAAGACGGCTCGGTGACCGCGGGCAACTCTTCGCAATTGTCCGACGGCGCCTCGATGACCCTGGTGATGAGCCTGGAAAAAGCCCTGGCCCTGGGGCTCAAGCCCAAGGCGTTTTTCCGTGGCTTTGCCGTGGCTGGCTGCGAGCCCGACGAGATGGGCATCGGCCCGGTGTTCTCGGTGCCCAAGTTGCTCAAGGCCAAGGGCTTGCAGGTGGCGGATATCGACCTGTGGGAGCTCAACGAAGCGTTCGCCTCCCAATGCCTGTATGCGCGCGACCGCCTGGAAATCGACAATGCCAAATACAACGTCAACGGCGGCTCGATCTCCATCGGCCACCCGTTCGGCATGACCGGCTCGCGGCAAGTCGGGCACCTGGTGCGTGAGTTGCAGCGGCGTAATCTGCGTTACGGCATCGTCACTATGTGCGTGGGCGGCGGCATGGGGGCGACCGGGCTGTTCGAAGCTGTGCGCTGAGCCCACTGTGGGGGCCGGCCGGCTCCCGCACTTGCACAGTGCCGTATCCCAATCCGTGTACTTGCCCCTAGAATGCCGGTTCCACTTCCTCTGGCTTCTGGGGCACTCATGCACATCTCTTCCGGCCGCTGGGTCTATGGCTTTTGCTTGACCCTGCTGGCCGCGCTGCTCTGGGGCATTCTTCCAGTCAAACTCAAACAAGTGTTGCAGGTGATGGACCCGATCACCGTCACCTGGTTTCGCCTGACGGTCGCCGGCAGTTGCCTGTTCGTCTACCTCGCCGCCGTCAAGCGCTTGCCCAGCCTGCGCGTGCTCGGGCCGCGCCGCGGTTGGCTGGTGGCGATGGCCGTGTGCGGGCTGGTGGGCAACTACGTGCTGTACCTGGTGGGTCTGAACATGCTCAGCCCCGGCACGGCGCAACTGGTGGTGCAGATGGGGCCGATCTTCCTGATGGTCGCCAGCGTGTTTGTGTTTAAAGAGCGCTTCAGCCTGGGCCAGGTGTTGGGCCTGGTGGTGCTGGTCATCGGCTTTGGCCTGTTCTTCAACCAGCGTCTGGTGGAGTTGCTGACGTCCCTGGGCACCTACACCGCCGGGGTACTGACGGTTCTGCTCGCCACTACTATCTGGGTGTTCTACGCCTTGGGCCAGAAGCAATTGCTGACGGTGTGGAATTCGCTGCAGGTGATGATGGTGATCTACCTGTCGTGCGCGGTGTTGCTCACGCCTTGGGCGCATCCGCTGGAGGCCCTGCAGCTGAGCCCGCTGCAAGGCTGGCTGCTGCTGGCGTGCTGCATGAACACGTTGGTGGCCTACGGCGCATTTGCCGAGGCCCTGGCCCATTGGGAAGCCTCGCGGGTGAGTGCGACCCTGGCGCTGACGCCCTTGGTGACGTTTGTGGCGGTGGCCCTGGCGGCGTGGTGGTGGCCGGATTTTGTGCAGGCTGAAGAGATCAATGCGCTGGGGTATGTGGGGGCGTTGGTGGTGGTGTTGGGGTCGGCGACCGTGGCGTTGGCGCCGTCGTTGTTTGCGGGGCTCAAGGCGCGGCGGGCGCGGTTGGTGTCTTGATTGGCCCAGGTGTTTTTATCGGGTGTATGCGGGCCTAAGTGTGGGAGGGGGGTTGCTTGCGATGGCGACCTGACAGCCGATACATATCCAACAGGTTCACCTCGTTCCAAATGTGGGAGGGGCTTGCCCCCGATGGCGGCCTCTGGGCCGACCATTTTTTTGGGTTGAGTACATATCCGTTTCTTTGGTAACGGCTGCTATGGGTTCCGCTCTTACAGCGGGTCACTTTTGGAAAAGAGCCCCAAAAGTAACCAAAAGGGCTCTTGCCCCACCACTCGGCACCTCGCCTAGGCTCGGTGTGCCCGAACGCAGGCTTGAATCCGTGGGCCGCCGTCATGGGCCATCCCTGGCCCAGGACGGCTAACCCGGCGTCCTGCCGGGTTACCCACGGATTCAAACCTGCGTTCGGCCAGCGTGGTTTAACGGGGCGCCTAAGATCAAAAGCAGATCAAGATCAAGATCAAGATCAAGATCAAGATCAAGATCAAGAGCAAAGCAAAAGCACGTGCTATGCGCTTATTGTCCGGCCTCCAGCATGTTTTCCGGGCGTACCCATTGGTCGAACTGTTCGTCGGTGAGGTAGCCCAGGGCCAGCGCGGCTTCCCTCAGGGTCAGGCCTTCGGCGTAAGCCTTTTTGGCGATCTGCGCCGATTTGTCGTAGCCGATGTGCGGGTTGAGCGCGGTCACCAGCATCAGCCCGCGTTCCAGGTGCGCGGCCATTTGTTCGGCGTCGGGCTCGAGGCCGGTGATGCAGTGTTCCTGGAAGTTGTTGCAGCCGTCGGCCAGCAAGCGGATCGATTCCAGCAGGTTGTGGATGATCACCGGTTTGTACACGTTCAATTGCAAATGCCCCTGGCTGGCGGCAATGCCGATGGTTACGTCGTTGCCCAGGACCTGGCAGGCGAGCATCGACAGCGCTTCGCACTGGGTCGGGTTGACCTTGCCGGGCATGATCGAGCTGCCCGGTTCGTTGGCCGGCAGTTTGACTTCCGCCAGCCCGGCGCGCGGGCCGGAGCCGAGCAGGCGCAGGTCGTTGGCGATTTTCATCAGGGCCACGGCCAGGGTTTTCAGGGCGCCGTGCAGCGTCACCAGCGGTTCGTGGCCGGAGAGGGCGGCGAATTTGTTGGGTGCGGTCACGAACGGCAAACCCGACAAGGCTGCCAGCTCGGCGGCAATCGCCTCGCCAAAGCCATGGGGCGAATTGAGCCCGGTGCCGACGGCGGTGCCGCCCTGGGCCAGCTCGCACACCTGGGGCAGGGCGCTGCGGATCGCGCGTTCGGCGTAATCGAGCTGGGCGATGAACGCCGAGAGTTCCTGGCCAAAGGTGATCGGCGTGGCATCCATCATGTGGGTGCGACCGGTCTTCACCAGCTTCATATGCCGCGCCGACAATTCCGCCAGCCCGCCGGACAGGTGCGTGATCGCTGGCAACAGTCGCTGGTTGACCGCCTGCACCGCCGCGATGTTCATCGCGGTGGGGAAGCAGTCGTTGGAACTCTGGGAGCGGTTCACATGGTCGTTCGGATGCACCGGGCTCTTGCCGCCGCGCGTCTTGCCCGACAGCTCGTTGGCACGCCCGGCGATCACTTCGTTGGCGTTCATGTTGCTCTGGGTGCCGCTGCCGGTCTGCCACACCACCAGCGGGAACTGGTCGTCATGCTGGCCGTCGAGCACTTCGTCGGCGGCCTGTTCGATCAGGCGTGCGATGTCGGCGGGCAGGTCGCCGTTGCGGCTGTTGACCCGGGCGGCGGCTTTCTTGATCAGGGCCAGGGCGTGCAACACCGCCAGGGGCATGCGCTGCTCACCGATGGCGAAGTTCACCAGCGAGCGTTGGGTCTGCGCGCCCCAGTAAGCGTCATCCGGGACTTGGACTTCTCCCAGGCTGTCGGTTTCGATACGGCTCATCGGGCACACTCCTTCAGGTTCGTTTGCGCAGTTTAGGCCGTGATCGGCCCTTGGGGTTCCATAAAAGCCGTTTCATCGGATTCATCCACCGCAAATCCATGCCTGACAAGCGGTGGGGTTGAGCCATGGCGTTTTTTAGGCGCAGAATGGGCGCCCTTGGGGTCTTACCTCGCCTGCTAGAAAAGGAAACTTGATGACTCGTCTTCGTGCCATCTGTACCGCGGTTGCTCTGGTTTGCGCCAGCGGCCAGGTTTTTGCCGATACCGCCAGCCACAACGCCAGTGCCGAAGCCTTCCTTACCCTGGCCCACGCTGACAAGCTGGGGACCCCGGTGTACATGCAAGTGCAGCAAATGTTCGCCCAGCGTTTCGAACAGACCAAAGCGCCTGCCGCCAAGCAGTCCGTACTGGACAGCTACCAGGCCAAGGCCAACGCCGCCCTGGACCAGGCCATCGGCTGGCCAAAACTGAAACCGGACATGGTCAAGCTCTACACCAGCAACTTCAGCGAATCCGAACTCAAGGATCTGGTTGCCTTCTACCAGTCGCCGCTGGGCAAGAAAGTCCTGGAAAAAATGCCGCAACTGACCCAGCAATCGGCCCAGATGACCCAGGCCAAGCTGGAAAGCGCCGTGCCGGTGGTGAACAAGTTGTTGGAAGACATGACCAACGAGCTGACACCTAAAGCCGCCGCACCGGCCAAGAAGAAGTAAGCAGGAATGACCATGCAACAGCGTATCGAAACGGCGCTTGCCGCCCTGGGCCCGGACCACCTGAGCGTGCTGGACGAAAGCCACATGCACAGCCGTGGGTTGCAGACCCACTTCAAGGCCGTGCTGGTCAGCCAGCAGTTCGAAGGGCTTAACCGCGTCAAGCGCCACCAGAAGGTCTACGCCACCCTGGGTGACCTGATGAGCGAGTTTCATGCGCTGGCGCTGCATACCTATACGCCTGAGGAATGGGCGAAAACCGACGCAGCCCCGGCCTCGCCGACCTGCGCTGGCGGCCATTGACGGGTTGATGTTGAATCTACTGTAGGAGCGAGCTTGCTCGCGAAAAAACTCAGAGCGCCGCTGGGCGTCAGGTTATCCGTGTCATCGTTCACGACCTTCGCGAGCAAGCTCGCTCCTACAGTTAACGGTTCATCCCTGATAGAATCCGCAACGCGCCGCTTAGCCGGCGCGTTTTTTTTGCATCCGGTTCACCCCTTACGAGGGTAGCCACCTGGAGAGAACACCCATGACTCAACCGATTGTCGTGGCGGCACTGTATAAGTTCGTCACCCTCGAAGATTACGTCGCCCTGCGCGAGCCCTTGCTGCAGGCGATGGTCGACAACGGCATCAAAGGCACCTTGTTGATCGCCGAAGAAGGCATCAACGGCACCGTTTCCGGCAGCCGCGAAGGCATTGATGGCTTGATGGCCTGGCTGAAGAACGACCCGCGCATGGTCGATATCGACCACAAAGAGTCGTACTGCGACGAGCAGCCGTTCTATCGCACCAAGGTCAAGCTCAAGAAAGAGATCGTGACCCTGGGCGTCGAAGGCGTCGACCCGAACAAAAAAGTCGGCACCTATGTCGAGCCGCAGGACTGGAACGCGCTGATCAGCGACCCGCAAGTGCTGTTGATCGATACGCGTAACGACTATGAGGTGTCCATCGGCACCTTTGAAGGCGCGATCGACCCGAAAACCACCAGTTTTCGCGAATTTCCCGACTACATCAAAGCCAACTTCGACCCGGCCAAGCACAAGAAAGTCGCCATGTTCTGCACTGGCGGCATTCGTTGCGAGAAGGCCTCCAGCTATATGCTCAGCGAAGGCTTCGATGAGGTTTACCACCTCAAGGGCGGCATCCTGAAGTACCTCGAAGAGGTACCGCAGGCCGAGACCAAATGGCAGGGCGACTGCTTTGTGTTCGACAACCGCGTCACTGTGCGCCACGACTTGAGCGAAGGCGACTACGATCAATGTCATGCCTGTCGCACACCGGTTAGTGTGGAAGACCGCGCATCCGAGCACTACGTGGCGGGCATCAGTTGTCCGCATTGCTGGGATAAGCTGCCGGAGAAAACCCGCCGCAGCGCGATCGACCGGCAAAAGCAGATTGAACTGGCCAAGGCTCGCAATATGCCGCACCCGATTGGCTACAACTACAAGCAAACCCCTTCCGAGGCCTGAACCATGTCCGCGCGCCTGCTCTACATAATGGACCCGATGTGTTCCTGGTGCTGGGGCTTTGCTCCGGTAGCCGAGGCGTTGGTCGAGCAGGCCCGGGCGGCCGGCGTGGAGCTGCACCTGGTGGTGGGCGGCTTGCGCACCGGCAGCGGCGCGGCGCTGGACCCGTCGACCCGGCGCTATATCCTGGAACACTGGCAGGCGGTCACCGACGCCACCGGGCAGACGTTCAAGCATGAAGGCGCGCTGCCCGACGGTTTTGTCTACGACACTGAGCCGGCGTGCCGCGCCATCGTCACCGCACGCAGCCTGGCGCCGGATTGCGCGTGGAAGCTGCTGGGGCTGATCCAGCATGCGTTTTATGTCGAGGGGCGCGACGTGACCCTCGCCAGTATTCTGGTGGAGCTGGCGGAAAAAGCCGGCATACCGCGTATCGAGTTCGCCGGGGCGTTTGACCGTGCTGAGCAGCACGCCGCCACCGCCGCCGATTTCACCTGGGTGCAGGATTTGGGGATCGCCGGTTTTCCGACGTTGCTGGCCGAGCGCAATGGCCAGTTGGCCTTGCTGACCAATGGCTACCAGCCGCTGTCTGAGCTGTCACCGCTGCTCGGCCGCTGGCTGGAGCGAGCCGCCTGTGCCTGATCAGCCTGACACAGAGCCCTCCCACCGCGTCGATCGACTGACCTGGGCGGAAATCCGCCGCCTGGCCTTGCGTCACAAGAAATCCCTGTGGATCGCCAATGGTGTCGCCGTACTGGCGACCCTCTGCAGCGTGCCCATCCCCCTGTTGTTGCCCTTGCTGGTCGACGAAGTGCTGCTGGGCCATGGCGATGCCGCGCTCAAGGTAATGAACCACGCGCTGCCCCTGGGCTGGCAGAAAGCCGCCGGTTATATCGGCCTGATGCTGCTGGTGACGCTGGCCCTGCGCTGTGGTGCGCTGGTGTTCAACGTGGTGCAGGCGCGCTTGTTTGCGCGGCTGGCCAAGGACATCGTCTACCGCATCCGCGTGCGTCTGATCGAGCGGCTCAAGCGTATTTCCCTCGGCGAGTACGAAAGCCTCGGCAGCGGCACCGTCACCACGCACCTGGTCACCGACCTGGACACGCTGGACAAATTCGTCGGCGAAACCCTCAGCCGTTTCCTGGTGGCCATGCTGACCCTGGTCGGCACCTCGGCGATTCTGGTGTGGATGCACTGGCAACTGGCGTTGCTGATCCTGCTGTTCAACCCGCTGGTGATCTATGCCACGGTGCAGTTGGGCAAGCGCGTCAAACACCTGAAAAAACTGGAAAACGACAGCACCTCGCGCTTCACCCAGGCGTTGACCGAAACCCTCGACGCCATCCAGGAAGTGCGCGCCGGCAATCGCCAGGGCTTTTTCCTCGGGCGCCTCGGCCAGCGCGCCCAGGAAGTGCGTGACTATGCGATCCACTCCCAATGGAAAACCGACGCCTCCAGCCGCGCCAGCGGTTTGCTGTTCCAGTTCGGCATCGATATTTTTCGCGCGGCGGCCATGCTCACCGTGCTGTTTTCCGACCTGTCCATCGGCCAGATGCTCGCCGTGTTCAGCTACCTGTGGTTCATGATCGGCCCGGTGGAGCAGTTGTTGAACCTGCAATATGCCTACTACGCAGCGGGCGGGGCGCTGACGCGAATCAACGAGCTGCTCGCCCGTGCCGATGAGCCGCAATATGTCGGCGGCGCAGACCCGTTCACTGGGCGCGAAACGGTCGGCATCGACGTGCGTGGCCTGACGTTCGGCTATGGCGAAGAGCGGGTGCTCGACCAGTTGAACCTCAGCATCGAACCTGGTGAGAAGGTCGCGATTGTCGGCGCCAGCGGCGGCGGTAAAAGTACCCTGGTGCAACTGCTGCTGGGGCTGTACACACCGCAGGCCGGCAGTATTCGTTTCGGTGGTGCAACCCAGCAGGAAATCGGCCTGGAGACCATCCGCGAGCACGTCGCGGTGGTGCTGCAACACCCCGCGCTGTTCAACGATACCGTGCGTGCCAACCTGACCATGGGCCGCAACCGCAGTGACCAGGCGTGTTGGCAGGCCCTGGAAATCGCCCAGTTGGAGGCGACCGTCAAGGCGTTGCCCCTGGGCCTGGACAGTGTGGTGGGGCGCTCTGGCGTGCGCTTTTCCGGCGGCCAGCGCCAACGGCTGGCGATTGCGCGCATGGTCTTGGCCGAGCCGAAGGTGGTGATCCTGGATGAGGCAACCTCGGCCTTGGACGCCGCCACCGAGTACAACCTGCACCAGGCGTTGGCGCGGTTTCTCAGTGGGCGGACTACACTGATCATTGCCCATCGGCTTTCGGCGGTGAAACAAGCTGATCGGGTGCTGGTGTTCGACGGTGGGCATATCGCCGAGGACGGCGACCATCAGCAACTGATCGCGGAGGGTGGCTTGTACGCCAAACTTTACGGGCACTTGCAACAAGTGCGTTGATTTAGCCTACGCTGTGCTATTAGGAGCGGATGTTCGCGTGCGTATTCAGCTGTGCATGTGCAAGGGACTTCATGAAGCAGAAGCGGACTCTCGGAACGCCAAGGTTGTTGGGCATTGTCTGGCCCTTTATTGCCGTCGTATTGTTCCAGGCATTATTAGGCTGTGTCAGTCTGTATGTGCTTTCAGCGGTGCGCGTCTATGTGGGCGGCGAAAGCCTGTGGTCCAAGGGCCAGAAAGACGCCATCTACTATCTGACGCTGTACGCCGATAATCGCGACGAAGCCACCTACCTCAAATACCAGCAAGCCATTGCCGTGCCCCAGGGCGGGCATGAGCTGCGTGTCGCCCTGGACAATCCAGCCCCCGACCTCAAGGCGGCGCGCCTGGGGATCATCAAGGGTGGCAACCACCCGGACGACGTCTCCAGCGTGATCTGGCTGTACCTCAACTTTCGCCATTTCAGCTACCTGGAAAAAGCCATCGAACTGTGGACCGTGGGCGATGCCTACCTGGTCCAGCTGGATGATTTGGCCCGGTCTATGCACCAGGCGATCACCGCGGGTCAGGTCCATGACGACGATGTGCGGCAATGGAAGGCGCATATCTTTGCCATCAACGACGGCGTGACGCCGGCGGCCAAGGCGTTCAGCGATGCCTTGGGTGAAGGCTCGCGCGTCGTCCTGCGGCTGTTGCTGATCACCAACCTGGCCACGGCCTTGTGCCTGATCGCCCTGGCGCTGCTGCGTACCCACAAGTTGTTGGCGCAGCGGCACGCGTTCGCCGATGCCCTGCAAGTGGAGAAGGAGCGGGCACAGATCACCCTGGAGTCGATCGGCGATGGGGTGATCACCACCGATGTCGATGGCGCCATTGCCTACATGAACCCGGCCGCCGAGGCCCTGACGCGCTGGACGTCGGCCCATGCCCAGGGCCTGCCCCTGGCGGCACTGTTCAACCTGCTGGATGAAAATGCTCAGCCCGATGGTTTTGCGCTGATCGAGCACATCACCAAGGGCCGTTTGAGCGGCGGCAGCGAACACTCCAAAACCATCCAGCGTCTGGATGGCAGCACTGTTTCGGTGACCCTGGTGGGCGCGCCGATCCGCAGCGCCGGCAAAGTCAGCGGCGCGGTGCTGGTGCTGCACGACATGACCCAGGAACGTCAGTACATCGCCAACCTGTCGTGGCAAGCGACCCATGACGCGTTGACCGGCCTGGCCAACCGTCGCGAGTTCGAGTTCCGCCTGGAACAGGTGCTGCAACAAGTCGCGCGTGAGCACAGCGGGCGGCATGCCTTGATGTTCCTCGACCTGGACCAGTTCAAGCTGGTCAACGACACCTGCGGCCATGCGGCAGGCGACGAGCTGTTGCGGCATATCTGCGCACTGCTGCAATCGGATCTGCGTGAAGGTGACACCCTGGCGCGACTGGGGGGCGACGAGTTCGGCATCCTGTTGGAGAACTGCCCGGCGTCGGTGGCGGAAAAAATCGCCGAAAGCCTGCGCCACACGGTGCAGAACCTGCATTTCGTGTGGAAGGGCCGGCCGTTCATGACCACCGTCAGCATTGGCCTGGTGCATATCTCCCAGGTGCCGACCACCCTGGAAACGTCGCTGCGCGCCGCCGACATGGCCTGCTACATGGCCAAGGAAAAGGGCCGCAACCGCGTGCAGGTCTACCACGCGGACGACTCCGAGCTGTCCTTGCGCTTTGGCGAGATGGCCTGGGTGCAGCGCCTGCACATGGCCCTGGAAGAAAACCGCTTTTGCCTGTACTCCCAGGAAATCGCGCCCCTGGGGCCCACCGACGCCGACAATGGGCACATTGAAATCCTCCTGCGCCTGCATGACGAGGCCGGCCGCATCATTCTGCCCGACAGTTTCATTCCGGCCGCCGAACGTTACGGGTTGATGAGTTCCCTGGATCGCTGGGTGGTGGACAACGTGTTCAACCTGATTGCCCGTTGCATGCATGAGCGTCCGGGCCGGCCCATGGCAATGTGTGCGATTAATCTGTCAGGCATAACGATTGGTGATGACGCTTTTCTCGGTTTTTTGCGCGAGAAGTTCGCGGCTTACAGTGTTCCGCCAGAAATGATTTGTTTTGAAATAACTGAGACCTGCGCTATTGCCAATTTGGGCAGTGCGATTCGCTTTATTAATGAACTCAAAGCCTTAGGTTGCCATTTCTCACTGGATGACTTCTGCGCCGGAATGTCCTCATTCGCTTATCTGAAACATTTACCTGTAGACTTCCTGAAGATCGATGGAAGTTTCGTAAAGGATATGCTGGACGACCCGATTAACCGCGCCATGGTCGAAGTGATCAACCACATCGGCCACGTCATGGGTAAGCGCACAATTGCTGAGTTTGTTGAAACGCCGCACATCGAACAGGCATTGCTTGAGATTGGTGTGGATTACGCTCAGGGCTATGTGATTGAACGCCCGCAATTGTTTACCTTTGATAGTTTGCAGTGTCGACCTGTGCGGCCGCAGCCTCTGTTATTCAAGGCGCCCGGCACATTCCGCTGAAACATTTGCTGGTCTGTACAATCACACTTAAAAAGGAGCCTTACAGTGATCGACACCTTCAACCGAACCGGCCCGCTTATGGAAGCCTCGAGTTACCCCGCCTGGGCTCAGCAATTGATCCAGGACTGTAGCGAGAGCAAGCGCCGAGTTGTCGAACACGAACTGTATCAGCGCATGCGTGATAACACGCTGAGCGCCAAGACCATGCGCCAATACCTGATCGGTGGCTGGCCGGTGGTCGAACAGTTTGCCTTATATATGGCACAGAACCTCACCAAGACCAAGTTTGCCCGTCATCCTGGCGAGGATATGGCGCGGCGTTGGCTGATGCGCAATATTCGGGTGGAATTGAACCACGCCGATTACTGGCTGCATTGGGCCCGCGCCCACGGCGTCAGCCTCGAAGACCTGCAAGCACAGAACGTACCCCCGGAATTGCATGCACTGAGCCATTGGTGCTGGCACACCAGTTCGGCCGATTCGTTGATCGTTGCGATCGCCGCCACCAACTATGCTATCGAGGGCGCGACGGGGGAGTGGTCCGCGTTGGTGTGCTCCACCGGCGTTTATGCGGCAGCCTTCCCCGAGGAAGACCGCAAGCGCGCGATGAAGTGGCTGAAGATGCATGCCCAGTACGACGACGCCCACCCTTGGGAAGCGCTGGAAATCGTCTGCACCCTGGCCGGTACGAACCCCAGCCGACAACTGCAGGCAGAGCTGCGCCAGGCCGTGTGCAAGAGCTACAACTACATGTACCTGTTCCTGGAAAACTGCATGCGCCTGGAGAAAGACAAACCGGCGGCCGCGCCTGTTCGCGAGCGCCTGGTGCGCGTCGCCAGCGAAGCGTGATGTAAAACGCGTGGCGGGGGTTTACCCCGCCATTGCCAAGCGGTTGCGACCTTCGCGCTTGGCCACATACAAGGCGCTGTCGGCCCGACGCAACAGGCTTTCGGCAGACTCGGCAGGCAACAACGTCGAGCAGCCCAGACTCACCGTCAGATCGATGCGTATGTCATCCGCCCAATATTCCTGGGCCTGTGCCGCCTGGCGCAGGCGCTCGCCGACGACCGCCGCCGCATCCCGGCCGGTGTTGGAGAGCAGGATCAGGAACTCTTCCCCGCCAAAGCGGAACACCATGTCCACATTGCGCAACTGGCCCTTGATCGACGCAGCCACGACGCGCAGTACCTTGTCGCCGGCCGCGTGGCCGTGAGTGTCGTTGATGCGTTTGAAGTGATCGATGTCGAGCATCAGCAGGGACAACGGGGTCGAGTGTCGCCGCGCCATGTCGATTTCCCGCTGCAGGGTCTGGTCCATGGCGATGCGGTTGCCGGTTTCGGTCAACGGGTCGCGCAGGGCGCTGCGGGTCGCGGCGCGATAGAGCAGGGCGTTACGCATCGGGTAGAGCAGGGTGGCCAGCAGCGATTCGAGTTGACTCAGTTCTTCTTCCATCAAGCGTTGGTTGCGACGGAATACCAGCTCGCCCAGATGTTCGCCTTCATGGCTCAAGGCGTAGCTCACCGAATGATGGCCGCGATGGCCGAATTCCAGGCGCAGGTCACTGGCCTGATGGCTGTAGTGCAGAGCGTCCAGGGGCACCAGGCGCTGGATCTCGCGAAAGAACAGACCGAGGATGCGTTGCGGTTCCAGGCTGGTCTGCAGTTGCAGGCCCAGTTGTTGGCGCAGTTGAGCAACCGTGGTGGGGCGGTGCGAGAGAGGGGATGGCTGACTAAAGCCCAGGCGTTGCAATTTGGCACTGTCGAAGTCAATTGCGTGGAGCTGGGGCGGGGTTTTCATAAGCAGTCGGCCTCTAAGCACTTAGCTGTCTTACAGGCTCGATGAGAGTGGCGAGTGCCAAGCGTCTTACTGTTCCTTCAGTTCCGTAAAACATTGGAAACAGTTTAAACCGCTTTGCCAGGGGTTATAACCCTTGGGCACTGCCACACGTCTTGTCATCGCTTAACCTGCTTGAAAGGGCTAGAGCGAGATTCATGCCACTTTGTTTTATTTTGAATAAAATCCTTATAAATCAAAGGCTGTTTATGGGGTAAAAAACAGCCATGGCGAAAGGATGTCAGTTATTTGGCAGGTGACGGCGGTTTACCCGCCGTACTGAACCAGCGTGGTGGCGTCGATCTGCTCGATCGACGTCACGCCGGTCAGCGTCATGGCCACACGCATTTCCTTGGCGAAGATATCCAACAGGTTTTCCACCCCGTGCTGGCCATCGGCGGCCAACGCATAGGCGGTCGAACGTCCCAACAGGCATGCCTTGGCGCCCAGGGCGAGCATGCGTACCACGTCGAGCCCGGAGCGGATGCCGGAGTCCACCAGCACCGTCAGGTCATCGCCGACTGCCTGGGCAATGGGCGGCAGTGCCTTGGCGGTGGAGAGCACGCCGTCCAACTGGCGGCCGCCATGGTTGGAGACCACGATACCATCGGCGCCGAAGCTCACTGCGTCCTTGGCGTCCTGCGGGTCGAGGATGCCCTTGATGATCATCGGGCCTTTCCAGAACTCGCGTATCCACTCCAAGTCTTTCCAACTGATCGACGGGTCGAAGTTGTTGGCCAGCCAACCGACGTAATCTTCGAGGGTGGTGGGCTTGCCCAGGTACTTGGAGATATTGCCCAGGTCGTGCGGGCGGCCCAGCACGCCGACATCCCAGGCCCATTGTGGCTTGGTGACGGCTTGCAGCATCCGGCGCGCCGAGGCATACGGCCCGGACATGCCCGAGTGTGCGTCGCGGTAACGCGCGCCCGGCGTCGGCATATCGACGGTGAACACCAGCGTCGTCACCCCGGCGGCCTGCGCCCGTTCCAGCGCGTTACGCATAAAGCCGCGGTCCTTGAGCACATAGAGCTGGAACCAGATCGACTGCGCGCTTTGCGACGCCACTTCCTCGATCGAACACACCGACACCGTCGACAGACAGAAGGGAATCCCCTTGTTGGCCGCCGCCTTGGCCGTCTGCACCTCGCCGCGCCGTGCGTACATACCGGTCAAGCCAACGGGGCTGAGGATGATCGGCATGGCATGTTCCTGACCGAACAGCGTGGTCTTCAAACTCAGGCTATCCACGTTGCGCAGAATGCGTTGGCGCAGGCTGATCTCGGCCAGGTCCGAACTGTTGGCACGCATCGTGTGTTCGGCGTAGGCGCCACCGTCGATGTAGTCGAACAGGAAGCGCGGCAGCTTGCGCTTGGCGGCGGCACGGTAATCGGATGCCGACGAAATGATCATGAGCAGTGACTCCACAGGGCAAAGGGGGGTTACGGTAAGCAAACTTCTGGCATGATAAAAACAACTTTTATCGCTAGTGCCCAGTCGCAAAAGGAATACCGATGAACCTGAGAACACTGCGTGTCTTCGTTGAGGTGGTGCGCCAGGGCGGGTTTTCCCAGGCGGCGCAGGTGGTGTCGCTGACCCAGTCGACGGTGAGCAAGGCCGTCAAGACCCTGGAAGAAGAACTGGGCGCGCCGCTGCTTAATCGTCTTGGACACAAGAACGAACTTACCGCCGCAGGCGAAATTGCCTACCGCCGCGCCCTGGTGCTGCTCGCCGAACGCAGCGATCTGGTCGCCGAGATCAACGACCTGTGCGACCTCAAGCGCGGCGTGCTGCGCATCGGCCTGCCGCCGGTGGGATGCGGCGTGTTGTTCGCGTCTATGTTCGCCACCTACCGCAACCGCTACCCGGACATCGATATCGAACTCACCGAGCACGGCAGCAAAAAACTGCACGAATGCCTGGAAGCCGGGGAGGTCGACCTGGCGGCCCTGTTGCTGCCGGTAGACGATGGCTTCGACTACCAGCCCGTGCGCAATGAGCCGCTGATGGCCGTGCTGCCCATGAGCCATGCGCTCGCGCGGCGCAAGCGCATCGACTTCACCGACCTCGCGGATTCACCGTTCATTCTGTTCGAAGCCGGTTTTGCCCTGAACGCATTAATCCTCGCCGCCTGCGAACGCAAGGGCGTGACGCCACGCGTCACCGCCCGTAGTGGGCAGATCGACTTCATCGTCGACCTGGTGGCGGCAGGGCTGGGCGTCGCCTTCCTGCCACGCATGCTCGCGCACAAGCACCAGCACGCCGGCATCGCCCTGATCCCCTTGGACGAACCCCACACCGACTGGCACATCGCCCTGGCCTGGCGCGCCAGCGCTCACCTGCCACCCGCAGCGCGCGCCTGGCTGGACCTGGCCAAGGAAATGGCCCATGCAGGGTAAAAGCCGAACGGGTTATCCGATTGCGTTCGGCAATGCCAGGTAGTGCTTGACTTGTCCTTTTTAATCAGTAACATACGGTGAATTCCGCGATAGCTCAGTTGGTAGAGCAAATGACTGTTAATCATTGGGTCCCTGGTTCGAGTCCAGGTCGTGGAGCCAGATAGGAAAAAGCCTGCAGCGATGCAGGCTTTTTTTTGCCTTGGATTTTTCCGGGGTGATCAAAGCGCACAGCGTGACCAGCATGAATGCGTCTCTAATCCTACGATTCAGAGGTAAATATCATGAAAGTCGCTGCAGTCGTTTCAACCAAAGGCGGGCCGGGTAAAACCACGGTCGGCGTCAATCTGGGCGCGTTCTGCGCCGATGCAGGGATCCGCACCCTGCTCATTGATGCGCATTCCACGCCATCCGGCCACCCAGCCCACCAACATCCGGCCACCTATTCCACGCTCATCCGGCCGGGCAGTCGGAGCGCAGCGACGCAGGCTTGCATTGTTAGTCTGAAGTCTCTGTCGCCGTCAATTTCGTTGCGCGTCTGCGCATCGATTCGCCCTTCAGTTCGATCCGATAAGCGTTATGTACCAGCCGGTCGAGGATCGCATCGCCCAGGGTCGGATCGCCGATCAGTGCGTGCCATTTGTCCACCGGCATCTGGCTGGTTACCAGCGTCGAGCGGTTGCCGTAGCGGTCGTCCAGCAGTTCAAGCATGTCGCGCCGCTGAGCAGCGGTAAACGGCGCCAAGCCCCAGTCATCCAGGATCAGCAGGTCGGTCTTGGCGTAGCCGGCCATTAGCTTGGCGAAGCGGCCGTCGCCGTGTGCCAGGCCCAGTTCTTCCATCAAGCGCGGCAGGCGCAGATAGCGCACGCTGTAACCGTCGCGGCAAGCTTTATGAGCCAGCGCGCAGGCGAGCCAGGTTTTGCCTACGCCCGTCGGCCCGCCGATGATCAGGTTCAGGCCATCGCGCAGCCACTGGCCGCTACCCAGTTGCAGGATCAGCGCCTTGTCCAGGCCACGAGGGCTGCGGTAATCGATGTCTTCCAGGCAGGCGTTATGGCGCAGTCGTGCGGCTTTGAGGCGAGTCGTCAGGCGGGCGTCTTCGCGCTCGGTCAGCTCGCGGTCGACCATCAGGCCGAGGCGTTCGTCGAAGCTGAGATCGTTGATGTCGGGCGTTGCGTGTTGTTCGCCAAGCGCCTTGATCATGCCGTGCAGGCGTAGGATTTGCAGCTTGTCGAGGGTCGGGTTAGGCAGCATGTTCGTGCTCCTTTTTCAGTCAGTGGTAGTAGCCAGGGCCGCGCAGATTGATATGTTCATCGGGCAGTAACGGCAGGTTTTGCTGGGCAAGAGGTAGCCGTTCCAGGCCTTGGCGCAGGATCGATTCGAGGCTCTTGTAACTGCATGCGCCTAGGGCCAGCGCACGTTGGCAAGCGGCTTCCAGCCGCTCTTCGCCGTGCTGTTTGCTCAAGCGCAGGATGCCCAGACAGGCGCGGAAGCCATGCTGCGGATGGATTCGGCGTTCGAGGATGTAGGCGATGACACCGGCCGTATTCGGGCCCGTCTGCTCAGCCCAGCGGATCAGCCGCTGGGGCGTCCACTCGGCGTGTTCGCGGTGACTTTTGGGCATGTGCTCGGTGTGGGTAGTGTGGCGGCCTTTGTGCGGCGAGCGCAGATGGCTGGCCACGCGCTGGTTGGCGTGGAAGCACTCGACGGTCTGCGCGGTCAGGCGTACTTCGAGTTGGTGTTTCACCAGTTGGTACGGCACGGAGTAAAAATGGCCGTCGACTTCGACGTGGTAGTCGATGTGGACTCGCACCTTTTTCCATTCGGCGTAGACATACGGATGTTCTGGTAGCGGTTGCAGCGCGGGTTGGTCGATGGTCTCGAAGGCCGAGCGGCGTGAGCCGGGCAGTTTCTTGAAGGGCTTCTGATTGAGGCGATCCAGCAGCAGTCCGATGGCGGTGTTGAGTTCACCCAGCGAAAAGAACTGCCGATTGCGCAGCACCGCCAGGATCCAGCGCTCGACCACTTGAACACCGACTTCGACCTTGGCTTTGTCCTTGGGTTTTCGTGAGCGAGCGGGCAATACGGCGACGCCGTAGTGCTCGGCCAGATCGCGGTAGCTGGGGTTGATATCGGGCTCGTAACGGTGCGCCTTGGTCACGCCACTGCGCAGATTGTCGGGCACCAGGATCTGTGCGGTGCCGCCGAAAAAGCAAAACAGCGGGCATGCGAGCCCAGCCAGTCGGGCAGTTTCTGCGACCAGGTCGCCTCGGCGAAGGTGTAGCTGGAGGCGCCGAGGACGGCGACGAAGATCTGGGCCTGGCGGATCTCTCCGGTTCGCCGGTCGATGATCGGCACGGTCTGACCCGCGTAATCGACGAACAGCTTTTCGCCGGCGCGATGTTCCTGGCGCATGACCACGTCGACCTTGGCGGCCCAGAGCCGGTAGTGCTCGCAGAACCAGCTGTATTGGAAGCCTTGCGGATGGGCGAGTCGATATTCTTGCCAAAGCAGGGCCAGGGTTACGCCGGGGCGGCGCAACTCTGCGTGGACATGAGTCCAGTCCGGCATCGGACGTTGATCGCTGGGGACGTCGGGTGGTGGCGGAAAAAGACGCTGCTGCAACTGCGCCTCGCTCGCCGCACACGGCCAAGTCAGCCCGCTGGCAGCAAAGCGATTGAGGTACTCACCGATAGTTGCGCGACCCACCTGCAAGCTGACAGCGATCTGGCGAGCAGATAGGCCGACCTCAAACTTGAGACGTAGCACTTCCTTAATTTTACGCATGGATAACCGCTCCACGACGACCTCTCTGCTTCGATAAAAGAGGTCGATGGTAGTGAATTAATCCTGCGTTGCTGCCTGCCTTGTGGGTGGCCGGATGGCCGTGGAACGGGTGGCCGGATCATCGTGGAATCAGTGGCCGGATGTTCATGGAATGGGTGGCCGGATGCCCGTGGAATCCGCAGCTCATTGATCTGGATAATCAGCCGTCTCTGTCCTCATTCTATGCGCTATCGCATGAGGCGCCTGGTGGAACCTATCAACTGATCGCGAATAACGAGACTCGGGCCGACCAGGTCATTTCGCAGACCTGCATTCCTAATCTCTCATTGATCCATTCCAATGATCCGTTCAATCAGCTGGGAAATTTGTTGCTCCATGCTGCTGACGGGCGCCTTCGTCTCAAGAATCTGCTGCCGGCTTTCGAGCAGGACTTTGATCTGATTCTGATCGATACCCAAGGAGCTCGCTCCATCGTGCTGGAGATGGCCTTGCTTGGGGCACAAATGGCTATTTCGCCCATCACCCCGGATATGCTGACTGCACGAGAGTTTCAGCGTGGAATGCTCCAGCTCTATCGAGATCTTGAGCCGTTGGCAGCGCTGGGTGCAGAGACGCCAATGTTGAATGTCGTGATCAACAAGCTTGATGCAACCAACGATGCAAACCTGATCTATCACACGCTAACCGAAACTTTTTCTGATCATCCGAAGGTCCAGATGATCCAGACCACGATCCCGGCCGCCTCGCGTTTGAATTCAGGGGAAAAGGTACGGCGTTGTTTGGTCATCTGACACCTCGTTCTGGCGAGCATTCTCGCCTAAATGGGTGTCCGGTTTCATTAGACCACTACAGCGCAAACTATGAGTGCTGTTCGGGCTACCGGAAATGGCCCGGCGCTCGCGACTAGATCCGATGGTGCCTCGTTGCATCAAACGACAGTTAACGGTGTTAAAGTTGAGGTGATCAAGGTGGGGGATCGCGTTACTGCTGGCTATCCTTGTGGCAGAGGATGCACGGATCCAACGAAATTTTGATAGGTGAAATATGTTTAAAGAGTATGAATTTTTGCTGGATTCGATAGGGTCAGAAGATTATTGGTCGGATGTAGGTATTGATATCGCAGCCTCCAAAATCTCTCAGTTTGATAGTTTGAGTTGGGGTGAACTTGAGTATGCGCTTTCAGTGAAGTCTGAAATGTGGCGAGGTCGGTGCGCGGAGTCCCTTGGGGACTCGAATGATGAGCGGGCTCTGCGTATTCTGTTAGCGCTTCTAAAGGCTGAGGAGGAATCGGTTGTCATTCATGCAATTGAATAAATTGAATCAATTTTTTTAGCTGGCTATATTTTCGATAAGTCGCAGGCCATACTCGCTCTAAATGAGGGTTTTAAGGAAGGGAATCGAACGTTAAAGCTAATGAAGACTACATTGGCTAAGAAGTTAAGTGAGTAGTAATTATGGAGAAAGGAAGAACGAGGTAGATGACGCGCAAATCCTAGTGCCGGTGCTCTATCTAGCCCGGGCCGACAATCGCCTCGCGCCGAGGGGCGGGTTGATCGCCGGTAACAATCCGAACCTGATAGCCGGTGAAGATCTGCTTAACGCCGGCGCGCCGTGTGCTACCAATAACCTGTCGGCGAATTCCAGCAACGACCTTTCCAACAGCGGCCTGATCGGAATTTAAATAAAACTGAGAATCATCTGGCCGGCCTCCCCACCTCACGGAGGTGGCGCAAAATTCAACGTGCGAACTTAGACTTTTGCTGAGGAGGCCGTGATGAAATTCTGTGGCATAGACCTGCATTCGAACAACAGCGTTGTCGTGGTAACCGACGAAACGGACAGAGTCTTGGTGAGCCGACGCTGTCCCAATGAGCTCACGCCGATCCTCTCACTGCTCGAACCACACCGTGACGAGTTGGTCGGTGTGGTGGTCGAGTCGACGTACAACTGGTATTGGCTGGTCGATGGCCTTATGGCCGCGGGCATGGACGTTAAACTGGCAAACCCGGTGGCGATGAGGCGCTACGACGGTTTGAAGCATTCAGACGACAAGGATGATGCGGTATTTCTCGCGCATTTGCTGCGACTCGGGATTCTACCGACGGGCTATATTCATCCGCCTCAGGAGCGTGCGTTGAGAGACTTGGCGCGTAAACGCATTCAACTGGTGCGCACAAGAACCCAGCATATCCTGGCTGTCGAGAACATTGCCGCACGCCAGTTCGGCCATGGTTTTAGCTGCAATGAAATCAAAGGCTTTTCTGCCGCATCCGTTGACAGGCTGGGCCTGCCAACAGATGTGGCTTTGGCAATGAACGCCAATGTGGCGGTCATCCAGACGCTTGAAGCGCAGATCGCCGGGCTTGAAGCGCGACTGCTTCAACAGGCCAAATTACGACCTGAGTATTTGTTGCTAAAAACGATGCCAGGCGTCGGTGAAGTACTGGCAACAGTCATCATGTTGGAAACCGGTGACATAGGACGTTTTGCAGAGGTCGGTCACTTTGCCTCCTATGCTCGGTGCGTAAAAAGTGCGCGCTACTCCAACGGCAAAAAGAAGGGTGAAGGCAACGCCAAAAACGGTAACGCGTACCTGATCTGGGCCTTTATTGAAGCGGCCAATTTTGCGCGGCGATTTAGTGACGATGCCAAACGTTTTTTTGAGAAAAAGAAAGCCAAGACCAATGGCGTGGTGGCGACTAAAGCACTGGCTCACAAGCTAGCGCGAGCGACCTACCACATCCTTAAGGAGAAGCAGCCTTTTGACGCTAAACGCTGTTTCGCCTGAAGGGCGAGTCAGGTGATGATCGGGCAACCGAAAGGGGACTGGACGTGAGCCAAAAATCCGAGTGGCGTCCGATCATCACCGCCTGAGTGCGTTGTAACCGGGTCGTCCGCTAAGTGAGCCAGTAGAGACTGGACGTGCGCTTTGCGCACGAGCCACAGTTCTGTGACACGTTTTGGACACATTGGCGGTACCAACGTTTCTCTGGGGCAGTTCACTGCCAGGGCGGTGCGTGTTGTGTTGCTACCGCTTGATCCATATGGGTGTCAGGCACGACTCGGTCGTAGCCATTGATGAGAAAACGGGTACGACGGGTTCAACCGAGCAGGTTGAGACAAAGGGAAACCCTACAGTTAAAAGCTGCAGGGCGAGTTGGCTTTTAGCCTTGACTTGAGACCGGCTAATGGGTGTCTCCTTTTGCTGCTTTTGCTCCGCTTCAGGTTTGGAGAGATATTAGAATGCTAAGGGATCAGGCCTGATATGCGTCCTGATGACGAGGAGGAAATATGCGGGCAGTTGAAAGGGCTTTTGAGGGCGTTGAAAAGCTTTCCATTATTTCCGATTTTGATTTTTATAATCTAAATCTGATGCAGGGGCTCAGCTTGCAGCGTGAAAATACGGGAGAGGCAATTGAAACTTACAAGGTTAGTCTGGAGATGCTTTATGCGTCTGAACAGTCGGAGTTTGAAGTTGTTTTAGCGTTTACGGGGGTTCGTCGCTTAAAAGTTCCTGATGTGTGTGGAAGTTTTTACTTAAGCGAACTTGAAATGGAAGATGTCTCAGCTGATCAGCTTGAGGGCGTTAAATACAGGCTGAAAGACTATGGAGGCACAGGGTTTGAAGTGCTTGCTCGAGGATTTTCAGTTGTAAGCTGCAAGTCGCGTCAGTGACGCTGGGCCGAGTGGTGTTTACGTGAATGTTCTGCCATCGAAACACAGGGGCGCGCGCCGGTCCATGAGCTGACTTCGGCCGCCTCCTTTTCCTGCAGTTCATTGCTTTGCCACGCTTTGACAAGCTAATCCAACACGACTAACTTTCCTGGCGTGCTCGCTCATGCGGCTCACGCTACGCAGCATCCTTACATCTCTACCACGTTCTTCCGTGGCACCGTTGCGATCAAATGACTGTTAATCATTGGGTCCCTGGTTCGAGTCCAGGTCGTGAGCCAGATAGAGAAAAGCCTGCAGCGATGCAGGCTTTTTTTGGCCTTGGATTTCCCGGGGCGATCAAAACGCACAGCGTGACCAGCATGAATGCATCTCAAATCCTACGATTCAGAGGTAAATATCATGAAAGTCGCCGCAGTCGTTTCAACCAAAGACAGGCCGGGTAAAACTGTCAGTCGCGACAGGCAGAGATCAGCCAGAAGCTGTCACTTAATATCATTCGAAATGTCAGAATCGTAGAGAATACGAGCATCGCGAAAACCTTCGGCGTTCTCTGCTACCCACATCCACAATGGAATCATCCGCGCTAGCAGGCCCCGTCCCAGCTCGGATAATTCGTAGTCGACACGTGGCGGCACCTCGTTGTAATCCCGGCGTAGAACCAGGCCGTCTCTTTCCAGCTGGCGCAAGCTGCGGGTCAACATCCGCTGCGTCACGCCACTCATGCGCCTGGCTATCTCCGCATGCCGCAGCCGTCCCTCCACTCCTAGTGTGTGGACGATTCCCAGCGACCAGCGATTACCTGCATGGGTGAGAACTTCCCGCTTCAAACCATCATCTTCTGCGCTGAGCGCTTCGCATGCAGCTTGCGACTGCCTAATGATTTCTTCGTTGTCCATTCGCCCCCCAGGATCACTCGTGTACCTACTTATGGGCAGGCTCCAATGGTGACAGGATAACGCTCACTCACGTTGATCTGCACATTGGAGAACATTCATGCAAGCGCCAAAACCAGTGGAAACCGACAACATTCTGGTGCTGGGGGCCGGTGAACTCGGCATGTCCGTGCTGCGCGAGTTGGCCAGGGCTGTGCCAAACAAGAAGGATGCAGGCGTTCGTCTTAGCGTGCTTCTGCGTCCACCCGTGGCCGTGATTCAAGACGCTTCTAAAGCGCAGGCCATTGAAGAACTCCGTGGGTTAGGCGTATCCATTTTGCAGGCTGACGTCATTAACGATTCAGTTGAGGAGCTTGCCGAGCATTTCGCCCGATTCGACACGATCATCAGTTGCGTAGGTTTTATCGCCGGTGCCGGCACCCAGCTGAAACTCACCCGTGCTGTGCTTCAGGCACGTGTAAAACGCTACGTGCCGTGGCAGTTTGGCGTGGACTACGACGTGATTGGCAAAGGCAGTGCGCAGGATTTGTTTGATGAGCAACTTGAGGTCCGTGAACTACTGCGTGCGCAGCGCACAACCGAATGGATCATCGTCTCCACAGGGATGTTTACAAGCTTCTTGTTCGAGCCAGCGTTTGGCGTGGTTGACCTGGCAAAAAACACTGTTCATGCGCTAGGCAGTTGGGATACTCAGGTCACCGTTACTACGCCAGAAGATATAGGGATGCTGACGGCGAAGATTGTGTTCGCCAAGCCTCGCCTTGCCAATCAGGTGGTCTTCGTGGCCGGAGACACTCTGACCTACGCACAGTTGGCGGATGCGATTGATGCAAGACTCAACCGCACGGTATCTCGCATCGAATGGAGCGTTCCCAAATTGAAGAACGATCTCGATGCTGCTCCGAATGACCAGCTAAGCAAGTACCGGGCTGTGTTCGCTGAAGGTAAAGGAGTCGCTTGGGATAAGAGTCAGACCTTCAACGCCGCACACGGTATTGATCTGACGACGACGGCCGGTTGGATTGAGCAGAACCTGAAGTGAATGGGAGGGGCTGCCAGATGTCTAGTCCTGAAATAGGTTTACACCTATTTCAGGACTAGACAGGGTTGACCCAACAACCAAAGCGCCCAGCGTGATTTGCATGAAGCTGTCTCTGATCCTTCGATTCAGAGGTAAGCCCCATGAAAGTCACTGCAGTCGTTTCACCTGGTAAAGCTGCACTTACGGGCGACTACCGGAAAGTGAGCTGGGTATTGGCGGTGTCGCGCGGTATCCATAAGACTCCTTCATGGGTAGTGGCGCGTTATAGCAACGCTTGGCCCGGCATAAATCCCTGCCCTGGTGCCAGCCACCGGCATGCCCGGGCTACAGGTTGCGGGCGATGTTCAGCGCAGCGTAACTCTGGGCTACCGGCATGATTTCCACCGAGTTGATGTTCACGTGCGGCGGCTGGCCTGCGATCCACACCACCGTGTTGGCCAGATCCTCAGGGCGGATTGCCTCCACGTCGCGGTACAGCGCGTTCACCGCGTCCTGGTCACCGGCCAGGCGTACCAGTGAAAATTCCGTGCCCGAGCACAGCCCCGGCTCGATGTTGCTGACCCGTACCCTGGTGCCTGCGAGGTCTGCGCGCAGGTTCAGGCTGAACTGTTTAACGAAGGCCTTGCTGGCGCCATATACGTTGCCGCCCGGGTAGGGATACGTGCCGGCAATGGAGCCGATGTTGATGATCAGCCCGTTGTTAGCTTCCACCATGGCCGGCAGCAGCTTGTGGGTGACCATGGCCAGGCCGGTGACGTTCGTGGCGATCATGCGTTCCCAGTTCTTGGCATCGGCGCTCTGGGCGCGGTCGATACCCAGTGCCAGGCCGGCGTTGTTCACCAGCAGGTCGATGTGCAGCGACGCGTCGCGAATCGATTCGCAAGCCGCGTCCAGCGAGGCGGCGTCTGTCACGTCCAGGGGCAGGGCAATGAAGTGCTCGCCCAGTTCGCGCTTCAGTTCCGCCAATTTATCTGCGCGGCGGGCGCCGCCGATCACGCGGTAATTGTCAGCGATCAATGCGCGGCAGATGGCCTTGCCGAAGCCAGCGGAAGCGCCGGTCACAAATGCAGTTTTCATCAGGTTCTCCTTGAGGGTTGAATCAAGCCAGGTACTTCACGCCAAGGCTGGCGAACAGGCAAAGCATCGAAAGCACCAGCACCTTGCGCACAACATCGTTACCTTTACGGATGGCCAGGGCGCTGCCTATGTGGTTGCCCAGGATGTTGCAGGCCACTAGGGGCAGGGCCAGCAGGTACACCACCTTACCGGCCACAATGAAGGCGACCAGCGCGCCAATGTTGGAGGCGAAGTTGAAGCTTTTCGAGTTGGCCGAGCTGGACACCAGGTCCATCTTCAGCAGGTAGTGGAAGGCGATGATGAACATGCTGCCAGTACCCGGCCCGAAAAAGCCGTCGTAGAAACCGATGACCAAGCAGGTCAGGGGCACTACGGTGAAGAGCATGCGGTTGCTGAGTGTGTGCTCTTGTACCGGCCGGTCCTTGGGCGTGAGAAAGATCAAGATGCCAAGAGGGATAAGCGCCAGGATGATCTTGCCCACGGTTTCCGGGGAAATCGACACGATCAGGTGGGCGCCCATGTAAGCGCCCAGCAGCGCGAACGGCACGCCCACCAGAGCCACTTTCCACACCATCTTGCTGTTGGCGAAGAAGTTGCGGATGGCGGCCAGAGTGCCTAGGGTGCTGACCAGCTTTTCCTGGCCCAGCGCTACCTGCGGCGGCAGCCCCACCAGCAGGAAACCAGGCACTAGGAACAGCCCGCCCCCCCCGGCAATGCTGTCTACGAAGCCGGCGACAAAAGCGATTGTGCCCAGCAGCATGATGGCCAGTATCCAGTGCTGGGCCCAGAACGATCCGAGTAATTCCATGGTGGTACCTGTTTAGTCAATGTGGCGGTCAGGAAAGGACTTCGTAAAGGTGGTCGGCGCGGCTGTGGCGCACACGGGTCAGGTCGTTGACCGCGAACAGACGGATCAGCCAGCGATCAGCGCCGTCGTTCTGCGGCTCGAAACCGTCGCGGGCGTGCAGCACGCGCTGGTTCTTGAAGATCATGAAGTCGCCGGGCAGCAGCAGATGTGGCTCATCGAACTGGCGAGAGTTGAGCAGTGCTTTGAGTGTGTTCAGCGCGCACTCGCCTTTGAGGCTAATTGCGTGGGTGTTTTCGCAGTCCATGCGGCACAGCCATTCGCCGCTCAAGCCGCGCACCAGCACGGGTAGCTCGGCGGTCTTGCGACGGTTGCTGGTGAAGGAGTCGGGGCGATGAATCACGAACTGTGGCGCGGTCAGTTCACTAACCGTGCTGGCAGGCAGTGCAGCCACCAGCTCGTCGACATTGACCAGCGTCGTGTTGATGCGTGGGTCACAGCGCATGCCGAAGAACGACAGGTATTCGGGGCAGCAGGAGAGCGTGTCGACGTTTTCCGAAGATAGCGGGAGGTCTGGATTGTCGACGTGGTAGGAGAAGCGCAGGCGCGACCCGTGGGAGCTTTTCTGGCTCGAAGCGTTGCGCGACGGGATCACGTGGCGGAACAGACGGCCGTCATTCTCGCCTTCGTATACCACTGGGTTAATGCCTAGCAAGCTGTGAATCGATAGGCTGACCAGGCAGGCGATGGGTGTGCTGCGCGGGCTCAAGACCCCGGAGTAGGGCGTTGGCGGTGTGTCCCGATCACGAGGGCAGTTGCGGATGGTCAGCGCGGCCAACTGCGGGTTATCGACAAAGGAGCGAATCTGCTCGGTCAGCGTCGTGCCCAGCACGTCCTGCGCCTGCTCTTTGAGTTGGAAGTAGATGTCCCGGTTGTGTTCGAACTCAAGTGGCGTCTGATTCAGCACCGCTTGCCAGGCGCTGGCTATGACCCAAGGCAGTCGGATTTCCAGGGCTGTGGTGGCGTCGACTGCGGTCTTGAGGTTTGCGCTTTCCATTTCAGGTGAAGTTCCATATTTTGATGTGGATGGGTAAAAAATATTGAATCGATGCAATAATTCTAATTCCTTGAAATAAATCGACTCAATATGTTTTTGATACCTAAATTGACATTGTTTCGCTTGACTGATCATAACCTGATGATTTTATTGATTTTAATTGGCAATAAAATCTGCAGCAGCTGCTGCCGGACTGCACTTTCCCTCCCCTATGGTGCAGATGCTCCGTGCAAAATTCGGTCGCGTTGCCTTGCGGTGACGGCTGAAGTCTTGTGTTTCGGTAGAAAATAAATGACATGCATTTGATCGGTGTAATGTTTTGAATCGACTAATATTGAGTCGATTGTTGTGCGATTACGCTTATGAAAAATTTCATGGTAGGATTTCGCGCTTCAGTTGTTTCTGGTGTCGTTCCTATGTGGGTTCCTGAATACAGCGGCCATGGCCAGCCGGTTTACTTGATGATCGCCGACGCACTGGCGCGTGACATCGCTTCCGGGCACTTGGCCGCGGGCGAGCGCCTGCCTACCCTCAAGGAGCTGGCTGAGGCGTTGAAAGTGACGCCGGGCACCATCGGCCGCTCCTACGACGAGGCGGCCAAGCGCGGCCTGGTGATCGGGGAAGTGGGGCGAGGCACCTTCGTGCTGCCGACCCGCGGTGTCTTGGCGCCGGTGGCCAGACTCGGCGTTGCCTCCAAGGTAGATACCGGGCAGATAGACCTGTCGATCATCAAGCCCTGCGACGCCGGCATGAGCGACTGGCTGCGAGGAGCAATCGAGGAGTTGGCGCAGGCGCCCGAGTTGGGGTCGATCCTGGATTACGTCACCGACGGCGGCCATTCCGTGCATAAGGAGGCCGGGGCGTTGTGGGTGCAGCGCTGCCTGCCGGACGCCAACGCCCAACAGATCGTGTTGACGGCCGGTGCCCAACACGGCTTGCTGGTGGCCATCGGCGGCCTGTCCAGCGTCGGCGATATGATTCTGTGTGAGGAATATTGCTATCCGGGGATCATCTCCCTGGCCCACAGCCTAGGCCGTCGCCTGCACGGGGTGCAGGTCGATGAGTACGGCCTGGTACCGGCGGCGCTGCGGGCCGCGTGCATCGAGCACCGGCCCACGCTGCTGGTGACGGTGGCCACGCACCAGAACCCCACCAACTCGATCATGCCCGAATCGCGTCGCCTGGAAATCGCCGAGATCGCCCGCGAGTTTGACCTGTACATCATCGATGATGATATCTACGGCTTTCTTGAGACACGCCCCGCGCACAAACCGTTGTCGGCCTATGCCCCGGAGCGCTCGGTATACCTGACCAGCCTGTCCAAGAGCTTGTTACCGGCCCTGCGCATCGGTTACCTGTACGCGCCGCCGCAAACCCTATCGCGGCTGTCGTCCATGGTGCGCAGCAGTGTGTGGATGCCGTCGCCGTTGATGGCTCAATTGGCCAGCAACCTGATCACCAGTGGCCGTGGGGCGCAATTGGTGCGGGTGCAGCAGGAGGAAGCCGCGGAGCGCCAGCGCCTGGCGCGGCAGCTACTGGGCTCGTACGACATTCGCACCCAACCCAACAGCTTCCATGTGTGGCTCGAATTGCCCGAGCCCTGGACCAGCGACGAGTTCGCCAACCTCGCGCGCGCCAACGGCGTGATCGTGGTCAGTGGCAGCCAGTTCCTGGCCCAGCGCAGCGCCAGCACCCGTGGGGTACGCATCGCCCTGATGGGCCCTAGCCGTGCGGAGTTGGGGTTTGCGTTGACCAAGTTGGTCAGCCTGCTGGCTGCGCCGGAGCCGCGGTTGTTTTATTGATTGTTGTGGGGAGGTCGGCGGGAGGCCTGAAGGCGATTGTCTTGAGGTCTTTTGCGCTCTCAAGATTGAGCGCCGCTCGTGCGACGTTCCTCGGCTCACCTTCTCTGCCGCGAGAGTTGGCAAACCGGATGTCAGCCTAGTCCTTTCATGATACGACTCGCCCAAAACCTTGCGCGGCCAGTCACCCATTCGGCCTCGCGGTTTTTTAGCGTTCGTGTGATCTGGCTGCCCATCGTCGGATGGCTTTCTTTGCCGTTGGCGTTTTTTTTTAGCCATATGGCGGAGGGGGGAGGGCATGATTCCGGCGAGCAAAACCCTACAAGCAACAGCATACGATCCGGCCAGGCCTTTACCGCTGCTGTTTGGTGAAGGCACGAAACTCAAGACCACCAGCGCATTTGAGCTTCATTCGATGATGGAGAAAGGATTTCCGTCGGAGTTGGTAATCGCCCCCGCTACGTGACCACCATGTGTTTTCGAAGGTGCTCGGGCTTTCGGATCGAACAGTGCAGCGGCGAACCTAAGCGGTGACAAATGAATGCCCTGCTATTATAATTTGATTATCATTGATCGATTTAGGCGACAGGCAATTCCATGGAAAACAAGACTGCACGACTGACTGTGCTCATTGATCCCGTCAAGAAAAAAGCCCTTGAGGAGCTTTGCGCGTCTCAGGACCTGACACCTTCTCAGGTCGTTCGTCAGCTGATTCGGGACTATCTCGAGACGCATGGCGTGTCCTACGCGACCAAAAGCAAAATTGCGGCCAATGCCAAGTAATTCATCCCTGTATGAGCGGGCACGACAAGTGCCTGCTCATCGCGCGTCATTCACTGTCTCCTACGTCTCGCCCTGACTCTCGTTGATCTGGGTATGACTGACCAGTGCGCCATTGAAGTCCGCATGATAATGCTGTGAACCGAGCACCTGAAGAATCCCGGCCCGGTCGAGTTTGCCAAGCACTTTCTCATTGGCTTCACACAGCTTTACGACAATGCCGCGCTTGTGCAGTTGCTCAATGACTTCGAGCAGCGTTTGCAAGCCCGTGATGTCCATGAACGGCACGCGCTTCAGGCGAATAATCAACGTTCTGGGATCGGTGTGCGTTTGCGCCAAAACACGTTCAAAGGTTTCTGCGGCGCCAAAGAACAGAGGCCCCTCGATGGTGTAGACCAAAACACCGGGAGGAAGATGTGCATGTCCATTTGTACGCAACTCTGCCTCCAGCTCATCTTCGACCATTAGCTGTACCTCGACAGAGGACGCCATGCGACGCATGAATTGCAGCATGGCGAGAATCACCCCAATGTTCACGGCGATCGTCAGGTCACTGAAAACGGTCAGGCCGAAGGTGATTAGCAGGATGGCAACGTCGGCTTTGGGCGCGCGTTTGACCATGCGCTTGAAGTGCTTCAGTTCGCTCATGTTGTAAGCGACCACGAACAAGATCGCCGCCAATGCGCAAAGCGGGATATCCGAAGCCAGCGGCGCCAGAAAGAAGATCAGCAAAATCAACGTGAGGGAGTGGGCAATACCCGCGATTGGGCTATTGCCGCCATTGCGGATGTTGGTGGCCGTTCGAGCGATCGCCCCTGTCGCAGCGAAGCCACCGAACAGAGGGGTGACCAGGTTGGCAATGCCTTGTCCGATCAACTCCTGATTGGAGTCATGTTTGGTGCCGGCCATCCCGTCGGCGACAATTGCCGACAATAGTGACTCGATAGCCCCAAGCATCGCGATTGCAAACGCAGGGCCAATCAACTCAATGACCTGGGGCAGCGTTATTGCTGGAAGGCCGATTTGGGGAAGGCCTTGAGGAATGCCCCCAAATGCACTGCCGATCGTGGCCACGCCGTCGAACTGAAAATAGGCATGTAATGCCGTGACCACGACCATCGCGATCAGCGGGCCGGGAACACGCTTTAAACCCGGCAGTTTAGGTGCAAGGATCACCAGCGCCAGGCTCAGCAGGGCCAACAGTGTCGTGGGTACATGAAGGTTGGGGAATGCCTGGATGAGGTGCCACAGCCGCTGGTGGAAGTGCTCGCCACTGATTTTCGGCAAGCCCAGAAAGTCTTTCCATTGCCCGACCCAAATGATCACCCCGATGCCGGCGGTGAATCCCACAATCACCGGGTCAGGGATGAACTTGATGAGTGCGCCAAGTTTGGTGATGCCGAGCAGCAATAAAATTGCCCCGGCCATCATTGTCGCGACCTGCAAGCCATCAACGCCGTACTTGGCTGTCACGCTGGCCAGAATGACGATGAATGCGCCTGTGGGGCCCGCAATCTGCAGCCGGCTTCCGCCGAACAGCGAAACCAGCAAACCACCCACAATGGCCGTGTAGATCCCCTGTTCCGGCTTGACGCCGGAGGCGATCGCAAATGCCATGGCCAAGGGCAGCGCCACGACGCCGACGATGATCCCTGAGACGATATTTCCAAGCCAATGCTCGCGCCCTAACAAGCCCGCTTTCCAAGCTTCTCGTATCGCAATCATGACTAGCCTCGTTCTGGTGGCATGTGCATACTATTCACACGTTATGATAATAGCAAAGCAATTGGCCTAGCCTCGGTACAACACCGGCGACGCTCTAGATTCAGTGCTCAGAGAGCTGAACCCTATGCTCGGAGACCGCGCATGAAACGCGAAGATGTCAAAACCAAACACGGGGAAGGCATGCACTTTGACACGCATGTGATAGCCAACCCGGCCAACACGCACGAGTGGATCATTCTTTTCAAAAAGGATGCCGGGAGAAGCTATTTTCTGGTCAATGACAACGAGGAAGTGGAGTCATTTGGACGCCTCGATGATCTGATCCATGAGCTTCGCGAGCTGGGTATCAAATCTGCCGAAGTACATTTCTGACAGCCACCCTCAGAAACGTTGAGCAGGTCAGTAAAGATTGAGTTCTGTTAAAGAAAGAATCGACGCCCCCCATCCTTTTTCGCGATCGCCTGACACGGATCAACGCTGATCCGGCCCCATGAGCCGCGTCGACGCCCTTACGCGATTGTCGAAGTGCGTAGGGCGGCTCCAAGACGCGATAAGCAAACCCCCGAGTCCTAGTGTGTCGTGCTTGGTGCGTAGCGCGCCGGGCTTTCGAGCGCGCAAAAAAAGGCCACGCAAGGTGGCCTAAACGGGTTCAAGCATAGGAGGGCTCTATTGGCCAAAAAATACAGGCCCGCCCTGAAGTCTTAGGGCCAATAGCGTTGGTCTGCTGGCTGACAAACCCCTTCGTCAACAGCATTCAAGCCGGCAACTCGATCCTGGTCTGTGGCTCAGGACCTCGTTGCCTTGTATTATAATAGTGTTAACATAATATTGTAATCAACGTCTAATTAGGGGCTCGCATGACTACCGACTTCAAGAAGGCTGCACTGGATTACCATGAATTCCCGACCCCAGGAAAAATCGGCATCGCGCTGACCAAGCCTGCCGATACCGCCGCTCAACTCGCACTGGCGTACAGCCCTGGCGTGGCCGAGCCCGTTCGCGAAATCGCGAAGGACCCGGAGAACGTCTATCGCTTTACCGGAAAAGGCAATCTGGTGGCCGTGATCACAAACGGTACGGCCATTTTGGGTCTCGGCGATCTGGGCCCCTTGGCCAGTAAGCCGGTCATGGAAGGCAAAGCGTTGCTGTTCAAGCGTTTTGCCGGTATCGACTCGATCGATATCGAAGTCAATGCCGAGAGTTCCCAGGCTTTTATCGACACCGTCGTGCGTATCGCCGACACCTTTGGTGGGATCAATCTGGAAGACATCAAAGCCCCTGAGTGCTTTGAAATCGAGGACGCACTGATCGAACAGTGCAACATCCCGGTCTTCCATGACGACCAGCACGGCACCGCCATCGTCACCGCGGCCGGCATGCTCAATGCGCTGGAGATTCAGGGCAAAACGCTGGAGAACGCGAGAATCGTCTGCCTCGGCGCCGGTGCCGCAGCCACGGCGTGCATGCGCCTGCTGCTCAGCCTTGGCGCGCAAAAAAGCAATCTGTACATGGTCGATCGCACCGGTGTCATCCACTCGGCGCGCGAAGACCTCAACCAATACAAAGCACAATTCGTTAACGACGGTGGCCCGCGCACGTTGATGGAAGCCATGAACGGTGCCGATGTGTTCGTGGGGTTGTCTGGCGCCAATCTGCTTCCGGCTGAAGCGCTGGCGGCGATGGCTCCCAAGCCGATCGTGTTTGCCTGCTCGAACCCCGATCCTGAAATCAGCTACGAGTTGGCCATGGCCACGCGTGATGACTTGATCATGGCGACCGGTCGCTCCGACTACCCGAACCAGGTCAATAACGTTCTGGGCTTTCCATTCATCTTCCGCGGCACCCTGGATGTTCGGGCAACCCGGATCAACGAAGCGATGAAAATTGCGGCAGTGGAAGCACTGCGCCAATTGGCCAAAGAGCCAACCCCTGTGGAAGTGCTGCGAGCGTTCAACGTCGACAAGCTTGAGTTTGGGCGCGATTACATTCTCCCCAAAGCGCTCGATGCTCGCCTGCTCGGGGCAATCGCCGGCGCAGTGGCCAAGGCCGCTATCGACACCGGTGTTGCGAAGCTGCATTACCCGGCGCACTACCCGCTGTAAGCGGAGGTCAATCAGGCTGATGTGCGGCAGTTGCACGACCTTTTGCACGGTTGGCAGCTGTCGCACTCGGCGGACATCCGGCCGCCGCAGCCCCTGAACATCGACAGCCCGCCATTTGCAAGATCATCCGTTCTTGAATGATCCGAGCCACAACCCGTCTTCCTTTTATGCCTGCCTAAAAGCGATCTCACCCTGTCACGCACAGGCGTTCTAAGACCTTGGTATCATCCGGAAAACGCTGCTTTCTACCACGTGGAATTAGCATTGTATGTTAATGTTATGCGCGTCATCGATGGAGCAAATGACTGCACGCTTGATCCGGGCGCTCACCTGTAACCGCCGCATCCATAGCGAGAGCTGACACCCGTTCAGGTCGCTCGTCAATTGATCCGCAATGACCTGCGCGGTCACGGCGCGGAGGATGAAACATAGCACTCTGCCGCGGTGAAAGCCGTCAGACAGTCAATGCCTATCAGCAGACTCGTGACACCAGTCTCAGTGACCCCATCAATACAGCAGGCTGACACAGCGCTGTTAAGGAAGAGACCATGAGCAAAACCATCGCAATCATCAAGGGTGACGGCATCGGCCCTGAGATCATGCAAGCGACGCTACGCGTACTCGATGCCCTTGACTGCAATCTTCAGTACGACTTCGTTGAGGCCGGCTTGGAGGCCTTGCAGCAGCATGGGCAGCTGATGCCGCCCGCGTCCATCGATACGATCGCCAAACACGGCGTCGCACTCAAAGGCCCTCTGACCACGCCGATTGGCCGCGGCTTCTCCTCGATCAACGTCCACCTTCGCCGCCACTTCGATCTCTACGCCAACGTCCGACCGGCGATCAGTTTCCCCGGCACTCGTTCGCGCTTCGAAGGTATCGATATCATCACGGTGCGTGAAAATACCGAAGGGGCGTACCTGCCAGAAGGGCAAAGTATTTCGGAAGACGGCGAAGTCGCTCTGGCAAGCATTCGCGTAACACGCACAGCCTCCGAACGCATCGTGCGCTACGCGTTCGAGCTGGCTCGTAGCAAAGGTCGCAAAAAAGTGACCGCGGTACACAAGGCCAACATCATCAAGTCGTGCTCCGGGCTGTTCCTTGACGTGGCGCGTGAGGTCGCCGAGGATTATCCGGAAATCGAATTCCACGAGATGATCGTCGACAATGCCTGTATGCAGTTGGTGATGAATCCCCATCAATTCGATGTCATCGTCACCACCAACCTGTTTGGCGACATCCTTTCAGACCTGTGCGCAGGCCTGGTCGGTGGGTTGGGCTTGGCGCCGGGGTCCAACATCGGTGCCGATGCAGCCATCTTCGAAGCGGTCCACGGTTCGGCACCGGACATCGCCGGCAAGAACATCGCGAACCCGTGTGCATTGTTATTGGCCGCCGCAGACATGCTTGATTACCTGGGCATGGTGGACAAGGGCACGCGCATTCGTACCGCTATCCGCGTTGTTCTGGAAAACTCCCGTGACCAAGTGACACCCGATATGGGCGGGGCCGGTACCACTGAGTCCTTCGCCGATGCCTTGGTGGCCTACTTGCGTGCCTGAGTAGAGCGTCAGGAAACGCGCGCCAGCTCACTGCGAGCTGGCGACTTTCTACGTGTGCTCCACGCGGACCTGCCCGTAGGGCCGCTGGCTGGAAAACCTTCCGATACTCGAGTCCTCCAGCAGTCTTTTGTTGCCGTAACGTTGGCGTTAATAGACGTTAATCCAACATCATTATTTGCTGCGATCGCACTTGTAGATGCGCGAGGTGCCAAGGAAACAATTCAGAAATGAATTTCAGCTACCTTGATACCGATTTCGCGCAGCTCATGAATCAAATCATCAAGGTACCGAAAAGGTTCGATTTCTTCGTTGTCATTGACTAGGAAGAAGCTTCTTCCGGCATCCTTTTTAAAGAAGACGATCCACTCCTGGGTGTTGGCCGGGTTGGCAATCAAATGGGTATCAAACTGAATGCCTTCAGCGTATTTGGTTTTTACGTCTTCACGTTTCATACGGGTCTCCAAGCGCTCACGTAGTGCTGCTTTCATGCATGTCTCTGCCTCCTGGCAATCAATCAAAAGACCTCGTCCGGGCCTGAGGCCAGGGCGACGTCGATTGCCTTTCTATTATCACTGCATGATAATATTATGCACATATGATCCAGTGGAGGATAGTCGTGTGCAGAGCTGTCGAAGCGCCTGAGCCACGCGGGTCCGCCCGATGCCCTGGCGTTCAAGGCACACCGCCATGCGGCTGGCTTTGCTTTTGATTCAATGCATAAGGTTTCTGAATTTTAAGGACGACAGTCATCATGCGCAAAACAGCAATTGAGAAACGCCTTGCGCTGAATGCTCCACCCCTGGAGCCAGGGCAGCGACTGTTGGTTGGCCTTGAGCAATGCGTCGTCGTTCGGCAGCGAGAAACAGGGATCTATCAAGTTGTATTCGACTGCAAAGCCCCCAAGACTGCTCGGGTTTTTTGGGCGGAATATGAGTGGATGTTCATCGGCCGGATTAAGCGGCACGCTGAGCAAGATCCTTCATTGGAACGCTTTGTCTCGGTGCTGAGAGCAGGGTCTGAAGACTGACGGGCAGTCACGGCTCTGATCGACAGTACGCTTGGCTGAGCGCAGCCAGGTCGTGCCAGATAGAGAAAAGCCTGCAGCCATGCAGGCTTTTTTGCTGGTGTCGTTCCAGTCATCCAGGCGCACGGTGTGAGCAAGCCGAGCGACACTTCAATCCAGCAAGCGCTTCAACCCGGCGACGCCAACCGGCGGCTCCGCCGTCCACGGCACTACGATGACAGCATGGTTGGTTTCTTCGGCCACTCTCACCATTTGTTTGCGCTCGCTATCCAGGCGCGCTCGTAGCAGCGGGTCTGTCGTATCGGTGGCCAGCAACGACTTATTGACCACCCAGGCAAACGGTTCGATGTCGGCCCTGCGCAAGTCATCCTGCAGCGCTGCCGCCTGCGACACCGGGGTGGCTTCGGGCAGCGTGACGAGGATGATCTTGGTGTAGTCGGCATCTTGCAGGCGCATCAACGGCGTGACGATGTGGTCCGAGGCTTTGCCTTTGAATTCGCGAACCATCTGGCGGTGATAGGCGCCTGTGGCGTCCATCAGGAGCAGGGAGTGACCTGTGGGGGCCGTGTCGAGTACCACGAACGCGCTTCTGGCTTGCGCAACCACGCGGGAAAATGCGTGGAACACCGCGACCTCTTCGGTACACGGGGATTGCAGATCCTCGATGAGCAAGGCGGTTTCGTCTTCCGTCAGGCTTGGCGCGCGGGAGGCGACGATCTTGTCCACGTATTTTTGGGTCTCGACCTTAGGGTCGATGCGGCCGACGCTGAGTCCCTGCACATCGGCATTGAGGGTGACCGCCAGATGCGCCGCAGGATCTGTCGTACTCAGGTGTACGGACTTGCCATGCTGTACCAGTCCCAGGGCGATGGCGGCGGCAATGGTGGTTTTGCCCACACCGCCTTTGCCCATGACCATGATCAGGCCGCGCTGGTCGTGGGCTAACTCGGCGATCAATTCCGCGAGTGCGGGATATTCCAGGCGCGACGGTACTGGGTTTGCAATGCTGGCTGGGACAGCAAGCTCGGGTGTCAGCAGTGCGCGAAGCGCGGGCAAGCCAACCGAATCCACGGCCTTGAGTGGGATGTAGTCGGCTGAAAGCTGGCGCAGTGACGCGGGCATCTCGTCGAGCGCTTGCTGGCCCATAGCTTCGATCGCGGCGGCGATCGGGTCATTCAAGTCGCTGCGTTTAAATACAGCATTGACCACCAGGCGCTGGTGGTTCAAGCCCAGTTCACGGAGTTCGTCGCTGGAGCGTGCAGCCTCGCTGAGCGCGCCTTTATCAGGGCGCGTCACCAGAACAACGGTGGTCAGGGCTGGATCATTGAGCGCCACCAATGCCTGATTGAACAACTGCTCCTGCATTTTCAAGCCCGAGTGCGGCCCCAGGCATGATGCGCCACGATCGTTGCCTTTTAGAAAGCCGCTCCACGCTTTTGGCAGGCTCAACAATCTGAGCGTGTGCCCCGTGGGCGCGGTATCGAACACGATGTGGTCATACGCCGCGCTGCCCTGCGACAGCAGGTGGGAGAACTCATCGAAGGTTGCGATTTCGGTCGTGCATGCCCCGGAGAGTTGCTCACGCACCAAGGCGATGTCTTCATCGCGGGCATGGTCGCCCATTTGCTCGATCACCCGGGCCCGATAGTCAATTGCTGCGGTCCCTGGGTCGATATTGAGCACGAACATTCCAGGCACGTGCGGCACCGCGACAGGCTGATTGCTCAGCTCGACGCCGAGCATCTCGTCAAGGTTCGAGGCGGCGTCCGTGCTGACCAGCAGTACCTTCTTGCCGGCCTCGGCCAGTGCGAGTGATACCGCGGTTGAGACCGACGTTTTGCCGACACCGCCCTTGCCGGTGAAGAACATATATCGGGTGGGTTGATCGAGCAATTTGAGGGTGGGCTGCATGGCGCGCTGACTCCCTTGCGGAGCATGACTGGGTTTTGCAGTTTAGACCGATGTTCAGAATCGCCAATGGGGTCATATCAATCAAACGGTAATTTTTACCGTCCTGATAGAGGAGTGTTCTGTCGGAAGAGGGCAGTAATCCACAGCCCAAGTGAACAGCCTGTTTGGCTGGTTTTTGCCCTGCGGATCACATCGTCGAGCGTGCTGCAATTCAAATAATTGGAAAACAGAGAAAAGCCCCACAGCACACGCCGATTTTTCGACGTAGGTATTTCTTTAAAAAGCCTTGATCATCGACGCCGCTCTCTCACAACAAGAGGGCAAATCTGAAAAGCAAAGACGAGCTGGCTGACAGTCATCCGCCTGTGGAGCTGTTTGCTCTAGAAAAAGGTTGGCATTGAGACTTGCTCCCCAGTAGTTAGTTGAATGCCTGCATAACTTGACGTGATAAGGAATAGTCGTGTGAATAAAAAATTAATCGTATGCACATTGTTGGCGTGCTCTGCATTTTCGGCGCTCAGCCATGCGGCGGACGGCACTATTAACTTCACCGGTACGATCACCGATGCCGCGTGTACTGTTACACCCGGTACTGCCAATCAGACGGTGACAATGGGGACGGTCAGTTCAACGGCATTGGCCAATGTCGGCGATACCGCAGCCCCGACCCGGTTCGATATCGTCCTGACTAACTGCCCGGCCACGGCCACCAGCGCGGTCGTAAAGTTTGATGGCCCGACCGACGGGAATAACAGCAGTTTGATTGCCCTGACGAGTGGGGCTGGAACCGCCGAGGGTGTGGCGATCGGTGTGTATGAGGGGGATGCCGCTACGTTGATTCCCGTGGGCTCCCCGTCCGTCAGCAAGCCTCTTTCTCCGGTAGCCGACACCACCTTCAACTTCTTCGCCAAATATGTGGCAACCGCTCCAGTGGTGGCCGGTTCCGGCAACGCCGTCAGTGATTTCACAGTTATTTATAACTGATCACTAAGACAGGCCGGGCACGCTGCTCGGCCTTCTCAACAAGTGGGTTTGCTCACGTGCAGGCTTGAGCAAAGCGTCGGTAGGAGATACGTCGATGGGGTGGCTGAAATACATGTTAACCGCCGGCCTGCTGGTCGGTACGGTGCATACGGCTATTGCGGGTGTGGTGGTGGGGGGCACGCGGGTGGTGTACGACGGCTCAAGGAAAGAAGCCTCGATTTCGGTGAAAAACACCGAGAAGACCAAACCGTATCTGATTCAGTCATGGGTTGATGACGGGGCGCAGACTGCACCTGGCAAGGCGCCGTTTATCATGACGCCGCCGCTGTTTCGGCTGGATGCCGAGCAGGAGAATGTGCTGCGCATCATTCGCACCGGAGGGGATTTTCCGCAGGACAGAGAGTCGGTGTTCTGGGTGAATATCAAGTCGATTCCCGCCTCGGAAAAAACCGAAGAAAACCAACTGCTGATTTCTGTGAAGAGTCGGATAAAACTCTTCTATCGCCCGCCGGGAATGCCAGGAGAGTCGCTGAATGCTTATAAGGCACTGGTCTTTACGCGGGTAGGTAAAGCGTTGCAGGTCAACAACCCTACGGCGTATCACGTGTCTTTTTTCGCGTGAGCGTGGGTGACCAGGTTATTAACGATGCCGGTATGGTTGCTCCCAAAAGTACATTGGCCTGGTCGATGCCGGAAGGTGCAAGTGGAGCCGTCAGTTGGCAAGCCATCAATGATTATGGCGGTATTACGCCGCAGGCCAGTGCGCCACTCTAATTCATAAGGGCTGTTAGTTTTAACGGCTACCTGTTTCGTTAATGCGTTGGATCAACCGCCCTTTGGTGTTGGGGTGGCGGGCACTGTGTTGCCCGGATTGCGGGGCTTCTTATATGAACGCTATAAATAATGGAATGCTACGCCTGAAACTAAAGGTGCTGGCCGCGCATGCACTCAAATGCATGATAGGCATTACGCTGTGTTCGTCCAATGCGCTGGCGCGTGAGTATTTCAATGCCAGTGCCTTGGAGATCGACAATGCAGAACAAACGTGGGTCGACCTCGACGCATTCTCCAATCAGGGCGGGCAGTTGCCTGGAAGTTATTCAGTGGACCTCTACTTGAACGACCGACGAATAGCCAGTCGCGATATTAACTTCGTTGCGCTGGACGGTCTGTTGCAACCTGAACTTACCCCACGACAATTACAGGAGATGGGCGTCAAGTTGCAGGCGTTTCCTGCGTTGCGCGAACTGCCCCAGGAAACCCCCATCAGCAACCTGCAGGCATACATTCCAGATGCGGGCAGCGTGTTCAACTTTCATCAGCGCCGTCTGGACATCAGCATTCCCCAAGCGGCGCTCACCCGTGAAGCACGCGGGCAGATTGATCCTGAACAGTGGGACCAAGGCCTGCCGGCCGCGCTGCTCAATTACAGTTTCAGCGGCGCGAACACCCGGCGCGAAGGGCGTTCCGGCAGCGATGACAATTACTACCTGAACCTGCGCAGCGGGTTGAACCTGGGCGCCTGGCGGCTACGTAACTACTCGACTTACACCCAAGGTGACAGCCGAGCCCAATGGGCCAGCCTCAATACGTACCTTCAGCGTGATGTGCATTCGTTGAAGAGCCAGTTGGTCGTGGGGGACAGCTTCACGCCGGGGGAGTTGTTCAACAGCGTGCAGTATCAGGGCATTCAATTGGCCTCGGACGACAACATGTACCCCGACAGCCTGCGTGGGTTCGCTCCGGTGGTGAGAGGCATCGCCCGCAGCAACGCCCAGGTGACGGTGCGCCAGAACGGTTACATCATCTATCAGACTTATGTGCCCGCCGGCGCATTCGAAATCACGGATTTGTACCCCACGTCTTCCAGCGGCGATATGGAAGTCACCATCACTGAGGCCGATGGCAGCGTGCGCAGCTCGATTCAGCCTTTTTCGGCGGTGCCGGTGATGGTCCGGGAAGGGCGCTTCAAGTATTCGCTGGTCGCGGGCGAATACCGTTCGACGGCGAGCAAGAGCAGCACCCCCGCATTTGCCCAGGGTACGCTGATTTACGGGTTGCCCGGCGACACCACCGTGTACACGGGTGTCCTTGCCTCGGCGAAGTATTCGGCGACGTCCTTGGGCGTCGGCCACGGGTTTGGCGAATGGGGCTCGCTTTCCATGGATGTGAGCCAGGCCCGCACCGAGTTGCGCCAGGGTTCCCGGCACGATGGCCAGTCGGTGCGCTTTCAATATGCGAAGGATATCGCGGCCACCAACACCACGTTCACCCTGGCCGGTTACCGTTATTCCACCAGCGGTTATTACGATTTCCAGGAAGCCAATGAGATCGACCCCGGCAACTTCAATGACTGGCGACGCCTGTATAACCGGCGCAGCCGTGCGCAACTCAATATCAACCAGTCCCTGGGCGAATACGGCAACTTTTATATCAATGGCTATCAGCAGGACTTCTGGCGACAAACCGGTTACGAACGGAGCCTGAGTGCCGGTTATAACCTGAGCCGGGGCGGCGTGACCTACGGTTTGAGTTATGCCTACACGCAGACCCCCGCGTATAACGGGCGCAAGCGCAATGACCAGCAACTGGCATTCAATATCCAGTTGCCGTTGGGGAGTGCTCTGCGTAATAGCTGGGTGAATTACAACCTGAATACCGATGCACAGGGAAAGACCGCCCACGAACTGGGGCTCAGTGGCGCGACGCTGCCGGACGATAATCTGATCTACAGCGTCAGCCAGGGCTATGCCAGCCCAGGGCAAGGCAACAGCGGCAATGCTCACGCGACGTATAAAGGCGCTTACGCGGAAACCAAGCTCGGTTACAACTACGAGCGACACTCCCGACAACTCAACTATGGCGCACAGGGTGGCGTCGTTGCGCACCCGTTCGGCATCACCTTCTCCCAACCCCAGGGCGAAACCATGGCGCTGGTGCGCGCGCCTGGCGCTGCCGGGGTCAAAGTGCAAAACAACACTGGGGTCAATACCGATTGGCGCGGTTATGCGCTGGTTCCTCATGTCAGCACCTATCGTCGCAACCGCATTGCGTTGAGCACCGAAACACTGGCCGATGACATCGACATCGAGGCCAATACCCAATCGGTCATCCCGACCCGTGGCGCCTTGGTGCTCGCGGATTTCCAGACCCGCGTCGGCAGCCGGGTACTGATGGCCCTCACATATCAGGGAAAACCCGTCACGTTCGGCGCCAGCGCAACGCTGGTGCAAGAGTCGACGACGTTTGCCAGCAGCGGCATTGTCGGCCTGGAAGGGGAGGTTTATCTAAGCGGCATGCCGGAACAGGGTGAAGTGAAGGTTCAGTGGGGCGAGCAAGCGGACCAACAATGCACGGCAGCTTTTGTTTTACCGATATCCATTGAAGGGTCGCAGCCTTTTTCAATCATCAGGACGTTATCGGTGTCATGCAATTAATCGAGGGCTTTTTATGCTGGGTGTACAACGGACGCTGATTAGGTTTTTCTGTTTTGGCAGTGCGGCATGGGCTTTAACGGTGTTATCGAATAACGCATTGGCATCGTGCCGTTTTTACAATGGCGTGTCGTCGGCGTTGACGCGAACGGTAAATTTTGGAACGTTGATTGTCCAGCGTGATACTCCCATCGGCACGGTTTTGGCAACCGCCAATACCGGCGCCTACAATGGTGGCCGGTATTTTTACGGCTGCAGTGTGAATTATGTGCATCGCTTTGCAATGGAACAGTTCAGAGTCATCAGTGCATATGGGAATAACGTATACAACACCAATATAGCGGGTGTGGGGATTCGTGTATTATTCTTCGGCGGCGCTATGCCTTACGATGTCAACTTTAACGGGCCCAGCACTGTTGCGCTGCCTGAACCCGGAATTACCGTGCAGTTGGTAAAAACCACTTCGGGGGCAGTTGGGGCCGGTGTTCTGACGAATGGAAGACTCGCCTCAGGCAGTATCGTTAATTATTTTTATGCTGCTTACGCCAGCCTGTCCGGCACCAATACCATCATTCCCGTCGCTTGTTCGGTCTCCAATACGTCCATCCCTGTGCCCATGGGCAATGTGCCGCGAAGCCAGTTCACCGGCCCGGGAAGCGCGGGAGATGAAATCAACTTTTCCATCCCGCTCGATTGCGATGCCAATACACGGGTCAAAGTTGCCCTGGATGGCAACGCCCACAGCTCCGGGATTGCTGGGGTGCTGGCACTGAATGCGTCTCCTACCGCCGCAACCGGGGTTGGCGTAAGGCTCTACTACAACAATGCCCCCGTCACGCTTAGAACGCCGATTGCCGCGGGCACTACGGTCAGCGACGGCCCCTATGCAATCCCGTTGGTGGCACGTTACTACCAGACCGATGCCAGCGTTACCGCCGGCCAGGCCAACAGCACCGCGACGTTTACCATGACCTACAACTGACCAAACCCGAGGGTCGGACGTAGCGCTGCGGGGTGTCGGAATTTTCTGCTGTAATGCCGGGGCTAGAGCAGGCGCAGCCCTGCGGCACTAACCTGGTTTTTCACGGTCAACAGCCCCCGCACCATCGTTGATGGTTGTCGGTTTATCCTCAGCCAAAAGATCTAGAACATGTACCTACGCAACATTGCAGTCGGGCTGTCGGCCCTTGTTTTACTCTCGACCGCGGCCCATGCCCGCAGTCTGCCTGACCTCTACACGGCCACCGAACAACGTGCCTCCTTTGATGGCTGTGCCGATCTTTTCCCCGCCGCCAAACCCATCAACACTGCCACCGTGCCCGCCAGCATGCGGCCCCTGGCCCTGTGTTCGGACAATTTTGCGGTGCTCTATTCGCAGACCAGCAAGACGCCGCTGGTGGTGGTCGAGCGCCTGAACGCCGAGCAATTGCAGGATGCCAAGGGCGAGGAGCGCACCAACCTGTTCTACCCCGACCCGCGCATCCCCAAGGATGGCCGTGCAGAGTTGAGTGACTACCACAGCCAGCATCCGGCCTTCGACCGTGGCCACCAGTCGCCGGCCGCCGACGCACCGAACGCCCATGCCATGGCGCAGTCGTTTGCACTGTCGAACATGGTGCCGCAAGACCCTACCAACAACCGTAAGATCTGGAGCAAGGTCGAGGCGGATGTGCGCAAGTTCGCCAAGCGCGCTGGCGGTGATGTGTTTGTGTTCACCGGCCCGTTGTTTGACCCCGGCTACGGCACCATCGGCGACAACCAGGTCTGGGTGCCGACGCGCCTGTTCAAGCTGGTGTACGACGCTTCGTCGAAACGCGCCTGGGCTTACGTGCTGCCCAACGCGCAGACGCGCATCCAGCGGCCAATGGACTATGACGCGTTCGTGAAGAGTACCGGGCTGAAGTTGCTCGGTAATCTTCCGGTCTCCGGGTCAGTAGGGCGCACGTAAGAGGGGGCGTCACCCGGCGTCGCGCTACGCCACATCGAGCGTGCGAAACTCGACGGTGAGGTGACTCACTTCATGCACCGGTTTGAGGCGCTCGCGAATGCTGTCGGCATCCGCTGTGGAGCGGCCGACAACGCTCACGATTGCCGCATGCACACCGGGCCCTACCTGCCAGACGTGCAAGTCGGTAATCGTCGCGTCGCCCGGTTGTTCCACCAGCTCCCGGATCTCCGCAGCAACATGCTCATGGGTCTGATCGAGTAGTACGCCGGCAGTCACGCCCATCAAGCTCCAGGCCCAGCGTGCGATCACGATGGCGCCGACGATACCCATCGCCGGGTCCAGCCAGACCCAACCCAGGTACCGCCCCGCCAGCAGCGCAGCGATTGCCAGCACCGAGGTCAGTGCATCGGCGAGAACATGCACATAGGCGGATCTCAGGTTGTTATCGTGGCCATGGTGGCCGTGGGCATGTTCGTGTTCGTGGTCATGCCCGTGGCTATGACCGTGGCCGAGCAACAGCGCACTGACGATATTGACCACCAGCCCCACCACGGCAATCAACGTCGCGGTGCCGAACTGCACGTCGGTCGGTTGCAACAGGCGCATGACCGACTCGATGCCAATGCCCAGGGACACCAGCGCCAGGATCAGCGCCGAGGCAAAGCCGCCCAGATCACCGACCTTGCCGGTGCCGAAGCTGAAACGCGGGCTCGACGCATGGCGTCGGGCATAGGCGTAGGCCGCGGCGGCGATGCCCAACGCACCCGCGTGGGTGGCCATATGAAAACCGTCGGCCAGCAGGGCCATCGAACCGGTGAGGGCGCCGGCGGCGATTTCCGCGACCATCATCACCACCGTCAACATCACCACCCATAAGGTGCGCTTGGCGTTTTCTTCGTGGGCCGAGCCGAGGAAGACATGCTCGTGGGTATGATCAAGGCTCATTTGGAGTACCGCCGAATGGCTTCAAGCAACTCTTCGACGCCCTGGTTGCGTTCTTCCTCGCTGAGGGATGGGTCCGCCACATGCGCCCGGGCATGTTCTTCGATGATTTCTTCCATCAAGCCGTTGATGGCGCCGCGTGTGGCGGCGACCAGGTGCAGGGTCTTGGCGCAATCGCTGTCCGATTCCAACGCTCTTTCCACCGCTTGAATCTGACCGGCAATGCGCTTGACGCGCTTGATCAGACTGTCTTTATTGGCCGCTATATGGCTCAAAATATACCCCCCCTACCTATGAGGCGCGGAGCATGGCATACCCCTCCCCCCTATGCAATCTTCCGCCGAGAGACAGGCCCTCTCGGTTTATACTCGACGATCTGGTCATCAACCCCCTTCAAATGAATTGAGATACCTCATGAGCACCTCTCTTTCCACAACCTCTGCGCGCAAGCCTGTCGCGCCCCTGGTGGCCTTTGCGCTCCTGGTGCTGGGCGCCGTATTCCTGCACAACCTTGTCGGCATGCGCCAGGTGCTGTTGCTGGTCGTCGGCGCCGCGCTGGGCTTGACCCTGTACCACGCCGCCTTCGGTTTCACCTCGGCCTGGCGGGTGTTTATCAATGACCGGCGCGGCGCCGGTTTGCGTGCGCAAATGGTGATGCTGGCGATAGCGGTATTGCTGTTCTTCCCGGCGCTGGGGGCGGGCACGTTGTTCGGCCAGCCGGTGGTCGGGCTGGTAGCGCCGGCCGGGGTATCGGTGGTGTTCGGTGCGTTCATTTTCGGCATCGGCATGCAGCTGGGCGGCGGCTGTGCGTCGGGCACCCTGTTCACCGTGGGCGGCGGTAATGCGCGCATGTTGGTGACGCTGTTCTTCTTTATCTGTGGTTCGTTGATCGCCACGCACCATGTGGGCTGGTGGTTTGCACTGCCGGCGTTCCCGGCGACGTCGATCGTCAAAAGTGTCGGCGTCATGCCGGCGCTGCTTCTGAACCTGGCGGTGTTCGGCCTTATCGCAGCCGTCAGCGTGCGCCTGGAAAAGGCCCGTCATGGTCAACTGGAAGCCGGCGTGACCAGCGAACACCAAGGCTTGCGCCGTTTCCTGCGTGGCCCCTGGCCCTTGGTGTGGGGCGCGATTGGCTTGGCCCTGCTCAATTACGCAACCCTGGCCCTGGCCGGGCGGCCTTGGGGCATCACCTCGGCGTTCGCGCTGTGGGGCGCCAAGGTGGCGAGTGGCCTGGGTGTGGAGGTGGGCAGTTGGGCGTTCTGGCAAATGCCGGGCAACGCCAAGGCTCTGGCCGCGCCGGTGTGGGAAGACATCACCAGCGTGATGGACATCGGCATCGTCCTCGGTGCGCTCCTGGCCGCCGGCCTGGCCGGGCGTTTCGCCCCCAACCTGAACATTCCTGCGCGCTCGCTGATGGCGGCGGTGATCGGTGGCCTGCTGCTCGGTTACGGCTCGCGCCTGGCCTACGGTTGCAACATCGGCGCGTACTTCAGTGGCATCGCCTCCGGCAGCCTGCATGGCTGGGTGTGGCTGGTGGCGGCGTTCATCGGCAACAGCGTCGGCGTGCGGTTGCGCCCGTTCTTCTTTGCCGGCGAGCGGCCGCAGGTGGCGTTGAGCGGGTGCTGAGAATGCTCGCACACGTGCTGCCCCGATGCGCTTTGTCTTGAGCCGCCCTTTGTTTTAATTGTGGGGTGTCGGCTGCAGAAACTGTGTGATCAGCGCAACGACCTGCTGCTGGATCACCTGCCGTGGCCGCGCGCCGTCGCCGTCCCGGCAGATCATCCCATCGCCTGGCGAATCTTCCTCAATCAACGCCACCGCGCCGGGCTTGCAGATCGACATAAAGCTGAAGTGGGTGGCGTCGCTGATCGCTACGTAGCGCGTCGAGGCTGTTGGTAGGCGCCTGGCCAAGTCGGCGGACTCCAACTCGGCGGGCATATCCTCCGAGGGCACGCCCCCCGCAATCACCAGCGTCGGCACCGGCAGTGCGGCCAGGCTGGCGTCGGTCATGCCGCGTGACAGGCCCAGGTCCAATGACACCACGGCGCTGACGCGCTTGTCGCGCAGGTCCGCGGCCAGTTGGGCCTTTGCGGCTGGCGTGTTGGCGGGGTTGATCTGGTGGTAGACGATGCAACCGCCCAACTTCGGGTGTGCGTCGCAGTCCTGGGCGAAAAGGTCGGGGTCGAACCGTGCCCCGGCGAGTTCCATCACGGTCCAGCCACCGAGGGAATGGCCTGCCGCAGCGATCCGGTTTTTGGCGATCGCGCCAAATTGCTTCGGCTGCGCCAGCACCGCATCGATGGCCCGGCTCACGTCTTTGGGCCGTTGCCATAACTGCGCGGCGGCTTGCGGGCTGCGATTCCTGGTGGTGGTGCCCGGGTGATTGACCGCTGCGACGATGTAACCCCGGTGCGCCAATGCACTGGCCAGCCACGCCTGATTGCCCCAATTACCGCCGTAACCGTGGGAGAGCACAACCAGCGGATGCTCGCCGCTCGCCGGCGGTGCGTTGGGCACCGCGAGGGCGCCGATAAAAGCCACGCTGTCGGCGATCGGTTCGGCGGTTGCGGTGGTGGTGGCGGGGTACCAGACGACCATCTCCAGCGGACGCTCATGGTGAGCATCGGCCAGCGTAGCGGTTTGGAAGCCGATGGCGTTGTCGACCGCGAGCGCGGGCGTGGTCAGGCAGATCAGGAGCAGAGCGGTGAGGGCGGTTTTCACGGTTTCTATCGTCCTTGATGTGAGCGCCGCATCATAGCCTGAAAGGCGGCCCAGCCAGATACTCGCGAGCAGCCCAACACGAGCGACCTCTGGCTGAACACGCTGTTCCCGCTACTCGAACATCCGACATCGACCCCGTGGGGGCCTACGCGTGCGTAAGCCCTGTCAGCGTATCCGCAATCGTCTTGGTCCGTTGCGCGGTCCCCTCGGTGGCGCGGCTTGACGCCTCCAGTGCATCGAGCATTTCGCGCAAGGCGCCGACGCCGCTGGACTGGTCTTCAATCTGCTGGGCAACACGCTGGATTTCGCCGGACAGCAGGTCGATATCCACACCGATTTCCGCCGCATTCTTGCGGGTGATTTCCGCCAGCTTGCGCACTTCATCCGCCACCACCGCAAAACCGCGGCCCAGGTCGCCTGCGCGCGCGGCTTCGATGGCGGCGTTGAGCGCCAGCAGGTTGGTCTGGCCGGCGATTTGCTGAATCACCTGCACAATCGACTGGATACGCAAACTCGAACCGGCCAGGGTCCGCGCGCCGACCACGGCATCATCCGCCTGGCTGGACAAGCCCTCGACCGTCGCCCCGGCCTTTGCAGACACGCTGTTCTGCTGGTCGATGGTGCCCACCAGTTCGTCCATCGAGGCGTGCAATTCGCCGGAGTAATGCTTGATCTGCGAGGCGATTTCCGCCTGTTGACGTTCGGCCTGGGCCAGCACTTGGCCGAGGTCTGCCAGGCCCTCGAACACCGGCAGGATATTGCTGTCCAGCCCGCGGGTATTCAGGGCGCCGCTGAAATCATTGTTTTTGAACGCGGCAATCTGCTTGACCACCACATGGTTCAATCCGGCCAGTTTATTTACCTGGCGGCGTAGGAAGAAGGCTTTGAACTCGCCGTAGTGCGCAATGAAGTTGTCCAGGTATTCGTCGCTGTAGCTGGCGCCCCTGGCCACTCGAAAGAAGAAAATCGCGGTCAGGGTCTGGTTCAGGTTCAGGCCAAGGATTTCACCGAAGGTCGACAGCCCCGCCAGCGGCACATCGCCAAACGTCCCGGCCATGCTGCCCAATTCGCTGGGGTTGTTCAGCCTGCGCAAAATGCAGTCATTGAGAATGCCCGCCACCGGCTGGCCGCCCTTGCCGCGCAGGAACTGCGCGTAGTCCGTGCGGGTGGCCTCACGCAACGGCGTGCGCCGCACCATCACCAGCTCCTCGCCGGGGGCCACGTCGCAATACAGCTGGACGATCTGCTGTTCATAGTCGATCCGTGCGATGGAGCGCACGAACAATTCATTGCCCACGCGGATGGCGAACGAGAAATCCGCCAACTTCGCTTCCAGCGCCTGGGGCGCGCAACTGAATGCGTCACACAGCGCCTGCACCATGCTCTTGATATTGCCCGCGCTGTCGATCACCTGGTCAATCGTGCGGTCTTCTTCGGAGGCGGTCAGCACGCTGAAGGTCAAGTCAGCCGGTTTGAAATTCTGGCTTTTAAATACGCCAAAACGCACATTCGCGGCGGTTTTCAGGAACACGATCTGTGCGTGGTTCTGATAACTGCGCTGGCCGTCATGGATCAGGGTTTTCTGGAAATCCAACTTACCCCCGGCCGAACCACCGACAAACAGGCAGGGGAAGCGCCCCGACTCATACAGCGCCTCCATGAAAAACGACTCCGACGCGGACAGCCCATCGAACACCACATAGGCCAGGGTGTCGCGATGGTCGATCGGCGTGTGTGCCTGTACCCGCTTGATATTGCTCGTCAGCTTGGCAATCCGCTCCTTCATCCCCATGCGCTTGCCGCCGCTGCGGATGTCCTCACACTCCAGCGGCACCATCACCACCTCGGCCGAGGCGATCAGACTGTCGTCGAACAACTGCAGGACAATCCGGTCCCAGCGCTCGCCGGTGGTGCAATACAGCGAATTCGCCGCGTTGCACAACTCGCCAGCGGTGGTACACAGGCTGATGCTGGTGTGGGGAAAGCGACGCTTGAGCTTGGCGGCAATCTGGTCGATGTCCAGGTGCGGAGAGATGAAACCGGTGATCAGCACGGGCGCGATGCGCAGGTTGGCCAATGAGGACTCCAGTTCATTGGCGGTGCAGGTGAGGGTGGCGGTGCCTTGTCGATCGGCCCGGGCTTTTTTTAGAAGGTTGAGTGGGTTCATGGCGGCGGGCTCGATCCAGTCAGGGGCGCATGCGTTGGGCTTGCGCTTAATCAAGTTATCGGCCGATATGGCGGGGGCTGGAGCCGTAACAGAGGGGGTGCGACAAAGTGAACAGGACAATTTATTGCCGCCATTTAACTGGCGAATAAGTGTGCCCCCTTTATCGCGGATCAGTGTAGGCGTTGACTGATAACTTCACCGGTCTTGGCATCTTCCAGCCAGATTTCCCATTGATTGAGGCCAATATACTTTGCGCGCGCAATTGTCTTTTGGTCGCGGGCGCCATTGAACTCAAGGTCGGCAAACATAAAGTGTCGAAGCCGCCGGTATTCCAACTGGATCTACGGTTGCGCGGTCCACACGGCCAGTTCATAGCCGTCGGGATCAATGAAGTGGAACCTGCTTCCACCGGGGAACGCAAAGGTTTCGCGGGAGATCACCGCGCCCAGAGCCTTGAGCCGCTGTTGCGCGTCTGCGAGATTGTCCGAATACAAGATGATTAAAGGGCCGCCCGGTCGAACCGGCTCCCCGGTGGTGAAACCACCGGTCAGCCGGCCATCGCTGAATTCGGTATAGGTCGGGCCGTAGTCGACGAACGTCCAGCCGAAGGCGTTGCCGTAGAAGGCTTTGCTGCGGGCAATGTCGCTGACATTGAATTCAATATTGTCGATCTGTCGATCTTGACCACGAACGCTCATGGTTGCCTCCTTGGCGAATGTCCAAAGCGGCGATTGTAACGGATCGAGCGTTGAAATGGCGCTGGGAGCAAGGCGCTAAGCCTTGCCATACGCCATGTACTCGTTCTGCAACACGATGTGATCCGCCACGTACTTCGCATCATGCCAAACCCCATAGATAAACGACGACGCCCGGTTTACCAGGTTTGGCAGGCCCAGGAAGTAGATCCCGCTCTGCGCCGAAATCCCGCGTTTGTGGAACGGTTCGCCGTTCTCGTCGAACGCATCCACCTTCAACCAGCTGAAGTCGAACTTGAAGCCGGTGGCCCATAGAATCGTGGTCACGCCGGCTTCGGCCAGGTCCAGGCTGAGAGTCGGGTTCAGCAGGCACTGCGGGTCGGGCAGCAGTTCCCAGGCTTGCGGTTCTTCGGGGAACGGCAAGCCGTTTGCCTCGATGTACGCATCGGCGTCGCGCAGTACGTCGAAGTACGCCCGATCGCCCTGCGCCACGTTGGCGGCCAGGCCTGGGGCGAAGGTCATGACGCCTGCGTTCCACTGTTCGGTGACGCCCACCAGGTTGATCCCTTGATGCGCGAGGCGGCGGAAGTCGACGGTCTTGCCGCCTTCGTAGCCGCTGACGGCAAAGGCCACGTGTTTTTTCTTCGGCTGGATTTTGACTTCGTCCCACAGGCCCAGGGCGCCGAGCCACCAGCAGTAGTCGCGGCCGCGATAGGCGCGGGGAGGGCGGTAGTGTTCGCCGACCGAGAGGTACACGGTTTTGCCGGCCTTTTGCAGTTCTTCGGCGATTTGCGTGCCGGAGGCCCCGGCGCCGACCACCAGCACGGCGCCTTCGGGCAGTTGGCCGGGGTTCTTGTAGGCGCAGGAATGCAACTGATGCAGCGGCGCGGTGGCGGGGACGATGTCCGGGATCGAGGGGCGTTGGAACGGGCCGGTGGCGGCCACCACGTTAGCGGCCTCGATCACGCCCGCCGAGGTGGTCACCTTGAAGCCGGGGCGCCCGACATGGCGCTCCACTTGCTGTACTTCGACGCCGGTACGCACCGGGGCGTTGAGCATTTCGACATAGGCTTGGAAGTAGTCGGCCATGCGCTCCTTGGGCGGGAAGGCTTCGGGGGAGATGCCCTCGAATTTCAGGCCGGGGAAGCGGTCGTGCCAGGCCGGGCCGTTGGCGACCAGCGAGTCCCAGCGCTCCGAACGCCAGCGCTCGGCGATGCGGCTGCGCTCCAGCACGATATGCGGCACGCCCATCAGGGACAGGTGTTCGCTCATGGCGACGCCGGCCTGGCCAGCGCCGACTACCAGGGTGTTGATGGTTTCTACTGACATAGGAAGGGCCTGAATAGTAAGAAGTCTGTCTGAAAAGAACGGGCGCGGTCGCGGTGGACCGCCAATGTGGACGCGTGGGTGATTCCGTTCACTGCGGCGGCTCTGCGAGCAGTTCGGCCACCGCCGTGAGTGCCAGTTGGTAACCCAGCGCGCCCAACCCGGCGACCACGCCGGTGGCGGCTTTGGACACGTAGGAGTGATGCCGGAAGCTTTCGCGCTTCCAGATATTGCTCATGTGCGCTTCGATGATCGGGCCGTCGAACGCCAGCAGCGCATCGAGGATCGGCACCGAGCTGTAGCTCAGCCCGGCGGCGTTGATCACGATGGCGTCGGCGTTCAGGCGGGCCTCTTGAATCCAGTCCACCAGCACGCCTTCATGGTTGCTCTGGCGAAAGTCCAGGGTCAGGCCCAACTCCGCGGCGTGGCCCTGGCAACGCGCTTCGATGCTGGCGAAGCTGGCACTGCCGTAGATGCCGTCCTTGCCCAGCCCGTAGAGGTTGGCGTTGGGGCCATTGAGGAAGTACACGGTGTGGGGCATGAGGTTCTCCGGCTTATTCGGCGAGGTGCAGCACGAGGTGGGCGTCGGCCGCCTTCATACGCTCCAGTCGTCCGGCACCACGGCGATCACATCGATCTCCATCAACCACTCCGGTTGACCGAGGCCGGAAATCACCAGCCCGGTGGAAATCGGGAACACGCCCTTGAGCCATTTGCCGACCTCCTGGTACACCGGCTCGCGGTAGCGCGGGTCGATCAGATAGGTGGTGGTCTTGACGATATGGGACAGGTCGGAACCCGCCTCCTCAAGCAGTTGCTTGACGTTTTTCATTGCCTGTTCGGCCTGGGCACGCGGGTCGCCGAGGCCGACCAGGTTGCCGTCGAAATCGGTGCCGATCTGGCCGCGCACATAGATGGTGTTGCCGGCGCGCACGGCCTGGCACAGGTCGTTGTCCAGCGCCTGGTTGGGATAGGTCTGTTTGGTATTGAACATGCGGATACGGGTATGGGTGGGCATGGCGAGCGACTCGTCGGAAGCGGGATGCAGTCAGCTTCACATCGCCGGTCGCCGGACGAAACCAGCATTTGTGCGGGGTAGTGCTTAGGAAAAACCGAAGCCCGTGCAGGTCATCGCCCTGCGCAGGGCCCGCGCCTATCCCGGCATGAACCCTGCAACGCGCTGGGCATACAGTCATTACCGAGGTACAGGCCTGATGCTCAGTCGTATCACTCAGCGCCAACTGGAATATTTCGTCGCGTCGGGCGAGGCCGGCAGCATCAGTGCCGCGGCTGAACGCATCCATGTTTCGTCGCCGTCGATCTCGGCGGCGATCACTCACATGGAGGCCGAGCTGGGCATCCAGCTGTTTATCCGGCATCACGCCCAGGGCATTTCGCTGACGGCAGTGGGGCGCCTGGTGATGCAAGAAGCCAAGCAGATCCTGGAGCAGGTGAGCAACCTCTACACCATCGCCTCGGAGTCGTTGAACACCGTGCGCGGGCCGCTGCGCGTGGGTTGCCTGGAGTCGCTGGCGCCGATGATCACCCCCGAGCTGGTGTTTGGTTTCGGTCGTGCGTTTCCCGGCGTGCGCTTGACCCAGGCCGAAGGCAACCACGAGGAACTGCTGGAAAAACTGCGCAGTGGCGAGCTGGACATCGCCCTGACCTACGACCTGGTGACCAGCCCCGACATCGATTTCCAACCCCTGGCGCACCTGCCGCCGTATGTGATGGTCGGCGAGTACCACCCGCTGGCGAGTCTGTCGGCAGTCAGCATGCAGGACCTGGAGGCGTACCCGGTGGTGCTGCTCGACACGCCCTGGAGCCGCGACTATTTCCTCAGCCTGTTTATGCAGGCAGGCACCACGCCGAACATCATCATGCGCTCCACCAACCTCGAAACGGTGCGCGCCATGGTCGGCAATGGGATCGGTTATTCCTTCGCGAATGCGCGGCCCAAATCGAACCTGTCCCAGGACGGCAAACGCGTGATCCGCCTGCGCCTGGCGGGCGCGCACCGGCCGATGAAGCTGGGCTACGCCACGGCGAGCAACACCCAGCTGTCGCGTGTGGTGTCGGCGTTTGCCGAGCGCTGCCGCATGTTTGTGTCCGACCAGTACATCCCCGGCATGGCCCCGCCGAGCTTTTTTGACCCGCATGCGGTGCGCTCGCTCAGCAGTGTGAGCTGAATTTGCACCAAAAGGTGGCGTGTTCGGCGCGGTGAGTTCAGGCGCGCACCCTTTCGGTCAGGGCCTACAGCCTATCCAATGTGGGAGGGGCTTGCCCCCGATTGCAGTGGGTCAGCTTGCTGATGTGTTGCTGATGCGCCGCTATCGGGGGCAAGCCCCCTCCCACATTGGTTTTTGGTGGTTTCGAGGGCGGCGGCGGGCTGCGTAGGTTCTGCCTACCCAGTGGACCGGGTTTTACGAATTGACCCCAAGGGCCCGTCCCCACGACTCTGATTTCATTGACGCAGATCAATTTCCTTCTTTTGGGGCAGGGCAGCGCGACGATGACATTCGACTGGAATTATATGTTGGGGCTGCTGGGTGACGCCGAGTTCTGGCGCGCAACGTGGACGGTGATCAAGCTCAGCACCCTGACCTGGGTCTTGAGCATCGGTCTGGGCTTTCTGCTGGCGCTGGCCAAGCAATCCAGGCATGGGCTGCTCAGCGTTCCTGCGCGTGGCTATATCTGGCTGTTCCGCAGCCTGCCGTTGTTGGTGCTGTTGATCTTTATCTACAACCTGCCGCAAGCGCTGCCCGGCACGTCGGCGATTCTGGCCGACCCGTTCTGGTCCGGCCTGTTGGCCCTGGTGATTTGCGAAACGGCGTATGTGGCCGAGATCCATCGCGGCGGTCTGCTCTCGATCCCCAAAGGCCAGGGTGAGGCAGCGCGGGCGTTGGGCTTGAAGTTTTTCGGCACCCAATGGCGCGTGGTGATCCCCCAGGCCGTGCGGGTGGCGCTGCCGTCCCTGGCCAACGAATACATCTCCATCGTCAAGCTCACCTCGCTGGTGTCGGTGATCTCGCTGACGGAAATCCTGATGGTCGGCCAGCGCCTGTATTCGCAGAACTTCCTGGTGATCGAAACCATGGCGGCGGTGGCGTTTTTCTACGTGTTTATCGTCACCGTGTTCGACTTCCTGCTCAAACGCCTGGAGCGCTTTCTCGACGTCAACCAACGCAATGTGTCGCGGGTTCCCGATGCGGCGGTGCTGGCGCTGGCCACGCAACAACGGGTTGCGCTGCAACGTCCGGCAACCACCGGGGCCCCGGCGCTGCAAGCCACGCGGCTGCACAAGGCCTACAACGACATCGAGGTGCTGGGCTCGGTCAACCTGCAGGTCCAGCCCGGTGAAGTGGTGTCGGTGATCGGGCCGTCGGGGTCGGGCAAAACCACCTTGATTCGCCTGCTCAACGGCCTGGAGCAACTGGACAACGGCGAGATCAAGATCAACGGCCAGCCGTTCATCCACCTGAACAAAACCGGCGCGCAGAAACCGCAGTACGTCGAACACGCCGAGCATCGCCTGAACATCGGCATGGTGTTCCAGAGCTTCAATCTGTTCCCGCACTTGAGCGTGCTCGACAACCTGCTGATGGCGCCGAAATACCACGGCCTGGGGCGTACCGACGCGCTCAAGCAACAGGCCTACGCGCTGCTGCACAAGGTTGGCATGCTCGACCACGCCTGGAAGTACCCGCACCAACTCTCCGGCGGCCAGCAGCAACGCGTGGCGATCGCCCGCGCGTTGATGATGCGCCCGCAGATCATGCTGTTCGACGAGCCCACCTCGGCGCTCGACCCGGAGAAAGTCAACGAAGTGCTGCAAGTCATCGAAGCCTTGGCCGAGGAGGGCATCACCATGGTGATCGTCACCCACGAGATGAATTTCGCGTTCAAGGTCTCCGATCGGATCGTGTTCATGGAGAAGGGGCGTGTGGTCTGCGACGACACGCCTGCGGTATTGCGCAGCGGCCAGAACCCACGCGTGGAGGCGTTCCTCAAGGACGTCTCGCTGGCGTGACCCTCTAACGTTCAGGAAAAACAAAATGATCGAGCAACATCAAATCGAGCAGTTCCAGCGCGATGGCTACCTGGTGGTGGAAGGCGTGTTGTCGATGGACGAAGTGGCCGCGTTGCAGCACGACTTCGACCAATGGGTAGAAGAAAGTCGCCGCCATGACCAGGGCTGGGGCACCACCGTGGATGGCCGCGCACGCTTCGATCTGGAGGGCGACCATCGCGCCGATCACCCGTCGCTGCGGCGGGTCAGTTCGCCCACCGAGATTTCCCCGGTGTATGAGCGCGTGGCGTTGCATTCACGCATGGCGGCGATTTCCGCGCAGTTGATCGGCGCCAGTGGCACGCGCTTTCACCACAGCAAGATCAACTCGAAGCTGCCCCGCACCGCGACCCAGGTGAAGTGGCACCAGGACTTTCTATTCACGCCCCACAGCAACGACGACATCATCACCGCCTTGCTGATGGTCAGCGAAGTGACCCCGCAAAACGGCCCGCTGAATGTGATCCCCGGCAGCCATAAAGGCCCGTTGTGGTCGCACTGGCAGAACCAGCGTTTCACCGGCGCGGTGGACGACGCCGTGGTCGCGCAACACTGTCGGCAACCGGTCGCCTGCTACGGCCCGGCCGGTTCCGTGTGCTTCATGCACACCCGGCTTTTGCATGCCTCCAGCCCTAACGAGACCGAACTGCCGCGCACCCTGTTCATCAGCGTCTACGCCGCTGAAGACGCGCTGCCATTCGGCGAAAACCCTCTGCCCAGCGCACATGCCGGCCTGCTGGTGGCCGGTGAAGAAAGTGGCTTGATACGTTCCACGGACAACCAACTGCGCTTGCCGCAGAAACCCCGTGGCGCGTCTTTCTTCGTGCAACAGGCCGGACAAGATTCTGCCACTGCCTAACCTCCCAACCCCCTTGCAGGTATTGACCATGACAGCGTTTCGTAAAAGTGTTCGTCCCCTTGCCGTGTGCCTGCTGGGCGCAGCGGTTGCGATGACCTCGTTGGCGGCTTCGGCGTTCCAGCAGGACGGCAAGATCATCGCCGGTTCCGATGTGACGTTCTTCCCCTATGAGTACATGGATAACAACAAGCCAGCGGGCTTCGATATCGAGTTCATGGACGGCCTGGGCAAGGTCATGGGGCGCAAGGTCGAGACCCTCGACACGCGTTTTCCCAACCTGATCACCGGCCTGCAGGCCGGGCGTTTCGATGTGACCAACTCGTCGATGTACATCACCGCCGAGCGGGTCAAGGTCATCGACATGATCCCCTACCTGAAAAGCGGTGAGTCGATCCTGACCCTCAAGGATAGTGCTTTCCAACCCAAGACCCCGGAAGAATTCTGCGGCCACAAGATCGGCTCCATGGGCGCTACGTCCTGGCTCGCGCAGATGAACAAACTGTCGGCCGAGTACTGCGTGGCCAAGGGCTTGAAGCCGATCCAGATCAGCGAGTACAGCACCGACCCGCAAACCACCCAGGCGTTGCTGGCCCATGCGGTCGAAGCGCAGATCACCGACGCGGCCGTGGCCCGTGGCGTGATCGACAAGCTGGGCAGCCGCGTGGTGATTTCCTCCGACGCCTTGATCTACCCGGTGCTGAACGGCTTCGGCGTGAAGAAGGGCAACGACACGGTGAAAAAAGCCTTGCTCGACGGCCTGGAGAAGTACCGCGCCACGCCGGAATACGCGGCCTTGCTCAAGAAGTACAACTTCGAGGCCCCCACCGATGCCGACCTTGCGGCGCTGATGCCCAAGTAAGCCTATTGCGCGGCCGCTGTCTTGCGGTCGCGCCCTGCGGAGACCGATCCATGGCGTTATCCCTCGAAGAACAGACGCGCATCGACCTGGCAGCGACCTTTCGCATCGTCGCCCACCTGGGCATGCACGAAGCGGTGGCCAACCACTTCAGCGCTGCCGTGTCGGCCGATGGCAAACAGTTTTTGCTCAACCCGAAGTGGAAGCACTTCTCGCGCATTCGCGCCAGCGACCTGCTGCTATTGAACGCCGATGACCCCAGCTGTGCCGACCACCCGAACGTGGACGCCACCGCCTGGTCGATCCACGGGCAGATCCACCAACTGCTGCCGCACACCCGCGCCGTGCTGCACCTGCACCCGGTCTACACCACGGCGGTGGCGTGCCTGGCCAAGCCGCACATCCCGGCGATCGACCAGAACACCGCGCGCTATTTCAACCGCGTGGCGGTGGACGAACTCTACGGCGGCATGGCCGATACCGAAGCCGAAGGCGCGCGCCTGGTCGGCCTGCTCGACGGCAAGAGCCGCCTGTTGATGGGCAACCATGGCGTGATGGTGACCGCTTCGTCCATCGGTGAAGCGTTCGACGATATCTGGACCCTGGAGCGCGCCTGCCAGATCCTCGTCACGGCGTGGTCCACCGGGCAGCCGCTGCGGGTGTTGTCCGATGAAGTGGCGGAAAAAACCGCGCGGGGCTGGGAAGGCATCACCGATTTCTCGCGCCAGCATTTTGAAGAAATGAAGCAAATGATGATCGATGCCGATGCGTCGGTGCTCGACTGAGGAAGCGCTATGACCTTTTCCGTTGTTGCCCGCTGTGCCGAGACGGGCCAGTTGGGGATCGCCATCAGTTCGTCGAGCATCGCCGTGGGCGCGCGTTGCCCGTGGCTGCGCCCCGGTGTGGGCGCGGTGGCGTCGCAGAACATCACTTTGCCGAGCCTGGGCCCGCAGATTCTCGACCTGCTGGAGCAGGGCATGACGCCGAGTGAAGCCGTGGCGGCAGTGTTCGCCGGGCAGGACCATCGCGACTATCGGCAGGTGACGGTGATCGATCGGCTGGGCCGCACCGCGCACTTCAGCGGCGCGCAGACCCTCGGCCTGCATGCCGCGCAGAGCGGCGAGCAATGCGTCGCGGCGGGGAACATGCTGGCCAATCCCGGTGTGATTGCCGCGATGGTCGGCGCGTTCGAAAACGCCTCGGGGCATCTGGCTGACCGGCTGCTCGCCGCGATGCACGCAGGCCAGGCCCTCGGCGGCGAAGCGGGGCCGGTGCATTCGGCGGCCCTGGTGGTGGTCGACGATCTGCTCTGGCCCATCGTCAATCTGCGCGTGGACTGGGCCGATGCCGAGCCGATCGGCGCCCTCGATCAGTTGTGGCAGGCCTATCGCGGGCAACTGCAAGACTACCTCGACCGCGCCCTGCACCCGCACATCGCGCCGGGCTATGCGGTGCCGGGAGATGACCGATGAGCCACAGCCGTGACCTGCTGGCGCAACTGGTGCGTTTCGACACCACCAGCCGCGAATCCAACCTCGCGTTGATCGACTTCGTGCGTACTTATTTGCAGGGCCACGGCGTCGCCTGTGAACTGGTGTTCAACGAACACAAGAACAAGGCCAACCTGCTGGCGACCATCGGCCCGGCGGATGTGCCCGGCATCGTGTTGTCCGGGCATACCGATGGGGTGCCGGTGGACGGCCAGCGCTGGAGCGTGGCGCCGTTCGACCTCACCGAACAAGACGGCAAATTGTACGGGCGTGGCACCGCCGACATGAAGGGCTATATCGCCTGTGTGTTGTCCTGTGTGCCGGCGCTGGTGCGGGCGTCGTTGCGCATGCCGGTGCATATCGCGCTGTCCTATGACGAGGAGGTGGGGTGCCTGGGCGTGCGTTCATTGATCGAACGGTTTTGCGCGCAGCCGGTCAAGCCGCTGTTGTGCGTGATCGGCGAGCCCACCGAGCTCAAGCCGGTGCTGGGGCACAAAGGCAAATTGGCCATGCGTTGCGATGTGCATGGCGCGGCGTGTCATTCGGCCTATGCGCCGTCGGGCGTCAACGCCATCGAATACGCGGCCTGCTTGATCCGGGAGCTGGTGCGGCTCGGTGAAGAACTCAAGGCGCCGCAACACCTGAACGCGGCGTTCGATCCGCCGTTTTCCACGGTGCAAACCGGGGTGATGAGCGGCGGCAAGGCGCTGAATATCGTGCCGCAGCAGTGCAGCTTCGATTTCGAAGTGCGCTCGCTGCCGGCCCAGGACCCGTGGCAGGTGGCGCACCAGTTACGGTTGTATGCCGAGCATACCCTGCTGCCGGCGATGCAGGCGGTGAGTGCGCAGTGCGCGATCGGTTTCAGTGAGTTGTCCAGCTATCCGGGGTTGGCGACTTCGTCGCAAAGCCAGGCCGCTGAGTGGGTCGCGCAGTTTTGCGGTTCGCGGGACTTCGGTACCGTCGCCTTCGGCAGCGAGGGCGGGTTGTTCGATCAGGCGGGGATTCCCACCGTGGTATGCGGGCCGGGCAGCATGGAGCAGGGGCACAAGGCGGATGAATTCATCAGCCTGCAACAACTGGATGCCTGTGATCGAATGCTGGAGCGGGTGGTGGAGTTTGTGCGTCAATAGCCCTCGCACTGACACTCGTGGTGAAGAAGGGGCCCCAGTTGAACGAACACACATTGTCCATGCGCCTGGAACGCGTGGCGGCGCATGTACCGGCCGGGGCGCGGTTGGCGGATATCGGCTCCGACCATGGCTACCTGCCGGTGGCGTTGCTGCGCCGCGGCCTGATCGCGGCGGCGGTGGCGGGGGAGGTGGCCGCGACGCCATTCCAGGCCGCCGAACGCACCGTGCGTGAAAATGGCCTGGAGCGACATGTCAGCGTGCGCCTGGCCGATGGCCTGGCAGCCATCGAACCCGGCGACGCGATCAGTGCGATCAGCGTCTGCGGCATGGGCGGCGAGACCATCCGCGACATCCTCGACAGCGGCAAGGCCTATCTCACCGGCCAGGAGCGCCTGATCCTGCAACCCAACGGCGGTGAACAACCGTTGCGCCAATGGCTGATGGACAACGGTTACCGCATCCTGGTCGAAGAGTTGTTGCGGGAAAACCGCTTCTACTACGAGATCATCGTCGCCGAGCGCGCCGAACCGCGGGTGTACAGTGCCGAGGAGTTGTACTTCGGCCCGCTGCACCTGCAGGCCCGCAGCCCGGACTTCCTGGCCAAGTGGCAACGCCTGCTGCGGCAAAAGCAGAAAACCCTGGCCGGTTTCGAACAGGCCCGCCAGGCGTTACCGCCGGCCAAGGTGCAAGAGGTCGCCCGGCAAGTGCAGTGGATCACCGCGTTGCTGGCGTGAGCGCAGCGGGTTGATCGAACCCACTCGCTACGCGGTCGTTCCCGACGCTGAGTGCTTTCGCCCCATCTTCGCGCACGGCACACGATTTTTCGGGTGTCGCACCGCCTGTTCAGGGGGGCGCTCTCTGCGGCCCGTATCTTGCTTGAGCCTTCCCAATCAATGACATGGCACTTTGCCGTTAGTCATTTCAAGGCGTCACCCATCGTTGCCGCGTGTGGGTGGTTTTAGGGAGTAGTCGGCCATGCACAGTCTTTTGTCACCCGGTATCCGCCTGCTCGGACGTTTCGGCTTCGCACGCAAATTCCAGATTCTGTTTATTCTGTTCATGCTGCCCTTGGCCGGGAGCCTCTGGATGATCGGGCTGGACTATCGCGACAAACTCGCGGTGATTTCCAGCGAAAAGTCCGGCGTTTCTCAACTGCTGACCCTGGACGCGCTAGATGGCCAATTAACGGCCCAACGCAACCTGGCGTCGCGCTGGAAAGCGCTGGACCTGCTGCGTGAACCGACTCCCGCAGCCAAGGCGGCGATGGACCAGGTGGATGCGAACAACCCGCTCATCCTGCAAAGCCTGCAAGCCCTGGGCGACGCGCTCAAGAAACAGGGCGCGAGCGCCGATACCCTGGCCCGCTTCGATGCGTTGCAGGCAGCGGTCAAGGGGATGGATGTGCAATCCCTGCGCACCGTCGGCTGGTGGCCAGACGGCTACGACCGCTTCACCTCGGCGCTGAGCGCCATGCAAACCCTGCGTGAACAGATCACCCTCGACGCCGGCCTGATCCTCGACCCCTGGTTGGAGACTTACCTGCTGATGCAGATTTCCAGCCAGCACACGCCGGACCTGATCGAGCGTATCGGGCGCATGGCCAGTATTGGTCAGTCGTCCATCGCCTCGGGCCAGTTCACCTTGCAAAGCCGCTTGCAGATGCGCGACCTGCGCGGCCGTATCGGCGATGCGCGGGACCAGTTGGTCAAGGCAGCGGCATCGCTCAAGGCCAAGCCATACGCCGGCCTGGAACCCTGGACCGCGCAGTACGACAACAGCCTGCAACAACTGGACAGCGAGCTCAAAGTGCTCGACGACGGCGTGTTTGGCGGCACCATCAAGCTTGACCCTGCCAGTTTCGAGCGCAGTGTCGACACCATGCTCGGCAGCCTGGGCGCGTTGCGCAAGCAATCGCTCGGCTCGCTGGATGCGCGCCTGACCCATTACCACGACCGCTCCTTGCAGCAATTCATCCCCGTAGCGGCTGTTTTCAGCCTGCTGGCCCTGGCGGCGCTGTACCTGTTCATGTGCCTGCAAGCCTCGATCCGCCGCAGTGCCAGCGGTATCACCACGCTGGCTGAGTCGTTGCGCGACGGCAACCTGTGTGTGGAAGTGGCTGTGGACGGTCGCGATGAGCTGGCGGCGATCAGCGCGGCGCTCAACGTGGCGGTGGTGCAACTGCGTACCAGCCTGCTGGGGGTCAATCACGAGACTCAGCAACTCGGGTCGGCGGTGCTTACGCTCAATTCGCAGTCGGGCAGCACCCTCAGCGACGTCGAAGACCAGCAACACCAGATCAGCCAGATCGCTGCGGCGGCGACGCAATTGGCCGCCACCTCCATGGGCGTCGCCAAAAGTTGTGAGCAAGCCTCCGGCAGCGCCCAACACACCCGCCGCATCGCTGAAGACAGCAGCCGCGACAGCCAGCGCACCACGGCGAGCATCCAGCAACTCAACCAGCGCCTGACCGACACCGCCAACGCCCTGGAGCAAGTGAGCCAACAGGGCCAGCAGATTCAGTCGGTGGTCGACACCATTCGAGGTATCGCCGAGCAAACCAACCTGTTGGCACTCAACGCCGCCATCGAAGCCGCGCGGGCCGGCGAACAGGGCAGGGGGTTTGCCGTGGTCGCCGATGAAGTGCGCAGCCTGTCGCAACGCACCCAGGCCTCCACCGCGCAAATCGCCGGCACCGTCGACAGCCTGCGCGCCACGGTCAGCCAGGCCGTCACACTGATGAGCGTCGCCTGTGCCCAGGCGCTGACCGATGCCGAATCCGTTACCGGGCTGGGCGCGCGGCTGGGCGAGATCGCTGGAGCCGTGCAGAACGTCACCGACACCCTGGCGCACATCGCGGCGGCGGTGGAAGAACAAGCGACGACGGCGGACGAGGTGAGCGGCAATATCCAGCAAGTGGACCAGGCGGCGGGGCGCTTGCTCGATGGCGCGCGGGCGGTGAATCAGGCAGCGGATACGTTGAGCAAGGGCAGTCGTGCGCTGAGTGACAACACCGCACGTTTCCGCCTGAGCTGAATAGGCCGCCGGGTGTAAGCCGGTCTAGTTTGTGTCCTGACTGGACTCTACCTCGAGTTTCAATCGGTCAGCCTTGCTGATGTACTTGTCCTTGGTTTTCGGCGCCAATTTGGCGCTGGCCTTTTTCGCGTTGGCCTTTAATAGCTGATTGATCTTTTTACGACGGTTCATGTTGGTCTCACCTACCTGGTCAATTCTCGAATGATATCAGCTAAAAACAATGGGCCCGATTTTGACGGTGCGGTGTCATAAAATAGTGGCACAATGCCTCATTCTCAGGCATCGCAAGCACAAGGAGATGAGCCTTGCACCTATTGATCACTCGCGCCGCCTCACTCAGGGCCACGCTTCATCGCCCTGAACCCTTCAACCTGTTCACGCTGTTGCGCAGTGCTTCGGACGAGGTCCGCCTGCACTCTCGCTACCTGGCTTTTTTGCTCAACCCCAAGGGCGCCCACGCCGCGGGCGGGAAACTGCTGGAGCTGTGGCTCGCGGCGTTGAATATAGAAGGCTTCGATTGTCGCGCTGTCACGGTGGATGTCGAGTACCGCAATGTCGACATCCTGATCCGCAACGGCAAGCGCCAGGCGATCATCATTGAGAACAAGCTCAACGCCGAGGACCAGGACGCCCAGTTGCACCGTTACCTGGAAGCGCTCCAGGGCGAGGGCTACCAGACGTTCCCGCCGTTGTACCTCACCCTGGACGGGCGCGACGCCGACACGCGCAGTTGCCTGGGCATCGACTACCAACGCATCAGCTACGCCGCCGACATCCTGCCTTGGCTTGAGCAATGCCAACCTTGGGTGATCCGCGAAGCGGGCGTGCGAGAAAGCCTGCTGCAGTACATTGACCTCATCGCAAAACTGACTTTCCAGAACCAAGGACACGCCTACATGGACGCGCTCAAGCAGACGTTACGCCAGGACAACAACCTGCTCGTGGTCAAGGACCTGCAGAGAGCCTTCACCGAGACGCTCAAAGACCTGCAACTGGAACTCTGGCAAGCCGTTGCCAAGTGCGTCGAAGATAAATACCCCGCGCTGCCCAAGCCCTCTGAAGCGCCCACCGCGGCGGTTATCGACCGTTACTACAGCGCGGCCAAGAATAACCGTTATTACGGCCTTCACTACGAGCTGGGCTTTATGGCGGGCTCGGTCTACATCGAGCTTAATCATCGCTTCTATTGTGGCTATTGCTGCGATGCCGAATCCCATCCTCGCGATTTCGGGCAACTGGAAATGCTGACGCTGTTGTTGGAGAACGATGGCGTCAGCGAAAATGGCTTGCTCTGGCGCTTCACCACCGAACTCAATATGAAACACCCCAGCGACGAGCACCTGATGACACTGCTTGCATCGGGGATGCGAGCGCAAGCGGCAGAGCGCATGGCAGACGACCTTTACGACCTCTGGTACAAGGCGCGTGAACTCTACGGCGCAGCAGCGTCGGGCGCGGGCCGCATGGCGGTCGATCAGCCAGGTTAGGCTTGGGGCTGCGCGGCTGGACAGCTACTTGCCCTACTCAGACTCCTGAGCCTGAGTAGGGAAAAGAATTTTGATCTGGGGGTTGACCGCGTAATTTAATCCTGTATTATTTGCCTCCCGCTAACGAGCAGTTCGCTGCTGGTCTGGCTTAAGTAATTGATTTCGTTGATAAAATTAAAAACTTTTAGGGTTGCTACTTCGAAGGGTGTGCTGTAGAGTGCGCTCCTCGGTTGAGACGAAAGATCTTAACCAACCGCTCTTTAACAACTGAATCAAGCAATTCGTGTGGGTGCTTGTGGAGTCAGACTGATAGTCAACAAGATTATCAGCATCACAAGTTACTCCGCGAGAAATCAAAGATGTAACCAACGATTGCTGAGCCAAGTTTAGGGTTTCTTAAAAACCCAAAGATGTTTGAACTGAAGAGTTTGATCATGGCTCAGATTGAACGCTGGCGGCAGGCCTAACACATGCAAGTCGAGCGGTAGAGAGAAGCTTGCTTCTCTTGAGAGCGGCGGACGGGTGAGTAATGCCTAGGAATCTGCCTGGTAGTGGGGGATAACGTTCGGAAACGGACGCTAATACCGCATACGTCCTACGGGGGAAAGCAGGGGACCTTCGGGCCTTGCGCTATCAGATGAGCCTAGGTCGGATTAGCTAGTTGGTGAGGTAATGGCTCACCAAGGCGACGATCCGTAACTGGTCTGAGAGGATGATCAGTCACACTGGAACTGAGACACGGTCCAGACTCCTACGGGAGGCAGCAGTGGGGAATATTGGACAATGGGCGAAAGCCTGATCCAGCCATGCCGCGTGTGTGAAGAAGGTCTTCGGATTGTAAAGCACTTTAAGTTGGGAGGAAGGGCAGTTACCTAATACGTGATTGTTTTGACGTTACCGACAGAATAAGCACCGGCTAACTCTGTGCCAGCAGCCGCGGTAATACAGAGGGTGCAAGCGTTAATCGGAATTACTGGGCGTAAAGCGCGCGTAGGTGGTTAGTTAAGTTGGATGTGAAATCCCCGGGCTCAACCTGGGAACTGCATTCAAAACTGACTGACTAGAGTATGGTAGAGGGTGGTGGAATTTCCTGTGTAGCGGTGAAATGCGTAGATATAGGAAGGAACACCAGTGGCGAAGGCGACCACCTGGACTGATACTGACACTGAGGTGCGAAAGCGTGGGGAGCAAACAGGATTAGATACCCTGGTAGTCCACGCCGTAAACGATGTCAACTAGCCGTTGGGAGCCTTGAGCTCTTAGTGGCGCAGCTAACGCATTAAGTTGACCGCCTGGGGAGTACGGCCGCAAGGTTAAAACTCAAATGAATTGACGGGGGCCCGCACAAGCGGTGGAGCATGTGGTTTAATTCGAAGCAACGCGAAGAACCTTACCAGGCCTTGACATCCAATGAACTTTCTAGAGATAGATTGGTGCCTTCGGGAACATTGAGACAGGTGCTGCATGGCTGTCGTCAGCTCGTGTCGTGAGATGTTGGGTTAAGTCCCGTAACGAGCGCAACCCTTGTCCTTAGTTACCAGCACGTAATGGTGGGCACTCTAAGGAGACTGCCGGTGACAAACCGGAGGAAGGTGGGGATGACGTCAAGTCATCATGGCCCTTACGGCCTGGGCTACACACGTGCTACAATGGTCGGTACAGAGGGTTGCCAAGCCGCGAGGTGGAGCTAATCCCAGAAAACCGATCGTAGTCCGGATCGCAGTCTGCAACTCGACTGCGTGAAGTCGGAATCGCTAGTAATCGCGAATCAGAATGTCGCGGTGAATACGTTCCCGGGCCTTGTACACACCGCCCGTCACACCATGGGAGTGGGTTGCACCAGAAGTAGCTAGTCTAACCTTCGGGGGGACGGTTACCACGGTGTGATTCATGACTGGGGTGAAGTCGTAACAAGGTAGCCGTAGGGGAACCTGCGGCTGGATCACCTCCTTAATCGACGACATCAGCTGCTCCATAAGTTCCCACACGAATTGCTTGATTCATGCGTTTGTCAAAGTGCAGAGCTAAACATTCGAATCGAATAGTTAGCTCTGATCTTTTTCAGAACCGTTCTTTAAAAATTTGGGTATGTGATAGAAAGATAGACTGAACGTTACTTTCACTGGTAACGGATCAGGCTAAGGTAAAATTTGTGAGTTCTCTTAATTGAGAAATTCGAATTTTCGGCGAATGTCGTCTTCACAGTATAACCAGATTGCTTGGGGTTATATGGTCAAGTGAAGAAGCGCATACGGTGGATGCCTTGGCAGTCAGAGGCGATGAAAGACGTGGTAGCCTGCGAAAAGCTTCGGGGAGTCGGCAAACAGACTTTGATCCGGAGATGTCTGAATGGGGGAACCCAGCCATCATAAGATGGTTACCTTACACTGAATACATAGGTGTAAGGGGCGAACCAGGGGAACTGAAACATCTAAGTACCCTGAGGAAAAGAAATCAACCGAGATTCCCTTAGTAGTGGCGAGCGAACGGGGACTAGCCCTTAAGTGGCTTTGAGATTAGCGGAACGCTCTGGAAAGTGCGGCCATAGTGGGTGATAGCCCTGTACGCGAAAATCTCTTAGTCATGAAATCGAGTAGGACGGAGCACGAGAAACTTTGTCTGAATATGGGGGGACCATCCTCCAAGGCTAAATACTACTGACTGACCGATAGTGAACTAGTACCGTGAGGGAAAGGCGAAAAGAACCCCGGAGAGGGGAGTGAAATAGATCCTGAAACCGTATGCGTACAAGCAGTGGGAGCCTACTTTGTTAGGTGACTGCGTACCTTTTGTATAATGGGTCAGCGACTTATTTTCAGTGGCGAGCTTAACCGAATAGGGGAGGCGTAGCGAAAGCGAGTCTTAATAGGGCGTCTAGTCGCTGGGAATAGACCCGAAACCGGGCGATCTATCCATGGGCAGGTTGAAGGTTGGGTAACACTAACTGGAGGACCGAACCGACTACCGTTGAAAAGTTAGCGGATGACCTGTGGATCGGAGTGAAAGGCTAATCAAGCTCGGAGATAGCTGGTTCTCCTCGAAAGCTATTTAGGTAGCGCCTCATGTATCACTGTAGGGGGTAGAGCACTGTTTCGGCTAGGGGGTCATCCCGACTTACCAAACCGATGCAAACTCCGAATACCTACAAGTGCCGAGCATGGGAGACACACGGCGGGTGCTAACGTCCGTCGTGAAAAGGGAAACAACCCAGACCGTCAGCTAAGGTCCCAAAGTTATGGTTAAGTGGGAAACGATGTGGGAAGGCTTAGACAGCTAGGAGGTTGGCTTAGAAGCAGCCACCCTTTAAAGAAAGCGTAATAGCTCACTAGTCGAGTCGGCCTGCGCGGAAGATGTAACGGGGCTCAAACCATACACCGAAGCTACGGGTATCACGTAAGTGATGCGGTAGAGGAGCGTTCTGTAAGCCTGTGAAGGTGAGTTGAGAAGCTTGCTGGAGGTATCAGAAGTGCGAATGCTGACATGAGTAACGATAATGGGTGTGAAAAACACCCACGCCGAAAGACCAAGGTTTCCTGCGCAACGTTAATCGACGCAGGGTTAGTCGGTCCCTAAGGCGAGGCTGAAAAGCGTAGTCGATGGAAAACAGGTTAATATTCCTGTACTTCTGGTTATTGCGATGGAGGGACGGAGAAGGCTAGGCCAGCTTGGCGTTGGTTGTCCAAGTTTAAGGTGGTAGGCTGGAATCTTAGGTAAATCCGGGATTCTAAGGCCGAGAGCTGATGACGAGTCATCTTTTAGATGACGAAGTGGTTGATGCCATGCTTCCAAGAAAAGCTTCTAAGCTTCAGGTAACCAGGAACCGTACCCCAAACCGACACAGGTGGTTGGGTAGAGAATACCAAGGCGCTTGAGAGAACTCGGGTGAAGGAACTAGGCAAAATGGCACCGTAACTTCGGGAGAAGGTGCGCCGGTGAGGGTGAAGGACTTGCTCCGTAAGCTCATGCCGGTCGAAGATACCAGGCCGCTGCGACTGTTTATTAAAAACACAGCACTCTGCAAACACGAAAGTGGACGTATAGGGTGTGACGCCTGCCCGGTGCCGGAAGGTTAATTGATGGGGTTAGCTAACGCGAAGCTCTTGATCGAAGCCCCGGTAAACGGCGGCCGTAACTATAACGGTCCTAAGGTAGCGAAATTCCTTGTCGGGTAAGTTCCGACCTGCACGAATGGCGTAACGATGGCGGCGCTGTCTCCACCCGAGACTCAGTGAAATTGAAATCGCTGTGAAGATGCAGTGTATCCGCGGCTAGACGGAAAGACCCCGTGAACCTTTACTATAGCTTTGCACTGGACTTTGAATTTGCTTGTGTAGGATAGGTGGGAGGCTTTGAAGCGTGGACGCCAGTTCGCGTGGAGCCAACCTTGAAATACCACCCTGGCAACTTTGAGGTTCTAACTCAGGTCCGTTATCCGGATCGAGGACAGTGTATGGTGGGTAGTTTGACTGGGGCGGTCTCCTCCTAAAGAGTAACGGAGGAGTACGAAGGTGCGCTCAGACCGGTCGGAAATCGGTCGTAGAGTATAAAGGCAAAAGCGCGCTTGACTGCGAGACAGACACGTCGAGCAGGTACGAAAGTAGGTCTTAGTGATCCGGTGGTTCTGTATGGAAGGGCCATCGCTCAACGGATAAAAGGTACTCCGGGGATAACAGGCTGATACCGCCCAAGAGTTCATATCGACGGCGGTGTTTGGCACCTCGATGTCGGCTCATCACATCCTGGGGCTGAAGCCGGTCCCAAGGGTATGGCTGTTCGCCATTTAAAGTGGTACGCGAGCTGGGTTTAGAACGTCGTGAGACAGTTCGGTCCCTATCTGCCGTGGACGTTTGAGATTTGAGAGGGGCTGCTCCTAGTACGAGAGGACCGGAGTGGACGAACCTCTGGTGTTCCGGTTGTCACGCCAGTGGCATTGCCGGGTAGCTATGTTCGGAATAGATAACCGCTGAAAGCATCTAAGCGGGAAACTAGCCTCAAGATGAGATCTCACTGGGACCTTGAGTCCCCTGAAGGGCCGTCGAAGACTACGACGTTGATAGGTTGGGTGTGTAAGCGCTGTGAGGCGTTGAGCTAACCAATACTAATTGCCCGTGAGGCTTGACCATATAACACCCAAGCAATTTGCGAACTCGAAAGAGACCAGATTGCGGTGTGTGAAGACGAAACGAACCGAAAGTTCGACTCTTACAAAACACCGAAAACTATCACATACCCAATTTGCTGAAGCGAGGCCAGCTGGCCACGACTCAGTACACGAATTTCTTGACGACCATAGAGCATTGGAACCACCTGATCCCATCCCGAACTCAGCAGTGAAACGATGCATCGCCGATGGTAGTGTGGGGTTTCCCCATGTGAGAGTAGGTCATCGTCAAGATTAAATTCCAGAACCCCTGTTTGCTTATGCAGACAGGGGTTTTGTTTTGGGCGGTCGGAAAGGGCCACTGAATCTGTAGACACTCGATGTCCGGTTTTGGGCCGAAAGCAGCCCCTTTCTCGACAAACAGGTCTACCATGCCAGCCCGGCAGTGGTCCACGCGCTACCGTCCATTTTTCATAAAGGCTTCGCAATGACCATCGACCAAATCTCCCTTCCAAAAGGTGTCGGCCCTCACGCCTCCAAACTCCTCGACGCCATCACCGGTGCCTCCACCCACGAAGAACTCAACCGTGCCGGCGGCAAAGCCGAAGGGTTTGTCTTGGGCCTCGAATCCACCAAAGCCATCAAGAGCCAAATCGCCGAGTCGTTGTATGTGGCTTACGACGACGCGGCGAGCAATCGCGCGAGTGAGTTGAAGGGCTAGTCGTCAGCCGCCGAGGTCTTCGGACAGGTCAAGCAGCAAGGCGCGGTGGACGCGTTACAGGGCAAGACTCAATAACCATCCGAGCGCGCCGCTTCCGACAACCACCAGCCACGGTGGCAGCTTCCACACCATCAACGCCACCAGGCCGATCAGGGCCAGGCCGAAATCCCGTGCGCTGAAGATCGCACTGGTCCATACCGGCTGGTACAGCGCCGCCAGCAACAGCCCCACCACCGCTGCGTTCACGCCCGCAAGGGCGGCCTGGGTGCGCGGGCTGCGGCGCAGGCTTTCCCAGAAGGGCAGTGCGCCGAGCACCAGTAAAAACGACGGGGCGAAGATGGCCAGCAGGCAGAGCAGGCCACCGAGCCAGCCGCTCGGGGCCTGGCTCATCGACGCGCCGAGGAACGCGGCGAAGGTGAACAAGGGGCCGGGCATGGCCTGGGCGGCGCCATAGCCGGCGAGGAAGACATCGTTGCTCACCCAGCCGGTGGGCACGACTTCGGCCTGCAGCAGCGGCAGCACCACGTGGCCGCCGCCGAACACCAGCGAGCCGCTGCGGTAGAACGCGTCGGTCATCGCCAGGCTCTGATTGGGGATCAGTTGGGCCAGGATCGGCAGGCCGGCCAACACCAGCACAAACAGCGACAACCACATCGCCCCCACGCGGCGGCTGAGCGTCACGGGTAACGCATCGTGCGCGGCCGGTGGCGTGGGCTTGAACAGCAGCAGACCAGCCAGCGCCGCCGCGCTGATCACGGCGACCTGGCCCCACGCCGAAGTTTGCAGCAGCGCCACGCACGCCGCGATCAGCATCACGCTGATGCGCGCTGCGTCGCTACACAGATTGCGCGCCATGCCCCACACGGCTTGGGCGACCACGGCGACGGCCACCACTTTAAGGCCATGCAGCGCACCCGGCGGGAGCGCCGTGCTGTGCTGGGCAATGCCCAAGGCGAACAGGATCAGCACAACGGCCGACGGCAGCGTAAACCCCAACCATGCCGCCAGCGCCCCACCGTAGCCGGCCCGCGACAGGCCCAACGCGATACCTACCTGGCTGCTGGCCGGGCCGGGCAGGAATTGGCACAGCGCGACCAAATCCCCATAACTGCGCTCGCTCAGCCAGCGGCGCCGGGTGACGAATTCGTCGCGAAAGTAACCCAGGTGCGCGACGGGGCCGCCGAAGGAGGTGAGCCCCAAGCGCAGGAAAATCAGAAACACCGACCAGGAGCTGGCGGGGCGATCAGTCGGGGAATGGGCCAAGGTCGGCGTCTCGGTGAGGGCAATAGGGGAGCGGTGTGTCGAGGCACCTTAGCGAATTTTGATGACGTGAAGAAGAGGCCGTTACGTGAAAGCGTAACCTGCGTTGTTGTACTGTTGGCTCCCCAAGACAGGTGCCCACTACAAAGGATTGAACATGACATTGACCGTCGAAACCTTTCTCGAGTTGGCCATGGCCAACCCCATCAACGCCGAGATCACCGCGCGCCTGCCCGCCCTTGGTGTGAACCAGTGCATGCTGACCGCGGGCTGTCTGTTCCAGGCTGTTTGGAATCATCAGTCGAATCTGCCTGCTGACCAGGGAGTGAAGGACTACGACGTTTTTTACTTCGACCCGGACCTTTCCTGGGAGGCCGAAGACGCGGTCATTCGCGCTGCACAGCGGCTGTTCGAGGATTTGGAGGTAGAAATTGAAGTGAAGAATCAGGCGCGCGTTCACCTTTGGTATGGCCAGCGGTTTGGCCGACCGTATCCGCAGCTGCACTCCGCGCGCGCCGGGATTGATCGTTACCTGGTGGCCGGGACGTGCATCGGGCTGGATGTGGCGACGGGCGAGGTGTATGCGCCATTTGGTTTGACTGATATGGAGCAGGGCCTGCTCAGGATCAACCCGATCAATCCTGAGCCGGAGTTGTTTGTGCAGAAGGCGCGCAGCTATCAGGCGCGGTGGCCTTGGCTGAGGATTGTCGAGGATTAGCCCAGCGCGCGCGGCAGTTCGGCAGGTGTTGCGCGCTAATCCCATCGCCGCCTCGCCGGGCTCTACAGTGCCGACATTTGAACGGTGTTGCCGTTAAGCGCGCAGTCGCAGAATCTGCGCCCCGTCAAACGGGTCCGTCAGGTAGTGCGCCTGCACTCCGAAGGTGTCCTGCAGCCGCTGCGGCGTCAGCACGTCCTGCGGCTTGCCCTGCGCCACCAAACGCCCGCGGTCCAGCACGGCCAGGCGATCACAGGTCAGTGCCTGGTTGAGATCGTGCAGGGCGATCAGGGTGGTCACGGGTAACGCCTGCACGCCCTTGAGAATCGACAGTTGATGCTGGATATCCAGGTGGTTGGTCGGCTCATCCAACACCAGAATCTGTGGCTGTTGCGCCAGGGCGCGGGCGATGTGTACGCGTTGGCGCTCACCGCCGGAGAGGCTGCGCCAGGCGCGGTTGCTCAAGTGCATGGCGTCCACGTCGTGCAGCGCCTGGCGCACGATGCGATCGTCTGCCTCGGACCACGGGCTCAGCGCTGACAGCCACGGGGTGCGGCCCAATGCGACAGCGTCGAACACCCGAATGGCATCGTCGGTGTCGGCCTGTTGTTCCACCACGGCCAGACGTTGTGCCACGGTGCGGCGGGACAGCTCGCCCAGGCGCTCGCCACCCAGGCGTACTTCGCCATGAGCGGGGGTACGCAACCCGGCCAACAGTTTGAGCAAGGTGGATTTACCCGAGCCGTTCGGGCCGACGATCCCGAGGGTTTCGCCGAGCGTCACCTCCAGGTGGATATCCCGCAGCAACTCGGCTTCCCGCACCTTGAAGCCCAGCCCGCTGCAGCTCAATACCGGCGCACTCATCGAGGGTTTCTCCGGCCGATCAGAATCAGTGCAAACACCGGCGCGCCGACCAGCGCAGTGACGACGCCAACCGGAATCACCTGGCCCTTGATCAAGGTGCGCGACAGCACATCCGCTGCAATCAAAAACAGCGCGCCGCCCAATGCGCTGGCCGGCAACAGGCGCGAGTGCCCGGTGCCGAGCAGCAGGCGCGCGGCATGGGGAATCACCAGCCCGACAAAACCAATGGAGCCGACAATCGATACCATCACCGCCGTGACCAGCGCCGCGCAGCCCACCAGCACCCATTGCACGCGGCGCACCGGGATGCCGAGGGAGGCCGCCGAGTCGCGGCCGAAGGTGAACGCATCCAGCGCCCGACGATGCCACAGGCACACCGCCAACCCGGCGACCGCCACCGGCACCGCCAGCCACACCGACGGCCAACGCACGCCGCTGAGGTTGCCCAGCAGCCAGAACAGAATGCCGCGTGCCTGTTCGGAGCTGGCCGACTTGGTGATCAGGAACGCGGTGAGCGCATTGAACAGCTGCGAGCCGGCAATCCCTGCGAGGATGATCTGCCCGGTGCCGCTGGACGAACCGCTGGCCCGTGCGAGCAATACCACCAGCGCAAACGCCGCCATCGCCCCGCCGAACGCACCGACCGACAGCGAAACCAAGCCGCCGCCGACGCCCATCAGCACCACCAGGACTGCGCCGGTCGAAGCGCCGGCGCTGATGCCCAGCAGGTAAGGATCGGCCAGGGGGTTGCGCAACAACGACTGCAAAATCACCCCGCAGGTGGCCAGCCCGGCCCCGCATGCGGCGGCGACCAGGGCGCGGGTCAGGCGGTAGTTCCACACCACGCCTTCATCGATCGGGTCCAGCACGTAGCCGGCCGCCCACAGTTTGTTGGCGAGTACCTGCAACACCACCTGCGGCGCGATGGCGGTTTCGCCGATGGCCACGCCGGCGAGCACGGCGATCAGTAGCAATGCCAGGGCGATTAGGGTTCGTATCATTTCGGCAGGTCGTAGCCGTCGATGGCCGCAGCCAGTTGTTCAAGACCCTCGAAGGTCCGCACGCTGGCCTGCAGGGCCATGGCGTCGAGGATGATGATGCGGTTGTGTTTCACCGCGTCCATGTTGCGCGTCACCGGGTCGCTGCGCAGGAAGGCGAGCTTCTGTGCATGATCGTCGGCCGGGTAGCGGCGGCGGTCCATGCGGGCGATCACCAGCACGGTGGGGTTGGCCTTGGCGATGGTTTCCCAGCCGACGGCGGGCCATTCCTCATCGGACTGCACCACGTTGCGCAGTCCGAGCGTTTGCAGCATGAATTCGGGGACACCCTTGTGACCGGCCACATAGGGATCGCTGGCCATCTCGGCGCTGGAAAACCACACCAGCGCGCTGGCCTGCTTGAGCCCCTTGCCTTGCACGGTGGCGACGGACTTGGCCAGGCGTGCCTTGAGTTCATCGTTGAGTTGCTGGCCGCGATCCTGCACGTCGAAAATCTCCGCCAACTGGCGGATGCCCTTGTAGATCGTGTCGATGCGGAACGGCTCCAGCCGCGTGCCGTCGGCGCCCACCCGGTTGTTCTTGGCTTCGCAGTCGGAGGGCAGCAGGTAGGTGGGGATCTTCAACTCATGAAACTGCTCGCGGGTGCCCACCACGCCTTGCGGGCCGACCACCCATTCCAGCTCGGCCGCCACCAGTTGCGGGCGCTTGGCGATCACCGACTCGAAGCTCGGTTCGTTATTGGCCAGGCGTTCGATGCCGTCGTTCAGCGCCTTGAATTGCGGCAGCACGTTATTGAACCACAGCGATGTGCCGACCACTCTATCGCCCACGCCGAGGGCATAGAGCATTTCGGTGGCGGCCTGGCCGATGGTCACGGCGCGGGCGGGCGCTTGCGCGAAGGTCAGGCTGCTGCCGCAGTTCTCCACCGTCAGCGGGTACTGAGTGGGGGCCGCTTGGGCCAGGGCACACAGGCCCAGGCCGGTGAGCAGGGCGGTAACGCGTGGCAGCATTGGGCAATCTCCTTGGAGCCGTACCTGGAACAGGGGGTGTACGGTTCGGAAACACGCCCTCGACCGCTGCGGGTGAGGCAGGCAAGGATGTCCTTCCCGGACACCCCGCCGGTTAGTGATTTTGCTGGGCCGGCAGGTCTCCTGACTGATGCGTCGTCGCCACGCTCCGGCCTTCCCGGACGGGGTCCAGTGGCAGTGGGGGAGCGGGCTCGGCATCTACAGTTGCGGGGGCAGTTCCGATTGGCGCGGTGTACCGCGCTTCGGATTCCCTATTAGTCCCGTTTGGGAACCGGCGCGGTATGGTAGTCGATCACGGCGGGGCGATATAGCCTTAGGTCGCCCGGTTACAGACGAATATCTTCAGGGCCCTGGATCAGCGCTTCAATTCGCGTCCCCGTGGCGCGCTCTTCATTGCTGAAACCGTCGTAGTCGGCCAGGTTGGCGAAGCGGATACCGGTCAATCGTTCGATCTGAATCACACTGCGCTGGTAGGTTCTGAGCTGGCCGAACATGAGGTCGAGCTGACCCAGCTCGCGGCTTTGGTCGATCATGTAGGCGCTGGCGCAGGGCTTGCCGTCGTCGCTGAGGTAGGCGACCACTTTCCAGAACGCTTTGGGGATTTTAACGCCCCGGTAGACGCGGTCGTCGTCCGCCAACACCGGGCCGGTAAACACCGTGGCCCGGGCTTTCCAGCGTTGAGTGTTATCAAGAATGTAGTCCTCGAGTTCCAGCCAGGTCTTCTGGTTGAACCCGCTCATCTGCGGTGAGCAGTTGGTGAAGTGGAAGGTGTCGGCATTGGCGGTGTTGGCCGCGTCACCCCAGTTGGGGTCCTGTCGGCGCACCAGATGACCGCGGTCCAGGCCATTGTCGGTGTAGAGCGCATCACCCACCTGTGCGCTGATGGGCAGGCGGCCGTCGTAGGCCCAGGCGTCGTTGCTGCGGATGATATCCACATGCTGTGCGCCATCGATATTGGCGCCCACGTAGAGTGCCAGTCGCCTCGAGCGCGACATGGTCACTGAGAAGTGCGTGTAGTCCAGGCGCAGCGGCTGTACGTCAGCCAGCAGGGCTTCATCCACCGTGGGCCATGGCACCACGAAGCGGTCGAGAAACGCTTCAGCGTAGCCGCGCCGGTCCTGCAGGTCCTTGGCCGCAGTGACACGCGCAGTCGCCGCCCGGGCCTCCATGAGGCTGGGGCCGGCTGCGATCAACGGGCGCAGATCGGCGAGCCGGGGGCGGTGCGAAAGGTCGATTTTGGTGGCGCGTGGGGGCATTGTAAGTTCCTCGCAGTCCTCGGATTAACACTACTGCAGCATAGCTTCATGACAATTTGGCCCAAGCCGCCACGGCAGGACTATTCTTGAACGGTTATCCGGACATTCACCTCACGCCAAAATGGAGCCAGCCAATGTGTGTTCGCCAGCATCGCAACCCGATTTTCTGCCTGATCCCGCCATACATGCTCGACCAGATCGCCCGCAACGGCGATAAAGCGCAACGGGAAGTCGCGTTACGCACACGCGCCAAAGACAGCACGTTCCGTTCGTTGCGCATGGTTGCCGTACCCGCCAACGGGGCCGCCCACATGGCCCTGCCCATGGGCGCCGAAAAACGGCGTTCGATCTACAGCGCCGAGGGCGCCGATAGTCTGCCGGGCAAGTTGATCCGTGGCGAAGGGCAGCCCGTCAGTGGTGATGTGGCGGTGGACGAGGCCTACGATGGGTTGGGCGCCACATTCGATTTTTTCGATCAGGTCTTCGACCGCAACTCTATAGACGACGCCGGTATGGCGCTGGACGCGACCGTTCATTTTGGCCAGAACTACAACAATGCATTCTGGAACTCGAGCCAGATGGTGTTTGGTGATGGCGATCAGCAGCTATTCAACCGTTTCACGATAGCCCTTGATGTCATTGGCCATGAGTTGGCCCACGGTGTGACCGAGGATGAGGCCAAGCTGATGTATTTCAATCAATCCGGTGCGTTGAACGAGTCGCTGTCCGACGTGTTCGGCTCACTGATCAAGCAGTACGCGCTGCAGCAAACGGCGCAAGATGCGGATTGGTTGATCGGCAAAGGGTTGTTTACCAAGAAAATCAAAGGCACTGCGTTGCGCTCGATGAAAGCGCCGGGCACCGCGTTCGATGACAAGCTGCTGGGCAAGGACCCTCAGCCGGGGCATATGGACGATTTTGTTCAGACCTATGAGGACAACGGCGGGGTGCATATCAATTCCGGTATTCCCAACCATGCGTTCTATCAGGTAGCCACGAAGATCGGCGGGTTTGCCTGGGAGCGCGCAGGGCGTATCTGGTATGACGCGTTACGCGATGCGCGGTTGCGGCCGAACGCGGGGTTTCTGCGTTTCGCGCGCATCACCTACGACATTGCCGGTCGGCTGTACGGTGCTGGCAAGGCCGAGCACAAGGCGGTGAAGGAAGGCTGGAAAGCAGTGGGCATTAACGTCTGACAACCCGCCTGGGCGGTGAGGAACAGCCATGCAAATTTCGATCAAGGAAATTGGGGGACCCGCGTTTTTCCCGGGCCTGGCCCGACCGAACACCGTGGAACTGGAGACGCTGCCCGAGGCGGACCAGCAAGAGTTGCGGCAACTGATCGAGGCTTCACATTTCTTTCAGTTGCCGCAAAGCACCGCGCCGGAACCCGGTAATCCAGGCCAGGTGCATTACACCCTGACCGTGACCGAAGGTGAGCGCGAGCACACGGTCTGTGTGCTCGCGCCAGTGAAGTCAGAGGCGCTGGACGGGCTGGTGCAGTGCGTGCGCCGGCATATCCGCTGCTGAGCCTGCTGCGCAGCCCCGTGGGATCACGCGCCCTTGCCGCAGGGGTTGCGGTGGATTATTTGCGATCCAGCCACACCGTCTGCGCATTGCAGAATTCCCGCACGCCAAAGTGCGACAACTCTCGCCCAAAGCCGCTTTTCTTCACGCCGCCAAACGCCACCCGCGGGTCGGACACGCTGAAGGCGTTGACGAAGATCCCGCCGGTTTCCAGCTGGTCGGCGATCTCGCGTGCTTTCGCCGAGTCGCGGGTGAAGATGCTCGCGGTCAGGCCGAACTCGCTGTCGTTGGCCAGGGCCACGGCGTGATTGGCGTCGCGGGCGCTGATGATGGAGGCGACGGGGCCGAACAGCTCTTGTTTGAACGAGGTCATCTGGTCGGTGACGTCGGCCAGCACGGTCGGTGCGTAGTAGTTGCCGGCGCCGGGCACTTTGTCGCCGCCCAGCAGCAGGGTCGCGCCTTCTGCCAGGGTCGCCTGGACCTGGCCGTGCAGTTCGTCGCGCAGGTCGAAGCGGGCCATCGGGCCGACGTAGGTGTGGGTCGAGGTCGGGTCGCCCATCACCAGTTGGCGACTGGCTTCGACGAACTTGGCGGTGAAGGCGTCCACCACGCCGGCTTCGATGATCAGGCGCTTGGCCGCGGCGCAGACTTGGCCGCTGTTCTGGAAACGGCCGATCACCGCGGCCTGGACGGCGGCGTCGAGGTCGGCGTCGTTGAGCACGATGAACGGGTCGCAGCCGCCCAGTTCGAGCACGCATTTCTTCAGCGCGGCACCGGCCTGGGCGCCGATGGCCATACCGGCGCGCACGCTGCCGGTGAGGGTGACGGCGGCGATGCGTGGGTCGGCGATGGCTTTGGAAACGCCGTCCTGGGTCACGTTGAGCACTTCGAACAGGCCTTCGGAAAAGCCGGCTTTGTGGAACGCCGCTTTCATCAGGTAGGCGCTGCCCATCACGTTCGGTGCGTGTTTGAGCACGTAAGTGTTGCCGGCGAGCAGCGTCGGCACGGCGCCGCGCAGGACTTGCCAGACCGGGAAGTTCCACGGCATCACCGCGAGGATCGGGCCCAGCGGGCGGTATTCGATGTGCGCGCTGCCGTTGTCCACCAGCGTCGGTTCCGCGGCGAGCATGGCTGGACCGTGGGCGGCGTACCATTCGCTGAGTTGCGCACATTTCTCGATTTCGGCGCGGGCCTGGATGATGGGTTTGCCCATTTCCAGGGTGATCATCTGCGCCATTGCTTCGGCTTGCTCACGCAGCGCGCCGGCCAGGGCCTGCAACCGCTCTGCGCGCTGGCTGAGCGGCTGGCGGCGCCAGGTGCGGAAAGCGGCGGTCGCGCGGTTGAGGGTGGCGTCCAGCTGGCTCTCGTTTTCATACGGGTAACTGCCGACCGTTTCGCCGGTGGCGGGGTTGATCGAGAGGGCGTGGGTCTGGTGAGCGATAGCGTTCATGGCACCGTCCTGCTGAAGGTTTGGATTGGAATCAGCGTAAGGGGCTATATCTTTTCTGGAAAGTGAATAATATTAAGCAATACGTTCACGATTGGAGAATGATTTGGACCTGGTGCAGCTGGAAATCTTCAAGGCCGTTGCCGAGCAAGGCAGCATCAGCGCCGCCGCGCAGTTGATTCATCGGGTGCCGTCCAACCTGACCACGCGCATCAAGCAACTGGAGCAGGATCTTGGCGTGGCGCTGTTTATCCGCGAGAAGAGCCGCCTGCGTCTGTCCCCGGCCGGGTGGAATTTCCTCGGCTATGCGCGGCGTATTCTCGACCTGGTACAAGAAGCCCGTGCGACGGTGGCGGGGGAGGAGCCCCAGGGCGCGTTTGCCCTCGGTTCGTTGGAAAGCACCGCAGCGGTGCGTATTCCCGCACTGCTGGCGGCATATAACCAGAAGCACGCCAAGGTCGAGCTGGACCTGAGTACCGGGCCCTCGGGCACGATGATCGAAGGCGTGTTGTCGGGGCGTCTGGCGGCGGCATTCGTCGATGGGCCGGTGTTGCATGCCACCCTGGAGGGCCTGGCGGTGTTCGAGGAGGAGATGGTGGTGATTGCACCGCTGCATCACGCGCCGATCACCCGCGGGCAGGATGTGAACGGGGAAAGCATCTATACCTTTCGCTCCAACTGTTCGTACCGCCACCACTTCGAGCGCTGGTTCGCACAGGACGGCGCGGTGCCGGGGCGGATTTTCGAGATGGAGTCTTACCACGGCATGCTTGCCTGCGTCAGCGCCGGGGCCGGCCTGGCGCTGATGCCGCGCAGCATGTTGGAAAGCATGCCGGGGTTTACCACGGTGAGTGTGTGGCCGCTGACGGACAGTTTCCGCGTCTTGCACACTTGGTTGATCTGGCGCCGAGGCACGGTGTCGCAGAGCCTGAACAGCTTCGTAAGGTTACTGGAGGAACGCGTCCTGGCAACCCCATAAAACCAATGTGGGAGGGGCTTGCCCCTCCCACCTTTCAATCTTCATCAGCCGCCGAATTGCAGGGTACCCATCGCCAATTTGGCCATTATCGCTGTCGCACCCAATTGCACCAGCCACAGGGCCAACCCGCCGAGGAATACGCCGAGGGCCACTTGCAAGACCAGGCTTTTCTGGCGCTTGGCTTGCGGCGCGCGCGGGGTGAAGTGGTCCAGTTCGTCGCGGTCGGCACGCAGGTCCAGGTCGTCGTTTCTCATAGGGCTCTCACAGCAAAGGGGCAGTCGGGGTTCAGTCTAGGGGAGCAGGGCGTTTTCTGACAGGCATTAAAAAGGGAAGCCGTAGCTTCCCTTCGTTCAGCGCCGCCAGGTTTATAGAACCTGAACAATCGCCTTCGTTACCGCACCAATGTTCGACTGGTTCAACGCGGCCACACAGATACGCCCGGTGTCCAGCGCGTAGATGCCAAACTCGGTGCGCAGACGGGTGACTTGCTCAACGGTGAGGCCGGAGTAGGAGAACATCCCACGCTGGCGACCGACGAAGCTGAAGTCGTGGCCCGGCGCAGCCTTGGCCAGTTCGGCGACCATCTGCTCGCGCATGCCACGGATGCGCAGGCGCATTTCCGCCAGCTCGGCTTCCCACTGGGCGCGCAGCTCAGGGTTGTTCAGCACTGCGGCCACGACCGCCGCGCCGTGGGTCGGCGGGTTGGAGTAGTTGGTGCGGATCACACGCTTGACCTGGGACAGGATGCGCGCGCTTTCTTCCTTGGATTCGCTGACGATCGACAGCGCGCCCACGCGTTCGCCGTACAGGGAGAACGACTTGGAGAACGAGCTCGATACAAAGAACGTCAGGCCCGATTCCGCGAACAGGCGCACCGCGGCGGCGTCTTCGTAAATGCCATCGCCAAAACCCTGATAGGCCATGTCGAGGAACGGCACCAGGTTTTTCGCCTTGACCACGTCGAGCACTTGTTGCCAGTCGGCCGGGCTCAGGTCGACGCCGGTCGGGTTATGGCAGCAGGCGTGCAGCACCACGATCGATTGCGGCGGCAGGGCGTTGAGGTCGGCGAGCAGGCCGGCACGGTTCACGTCGTGGGTGGCGGCGTCGTAGTAGCGGTAGGTCTGCACCGGGAAGCCGGCTTTTTCGAACAGCGCCTGGTGGTTTTCCCAGCTTGGGTCGCTGATGGCAACCACGGCATTGGGCAGCAGTTGCTTGAGGAAGTCTGCACCGATCTTCAGCGCGCCGGTGCCGCCGACCGCTTGTGCGGTGATCACGCGGCCAGCGCTCAGCAGCGGCGAGTCAGCGCCAAACAGCAGCTTTTGCACAGCCTGGTCGTAGGCCACGATCCCGTCGATCGGCAGGTAGCCACGGGCAGCGTGTTGCGCCACGCGAATGGCTTCCGCTTCGGCAACGGCACGCAAGAGTGGAATCTTCCCCTCCTCGTTGCAGTAAACGCCCACGCCAAGGTTGACCTTGGTGGTTCGTGTATCGGCGTTGAATGCTTCGTTGAGGCCCAGGATTGGATCGCGTGGTGCCATTTCGACAGCGGAGAACAGGCTCATTTTTGCGGCAGCTCTTTGGGGGAAAGGAGGGACGTGTCGCGCTCCAGCCGAATGCACTAGAGCGGTGCACAAACGGGGAGCTAGTATAGAGGCCATCACGGTCAAGGGCGACAACCGAAACGGCTTTTCGGCCAAGTTTTTCGGTTTATTTACCGACCGTCAGTCTTAATCCAACCTTGAGCGTAGACGGCAGGTCGGACGATTGCCTTGAAACCCGGCACATTCGTCACCACTTCTACAGCTATCATGGTTTTTTCCTGCAACCTGCGATGAAAATTCGCGGGTCGCTGAGCTTTTTTCGTCCTTGGTGGAGTGCAGCCGGGGGTGACTTGAAAGAGGTACGTTATGTCGGATTTCCAGCTCGTCACCCGCTTTGAACCCGCCGGCGATCAACCCGAAGCGATTCGCCAGATGGTCGAAGGCATCGAAGCGGGCCTGTCGCACCAGACGCTGCTCGGGGTGACCGGTTCGGGCAAGACGTTCAGCATCGCCAACGTGATCGCGCAGATCAACCGCCCGACCCTGGTACTGGCACCGAACAAAACCCTGGCCGCGCAGTTGTATGGCGAGTTCAAGGCGTTCTTCCCGAACAACGCGGTGGAGTACTTCGTTTCCTACTACGACTACTACCAGCCCGAAGCCTATGTGCCGTCCTCCGATACCTTTATCGAGAAGGACGCATCGATCAACGACCACATCGAGCAGATGCGTCTGTCAGCGACCAAGGCGCTGCTGGAGCGCAAGGACGCGATCATCGTCACCACGGTGTCGTGCATCTACGGCCTCGGCAGCCCGGAAACCTATCTGAAGATGGTGCTGCACGTCGACCGTGGCGACAAACTCGACCAGCGCGAACTGCTGCGTCGGCTGACGAGCTTGCAATACACGCGCAACGACATGGACTTCGCCCGCGCCACCTTCCGCGTGCGCGGCGATGTGATCGACATCTACCCGGCGGAGTCCGACCTGGAAGCGATCCGCATCGAGTTGTTCGACGATGAAGTCGAGAGCCTGTCGGCGTTCGACCCGTTGACCGGCGAAGTGATCCGCAAACTGCCGCGTTTCACCTTCTACCCCAAAAGCCACTACGTCACGCCGCGCGAAACCCTGATGGGCGCCGTCGAGGGCATCAAGGTCGAGCTGGCCGAGCGCCTGGAATACTTGCGCGCCAACAACAAGCTGGTGGAAGCCCAGCGCCTGGAACAACGCACCCGTTTCGACCTGGAGATGATCCTGGAACTGGGCTACTGCAACGGCATCGAAAACTACTCGCGCTACCTCTCGGGCCGTGAATCCGGAGCGCCGCCGCCGACGCTCTACGACTACCTGCCGGACGACGCGCTGTTGGTGATCGACGAATCCCACGTCAGCGTGCCGCAAGTCGGCGCGATGTATAAGGGCGACCGTTCGCGCAAGGAAACCCTGGTGGAATACGGCTTCCGCCTGCCGTCGGCGCTGGACAACCGGCCGATGCGCTTCGACGAATGGGAACGCATCAGCCCGCAGACCATCTTCGTCTCGGCGACGCCCGGCAATTACGAGGCTGAGCACGCGGGGCGCGTGATCGAGCAACTGGTGCGCCCGACCGGCCTGGTCGACCCGCAGATCGAAATCCGCCCGGCGTTGACCCAGGTCGACGACCTGCTCTCGGAAATCAGCAAGCGCGTGGCCCTGGAAGAGCGGGTGCTGGTCACCACGCTGACCAAGCGCATGTCCGAAGACTTGACCGACTACCTGGCCGACCACGGCGTGCGCGTGCGCTACCTGCACTCGGACATCGACACCGTGGAGCGCGTGGAGATCATCCGCGACCTGCGACTGGGCACCTTCGATGTGCTGGTGGGGATCAACCTGCTGCGCGAAGGCCTGGACATGCCGGAAGTGTCGCTGGTGGCGATTCTGGACGCGGACAAGGAGGGCTTCCTGCGCTCCGAGCGTTCGCTGATCCAGACCATCGGCCGTGCGGCGCGTAACCTCAATGGCCGGGCGATTCTCTACGCCGACCGCATCACCGGCTCCATGGAGCGGGCGATTGGCGAGACCGAGCGCCGTCGCGACAAGCAGATCGCCTTCAACCTGGCGAACGGCATCACGCCCAAAGGCGTGTTCAAGGACGTCGCCGATATCATGGAAGGCGCCACCGTGCCTGGCTCGCGCAGCAAGAAGCGCAAAGGCATGGCCAAGGCCGCCGAGGAAAGCGCCAAGTACGAAAACGAACTGCGCTCGCCGAGCGAGATCGCCAAGCGTATCCGCCAGTTGGAAGAGAAAATGTACCAACTGGCGCGGGATCTGGAGTTCGAAGCGGCGGCGCAAACCCGCGATGAAATCGGCAAGTTGCGTGAGCGCCTGTTGGCGGTTTGATCGGTGGTGGCGGTACTGGCCTCATCGGGGGCAAGCCCCCTCCCACATTTGACCGCATTTCAACGTTGGAACCCGATCAAGTGTGGGAGGGAGCTTGCTCCCGATAGGCGAGAAAATGTACCAGCTGGCGCGGGATCTGGAGTTCGAAGCGGCGGCGCAAACCCGCGATGAAATCGGCAAGTTGCGTGAGCGCCTGTTGGCGGTTTGATCGGTAGTGGCGGTACTGGCCTCATCGGGGGCAAGCCCCTCCCACATTTGACCGCATTTCAACGTTGGAACCCGATCAAGTGTGGGAGGGAGCTTGCTCCCGATAGGCGAGAAAATGTACCAACTGGCGCGGGATCTGGAGTTCGAAGCGGCGGCGCAAACCCGCGATGAGATCGGCAAGTTGCGTGAGCGCCTGTTGGCGGTTTGATCGGTAGTGGCGGTACTGGCCTCATCGGGGGCAAGCCCCCTCCCACATTTGACCGCATTTCAACGTTGGAACCCGATCAAATGTGGGAGGGAGCTTGCTCCCGATAGGCGCGACACGGTCTCAATGACTCCCCCCAGCCTTAAGCCCCGCCGGCAACGCCTTGGTCAACAAGATCGCGAGCATGCTTACGCCCAACGCGAACCCCACGCAGTGAAACGCATCGTTGTAGGCCATGATCTGCGCCTGCTGGTGCGTAATCTCACTGAGTTTGCCCAGCGCCGCCGTCGGGTTGCCGAACTGTTCCGTCAGCGTCGCCAGCCGTTCCGCCACCTGCGGGTTGGTCGGCACGATCGCTTCGCGTAAATAATCGAAATAGGTCTTGGTGCGCGCATCCAGCAAGGTCGCCAGCAGCGCGATGCCGATGGCGCCGCCGAGGTTGCGCAGGATGTTGAACAGGCTGGAAGCCGACCCGGCGTCCTGCGGCAGGATGTAGGCCGTGGCGATCAGCGAGATGGTTACCATGATCAACGGCTGCCCGAGGGCGCGGATGATCTGGATCTGGTTGAACTGGCTGCCGGCAAAGTCTGGGTTGAGCACCCCCGAAGAAAAACTCGCCAGGCCGAACAGCCCGAAGCCTACGGCGCACAGCCATTTGGGCGACACGTATTTCATCAGCTTGGGCACCAGCGGGATCAGGAACAGCTGCGGAATGCCCATCCACATGATCACTTCGCCGATCTGCAGCGCGTTGTAGTTCTGGATCTGCGCCAGGTACAACGGCAACAGATAGATCGAGCCATACAACCCGACACCCATCCCCAGGCTGGAAATGCTCGACAGGCCGAAGTTGCGATTGGCCAGGATGCCAAGGTTGATCAGCGGGTTGGGTTTGGACAGCTGCACAATCACGAAGGTGATCAGGCTCAGTAGGGCGATGCTGCCCAGGCTGACGATCAGGTTCGACTCGAGCCAGTCCTTGCGGTGGCCTTCTTCCAGAAACACCTGCAAACAGCCCAAACCGATGGCGAGGCTGACGATGCCGGTGTAGTCGGTGCTTTTGAGCAGCTCCCAGTGGGGCGCCTTTTTTTCCAGGCCGTAGAGCAGCCCGGCGATCATCAGCAGCCCGGGCGGCACGTTGATGTAGAAGATGTATTCCCAGCCCCAGTTTTCCGTGAGCCAGCCGCCGATGGTCGGGCCGATGGACGGCGCGAAGGTGGCGGTCATGGCAAACATCGCCATGCCTTTGGCGCGGTGGTGCTCGGGCAGCTTGATCAGGGTCAGGGTAAACGCCAGCGGGATCAGCGCGCCGCCGGTAAAACCCTGCAGGGCGCGGAACACGATCATGCTTTCCAGGCTCCAGGCCATGGAGCACATCAGCGAGGCGATCAGGAACCCCACCGACACCCATACCGCCAGGCGCCGTGCCGAGAGCAACTGCACCAGCCAGGCGGTGAGGGGGATCATGATGATTTCGGCCACAAGGTAGGAGGTGGAAATCCACGAGCCTTCTTCCAGGGTGGCCGACAGCGCGCCCTGGATGTCCTTGAGGGACGAGTTGGTGATCTGGATGTCGAGCACCGCCATGAAGGCGCCGAGCATCACGCTCATCACCGCGATCCAGTCGCGCCGGGTCGGTTCGCCGACCGGGCGCAGCAGTTGATCACCGGCCATCAGGCTGATCTTTGATGTTCACTTTGACGGTGACGGACATGCCGGGGCGGATCTTGCCCTTCAGCGGGTTATCCGCAGCAAACGTAAGTTTCACCGGAATCCGTTGAACGACTTTGGTGAAGTTGCCGGTGGCATTGTCCGGCGGCAATAGGCTGAACTGCGCCCCGGAGGCCGCGAACAGGCTGTCGACCCGCGCCTCGATCGGCGTATCGCCGTAAGCATCGAACGTCAGCTCGGCCTTTTGCCCAGGCTGCATGTGGCCGATCTGGGTTTCTTTGAAGTTGGCCTGAATCCAGATGTCCTGGTCGGGGACGATCGACAGCAGGTAGGCGCCGGCCTGTACGTATTGGCCGTTGCGCGCGGCGCGTTGGCCGACCAGGCCGCTGATGGGCGCGTGGATTTCGCTGCGGGTCAGGTTCAGCTCGGCCTGGGCCAGGTCGGTTCTGGCATTGGCGATCAGCGCGTCGAGGCGCTTGATCTCGGCATTCAGCGCGTTGACCTGCTGGCGCTGCCCCTGCAGGTCGGCCTGGGCCATGGCCACTTGGGAGCGGGCGATATGGTTGTCGGCGGAGAGGGTGGTCACCCGTTCTTCCGAGACGTAGCCGGGTTTGCGCAGGGTTTGGGCGCGGGACAGGTCGATCTGCGAACGACCCAGGCTGGCCTGGCTGGACGCGACTTTGGCTTCGCCGGCGGCGATCAGGCTGGCTTGCTGGGTCAACTTGCTCTGCGCCTGGGTGCGCTCGGCTTCGCGCATGGCGAGGGCGGCGTTGGCGCGGTCCACGGCGAGGTGGAAGTCGTCGTCTTCAAGCCTCACCAGCAACTGGCCTTGTTGCACGTGCTCGTTGTCGCCCACCAGCACCTCGACAATCCGCGCGCCGAGCTGGCTGGAGACACGGGTAATCTCACCCTGCACGTAGGCGTTGTCGGTGCTTTCGTAGAAGCGGCCCCTGAAGAACCAATGGGCGAAGAAACCCAGGGCGATCAGGCTCACGATCAATACGAAGATAAGCAGGCGGCGTTTCAGTGGGGCAGGCATGGGCGCGGAGTCTGTAACAAGAGGTAATGGAATATAACCAGCCAGCCAGTTGGCAAATAGCTACGGCGAGTCTCCAGGCTCAAACTTGGCCTATATGCCATGCTCGGTACGGAGGACGCTGGAGCCTAAGTGCCCATGGCTGTTACCATTCGCCCCTTGTTTCAATTTCAGTTATATCGCCCATTCGAGACCAGCCATGACCACCGTCCGCACGCGCATCGCGCCATCGCCTACCGGGGACCCCCACGTCGGCACTGCCTACATCGCCTTGTTCAACTACTGCTTTGCCAAGCAGCACGGCGGTGAATTCATCCTGCGGATCGAAGACACCGATCAACTGCGTTCGACCCGCGAGTCCGAACAGCAGATTTTCGATGCCCTGCGCTGGTTGGGCATCACCTGGTCGGAAGGCCCGGACGTCGGCGGCCCGCACGGCCCGTATCGCCAGAGCGAGCGCAGCGACATCTACAAGCAGTACACCCAGCAGTTGGTCGACATGGGCCATGCGTTCCCCTGCTTCTGCACCGCCGAAGAACTGGACCAGATGCGCGCCGAACAACAGGCCCGTGGAGAAACCCCGCGCTACGATGGCCGCGCGCTGCTGCTGTCGAAAGAAGAAGTGGCCGCGCGCCTGGCCGCCGGCGAGCCCCATGTGATCCGCATGAAGGTGCCGAGCGAAGGCGTGTGCGTGGTGCCGGATATGTTGCGCGGCGACGTCGAGATCCCGTGGGACCGCATGGACATGCAAGTGTTGATGAAGACCGACGGCCTGCCGACGTACTTCCTGGCCAACGTGGTCGATGACCACCTGATGGGCATCACCCATGTGCTGCGCGGGGAAGAATGGCTGCCCTCGGCGCCGAAGCTGATCCTGCTCTACGAGTACTTCGGCTGGGAACAACCGCAGTTGTGCTACATGCCGCTGCTGCGCAACCCGGACAAGAGCAAGCTGTCCAAGCGCAAGAACCCGACCTCGGTGACCTTCTACGAGCGCATGGGCTTCATGCCCGAAGCGATGCTCAACTACCTGGGCCGCATGGGTTGGTCGATGCCGGACGAGCGCGAGAAGTTCTCGCTGCAGGAAATGGTCGATAACTTCGACCTGTCCCGCGTGTCGCTGGGCGGGCCGATCTTCGATATCGAGAAGCTGTCGTGGCTCAATGGCCAGTGGCTGCGTGACCTGCCGGTGGAAGAGTTCGCCAGCCGCGTGCAGCAGTGGGCGTTGAACCCCGAGTACATGATGAAGATCGCGCCGCTGGTGCAGGGCAGGGTGGAGACGTTCAGCCAGGTCGCACCGTTGGCCAGTTTCTTCTTCGCCGGTGGCGTGAACCCGGACGTCAAACTGTTTGAGTCGAAGAAACTCTCCGCCGATCAGGTGCGCCAGTTGATGCAACTGATCCTGTGGAAGCTCGAAAGCCTGCGCCAGTGGGAGAAGGACGCCATCACCGCGACGATCCAGGCCGTGGTCGAATCCCTCGAGCTGAAATTGCGCGATGCCATGCCGCTGATGTTTGCCGCGATCACCGGGCAGGCCAGTTCGGTGTCGGTACTCGACGCGATGGAAATTCTCGGCCCGGACCTTACGCGTTTCCGTCTGCGCCAAGCCCTTGATTTGCTTGGTGGTGTGTCGAAGAAAGAAAACAAAGAGTGGGAGAAGCTGCTGGGCGCGATCGCCTGAGTCAGCGCTTGTGGCGGCCAAACCCCGGTTTTTCGGGGTTTGGTTGGTAAGTGATTGTTATCCCGGCAAAAAATTTTGGAAATTGTTGAAAATAAATTTGACACGTTCCCAAAGCGCCATTAAGATTCGCCCCGTCCTCACCGATGAGGGGCTATAGCTCAGCTGGGAGAGCGCTTGCATGGCATGCAAGAGGTCAACGGTTCGATCCCGTTTAGCTCCACCAATTTACAGGTTCAAGGTCTGGCCACACCGTCCTTGAATCGATCAGGCCTAGCTTGATCAGGTTGTACAGAAGGTTTTGTCCCCTTCGTCTAGTGGCCTAGGACACCGCCCTTTCACGGCGGTAACAGGGGTTCGAGTCCCCTAGGGGACGCCAGTTTCAACAAGCAGTTCGCAAGGTCTGCTGCGCCGCGAGGCGAAAAATCCGGGGCTATAGCTCAGCTGGGAGAGCGCTTGCATGGCATGCAAGAGGTCAACGGTTCGATCCCGTTTAGCTCCACCAATTTACAGGTTCAAGGTTTTGGCCACGCCGCCCTTGGATCGATCAGTCTCAGCCTGATCAGTTGTATAGAAGGTTTGTGTCCCCTTCGTCTAGTGGCCTAGGACACCGCCCTTTCACGGCGGTAACAGGGGTTCGAGTCCCCTAGGGGACGCCACGATTACCCGCTCTGCGGGATTTTTAAGGGTCATTCAATTATTGAATGGCCCTTTTGTTTGTCTGGCGTTTGGCCAATTCTCCCTTCCCTTGCCCCTCCGGGCTTCTGACCAATGGTCGTGCCGCTCGCTTGCGAAATATTATTATGGCTATAATATTTAACCCATGAGAGTCGGAGGCACACGATGAGCGATAAAAAAGCGCAAACCCGCGAACGTATCCTGCAGGCTGCTAGCGCCGCGTTGGTCCAGCGTGGCCCGGCCGAGCCGAGCGTTGGCGAGGTCATGGGGGCGGCGGGGCTGACTGTCGGCGGCTTCTATGCGCACTTTGAAAGCAAAGATGCGCTGATGCTGGAAGCCTTCAGCCAATTGCTGGCCCAGCGCCGTGCATCGATCGACGACATGGATGCCCAACTCACCGGCGAAGAGCGCCGTGCCCTGGTTGCGGCGTTCTACCTGTCGCGCAAGCACCGCGACTCCACGGCCAAGGCTTGCCCGATTCCGGCAACCGTGGGCGAGATGGGCCGCCTGCCGGACGCCTTTCGCGATGTCCTCAACGAACATGTGGAACTGATGGCCGCACAACTGGCCGCCAGCCCGGAAGACACTGACAAGGCCCTGGCGGACATGGCCTTGATGGTCGGTGGGCTGGCATTGGCGCGTGCCCTGGGGCCGGGTGAATTGTCCGATCGTGTGTTGCGTGCCGCCAAGTCGGCCATACGTTAAGAGGGGTTATAAGAATGGGCGCATTGACCTGGATTCGTGGCGTCAACGGCACTTTGGGGCGCCTGGCGCCGCACACGGTGGCCAACAGCATGCGGCGGGTCTTCATGACCCCGCGGGATCTGCCACCGCGGGATTGGGAGTTGCCGCTGCTGGCGCACGCCGAGCGCGTCACCTTGCGTTTCGGCCTGTCGGCGTTGCGCTGGGGCCAGGGCCCGGCGGTGCTGCTGATGCACGGTTGGGAAGGTCGGCCCACCCAGTTCGCCAGCCTGATCACTGCGCTGGTGCAGAACGGCTATTCGGTATTCGCCCTCGATGGCCCGGCCCATGGCCGTTCGCCGGGGCGTGAAGCCCACGTACTGCTGTTTGCCCGCGCGATGCTTGAAGCGGCGGCCGAGCTGCCGCCGTTGCATGCGGTGGTCGGCCACTCCATGGGCGGCGCCAGTGCGATGCTGGCGGTGCAATTGGGGCTGCGTACCGAAGCGCTGGTGAGCATTGCCGCGCCGTCGCGCTTCCTTGATGTGCTCGGCGGGTTTGCCGGGATGGTCGGTTTGCCGTCGCGGGCGCGCTCAGCGTTTATCCAGGAAGTCGAGCTGACCCTGGGCATGCCGCTCAAGCACTTGGACGTGGCCCATTACCAGATGGACCTCCCCGGCCTGATCGTGCATGCCGAAGACGATACCTTCGTGCCGGTCAGCGCTTCCCAGGTCATCCACGACGCCTGGTTTGACAGCCGCCTGTTGCGCCTGGAGCAGGGCGGGCACCAGCGCGTGCTGGCCGATCCGCGGGTCGTCGAGGCGGTGCTGGCGCTGCTGGCGGGCTGCCGTTTACAGGCGCGCCAAACTGCCTGATACACTGCCCTGCCGACATCAATCGACAGGAGCAAGGTATGGGCTGGGATTTGGCAACGCCGTTTATCATCGATCTGCAGGTCGTCGCTGAGGACATCGACGGCCTGGGGCATGCCAATAACGCGGTGTACGTGTCCTGGCTGGAACGTTGCGCCTGGCGCCATTCCCAGCGCCTGGGGCTGGACCTCACCGAGTACCGGCGACTGGACCGCGCCATGGCGGTGGTGCGCCATGAGATCGACTACCTGGCGGCCGCCTATGAAGGCGACGAGCTGCAACTGGCGACCTGGATCGTCGACTGGGACCAGCGCCTGAAAATGACCCGGCGTTTCCAGCTGGTACGCCCTCGCGACGGCGCGACCCTGCTGCGCGCACAAACCACCTTTGTCTGCATCGAACTGTCCAGCGGCAAGCCCAAGCGCATGCCGGCGGAGTTTCTCGACGGCTACGGCGCCGCCCTGACAGGGGGTTAACGGTCGCGGCGGGAAACCCAGTAAACTGCGCCACGATTTTTGTAGAGTGTTTTCCATGCAAATTGCTTTGGCGCCCATGGAGGGGTTGGTCGACAACATCCTGCGGGACGTGTTGACCCGCGTGGGCGGTATTGACTGGTGCGTGACCGAGTTCATCCGCGTCAACGACCGCCTGCTCACCCCGGCCTATTTCCACAAGCTCGCCCCCGAACTGCTGCACGGTGCCCACACCGCCGCTGGCGTGCCGCTGCGTGTGCAGTTGCTCGGTTCCGACCCGGTGTGCCTGGCAGAGAACGCGGCCCTGGCCTGCGAGTTGGGCTCCGAGGTGATCGACCTGAATTTCGGCTGCCCGGCCAAGACCGTCAACAAGTCCCGTGGCGGCGCGGTGCTGCTCAAGGAGCCGGAGCTGCTCAACCGCATCGTCGAGCATGTGCGTCGCGCAGTGCCGGCGCATATCCCGGTGACCGCCAAGATGCGCCTGGGCTTCGACAGCCCGGATGGCGCGCTGGTATGCGCGACGGCGCTGGCCGAGGGCGGCGCGGCGCATATCGTCGTGCATGCGCGGACCAAGACCGATGGCTACAAACCGCCGGCTCACTGGGAGTGGATTCCACGCGTGCAGGATGTGGTCAAGGTGCCAGTGTTCGCCAATGGCGATATCTGGAGCGTCGAAGACTGGAAGCGTTGCCGCGAAGTCAGCGGCGCCGAAGACATCATGCTGGGTCGCGGGCTGGTTGCGCGTCCGGATCTTGCGCGGCAGATCGCGGCGGCACGCGCCGGCGAAGACGTCGTGGCAATGACCTGGGCGCAGATGCAGCCGATGCTCCAGGATTTCTGGACCCAGTCGGTGGCCCAACTGACCGAACGCCAGGCGCCCGGCCGGCTGAAGCAGTGGTTGGCGATGCTGACGCGCAATTACCCGGAGGCCGTCGAGCTGTTCACCGCCATGCGTCGGGAGACGGACTTGGAGCAGGTGAGCCGGTTGTTGGGGATGGCCCATCCTGCCGCGTCTGAGGGGTGACCCGTTGCGCTTGAATGCGCAGCTCGTTTGTTTGAAGAAAATGCCCCGTATCGAAAGATGCGGGGCATTTTGCGTTTTGGCGCGAGGAAGTCGGGGCGAAATAACACAGCCGGATGCCGTGCAGGTTTTGGGGTTGTGTCGGTAAGTTGCCCAGAGGGTGGTTTATTAGCGTGTGTGTCCAGTCGGATCTGGCTAAGGAAACTCTGAAAAAGACTTTCTGATTTGGCAAAATACCGCGACCCCACCCACCGAGTTTCCCGATGAAGCAGATGACCTTCGCCGACGCCGAGTACGCTGGCAAGCGCAAGCAAACCCGCAAGGAGTTGTTCCTGATCGAGATGGATCGGGTGGTGCCGTGGAAGGGCTTGATTGCTTTGATCGAGCCACATTATCCGAAAGGTGAAGGTGGCCGTCCGGCCTACCCGTTGATGGCGATGCTGCGTGTGCATCTGCTGCAGAACTGGTTCGGCTACAGCGATCCAGCGATGGAGGAAGCGCTGTACGAAACCACGATCCTGCGCCAGTTTGCCGGGCTGAACCTGGAGCGCATCCCCGACGAAACCACCATTCTCAACTTCCGCCGCTTGCTGGAGAAACACGAGCTGGCGGCCGGCATCCTCGCTGTCATCAATGGCTATCTGGGCGACCGCGGCCTGTCGCTGCGCCAGGGCACCATCGTCGATGCAACGCTGATCAATGCGCCCAGTTCGACCAAGAACAAGGACGGCAAGCGCGACCCGGAAATGCACCAGACCAAGAAGGGAAACCAGTATTATTTTGGCATGAAGGCCCACATCGGCGCCGATGACGAATCGGGTCTGGTGCACAGCGTAGTGGGCACGGCGGCCAATGTGGCGGATGTCACCCAGGTGGACAAATTGCTGCATGGCGACGAAAACGTGGTCTGCGCCGATGCAGGCTACACCGGTGTCGAAAAGCGGCCCGAGCATGAAGGACGTGAAGTTATCTGGCAGGTGGCGGCACGCCGCAGCACCTACAAAAAACTCGATAAGCGCAGCGTGCTGTACAAAGCCAAGCGCAAGATTGAAAAGGCCAAGGCTCAGGTGCGCGCCAAGGTCGAGCATCCGTTCCGGGTAATCAAGCGCCAGTTCGGTTACACCAAGGTGCGCTTTCGCGGCTTGGCCAAAAACACGGCGCAACTGGTGACACTGTTCGCTCTGTCGAACCTGTGGATGGCGCGCCGACATTTACTGACGAATGCAGGAGAGGTGCGCCTGTAATGCGGGAAATGGCCACCGGAGTGGGGTCCGGGTGGCGAAAACGTAAGAAATACTCGTCGAATTGATTGTTTTTTGATCATTTGGCGAGTTTAAAAGTTGCGCTAGGTGGTATGCCGGGGAAATACATGGCTACTTCAGACCATCCCTAAGGCTACTTGGTTTGCGGTCTTTTAAAAATTAACAGGGGGAAAAGTCCGAAAGTTTGATTTGGTTTCCTTATATGAGTCGCGATTTCTGGAACTCGATAGCCTCGTATTCCACGAAAGTATCGACTGTGAAGCAGCAAGGGTTGTTTCCAGTCGATAAAAAAACCTCGCCTGCCCCGCTGATTAACCGAGCCGGGCCGTGCCAATAAGGAACTTACTGATGTCGCTATCGATTAATCATTCACCTTTGTTCAACGGCGATACAACATCCATGGAGCGGTTGTCGCCATCCATGTCGAAAACCTTCACGCAAACCGGCACATTGGGGGCCAATACGACTGTGGCTCACCCTGGTGTGCCTCATGACCCTTTCAAGGTTTCGAACAGCAACATGACAATCGAGACAGGCGGGCTTGCACGCTTGCTTGACATGCTGGAGCAGGTTGTCAAAACCGTGCGTGAGATGTTTTCGGGGCGGAACATGGTGTCCGGCATGTTGCCTGGGGCGGATAAAACGCCCGCCATTCCAGTGGATGCGAGCAAGCTGCCGGAGAAGCCTGGACACCTCGCATTGACGGCTGATCGGCGAGGCCAGCCGGCTCTTCCGATGTCACCCCACATGCATCAATCCGCTGCCTCCGTGATCAAGGATGCCGACAATCAGGTGCAAGTGAACGTTAACGTCGGTCATTGTCATTGCCCCGATACGAAGGCGCTGAGCGGCGAAACGAAACCGAATGCGGCAGCGGTTTTACCTCGCGTCATGCCGATGCCGGAAGCCGCTCGCAAGGTTGAAGTGGTGCCTGTGCACACGCCTACGCACACGCACACGCACACGCCTGCGCCTACGCCTACGCCCATGCCTACGCCCATGCCCATGCCTACGCACACGCACACGCCTGCGCCTACGCCTACGCCCATGCCTACGCCCATGCCCATGCCTACGCACACGCACACGCCTGCGCCGACGCCCATGCCTACGCACACGCCTACGCCCATGCCTACGCCTACGCCTACGCCTACGCCTACGCCTACGGCTACGCACAAGCACACACCTACGCCGGAGGTCATGCCGGCACCCAAGCCGGGTGTGCATGCGCTTGAGGTCAAGCCGCGACCGGCCACCCCGGAAGTACCTGCGATCACGCCACAGCCACAACCACAACCACAACCACAACCACAACCACAACCAGATACGCCTACCCCGGATATAACCAGTCCCGGCCCGGCTGAACGTCAATCTGATATGCGCGACTGGCGGACCAGCCGCCGGCCTGCATTCAGAGCCTGACGTCAGCAACTTCCTTTATACGTATTGAACTGGATGTGCACTTCTTTGGGGCTGATGTTCCGGGAAGTGCCTGCAAGTGGAGGCCCGTATGTCATGTTGTTCAATTAATAATATTGCGCGTGTTGTGGATGTTCGTCAGGTACTTCCTGTCGATTCCATGAAAGCAAAAAATGAACAGTTTGCGCAATTAAGCGGTTTCTTGAGTGTGCCGTCTCCGGCGAGCCAGGGGGTACTGGAGCATGTGCGGGAAAACACTCATGGCGTGGCGAATAATTCAGAGCCGCTCGATAAGTTAATGACGCTGTTTACTTCGTTTTTGACTCAGCTGATTAACTTGGTCTCTGATAACAAAGAGAAGCCGCTGCCGGGAATATCCCCATCGCGGCCGGAGGTCACTACGCCTGTGGTGCCTGCGCCGGCGCCGCCCAAACCCGAGCCTGCGGCGATGATCGCGGGCCTTTCGAAGAAGCGCAACGGCGCGAAGCCCGACAATATCTGGAGCGGCTTTCGCCAAGGGCCGGATGGCAACTGCGTGACGGTATCGGCCATCAAGGCGGCGATGTACCAGTTTGGCCAAAGCCCTACGGATATTTTCAAGGAGGTGAAAAAACCGAGCGTGGTTATCACGTGGTCATGCGCGATGACGTAACCGTCAACCTGACGGACCGGGAGCTCGCCGAAGGTGCGCGTGGGGCAAAATTTGTCGGGGCTGACAAAGAGATGCTCAAAGACGCGCAATTTCTTTTCGCGATCAGCGCCAAGCGTGCCCAGGACGAAAACAACGATGGCAGGGCGGCACGCAGTTTCGGTGCGGCGATCCGCAGCCTGAATGATGGCGAGGATGAGCGAGGGCCGGGGGAGGGGTTGAAGCGGCTGGGGCTGAGCAAGCACATGAAGAGGGTCCCCGTGCGTGAGCTCGCCAAGGGGCAGTTGGGCATGTGCAATCGGGCCCGGCATTCGGTGGCGGTCATCAACGGTCGCGAAGAGCTATGGGGGCGACAGGGAAAAGCGCCCACGCACGGCGATGCCATAGCTCTGGTGCCATAGCCCTATTGGTGAATCCGTTGAATTGAAGGGCTGCGAACGGGGCAGTCAGCCCAAACCTGGCTGCCCGTTCGGCCGCTTATTTTTTACAAGCGTCAGGAACCCAGTGCATGTATATCTCCACAGCTAGCCGTTCGATGATCGAAACGGCCCAGCAGCGCGGGGCTTCTCCCGTATTTCCGGTGAAACCCGCAGGTGAAAGGCCGGCTGATATCGCTTCGGCATTCCACACGAGCGAGCGGCGCTTCGGCGAGAGTTTTGATTGCAGCAGCCACGCGGCGGTGATCAAGTTGATGATGATGACGTTCGGTCAGCGTCCAGCCGCGATGTTTAACGAGTTGCTACCCTCGGACGATGGGTACGACGTCACGATGAAGGATGAGTTCAAGCTGCACCTGTCACGCCAGGAGTTGCAGCAGGCGTCGCAGGCTTCCCGCTTCACGGGGGCGGACAGCGGCGTGGTAAAGGATGCCAATTTCATGTTTGCCGCCTTTGTCAAACGCAAGCAACTGACCGGGGGCTATGCCACGTTCGAAGCCGCCTTGGCAAAGACGCTCGAGGGCGAGACCACCCAGCGTTGTCTGCAAGGCATGGGGGTGTTCGGCCTGTCGCAGTTCGTCCCGGTGAGCGATATGGCGGGCAAGGGCGCGGTAGGGGTGCTGGAGACCCATAACCGCGGGTCGGCGCTGGTGCGCGAGGGGGTCAGGCATGATGGCGGGACACCACGAACGGCCGATCGGGGCTATGGGTATGTCTTGTTCGATGATCAACTGCCGCCGCCGAGCAATCGCGGCGCCGCCCCTGTGGTCGCGAGCGTCCGGCCCGCGGACATCTGGAGCGGGTTTTACCAGGGGGTCGAAGGCAATTGCGTCACGGTCTCGGCGATCAAGGCGGCGATGATCCGGTTCGGGCAAGACCCGAGGGCGATCTATAAGCAGGTTCACATCACGCCGACGGGGTTTGACGTGGTCATGCGAGATGCCTTCCGGTTGCAACTGACCCACGAGGAAGTGCGCCAGGCTGCCGCCGAGTCGAACTTTCATGGCAATAATCGACAGTTGCTGAATGCCGCGCACTTTTTGTACGCAGTCAGTGCCAAGCGCGCGCAGATCGAGAACAACGATTTTCGTGCCCGCCAGAGTTACACGACGGCTCTGCAAACCCTCAACGATGGCGAGTACCCTGGCGAAGCGCTGCGCCGCCTGGGGTTGTTTGGCTACGTGCGTGAAAGCACGGTCGCAGAGTTGGCCAACGGGGCGATCGGCACCCTGGCAGACAACTGGCATTCGGTGGCGGTGATCGATGGGGCGCTGGATTTCTATGGAAAAAAGCACGACCTGGCCTCATCGCGCTGGATGAGTTCGGGGTTCCGGGCCCTGAAGCTGGTCTGAGCCTCAATCCAGCAAGAGCCTGAACCCTTCTATCGGTAAGGGCCGGCTGTGCAAATAACCCTGGAACAAGTGGCAGCCCAGCTTTTGCAGGAACGCCAGTTGCTCCGGGGTTTCAACGCCTTCGGCGATCACCCCCAGGTTCAAGCTGCGCGCCATGGCCACAATGGCGCGGATGATTTCGGCGTCGTTGGGGTCGTGGGTGGCATCGCGCACGAAGGACTGGTCGATCTTCAGCGTATCCACCGGCAAGCGCTTGAGGTAGGTGAGCGATGAGTAACCGGTGCCGAAGTCGTCCATCGCAAAACTCACGCCGAGCTTTTTCAGGCGACGCATTTTGCTGATGGTGTCATCCAGGTTCTGGATCACGATGCCTTCGGTGATTTCCAGTTTCAGCAGGCAGTAGGGCAGTGAATGCTGCTTGAGGCTGCGCTCGACGCGTTCGACAAAGTCGTTCTGGCGGAACTGCCGGGGGCTGATGTTCACGCACAGGCTGAAATTCAGCGGGTCCACCTTGCCTTCTTTGATCAACTGCTCGAAGGCGGCGCACGCTTCATCGAGTATCCAGGTGCCGACTTCGAGGATCAGGCCGCTGTCTTCCAGCACCTTGATGAATTCGGACGGCGCCTGCGCGCCCAGTTGCGGATGCTGCCAGCGCACCAGGGCCTCGGCGCCGACGATCTTATTGCCGCGCGCGTCCACCTGGGGTTGGTAATGCACGCTGAATTCGCCGCGTGACAGGGCCAGGCGCAGGTCGGTTTCCATGCGCAGGCGTTCGCTGGCGGTTTTCTGCATGCTGTTGTGGAACATCTGCGTGGCGTTGCGCCCCGAATCCTTGGCGCGGTACAGCGCGATGTCGGCACGTTTGAGCAGGTCGGCCGGGGTCGAGCCATGATCGGGGATCAGCGCCACACCGATGCTCGGCGTGACTTGCAGGCGTTGGCCGTCGAGGAACATCGGTTCGGAGAGCAATTCACGCAGGGTGTCGGCCAGTTCCTGAACCTGGGCGCTGACTTCGGTGCGCGTGCCATCCAGGCCGCTGAGCAGCACCACGAACTCATCGCCGCCCAGGCGCGCCACGGTATCTTCCATACGCACGCTGGCTTCGAGGCGCGCGGTGACGATTTTCAGCACGGTGTCGCCCACCGGGTGACCGAGGGAATCATTGATGTGCTTGAAGTGGTCGAGGTCGAGAAACAGCAATGCACCGCGCAGGTTATGGCGCTTGAGCAGGGCGATCTGTTGGCTCAGGCGGTCCATCAGCAGTGCGCGGTTGGGCAGGTTGGTCAGCGGGTCGTGGTAGGCCAGGTGGCGGATCTGCGCCTGGGCGTTTTTCAACAGGCTCACATCCCGCGCGGTCAGCAACAGGCAAGGGGTTTCGTTGAGGATGATCGGCTCGACTGAAACCTCCACCGCCAGCACATCGCCGCGCTTGTTGTGCCAGAGCATTTCCAAATGGCGGATACGGCCTTTGAGTTGCAGTTCGGCCAGCAGCACCGCGCGCTGGTTTTCATCGGCCCAGATGCCGACCTGGTACAGCGTCAGGCCGATGACGTCTTCGGCACGAAAACCGGTCAAGCGGCAGAACCCGTCGTTCACCTCCACATAGCGGCCGGTGTCGTGTTCGGTGATGGAAATCGCGTCGGGGCTGGAATGGAAGGCTTTGGCGAATTTTTCTTCGCTGGCCTTCAGCGCGGCCTCGGAGCGTTGCTGCTGGGTAATGTCGCGCAGGGTGGTGACGATGCACGGCTGGTCGCCGACCTTGATCATCCGGCTGGAAATCACGCAGGTCAGGGCCTGGCCGCTTTTGTGGTGCGCGATGATCGCCACGTTGTTCAGCGCCTGGTCGCGAATCACCTGTTCGATGCGTTGCAGGCGCTGGCTCGACTCGTCCCACAGGCCGATCTGTTCGGCGCTCATGTTGATCACTTCGGCGGCCGTCCAGCCAAAGGTCTGGGTGAAGGCGGGGTTGATCTCGATGAACTCGCCGTTGTCCAGGCGGGTGACGCAGATCGGGTCGGGGCTGGCCTGGAACAGGCTGGCGAATTTTTCTTCGGAGGCGCTCAGGCGTTGTTCGCGCTCGACCTGGTCGGTGATGTCCAGCAGGGTGCCGGCCATGCGCAGTGGCGCGCCTTTTTCGTCGCGGTACAGGCGTGCGCGGCTTTCCAGGTAGCGCGGGCTGCCGTCTTCCAGTTGTACACGGTAAGTCAGCTGATAGTTGCCGGCCGGGCCTTCGCGCAGGGTGCGATAGGCGTTGCGCATACTCTCGCGCTCTTCCTTGGGCATGCCCTCGAAAAACGCCTCGAACGATTCATGGAACGCTTCCGCCGGCAGGCCGTGCAGTTGGGCGGCGCGGGCCGAGCCGTAGAGCATGCCGGTGGGAATGTGCCAGTCCCAGGTGCCCAATTGCGCGGAGTCCAGGGCCAGGTCCAGGCGCTCCTGGCTGTCTTTCAAGGCTTGCTCGGCGTTTTTGCGCTCGGTGGTGTCGAGAAAGGTGCTGATCAGGTAGGCCTCGCCGTCCAGCTCGACCTTCTGCGCGCAGAGCGTGCCATCGTGGATCTGCCCGTTGCTGGCACAGAATTGCACTTCCATGGTGATGGGTTCGCCCTTGCGCTGGGTGGCCCTGACCAATTGCGCACGCTGTTCAGGGTGGAGCCACAGGCCGAGGTCCAGGGTGGTGCGACCGATGGCGTCGGCGACCGGCCAGCCGAAGAGGATCTGGAAATACTGGTTGGCTTCGCTGATCAAGCCGTCGGACTGGCGGGTGAGCAGGACCATGTTCGGGCACAGGTGAAACAGCGTGGCGAAGCGCTTTTCGGAGTGGCTGAGGGCGTGTTCCCGCTCGCGCTGGCGGGTAGTCTCGCGGATCACCCCGATCATGCGGCGCCGGCCGGCTTTGTCCGGCGCCAGGCTGCCGTTGATTTCCAGCCAGTGCTGGCTGCCATCCGGCCACTGGATGTGGTGGTGCATGGCCTGCTCGAATGGCTCGCCGGCCAGCACCGCGTGAAACGCGCGTATCACCCGGGCGCGGTCTTGCGGCGCGAGCAGGTCCAGGTACTCCAGATCCTTGGGCAACGGTTGGCGCGGGTCGAAGCCGAACAGCGCCTGGGTGCCCCGTGACCAACTGATACGCCCGGTATCGATTTCCCAGCACCATGCACCCAGCCGTGCAGCGTTAAGCGCTGCCAGCAGTTGCGGGGCGCTGTCCCAGCTTTGTTCCGCCTCTTCAGGGTCCAGGGCGTAAATGCGGGGCAGGGGTGGCATAGGGTCGACGGGATTGCGCATTATCAAAAAGCCTTGGCTCGATGGGCGTTCGGCGCGGTTTTATTCAGGCCTTGAGGCCGCACAGCTTCATGCCGGTGTCCCTGGCAGCTCGACCTGTGCATCCAAGAGGCTCATAAAAGCCCGCGCAGCGTTCGACAGCGTCCTTTCGGTATGCACGATATAGCCTAGCTGGCGACTGAGTTGTATGCCCGGCAAAGCGATACTTGTCACCTGATCGTCGAGCATGGTGCGCGGTAATACGCTCCACGCCAAGCCGATGGACACCATCATTTTGATGGTTTCCAGATAGTTCGTGCTCATCGCGATGTTCGGCGTGAGGCCCTGGGCCTCGAACAGGCGGCTGACAATGTGATGGGTAAAGGTGTTGCCGCCGGGGAAAACCGCCGGGTGCCCGGCGATGTCCGCCAGGGTGACCGAGCCGTTGCGGGTCAGGCTGTGCTCCGGCGCCACCACGAAATCCAGCGGGTCGTCCCACACCGGGGTGGCGCGCACCAAGTTGTGCGGCTCGGGCGCCAGGGTGATCACCGCCACTTCGGCGCGGCCATGCAGGATCTCTTCGTAGGCCACTTCCGAGTCGAGAAACTGAATATCCAGCGCCACGTTGGGGTATTGCCGGGTAAAGGTGCGCAGGATCGGCGGCAGGCGATGCAGGCCGATGTGGTGGCTGGTGGCCAATGTGAGGCGCCCGCTGACTTCACCGGTGAGGTTGGTGAGGGCGCGCCGGGTGTCGTCCAGGACGTTGAGAATCTGATAGGCGCGCGGCAGCAGGGCGCGCCCGGCTTCGGTCAAGCCGACTTCACGGCCCAGGCGATCGAACAGGCGCACTTTCAGTTGCTGCTCGAGGCCGGCAATGCGTTTGCTGATGGCCGGTTGGGTCAGGTGCAGGCGCTCACCGGCGCCGGAGAAGCTGCCGGTCTCGGCGATGGCAATAAAAGCATTGAGGTTGGCCAGGTCCATTGTGGTATTCCAGTTGGTAATCCAAAGCATAAAAAATATGAATTTGAGTTATTTAATGTAGCGCCATACCATCAGCCTCACAAGCCAAAGGGTTATTGAATGTCTCAAGACCCGGGGCATAGAAAGACCGCTGATGAGGACCGACTGATGGCCGGCAAAACGCTTTACGACAAGCTTTGGGATTCCCATGAAGTGAAACGGCGCGACGATGGCTCGTCGCTGATCTATATCGACCGTCACATCATCCATGAAGTGACCTCGCCCCAAGCGTTCGAAGGCCTGCGGCTGGCCGGGCGCAAGCCTTGGCGCGTCGACTCGATCATCGCCACCCCGGATCACAACGTGCCGACCACCCCGGAGCGCAAGGGCGGGATCGACGCCATTGTCGACACCGTGTCGCGTTTGCAGGTGCAGACTCTCGACGACTACTGCGACGAATACGGCATCACCGAATTCAAGATGAATGACGTGCGCCAAGGCATCGTCCACGTGATCGGCCCGGAGCAGGGCGCGACCTTGCCCGGCATGACCGTGGTCTGCGGTGACTCCCACACCTCCACCCACGGCGCGTTCGGCGCCCTGGCCCATGGCATCGGCACCTCGGAGGTGGAACATGTGTTCGCCACCCAGTGCCTGGTCGCCAAGAAAATGAAGAACATGCTGGTGCGCGTCGAAGGCCAATTGCCTTTCGGTGTGACCGCCAAGGACATCGTGCTCGCCGTGATCGGCAAGATCGGCACCGCCGGCGGTAACGGCCATGCCATCGAATTCGCCGGCAGCGCCATTCGCGACCTGTCCATCGAAGGCCGCATGACCATCTGCAACATGTCCATCGAAGCCGGTGCCCGCGTGGGCATGGTGGCGGCGGACGAAAAAACCGTCGAGTACGTCAAAGGCCGTCCGTTCGCCCCCAAAGGCGCCGACTGGGATGCCGCCGTTGAGGCCTGGAAAGACCTGGTCTCCGACGCCGATGCCGTGTTCGACACCGTGGTGGAACTGGACGCCAGCCAGATCAAGCCGCAAGTCAGCTGGGGCACCTCGCCGGAAATGGTCTTGGCCGTCGACCAGAACGTGCCGGACCCGGCCAAGGAAGCCGACCTGGTCAAGCGCGGTTCCATCGAGCGCGCCTTGAAGTACATGGGCTTGAAAGCCAACCAGGCGATCACCGACATTCAGTTGGATCGCGTGTTCATCGGTTCCTGCACCAACTCGCGGATCGAAGACCTGCGCGCCGCGGCAGTGATCGCCAAGGGCCGCAAAGTCGCCTCGACCATCAAGCAGGCCATCGTGGTGCCGGGTTCGGGCCTGGTGAAGGCCCAGGCCGAAGCGGAAGGCCTGGACAAGATCTTCCTCGAAGCCGGTTTTGAATGGCGTGAACCGGGCTGCTCCATGTGCCTGGCGATGAACCCGGACCGCTTGGAGTCCGGCGAGCATTGCGCGTCGACCTCCAACCGTAACTTCGAAGGGCGTCAGGGCGCCGGTGGGCGTACTCACCTGGTGAGCCCGGCCATGGCCGCCGCCGCTGCCGTCAACGGTCGTTTCATCGACGTTCGCGAATTGATCTGAGGAATACCCGATGAGAGCTTTTACCCAACACACTGGTCTTGTCGCGCCGTTGGACCGTGCCAACGTGGACACTGACCAGATCATCCCCAAGCAGTTCTTGAAGTCGATCAAGCGCACCGGTTTCGGCCCCAACCTGTTCGACGAGTGGCGCTACCTGGACGTGGGCTACGCCTATCAGGACAACTCCAAGCGCCCGCTGAACAAGGACTTCGTGCTCAACGCCGAACGTTACCAGGGCGCCAGCGTGCTGCTGGCGCGGGAAAACTTCGGCTGCGGCTCCAGCCGCGAACACGCGCCGTGGGCCCTGGAAGAATATGGTTTTCGCAGCATCATCGCGCCGAGCTACGCCGACATCTTCTTCAACAACAGCTTCAAGAACGGCTTGCTGCCGATCATCTTGAGCGATGCCGAAGTGGATGAACTGTTCAAGCAAGTGGAAGCCAACCCCGGCTACGAACTGACCGTCGACCTCGCCGCGCAGACCGTGACCCGTCCGGACGGCAAGGTGTACCACTTTGAAGTGGATGCCTTCCGCAAGCACTGCCTGCTCAACGGCCTGGACGACATCGGCCTGACCTTGCAGGACGGCGATGCGATTGCCGCGTTTGAAACCAGGCACCGGGCCAGCCAGCCTTGGTTGTTTCGCGACGCTTGATGTGATGTAGGCAGGACCGCCGCCATCGGGAGCAAGCCCCTCCCACATTTTGATGTGTGAACACCTTCAAATGTGGGAGGGGCGGTGCGACGATTCGACTTGCCCCCGATGGGGCCAGAACAAACACCGCAAGGTCCATTGAGGAAACTCCCATGACCCACACCGCCCATACCCAAGTCGTGCAAAAACAATTCGGTGAACAGGCCTCGGTCTACCTGAGCAGTGCCGTACACGCCCAAGGTACTGAATTTGCGCTGCTCCAGGCCGAACTGGCCGGGCACGGCGCTGCGCGACTGCTGGATCTGGGCTGCGGCGCCGGTCATGTCAGTTTCCATGTGGCGCCGCTGGTAAAAGAAGTGGTGGCCTACGACCTGTCGCAGCAGATGCTCGACGTGGTCGCCGCCGCTGCCGCAGACCGTGGCCTGGGCAATATCCGCACGGTCCACGGCGCCGCTGAGCGCTTGCCGTTCGCCGATGGCGAATTCGACTTCGTGTTCAGCCGCTATTCGGCGCACCATTGGAGCGACCTCGGCCTGGCCCTGCGCGAAGTGCGCCGGGTGCTCAAGCCGGGTGGCGTGGCGGCGTTTGTCGATGTCTTGTCACCGGGCAGCCCGCTGTTGGACACTTACCTGCAAACCGTCGAAGTGCTGCGCGACACCAGCCACGTGCGCGATTACTCCGCCGCCGAATGGATGCGCCAGCTCAGCGAAGCCGGTCTGCATGTGCGCAACAGCAGCCGCCAGCGCCTGCGCCTGGAATACACCTCGTGGGTCGAGCGCATGCGTACACCAGCGCCTTTGCGTGCGGCGATTCTTGAGCTGCAACAGGCAATGGGCCAGGAAGTCCGCGATTATTACGAAATTCAAGCCGACGGCACCTTCAGCACCGACGTGCTGGTGGTTTGGGCCGAACGCTGAGTATTTTTCCCGACCTGCCCCAGGGCGGGTCGCATGATGAAATGAGGAACGCATGAGCAAGCAGATTCTGATTCTCCCAGGCGACGGTATTGGTCCGGAAATCATGGCCGAAGCGGTCAAAGTCCTGGAACTGGCCAACACCAAGTACAACCTGGGCTTCGAATTGAGCCACGACGTGATCGGCGGCGCGGCCATCGACAAGCACGGCGTGCCCCTGGCCGACGAGACCCTGGACCGCGCCCGTGCGGCCGACGCCGTGTTGCTCGGCGCCGTGGGTGGCCCGAAATGGGACAAGATCGAGCGTGACATCCGCCCTGAGCGCGGCCTGCTGAAGATCCGCGCGCAACTGGGCCTGTTCGGCAACCTGCGCCCGGCAATCCTCTACCCGCAACTGGCCGACGCGTCGAGCCTCAAGCCGGAAGTGGTGGCGGGCCTGGATATCCTGATCGTGCGCGAGCTGACCGGCGGTATCTACTTCGGCTCGCCGCGCGGTGTGCGCGAGCTGCCGAATGGCGAGCGCCAGGCCTACGACACCCTGCCGTACAGCGAGAGCGAAATCCGCCGTATCGCCCGGGTCGGTTTCGACATGGCCCGCGTGCGTAGCAAGAAGATCTGCTCGGTCGATAAGGCCAACGTCCTGGCCTCCAGCCAGCTGTGGCGCGAAATCGTCGAAGAAGTCGCCAAGGACTACCCGGACGTCGAACTCAGCCACATGTACGTCGACAACGCCGCCATGCAACTGGTGCGCGCGCCGAAGCAGTTCGACGTGATCGTCACCGACAACCTGTTCGGCGACATCCTGTCCGACCAGGCGTCGATGCTCACCGGTTCCATCGGCATGCTGCCGTCGGCATCCCTGGACACTAACAACAAGGGTATGTACGAGCCGTGCCACGGTTCGGCGCCAGACATCGCAGGCCTTGGCATCGCCAACCCGCTGGCGACCATTTTGTCGGTGTCGATGATGCTGCGTTACAGCTTCAACCTGGGCGACGCGGCGGATGCCATCGAGAAGGCCGTGAGCCTGGTGTTGGACCAGGGCTTGCGCACCGGAGACATCTGGTCGCAGGGTTGCACCAAAGTCGGTACGCAAGAAATGGGTGACGCAGTAGTCGCCGCGTTGCGGAATCTGTAATCTCTCGGGCCCGCTTGCAGTTGTTGCTGCAAGTCGGCCCACTTTTTAACAAGGTGTAGTTGCGATGAAACGTGTAGGTCTGATCGGTTGGCGCGGTATGGTCGGTTCCGTGCTCATGCAGCGGATGCTGGAAGAGCAGGATTTCGATCTTATTGAGCCGGTGTTTTTCACCACTTCGAACGTGGGTGGCCAAGGGCCGTCCGTGGGCAAGGATATTGCGCCGCTCAAGGACGCCTACAGCATTGAAGAGCTGAAAACCCTCGATGTGATTCTGACCTGCCAGGGCGGCGACTACACCAGCGAAGTGTTCCCCAAGCTGCGCGAAGCCGGCTGGCAGGGTTACTGGATCGATGCCGCGTCCAGCCTGCGCATGCAGGACGATGCGGTGATCGTGCTCGACCCGGTCAACCGCAAGGTCATCGACCAGCAACTCGACGCTGGCACCAAGAACTATATCGGCGGCAATTGCACCGTCAGCCTGATGCTGATGGGCCTGGGCGGCTTGTTCGAAGCCGGCCTGGTCGAGTGGATGAGCGCCATGACTTATCAGGCGGCGTCCGGCGCCGGCGCGCAGAACATGCGCGAACTGATCAAGCAGATGGGCGCGACCCACGCGGCGGTCGCCGATCAACTGGCCGACCCGGCCAGCGCGATCCTCGACATCGACCGCCGTGTGGCCGAAGCCATGCGCAGCGACGCTTACCCGACCGAGAACTTCGGCGTGCCGTTGGCCGGTAGCCTGATCCCGTGGATCGACAAGGAACTGCCGAACGGGCAGAGCCGTGAAGAGTGGAAGGCCCAGGCCGAGACCAACAAGATCCTCGGTCGCTTCAAGAGCCCGATCCCGGTGGACGGCATCTGCGTGCGTATCGGCGCCATGCGCTGCCACAGCCAGGCGCTGACCATCAAGCTGAACAAAGACGTGCCGATCGCCGATATCGAAGGGCTGATCAGCCAGCACAACCCTTGGGTCAAGCTGGTGCCGAACAGCCGCGAAATCAGCATGCAGGAGCTGAGCCCGACCAAGGTCACCGGCACCCTGAATGTTCCGGTGGGGCGTCTGCGCAAGCTGAACATGGGCACCCAGTACCTGGGCGCGTTCACCGTCGGCGACCAGTTGCTGTGGGGCGCGGCCGAACCGCTGCGGCGCATGCTGCGGATTCTGCTGGAGCGTTGATCGCTTGAGGCACTAAGAAAAACCCGCGACTGGTGACAGGCGCGGGTTTTTTGTTGGCTTTCAGGAAGGCATCGGGAGCAAGTCGAATCGTCGCACCGCAAGGCCCAGCCCAATTGCCTCACCCCCCACCACCCGGTAAAGTGCCGCTCCCCCCGCAATGCCCGAGGCAGCTCCCATGACCCAGACCTTTGATATCGCCGTGATCGGCGCCACCGGCACCGTCGGTGAAACCCTGGTGCAGATCCTCGAAGAGCTGGCTTTCCCGGTGGGCACCCTGTACCTGCTGGCGGGCAGCAACTCCGCGGGCGCGTCGGTGCCGTTCCGTGGCAAGAACGTGCGCGTGCGGGAAGTCGATGAGTTTGACTTCAGCAAGGCGCAACTGGCGTTTTTCGCCGCCGGCCCGGCGGTGACCCTGAGCTTCGCCCCACGCGCCACGGCGGCCGGCTGTTCGGTGATCGATTTGTCGGGCGCATTGCCGGCCGCGCAAGCGCCTCAGGTGGTGCCGGAAGCCAATGCCCATGTGCTGGAGGGCTTGAAAAAGCCGTTCCAGCTCGGCAGCCCGAGCCCGTCCGCGACCAACCTGGCGGTGGTGCTGGCGCCGCTGCGCGGGATTCTGGATATCCAGCGTGTCAGCGTTACCGCCAATCTGGCGGTGTCTGCCCAGGGCCGTGAAGCAGTCAGCGAGCTGGCGCGCCAAACCGCCGAGTTGCTGAATGTGCGCCCGCTGGAGCCCAAATTCTTTGATCGGCAGATGGCATTCAACCTGTTGGCACAAGTCGGCACGCCGGATGCCCAAGGTCATACAGCGCTGGAGAAACGTCTCGTACACGAACTGCGCGCGGTGCTGGAAACTCCTTTACTAAAGATTTCTGCGACTTGCGTTCAAGCCCCGGTGTTTTTTGGCGATAGCTTGACTGTGTCATTGCAATTGGGTTCGCCGGTCGACCTTGCCGCCGTCAACCGTGCGCTCGACGCCGCAGCGGGTATCGAGCGGGTGGAGGAGGGGGATTACCCGACAGCGGTGGGTGATGCCGTCGGCCAGGATGTAGTCTACGTCGGACGAGTGCGTGCGGGGGTGGACGATCCGGCGGAACTAAATCTGTGGTTGACGTCAGATAACGTGCGTAAAGGCGCCGCACTGAATGCGGTGCAGCTGGCGCAGTTGTTGATAAAAGGCCTTGTGTAAAAGATACTTGGCGGCAATTTGTAGATTGATTCTAACCAGGCGCTATGCTTGGCCCCAAGCAGGAACAGTTGCGTGTCGGTGACCTATCGGCTCGCCGTGCCTTATGGCAACGGTTACCAACCTTCTCGCAGGCCGGGGAGTGTTCAAACAAAGGATGAGGCTATGGTTCAAGTTCGCAAACTGGTGTTAGCAATAGCGGCCGCCTCGGCGCTGTCCTCCGGTATGGCGCAGGCGCTGCAGCTGGGGGAGATGACCCTCAAGTCGAAGTTGAACCAGCCGTTGTCGGTGGAAATCGAATTGCTCGACGTCGGCGGCCTCACGGCCTCCGAGATCACCCCGAGCCTGGCGTCGTCCCAGGCGTTTGTCGATGCCGGCGTCGATCGCCAGGCGTTCCTCAATGACCTGACGTTCACTCCGGTGATCAACCCGGCCGGGCGCAGTGTGGTGCGTGTCACGTCCAGCAAGCCGTTGCCTGATGCCTACGTGCGGTTCCTGCTGCAAGTGCAATGGCCCAATGGCCGCTTGATGCGTGACTACAGCGTGCTGCTCGACCCGGCCAAGTTCGACCAGTCGACGCCGACCAACAGCGCAGCCACGCCGCGTTTGAGCGCGCCCGCGTTGAGCGTGCCGGCCCAGCACACCACCACGGCCCGTGACACGCTATGGGAAATCGCCGAGAAGCACCGTAATGGCGCTTCGGTGCAGCAGACCATGCTGGCGATCCAGGCACTCAACCCTGACGCTTTTATCGGCGGCAACATCAACCGTCTGAAAACCGGCCACGTGCTGCGCCTGCCGGATACCGTACAAAGCACGGCGTTACCGCAGTCCAAGGCCATTGCCGAAGTGACCGCGCAGAACGTCGCCTGGCGCCAGGGCCGCCGTGCCGCGCCCCATCAGGCGGCCGGTAAGCAACAACTGGACGCCACCAAGCGCACCCAGGCTGGTAATGCGCCGGCGAGCACCAACGCCAAGGACAACTTGAGTCTGGTTTCGGCCGACTCCGCCAAGAAGGGCGCGAAGGGCAAGGCGGGTGATGGCCAGGCCCTGAGCGACAAGCTGGCGATGGCCCGGGAACAGCTCGACACCACACGCCGTGACAACGAAGAACTGAAAAGTCGCGCCGCAGACCTGCAGAGCCAATTGGACAAGCTGCAAAAGCTGATCCAGCTGAAAAACGATCAACTGGCCAGGTTGCAGGCTGAAAAAGGCGCCCCGGCAACCCCGGCGACTGCGGTCATGCCCGCGCAGTTGGCAGGTGAGCCGCCGGCCGCTGCAGTCGCGCCCGCTGAGCCGGCCGCCACCGCGGCCCCGGTGGCCGAGCCGATCAAGCCCGACGCCGTGCCTGCGACCAGCGAAGACAAATTCAACGAACTGCTGACCAACCCGATTGTGCTTGGCGTCATCGGCGGCGCGGCCGGCCTGGTGGCGTTGTTGCTCCTGTTGCTGTGGGCGCGTCATCGCAATGCCCGTCGCGCAGAAGAAAAGCACCTGCGCATGGCGCGGGCCCTGTCCGAAGAGCCGGAATTCACCTCGAACATCGACCTTGATCTGCCACCGGACAGCTTCGCTGGCCTGGAAGTACCGGCCCCGAACGTGACGTTGACCGCCGCGCCTGCGCCTACGCCGGCACCTGTGGTCGCGCCGGCAGCGGCACCAAGCGCGGCCTCGGTGCTTGCGCCACTGGCTGGCGCCGTAGCGCCGGAAAACTCCAATGATGCGCTGGTCCAGGCCCAATCCCATATCGACCGCGGTCACTTGAACCAGGCGGCCGATGTGTTGGAGCAAGCCATCAAGTACGAACCCAAGCGCAGCGACCTGCGCTTGAAACTGATGGAAGTCTACGGCCTGCAGAACGACAAGGACGGTTTTGTCGTCCAGGAGCGTCAGTTGGTGGCCAATGGTGAAAACCATGCCCAGGTCGAGCAGCTCAAGTCGCGCTTCCCGGCCATGGCCGTGTTGGCGGCGGGAGTGAGTGCCGCCGTGGCCGCCGCCGCGATGGACGCTCAATACGTCAAGGATCTGCTGGAAGACAAGCCGGCCGCCGCGCCGCAAGCGACGGCAGAAGCGGAGCCGTTCGATACTGATTTCGATCTGAGTCTGGACGAGCTGGAGGCGGCTTCGCCAGCGGCGTTGGACAAGACCGATCAGCAGACCTTCGAAGCGCTGCTGCAGCAACAGACCGATGCCAAGCCAAGCCCGGAAGATTTGTCGGACTTTGACCTCGACCTGCAACTGGACCCGCCGGCGTCCCAGTCCGATGACGACTTCCTCTCGGGGCTTGAAGATCAGATGAAGGACGTGTCGCCGGTCGAACCGCCGACCCTGACCCCGGCTGCCCTGGACGACCTCGACCTGCCGGAAGACTTCGACCTGTCCCTGGCTGACGAGCCGGACGCCCCGGCGGCCAAACCCGATGCGTTCGCCTCGGAACTGGATGACGTCAACGCCGAGCTCGATCGTCTGTCCCAGAGCCTGGAAAACCCGCCGATCGAGCCGTCCTTCACCGCCGAAGACGCGGCGCTGGGCGGTGACGAACCGGAGGTCGACTTCCTCTCCGGCACCGATGAGGTCGCAACCAAGCTGGATTTGGCCCAGGCCTATATCGACATGGGCGATACGGATGGCGCGCGGGATATCCTTTCCGAAGTGCTGACCGAGGGCGATGAAACCCAGCGCGGCGAAGCCAAGGAAATGCTTGGCCGACTGGTGTAATCGCCACGGGGTGACCCAGACGGCGGCCTTCGGGCCGCCGTTTTGCATTGCCGGTACCAAACACATGGCGTCTGGGGCGCAGCGCCTTATAATGCCCGCCTTTGCGCAACTCATCAGGCTCTCAGTTCTTGGCAAATATAGATAACCCGGCTGCCGAAATGGCGGCTGCAGGCTTTTACCGCATCGCCCTGGGCGTGGAATACAAAGGTTCGCGCTATTGCGGCTGGCAGCGCCAGGCGTCCGGCGTGCTGACGGTGCAGGAAACCCTGGAAAAGGCCCTGTCCAGAGTCGCCGACTCGCCGGTATCGCTGATGTGCGCCGGGCGTACCGACGCGGGCGTCCACGCCTGCGGCCAGGTGGTTCACTTCGACACCCAGGCCGAGCGCTCGATGAAAGCGTGGGTGATGGGCGCTAATATCAATTTGCCCCATGACGTCAGTGTCAGTTGGGCCAAGGTCATGCCGGCGCACTTTCATGCGCGCTTCAAGGCGATCGCCCGGCGTTACCGCTATGTGATCTACAACGATCAGATCCGCCCGGCGCACCTCAACGAAGAAATCACCTGGAACCACCGCCCGCTGGATGCCGAGCGCATGGCCGAAGCCGCGCAGCATCTGGTTGGCGTCCATGATTTCAGCGCGTTCCGTGCCGGCCAGTGCCAGGCCAAGTCACCGATCAAGGAAGTCCATCACTTGCGGGTGACGCGTCACGGCAAGATGATCGTGCTGGATATCCGCGCCGGAGCGTTCCTGCACCATATGGTGCGCAACATTGCCGGTGTGTTGATGACCATCGGCACCGGCGAGCGCCCGGTGGAGTGGGCCAGGGAAGTACTGGAAAGCCGTATTCGGCGGACCGGCGGTGTCACGGCGCATCCGTTTGGCCTGTATCTGGTGGAAGTGGAGTACCGCGACGAGTTCGAGCTGCCGCAGCGCTTCATCGGGCCACACTTCCTCACAGGTTTCAGCGAACTTGGCGGCTGACGCCCGGAAAAGCTTTTGTTACCATCCGGGACTTTCTCGGTTCAACCCCTGAGGTTTCCACGACATGTCAGCCGTTCGCAGCAAGATTTGTGGGATTACCCGCATAGAAGACGCGCTGGCGGCAGTCGAAGCGGGGGCGGATGCCATCGGTTTCGTGTTTTATGCCAAGAGCCCGCGGGCGGTGAATGTGCTGCAGGCGCGGGCGATCATCGCCGCACTGCCGCCGTTCGTGACCACCGTGGGCTTGTTCGTCAATGCCAGCCGCTGCGAACTCAACGAAACCCTGGATGCCGTGCAACTGGACATGTTGCAGTTTCACGGCGATGAAAGCCCTGACGAATGCGAAAGCTACCAGCGTCCGTATATCAAGGCGTTGAGAGTCAAAGCCGGGGATGATGTCGCCGGCGCTTGCGCGGCCTACACCGGCGCGCGCGGGATACTGCTGGACACCTACGTCGAAGGCGTACCCGGCGGCACCGGCGAAGCCTTCGATTGGTCGCTGATCCCCGAGGGGTTGAGCAAACCGATCATCCTGGCCGGCGGGCTTACCCCCGCCAATGTCGCGGCGGCGATCGAGCAGGTCCGGCCGTATGCCGTGGATGTCAGCGGTGGGGTAGAGCAGGGCAAGGGCATCAAGGACCACGGCAAGATTCGCGCATTCATGCAGGCTGTGCGCAACAGCGATGGCGCGATGTGACGGCTGGCAGTCTGCCGCCGTCCATAACTACCACTGTGTAAAACAGCCCGGTGCCCCCTGCGGGAGGCCCGGAAATGAAGTGGCAACCCTGCACGGGCAGGTTGTCTGGAAGGCTGAGGAAACATGCGGGAAATGGCTGGTCGAACGTCTGACCCCGTCTTGCATGTGTCATCGCCACATATGAATTTAGCTCAAGGGCATACGCGGGGCTGTGTTCAAGCCACCGGTACTGGAGAAAGAAAGCATGAGCAACTGGTTAGTAGACAAACTGATCCCTTCGATCATGCGTTCCGAGGTGAAAAAAAGCTCGGTTCCTGAAGGTCTGTGGCACAAATGCCCATCCTGCGACGCGGTGTTGTACCGCCCGGAGCTGGAAAAGACCCTGGACGTTTGCCCTAAGTGCAACCACCACATGCGTATCGGCGCTCGCGCGCGCATCGACATTTTCCTCGACGCCGACGGCCGTAACGAGCTGGGCGCGGACCTGGAGCCGGTTGACCGCCTCAAGTTCCGTGACGGCAAGAAGTACAAGGACCGCCTGACCGCTGCACAGAAGCAGACCGGTGAGAAAGACGCGCTGATTTCGGTCAGCGGCAAGCTGCTGGGCATGCCGGTCGTGGTGTCGGCGTTTGAGTTCTCCTTCATGGGCGGTTCCATGGGTGCCATCGTCGGCGAGCGTTTCGTGCGCGCCGCCAACTACGCCCTGGAAAACCGCTGCCCGATGATCTGCTTCTCAGCCTCCGGTGGTGCGCGCATGCAGGAAGCCCTGATCTCCCTGATGCAAATGGCCAAGACCTCCGCGGTGCTGGCGCGTCTGCGGGAAGAGGGCATTCCGTTCATCTCCGTGCTGACCGATCCGGTGTACGGCGGTGTTTCCGCCAGCCTGGCGATGCTGGGCGACGTGATCGTCGGCGAGCCCAAGGCCCTGATCGGCTTTGCCGGCCCGCGTGTGATCGAGCAGACCGTTCGCGAAAAACTGCCGGAAGGCTTCCAGCGCAGCGAATTCCTGCTAGAGCACGGTGCGATCGACATGATCATCGCCCGTGGCGAGTTGCGTCCACGCCTGGGTAGCCTGCTCGCGCAAATGATGGGCCTGCCGACGCCGGTCTACATCGCGCCGAAGGTTGAGCCGATCGTCGTGCCGCCGGTGCCTGCAAACCTATGACCCAACGTACCCTGGGCGAATGGCTCGCCTACCTTGAGCAGTTGCATCCGTCCGCCATCGACATGGGCCTGGAGCGCTCGCAACAGGTAGCGGCCCGCCTCGGGTTGGGCCGCCCGGCGCCGCGAGTGATCACGGTGACGGGGACCAACGGCAAGGGCTCGACCTGTGCCTTTGTCGCAGCGCTGCTGCAGGCCCAAGGCCTGAAGGTCGGCGTGTACAGCTCGCCGCACCTGCTGCGCTACAACGAGCGGGTGCAACTCAATGGTGTGGAAGCCACTGACGAGCAGCTCTGCGAAGCCTTCGCCGCGCTCGATGCCGGGCGCGGTGAGATTTCCCTGACGTACTTCGAGATGGGCACTCTGGCGGCGTTCTGGCTGTTCGAACGGGCGCGCCTGGACGTGGTCGTGCTTGAAGTGGGCCTGGGCGGGCGCCTGGATACGGTCAACGTGGTGGATGCCGACCTGGCGCTGGTCACCAGCATCGGTGTCGACCATGTCGACTACCTGGGCGATACCCGTGAATCCGTGGCCTATGAAAAGGCCGGCATCTTCCGCCAGGGCAAGCCTGCGCTGTGCGGTGATCTGGACCCGCCGCAGACGTTGCTCGACCGGGTGCGGGAGCTGGATTGCCCATTCTTCCTGCGCGGGCGTGAGTTCAATCTTGAGGTCGGTGCTGAGCATTGGCAGTGGCGCGGGCGTGATGCGCGCGGCCAGCTCGTAGAGTTGCATGACTTGCCGCTGCTGAACCTGCCGATGGAAAACGCCGCGCTCGCTCTGCAAGCCTATCTGCTATTGGATCTGCCGTGGAATCCTGCGCAGATTGCTCGTACATTGCTGGCGACGCGGATCGTTGGGCGTCTGGATCGCCGAACCTTCGATTGGCAGGGCAAGCGCCTGAACCTGCTGCTGGATGTGGGGCACAACCCCCACGCCGCCGAATACCTCGCGCAACGCCTGTCGCGTACAGCGCCGGTCGGTCGCCGCCTGGCGGTGTTCGGCTTGCTGGCCGACAAGGATCTGGAGGGCGTAGTGACGCCGTTGCTGGGGAATGTCCAGGCCTGGGCCGTGGCGCCCCTGGACACGCCGCGTAGCCGTCCGGCCGCCGAGCTTGAGGCGGCCTTGCAGAACCTTGGTGCGCGCGTGGCGTCGTATGCAAGTGTCACTGCGGCCCTTGAAGCGCAGTGTGCGGTTGCCACGCCCGAGGATGAGATTCTGTTGTTCGGGTCATTTTATTGTGTTGCCGAGGCGCTCGAATGGTTGGCCCGGCGCTCCACGGAGGAAGCTGCACATGGCATTACTGGATAGCGCATACAAGCAGCGGATGGTCGGTGCCCTGGTGCTGGTGGCCTTGGCGGTGATTTTCCTGCCGATGCTGTTTTCCCGTCAGGACGAACAGCGCCAGGTGGTCGTCGAGGCCCCGGCAGCGCCCCAGGCGCCGGCCGTGCCTCAGGTGCAGGTTGAGCCGGTGGTGGTGCCTGAGCCGCAGGCATTGCCTGAAGAAGAGCCGGTGCCGGCCGATGAGGAGTTGGCCGCGCAGCCGGCCCCTTCGATGCCGGTGCAGCCGAGTGTTCCAGTGGTCAAGCCGGCGCCTGCCGTCGCTGCCAAGCCCGCCGCGCCAGCGCCTGCCCCCAAGCCGGTCGCGCCGCAACCCGCTGCGCCGGGCAAGCCGGACGTGGGTCAGAGCCGTATCGACCCGAATGGCCTGCCGATCAGTTGGTCGATCCAGTTGGCCAGCCTGGCCAATCGCGAAAGCGCCGAGGCCTTGCAGAAAAAACTGCGCAGCCAGGGCTACAACGCTTACATCCGCAGCGCCGATGGCAAGAACCGCGTGTTTATCGGGCCGTTGATCGAGCGTGCCGAGGCGGACCGCCTGCGCGATTTGTTGGGGCGTCAGCAGAATCTCAACGGTTTTGTGGTGCGTTTCCAGCCTGAACGCGGCTGAGTTCACGCCGCTTTCAGCTTGGAATGCAGTCAAATGTGGGAGGGGGCTTGCCCCCGATGGCGGTCGATCAGTATCGGTTGTGCTGACTGACCCACCGCCATCGGGAGCCAGCCCCCTTCCACTTTGGTTTCGAGTGGGCCTTGAAATGCGCTTAACTCGTCACAAACTATTGTTTTGCAAAGCACCCGCAATCACAGCTTACCGATAGCCCGGCGCTCTGCTAAAATGCGCCGCCTTATCCGTCTGTAGGCTGCACCGTGCCATTTACCTGGGTTGATTGGGCGATCGTCGCAATCGTCGCCATCTCCGCTTTGATCAGTCTAAGCCGCGGCTTCGTAAAAGAAGCACTGTCGTTGCTGACCTGGATCATTGCAGGAGTCGTCGCCTGGATGTTCGGCGGTTCGCTGTCGGTCTACTTGAGCGGGTACATCGAGACACCTTCGGCTCGCGTCATCGCGGGCTGCGCCATCATGTTCATCGCCACGCTGCTGGTGGGAGCAATGGTCAATTATCTTATTGGCGAGTTGATACGTGTCACCGGCCTCTCCGGGACCGATCGATTTCTCGGCATGGCCTTCGGCGCTGCGCGTGGCGCGTTGCTGGTGGTCGTGGCGGTCGGGCTGTTGAGCCTGGGGCCAGTACAGCAGGATTCGTGGTGGCAGGAGTCGGTACTCGTGCCAAAATTTCTATTGGTTGCAGATTGGTCCAAGAACCTCATTTTGGGGTGGAGCAGTCAGTGGCTGGCCAGCGGGATCAGCGTGCCCGCTGATCTTCCGTTCAAGGAGCACCTCTTACCGGCCAAAACGCCTCAGTAAGCAGTGTTCAGTCAAGATTCATTAAGTAGGGGTTGCGTCGCATGTGTGGCATCGTCGGTATCGTCGGTAAGTCGAACGTCAATCAGGCGCTGTATGACGCGCTAACCGTCCTCCAGCACCGCGGCCAGGACGCTGCCGGTATTGTGACCAGCCATGACGGCCGGTTATTCCTGCGCAAGGACAATGGTCTGGTACGTGACGTGTTCCATCAGCGTCACATGCAGCGCCTCGTCGGGCACATGGGCATTGGCCATGTGCGCTACCCGACTGCCGGTAGCTCGACCTCGGCCGAAGCTCAACCGTTTTACGTCAACTCGCCTTACGGCATCACCCTGGCGCATAACGGTAACCTGACCAACGTTGAACAGCTGGCCAAGGAGATTTACGAATCTGACCTGCGCCACGTCAACACCAACTCTGACTCGGAAGTGTTGCTCAACGTGTTCGCTCACGAGCTGGCCCAGCGCGGCAAGCTGCAGCCGACCGAAGAAGATGTGTTTGCCGCCGTCACCGACGTGCATAACCGTTGCGTCGGTGGTTACGCGGTAGTGGCGATGGTCACCGGTTATGGCATCGTCGGTTTCCGTGACCCGCACGGCATCCGCCCGATCGTGTTCGGCCAGCGTCACACCGATGAAGGCGTCGAGTACATGATCGCCTCCGAAAGCGTGTCCCTGGACGTGCTGGGCTTCACCCTGATCCGCGACCTGGCACCGGGCGAAGCGGTGTACATCACCGAAGATGGCAAGTTGCACACCCGTCAGTGCGCTGTTGCGCCGAAACTCACCCCGTGCATCTTCGAACACGTCTACCTGGCGCGTCCGGATTCGATCATCGACGGCGTTTCGGTGTACAAGGCGCGCCTGCGCATGGGCGAGAAGCTGGCCGACAAGATCCTGCGCGAGCGCCCTCAACACGATATCGACGTGGTGATCCCGATCCCGGATACCAGCCGTACCGCTGCGCTGGAGCTGGCCAACCACTTGGGCGTCAAGTTCCGTGAAGGCTTCGTCAAGAACCGCTACATCGGCCGCACGTTCATCATGCCTGGCCAGGCGGCGCGCAAGAAGTCGGTACGCCAGAAGCTCAATGCCATCGAACTGGAATTCCGCGGCAAGAATGTGATGCTGGTGGATGACTCCATCGTGCGTGGCACCACCTGCAAGCAGATCATCCAGATGGCCCGCGAAGCTGGCGCGAAGAACGTGTACTTCTGCTCCGCCGCGCCTGCCGTGCGTTACCCGAACGTGTACGGCATCGACATGCCGAGCGCCCACGAGCTGATCGCCCACAACCGCACGACCCAGGACGTAGCCGATCTGATCGGCGCCGATTGGCTGATCTATCAGGACCTTTCCGACCTGATCGAAGCGGTCGGCGGTGGCAAGATCAAGATCGAGCAGTTCGACTGCGCGGTGTTCGACGGCAAATACGTGACCGGTGATGTCGATGAGGCTTACCTGAACAAGATCGAGCAGGCGCGTAACGACTCGTCGAAGATCAAGACCCAGGCGGTCAGTGCGATCATCGATCTGTACAACAATTGAGTGAACACCGGCCCTGAGGGGCCGGTTTTGTATCTTAAACAAAGCATTGAGTAAGGAGTCGCAGCATGAGTCAGGAATGGGATGCCGGTCGGTTGGACAGCGACCTCGATGGCGTAGCTTTCGATACCCTGGCTGTGCGCGCCGGTCAGCACCGCACGCCGGAAGGCGAGCACGGTGATCCGATGTTCTTCACCTCCAGCTATGTGTTCCGCACCGCTGCCGACGCCGCTGCGCGTTTTGCCGGTGAAGTGCCGGGCAACGTCTATTCCCGTTACACCAACCCGACCGTGCGCGCGTTCGAAGAGCGTATCGCCGCACTGGAACGCGCTGAGCAGGCGGTCGCCACGGCGACCGGCATGGCGGCGATCCTGGCGGTGGTCATGAGCTTGTGCAGCGCCGGCGACCATGTGCTGGTGTCACGCAGTGTGTTCGGTTCGACCATCAGCCTGTTCGAAAAGTATTTCAAGCGCTTCGGTATTGAAGTGGACTACGTGCCTTTGGCGGATCTTTCCGGCTGGGATGCAGCAATCAAAGCCAATACCAAGCTGCTGTTCGTCGAGTCGCCGTCCAACCCGCTGGCCGAGTTGGTGGACATCGCCGCGCTGTCGCAAGTCGCGCATGCCAAAGGCGCCATGCTGGTGGTCGACAACTGCTTCTGCACGCCGGCGTTGCAACAGCCGTTGAAGCTGGGTGCGGATGTTGTCGTGCATTCGGCGACCAAGTTCATCGACGGCCAAGGCCGTTGCATGGGCGGTGTGGTGGCGGGGCGTAGCGAGCAGATGAAAGAAGTGGTGGGTTTTCTGCGCACGGCCGGCCCGACCCTGAGCCCGTTCAATGCATGGATCTTCCTCAAGGGCCTGGAGACTCTCAGCCTGCGGATGAAAGCCCATTGCGCGAACGCCCAGGCCCTGGCCGAGTGGCTGGAGCAGCAGGACGGTATCGAGAAGGTTCACTACGCCGGTCTCAAGAGCCATCCGCAGCACGCATTGGCCCAGCGCCAGCAGCGCGGCTTCGGTGCGGTGGTGAGTTTTGAAGTGAAAGGCGGCAAAGAGGGCGCCTGGCGCTTTATCGACGCGACGCGCCTGATCTCGATCACCGCCAACCTGGGTGACAGCAAGACCACCATTACCCATCCCGGCACCACGTCCCACGGCCGCCTGGCGCCGCAGGAGCGGGAAGCGGCGGGTATTCGCGACAGCCTGATCCGTGTTGCGGTGGGGCTTGAAGACGTCGCTGACTTGCAGGCTGATCTGGCCCGTGGGCTGGCGGCTTTGTGATCGAGTGGTCCATGGAAGCGGCTGCGGGCGGTAACGGCCGCGTCGCGCTGGTGACGGGCGCTGCCCGGGGCATTGGCCTGGGGATCGCGGCGTGGCTGATCAGCGAAGGCTGGCAGGTGGTGTTGGCCGACCTGGACCGCGAGCGCGGCTCCAAGGTCTCCAAGGTGCTCGGCGAGAACGCCTGGTTTATCACCATGGACGTGGCCGACGAGAAGCAAGTCGCCCAGGGCGTCGCTGAAGTGCTCGGGCAGTTCGGGCGCCTGGACGCATTGGTGTGCAATGCGGCGGTGGCCGACCCGCGCAATATCACCCTTGAAAGCCTTGACCTGGCCTCCTGGAATCGCGTGCTGGCGGTGAACCTCAGCGGCCCGATGCTGTTGGCCAAGCACTGTGCGCCGTACCTGCGCGCCCATGGCGGTGCGATCGTCAACCTGGCCTCGACCCGGGCTCGGCAGTCGGAGCCGGACACCGAAGCCTACGCGGCGAGCAAGGGCGGCGTGCTGGCCCTGACACACGCCTTGGCGATGAGCCTTGGCCCGGAAGTGCGGGTCAACGCCGTCAGCCCTGGCTGGATCGATGCGCGTGATCCGGCAGCCCGTCGCGCAGAGCCGCTGACCGACGCCGACCACGCCCAGCACCCGACGGGCAGGGTTGGCACGGTGGAGGACGTGGCGGCGCTGGTGGCATGGCTGCTGTCGCGCCAGGCCGGGTTCGTCACGGGGCAGGAGTTTGTGGTGGACGGCGGCATGAGCAAGAAGATGATTTACAGCGAGTAGGGTGGGTAGCCGTCTTGAAACTATTTTGTCTTTTTCAGAAAAACTTCAAGCAGGCTATTGACTTAGGTCCGCTATCTGCGTAAATTTCGCGGCCTCAACGAAGCAAAGGGTGATTAGCTCAGCTGGGAGAGCATCTGCCTTACAAGCAGAGGGTCGGCGGTTCGATCCCGTCATCACCCACCACTTCTTGAGAGTTTTGCCCTAGGGTAAGACGCAACGTTAAAGGTTGCACCGACGCGCAGCGGTAGTTCAGTCGGTTAGAATACCGGCCTGTCACGCCGGGGGTCGCGGGTTCGAGTCCCGTCCGCTGCGCCATATTTTCCAGGTTCGATTCGTCGGGCTTGAGGTTGAACAGCCAAGGCTGATCAGCCAGATGTTTAAAGACGGTCGAGGGTTTACGTTCGGCCGGTCAAGCGATACGCAGCGGTAGTTCAGTCGGTTAGAATACCGGCCTGTCACGCCGGGGGTCGCGGGTTCGAGTCCCGTCCGCTGCGCCATATCTGCTTCAAGGCCCACTGAACGCCTTGCAGCACAAAGAAAGCCGTTGGCTGCCTTTGACCCGATAGCAAAGACCCTGGTCGAAAGACCGGGGTTTTTTGTGTCTGCGATTCAGCATTGATCGGCGCGTGTCGGCAAGCTACCTCAGCCCCTGTGGACGCAAGCTTGCCTGCGATGATGTCGGCTGAGTGCGCCGTGCCAGCATCCCAGGCAAGCCTTCCCATCAGAACCCCAGCTTATCCCGTAGCCCGTAATACCAGGCGCCCATCGCGGCAAACGGCGTGCGCAGCAGTTGCCCGCCGGGGAACGGGTAGTGCGGCAGGTCGGCAAACGCGTCAAAACGCTCTGCCTGGCCTCGAAGGGCCTCTGCCAGTACCTTGCCCGCCAGGTGCGTGTACGTCACGCCGTGGCCGCTGCAGCCTTGGGAGTAATAGATGTTGTCGCCCAGGCGACCGACTTGCGGCAAGCGCGACAGGGTCAGCAGGAAATTGCCGGTCCAGGCGTAGTCAATCTTCACATCCTTGAGTTGCGGGAAGGCCTTGAGCATCTTCGGGCGGATGATTGCTTCGATATTGGCCGGGTCCCGCGCGCCATAGACCACGCCACCGCCGAAGATCAGGCGTTTGTCACTGGTCAGGCGGTAGTAGTCGAGCAGGTAGTTGCAATCTTCGACGCAGTAGTCCTGTGGCAATAGCGTTTTGGCCAGTTCGTCCCCCAGCGGTGCGGTGGTGATCACCTGCGTGCCGCACGGCATCGATTTGGCCGCCAATTCCGGCACAAGGTTCCCCAGGTAGGCATTGCCGGCGACGATGATGAACTTCGCCCTGACCTTGCCCTCGGCGGTGTGTACCACTGGGTTGGCGCCGCGCTCGATACGCAATGCGGCTGACTGCTCATAAATCGTGCCGCCGAGGGACTCTACGGCTGCTGCTTCGCCCAGCGCCAGGTTGAGCGGGTGGATATGTCCGCCGCTCATGTCCAGCAGGCCGCCGACGTAATTGTCACAGGCCACCACCTCGCGGATGCGCCGCTCGTCCAGCAACTCCAGCTGCGTATGGCCATAACGCTCCCACAAGCGCTTCTGCGACTCCAGGTGACCCATGTGCTTGCTGTTCAGCGCGGCGAATACTCCACCGTCCTTCAGATCGCACTGAATCTGGTACTTGGCGATCCGCTCACGAATGATCCTGCCGCCCTCGAACGCCATCTGTCCCAGCAACTGCGCCTGCTTCGGCCCGACGCTGCGCTCGATCACATCGATATCGCGGCTGTAGCTGTTGACGATCTGCCCGCCGTTGCGGCCAGACGCGCCAAACCCCACCTTGGCTGCCTCCAGGACTGTCACGCGAAAACCGTTCTCCAGCAGAAACAGCGCGCTGGAGAGTCCGGTGTAGCCAGCACCGATCACGCACACATCGGTTTCGACTTCACCTTGCAGCACTGGGCGAGGCGGAGCCGCATTCGCCGACGCGGCGTAATACGACTGGGGGTAGGGGGTGTTCGCCATCCTGGAACCTCTGTTTTATATTTTTTACGAGTGCCCCGATCCTACCTGAGTTGAAAATTGCCTGCCAGCCGCCCGAAAAATACGGGTGTACGGGCCGAAAATAAAAAATTCGCATATTCATAGGGTTAGCTGCAAAAAAGATGTTGACAGCCCTCCGGAATTCCGTAGAATGCCGCCTCACAGCAGGCACGTAGCTCAGTTGGTTAGAGCACCACCTTGACATGGTGGGGGTCGTTGGTTCGAGTCCAATCGCGCCTACCAAACAAAATCCGCTCTGCTGGGCGGTCTAGAAGGGCTCACCGAAAGGTGGGCCCTTTTTTGTTGCCTGCGATTTTCAAAACTTTTGCAAAACTTTTGCAAAACTTTTGCAAAACTCCCACCTTAGAACGCCAATTCGGCACCCACCTCCAGGTACTCGATCTTCTTTTCGTCGTGCCCCTCCTGATAGTGCTTTGTCATCTTCTCGTCCGCGTGACCCATGAGCGCCTGGATGTACTCCTGCGGGAATTTCTGCTGCTCGTACAGCCATGCACCCAATGCGCGGATCTCGTGAAAAGTGGGGCGCTCACCGGCCGGCACATGGTCGTAGGCGTGCGCGGCGTCTCTGGCCTTACTGAATTCCTTGGTCAGGTAATCAGGTGTCACCGACGTCCAGTGGTCTTTGGCGTCGATCTGCTCCCGCCGGCGGGCCTTGGGCTTGTAGTGGATCAGGTAGGGTGATGCGAGTGGCGAGCGCATGCATTCCCCGACCACCTCCCGCAGCGCTGCGCCCATGGTGATCTTCAAATGCACTGGGTTTTCGTAACCCTGGGTTTTCCCCGGCGATACGGTAAGCGTGTTCTTCTCCATGTCGGCTGCAGACTTCAGCCAGGTCACGATGTCGTCCCGCCGCTGAAGGCTGGTCAGTGCAAGACGAATCGCGCGCTTCAGCCAAGGCGGAGTAGTCACGGCCTCGATGATCAGCTTTAATCCATCGAGCGTGTGCCGCTGCCGCTTCTTCTCCGCCTCCTTCTTCACCAGGGTCAGCTCAGCGTTGTTGCGCTCGGCCAGGCCCTTGGCTACCGCAAAGGCGAATATCTGCACCCATAGCCCGCGGTGCTTCGTGTATGCGTTGTTGCTGAAATTGTCGAGGTACTCGGCCATGGCCAGCACATCCAACTGCCCGATCAGCCTGTCACCCAGATCCTGCCGATAGCGCTCGAGCTTGAACTTGATTTCCTCCAGCGTGCGCGCCGCGTATGACCGGTCAGGCAGCCATTCCTCTTCGAAGCGCTTCAGCAGGCTGCTCACAATTGGTAAGCGGTCGCCGGTCAGTACGGCCAGCAATGAACCGTCATCAACAACCAGCTCGGCGAACTTGAGGTTTGCCGCCCGGGCCAGCTTGATTGCCTCCTCCAGTGGGCGGTTTATGCTGGTCATCACCCCGGTGACCGGGTTGCGATACCGCCAATACTTCCCGTTCGGGTAAAGGTTTGGCGGCAGCTTTCTGTTTTGCAGCGTGCGGGGCCGGGCAGCCATCAGCCGAGCTCCAGCATCTTGGCCAGCAGCGGGTCGCTCGAACCCATGACCGCAGCCTGCACATCGACGAAATACATCCCGCCCTTTACCTCTCCAATCACTTCGCCTTCCTCGATCCATTTTTTCAACTGCTGCAGGCTCGGCTTTCCGCCGACGTACCGCAACTTCCTGTATTCGCCTGCCTCCATGAGGCGTGGCAGCTTGACCGTAATTTGCGCCAGGACTTTTGCCATAACTACCTCCCGCCGCCCGCTGTGGGCCGCGCTGTCTTGATGATGTGGATGACCAGGCCGAAGGAGATCAGCATCCAGGCACAGGTGCCGGCGAATGCGCCGAGTAGCGCCTCGGTGGTGCCGGTGCTGAGCAGGTCAGGCCCGAGCCAGGTGAACCAGTAACCGGTGCAGGCCAGGTACAGCAAAGCGCCCAGCAGGATCAGGGTGAGTTTCGTTGCGAACATGGGGTGTCCTTGCCGCGCTGGGCGGCAGAAGGTTGGTTAGCGGGTGGCCTTGGCGATTACTGCTTCGGCGTGGGCAAGGGCTGCGTGGTACTTGTCGAGCCTGGCGGCCCCGAGTTTCGCCAGTCCGACCAAGTTGGATAGGCTTTCGAGCAGCTCTTCCTGCATCGCACGTTCCTCCCGGCCGATGTCCCAGAAGCGCTGGCCCCAGTGATCTGCCGGTGGCGGGTTGGTGTTTTGTGCGCCGAAGGCCAGGGCCCCGAAAATCGAGTCGCACAGATCGCGCTTGTAGGCGTTGTCGCCGTCGATGCTGGCGCCCATCCGGCGGAGGTTGTTCAGCGTTGCGTCGAAGTCCTCACGGGTCATGTCGATCACGTTCTTGCTCAGTGCGGTGATTTCAGCTTTTGCAGCGTTGAGCCGGTTCAGGTCGGCGTGCCACCCGCTGCGCAGGTACTTTGCGTCTTCCGCATTCTGCTCGGCGAGGGTTTTCCAGTGCTCGACCGGAGCCCACGGACTGACGATCACAATGCAATTCGCCATCGGCACCAGTTCGTTCTGCTTGGCAGCCAGCGTGTCAGCTTCCTCTTTGCTGGCGGCCGCGTACAGATCGTCGGGGCCCTGGGCGTGGACGACATACAGCGCTTCAGTTTCTTCGGACATAGCGAATACCTCGCCCGCCGCTCACCGGCAGGCATGTAGGGGGATTGGGGTTAGGGGTGCTTCATGAACGTGATCCAGTGCGTTTTCTCTCGCTTACCGGACTTGTGGCCAAACAGCGGCTGCTCATCGGTAAGGGCAAGAATTTCGCTGACCCGGATCTGGGTTTCGTTCCACTTGAAGATCAGGAACTGGCCTGGCTTCAGAACGCGGAAGCACTCGGCGAACCCTTTGCGCAGATCGTCGCGCCAGTCATCGGTGAGGATTCCGTACTTGAGCCGCAGCCAGCTTTCGCGGCCGGCGCGCACCAGGTGCGGAGGATCGAACACCACCATGTTGAAGCTGGCGTCGGGGAAGGGCAGGTGACGGAAATCCATGATCACATCGGGCTCAACCTTCAGCACCCGGCCATCACACAGCACATGCTCTTCATCGCGGATGTCACCGAACAGTGCGCGCTGGTCGCCTTTGTCGAACCACATCATGCGGCTGGCGCTGCAGGGATCGAGGACTTGGGCGTTCATGGCCTCTGCCCCTTGTAGATGAAGACGTAGGCGAACCAGAGGCTGGCGATCATGGCGTCACCACGTCTTCAGTCTTCAGTTCAGCGACGAGTTCGGCAGCCAGGCCAATCGGCCACCAGTAGCGCGCACGCTGATAATCCGGATAGCTCTCTTCGCGAATCACCAGGCCCTTTCGGTGAAGGGTCTTGAAGATGCTGAGCACGGAAGATGCTGATACGCCGAGGCGGTGCCCAACCTGATAGCTAAGGCCGCCCATGCCGAACACGCACGCCTGGTCACCAAGTGCCAGCTTCTCGCAATCCTTCTGATGCAGGTACGGCTGGCTGTCTCGATAGAGGTTGGCGTTTTTCCGCCCGATCTTGCGCAGCTCATCGAGGACGAGTTGCTGTTTCTCTGTGAGCTTCATGTCTTCACTCCGTCCCAGCGAGATATGCCGGCTCCGTGGCGGCGGCCAGCCATTCGCGCAACGTGCCGACGATCTTCGTGCGGTCATCTTCATCGCACCACGGCTTGTCGAGCCATTCATCACTGACCAGCTCAACATCCAAGTCGTCATAGGCGCCTGGCTCTTCGCCGTTCATTTCTTCGAGCACCCGACGTGCGCCTACCTCATCTACAGCCGCAACCCAATCGCAGTCGCCGACCATGAAGGCGAGTAATGGAGGTGGTGCAGGTTGGCCGCCGTTCAATTCGAATACTTCTTTTCCATTTTCCACGGGCATGACTTCGTCCTTGCCGCTATATCGGCTGACTTTGAAGGGGGAGGGGCTACAGGTTTTGCGGGTGGAGTACGGATGTACTCCTATCGGGGTTTGGCTGACTCAGCCTTCACGGCCAGGCCCGATACGGCCTTGCTGTAGATGAACTTGATCTGATCCCACGGGATGGTGTGTTTCTGCCCGTACTCGCCTTCGCCATCGCAGATTGAGCAGCCTTCGGTTGGCTCTTCAAGCTCGCAGCATTCAGGGCATTCTTTGGTGATCAGCAGCTTGAACTCGCCGAGCAGCAAGGATTTGGCGCCATTCTCAGCGGTAAGTTGGCGGGGCATGATGCAGTAGCCATCGGGCACCACCGCTACCGGCGCGGGCTGCTCGGCGCTCATTGGGGTTGGCGAATAGCGCAAGGCCGACTTGTATGCGGCGTCGAGGGCGTCATCCAAATCACCGCCGTTTTTCCTGGCTTCGTTGAAAGCAATGATCATCTTCGCGCGGACGTCGTAGCAGCGCTCCACCGGCATGCAGGCCAACTGCTCGCCTTTTGGCTGGGCGGCTGAATTCTCTGAATTGACTCGCTCGATGTAAGCCGGCAAAAGGGTCGGCGGGAATGTGTCTTCCCAAGGCTTGACGTTGCGCTTGGCTGAGTCCTGAAGCTGAGCCATATGTCCGACCAGCTCGCGCACAAGGCCAGGCCAGTCCGACACGTCGTAGAACTTGCAAAGCACTGGGTCGGGTTCTGGGTTGGCGCCGCGCTCGGCGACAGCGCGGTCGAGTTCAGCTTGCGGTGACACAGGGGCGGCAGCGAGCATGGCGGCCCAGCACAGTTTCGCGCGGAACGCTGCTTGCTGGCAGCCGCTCATCTCCTGGTACTGCTCCCAGACTTCCTCATTGGAAAAGCACTCGTCCGGCTCCGATTCAAAGCCGTTTATCACCATGGTTTCGGTCGGTTCAACCGGCACAAGCCTCCATTGATTGAGATCGTGACCGGTGGCCAGGCTCAGCAGTTTGTTTTCTGTAGGCATGGGGAGTCCTTGCCGGGCCATGCCCGGGCGGTGGAGTGGTGGAGTTACTTCTTCTGGTAGGTCTGGGTCAGCGCCGCGTTGACGCTGTTGCCGCGCTTCAGCACGACCCGAGCGAGTGCTGCCCGGTCTTTATGGCTATGGCTGGCCTGGCTGAGCAGGCCGAAGTAGCTGTTGGCGGTCTCGCGCAGATCCTCGGCCGGCGCCGCGGCTGTTCGCTTCAGCGCCTGGGCAAGCGACCGCTTACGGGTCGATCGCCGCCACGGCTTGATGACGTGGCCAACGAAGTCGATGCCGCGATCCACGGGCTGCAGGATCGTCTTGGTGGGGTTCAGCTTGGCGCCGAGCCTGGGTAGGAATGCTTCGACCTCAGTCAGCCACCGATTGAGCTGCTGCGGCGACTCATGCAGGAACACGAAGTCGTCGACGTAGCGGATATAGTGCTTGGCGCCCAGTTGGTGCTTGGCGAACTGGTCCAGGGCGTCGAGGTAGACGTTGGCGAAGAACTGCGACGACAGGTTGCCGATCGGCAGGCCGAGGCGCGCGGGCTGCGCAACCAGGCGCTTGTGCTGCGGCACCCGGTTGAACAGGCGCGCGGGGCTGCGGGTCTCGTAATCCTCGCGCGGGTCGTGCATGAGGATCTGCGTGGCCAGGGCCAGCCACCAGGGCTCGGTGATCCTGGCCTCCAGTTGCTTGCGCAGCACCGCCTTGTCGATGGCGACGAAGAAGTTGGCCAGGTCGCACTTGAGGTAGAAGATCGGCTTTGACCAATTCTGCGAGGCGCTGCGGATCTTCGACTCAAGGCGCTTAGCGGCGTACAGCGTGCCGCGCCCTGGAATGCATGCGCAACTGTCCGCTATGAAGCTTGCGTAGAAGCGCGGTGCCACATGGTTGTACAGCAGGTGGTGGACGACGCGGTCCCGAAAGGCTGCTGCCCATACCTCGCGGGCTTTTGGTCGGGTGACCACGAAACAGATGGATCGGCCTGGCCGGTAAGTGCCGGCAATCAGGTCGTCGTGCAGCTCCAGCAAGTTGATCTCCATGTCCTTCTCGAACAGCCGGGCACTTGCGGAGTTCCGCTTGTTGCGTCGGCAGTCATAGTAAGCCTGGACGAGATCCTCGAACTGGAAGGGGGCAACACTTAAATCTGCGGACAGGGCGCGCGAGCCGCTCGTTGTTCTTGTCGTTGTTGTTGAGCCAGCCATCTTCAAAGTCCATGTTGTAGGCGTTGTTGGCGGAGCGCTGCGACCTGTCGAGCTATCTACATCGCCAAACCGAAGGCAGCGCCGATCAGCTTGGAAACTGCGCCAGACCTGCACGGACGCTTTAGACCGGCGGTATCTGTTTTTGCGCATGGCGGTGACCCAGAGGTCAGCGGCTCGACCAGATTTGGCGCACAGGCAAGAGGGCCTTGACCCTCAAGCAGCGGGCGCGGCTGCGGACTTCTTCCAGGCGTTGGCCTGGCGGCCTATTGAGGCCGTCATCATCATTGCTTTGGCGTGCTGCCCCTTGCTGATCAACCCTCGGTTGGTGAGGGCGCGCAGCAGGTAGTTGAGCATCCAAATGCTTTCCAGCAGCAGGTTGATCTGTGGCAGTTTGTCCCGGGTCATATTGGCCCTGCCAATCAGCACCAAGACCTGCAAGCACTCGTCCCGGATCTTTGCCCCGACAACCTGTTTCAGGTCGCGTGGGATATTGCGCACCAGGTCAAGCGAAAGCCCGAGCAGTTCCTCGGCGACTTTGTGGATTTCCAAATCCGTATGCAGCGCCATCCCTGGACTCCTGAAAAGCGAGGACGCTGCCGCGCCCATGAATGAAGAATTGAATGATCAAATAAACTTTCTGCGGACAGGGCGCGCGAGCCGCACGTAGACCTCGTCGCCGTTGACGAGCCAGCCAACAACAAAGCCCATGAAGTAGGCGCCGTTGGCGGAGCGCTGCGTGCTGGTCCAGTGGTACGCCTGGGCAAACACGTCCGGCACGGTTATTTCGAGGAAGGAAGCCTCACGGCGAGCCATGAGGTAGAAGTCCTTGTGCCCATCACGCTCGAAGGCTGCACAGAACTGGGCGGCAGGGTGGTCGTGCTCTCGGTTGCTGCTGGCGAGGTAAGCGGTGTTCGCCTGGCCGTCCCATGGGGATTTCGCGCCGTCAAGTTCATCGCCGTAGCTACCCCACTCATGGGTCGCCTCTGCATCGCTGCCGATCGGCACAATCAGGTAGTAGGGCTTTCCTCCGCCAGGGAACAGGCCGCCGTTCACGCCGCCCTCACCGGGCCAGTATTCGCCGATGGCTGGGATGCCGCTTGCCGCAATAGTCGGCGCGGTGGTGATGGCCAGCGTTGCCAGCTTCAGCACTACAGCTTCATCCGGGCTGCTGATCATAAGATCGCCGCGGGTGTAGGTGGTCAGTTGATTTGCTTGCATGGGATGCTCCTGTGAGCGAGATAAGGGTGCAGGTAGCCGGCGCTTCCCGACGAGCTTCTGGTCTGAGCGCCGTCCTGGCGCTCCCGGGAATCACCTGCGAAAAATCAATGAAGAAATGAATTACTGAATAGGGAGGCTGCGGACAGGGCGCGCGAGCCGCTCGTAGCACTTGTCGTCGTAGCCGAGCCAGCCAACAGCAAAGTCCATGGAGTAGGCGTAGTAGGCGGAGCGCTGCGTGCTCAGGTGGTGGTAGCGGTCATCGCGAAGCTCCACCAGGCCATCAGCCTTGGCCGCCATCAGCAACTGACCCTCGAGGCAGGATGGGATAAAGCCGCCCAGTTCCAGTGCTTTTGCGGCGATCTCGCTGCCGGCCTCGGCCATGGCGCGGGTGTTCGCTTCGCCGTCGCTGTAGCTGCCGGCACCTTTGATCTCGACGCCATACTCGCCCCAGACACCGTTGAGCTCGTCAGGCAGAAGGATCAGGGCGCGCTCTACGCCGCCGAGCCAGTAGCGGGTTACGAACACGCCGCCGGCCAGAGGTTGGCCGCGCTCAGGGAGTTCGGAAGCGGCGATTGTTTGCTGTGCTTGCTTGGTCATGGGTTTACTCCGGGTAAGCGCCGCCCTCCGGTTACCGGATGCAGCGAGTAGGAAGGCCGGTCTCCCGGCCTTGGTGTTACTTCGGATCGAATGCGCCCAGCGACAACACGGCAGCTTCGCCAATATTGCGTTGAAGTACTGCCTTGAACTCCTGGGCGATGTCTTCGCGCTGGACCTCTTCACCAACCCAGCGCAGTTTCAGTACCGGCTGGGAGCCGCTGGTGATGACCGAGAGGCGCAGGGTGATCTGTTGTTCGGTCAGGCCTTCGAACGGCACCGTGCGGAATTGCAACGACACAGGCAGGGTTTCTTTGCTGCGCGCTTCGATCTGGTCCATAGCGCTGCGGCTTGCGCTGGTTTCGCCCACCGTAGTTTCCGATTCGCTGGACGCCTTGATGGTGATCGTGCGGACGGCAGCGATGGCTTTGGCCACAGGAATGGGGTTACCGGCTTCGTCGACCGGGGTGAGGTACTGGTGCCAGTCCTCGATCCAATCGCTCAAATCCTTCTGACTGATACCGCGCCCACCGATTGCCTGGGCGGCGGTGTAGCCGGCTGTTGCCTTCAGGCGAAGGATGGCGCGGTCGTCGGCGTGGCCAGGTGCTGCGGCAGTGCCGAGGTTGAACAGCAGGCCGCAGCTCATTTCGTCCTGATTGATGAAGCCGCGGGCTCCAGGCGCTGCGCGTTCAACGACGTAAGCGCCGAAATCAGCCAGTGAGTGGGTGCTGTATGTGCCGCGGAAGCGGCTGCGGCCAGCCTGGAAGCGCTCAAGATCGATGACCTTTGCGCTTTCCGGCAACACCACGGTAGGGACCAGCGTTTCCAGCTTTTTGCCGGTGGCTTCCAGCGCGGTATCAGTGATGAGCTGAATTGCATCTTTGGTAAGTGACATCGGTTATTTCCTTGGGTTGCGGAAGGGAGGGTGAGGCGGGATTGATCAGATACGGGGCTTGATTGGCGCTTCTTCGCGGGTGAAGAGCTGATCGTGCTTTTCAGCGAAGAGGGTGATCTTTCCGCCGGAGCCAACGTGCATCGGCGTGTCTAGGCTGGTGTTCTCGCTGCGGGTACCGCGCTTGGTCGGCACCTTGTAGTCGAGCTTGTGCTTGATCTTCACCTGGCTGGATTCGCCGATCTGACTGAAGTCCAGGGTAATGACCAGCTTGCCGGCCTTGCCGTGGTCAACAACACCGGCGGCTACTTCGGAAAGGGCGTGACCGATCTGGCTGGCGAATGCGCCGCCGTTCAGCTCCTCAAGGAACTCGGCGGTATTGGTTGCGGTGGACATGGCTGTTTCTCCGGGATGGCCTGCAGGCCGCTGGGTGGTAGGTTGAATTGCGACTGGCGAAGGCGCTGGCGCACCTGGTTGCTGATGCGCCTCATGGGGTGTCGGCGAACTTGAAGCCGTTTTCCTGGGCGATCAGCGTCACGCGCTTGATGTGCATGCCCAGGTTCTTTGCTGCCACGCTGGCTACGACACCCTTGGCCGCTTCGGCGCGCACCAACGGTGCCAGCTTGTCGCGCTGGGCACGCAGGCGTTCGTGGTGGGCGGTGGTGCCATTGAAAGGCCCGTCAGCGCTGACGCCGCGCGGGATGACCTGGGCTTTCTTACCCGCGCCGTAGAACGCATCAATCTGGCGGTTGAGGTCGGCGATCACCGCGTCTTTCGGGTTGACCATCGGTACGCCGATCATTACTGCGCACCGTAGTAGGCGAACACCACCAGCAGTGCCGCGAAGCCAGCCGTCCAGCGCGCCATGCGCCACCCGAAACGCTTCGACGTTGCCTTCGCCGCATCGAAGAAGTCGGCGTTGCGCTCGAGCTGATCAGCGAAGTGGCACGCGCCGTCGTGGCCGATGCGTTCGCCGCGGGATACGCCGCTGGAGCGCTCGACCACATCGAACAGGTTCTTACCGAGCGGCACTACGTTGAAACGGGGCGTCTTCACTGGTTCTTCGCGACCGATCATCACGTACATCTCCGAGGTGGACAGTGCAAACCGATCCCGCAACGCCTGCAGGACCGCTTGTTTTTGGCGAATGGTTTGGTTCATCACGATTCCTTATGGTGGGTTGCGTTTATTCGTCAGCAACCTGACCGCCTGGTGTGTGCCGGTTGGCCCAGGGGAGGGTGCTGACGGATAAAGGCGAGGCGTAAAAAAGCCCGATCGGGACCGGGCTTTCGTTGCGGTACATAGACCTCCCTATGTCACGCAGGGGGTGGCGGTCGAGCGCCTGGGTTTGTTGTTTACATGGCTGCCAATCCTCCGTTCTGGGTAGGTTCAAATGCAGGTGGCCGGCGCGCGCCGGGTGTTCGTCCGCATCGGAGAGTGATCGAAACACCAGGGCGCTACCCCTGCTTGTTTCCCGCCGCGTTTCTTGTATTGGCTGGCAAACCCAGCTCAGGAGATTTACGGGGCTTTGCGATCCTAGCGCTGCAGCCCGCTTGGGCACGCTTCGATCACTCTCCGATGCGGCCTGGTGCTGGGGAGTACCAGGTGCTCGGGCAGTTAACGACAGGCTGTCGTGGCGCTGGTTGTTCAGGATTCGGCAAGCTCGTAGCCGTCAGCACCATATGCCTTGGTCAGGCGCTCATTAACCTGGTCGAGCGAGTAGGCGATTCCGCCATGGCCTCTCGGCCCCTTGTAGATGTACATTCCACCCTTCACTTCGTAGGTAAATCGCATAGGTGCACTCCATGGTTGGAAAAATTGAGCCGCGATACGGGGCAGAGGTCTACGTCTCTGAGGCCGGGAACATCTGCATCAAGCAGGATCAAGGGGATCGCGAGGAGCACGTGTTGATCTTTGCTGATCAGGAGGTCGATGACCTGATTGCTCTGTTGAAAGAGGCAAAATCCGAGCTTGCCGAAGAGCGACGAGTTGCCGAAGAAAACGAAAGCAACTGACAACATTCACGTCCCGCTGCCCACTCAGTGAATGGGCAGAAGTGCTGCTTACAGGTGGTCTTTCAGATTCAGCCCCAGCAGCTTTGCGCTGCGCTCGAGGGCGGTCAGCTCTGCCGGCTCGATCTCGCCGTCGGCCTCGGCCACGGTGAGCATCACGTTGAGTACGGTCAGCGCTTCGGCCGGGGAGTGAGCCAGGTCGCCCAGCTCTTTCTCGGCGTTCTGCCGCAGGATGCGAGCCCCTGACTTGAAGTCGGTCTTGGCGCGGTCGATGGTGTTGGACAGCTCAGCACCGAAGCCTTGGAGCGCCGGGTTGTTGCTCAGGATGGTTTCGACCTTCGACAGCTCGCTCTCTTCCAGGTCGCCGTCGGCGGCCGCAACGTAGATCGATCCGTACACCACCGCTTCCATCAGGTCGCGGTTTGCCAGCTTGGCGACTGCCGCACGGGCCTGGCCGGATTTCTTGCCGAACAATTTACCTAACATGGTTATTCCTCTGGGTTGGGTGACATCCCGCTGCACCCTGTTACCAAGGTGCAGAAGTGATGCGTTGCCAATAGGGTGGCCGGCGGCCAGCTCACCACTGCCCAGGTGACGGGCTTTGCGATAGGCTGAGCGCTCTCACACAACGCAGCCTGCAAAGGAGGGCGAACTTGCTATGCGCAAATTCAAACTGAAGTACGGATTCGACTTTGATGATTCCTGCCCGAAGACCTACGAGAGCGACGAGCCGATCAAGATTGGTGATGCGATCTTCGTAGCGAACGGCTTCTGGCACGCAGTCACGGACATTCGAATTCTGAAAAGAGATATTCAGTTAACTCTTTCGAAATCGTCTCAATCGCCTGAGGAGGCAAAGCTCGTAATGAAGCAGCTATCGTCCGGCTGAGAACGATCGTTGCAAATTTCAAGCAGCTTTGTTTGTCGATGTCTTGGCTAGGGTGCATAAGGCTGAGCTTTGTCCGTAGCCCTGGGTCGCCCTGGCAAGCCAGCGTCATGAGTGCCGCTTCTATGCGGACTTGCAGTGAAGGCGATTCTATTTTCGGTAGCTCTTCAGCGCCGCTTTTCATATTCCTATCCTCTCTGTCATCCCAAAGCACCCTCGCAAGAAGGTGCTTCAGTGATGCTGTCCGTCCTATTGCCGCCGGAGGGGCGGGGCGCACTGCTTGCCAGGTCGTTCGCGCGGTTCGAGCGTTTCGCTCTCGATCAGCCGTACAGGGTTCTCCTGTCGTGGGCGGGCTATCTGACCCGTCTGATCGCCGGTCGCCGGTAGAGGCAATGCGGTCTGTTGGTGTTTCTGTGTTGCGCTGACTGTTAAAGAGCGGTGATGCCTTCGTGGCTGCTGTGTGTTGCTGCGACGGCCTTAAATATCACGCATCGTGTTTCGCGTGTCAACACGCATCGTGATTTATTTTCGTGAGTTCCCCCGCTGAATTTCTCTATCTGGAGGGTTATAAATTCACGCAGCGTGATATATGATTTTGCTACAACTGGATGTATGTACAGCTATCGGGAGGGTGATATGGCAAAAGCAGCGAAGCAGGCTAAACCAGCAGCACGGCAGGAGATGAGCAGCGTGGAACGGCTAGGTCTGCGTGTTTCGTCAATGATAAATTCGCCACGCGCCCAGGAAAGATGCGCAGCGCTTATTCATAGACTGGAAACGGATCGGGACGCGGAATGGGAGGAGGTAATGGGGCAGATAGCCGAGACCGACGGCGTGAATATGATCTTCCAGGATGATGGCGGTGTCTTACTGGAATGGGAGGCGCCAAGCGATGAGGATCGGCTGATTGATACAGGCGAAGTCGAGCCCATTGAAGAGCCAGCGCTTTTCTGACGAATGCCGAAGAGCCAGCTCAACGGCGGGGGAAATGCCTTGCAGGTAGCGGTGCAGCTGCTGATTTGGTTTAGCGAGGGGTATGACTTAAGCCTTTCTCGCATTCCAGATCAGCAGAACCTTGGCGTGGACTGTCACATCCTCAATACGGGCTTCTTGATCCCTTACATGCGGGTTGTCGGACACCAGCAAGAAACGCTCGGAATCCAGCATTTGAATTCGCTTAATGAATAGGTGCTCATGCCAGGTGAGGACGTAGATACCGTCGCCTGCGTACTCGTTGACGCCCTTGTCGACGATCAGCGGGTCTTTATCGTTGATCGTACCCTCCATGCTCTGGCCCCAACCGGTAATCATTGCCAAGGAGTGAGTGGATGTGTAGGTGATGCCTTTTTCTCGCAGCACGTCCTCACGGATGACCAGGTTCCTAATCACCTCGTTGTAGTCGCCCGGCACTTGGCCGTGGCCCATAGAGGCGCGCACGTCATATTGGCGAATGATGATCTCTTCCGGCCTAGCCTTGAGACCCGAAAAGTCTGCCTGGATCACATTTCCCGAAATGACCTCTTCCGCAGCATCCCGCACCGCGTCAGCGATTCTTTGGCGTGCCTCGCTTGGAAGATTCTTACCGTGCCTCGCCAGCATTTGGGCGACCAAGTCAGCAGAGGACGTCTTCGGCGTCACAGGTGCAAGGCTGGTCGTGCCGGACTTGGCGTCGCTTATTGGCGCGCCGCGAAGGTCTAGTAAAAGCTCAGATTTATCAACCCTGAGTGCCTTCGCAATGGACTCAATATCCGCAAACGACGGCTCTCGCGAGTCCGCCTCGTAGTTTCCTATTCGCGATTGCGATTTCCATCCACAGGCATCTGCCAGCTGGGCCTGGGACATTTTCGCGGCAGTTCTAAGGCGCTTAATGCGCTTACCAATAGTTTCATTCATACGCTGGATTCCATCACGAAATGAAATATCTGCGCACTCACTTATTGTGTTTGCCTTTAACACGATGCGTGTTTATCCTTGGGCCAATAGCTATAGGAGCGATTTTCATGAACCACGTCCGAAACATTCGAGAGAAAGCCGGGATTACCCAGGCTGCACTTCGTCGGTCGCTTGGGTGGAATCAATCGCGCCTCGCGAATTACGAGTCCGGTCTGCGTTGCCCAGGACTTAGCGAGGCGCGGTTGATCGTGTCTGCGTTGAACACCCTTGGAGCTGAGTGCGTTCTTGATGAGGTATTTCCGCCTGAGGGAATTTCATCTCAGTCAGCCGCCTGAAATCCCTGTCCGCCATCGCATTGACTAAATGATCGCCCCTGAACCGTCGGGGCACCACTGAAACAGATTTGAGGTTTTACGAATGGAAGATTTCTTGAGGGCTTGCCACACCACCATCAAGGATAGCGGGGCAGAGGAGCTGGCAGGAAAAATGTGCATGGCTCACGTGAGCCTTCTGCAGCGCTCAAACCCGGACAACGCGGCGCACCACCTAACGATCGAGCATCTGTTTGGCGTGCTGCTCCACACACAAGACATGCGCCCGCTGGTGGCGCTCGCTGACCAATTCGGTTTTGACCTCGTGGCTCGTGAAAAGCCTAAAGCCAAACCGCTGATGACCGCGCTGGGCCTATTGTCCGCGGAATGCGGTGATGTTGGTCGATTGATTTTCGATGCTACGGCGGACAACCACATCAGCCAGCACGAAAAAGCCCAGGGCGATAAAGCAATCCTTGAGGCGATAGACGCTCTGCAAGTTTTGCGCGAATCGCTGAAGGCCGCCTGAATCACAGGCATAAAAAAACCGCCTGGCAGGGCGGTTCTTTCAACAGCAGAAACAATTCGTGGGGCCATTATGAACATGACAGCTACCCCTGGCAATACCCCTAGTGTCGCGACACTTTTTGGCAATTCTGAAAAGGTGTCGCGCCACACAATGTCTTCGCGCGAGATCGCAGATCTGGTAGAGGCTCGCCACAACGATGTCATCGCGACAATCGAGCGGCTCTTCAGTAAAGGGCTTTTACGATCTGATCGTAAAAGCCGCCGAGAGTCGACTGGCGGGCGTCCAATTGATGTCTACGACCTTACGGAGCGTGACACCCATCTAGTGATCGCGGGTTACAGCGACGAGCACCGAGCTCGTGTGATCGACCGGTGGCAGGAGTTGGAGTCGAAGGTTGTCGGGCAGCTCCAAATCCCCACCAACTTCGCCGAAGCCCTCCAACTAGCCGCCGATCAGGCCAAGCAGAACGCTTCGCTGCACCAGGTAATCCAGCAGCAGGCGCCCAAGGTTCAAGCCCTGGAGCGCCTGTCCGCCACCGACGGCTCTATCTGCATCACCTCGGCTGCCAAGCAGTTGGGCATCGGCCCGCTGAAACTCTTCAAGTGGCTCAGCGACAACCGCTGGATATACCGCCGCGCCGCGTTCTCGGCCTGGTCTGCGTACCAACCCCGCCTCACCGCCGGCCTGCTCGAGCACAAGCTGGTCAAGGTAGGCAAGGGCGCCGAGGAAGATCTCAAGGTGGTCGAGCAGGTCATGGTCACCCGCAAAGGCATCACCCATCTCGCAACAGTCCTTCAGGAGGCTTTGTAATGGCCGGCGACTGGATAAAATTCGAACTCACCACCCTGGATAAGCCCGAGGTTTGCCAGATCGCTGACTTGGCCGATATCGACCCTGATGCTGTCGTCGGCAAGCTGATGCGTGTGTGGGGCTGGTTCGACCAGCAAACAGAGAACGGTAACGCTCCGAGCGTTAGCAAAAAGTTACTTGATCGTCTCGTTGGCGTTATCGGTTTCTGCGAACACATGAAATCTGTTGCTTGGATGATCGAGATCGACGGCGTTATCAGCCTCCCGCACTTCGACCGCCACAACGGGAAGACCGCAAAAAACAGGCTTCTTACCGCAAAGCGAGTGGCAAACCACAAGGCAAGCAACGGAAAAATTAACGCTTCGAGCGTTAGCGGTGCGTTACCTAAAGAAGAGAAGAGAAGAGAAGATCAAAACCCTCTCTCTGCGCGGGAGCCAGTCGACCCTCGCATGCCCAGCGAGATGACCCTCGACTGGGTGCCGGACGAAAAGCTCTTGAAAACCTACGCCTTTCATCATGGCCTGTCGCTTGACCTGTTCACCGAGAAAGTGCGGGTCGCATTCACCGGCCACTACGAGCCACAGCACCAGGTCAACACTCAGGCTGAGTGGGTGAGCATGCTGGTCAAGTGGGTGAACAACGACAAGGCCCGCGCTGCCGCCACCAACGTCACGCCGATACGTCAGAAGCCAGCACCGGCATCGGACTTCGATGACGACGACATCGACTGGCAGAACGGGGTGCAATCGTGATGAAGCAAGTATCCGCCGTTACCCAGGGCCTTTGGGCTAACCCCGCAGCCGGTGAGTTCATCCCGAAAGATGAGATCCAGGCGCCCCAGGACGAAGGCCGACACCAGATGGCGGTCGCTATAAACGATCTGTTCACTGAGCTTCGTCTCATTCGCTCAGCATGGCGCCAAGCCTGGCCGGACAAGGAGACCTACCGAGCCGCCAAGGTCCAGTGGATGCAAGCCTTCCTCGACGAAGGCATCCGCACCCAGGGCCAGATCGAATTCGGCATGATCAAGGCGCGCAAGCAGGTGTCCGACTTCATCCCGAGCCCGGGTCAGTTCATTGAATGGTGCAAGCCGACCCCGGAAATGCTCGGCCTGCCTCCCTTGGCAGCGGCTCACCGTGAAGCCGTGAGGAACGCCCATCCAGGCATGGCGGGGCAGGGCAAGTGGTCGCACGATGCTGTCTGGCACACGGCCAAAGAATGCGGTTTTGAGAGCCTGAACAAGCTCGATGCCGCGCTGAGCCTGAAGCTGTTCGACCGGAACTACACGATCACTATTCGGCGCTTGCTCGACGGCTTGCCGCTTCAGTCAATGCCCAAGGCGCTGCCGGCCAAGGTAGATGGCCGAATCACTCCCGAAGTCGGCAAGGGAGCTATCGCCGAACTGCGCGCCCGGCTAGCAGGTGGCTCCAGATGAGCAAACTCACCAAAGCCGCCCGCGATCGCGAGTGCCAAGTACGGTTTCCCGGCTGCTCCTGCGAGCCATCCACCACAGTACTGGCTCACTACCGCCTGGCCGGTACCTGTGGCGTGGGCATGAAGCCCAATGACTTCCAGGCTGCCTGGGCCTGCAGTTACTGCCACGACATCGCCGACGGCCGCCTGCGTGCGCCGGTGCAGTTGACCCATGACGACGTGCGTCTTTACCTCGCCGAGGGCGTGATGCGTACCCAGGACATCCTGATTCGCGAAGGGAAGGTGAAGCTTTGAAACCGTTCAGCCCGAAGGCCTTCAGCGTCAAGCCGGTGCGTGCCAAGTCAATCGACCGCGAGGGCCTCGAGCAGGCCGCGCTGATCAAGGAGATCAGCCTGCGTTATCCCGCCGCCTCGAAGCTGATCTTCCACGTCCCGAACGGTGGCCACCGGCACAAGCTGGTGGCGATCAAGCTGAAAGAGCAGGGCGTGAAGGCTGGAGTTCCTGACCTGGTGCTGCCGATGGCCCGCGGCGGTTACTTCGGCCTGTACATCGAATTCAAGGCCCGGGCGCCGTATGACGCCGCCGTCTCCCCGGCCCAGGACGCATACCTACAGGCGCTGACTGATCAGGGTTACCTGGCCATCGTCTGCCGTGGGCACGTCGACGCCATTGAGGCCATCAGGGCCTACCTTCTTCAACCTCAAACCAAGGCCGCCGCATGACCCAGACACTGCTCACTTCGTTTACCGACGCAGAGATCCGGCGGCAGGCCGGCAATACCCATATCCGTGACCTGCGTGATGCTCGGTACCCAGGCGTGTATTTCCGCTTCCATCAAAACCGTGATCGCGGGACTTGGCACCTTGTGGTGGGCAAGAAGTGGGAGAAGATCGCCGGATTTCCAGAGCTGCCGGTGAAGGGGTTGGTCAGCGCGCTGCCGAAGATCCGCGAACGCCTGGCAGCCGACCCGAAGGCATCAGCCGCCGCTGGCACGTTGCAGACCGTTGGCCAGTTGCTGGACTGGTTCACCGCCCGCCAGTCCGTTGACCGCAGCCTGTCGGCCAAGCGCCGCTCTACCAACACCTCGATCATCTCCTGCCACCTGAAGCCACGGCTCGCCGATCTGTCGGTGGAAGAGGTGGACCGCTCGACACTCGACAAGCTGGTGATGTGGCCGATGCAGGCCGAAATGTCCCTGTCCTACGTCCGCCTGATGTGGGGTGTGCTGGTGGTCGCATTCCGCCAGGCCGAGAAACTGCGGCTGATCACCACCAACCCCATCGCCGGGTTCAAGTTCACCGACTTCACCAAGGCCCGCATCCAACCCAAGCCATCACGGCTGCGCGCCGTCCAGCTCGAGGAAGTGATCGGGCAATTGGCCGCCGGCTTCGACCAACACCCTCGGGACTGCATGCTGGCCCTGATGATGTTGTGCCACGGCACTCGCTCCGGGGAGACCAGGCAGGCCCAATGGTCGCACCTGACCTTGGGCGAGCAGGGTGAGTGGTTCATCCCCACCGAGAACACCAAGACCCGCTGCGAGCATCACCTGCCGCTGACCCATCAGGTATGCGCTCTGCTGGAGCGGTACCGGGATTGGCAGGCGGCCAAGGGCTACAAGGGCACCTACATGTTCCCGGCGCGCAACCGTGGCCCGATCAGTGATAGTCAGGCCTGTGCCGTGTTCACCCGGTTGGGTAAGGGCGAGTGGACCAGCCACGACCTGCGCAAGGTTGCCCGCACCGGGTGGACCGACCTGGGCGTCGACTTCCTCATCGGCGAGATGCTGGTCAACCACACCATGACCCGCAACGTGCAGACCTACATCCATACCTCGGCGGAACTGCTCAAGCGTGAGGCCTTGAACAAGTGGCATGAATGGTTAGACGGGAAGGGCTTCAACCTGATTCACCGCTCGACCATGACTAGAAACGGAAATTCGCACAATGGCGCCGAGGCCTTGAATGGCGCGGCCTCTAGCCAAATCCAGAAACCATAAAAGGCGAGGTTTAAAAATGATGAAAAAGAGCAGTGGCCCCGCCTTGGTGCGCAGCTTGATACCGCTCACGGACTGCCCGTCATGCGCCGGCAAAGGGATGATCAAGGGCGTCTTTCACGAGCTCGACTGCATCGGATGTCACTCGTCCGGCTTCGTCCATGCCCAGACGCTTGAGCCGCTGCTGATCGAGGACCTGGTGGTTCAGCTCGGTCGGATGGTCAGGCGGGAGCGCAGTAGGTTGATGATTACGGTCAGCCCGTCGCGCCGCATGGCTGATGACTACCAACAGAACAATAGCCGCGGCCCAGGCCGCTCATCTTACAAAGGGGATTGAGCCATGGCCTTCACACCGAGCTTTAAAGAACGCACCGCCGAGGATCTGCTCGAGCATTGGGGCCGCTGGGTTGTCCTGGGCTCCGGTGTGTCCTGCTGCGCCTCTCGCGAGAACACCATCCTGTCGCCGATGATCACCGATGACGACGCGCTTATGATCGATGGGCTGATGGGCCGTCTGCTTAAGCGGTACCACGAATGCGGCCAGGTGCTGATGAAGTACTACACCACCCGCGACAGTTCATTGATGGAAGTCGGAAAGAAGATGGGCTTCGGCGAAGAGAAGACGCGCGGGCTGTGGAAGGCCGGCATTGCCTGGATTGATGGGGCTTTAGATATTCGTCGTCAGGCTGCTTGACAGGCCCGGGGGACGATATATAGATTTAAGTTACTTTGCGGTTTTTCCGCGAGCAAAGCCAGACCCTAGAGTTGGGCTTTTTGCTTTCTACACTTCCTTGAGCCTCGGCATTTGCCGGGGCTTTTTCGTTTTCGGCTCCACCACACCCATCGCTCCGAGCTGGGAGTGCTGCTGGAGCTGGATCTATTCGCTCCCCGAAAGGGAGGAACCTGAGATGCCGAACATGCCAGACAAGCCAGACACCTGGGCGATTGTGCTTGCGTGGTTGAGCCAGCATTCGCCCCTTCTGTACGCGGCTGGCCTTTCCTGTGCCATGGCTGTGTTGCGTATCACCTACGGCGGTGGTACGCGCCGCCAGATGCTGGTCGAGGGCGCCATCTGCGGCGGGCTCACCCTGACCATCATCAGCGGTTTCGAGTTCTTCGGACTTCCTCAAAGCATGGCTGCGTTCGTTGGTGGTTGGGTTGGCTTGCTCGGTGTCGAGAAGGTTCGTGCAATTGCCGATAGGGTGACTGACTTCAAGTTGCCAAACAGGGCGCCTTGATCATGCCGCTCAGGCCAAAGAAACCTTGTAACGCTCAGGGCTGCAACGTGCTTACCCGAAACCCGCGCTACTGCGATGCCCACAAGGACATCGGAAAGAGCGCCGAGGCCAAGCGCCGTGAGCAGCAGCGTGAGACCAGCGCCCAGCGTGGGTACAGCTACAAGTGGCAGCAGGCTCGCAAGGCGTACCTGACCAAGCATCCTCTCTGTGCTGAGTGCGAGCGTCAGGGCTTGGTGGTCGCGGCTACTGACCTTGACCACGTCGTTCCTCACAAGGGTGACAAGGCCGTGTTCTGGGACAGTTCGAACTGGCAAGCCCTGTGCCATCCCTGCCACAGCAGAAAGACGGCGTCCGAGGACGGCGGCTGGGGCAATCCATCGAGAAATCGTGCGAATTGACCGATTCGAGCGCCGTAATGAGGATGAATCTCAATACGGGAGGGGGAGGGTGAAAAGTTCGGGCTTTTCGTGAGCTAGACCGTCCCCTTGGCCTTTTTCTTACACCCGCGAAATTAAAAATTCAGGAGTTGCGCGATGGGAGGCACCGCCACGGTCGCCGGCCGTGGTCGCAAACCCAAGCCAACGGCCAAAAAATTACTCGCCGGAAACCCTGGCAAGCGCGCGCTGAATACAGCCGAACCTCAGTTTTCCAAGATCACCCAGATCGACCCACCGGAGTGGTTCAGCCCTCGGGCCGCCACTATGTGGAACATGATTGTCCCTGAGTTGCTGCGCGAGAACGTGGTGGCAATCACGGACCTGCACAACGTTGAGGCCTTCTGTAGCGCCTACGACAACTGGCGGCTGGCACAGGAATCTATCCAGAAGAACGGCATCGTGGTTGAGGGTGCCACTGGCGGGCCAATGAAAAACCCGGCCCTGACCGCTGCGAACGAAACGATGCGCCAGATGGTGACGTTCGGTTCGATGCTGGGCTTGGACCCGGCCAGCCGCACCCGGTTGATCGGCGGAAACAAGGAGAAAGAAACCAACGAATTTGCGAACCTGTTGAGAACCTGATGACCAAATCTGCCCACCCCAATGTCGACAAGGCAACGGCGTGGGGTCGGTCATTGCTCCGCGGTAAGGTTCCTGCGTGCCGTTATATCCACCAGGCGGTGCAGCGCCACTTCGATGATCTGGCCGCGAGCCGCAAGCGCGGGTTCCGTTTCAAGTTCGACCCGGCCAAGGCAGAGAAGAAGCTCAAGCTGATGCAGCTTCTCCCGCACACCAAGGGCGAGTGGGCATTCAAGCGTCAGCTGATTACGCTGGAGCCTTGGCAGCTTTTCGGTCTGGCCGTGACATTCGGCTGGGTCAAGAAGAAGGGCGGACACCGCCGGTTCCGTGAAAGCTACTGGGAAGTGCCCAGGAAGAACGGAAAATCTGTTGTTGCGGGCGGTGTCGGCATCAGCATGTTCGTTGCCGATGGCGAATTTGGTGCCGAGGTATACGCCGGTGCGACCACAGAGAAGCAAGCGTGGGAGGTTTTCCGGCCCGCGAAGCTCATGGTCAGCAAGTCACCGATGCTGATTCAAGCCGCAGGGATCGAGGTTAACGCCTCGAACATGAACATCCCGTCCGACTTCAGCCGGTTCGAGCCATTGATCGGTAACCCGGGCGACGGGGCCTCGCCAAGCTGCGCCATCGTCGACGAATACCACGAGCACCCAACGTCGGCCCAGTACGACACCATGCTCACAGGCATGGGCGCCCGGCGTCAGCCGTTGATGTTCATCATCACGACCGCCGGCGCCGACATTGAGGGCCCGTGCTACGACAAGCGCCGCCAGGTCGTCGAGATGCTGGCCGGCACCGTGCCGGACGAAGAGTTATTCGGCTGGATCTGGACCCTGGACGAGGGTGACGATTGGACCGATCCGAAGATGCTGGCCAAGGCCAACCCGAACCACGGCGTTTCTGTGTTTCAGGAGTACTTGGAAAGTCAGCAGGCCAGAGCAATTCGCTCAGCACGCTTTGCCAACACCTTCAAAACGAAGCACCTAAACCTCTGGGTTAGCGCCAAGTCCGGTTTCTACAACATGGAAAGCTGGAAGGCTTGCGAAGACACGTCGCTGACCCTGGAGCAGTTCGAGGGGCAGGAGTGGATTGCAGGTTTCGACTTGGCACGAAAGCTCGACATGAACTCAAGGGCGAGACTGTTCTGGCGCGTCATCGATGGGAAAAATCACTACTACAGCATCGCGCCGAAGTTCTGGGTTCCTTACGACACCGCTTTCAACACCGACAACAAACGGATGGCTGAGCGATTCCAGGCTTGGATTCATTCCAAGCATTTGGATGTCACCGACGGTGCTGAAGTCGACTACCGCGAGATCCTTGAGGACACCAAGGAGGCAAGCCACCATGCCCCGGTGCGTGAGTGCCCGATTGACCCTCACGGCGCTACAGGACTGAGTCACGACCTCGATGACCAAGGTTTCGAACCGATCACGATCACTCAGAACTACACCAACATGTCCGACCCCATGAAGGAGTTGGAGGCCGCCATTGAGGCGGGCCGTTTTCACCATGACGGCAACCCGATTATGACCTGGTGTATCGCCAACGTGATCGGCAAGAACATGCCGGGGAACGACGACATTGTCCGTCCAATCAAGCAAGGCGACGACAACAAAATCGACGGCGCCGTAGCTCTGATCATGGCGATCGGGCGTGTCCTGGCAAACCTTCACCCCGAAGACACTCTCTCTGACCACATCTCAAAGCACGGAATTCGAACCCTATGACCGACGAAATCAAGCCGCCAAAGCTGGAGGCGCTGAAAGAGGCTGCCCCCGATCTCGTCGGCGTCCTTGGTTTGGCATTGCTGACCCGTGGTCTTTGGTCCTGGATGGGTGAGCCACTGGCGTTGACTGTCTGTGGTGCGCTGTTAATCACCTTGTCAGTGGCCTCTATTGTTCGAGGGGGCCGCTGATGCTTCGCGCGATGCTTGGAAGGAAGAGCGGAGCCCAGGTCATTGATACGCCAGAGAAGCTGGCTCAGGCGCTGGGTGCGGGCTACGAAAGCAATGCCGGTCAGCGAGTAACAACTACCAGCGCCATGCAGCAACTGGTCGTATTCAACTGCGTTCGGGTGTTGGCCGAGTCGATGGGGATGCTGCCATGTCGGCTACTTAAGCAGACCGGTCGAGTTCGATTGCCCGCAACGACACACCGGCTCTACCCACTCATTACTATGGCGCCGAATAGCTACATGACCGCCCAGGAGTTCTGGGAGATGTTGGTGGCGTGCCTGTGCCTTCGTGGCAACTTCTACGCCTACAAGGTGATGGCGCTGGGTAACGTGGTTGAACTATTGCCGCTCAGCCCTGACATCGTTACGCCAAAACTCAAAGACGACTGGACGGTTGAATACACCGTCAACTTTAAGTCGGGGACACGGACGCTGACCCAGGATGAGCTGTGGCATGTGCGGCTATTTACGCTTGACGGGCTCAACGGGTTAAACCCAATCGCCTATGCGCGCCAAGCGCTGGGCCTGGGCCAGGCAATGGATGCTCACGCCGCCAAGCTCTTCACGAATGGTGCCGTTACCAGCGGTGTTTTGCGCACTGAACAGCAGCTCACCGACGAAGCATTTGCGCGGCTCAAGGCGGACTTTCAGGGCGAGCACATGGGTGTGGCCAACGCCTATAAGCCAATGATTCTGGAGATGGGGCTGGATTGGAAGCCAATCAGCCTTAACGCCCAGGATACCCAGTTCATTGAATCCAAAAAGCTGACAGAAGCGCAGATCTGCGGCTTGTTCCGGGTGCCGCCGCACCTGGTTGCCAGCATGGAGAAGATGACGCTCAACAACATTGAGCACATGGGCATGAGCTTCGTGAACTACTCGCTGGTTCCGATCATGACTCGCATCGAGCATCGCATCCAAGTCGGTCTGCTCAACGAGAAAGACCGACTTACCCATTACGCCAAGTTCAACGCCGGCGCGCTGATGCGTGGCGATCTGAAGGGGCGGTACGAGTCTTACGGCAAGGGCATCCAGTGGGGGATCTTGAGCCCCAACGACTGCCGCGAGCTGGAGGACGAAAACCCCCGCGAAGGCGGCGATATCTACCTCACCCCAATGAACATGACCACCAATCCAGAGGCTGCCGACGATGCAGACAAAACAGCGCCTTGACGTGCCGCTGACCATTAAGTCGGTCAGCGACAGCGGCGAGTTCGAAGGCTACGGCTCAGTATTCGGCGTCGTGGACAGCTACAGCGATGTAGTTGTCCGCGGTGCATTTGCGGCAAGTCTCGCCAGGTGGAAGGAAAAAGGGCGTCTGCCGGCGATGCTCTGGCAGCACCAAATGAGCGAGCCGATTGGCGTTTACACCGAGATGCGCGAGGACGACGTAGGGCTTTATGTCAAAGGCCGCCTCTTGGTTGAGGCAGATCCTCTGGCCAAGCGTGCGCACGGACACATGAAGGCAGGAAGCCTTACCGGCCTATCCATCGGCTACATGCTTGAGGATGGTGGCTACGACTATGACAAGGAAAAGGGTATCTGGCTGCTGAAGGCTATCGACCTCTGGGAAGTATCCCCGGTCACCTTCCCGGCCAATGACGAGGCCCGGATCACTGATGTGAAATCTCTGCTGGCCCGCGGCGAAACACCGCCGCCCAGCAAAGTGGAGCGAGCCCTTCGAGAGGTTGGGTTTTCTGGCTCCCAGGCCAAGGCCTTTATGGCCAAGGGCTACGGCGCAGTTTCACCGCGAGAGGCGGATGCCGAAGAAGCAATGCAATCACTCAAATCACTGTTGACCCGCATTTAAGGAGCCTCTCATGGCTGTTGAAAAGAAAGATATTGAAGACGTAGCTGAAGCCCTGGGCAAGAAGTTCGACGAGTTCAAGAAGACCAACGACAAGCGCATCGATGGCCTGGAAGAAGAAAAAGGCAAATTGTCCGGTCAGGTCGATACGCTCAACGAAAAGCTGAGCGAGCTGGATGAGCTGAAAAGCAACCTGGAAAAAGAGCTGTTGGCCCTCAAGCGCCCAGACGGCACTGGCACCAAGGCTGCCAGCGAGCACAAAACCGCGTTCATGCAATTCGTGCGCAAGGGTATCGAGACCGGCCTGGGCGAACTGCAGGCCAAGGCATTGCAGGTAGGCGTTGAAGCCGACGGCGGTTTTGCGGTTCCTGAAGAACTGGACCGCAGCATTATCGAACTGTTGCGCGATACCTCGCCGATGCGCCAGGTGTGCAACCAAATCACGGTTGGCAGCCCGGACTACAAGCGTTTGGTGAACCTTGGTGGTAACGGTGCTGGCTGGGTTGGCGAAACCGATCCGCGCCCGGCAACCAATACCCCGAAGCTGGGTAACATCTCTGCCTTTATGGGCGAGCTGTACGCCAACCCGCAGGCCACTCAGACCAGCCTTGACGACATCTTCTTCGATGCCGAGGGCTGGTTGAACGGCGAGGTTGCCCGCGACTTCTCTGAGAAGGAAGGCAATGCTTTCCTGAAGGGTGACGGCGTCAACAAGCCAAAAGGGCTGCTGGCTTACAGCCTGGATGTGAAGGGCGACGACGATCGTGCTTTCGGTGTTCTGCAAAAGCTCGTCTCTGGCGCCGCCGGCGCGATCACTGGCGATAGCTTGATCAACCTCATTCACGCCCTCAAGGCGGGATACCGTGCAAACGGCACTTGGATGATGGGCAACCTGACTGTTGCCTATGTCCGAAAGCTGAAGGACAGCGAGGGCAACTACCTGTGGCGCCCAGGCCTGGAAGCTGGTGCACCGTCGGTCCTTCTGGGTTACGGGATCACCGAAAATGAAGATATGCCCGACGTTGCCGCCGATGCCAATGCAATTGCATTCGGTGACTTCAAGCGCGCTTACACCGTTGTCGACCGTATCGGCACCCGCGTGCTGCGCGACCCCTACACCAACAAGCCTTTTGTTGGCTTCTACACCACCAAGCGCGTCGGCGGCATGCTGGTCGACTCTCAGGCCGTGAAGATTCTCACCCTGAGCGCCGCTGCCTGAATGGGCGGGCGCCTACGGGCGCCCAGACTGCCGGAGGATTTATGCCGATCATTATTGTGAAAAAACCGTTCCCATTCTCTGCGGATGGCAACCATGTAGTTGAGGTTCCTGCCGGCGAGCAGGATGTCTCGGAGCGTTGCGCGCTGGTGGCGGTCGAGCACCTGGGCGTGGCGTCCTATCCCAATCAACTGGACTCCAATGGTCTGAAGCTGGATGGGCCGACCATTGCTGAGTTTTTAGCAGCCGGCTACCTGGCGGTGAATTACCCACCCGAGGGTTACGCATCGCGCAGCTCGCAGGAAGAAATCGACGCGGCTATCGATGCGCAGAAAGAAACCGATCCGCTCAAGATGAAGGTTCCCGACCTGAAGGCCTGGCTCACCGGCAAAGGGATCGAGTTCGATCCGTCCGCAAACAAGGAAGCCCTTCAGGCGCTGGTGCCAAAGGGTGATTGATCTCCCCATCGTCAAGGCTCACTTACGGGTCGACCATGACGATGAGGACTCGCTGATACAGGGCTACACGGACGCAGCCCTCAGCGCGTTTGAGACCTGGACCAATCGCACGCTTGTCGATCCAGAGACGGCTTTGCCAGACCCCGTCGGCAATGCGCTTCTGATGACAAAGGCGATTAAGCAGGGAGCGCTGCTGCTGATAGGTCATTGGTACAGCAGTCGCGAGACGGTGGTTGTTGGAACAATCACTGCTGAGTTGCCAATGGCAACCAATGCGCTATGGAAGCCTCACCGCTGGGTGAATGTATGAGAGCCGGCCCAATGCGTCACCGCTGCACGATGTACAGGCCGGTTCTGACCAAGAACAAATCAGGTGGCTTCGATACAGCCTGGCTCGATATCGGCAAGCTTTGGGCTGAGATCGTTCTGCCAACTGGGCGGGTTTCGCCTGTGGCTGAGCAATTGAAGGCCGTGGTCACCGCTGAAATCCGAGTCCGTCCGCGCAAGGATGTTGTCGCGGGAAATCGACTCGTCGAAATGGTTGGAGGTCGCGCCATCGCAACCTACCTGATCGAGGCTCCACTGCCTAACAACGAGCGCGACATGCTTCGGCTGCTGTGTTCAAACGTCCCCAACCCTTAGAGGTAAATCATGAAAGTTATTGCCCTGGGCACCCTGTCCGGCGCTACCGGCGACCGGGAGAAGGGTGAAGAGTTTACGGTGGATGCCAAGCTCGGCGCCGACCTTGTGTTGCGTCAACTGGTACAGCCAGTGCCCGATACAGCGCCTGCGTCTGAAAAGGCAGCCAAGACCAAGGAGTAGGCCATGGCCGCCCGCCGCTCGCGCATGTCCGGAGACTTCAAGCTGCGCCGGACGCTGCGCACCATCCACCAATCCATGGATAACGAACTGGCCCCGGTAATGCGCGACAGCGCTGAGCGGATTCTTTCGACGATGAAGGATTTGATCCCGAAAGACACTGGTGCCGCCGCCGCTGCGCTTACAATTTTCGTTTCGCAGAGCGGCCTCGACGCCCAAATCGGCATCCGCGGGAAGAAGAACAAGCAACGGTTCTTCTACCTGCGCTTCATCGAATACGGTACCAAGGGCTACACCGGAAACAAGCGCGCCGGGGGCCGCACGCGCCGCCCCACGAACAAGGCTGACGGCACCAACTTCTTTGGCAAGTATCCAGACATTCCGGCCCGCCCGGCGCACCCCTGGCTTCGTCCTTCGAAGGACGTGAACCGGGAGTATGTCGTGGCCAACATTCGGGCTGCGATCGGTCGAACGCTGAGCAAGGCGAGTAAGGGGCTATCCAATGGCTGATCCGTCTGTTGCGTTGCAGGAGGCGCTGTTCGCCAGGCTGGAGGCCGAGGTCTCGTGCCCCGTCTACGATGGTGCGCCGCTGGACACGGCGATGCCATACGTATCCATTGACCGAGAACTGTCCACGAACATCTCGCCCGTCGCCGGCCGGAAGCGCGAGCAGCGCCTGATTTACCTGTCGGTATGGTCTGATGCCCACGGCCAGGCCGAGGTGAAACGGATAACCGGTGAAGTCGTGGCCGCCCTGGATGAGCGCCGCCTGCCGTTGACCGTCGGGCGCGCTGTATCTGTCCGTGTTGAGCAAGCCGACGCCCAGCGCGATGCTGACGGCGTCACGTATCAGGGATCGATCACAGTCCGCATTATCACCACCCACTAAACCCAACACCGGCCGCCTCGCGGCTTTATCCAATGTGCCTTTGGAGGAACCCCCATGGCCGATGACAACCTCAACACCGCCGCCGGCTGCCGGATCGGCATCGGTAGCAAGAACGGCGCGGACACTGAAGCGCTCTATAAGGCTGACACTTATGTCGATATCGGCGAGGTGGAAGACCTGGGCGAGTTCGGTGACACGTTCAGCTCTGTGACCTTTACGTCGCTGCGCGATGGCCGTGTGCGCAAGCACAAGGGCACCGCTGACGCTGGCGACCTGACCCTGGCCGTTGGCCTGGATAACGGCGACCTGGGCCAGGCCAAGCTGAAGATCGCTCACAAGGATCGCAGCAAGGGCGACTACAACATCAAGATCACCCTGAACGATGGCGATCCTGATGCCACCCCGGCGCTGCTGCCGACCACCTTCTACCTGCGCGGGAAGGTGATGAACAACACCGTCGCCCCTGGCGCCGCTGACAACGTGGTTCGCCGCAACGTCACGATCGGCATCAACTCCGACATCCTGGAAATTCTCCCGGCCGCCGCCTAACCCGAGGGGCTTCGGCCCCAAACCCCAAGGATTCGACACATGAGCAAGACCCTTTACGGTACCGTCGAAATCAAGCTCGGCGACGAGACCTACACCCTCACGCCTACGCTCGGCGCGGTGCGCGCTATCGAGGCGCACTTCGGCGGCCTGCGCGGGGCGTCACAGGCCATCAATGCGCTGAGCATCGACGGTTGCGCCGTGATCATCGCGGGCGGTGCTGGCTTGAAAGGCAAGGCTGCCGAGGCTGTCGCTGAGCAGGTTTGGCAGACTGGCGTGCTGGACGTGTCCGTGCAGCTCAACGGCTATCTGGTCGCGCTGTACAATCCGAAGGGCCCTGATGCGGGAAAGGAAAAGCCGGCGGCGGCGTAAGTGCTGTCGAGAACGGCAGCTACGTCGACCGGCTCTACGCAGTGGCCACCGGCTGGCTGGGCTGGCCGCCTGACCTGGCCTGGTCCACGCCGATGCCCGAACTGTTTCTGGCCATGGATGCCAAGATCGAATGGGCGCAGATGACCAACCCCTTTGGTGGCGGAAAGGCGAAAGCCAAGGCCGATAAGCCGTCCGCGTCGACTGTGGCCGATAAGCTGCGGCAGGCGCTGACTGGGCGGCAGGCTGGGCAGCTAGCAAGGTCTGGCGGGTGAGTTAGGCATATGCGCTTTCGAGCTCGATGATGATAAAGTCCTGTCATTTCTCAGCGAGGGACCGACATGAAATTTATTGCATTGGCGTTGGCTTTGTTAGTGGTTGCAGGCTGTTCAACGTCTCCCATTTCATCTAGCGAGGCGTCGAAGGTTCCCTCTAGTCGATTGCACGCTTTTACCAGCAAGCAAGAGTCAACTCTTGTTGTCACTCGGGATACAGGGGTGCTGGGAGCTGCTTGTAATTATAAGTTTTATATAGATGGCACTTTTGCTGCGGAGTTCGGCTCGGGCGAAACGGCGACATTCGGCATTAAGGCTGGATCGCACGTCCTTGGTATAGCCGCAGCAGTGCCTTGCGGTGGAGCAGGCTTGCTGGAGTCAGAAGTTGTTGTCGCTGCTGGCCAGGTCGCGAAAAGGCGCATCTACACAAACCATTCGGGGTTCCAACTAACCCCGACGAGTTACTAAAAAAAGAGACCCGCTTGGCGGGTTTTTTTTCGCCTGGAGAAAACAAATGGCTGACACCGACGTACAAGGGATGCTCGTCCGCATCGAGGCGACTACTGCCCAGTTGCGTCAGGAAATGGCGCGAGCGGATTCAACCGTCGGGCAAGCGTCTGGGAAAATAGACAAGAGCCTCGGTCGCGTTGATGCCGCATTTGATCGCGCTGGGTCTAGTGCTCAGGAGGCTGGCGGGCTCATCAAGAGCGCCATGGCTTTGGCTGTCGGTGCGGTGTCGGTAGGCACCATCATAAAAACCGCCGACTCCTACTCGCAAATGTCGGATCGCCTTGGAATGGCGACCAGCAGTGTCAGCGAGTACAACCAGGTTCAAGACCGCCTCCTCGATACGGCGAAGCGCACCTATCGCCCCCTTGCTGAAGCACAAGAACTGTACATCCGCACATCGGATAGCCTTAAGTCGATGGGCTACAACACCAGCCAGGCGCTGGATGTTATGGACAGTTTCAGCTTCCTTTTGGTGACCAACTCTGCATCAGCAGATAAGGCTAGCTCGGCCATCGATGCTTATTCGAAGGCACTCCAGACTGGCAAGGTAGAGGCCGATGGATGGCAGGCAATTCTTGCGGCCATGCCTACTGTCGTGGACACCATTGCCAAGTCTACCGGGAAGACTTCTGAAGAGATCCGCAGCCTTGGCGCTCAGGGAAAACTGAGTCTCGACATATTGACGGAGGGACTTCAGAAGTCTGCCGGTGCTAACGGCCTGTTGGCCGATAGCATGGGTGTTGCGGTGCGCGATGCGCTCCAGAATCTGGAAAACTCATTCACGGTATACATCGGCAAGCTGAACGAAACCACGGATGGCACAGGTTTGCTGGCGAAGGGTATCAGCGTACTTGGTGACAATTTCGAAACCCTCGCGGATATCGCAGGCGTTGTTGCTGTCGGTGCTCTTGCTGGATACGGTCGCCAGCTTGCCGGCTCTGCTGCGGCGTCGCTGGTGGCGACCAAGAATGCCATATCCGAAGCAATCGCCAGAAAGGCTCAGGCATCGGCCGTTTTACTTGCCGCCCAGGCGGAGCAGCAAAAAGCCCAAACGACAGTATTTTTGGCTGAAAAAGAAGCTGTCGCCGCCCGAGGCACAGCAGTTCAAACACAAATGTCGTTGCAGCTCGCGGAAGCCAGAATGGTTGAGTCCCGCGCTACGGCTGCCGCCGCTACTGCGCAAGCCGCCGCTGGACGTGCGTCGTTTAGCCTGGCGGGCGTCCTAGGTGGTCCACTTGGCATTGCGGTTCTGGCCATTGGTGTTGCTACTGCTTTCCTGACGCTTCGCGATAACACCAGTACGCTGGAGAAAAAACTAGGAGATCTCGCAGACCCAATTGACAAGATCGCTGAGCGATTTTTGAAATTGAATCGCGCTACTCAGTCCGTAACTTTGCGCGAGCTTGAGTCGAAAATAGAGGATATGCAGTCCAAGCTCGGGCAAATGTCTGGCGCAATCGCTGATAAGTTCGAAAGCGATCTCCGAGGGATGGGTGCCGCTGGCGCGGATGGCCTCATGGCTGGCTTAACGCCGTTGCCGGCTCAAGCGCAGCAGGCCCTGGACCTTGTTCGCCAAGCATCCAAAGATCAGGCGGCCGGTATCACGGTTGACTGGAAACTAGTTGCTGATCAGTTGCGCACTATACCTGGCGTTACTGAATCGATGGCTGTTGCCATTGAGAAGAGCCAGATCCCTGTCACCGATCTAAGTGCGGCTCTCGACGACCAGCGTGCCAAGCTTAATCAGCTAACCGGCGCAACCGATGCCAACACTCGATCGGAGCTGGAGAATGCCGCAGCAAAGGCTGCTGCTGCACAGGTTGGGCAGAAGTATCTGGAGCAGTTGCAGAAGCAACTCGGTGCTGCTCAGGACAAAACCAGTCTTGAAGCCGCCAACCGCTTTATTGCGGAAAACACCGATCTGACCGAAGACATGGTTGTGGCGATCCGCTCAGCGGCCGCCGCAAAGGATGCGCAGAAAGCCAAGGATGACGCGGCTGCAAAGGCGCTGAGGAAGAATACGACCGAGTCAGAGTCTGCCGCGAAGCAGCAGCTCAAATCCTTCGATACTGCCGAGGAAGGCTACAAGCGCCAGATCGATCTGATCAACACCACCGGCAACAAGCAGAACGAAGCCACGGAGGTGATGAAGCTGTCCTTCGAACTCCAGGAGGGCAAGCTCGGCAAGCTGAGCGAGGCGCAAAAGAAAAAACTCCAGGGCATGGCCGCTGAGCTGGATGCGCTGAACAAGCTGAAGAAGGCCAACGAAGATGACCTGAAGCTGACGGCATTCAAGAATGCTCAGGCGCTGACTACCCAAACTTCCAAGGATGGGTTTGACCAGGAACTGGCCGGAATCGGTATGGGCGATAAAGCCCGTGACCGCATGCGGGCTGACCTGGCGCTACGGCAGAAGTACGCCGCCGACGTTAAAGAGTTGGTGAAGCAGAACAACAGCGGTGAGATATCGCCAGAGCTATACAAGAGCGAGACGGCAACACTCAAAAGTGAATACGACAAGCGCTTGCAACACCAGCAGGACTTCTACGCGGCCACAGATGAGCAGCAAACTAACTGGATGAGCGGTGTCCATGAGGCGTGGGCGAACTACGCCGACGCGGCTCGGGACTACTCGACGCAGGCTGCTGACCTTACCAATACAGCGTTGCAAGAAGGTACCAGCGGCCTCGGCACGTTCTTCTCTGACGTGGCCAGCGGTGCCCAGGACGCGGACGACGCACTGGGCGATATGGTCGGCAACTTCGCCAAGTCGATGCTGAACGCGCTGAGTGATATAGCCGCCCAATGGCTGATCTACCAGGGTGTACAGCTGTTGGTGGGTAAGACCACCCAGGCAAGCGCCGCCGGCACCCTCGGCGCCAATGCGCAAGCCATGTCCCTGACGGCGGGACTCAACGCCTACGCCGCTACCGCCGGCATCCCGATCATTGGCCCAGCAGCAGCTCCGGCGGCAATGGCAACTGCAATGGCTGTCACCGGTCCCCTGGCATCAGCGGTGGGCATGACCGCGCTGGCGGGTATGGCGCACGACGGTATCGATTCGGTTCCCGAAGACGGCAGTTGGTTCCTGCAAAAGGGCGAGCGGGTTACCACGGCTCAAACCAGCGCTAAGCTGGATGCAATGCTGTCGAGGATCGACAACGGCCTGAGCGGTTCGCAGCCCCAGGCCCAGATAGGCGTGGGCAGCTTGGAGTCTGCCGGCGACGGGCGCGCAGCAATGGTTGGTTCTGGCAGGGAGGCGGGAGGATCAACTGGTGGACCAACCCAAATTGTCTATAGCCCCCAGGTAACAGTTCAGGCTCAGCCAGGTATGACGGATCAGGAAGCAGCACGCCAAGGTCAGGCGATGTCGTCCGGGCTGGAGACGCAGTTCGGTAAATTTCTTGATCGTGAAATGGGCCAGGGTGGCCGGCTGTGGAGGCGTTGATGGCAGAGACATTTACTTTTGATGTTGAGGTCGGCGCCGATGGTGATGTCAGCCAGCGCACTTGGGAAAACGAGTTTGGCGACGGGCTGGTCCAGGCTGGGGGAATTGGCATCAATACCAAAAGCCAAGTCTGGAACTTGGTGCATACCGGTGAGGATCTGCCGGGAGAGGAGCTTCCCGAGCTGATCGCTTTCTTGGATCGGCATGAAGGCTACAAGGCTTTCCGCTTTGCCCCGCCAGGCGAACCGGAAGGCTGGTATAGCGTCAATGGATACAAGAAGAAAACCCTCGGCGCTGAGATTTATACGGTCACCTTTACCGCAAAGCAGGTATTCAAACCCCGACCATAACCCTTACCTGACCCCGCCAAGTGCGGGGTTTCTTGTTTCTGGGGCTCTATGAACTACAACACCGATCTTCAAAAGCTCGAGCCTGGTAACCAGATCAGGCTGTACGAGCTGGACGCTACGCGCATGGGCGGCTCGCTCTGGCGGTTCCACGGCCATGCCCACGAGGGCGACATCATATGGCAGGGGCAGCTCTACTCGCCGCTCCAGATCGAGGCCAAGGGCTTCGACATCCGCGGTGATGGGCGCCCGGCCACACCAACGCTGCAGGTGGATGATGAGCTCGGCGGCGTGCGCGGGGCGATCACTGCCCTGTGCTTCCAGTTCCGCGATCTGGCCGGCGCCCGGGTCAAGGTGATCGAGACGTTCCGCCACTTCCTGGACGCCGCGAATTTCCCTGACGGTAACCCGGAAGCCAGCGACCAGTCGAAAACGAACCTCTGGTTTATCGAGCAGAAGACTGAGGCGCTGCCCAGCATCTCGGTCACGTTCTCGCTGTCCAGCCCCACGGATATGGAAGGGCAGATGCTGCCCTCCCAGCAGATTACCAAGCTCTGCCGCTGGGCCTGCCGGGGCGGCTACCGGCAAGAGGCCTGCGCCTACACCGGCGCCGCGATGTTCGACAAAAAGAACCAGCCCACGGATAACCCGGCCCTGGATCGCTGTGGTGGTTGGTGGAGCAGCTGCAAACTTCGCGGCAACACGCGGCGCTTCGGCGGGTCCATGGGCGCAAGCCTTATTGCAAGTTCGAGGTAGCCATGCGAATCAATCAAAAACTGCAGGATGAGATCCGCGCGCACGCTGAGCAGGTGTATCCGGCCGAGGCTTGCGGGGTGGTCATCAAGTCCGCCGCCGGCCGTGAGTACGTGCCTTGCGTAAACTTGGCTACCACGCCGCGCGAACACTTCCAGATCGACCATAAGGACATGGCCCGGGCGGAAGATCGAGGCGAGGTTCTTGCGATCATCCATAGCCACCCCGACAAGGCGCCGGCGCCGAGCATGGCCGACCGCGTCAGTTGCGAGTTGCACGAATTGCCCTGGGGCATTGTCGGCTGGCCCGGCGGTGACTTCGAGTGGTTCAAGCCTTCGGGCTTCCAGGCGCCGCTGCTGGGCCGAGACTTCTCCCATGGACTGCTTGACTGCTGGGCCGCGTGCCGCGACTGGTACGCGCGCGAGGCGGGCCTGGAGTTGCCAAACTTCGAGCGCTCCGACCTGTGGTGGGAGCAGAAAGACGGCCCAAGCCTCTACGAGGACAACTTCGCGGCGACTGGTTTCTACCAGGTAAACGAGGCGAAGCGCGGCGACATGCTGGTGTTGCAGATCCCCACGCCAGGCCGGGAGTGCTATTTCCCGAATCACGCAGTGATTTACCTGGGCGATGAGCCGTCGCTGATCAGCGAATCGGCGCCGAAACTTGGTGGCTCCGGCCCGTTCATTTACCACCACATGCCTGGCCGCCTGGCTGTCCGTGAAATCTACGGTTGGTCGATGGCGAACCGCGTGAAATTGATCCTCCGGCACAAGGACTACCGCCCATGACCATGCGTACCATCAAGCTCGGCGGCGTGCTGGGCAAGAAGTTTGGCAAGCAGTATACCCTGGACGTTCACAGCTTCCGTGATGCCATGGCGGCGCTGTGCATGATGAAGCCGGGCTTCGAGAAGTACCTGCGCACCGCCGAAGAGCGCGGCCTTGTGTTCGCCGTGTTCGTCGATGAGCGCAATCTGGGCGAGCAGGAGCTTGACCTTGTGGGCCGAGGTGAGGGCGACATCCGCATTCAGCCGATTATCCAGGGCAGCAAACAGGCGGGCATGTTTCAGACTCTGCTCGGCGTGGTGCTGATCGTGGCCGGCCTGTTTACTGGTGGTACCACCTCAACTCTTGGGATGGGCCTTCTCGCCGCCGGCGCCGCTGTTGGCCTGGGCGGCGTTGTGCAAATGCTGTCGCCGACCACCAAGGCCACTGCCGATGGCCAGAACGACGACGGCAACAACCCGAGCTACGGCTTCGGCGCGGCGGTGACGACTATTGCCCAGGGCAACCCATACCCACTGCTTTACGGCGAGCGCGAGATCGGCGGCGCGGTCGAGTCTGGCGGGATCTACACCCAAGACAACATCTGATTCAGTCACCACAACTAACCCGCTTCGGCGGGTTTTTGCATTCTGGAGGGCGCATGAGCGCAGTAGCAAAGAAGGCGCGCCGGGCAGCACCTCGTAAGCGCCGGGCCGTGATTGGCGGAAAGGGCGGCGAGGCCAAACAGAAGCAGCCAAGCATCGCCTCCAATAGCGTGCCGTCGATCTCCACCGTGCGAATCACCTACCTGTGGAGTTGGGGCCCTATTGTTGGCCTGGTCGACGACTTGCGCTCAGTCAAGCTCAACGGCACCCCCGTGAAGGCTGCGGACGGCACGATCAACTATCCCAGCGTGAAGTGGCAATTCCGTTCTGGTGAGCTGAATCAGGAGCGCCTGGAGGGAATACAGGAATCCAGTAACGAGATCGACGTCAAGAAGGAGTTGATCTACGGAACGCCTTGGCTGCACACCATCACCAACTCGATGAGCGATGCCGTGCGCATCCGCCTGAGTTGGCCAACACTTCGCCGTCAGGACGCCGCCGGCAACATCAATGGCGTGCATATCGATTACGCCGTGGACATATCCACCGACAACGGCCCCTACGTTGAAGTGCTGGTATCGGCCGTAGATCGCAAGAACATCACGGAGTACGAGCGGGCGCACCGCCTGGAGTTGCCCACCGGCAACCGCTGGACTATTCGTGTTCGCCGCCTGACCCCAAACGCTAACTCCGATTTGGTCGTAGATCAGATGATCGTCAAGGCAATTGCCGAGGTGGTCGACAGCGATCAGGAATACCCGCTCACCGCCGTCAGTTGTCTTGAGTACGACGCCCAGACTTTCGGCGGAGATATAGCCAAGATCGCCGTCCTCATGCGTGGCCGCATTATTCGTGTGCCGAGCAACTACGACGCGACAACCCGCACCTACGCAACGTCGGGCACCGGCACAAGCAACGGCATTTGGGACGGCACCTTCAAGGAGGCCTACACCAACAACCCGGCGTGGATCTTCTACGATCTGGTGCTGCACCCGTACTACGGGCTCGGCGACCGGATCGACGCGACAATGGTTGATCGCTGGTCGCTCTATCGCATCGCGCAGTACTGCGACCAAATGGTTCCGGATGGGAAGGGGGGCATGGAGCCGCGCTTCACCTGCAACCTCTATTTCCAGAAGCAGGCCGAAGCCTACGCCGTGCTTCAGGACCTGGCGTCAATATTCCATGGCCTGGCCTACTGGGACGGCAGCCAGATCGTGGTCAATGCCGATATGCCCGGCGACCCGGTGTACACGTACAACCAGACGCAGATCCTGAGCAATGGCGCTATCAAGTACGAAGGCACCCGCGCTCGCGATCGGCACACGCTCTACATGGTGTCCTGGGACAATCCGGATCAGGGCTTTGAAACCGACAAGGAGCCGGTGTTTGATGATGAGGCTATGGTCGAGCTTGGCGGAATCGTGCGCGACACCTCCATCGACGCCATCGGCTGCACATCCCTGGGTCAGGCGCAGCGCGCTGGGCAGTGGGCGGCGCTGACCGAAAAGCTGCAGACCCAGGGCGGTGTGTTTCGGGTCGGGCTCGACGGTGATATTCCAAAGCCTGGCCAGGTCATCGCGGTAGCCGACCCTATGCTGGTTGGCCGGAACAACGGCGGCCGGATAGCTGCGGCCGCTGGACGGGTGGTTACGCTCGATCGCGATACCGTGGTGCCGGTCGGCGCGCGGCTGATGGTCAACCTGCCTAGCGGCAAGTCCGAAGGGCGGGTGGTGAAGTCGGTTGCTGGGCGCGACGTCACAGTGATGGCCGAATTCAGCGAGCAGCCCCAGGCTGAGTGTGGCTGGATATTGGACTACGAAGACCTCAAGCTGATGCAGTTCTACGTCCGCAACGTCACGCGGCCGGAATGGCACCAGTTCCAGTTTGAAGTTATTCAGCACGACCCGAGCAAGTTTGAAGCAATCGACAACGGAGCCGTGGTGGACCCTCGGCCAATCACCGGAATTCCCGTGGGCAGTCAGGACGCTCCGGCCCGGGTGATGCTCAGCCAGCACGTTGTCGTCGAGCAGGGGATTGCGGTCACCGTCATGTCCATCGCGTGGGACGCGGCGCCGAACGCTGTGGCTTATGACGTTGAATGGAAGTGGGGCGCGCGCGAATGGGTCACTGTGCCGCGCACCGCCGAGCAGATGGTCGACGTGCGCGGCATTTACTCAGGCCAATACATGGCCAGGGTGCGGGCGGTGAGCGCGCTCAATGTGTCCTCGATCCCGACCACGTCGGCACTGACCAACCTGGAAGGGAAGGTCGGCCTGCCGCCGGCGGTAGCGTTCTTGACCACCACTAGCGAGCTGTTCGGCATCGGCATAAAGTGGGGCTTTCCCGCCGGCGCCGAGGACACGCAGCGCACCGAGCTATGGTACGGCCCGGCCAATGATTTGTCGGTGGCTACCAAGCTGGCCGACCTGGCGTACCCACAGGCCGATTACCGCATGCAGCAACTGTTGGCTGGCGCGACGCTGTTCTTCTGGGCGCGCCTGGTGGACCGCACCGGCAACATCGGGCCGTTCTACCCGGTTGTGAATGGGGTGATTGGGCAGGCCAGTTCTGATGCTGGGCCTTTGCTCGAAATTCTTACCGGAAAGGTCACCAAGACGCAGCTTGGCGAGGATGTGATCAGCGAGTTGGACGGCCTCCAAGATCAAATTGACGGTCTTGACGGGCTTGGTGGTTACATCTCCACCCAGATTTACCTGAAAGGCCAGATGGTGGTAGATGCTGACCGCATATACCAGGCCAAGGTGACTGTGCCGGTTAACAACCCGCCGCCGAATGCCACGTACTGGCTTGACGTTGGTCAATCGGTCGAAACGGTAAACGGCTTGGCGCAGCAGGTCGGCACCAACACCACCGATATCACCAGGATCGACGGCGTGGTCACGGCGCAGGCCAGCACTACCAATGCTTTGCGCGCCTCTGCGCGCGACGATAGTGGTAGCGGTGCGAAGGCTGATGCTCTCAAGGGCTGGTCAAGTACTTCCGCCATTGTCGAGGAAGGCAAGGTCAGGGCAACCGCGATTGAGGCTGAGGCGACGAAGACCACGCAACTGCAAGCAACGGTGGGTCAGAACACCTCTGCCATTCAGGAGACTGTTTCTGCGCTAGCCAACACCAACGGCCAGTTGTCGACCCTGTGGTCGGTGAAGATGGAAACCACGACCGGCGGCCAGAAGTACGCGGCAGCGTTCGGCCTTGGCCTGCAGGTTGATCCATCCGGCGTGTCGTCGCAGTTCGTGGTAAGGGCCGACACGTTCATGTTGTTGAACCTGAACAATGGCACTCCGGTGTCGCCGTTCTCGGTGTCCGGCGGCCAGACGTTTGTCGCTTCGGCGTTTATCCAAGACGGCACAATCACCAACGCCAAGATCGGCGAGTACATCAGCTCTACGAACTACATCGCTGGTCAGCAGGGGTGGATTCTCAAAAAGGACGGTACGTTTGAAATCAACGGAATTGCCCCGGGGCAGGGGCGATCAATAATGACGAATCGGTCGCTCAGATTTTGGGATAACAACAATGTGAAGCGCATACAGCTAGGAGATCAAACCGAATGAGTTCTGGATTACGGCTATGGTCATCGAACGGAACTCTCGAGTTTGATACCAGTTTTTCCACGTATAGAATCGTGCTTTCCGTGCTGGTCTCTTATGCTGGGGCGCCGAGGAGTCAAAAAGAATTTTCTGTTCCTGGGTGCACCCCAAGTAATTCAATTTGCTTCTTGCTGCCAATTAACAATGACACTTCTCAGGTTACCAACAACAGGCAGCTTGAGTGTCAAATTGGACAAGAGGTTGCTTATGTTCGAAACTACCTTGCATCTAACCCTGGTGACTCGTACTCACAGGCGACTATGCGATTAATGGTCGCGAGGTGGTCTTGATGAAATATGGTCTATCAGTTGTCAATGATTCAGGCGTGGTGTCTCTTGACTCGGAATACGCCAGACTTTGCGTGTTTCACAAGAGTGCTTATACCGCGAACGTAGCCGTCACGTTTCAGAACGCTGTAACTACTCAAGAGCCTCCGCTTGTTTTTATACGACCTTTGAATAACGGGTCATTTATACAGCTGGGCGTTATCTTAGGCGGTTCCGCTGGAGCTTGGAGCAGCGCCACTGTTGTTTCGGGACAAGCTCACTCTGGCGATATCTTTGTGGCGGCATTTTCCTCAACACCTATAACGTCCTATGGCTTCCGTATGTGGGATGCAGAATCTAAGCAGATATTTGATTCAGGCACACAGGCCGTAATTTTTACGCGCTCAGTTCAAAACTGGACTTATACACATACAACCTATAGCTCTCAGGGTTTACCGACCAATTGGTATTCGATTACGATGGACTACGCTCTTGGCGATTATCTCATGATAAACAATGCAAGAATGCCAATGATGGGAGCAAATAACGAGTCCCGCGGTACGGGACTTAGATACGATTTTGCATCGTCCGTTTTGAGATTAAGTGTTACAACAGTTTCAAATCCGTTTTACCTATTGCTCCAGGCCGTATTTGGTAAGATTGCTACATAATACGCAACGCTTATATCTATTTGATTCGCTATGCCGCGCTAAGCGGATTTTTTTATTGTCTGGAGAAAAACATGGTTTGGCAAAGGGCTGGAACAGTTGCGGTTCAAAATGGCAGCACCACTGTTGTAGGCACAAATGTAGATTTCGCCGCTAGCAGCAGGAATGGAGATTCATTCGTTGGTCCCGACGGTGCGACATACGAGGTAGCCAACGTCGCGAGCTCTACAGTAATCTCGATCCTCCCGGCCTACAAAGGGCCGACAGTAACCGGCGCCGCTTATGCCATCATGCCTGTACAGGGCTATGACAAGATGCTGTCGGATGCCTTCAACTCCCTGAATAATCAGTTCGGTCCGAAGCTTGCGGCGCTGGGCACTACCGGAAACTATGACATCCTGCCGTTTGCGAAGGGCGGTACCGGCTCATCTAATCAGACTGATGCGCGACTTGCTCTTGGTCTTGGCGCAGTTTCAACCGAGAACATATTGCCAGTCTCCAAAGGTGGTACGGGTAGCAATACACAGTCAGGAGCTCGCGCCGCTCTTGGGCTTGGAAATGCCGCAATTGCAAATATTTCAGGCTCTATGGATAGCGGGTCTATTATTGAGCGCGGATCAAATGCTAATGGAGAATTTACAAAATTTGCAGACGGTACTCTGTTCTGCTGGGGAGTAGTAGATAAATCAGGGATAAGCATTGCCAGCCCAAACGGCGCAGTTTTTAACTCGATTCTCCAAGGTATTGGCCCGACAGCGGCCACCTTTGTAGGCACCCCGTCTATTTTGCTATCTGCGGTGACTGCCGATGCAACAATATGGATAGGTACTCCATCCATTGGCACAGGAAACTTCTATTTCTTCTCAACTACAGCAGGGACTAGAAACTGCGCCGTCGTATATACAGTTACCGGAAGATGGAAAGTATGAAAATTACATTCAGCCCGCAACGACGAGACGATTCAGTCACTTACCAGAAGGAGGGAGAAACGATTATAGTTGACGGTGAAGCGTTCGACTTTTCCCAGGTTGAAGAGGGAGACGTGCTTCCGCGAGACGCCATTCAGTCGGAGTGGTTTTCGGGTGACGTGACTCGCTCGAACGGCAATCTTGAAATAGGCCTGATATTGCCGAACCCCTGGAACTACAGCCAGGAGCAAGCATTTCCAGCACCTCTCACCATCACCCAAAACGGCCTGATCGAACTCCCAAAGCCTTTGCCTATTGTTCAGAAGGAACAAGTCAGTGAGTAATATCGATTGGTCAAAACTGCGCAAGGCAGCAAGTATCAAGACAGAGAACGAGTCCGCGCGGCTGGCTCCGTTGATCGCGCTTGAAACTCAGTGGGTTGAGGCCGAGCGCCGCTTTGTAGGCGAGTTGCTGGAAGCTATCGAAGATGGCGAAACGGTCCAGGGGACAGATCGTCAATGGCGCGACTACCGCACTCAGTTGCGCGCGTGGAAGCTAGGCGCCGAAGGATATCCCGAACCCGGGCTGCGTCCGGTTAGGCCGAGCTGATAGCCGATACGAAAACCAACACCCGCCACGAGCGGGTATTTTTTTGCCTGGAGAAAAGCAATGGCCCGACTTTCCGAATCACTCGCCGGCGGCCGTAACGCGTTGGCGTTCCTCGACATGCTCGCCTGGTCCGAGGGCACCAGCACATCTCCGGCCACTGCCATGGATGGTTACGACGTGATCGTCACCGGCGCCGATCGTAAGCCCGAGGTCTTCAAGGACTTCACAGATCACCCGTTCGCCAATGGGCGCGCGTCGAAGGTCATCAACAGCAAGGGGCTGACGTCCAATGCTTCCGGGCGATACCAGCAGATGCTGAAGGACTGGCCGCACTACAAGGCTCTGCTCAAGCTGCCTGACTTCAGCCCGATCAGCCAAGACCTTCTGGCGCTGCAGCACATCCGCGAGTGCCGGGCTTTGCCTGATGTGGTGGCCGGGCGGATCGAAACGGCTATCGCGAAGTGCCGGAACATCTGGGCCAGCCTGCCCGGCGCTGGATACGGGCAGCGCGAACACCGCCTGGAGGATCTGCTGAAGCAGTACCTGCTGGCGGGCGGGGTGATGTCGTGACGCCCGGGCAGATCCTGGCCGCGATCCTGCTGGCGATGGTCATCGGCTTTGGCGGCGCCTGGCAGGTGCAGGACTGGCGCATGGGCAAGAAGCTCTCCGAGCAGGCCGGCCTGCACAAGGATGACCTGGCGGCGATCACCCGCGCGGCCGACGCCCAAGCCCGCGCCGAGACCGACAAGCGCCTGGCCCTGGAGCAGCAGCTCGCCGGCCAGGACCAACAACACACCAGGGAATTATCCGATGCCCAACGCAACCAGGCTGTTCTGCGCGATCGCCTTGCCACTTCTGATGTCCGGCTGTCAGTCCTTCTCGACGCCGCGGATTCAGCCAGTGGCTGCAACGTGCCTGCCACCCCCGGCACCGCCGGCGTGGTTCATGGAGCCGCGCGCGCCCAACTTGACCCAGCGCATGCTCAACGAATTCTCGCCATCACCGGTGACGGGGACCAAGGACTGATTGCGCTGCGGGCGTGCCAGGCATATGTCAGGACGATCGCGCCTGATTCCGCTCCATCAGCAACCGCTGGTTCTCCCTGAACAGGTGGTCACGCTGTTCGACAACGGCCATCAGGCCATTTATGCGACGGCCCATTTCTGAGGTTTCTTGATTGAGCCTGCCCGCGTCAGCAAGAGCCTTTTTAAGCGCGGTCTCGGCAATGGCTTTACCGGTGGCAAGCTCGTCGTTCATTTGCACCAGGCCCCGGACGTTATCCCGGGCCTTGCGCAGTTGTAGATGAAGCGCGGCGATCTCGTCTTCGAGCAACGCCGCGTGATGTTTGTACATTTCCAGGGGCGATGGGAGGTCAAGCCACTCGCAGGTGTCTTCGTCGATATGCATGGTGGGTAAATCAAAATACTGTATGGGTGTACAGTAATCGAGGTTTGATCGTTGCGCGATTTGAGGCGACGAGCTGTAGCTGGTTTTGGTTTGGTGTTCGGTCGGCAGGACGCCGGGGGAGGGCAACCACTGTAGGAATATACAACGCTAAGTTATTGATTCTTATAGCGCGAATTAGCGATTTTTAGCCAAGCTAAAAATGGTTCTTTTCCTTTATAGATCATGCGCTTACGGATATTTCATGGTCACATTGACATGGTGGGGGTCGTTGGTTCGAGTCCAATCGCGCCTACCAAACAAAATCCGCTCTGCTGGGCGGTCTAGAAGGGCTCACCGAAAGGTGGGCCCTTTTTTGTGTGCGCCTGAAATTTGCGCGCAGTTTCGCCACGCCCCGTTCGCGGCGGACGGTGAAGCGGGCGATCAGAAGAAAAGCTGAGCCACCGCTAGCAGACAGATGATCTGGACGAGCATCTGGCCGAGAATTTCGCCATTGAACGTTTCCATATGCGTTTGTCCGGCGTACATAGTGGCTAGCCTCTTTGTCGGCAATATTGCCCTGAACGATGCACAGAACGTGCGGTTGCATTGTTGAGTGTAGTGGCTGAATGAGAATCTTCACGCCGGGCCGACACAAGGCGATCACCCCCCCCCACGGTTTGTCGGTCTGCAGCGACAATTCTCCCGCCTTGGAAAAAAACACTCGAAACACGTCGCCCCGCCCTGGGCGCTGCCGCTGTAGCGCCGTGGATGCGTCGCGTGAGCGCTGTTGGCGTTTACAAGCGTCGAGGTGATCCGTAGATTGCCTCGAGTCTATTTTTGTCGTCGCCTGCGAGGAAGCCACACCGTGCCCATCCCCGGTTCAGCCGTATTTGCCCAGCGTTATCGCGCCTTCCTGTTCGATATGGATGGCACCTTGCTCAACTCCATTGCGGCTGCCGAACGGGTGTGGAGTATCTGGGCTGAACGTCATGGCCTGGATGTGGCGGCGTTCCTGACCACCATTCATGGCGCACGGGCGATCGATACGATCAGGCGTCAGGCGTTGCCTGGGGTCGATCCTGAGGCTGAGGCGCAATGGATCACCGAGGCTGAGCTGAATGATGTCGAGGGTGTGGTGGCGATTCCCGGCGCCGTTGCGTTCTTGAATGATGTGCCCAGCGATCAATGGGCGTTGGTGACGTCCGCTCCCAGGGAGTTGGCGCTGCGGCGCCTGCAGGCGGCGGGCATCAGTCCGCCGGCGGTGTGGGTGACGGCCGAGGATGTCGCCAACGGCAAGCCGGATCCCGCCTGCTATAGGCTGGGTGCGCAACGTCTGGGTGTCGCGGCCCAGGACTGCCTGGTATTCGAAGATGCGACGGTGGGGATCCGAGCGGGGGAGGCGGCGGGCGCGGATGTGATGGTCGTGACCTCGACGCACCTGACACCCATGGTGACTGCGCATGCCTGGATTGACGGGTATGAGCAGTTTCAGGTGCGGCGCGACGCTGAAGGCCTGCTGCGCGTCGAGCGCCGAATGGAGTGAGAGGAAAAGGGTGCGTTCTATCGGCCGTGGCCTTCTTCACACGTGCCTGGGGCGCCGGGCGTGTGCAAAGGATAATTTTTCACGCCCTGGCGCGACAGCACCATCTCTCTGAGTATCTCATTGGCAAGTCGGGCAATCGCTTCTTCGCCGCGATAGTGCGCGCGCACGATGCCGGTGATTGCGAAGTGGTCGGTGTTCGGGCCGCTGAGAATGGCTGAGAGGGTGCCGTCAGCATGTAATGTGCAGACGACCTTATAGCTGGGCAAGCGCGATGCCAGTGCAGATTCGATTTGGGATTTGCTCAGGGTGTCCATCTGTTTCAACGCCTTTCAGCCGACCGTGCAAGGCCAAGCATAGGTGCTGCTGCAGGGCTGTAAATACCGGCGATCTGATAGCCAGGCATCAGCCGTCAGCGGGTAGTTCTCCGGTGTTCGCCGGGAGCTGCGCGCTGGCACATTTTGCGCTGGACGGTTTTCTGGATCGGCTTGAGGCAGAACACAAACAGGTAGCCGCCGAGCAACAGCGTCAAGTCCAGCCACGACGGCACATCGGTGACGTAGATGTCTTTGATTTCGAACCTCAAGCCGCATTCCAATCCCGCAAAGACGAGCCCGATGAACAGGGCGATCATCCAGGAGCGGGCGGCAAAAGGTCGCTTCGTGCTAGGCCTCATCGATGTGCTCCTGAGTGCACTCGTATGGCGGAAGAGGTTCTCACGAGGTTCGGCTGCAAATCATGTAACAAGTTCCGGGCGTAATGACAGTTTCATCTTTTTAGCGACGATGAAAGGACTGGATACGCTGAACGCGAAAAGAACGCGAGCAGGCCAATAGGGTTTTCGCCAGCCGTGACCGTGAACGAAAAGGCTGGCTACTGAAGGCGCTTCAAGGCGTCTGGTTTTTGTCCGGCGCCGTCAGGCCGGCCTGGATGCGCTGGTAGATTTCCTCGCGATGCACGGCAACATCCTTCGGTGCATTGATGCCGATTCGTACTTGCTGGCCGCTGACGCCCAGGATGGTGATCGTAATGTCATCACCGATGTTTATGCTTTCACCAACTTTACGGGTGAGTATCAGCATGGACTTCTCCTTGATTACTTTTAAGGACACATGTTTCAGACAGGGCAGGTGTCGGATGTGTGTAGCTTACTGCTAAGCGCTTCCCTGTGACTGCCTCTTTTAGGACGCATAGAGGCGACATTAATTCCCATGGCGTCATCATACAGGTCTGCGATACATGATTCGCATTGTTTAACCCAACGTTTATGACGGCCAGAATAGACAGTGGATGATAAAGTTGCCTCTTTATCCTTAAAGGAGCAGGGCAGTGCGTAAAGTAGCGATGGCAATGGCGGTGTTGGCATTGGCCGGTTGCGGTGAAGGCAAGCGTGTCGAAGAGCCCAGGGCCAAGCCCGCCGTGACTGAAAGCCAGCCGCAAACCGGTGCGATTGCCGCTCAGGAGTGGGACCTGCGCGTGGGCCCGCCGGATCACAAGCTGCAGGCGATCACCGACCTGACCGCCTGGTTGCTGGAGCATGGTTTCAATTTTTATATCGTGAAGGAAGACGGCAAGGATGTGGTGCTGTTGGGGCCATTCCAAACCAGGGCCGAGGCTGAAGCCAAGCAGGCCTTGCTGACGGAAAAACTTGCCCGTGCCAAGAAAAACGACACCGAGTCGCAGATCATCGAACACAAGGTCGCGCAGTAACCGGCCGATTGGGCGGGAAAATACCGATTTTTCCCGCTCGGTTTCAGTTGCAGGCTTTCAGATTCACCGGGCCGACGAACTCGTTGCCGCGCCCCATCACGCAGGCTACCGTCTGATTGCGTTGGCGCTCCCAGGTCTGCACCGGATAGGTCTTGTTCCAGGCTTCGTACAGTTGGCGATCCTGTTTCGACAGGCGCAAGCCGTATTGTTTACTCATGTAAAAATACGTCCGTGCGATCATCCCGCGAATGGACGGACGCGGCATCACCTTTTTGGCCTTGAAGTCGACCTGGGTCAGGCATGAACCGTACTGCCCGCTTTGCACCGGCAGCCAGCCAAAACTGAAGTTGTTCCGGTCGCCATTGACCTCGCCGATGCTCGGCACGAGGTTGTGCAGGTCGGCTTCGGCGCGTTTGAACACGTCGTCATACCGCGTACAGTTCTTGCGCCCGCCATTCTGCCAGCACTGGCGCTGATGCCCGATCTGCCAGGCCGGCACGATATGTTCCCACTCGATGCGCGCGGCGCGGCTGGCGTTTTTGCGTGGGATGTAGCCGCAGGCTTTCAGGTCTACGCGGTTGCCCGTGTATTTGCAGCCGCAATAGAACTCGGTGGATTGTGGTGCGTAGAGCTTCCAGGCGATTTTCTTGGCTTCGCTGAACGTTCGGGGCGCTTGGGCGTGGGCGGCGATGGCAAAAAACAGGCACAAAAACACAGCAGTAAAACGGACACTCATTGAATCAATCTTCCTTCGGCACAACCCAGAAAATCTGCACGCCACCGTCGTCCCGGTAGGCGAGTGTGACGTTGTCGTTCTCCGCAATTTCCTCCAGCAGACGTTGCCATTCGTCCTCCGGTTCATCCGGCAGGCGGAAGATCAAGGCTGCCTTGGCTTTCTGGGCGTTGGTCGAATTGATGATCTTTTGCACACGAAGGGCCAGGCGTTCGTAAGCATCAGGCGGGGTTGGCGCTGCGGAAGAGGACTTTGCCACGGAGTATTCCTTAGTAAGCTGTACGTGCATACAGTATTTAACTGTAGGCGATTTCGCAACTGCTTAAAATTCAACAAGCTCGTCTGACAGCGATTCAAGCGAATTGATGTAGGGCGGGGAGATATGTAGCGAGGGTTTTGCGGGGAAGCAGGGGCGGGCGAATCCGCCCCTGCACAGGTGTTACCAGGAATCAGTATTCCCAGAACATCCGTTGCAGCTCTTTGCTGTCCTGGGTCTTGGTCAGGCCAACCATTGCCAGAATCCGCGCTTTCTGCGGGTTCAGGTCGTGGGCAGCCACCCAGTCGTACTTGTCGTCAGGCTGTTCGGCGTTGCGCAGCACGAAACCGCCGGCATTCACGTGGGACGAGCGAATGATCTGTACGCCTTGCTTGCGCAGTTCCAGCAGGGCCGGGACGACCTTGGAGGACACCGAACCGTTGCCGGTGCCTGCAAAGATGATGGCTTTGGCGCCGGCCTGGGCCAGGGCTTTGGCGGCAGTGTCGCTTACGTTGCCGTAGCCGTAGGCAATTTCGACGTCGGGCAGGCTCTTGATGGTCTTGATGTCGAACTCGGAGTCCACGGTGTGACGCTTGGCCGGCAGGCGGAACCAGTAGGATTTGCCTTCAACCACCATGCCCAACGGGCCCCATGGGCTCTTGAACGCTTCGGTCTTGATGTTGACCATCTTGCTCACGTCGCGACCCGACTGGATCTCGTCGTTCATGGTCACCAGCACGCCCTTGCCGCGGGCATCCTTGCTGCCAGCGACGGCGACGGCGTTGTACAGGTTGAGCATGCCGTCTGCCGACATGGCGGTACCTGGGCGCATCGAGCCGACAACAATGATGGGTTTGTCGGTTTTTTCCACCAGGTTCAGGAAGTAAGCGGTTTCTTCCAGGGTATCGGTGCCGTGGGTGATCACGATGCCGTCGACGTCCTTGCTGTCAGCCAGTTCGGCGACGCGGCGACCCAGTTGCAGCAGGTTTTCGTTATTGATGCTTTCGGAGGCAATTTGCATGACTTGCTCGCCGCGCACATTGGCGATCTGGCTAAGCTCGGGAACACCGGCGATCAATTGCTCGATGCCGACTTTGGCTGCCTGGTAGGTGGCGCTGTTAGCGGTGCTGGCGCCAGCGCCGGCAATGGTGCCGCCGGTGGCGAGGATCACCACGTTGGAGAGTTTGGCTTTGGTTTCGACTTCTTTTGCCTGAGCGGCAACGGGGAACAGCAGCAGGAGGGCGAGTGCGCCCGGAACAAAGGTCTTCAGTGCAGATTTCATTATTTTTCTCTCTGGTTTTTGATGAGTGCGGTAGCAAGTTCATCTAGAGCGCTCGGGCGGTTCTGAACGCCTCGAGGTGCAGGAAGGGAGCAGGATTTGTACCAGCCTGAACGCCTTCGTGTTTATTATCTAAGATGTTGATTTAAAACAAATTAAAATTACCTTTAAGAAGGTTTGTCCATGCACTTGTCCGGCTTTCCGAACAAAGCGTGGCTGTTGCGTTCGGTTGTCCGAAAATAATGACGGGATAGTCGCCGGAGGCGTATGACATCGGCGGCACTGCCTGTCGTTTTAGAGAACGATCCGGCGACGGTGATGTTTAATAACCCCGCGAGACAGGCTGGAACGCAGGCGCTAGAGGGCTTGGGTGGAGGGCGGTTTTCTTCCGTTGACAAATCCTGGCAAGGTTCTCATAGTTTGTTTAACGCAAACGTTTGCGAGATGTTTCGCGGGTACGCCCTGAACGTCTTGAAAGCTCGTATCAGTCACCCGGGTGGGTGGGCTGCCGAAGTGTTCTTCGGTGCAAGCGTTGCTCCCAATAATCATAAGATCGGAGTGAACCCATGAAGCTGCCATTCGCTGGACGTCTTCTTGCTGTCGCTGTGCTTGCCGCCGCATCTGCTGCTCTGCCTCTCTCTTCTGCATTCGCCGCCGACACCGCCGCCAAACCCAAGGTCGGCCTGGTGATGAAATCCCTTGCCAATGAATTCTTCGTCACCATGCAAGAGGGCGCGAAGGACTACCAGAAGTCCCACGCCGCTGATTTCGACATGATCACCAACGGTATCAAGAACGAAACCGATACCAGCGCGCAGATCGATATCGTCAACCAGATGATCCTCGCCAAAGTGAACGCCATCGTCATCGCACCGGCTGACTCCAAGGCACTGGTCACCGTGCTGAAAAAAGCCTCCGATGCCGGCATCAAGGTCGTCAACATCGATAACCGCCTGGACCCGGGCGTGCTGAAAAGCAAAAACCTCGATATTCCCTTCGTCGGCCCGGACAACCGCAAAGGCTCCAAGCTGGTGGGTGATTACCTGGCCAAGCAACTGGCCGCGGGTGACAAGGTCGGCATCATCGAAGGCGTACCGACCACTACCAACGCGCAGCAGCGCACCGCAGGCTACAAGGATGCGATGGACGCGGCCGGCATGAAGATCGTCTCCACCCAATCGGGCAACTGGGAAATCGACCAGGGCCAGAAGGTCGCCTCTGCGATGCTGAGCGAATACCCCGACCTCAAGGCGCTGTTGGCCGGTAACGACAACATGGCCCTGGGCGCCGTCTCGGCCGTGCGTGCGGCAGGCAAAGCCGGCAAGGTTCTGGTCGTAGGCTACGACAACATCGCCGCGATCAAGCCGATGCTGCAGGACGGCCGTGTCCTGGCGACCGCCGACCAGGCTGCCGCACAGCAGGCCGTGTTCGGTATCCAGAACGCGCTCAAGCTGGTCAAGGGTGAGAAGGTCGACGCTCAAGACGGCGTGATCGAAACCCCGGTCGAACTCGTCCTCAAGAAGTAATCCCGGCTGCACCCAACAGCGTCCGCTCACCCTGAGCGGACGCCTGGAGATTTTCCTATGTCATCTTCCGCCCCGAACGCTGTCCTCTCGGTCAGCGGTATCGGTAAGACTTATGCCCAGCCGGTTCTGTCCGACATCACCTTGACGCTCAATCGCGGGGAAGTGCTGGCGCTGACCGGTGAAAACGGCGCAGGCAAAAGTACCTTGTCGAAGATTATCGGCGGGCTGGTCACGCCGACCGCCGGGCACATGCAATTCAACGGTCAGGACTACCGTCCCGGCAGTCGCACCCAGGCTGAAGAGCTGGGCGTGCGGATGGTCATGCAGGAGCTCAACCTGCTGCCGACGCTGACCGTGGCCGAAAACCTGTTCCTGGACAACTTGCCCAGCCACTGTGGCTGGATCAGCCGCAAGCAGCTGCGTAGCGCGGCGATCGAAGCGATGGCGCAGGTCGGCCTGGATGCGATTGACCCGGACACCCTGGTCGGCAGCCTGGGTATCGGCCATCAGCAAATGGTCGAGATCGCCCGCAACCTGATCGGCGACTGCCATGTGCTGATTCTCGACGAGCCCACGGCTATGTTGACCGCCCGTGAAGTCGAGATGCTGTTTGAGCAAATCACCCGCCTGCAGGCCCGGGGCGTGGCGATCATTTATATTTCGCACCGGCTCGAAGAGTTGGCCCGTGTCGCCCAACGCATTGCAGTACTGCGTGACGGCAAACTGGTCTGCGTCGAGCCGATGGCCAATTACAACAGCGAGCAACTGGTGACCTTGATGGTCGGCCGCGAGCTGGGCGAGCACATTGACCTGGGGCCCCGTACCATCGGCGGCCCGGCTTTGACGGTGAAAGGGCTGACCCGTGCGGACAAGGTCCGCGACGTCTCCTTTGAAGTGCGTGCCGGCGAGATCTATGGCATCTCCGGCCTGATCGGCGCCGGCCGCACGGAATTGCTGCGCCTGATCTTCGGTGCCGACCTGGCCGACAGCGGCACCATTGCCCTGGGGTCGCCGGCCCAAGTGGTGAGCATTCGCTCGCCGGTCGACGCAGTGGGCCACGGCATCGCCTTGATCACCGAAGACCGCAAGGGCGAAGGCCTGCTGCTGACGCAATCCATCAGCGCGAATATCGCCTTGGGCAACATGCCGGAAATTTCCGGCGGCGGTGTGGTAAATAGTCGCGACGAAACCGCCCTGGCCAAGCGTCAGATCGATGCCATGCGTATCCGCAGTTCCAGTCCGGCGCAGTTGGTGTCCGAATTGTCCGGCGGTAATCAGCAGAAAGTTGTGATTGGCCGCTGGCTGGAGCGCGACTGCTCGGTGATGCTGTTCGATGAGCCGACCCGTGGCATCGACGTGGGGGCCAAGTTCGACATTTACGCCTTGCTCGGCGAGTTGACCCGCCAGGGCAAAGCACTGGTGGTGGTGTCCAGCGACCTGCGCGAACTGATGTTGATCTGTGACCGCATCGGCGTGCTCTCTGCCGGGCGGTTGATCGAGACCTTCGAGCGCGACCGCTGGACCCAGGATGAATTGCTCGCTGCCGCCTTCGCCGGCTATCAGAAACGTGACGCGCTGCTCAATGACGCAGCGCTTAGGGATGCCCAATGAAAACAACAACTTCCCCTGCTAAAGCAGGCGGTAACTTTTACGGCCTGGGCACCTACCTGGGGCTGGCGGGTGCGCTGCTGGCGATGATTGCGCTGTTTTCGGTGCTCAGCGATCACTTCTTGTCCTACGACACCTTCAGCACCCTGGCCAACCAGATCCCGGACCTGATGGTGCTGGCGGTGGGCATGACCTTCATCCTGATCATCGGCGGAATCGACCTGTCGGTGGGCTCGGTGCTGGCGCTGGCGGCGTCGGCGGTCAGCGTGGCGATTCTCGGCTGGGGCTGGAGCGTGTTGCCGGCCGCCGTGCTCGGCATGGGCTGCGCCGCGTTGGCCGGCACCATCACCGGCTCGATCACCGTGGCCTGGCGGATTCCGTCGTTTATCGTGTCCCTTGGCGTACTGGAAATGGCACGCGGCGTGGCGTACCAGATGACCGGCTCGCGCACGGCTTATATCGGTGACTCCTTTGCCTGGCTGTCCAATCCGATCGCCTTCGGGATTTCGCCTTCGTTCATCATCGCTTTGCTGGTGATCATCGTCGCCCAACTGGTGTTGACTCGCACGGTATTCGGCCGTTACTTGATCGGTATCGGTACCAATGAAGAAGCCGTGCGTCTGGCCGGGATCAATCCCAAACCTTACAAGATCCTGGTGTTCAGCCTGATGGGCCTGCTGGCAGGTGTTGCGGCGCTGTTCCAGATCTCGCGCCTGGAAGCGGCGGACCCGAACGCCGGGTCCGGCCTGGAACTGCAAGTGATCGCGGCCGTGGTGATCGGCGGCACCAGCCTGATGGGCGGGCGCGGCTCGGTGATCAGCACGTTCTTCGGTGTGTTGATTATTTCGGTATTGGCGGCTGGCCTGGCGCAGATCGGTGCCACAGAACCCACCAAGCGCATCATCACCGGTGCCGTGATCGTGATTGCCGTGGTCCTCGATACCTACCGCAGTCAACGCGCCAGTCGGCGGGGCTGAACCATGGCGACGATTAAGGATGTGGCAGCACTTGCAGGTATTTCCTACACCACCGTGTCGCATGTGGTGAACAAGACGCGCCCGGTCAGCGAGCCGGTGCGCCTCAAGGTGGAAGCGGCGATCAAGCAACTGGACTATGTGCCCAGCGCCGTGGCGCGTTCGCTCAAGGCCAAGACCACTGCCACTATCGGCCTGCTTGTGCCCAACAGCCTCAACCCGTATTTCGCCGAGCTGGCCCGGGGGATCGAGGATTACTGCGAGCGTAATGGCTATTGCGTGATCCTCTGCAACTCCGACGATAACGCCGAAAAGCAACGCAGCTATTTGCGAGTGTTGCTGGAAAAGCGCGTCGATGGCTTGATCGTGACCTCGGTGGGCGGCGACGACAGCGGCCTGGCCGCGGGCTTGAGCGCGGTCCGCACGCCCATGGTGATTGTCGACCGGGCGTTGGACGGTATTGATGTCGACCTGGTGCGTATAGATCACGAGCAGGGCGCCTACCTGGCGACCCGGCATTTACTTGAACTGGGCCATCGGGACATCGCCTGCATCGGCGGCCCTGGCCATACCCGTGTGGCACAAATGCGTCTGGCGGGGTATCACCGCGCTTTGCGCGAGGCGGGTATCGACGTTGCCGCCAATCGCACCCTGGAAAGCGACTTCACCAGCACCGGCGGTTATGCCGCGGCAGTGAAGTTGCTGTCGGAAAACCCGCCGAGCGCGATTTTCGCCAGCAACGACATGATCGGTTTCGGCGTGTTGCGTGCGGCAGCCGAGCGCAACATCCGCGTGCCGAGCGAATTGTCGGTGATCGGCTTCGATGACATCCAAATGGGCCGTTACGTGTACCCGGCGCTGACCACGGTCGGGCAGTCGATCGTGCAATTGGGCGAGACGGCGGCCGAGTTGTTACTGCGACGAATTGCGACCCCCCAACTGCCGATCGATCAACGCATCGTGACGCCGAGTATTGTCTTGCGTGAGTCGACGGCGCCACTTGCCGGTGTATTCGCGCAATACCGCTGAACCGAATTGATGAGTACTGATGTATGCCAGCAAAAGTAGTGGTAGTAGGCAGCTTGAACATGGACCTGGTCACCCGCGCCAGCCGGCTGCCCCGCGCCGGTGAAACCCTGATCGGCCAATCGTTCTCCACCGTCCCCGGTGGCAAGGGCGCCAACCAGGCCGTCGCATCGGCGCGGCTGGGGGCCGAGGTGGCGATGATCGGCTGCGTCGGCTCTGACGCCTACGGCATCCAATTGCGCGATGCATTGCTGGTCGAAGGCATCGATTGCCAGGCTGTGAGCCGTGTCGACGGGTCCAGCGGTGTGGCGTTGATTGTGGTGGACGACAGCAGCCAGAACGCGATCGTGATCGTTGCCGGCAGTAACGGTGAGCTGACGCCTGCTTCGTTGCGGGCGGCTGATGCGGTGTTGCAGGCCGCCGACGTAATCGTCTGTCAGCTTGAAGTGCCGCTGGAGACCGTCGGGTATGCGCTCAAGCGCGGGCGTGAACTGGGCAAGACGGTGATCCTCAATCCGGCCCCGGCCAGCGGTCCTTTGCCGGCGCAGTGGTATGCCTCGATCGATTACCTGATCCCCAACGAGAGCGAAGCCACCGCCCTGAGCGGCGTGGCGGTGGACTCCCTGGACAGCGCCAAGCTCGCCGCGGCGCAGTTGATCAAGGCCGGCGCCGCTAAAGTGATCATCACCCTCGGCGCTCAGGGCGCGCTGTTCAGCGATGGCAACCGTGTTGAGCACCTGGCAGCGCCCAACGTCAAGGCGGTGGACACCACGGCTGCCGGCGACACGTTCGTCGGCGGTTTTGCCGCAGCGCTGGCCCATGGCAAAAGCGAAGCCGAGGCGATTCGTTTTGGTCAGGTGGCGGCCGCGCTGTCAGTCACCCGCGCCGGCGCGCAACCCTCTATTCCTACGCTGCACGACGTTCAAGGTTTTGTGCCCTCATGAAAAAGACACCGCTGCTCAATATCGCCCTGTCACGCTTGATCGCCTCCCTCGGGCATGGCGATATCCTGGTTATCGGCGATGCTGGCCTGCCCGTGCCGTCGGGCGTCGAGTTGATCGACTTGGCCCTGACCCAGGGCATTCCCGACTTCATCAGCACCTTGCGCATTGTGCTCAGCGAAATGCAGGTGGAAAGCCACGTGCTGGCCGAAGAAATCCTGCTCAAGCAGCCGCCGGCGCTCAGCGCACTCAATGCCCTGACCGACCAGGCGGCGCTCGGCGAGCGGCGTCTGCTCAGTCATGACGCATTCAAGCAACTGAGCCGCAGCGCGCGTGCCATTGTCCGCACGGGCGAGTGCCAGCCTTATTGCAATATCGCACTGGTGTCCGGCGTCACGTTCTAGAGTTCCCCAACGACAAGGAGTGTTTCATGCCGCGTAATCTTCCAACCCTGAGAAATCTGTTCCGGAGTGTTTTGCTTTTGTCTGCACTCACCGCAGTGAGCGCCCAAGCGGCGGAAAAAATCGACCTGATCATCGACACCGACCCAGGTGCCGACGATGTAGTGGCCTTGCTGTTTGCCATGGCCTCCCCGGAGGAGTTGAACATTCGGGCGCTGACCACCGTCGCCGGCAATGTGCGCCTGGACAAGACCTCGCGTAACGCGCGCCTGGCTCGTGAGTGGGCAGGGCGAGAGGACATCCCCGTGTACGCGGGCGCGCCGAAACCGCTGCTGCGCACGCCGATCTACGCCGAAAATATCCATGGCAAGGAAGGCATCTCCGGTGTCGCCGTACATGAGCCGAAAAAGGCCCTGGCCGAAGGCAATGCCGTTGATTACCTGATCAAGACCCTGAGCACCGCCAAGCCGCACAGCATCACCATCGCCATGCTTGGCCCGCAGACCAACCTGGCGCTGGCGCTGACCCAGGCGCCTGAGATCACCCAGGGCATCAAGGAAGTGGTGGTGATGGGCGGCGCGCACTTCAACGGCGGCAATATCACGCCGGTGGCCGAGTTCAACCTGTTCGCTGACCCGGTCGCAGCCGAGATTGTACTCAAGAGTGGCGTCAAGCTGACCTATCTGCCGTTGGACGTGACCCATAAGGTGCTGACCAGTGAAGCGCGCCTGAAGAAGATCGCCGACATCAACAACAACGCGAGCAAAGTCGTCGGCGATATTCTCAATGAATACGTCAAAGGCGATATGGAGCACTACGGCATTCCTGGCGGCCCGGTGCATGACGCCACAGTCATCGCGTATCTGCTCAAGCCTTCGTTGTTCAGCGGGCGTCAGGCCAATATGGTGGTGGACAGCCGCGAAGGGCCGACCTTTGGCCAGACCATCGTCGATTGGTATGACGGCCTGAAGCAGGAAAAGAATGTGTTCTGGGTTGAGAATGGCGACGCCCAGGGCTTTTTCGATCTGTTGACCGAGCGCCTGGCGCGCCTGAAGTAAGGTGATTGCCGGTCGGCGCTCGCCGGCCGGTGCTTAATCGCGCCCGGGGTTGTGTGCGCCCATGTGATCGGCCGGGTATTTCTCGAAAACCTGGCCAATGAACGCTTGCGCGGCCTGGGTGCCCAACTCCTTGACCAACAGGTCGATACCGATGATCGCCAATTCTTCCGGGCTTCCGGGGCTGTAGGAACTCTGCCCTTGGGGCCACTTGGCTTTGATGTCGGCTTGGAGCGTTACGGTGGTCATGGGTGTCTCACGAGCTGGAAGTACGGGGTGATGCGCTAAAACGCGGTTCTTACGTCGGCAGTTAAGCATTTTGTACGGCGTTTGGCACTGCTACTTACGCATGAGGTATTTCGAAATGAGGCAAGCAGTGTGCGACACTGTCAGCCTGTTTTAATGACCGGGGAACACCGCGTGCAGATCGACTTGAACAACCCCGAGAACCTGACATTGGCCGCCGTGCGCCAACTGCTTGCCAGTGCCAGTGATGATGAACACACTCAATTGCGAGTCACCAGGGCAGGTATTGCCTACATCTCCTCCGGCAAGGCCGTCGGCGGCGTCGATATCGATGGGTTGCTGTTTCGCCTGGAAACCTGGGCCAAGGGCTCCGGTTACGTCGGAAACGTGGCCGCCAGCGATGAGGTCTGGGTCACACAGATTTTCAATGCCTTGAAGCAGAACTGGCCAAAGCCACCGTTTGACTACATCGACATCTACTGAATTCGTTCATATCTGGTGACGATTGATCGGGCGAATGCCTGCCCTGAGTCAGGCAGACTTGCCAGCAGGCGATTTACGTCTTGAAACCAATCCGCCTGATCGCTGTCGCACGATCTCTGTCCATTTTTTATCATAGGAGGCTTCATGCCTTGGAAGCTCGCATCATTCGGTACTTTGTTGGCGGCACTCGCGTTGGCGGGTTGCAGCACCCCGGGTACCTCTGAGCCAGCCAAAGATGCCGCCGTGACCGATGCCGGTCATAGCCGCTGTGAGGCGAAGGCCGCCGAGTTCACGATCGGCCAGAAAGCCTCGCCCCAGTTGCTGGAGCAAGCGCGTACCCGTGCCGGTGCGCAGAACGCCCGAATTCTCAAGCCTAACGATATGATCACCCTGGAATACCGCTCCGACCGCCTTAACCTCAACACCGACGATAACCTGGTGATCACCCGGGTCAATTGCGGCTGATAGCCACAGGCTTTTGCAGCACCCATAAAAAACCCCGTCACATTGACGGGGTTTTTTTAGCTCAGCGGAGAATTACTCGCCGCGAACCTGTGCAGCTTGCATACCCTTTTGGCCTTTCTCAGCCACGAAGGAAACGGTTTGGCCTTCTTTCAGGCTTTTGAAACCGTCGCTTTCGATAGCTTTGAAGTGTACGAACAGGTCGTCACCGCCACCTTGAGGAGTGATGAAGCCGAAGCCTTTTTCATCGTTGAACCATTTAACGGTGCCGGTTTGGCGATTAGACATGGTGTATCTCCAAGAAACATATATTTTCAGTAGTGCTGTGCTGCTCAGGCCAACTGGGCACACAGGGCTATCATAGTCGAAATGTTCGGCTTGGGAGCCCCCCCAAGGCACTGTTTGCTAATCAATAGCCCCGGGTTTAGTCCTTCGGTTGGCTGAAAGCCCCGATCTACGGGGCTTTCGCACGAAATATCAGCTGGTAAAAAAAGCCGTAAAAGCTGTGTATTTTGTGCGAAATGGCAGTTTTAAGAGGGTTTTTACCGAAAAACTGCCATCCGAATTGCAGCGATTCTTACTTTTTCTTCACGACTTTGCAGGACGAAATAGCCGAGACTGCTTTGTTTTTAAGCGCCTGGCTCGCGTTCTGGTTGGTCATGAGTTCCTTGATTTCCGCGGTGCTCAATTCAGCATTGATCTTGTCGGCGCCGCATTCGCAGTGTGCTTTGGCGGTTTTGATATCCACGTTCTGGCTGGCGGCTGAGCTGCAGTCTTTGACGAATGCGTCCCTGGCGCCCGCAGGCCAGTTCGAAGGAGCGGCGGCCTGTGCGCCGAGGGAGAGAAGGGTAAGGGATGCTGCAAGCGCGAAGGTCGAGGAAAAACGCATCATTAAATGCTCCTAAAGTCGTGAGGACGAATGGCGATTCTCGGCGGATTTGACGGGGGACGTACAGCTCAAGTTCACTTTTGCCGCTATAAAAGCGGGAATTTGTTATTGGCTGTGGCGCCGTGGGCGCGATGACCGTTCATCTGTGCTAGCATCGTGTGCTTGGCTATTTCCGGGCGCGCCAAATGCCGCCTTGCCATGTTTCTTTTTGTCCACTCCAGTCACTCTGGTTCGATCACCGGTTGGCCGAAAGGCTCCTGCCGCTGTAAGGCAGGCGTTCATCACTGAACGGCCTGGTATTGGATCTTGTACTGGCTCATCCCAACCCACGTGACCTTTGGTAGGGGTCACCACTAGGAGAGGAGGCGCCATGCCAACTATTACTCTTCCCGATGGCAGTCAACGTTCATTCGATCATTCGGTTTCCGTAGCCGAGGTCGCCGCATCCATTGGTGCCGGCCTGGCCAAGGCCACCGTGGCCGGCAAGGTCGACGGCAAGCTGGTTGACGCCAGCGACCTGATCACCGCCGATGCCAGCCTGCAAATCATCACGCCCAAGGATCAAGAGGGGCTGGAGATCATTCGCCACTCTTGCGCACACCTGATTGGCCACGCGGTCAAGCAGCTGTACCCGACGGCGAAAATGGTGATCGGCCCGGTCATCGACGATGGCTTCTATTATGACATCGCCTACGAGCGTCCTTTTACTCCGGACGATCTGGCCGCGATTGAACAGCGCATGCATGCGCTGATCGAAAAAGATTACGACGTGATCAAGAAAGTCACGCCGCGCGCCGAAGTGATCGACGTGTTCACTGCCCGTGGCGAAGACTACAAGCTGCGCCTGGTGGAAGACATGCCGGACGAGCAGGCCATGGGCCTGTACTACCACGAAGAATACGTCGACATGTGCCGTGGCCCGCACGTGCCGAACACGCGTTTCCTCAAATCGTTCAAGTTGACCAAGCTGTCCGGTGCCTACTGGCGCGGCGACGCGAAGAACGAGCAACTGCAGCGGATCTACGGCACGGCCTGGGCTGACAAGAAGCAGCTGGCCGCCTACGTCCAGCGCATCGAAGAAGCCGAGAAACGCGACCACCGCAAGATCGGCAAGCGCCTGAACCTGTTCCACCTCCAGGAAGAAGCGCCGGGCATGGTGTTCTGGCACCCGAACGGCTGGACCCTGTATCAGGTGCTCGAGCAGTACATGCGCAAGGTTCAGCGCGAAAACGGCTACCTGGAGATCAAGACTCCCCAGGTTGTTGACCGCAGCCTGTGGGAGAAGTCCGGGCACTGGGCCAACTACGCCGACAACATGTTCACTACCCAGTCGGAAAACCGCGACTACGCCATCAAGCCGATGAACTGCCCTTGCCACGTGCAGGTGTTCAACCAAGGCCTGAAGAGCTACCGCGAGCTGCCGATGCGCCTGGCCGAGTTCGGTGCCTGCCACCGTAACGAGCCGTCGGGTGCGCTGCACGGCATCATGCGCGTGCGCGGCTTCACTCAGGACGACGCCCACATCTTCTGCACCGAAGAGCAGATGCAGGCCGAATCCGCTGCGTTCATCAAGCTGACCATGGACGTCTATCGCGATTTCGGCTTTACCGAAGTCGAAATGAAGCTGTCCACTCGTCCGGAAAAACGCGTCGGTTCCGATGAGTTGTGGGATCGCGCCGAAGCCGCACTGGCCGCTGCGCTAGACAGCGCGGGCCTTGCGTATGATCTGCAGCCGGGTGAGGGCGCCTTCTACGGTCCGAAAATCGAGTTTTCGCTGAAAGATTGTCTTGGTCGTGTCTGGCAATGTGGTACTTTGCAGCTCGATTTTAACCTGCCGATCCGTCTGGGAGCCGAATACGTCTCCGAAGACAACAGCCGTAAACACCCGGTTATGCTGCACCGGGCGATCCTCGGCTCGTTCGAACGGTTCGTCGGTATCCTGATCGAGCACTACGAGGGCGCATTCCCCGCGTGGTTGGCTCCGACTCAGGCAGTGATCATGAATATCACTGATAAACAGGCCGATTTTGCTGCTGAAGTTGAAAAAACTCTCAACGAAAGCGGATTTCGTGCCAAGTCCGACTTGAGAAATGAAAAGATCGGCTTTAAAATCCGCGAGCATACTTTGCTCAAGGTTCCCTATCTTTTGGTTATCGGAGATCGGGAAGTCGAGATGCAGACTGTCGCTGTGCGTACTCGTGAAGGTGCTGACCTGGGCTCGATGCCCGTCGCCCAGTTCGCTGAGTTCCTCGCGCAAGCGGTTTCCCGGCGTGGTCGCCCAGATTCGGAGTAATTATTATTAAGCGTGAAATGAGACAAGATAAACGAGCTGCACCGAAAGCCCCGATCAACGAGAATATCTCGGCACGCGAGGTTCGGTTAATTGGCGCTGACGGCGAGCAGATTGGCATCGTCTCGATTGATGAAGCGCTTCGTATCGCTGAAGAGTCCAAACTGGACCTGGTGGAAATTTCCGCCGACGCAGTCCCACCTGTTTGCCGGGTGATGGACTACGGCAAGTCGATCTTCGAAAAGAAGAAGCAGATTGCTGCGGCGAAGAAGAACCAGAAGCAGATTCAAGTAAAAGAAATCAAGTTTCGTCCAGGGACGGAGGAAGGGGATTACCAGGTAAAACTGCGCAACCTGGTACGTTTCCTGAGTGATGGGGACAGGGCCAAGGTATCCTTGCGATTCCGCGGCCGTGAGATGGCCCACCAGGAGCTGGGGATGGAACTCCTCAAGCGGGTTGAAGCTGACCTGCTCGAGTACGGTTCGGTCGAACAGCATCCTAAGATGGAAGGACGCCAACTGATCATGGTCATCGCCCCGAAAAAGAAGAAGTAATCAATAGGGCACGGCAGGCCTTCTGATTATGTTTATCAACTGAATGCGGAGTATCCGAACATGCCAAAGATGAAGACTAAAAGTGGTGCTGCTAAGCGGTTTCTGAAAACTGCTAACGGTATCAAGCACAAGCACGCTTTCAAGAGCCACATCCTGACCAAAATGTCGACCAAGCGTAAGCGTCAACTGCGCGGTAGCAGCTTGCTGCATCCGTCTGACGTGGCAAAAGTCGAGCGCATGCTGCGCCTTCGTTAATTTTTGGATCAAGAATAGAGGAAGTAACTCATGGCTCGTGTAAAGCGTGGCGTCATTGCCCGTAAACGTCACAAAAAAATTCTGAAACTTGCTAAAGGCTACTACGGCGCGCGTTCACGCGTATTCCGTGTCGCCAAGCAAGCGGTAATCAAGGCAGGCCAATACGCCTACCGTGACCGTCGTCAGAAAAAACGTCAGTTCCGCGCTCTGTGGATCGCTCGTATCAACGCTGGTGCTCGTGTTAACGGTCTGTCCTACAGCCGTTTCATCGCTGGCCTGAAAAAAGCGTCCATCGAGATCGACCGTAAGGTTCTGGCTGATCTGGCAGTGAACGAAAAAGCGGCGTTTGCTGCGATTGTCGAGAAAGCTAAAGCCACCTTGGCTTAAGTACCCCCGACAGTCACCCTGGGCTACTCCTGTGGCCCAAGGTGTTAAACGTCATAAATAGGGGAAGAGCCTTCAAGCTCTTCCCCTATTTTGTATCTGGAGTCTGTACATGGAAAACCTGGACGCGCTCGTCGCTCAAGCTCTTGAGGCTGTGCAAAGCGCTGAAGATATCAATGCCCTGGAGCAAATCCGGGTTCACTACCTTGGCAAAAAGGGTGAATTGACTCAGGTGATGAAGACCCTGGGGAATTTGCCGGCTGAAGAGCGTCCGCAAGTCGGTGCGCTGATCAACGTCGCCAAGGAGCGTGTCACAGAGGTTCTCAATGCGCGCAAGGCGTCGCTCGAGGAGGCCGAACTTTCGGCCAAGCTCGCCGCCGAGTCCATTGACGTAACCTTGCCTGGCCGTGGCCAGGCCTCGGGCGGTCTGCATCCGATCACCCGGACTCTGGAACGTATCGAGCAGTTCTTCACCCATATCGGCTACGGCATCGCCGAAGGTCCTGAGGTCGAAGACGACTATCACAACTTCGAGGCGCTCAACATCCCAGGCCATCACCCGGCCCGGTCGATGCACGACACCTTCTATTTCAACGCGAACATGTTGTTGCGCACCCATACCTCGCCGGTACAGGTCCGCACCATGGAAGCGAACAAGCCGCCGATCCGCATCGTCTGCCCAGGCCGTGTGTACCGCAGCGACTCCGATATTACCCACTCGCCGATGTTCCACCAGGTCGAAGGCCTGCTGGTCGATCGCGATATCAATTTCGCCGACCTCAAAGGCACCATCGAAGAGTTCCTGCGGGTGTTCTTCGAGAAAGAGCTGGCGGTGCGTTTCCGTCCATCGTTCTTCCCGTTCACCGAGCCTTCCGCCGAAGTCGACATGGAATGCGTGATGTGCAGCGGTAAAGGCTGCCGCGTCTGCAAGCAGACCGGCTGGCTGGAAGTGATGGGCTGCGGCATGGTTCACCCCAACGTGCTGCGCATGTCCGGGATCGACCCGGAAGAGTTCTCGGGCTTTGCCTTCGGCATGGGCGTTGAGCGTCTGGCCATGCTGCGTTACGGCGTGAACGACTTGCGTCTGTTCTTCGACAACGACTTGCGGTTCCTCGCGCAATTTCGCTAGTCGTAACGAATCTTTAGGAGAGCAGGATGAAATTCAGTGAACAATGGCTGCGCGGCTGGGTAAGCCCGCAGGTAAGCCGCGACGAGCTGGTTGCTCGTCTGTCGATGGCCGGTCTTGAGGTCGATAGCGTTACTCCGGCCGCCGGCGTATTCAGCGGTGTGGTCGTGGGTGAGGTGCTGAGCACCGAGCAGCACCCCGATGCCGACAAATTGCGTGTGTGTCAGGTCAGCAATGGCGCGCAGACGTTCCAGGTCGTGTGCGGAGCGCCTAATGTGCGCCCGGGCCTGAAGATCCCGTTCGCCATGATCGGCGCCGAACTGCCGGGCGACTTCAAGATCAAGAAAGCCAAGCTGCGTGGCGTTGAGTCCAACGGCATGCTGTGCTCCCAGGCGGAACTGCAGGTGGGCGAGGGCAATGATGGCCTGATGGAGCTGCCGGCCGACGCGCCCGTGGGCCAGGACATTCGTGTCTACCTGGAACTGGAAGACGCCAGCATCGAGGTCGACCTGACCCCGAACCGTGGCGACTGCCTGTCCCTGGCGGGTCTGGCACGTGAAGTAGGCGCGCTGTACGACGCGCCCGTCACCCGGCCGGTGGTTGCCGCAGTTGCTGCGGTGCATGATGAAGTGCGCTCGATCGAAGTACTGGCACCCAACGCGTGCCCGCGTTACCTGGGGCGTGTGATCCGCAACGTCGACCTGTCCAAGCCAACGCCGCTGTGGATGGTTGAGCGCCTGCGGCGCGCCGACGTGCGCAGCATCGACGCCGCCGTCGATATCACCAACTATGTGATGATTGAACTCGGCCAGCCGTTGCACGCGTTCGATCTCGCCGAAATCAATGGCGGCATCCGTGTGCGGATGGCGGAAGAAGGCGAGAAGCTGGTTCTGCTCGACGGCCAGGAAGTCAGCCTGCGTGCCGACACCCTGGTGATCGCCGACCATTCCCGCGCCCTGGCGATTGCCGGCGTGATGGGTGGCGAACACAGCGGTGTGTCCGCGACCACGCGTGACATCTTTCTTGAGAGCGCATTCTTCGACCAGATCGCCATCGCCGGCAAGGCTCGTTCCTACGGCCTGCACACCGATGCGTCGCACCGCTACGAGCGTGGCGTGGACTGGAAACTGGCGCGTGAAGCCATGGAGCGCGCCACTGGCCTGCTGCTGGAAATCACCGGTGGCGAAGCGGGCCCGATCACTGAAACCGTCAGCGAACAATACCTGCCGTCGATTGCACCGATCACCCTGCGCGCCAAAAGCGTTGAGCAAATGCTTGGCCTGGTGATCGAACCAGCGGAAATCGAGCGTCTGCTTTCGGCCCTCGGCCTGGGCATTGCCGCCGGTGAAGCCGGGCAATGGCACGTTGAGGTGCCAAGCCATCGCTTCGATATCAGCCTCGAAGTCGACCTGATCGAAGAACTGGCCCGTCTCTACGGCTACAACCGTCTGCCGGTTCGCTACCCGCAAGCGCGCCTGGCGCCGCAACCCAAGGCCGAAGCGCGCGCGCACCTGCCGGAGCTGCGCCGTCTGCTGGTTGCCCGTGGCTATCAGGAAGCGGTGACCTACAGCTTCATCGATCCTAAGCAGTTCGAACTGTTCAACCCAGGCGTCGAGCCGCTGTTGTTGGCCAACCCGATCTCCAACGACATGGCCGCCATGCGTTCGTCGTTGTGGCCAGGCCTGGTGAAAGCACTTTCCCACAACTTGAACCGCCAGCAAGACCGCGTGCGTATGTTCGAAAGCGGCCTGCGTTTCGTCGGCCAGCTGGATGGCTTGAAGCAAGAGCCGATGCTTGCCGGTGTTGTTTGCGGTAGCCGCTTGCCGGAAGGCTGGGCCCAAGGCCGTGATGCAGTGGACTTCTTCGACGTTAAAGCGGACGTGGAAGCCGTATTGGGGTTTGCCGGAGCACTGAACGACTTCTCGTTCGTGCCAGGCAGCCACCCAGCGTTGCACCCGGGCCAGACGGCGCGCATCGAGCGCGAAGGTCGACTGGTGGGTTTCGTCGGTGCCCTTCACCCGGAACTGTCGAAAACCCTCGGTCTCGACCGTCCGGTCTTCGTTTTCGAACTGGTCCTGGCCGAAGTCGCTTTGGGCAAGATGCCGAAATTCAGCGAGCTGTCGCGCTTCCCGGAAGTGCGTCGCGACCTGGCGCTGATCGCCGATCGTGAAGTGTCCGCCACGGCCGTTCTGGATGTCATCCGTGAAAATGCAGGCGAATGGCTGACGGACCTCAGGCTATTTGACGTCTATCAGGGTAAAGGCATTGATCCGCATAGAAAAAGCCTTGCAGTTGGCTTGACCTGGCAGCATCCATCGCGCACTCTTAATGACGATGAGGTGAATACCACGACACAAAATATCCTCACCTCGCTCGAACAAAGGTTGAACGCCACGTTAAGGAAGTGACGTATGGGGGCTTTGACGAAAGCTGAGATGGCGGAACGTCTGTACGAAGAGTTGGGTCTGAACAAACGCGAGGCCAAGGAATTGGTCGAGTTGTTCTTTGAAGAAATCAGACACGCTCTGGAAGACAACGAACAGGTCAAATTGTCCGGTTTCGGCAATTTTGACCTGCGAGACAAACGCCAGCGGCCTGGCCGCAATCCAAAAACGGGAGAAGAAATCCCGATCACGGCTCGCCGTGTGGTCACCTTTCGTCCAGGGCAGAAGTTGAAGGCCCGAGTTGAGGCTTATGCTGGAACCAAGTCATAACGACGAGCTACCCGTCATCCCAGGCAAACGCTACTTCACCATCGGTGAAGTCAGCGAGCTCTGTGCGGTAAAACCGCATGTGCTGCGCTATTGGGAGCAGGAGTTTCCTCAACTCAACCCCGTCAAACGCACCGGGAACCGTCGGTATTATCAGCGCCAGGATGTGCTGATGATCCGACAGATCCGTGCATTGCTGTACGACCAGGGGTTCACCATCAGCGGCGCGCGCCAGCGCATGTCCGGTGATGAAGCCAAAGACGACACCACCCAATACAAGCAACTGATCCGCCAAATGATCTCCGAACTCGAAGATGTGCTGGTGGTTCTGAAAAAATGATTCAGGCTTTTAAAATACTTCCACATTTCAAAAGCTTGCGGTATATTCCTGATCGCTTCATTGCGAAGCGAACCCAGTAACACGCCTAGTCGGGGCGTAGCGCAGTCCGGTAGCGCACTAGCATGGGGTGCTAGGGGTCGAGTGTTCGAATCACTCCGTCCCGACCATATTTTTCAATGACTTAGCCCAATCTGAAAAGATTGGGCTTTTTCATGTCTCAAAAATACTCCCACATTTACTCCCACGGATTGTTTGGGTCTCGGTAAATATGCCGCTTGAGCGGCGTTCGACTCTCGTGCCCTTGGGCAGTGGTATTAGTGCAAGAGTTTGAAGGTGCGAAGTCGCTTGTTAAAGTGAAGCGAGCTACTAGCGATGGCTATAGGCAGTGCGGAGCTCACTGTTGCTAGTGAAATGGTCCGGGAATCGCTCAGGCTCCGGTACAGTCGTCGGATATACATGGTGTCATCGGGAGAGGTGCGTGTTGATGGGGGTTATGAAGTTCCTGATGATGAAAGCACCAATTATGCCCTATGCCCTCCCATCGGGCCGGTGCGCGATTTCGGCGGTTTGGTCATAGGTGGGGTCGTCAGCCTGCTGGGGAGGCAGCGTGATGGACTGAATGAAGAGTTCGGAAAGATAGCCGATGGTCTGTCTTATTTCTGAAAGCGGTAGAGGTTTGCTCACCGGATCCGCATTGAGGTCTGCATGTCTGGCTGTAGGGCCTGAGGAAATGTTGTTGCAGGTTTGTTTTAGACGAGAAAGTTTGTTGTTGGATATGGCCCGGGGCAACTCTGGGGCGACTGACTGAATGAGTTCGTAAATTTTATACAACCCTTCGTAGGACTCTGCATTTGGTTGTCCCCAGTAATCCAGCAAGGTGGCCAATATCGAGAGCTTGACCGCACTGATCCTGGAGAAATCAATCGATGCGGGCTCCGTCGGACCAAATCCGCTGAGCTTGGTGACTTTAAGGGCCACTCGCAGTGGAATGGCCAGAGACCTGTTGTTTTGCGCGTCGTATTCGACGTGGTGAGTCATTTCGATCAGGCCGGGATGTCCGGCGCTGACAGCAATACCGTTCATTCTGACAATTGCCTGAATGGCCATATCGAGTTGCTTTTCGAAATCCTCTTCGTGTTGTTCGTCGGGTAAGAATACCTCCCACTCGAGGTGCTCAGTCGACAGGCTCAATGACCACCAAGGCGTGATCTGAGGCAGGCACTCTAAGGAGGAGCGTGGCCCTTTGACGAGAAACGCCCAATTGCATATCTTCATGCGACACATACCTACTTGAGCTTAAGAGCTCACATGAAAAGGTTAAGAGTTTTTGACGTTGGGCTAATTTACCAGCGAATACCCGTATCGGGGCATAGGCTGGAGATGTCTACGATGCTGGGGGCAGTCCATTGAGCTCGCAAGGTGTCTAGAGAGTCCGAGGCGATTCAGTCCAGTTGTCGTATCTGGGGCGGGCCGACAGTCAGCTCACACTCAATGGTCATCGGATCGAGTTTGACGAAATCAACCTGCGTCTCGCGGCTTTGCTGGGGCCGGTGGAGGTGTTCACGGTCATTGCCCATCCGCCGGGTGCTGTTGCGCACCATCAGGGAGTGATTCAGTGCCTATCGGGCCGGTTGTTTAAGGACGCGTCATGACTCAACGGTTACTTCAACTTGATCAAGTGTCGTACAACCTGCCCGACGGGCGCGTTCTGTTCGATCAATTGACCCACACCTTCAGTACCAGGGCCACGGGCATCGTGGGCGCCAATGGCTGTGGCAAGTCGTTGCTTGGCCGACTCCTGACGGGGGAGCAACTGCCCACCAGCGGCATCGTTCGTCGCGAAGGGCAGGTTTACGCCGTGGCGCAGTTACTGGAGCCCGAGCGTTATCCTAGCGTTGCTGCACTGGCCGGTGTTGACCATATTCTGGCAACGCTGGATCGCATTGCCTTGGGCAGCGTTGACGATGAAGACCATTCGCTAGCGGTTGACCAATGGGATTGCGCCACACGCCTTCAGGCGGAGCTGGAGAAGATCGGTCTGGGCCGTTTGAATGCAGACTCCCGTACCGACGCCCTCAGTGGAGGCGAGCGGCAGCGTGTGGCTCTGCTTGGGGCGTGGTTGTCTCGGGCCGACTGGCTCATTCTGGATGAACCCAGCAACCACCTAGATATCGATCAGCAACACAAGCTTGCGCAGCAGATTGATCGCTGGCCCAACGGCCTGGTGTTGATCAGCCACGACCGCGGACTTCTGGAGCACGTGAACGAAATTGTCGAGCTTTCGCCCATGGGGCTGTCGGTTTATGGCGGTAACTACAGTCAGTATGCTGCGGCACGCGAGCAGGAGCAGCAGTCGTTCCAGTCGGCATTGCAGGGGGAGCGGGCGCAGGCCAAGCGTGAGCAACGTGAGATGGTTGTGCAGATGGAGCGTCAGCAACGGCGCAATGCCCGCGGCGACCGCCAGGCCCGTGACGGCAATCAGACCAAGCTGATCACCAACGCCCAGAAAGAGCGAAGTGAAAACAGTCAGGGAAAATTGCGCCTCAATCAACTGGTAGCCCGGGAACAGCAGCAACAACGGATTGCTGAGGCCCGTGCGCGGTGCGCGCCGGACGTTCAACGAATGATGTTGTCCCCGGAAAGCGTAGTGCCCAATGGCAAGTTGATTGTGCAACTCAACGACGTGATTCTCCCGTTCGGTTACGCGGCACCGATCAATCTGACGCTGACCGGGCCTATGCGCATGGCGATCTTGGGCGCCAACGGCAGCGGCAAATCGACCTTGTTGCGAGTGATCGCCGGCCAACTGCCGGTACACGAAGGCGAAGTCATCCGCAGTTGCCATGTTGGCTGGCTGGATCAACACGCCGGATTGCAGTACCCCGAACGCACGGCAGTGCAATGGCTCTACGGGAGTAATCCGGAGTTGCCCGAGGCCGAGGCGCGGACCCGCCTGGCTCAAATGGGAATTGATGCGAATCGTGCGATGCTCAAGACCTGCCAGCTAAGCGGTGGCGAACGGCTGAAAATAGCCTTGGCTACGCAGCTGTATGCACAACGCCCTCCGCAATTGCTGTTGCTGGACGAGCCGGATAACCATCTGGATCTGCCCAGCAGAATCGCGCTGGAGCAGATGCTGATTCAGTACCAAGGGGCATTGATCGTGGTGTCCCACGACGAAGTTTTCTTACAGGGTATTCGTCTGGACAGCGAATTTCATCTCAAAAGCTAGGGATGCTCCGATCAACTTGCCGCGTTGCGGCGGCAAGTCGTAACTTTCCCGACACTCATCGCTATCAGCCGAAACGGCCCGATATATATCGTGTTTTGCGGGCGCTTTCGCCCATACCCATCAGTCTTTTTCGAGCCTTCCACAGGTTTGACAGAGCGAACAGCGTAGTCAACTGAGCTGTGTTTTTCACCAGACCGCGAAAGCGCACTTTCACGTCACCAAATTGCCGCTTTATCACCCGAAATGGATGCTCAAGCTTGGCTCGTGTCTGAGCTTTGCAGTACTCAATCTTGCGCTTGGCTTTGTAAAGCACACTGCGTTTATTCAACTTGGAATAGGTGCTGCGGCGCGCCGCGATTTGCCAGATCACCTCACGACTTTCATGTTCTTCACGCTTCTCGATACCGGTGTATCCAGCGTCCGCGTACACCGCATTTTCTTCGCCATGCAACAGCTCGGCCACCGTGTAAGCAGCCAGATCCCATCGGAAGTTGTATTTGGCCTTTGGATCATCGGCGAGTCAGTTTACTGGGCGCGTGGCGATTCCTCGCCCGTCGTTCACCAGTCGGCTGATAGGTGAGTTGTGGACATCAGATGAGCGGGGCCAGGCAAGTCAAAAGTTATGAGGAGGAGGGGCCGACAATGAGGCGTCTCGATCAATTCCTCGTCCTCGAATCAAGCGGGAGCGCGCACCGAGCCTGGGTACCTCTTGCGCAAGACGCAACGCGACGTTGCGTCCTGACCATATTCTCTCAAGATGCAGTGCCGCCTATGTTGTTGACCTGGAAAACATCAATGCGCGTGACCTTTTCTGAAGAGTCACCGCTGTCGAACCTCAGGAGTCTATGGCATGGGCGTTTCTACAAGAGATACAGCAGCGACGATACAAAAAGCGTCGATGACAAAGGGGCTCGTGCTTCTGTTTGCTTTTTGTTGTGGTGCCATCGTGGCCAACATCTATTACGCCCAACCGATTATCAGCTTGATCGCCCCGGATATTGGCATGTCGAGTGGAAGCGCGAGTTTCATCGTTTCGCTGACTCAGATTGGTTATGCGCTCGGATTGTTTTTCCTGGTGCCCTTGGCGGATCTGGTAGAAAACCGTCGGCTGATGATCGCGACAATTGTGATTACGATCTTCAGCCTGGTAGCCGCCGGTTTGTCCAAGCAGCCGAGTGTATTTCTAGTGGTGTCGGCACTCATCGGTTTCAGCTCAGTCTCCGTGCAGATGCTTATCCCGTTGGCGGCACATCTGACACCGGAAGAATCTCGCGGTCGGGTAGTTGGCGGGATTATGGGTGGCTTGCTGCTAGGGATTCTGCTTGCGCGGCCGCTGTCGAGTCTGGTTGCCGATCATTTGGGCTGGCGGGCAGTGTTTATCGGGGCCGCCGCCTTGATGCTCGTTATCTCCATCGTGATTGGCATGACCATGCCTAAATGGCAACCGACCCATCGCGCGTCGTATGGTCAATTGCTGATGTCCCTGGGACAACTGTTTTGTCGCGAGCCCGTACTGCGTCAGCGCGCGCTTTATCAAGGGCTGATGTTTGCGGCGTTCAGTTTGTTCTGGACCGCTGTGCCGTTGATATTGAGTCGTGAGTTCGGCCTCACGCAAAGTCAGATTGCGATTTTCTCTCTGGTCGGCGCCATCGGTGCAATTGCCGCACCTATCAGTGGTCGACTCGCTGATGCAGGACATACTCGACGAGCGTCGCAGTTGGCCATGGTGCTGGGGGTATTGAGTTTCCTACCGGCCTTCATCAATCCCTTTTACGGTGTGATTGGGTTAGCGGTCACCGGTGTAGCGCTGGATTTTGCAGTACAAATGAACATGGTGTTGGGTCAGCGAGCCGTCTACGCCTTGGGCATTGCTAACAGAGGCCGTCTGAATGCGTTGTACATGATCAGTATCTTTATCGGTGGTGCAATCGGTTCTTCGGTGGCCAGTTCGCTTTATGAACATGCCGGCTGGCTGGCGATTGCTGCGGTGGGAAGCGGATTGTCACTGGTCGCTTTGGTCGTCTTCTCGGTGGTTTCTCGTCGGACCCGAACTGGCGCAATGCTCAAGATGAACAACGGGTGAGTCAAGGAGTGTCATGGACAAGCTGCTCGCATTGAAGATGTTCGTCCAGGCTGTGGATTCGAAGGGCTTTTCTTCTGCCGCTCGACAGTTAGGCCTGGCGACGTCTTCTGTGACTCGGATGATCGATGGGCTTGAGGCGGAACTAGGCGCTGTCCTGCTTAATCGATCCACGCGTCAAATCTCATTATCAGATGCCGGGGCCGCCTACTACTTGAAAGCGCGGGAGGTGCTGAATGCTGTCGCCGAGGCGGATGCCTCGGTCACTGACCGCGGAGAACTCCCTGCGGGTCATCTTCGTATTTCCGTGCCTGTAGCGCTGGGGCGCCGTCTGATTGCGCCGCATATTGCCTCGCTGTTGAAGCGATACCCTCAACTTGTGTTGGACATGACGCTCTCCGATGACATCGTCGAATTACTGGGGGAACGCGTCGATCTGGCGATCCGATTGGGATCGGCAGCAGCCATGGATGGTGTCGTCAGTCGTCCCGTCGGTCATTTCAGACGCCGGGTTGTGGCCAGTGCCGAGTACCTGAATGCATATGGTTTTCCTGAACATCCCATGGACCTCATGCAACACGAGTGTCTGCGTTTTAGTTACGGCCCAAAGCAGCAGGTGTGGACTTTCTTAAAGGAAGGTGAGGAGACTCGGGTACCGATTGAGGGGCGCTTCAAAAGCAACAATGCGGAAGTTTTACGTGAGGTTGCGCTGGCGGGTGGCGGGGTGGCTCTGTTACCTGACTGGCTCGTCAACGACGATATTGGCAGCGGTGATTTGACGTCATTGTTCGAGTCCTTTGTTATCAATCCGAACGATGCCAGTTCGGCCATTTCTGCGTTGTATCTTCCCAATCATCGTGGCTCCAAACGCGTCAATGCGTTTATCGATTTCATCAGCGAATTGCTCGGGCCTGAAGGCTTGGCCGAGCGCTGATCGCCTCGTTGCTGTTTTCGCATGTTTGATCCACGACGTAACGAACCCCTTTCGCCATGTGGCACGGCAGATCCCGGAGATTTGAATGAGCACTGCGACATTGCATTACGTCTACGACCCGTTCTGTGGCTGGTGCTATGGGGCGGCGCCGATGATCACGGCGGCCACCGCTATTCCTGGCCTGGAAATTCAGGCCCATGGCGTGGGCATGCTCTCGGGGGACAAAAGCAAGTTGATGTCGGGTGAGTGGCGCGATTTTGTTCGTCCTCACGAAGCCCGGATTACGGCATTCAGCAAACAAACCTTCGCGGACGCCTATGTTCAAGGCGTACTGGAACATGAAAATGTCCAGTTGGACTCTTCACCACCGATTGCAGCGATGTTGACCGCTCAACAGCTGTCCGGACGTGGCATCGAAATGCTCAAACGCCTGCAAATTGCCTACTACCAAGAAGGTCAGGCCATTGCTGACCGAGGGGTAATCGCCGGCATTGCCAATGAGCTTGGGTTTGAACCCGAATCGTTTATGGCAACTTTTGATTTGATCACTGCAGACTCATTGCAAGACCACATCGAGCACAGCAACGAGATGCTTGAAACTCTGAATGCGCGCGGCTTTCCGGCATTTGCGCTGGAGATCGACGGCCAAATGGAAGTGTTGGCCATGGGGCATTATTTAAGCCGACCTGCGTTGTTCAAGAAGGATATTGAAAGTCGTCTGGCCAAATAGGTGTGGTTCATAGCCAGTGCATTCTTTTGTTTTGTATGATGCCTTAATGAAGCTCCAGCGAGGCGTTATGCAAGACTCAAAAGATAGAGACGAGAACGAGTCGGGAAAATCAGCGAAATCAACAGACCCCGTCAAATCGACGACTCGACGCCTTTCGCCTGAGGTCAGGGAAAAGCAAATCGTGCAGAAAGCTATCGAGCATTTTGCGACGTGCGGATTCTCGGGCAGTACCCGTGAGCTGGCGCGACAACTGGATATTACCCAACCGTTACTCTATCGATATTTCCCCAGCAAAGAGGCACTGATAGACCGCGTGTACGACGAGGTATATCAGTGGGATTCCTCGTGGGAGGCGATGATCAAGGATCGCTCCGAACCCCTTCAGTCTCGCCTGGTTCATTTCTACACCTCATACGCTCGTGTGATTCTGCGGCGAGAGTGGATTCGTATCTTCGTATTCGCCGGGCTGACACGTGAAGGTATCAATGATCGGTATCTGGCTAAATTGCGTGAGCGGGTCTTCATCCCTGTCATTGCAGAAATCCGTCAGACTCATGGATTGGCGCCATCCTCAGGTGACACGATCAATGAAAAAGAGCTCGAGCTGATCTGGAGTCTGCATGCCAGTATTTTCTATATCGGTGTTCGCAAATGGATTTACGATCTTCCAGTGACTGAAGACATAGATGCGCTGATCGAGCAAATGGTCGATGCGTTCCTTAACGGCAGTCCCCACGTGCTGCAGCAAGTCGATAACGATTTGGGTAAGAAGCCTCGCTTGAATTGATCGTTAACTAGTTGCTGCATGAGCTCCAGGCGCTCAAGAGCGTGCGCCTGGCTACCGATTCAGACGTTTCGCCGGAATCGGGTGGCTTACTTTTGGCTGAAGGGCATAACGTCGACACCGCCCGGATCGGTCATGACCAGGGCATCCTGCCAGCCACGTCGTGCCAGGGGCAGATCGAGCAAGCGCTTGCCGGTGGCATCGTTGATGGCATTGCCCAGTGCTGCGGCCATGGGGCCCTGGACGATTTCTGCGGCACCCAGAAATGGCTGATCCGGCTGATCAATCATATGGACCTCGACCTGTTGCGGTAAATCCGGAAAACGCATGATCGGATAGCCGCTCCAGTCGAAGCTGTGCATGCCGCTGGCGTCATAGAGGATTCGTTCATAGAGCGTCCAACTCGCAGACTGCACGATGCCCCCCTGGATCTGATTGAGCAGCCCGTCGGGGCTGACAATTTGCCCCACGTCGACGGCGGCGACTACGCGATCGATCATCACTTGCCCGGTCTGGCGCTGCACATGCAACTGCACGGCGATCGCGCAGTAACCCATGATGTTTTTGTAGCGGGCAAAGGCGAAGCCGATTCCGCTGCCGGGTCCCGTTGCTTTGTGCGGCCAGCGGAACTCAGCGGCCACGCGCTCCACCACCGCCCGTGCTCGCGGATCGCTCAAGTGATTCAGGCGAAATTGCACCGGGTCGATGGTGGCCCTAGCCGCCAGTTCATCGACGGTGCTCTCGATGGCGAACACGTTGATATGGGCACCGAGCGAACGCATGGCCGAGGTCCTGAATGGCATGGTCAGCACAAAGTTCATGTCGACCTTCAGGTTGGGTATCTCATACAACGGAACGGCATTACGGTCGCCGTCACCTTCGGGCTGAGCAATCGGGACTGAAGGGGCGGGGGTGAAGGGGTTGGCCAACAGCCACGCCGGCAACAGGCGCCCGGCATTGACGATACGTTCGTTGTGCGGGGTGCTCCAGAGCTCGTATTTCCAGTCACGAAGACGCCCACTGTCGTCCAGTCCCGCTTCCACCTCGGCAAGCATGGCCGAGCTGTACGGCTCCCAGAGGTTTTCCTGTTCGCGCATCCATTGCACCCGTATCGGCTTGCCGGGAATGGCCATGGCAATCAGCGCGGCATCGGCGGCGGCGTCATCGGCGCCATTGTGGCCATAGCAACCGGAACCTTCAGCGTGGATGCAACGCACCTGAGCCACTGGCAGGCCGACCATCTCGGCGATACCCGCGCGCAGAGGGTAGACACCTTGGGTATGGGTCCAGACGGTCAGTGTTCCATCCTTGAACCAGGCCACTGCGCAGGAGGGCCCGATGGAACCGTGCATCAGGTATTGCTTGGTCACCCGGGCCTTGTAAGCACGCGGCAGCGGTTGCGGGAGGTCACCCTTGGCGCTCACCGGATAGCGCCGCGCCGGTAATTCGGTGAGGAGTTGATGGATGTGTGTCGAGTCAGGCAGCGGGTTACCTTCTGTCCAGCGGGCCTTGGCGTAGCCTTCGCGCATCGCTTTGACCGCCAGCCATTCATCGGTGGCGACCACGGCGAGGTAGCTGCCATTGCGGACCAGTTTCACCTCGCCGGGAAGTTGCCTGAGGGCGGCCTCGTCGATCTCCAGAAGCTGACTGCCGCGCCGGGGCGGGCGTATCACCCGGGCGTGCAGCATATCGGGCAGCCGCATGTCCTGCACATAGGCCGCACCGCCGCTGACTTTGGCCGGGATGTCCAGCCGAGGCAACGATTTGCCGATCAGGGTGAAAGTGCCAGCGGGCTTGAAGGGCGAGTTGGCCGACGCAAAGCGATGCAGTTGAACCCCCACCACTGCCTGTGCGTAGGTCATGCTGCGGCCTTGTGTATCGTAGATCACCGCATCCCGCGTGGTCAGGCTGTCGATGCTGCGCTGCCATTGCCGTGCTGCGGACTCGAGTAACAACTGCCGCACCTGGGCCGCGGCGTTGAACAGTGCAGTGCCGCTGTCGACGATCGTATGGCTGCCGGCGGTGTAACCTTCATTGGGTGTCAGTGCGGTGTCGGCAGTGAGAAAACGGATGAGCCCAGGTGACACTTCAAGGCGTTCGGCGGCGATCTGCAGGAGCGCAGTTTTAACCCCCGTGCCCAGCTCCACTTTGCCGGTGTAGACGGTGATGCCATCTTTCGCATCGATGCGGATCCAGGCGTCCAGATAGGGCGTAGCCCGCAGGCTGCCGGGCAGATCAGGCGCCAGGATTGTCGTACCCAAGGTGTCCACCTCGGTGTCAGCGAAGGCCCGGGGAATACCTGGAAGCATTGCGAACCCCATCACCAAAGCCCCGTTTATCACGAAGGCGCGGCGGCTCAGATTGACGTTTTGCGTGGGGGTTTTCATACCTTGCCTCCCTGCGCGACAACCGACTTGATCGCGGCGAAGATCCGCACGTGGGTGCCGCAGCGGCATAAATTCGGTGCCATGTGGCGGCGGATCGTTTCATCGTCCGGATGAGGGTTGGCCTCCAGCAGCGCCTGCGCCCTCACGATCATTCCCGCGATGCAATAACCACACTGGGCGGCCTGTTCATCGATAAAGGCTTTTTGCAACGGCCCCGGTTGGTCGACGCTGCCCAGGCTCTCGACGGTGCGTACCGATTTGCCCGCCAGTGCGCCGCACGGCGTCAGGCAGGAAAACACCGGCTTGTCGTTGACTAACACGGTACACGCGCCGCACTGACCCAGGCCGCAGCCGTATTTGGCGCCATTGAGCCCCACCTGGTTGCGCAAGGCATATAGCAGGGGCATGTCGTCCGCGATGTCCAGTTCGTGAGTCTTGCCGTTGATGTCAAGTGTGATCACGGTTGCTGCTCCTGAGCCCGAATACTTTTGATTGTCTTGTCGAGATCCGTCCAGGGTCGGTTTGCACAGCTTTCATTGCGCAAGTACTCGGCAAGTGCGGCCACATGGGTGTCGTCCAGGTTGTGGGCGAAGGCAGGCATGTAGTGGCTGGAGGCGGCGCTGGACATCGGGATGCCCTGCAGGATGGTCTGGATCAAATTGCGTGGCGAGTCCGCCCTCACCGCCGAGGTGTTCGCCAGTGCCGGCCGCGATTCAATGACGCGCATCGGCGCCGCGCGGCCATGGCAACTTGCGCAGGCCCCCTCGAACAACGCGGCGCCCCGCAGCGCCGTGGCGCTGGGCTTGACCCCAGAGGTGCAGGGCAGCGATGGGGCATCCGATGAAGTTTTCTTGAGGTCAAGAATGTACTGCGCGATGGCATGCGCGTCTTCCGCCGGCAATTGCGCGATGCTCAGGCTGACCGGCAACATCGGGCCCGCCGCTGCGCCATGTCCTTCGGCGACCTCGCCCGTCAGATAGGCGACCAACTGGGCTTCATTCCAGGGGTGTTGTGCCTCGGTCATTCCGCGCAGGGCGGGAGCTGTCCAGCCGTCGACGACGCCACCGTTGAACAGTTCGCTGCCTTTCTCCCCACCAATCAGATTCAGGGGCGAATGGCACGACGAACAGTGCCCCGCGCCCTCGACCAGATAACGTCCGCGGTTCCATTGTGCTGATCGGTTGGGAAGTGGTTCCAGCGGATCCCCATGCAGGAACAGTAAGTTCCAGAAAGACACCAGCGGACGGAAGTTCATGGGGAAGACCATATGATTTTCCGGTGCGGTGTATTTGATCGGGTCCACACTCATCAGGAAGGCATAGGCGTCGGCAATATCGGCATCGCTCAGCTTCCGGTAATGCACGTAGGGGAAGGCCGGATAGAGAAAGTGGCCGTCACGCGCGATGCCTTCACGCATGGCCCGTTCAAAGGCGTCCAGCGACCACTGACCGATACCGGACTGCGGGTCCGGGGTGATGTTGGTGGTGAAGAGGGTTCCGAAGGGCGTTACCAGCGGCAAACCTCCGGCCATGTAGGCGCCCCCTGGCCGTGTGTGACAGACCGCACAGTCGCCCGCTTCGACCACGCGGCGGCCTCTGTCCAGCGTCTCGCGATCAGCATTCAGGTGTTGGCTGACAGTGGCAATTTCCGGCCTCCACATCATCCAGAACGCAAAGCCTAACCCCGCGACGCCGATTGCCAGAACGGCACCGATGATCGTCTTGCGCTTCATCGCCTTACCTCTCGAGCTGAATTAACGACAGATTTTTCAATCCGCCGCGTGCGATGGGCGGCGATTTTCCATGTCGTGAGCTTAGAGAGGGCGCTTGTGATGGAGTACCCCATCAAGGCGCAACGCTACATTGCGCCAGGCGCAACGGCGGCAGAATTAACAACCGTTAACTCGCGCAGGGTGCGCCGATGTCCAAAGATAGGCGCTCAAGGAGCGTAATGACGGAAGGGGTTTCATGGACAAGCTGCTCGCACTGAAAATATTCATCCAGTCAGTAGATTCCAAGGGCTTTTCGTCTGCCGCCAGGCAACTCAATCTGGCGACCTCTTCAGTCACCAGAATGATCGACAGGCTTGAGGATGACCTGGGGGCCGTGCTGCTGAATCGCTCTACCCGGCAAGTCACGTTGACCGATGCCGGTAGTGTGTACTACCTGAAAAGCCGGGATATTCTGAGCGCCATGGCTGACGCCGACGAGTCAGTTTCGGACCGCGGTGAAGTGCCCGCGGGACAGTTGCGTATCTCCGTGCCCGTGGCGTTTGGACAGCGTCTTATTGCCCCTCATATCGGCGCGCTTTTAGCGCGCTATCCCCTGCTCGTACTGGATATGACGCTATCGGACGACATCGTCGATCTGCTCGGCGAACGCATCGATCTATCGATCCGGCTGGGGTCGCCAGCGGCGATGGAAACGGTGGTCAGCCGCTGCATCGGCAACTTTCGCCGCCGCGTAGTCGCCAGCGCCGAGTACCTGAACGCTCGAGGATTTCCCGACCGGCCCATGGACCTCATGCAACACGAGTGCATGTGCTTCAACTATGGCGCGCCACAGCAGTTCTGGACATTTACAGAGCAGGGCCAAGAGCTGCGCGTGCCCGTCGAAGGGCAATTCAAGAGCAACAATGCCGAGGTCCTGCGCGAAGTGGTGCTGGCCGGATGCGGGGTGGCGCTGTTACCCGATTGGTTGGTCAATGATGACGTCGACAGTGGTCGACTCACTTCCTTGTTTGACGCTTTTGTCGTCAATCCGAACAGCGCCAGTTCAGCGATCTCGGCCTTGTACCTGCCCAATCATCGCGGCTCGAAACGTATCAATGCGTTCATTGATTTCCTCACCGAATTGCTCAAGTCGCGAACACAGCCGACGACGTGATCGGCTCATCGTTGCGTTTTGCGAAAAGCAACGTTGTGCAGCAGGTGGATTCTCTGTCGGCGCTCCGGCACCTACCTTGGGGAGGTGAAACATTCAACCACGGAGACCGTCATGAGTTTGCATTCATCCAAAATTCAGGTGACTTACGACTTCATCTGCCCATGGTGCTGGATCGGTGAGGAAAATCTTGAACGCGCGCTGGCCGCTTCGGGTTTTTCAACGGACCGCCCAATCAGTTTCCTGCCTTATCAGTTGAACCCGGACATGCCGGTTCGAGGCATGGATCGCAAAGCCTATCGCTCTGGCAAGTTCGGCAGCTGGGCGCGTAGCCAGGCCATGGACGCACAGGTCACCCACGCCGGTAAGGCCGTCGGCCTTGAGTTCGATTATGAGCGCGTCGAAAAAACCCCCAACACCCTGGCCGCGCATCGGTTGGTATGGCGCGAGCAACAGGCGGGTCGAGACGCTTCCTTGCTGGTCAAGGCCATTTTCAAGGCGTACTTCAGCGAAGGGCGGGATATCGGCGACCTCACTGTGCTGGCCGACATCGCTGCCGAAACCGGGCTGGACCGAGAGGTCATTGTCGACTTTCTCAAGGCCGACGAAGGCACCGCTGAAGTCTTGAAGCTCGAAGCCCAAACCAAGGCGTCCGGTGTGCGCTCGGTGCCGAGTATCCAGATCGCAGATGACGTGATCAGTGGCGCGCAGCCCATCGAAATAATGATCCAGATACTGAAGCGAAGCCAAGCCGCCTAAGGCGGTTTTTCAATCCCAATCCATTCAGGACATCATCATGACTCATCACTTGTTCAGCCCTCTCAAACTCGGCCAATTCACCCTCGATCACCGCGTCGCCATGGCGCCTCTGACTCGCTCGCGAGCGGGGCAACCTGGCAACGTACCGACATCGATGAACGTCGAGTACTACCGTCAGCGTGCCAGTGCTGCATTGATCATTACCGAGGCTACACAGATTTCGCAGCAGGGCCAGGGTTACGCCTGGACGCCCGGCATCCATAGCGACGAGCAGATTCAGGGCTGGAAGGCTGTCAGCGAGGCCGTACACGCAGAAGGCGGGCGCATTTTCCTGCAGCTCTGGCATGTGGGGCGAGTGTCGCACCCGGTGTTCCAGCCTAACGGCGGCTTGCCGGTGGCACCGACCGCGCAGCCAGTGCCCGGCAAGACCTTCATCCTGAATGAAGAGGGCGAGGGCGTATGGGGTGATGTACCTGTCCCTCAGGAGCTGGACATTCCTGGGATCGAAGCGATCGTTGGCGACTTTCGCAGGGCCGCTCGCAACGCGATTCTGGCCGGTATGGATGGTGTGGAAATTCACGCGGGCAATGGCTACCTGCTCGACCAATTCATCAACAGCGCCAGCAATCAGCGAAGTGATCGCTACGGGGGAAGTATCGAAAACCGTGCGCGGTTGCTGCTTGAAGTCGTGGAAGCCGTGACCGCGGAAGTAGGTGCCGAACGCGTTGCTGTCCGCCTGACACCGATGGGACGTTTCATGGGAATGGGCGATGACACCCCGGAACAAACCTTTGGCTACATCGCATCCCGGCTCAATCACTGGCATCTCGCTTATCTGCACCTGGTAGAACCGATGATGGTCGGCACAGTGCTCGATGAGAGTAACGATCCACGCTGGGACGCGATCATCAAGCAACTGCGTACTGACTTCCACGGCGTTCTGATGTTGGCGGGTGGCTATTCCGGCGAAACGGCCGAACAGGCCATTGCGCAGGGCCGTGCAGACCTCATTGCGTTTGGTCGCCCGTTCATTGCCAACCCCGACTTACCGGCTCGCTTGCGTGGTCGCAACGAACTCAACGTGGCTGACGGCAACAGCTTTTTTGGCGGCGACGCCAAGGGGTACATCGACTATCCGGTGTTGGCATAACGCAACGGTAAACCGCAGCTGCGGGAATCACCCTGCAACGAGGAGAAAGGTAATGAAGAGTTCAGGCGTTCCAAAGGCCTTGGTCATTGGTGGTTCCCTGGGCGGGCTGTTCGCCGCCACGGCGTTACGCGCGATTGGTTGGCAGGTCGATATTTACGAGCGATCCCCTGCGGCGATGGATAGTCGTGGCGGGGGCATCGTTCTGCAAGCGGACGTCCTGCACCATTTTCGTTATGCGGGCATTCATCCGGCAGGTGCGCTCGGCGTCCGCTCCCACGATCGTCTCTATCTGGATCGAGAGGGTAGCGTCGTGCATAAAGAGCCGATGCCGCAAACCCAGACGTCCTGGAACACACTGTACAGCTCATTATTTTCTGCATTTGCTGCTGAGCATTATCACCGTGGCAAGACGTTGGTGGATCTGACTCAGAATGAACATCGGGTGACTGCGATTTTTGCCGACGGCAGCACTGCCGAGGCAGACCTGCTGATTGGCGCTGATGGCTCGGGTTCAACCGTGCGAAGCGTGGTGTTGCCTGGAACAGTACCCAGCTATTCGGGGTATGTGGTGTGGCGCGGGCTGGTCGATGAAGAGCAACTTCCAGACTTCGCCAAAATGCAGCTTTACGAGGACTTTGTTTTTCAACAAGACCCTGAATCGCTGATGCTGGAATACATGGTGCCGAGCGTGAATGGCTCCGTTAATCCGGGCGAGCGTCGGTTCAATTGGCTGTGGTATCTGAAAGCTGCGCAAGGGGCGGAACTGGACGCTGTGCTCACTGACAGCGATGGCCGTCGGCGTAGTCACTCCATTCCACCCGGAGCCTTGGCCACTGGGCAGGATGCTTACATACGGGGAATGGGGGAGCGGCAGGCGAACCCGGCTTTTCGGGAACTGATTCGCCAGACCCAAGATATTTTTGTGCAAGCGATCCTTGATCTCAAAGTTCCTCAGATGGTGTTTGGCCGTGTGCTGTTGACTGGCGATGCCGCTTTTGTGCCGCGTCCTCATACCGCCGGAAGCACGGCCAAGGCAGCCCGCAATGCACTGGCCCTGGCGCAAACAATCGACGACATCGGCGACCTCGATAAAGCCCTGCTTGCCTGGCAGCACCAACAACTTGCAGAAGGCATGCGTATGGCGGATTGGGGGGTGAGTATGGGCAATCGGATTATGGGGATCGCCCAAGCCTGATGGAGCGGCTCACATCGGACTTATTGGCGAGAGCCTTGCGTTGGCGGGATGAAAGTGGGCTGTGATCGTTGGGCTGTTGCAGTCTTTCTAGACTGAATATAAAAAGAGGAGATTAGCTTCAGATCGAAGCGGTCTCCTCTTTTTTAGCACCTGTAAACTTTGAAGTTTTAACCATTCTGGCAAGCGCCACCGAGTATTTTGTATTGCAGGTCGTGCGTTATACCCTTGTGATCCACATACACCATGTGCGCGTCCACTGGGCCACAAGCGTTGTTTGTGTCCTCGGCTGTAGTGATGTCGATGACCTTGGCGATATCCAGGTGTTCGGAATAATTGTACCGCTCAGGTTCAGGGGCAGAGGCATTGTTGTTGGCGCCATCATGGGCTGAAGCGTATACGCTAAACATCATCAGTGAGGCGAGCATTGCATATTTCATCAGGGTGTCTTCCAGTAAGAGTGAGAGAGGGGACAAGATCTCTTTGTTTGCTTCTGGAGCTGATTATGCTGTCGCCAGGTTGTTTGTAGAAATGCTCAGGCGGGATACTGATTATTACCGAAAATGATGTTTATCCATGTTTGTCTACAGATGGGCCAATATAATTTAATGGGTGTAGTGCTTGCTGTCGGCAATGCGGGTCGGTTGGTTTTTTATAGTCTTTTGACTGATTTATTTAAAGCTGTATGGGCCCATGGTTATGATTGATCAGTATTTGTTTATTCGGTTCGATCATCTTGGCTGGGGTCCCGAGCGAACGGCAGAGACGATCTGGTGAAGTCTTGAACGGTTCGCAAAAAAAGGCCGGTCAGGCCGGCCAAAGGGAAATCGAGAGTTTCGCCAACGCTATACGGGGAGTTTCAGGATTCTGGCCGCGTTGGCGCCGAGTACTGCCGCTTTCTCGCGCGGGCCCAAGCCTACGCTTTCGACAAAACGCACCGGCTGTTCATAGCCCATGTCGAAGCAGTAGCCGCTGCCCAGGACCAGATGGTCGATACCGACGTTGGCGATCAAATAGTCCAGCACCGGCCCGGAGTGCGACACGGTGTCGTAGCTGAATCGCGTCAAGTAGCTGCTCGGCTTCTGGGCCAGGCGTCGTGTCTCAGGACGTGAGGTCCACCCGGCATCGAGACGTCCCACGAGTATTGGCAAAGCCCCACCGGCGTGAGGCAATGACACATGCAGTTGAGGGTATTGATCCAATACTCCGCCGAGGATCAGGTGTGACGCCGCGATAGCTGTATCGAACGGGTTGCCCAGCAAGTTGCTCAAGTAGTAGTTGCTCAGACGGTTGCCGCCGACCGTTTGTTGCGGGTGCAGGAATACTGGGAGTCCGAGCTGTTCTATACGGGCAAAGACGGGCGCGAAGCGCGGATTGTCCAGGTCCAGGCCGTTGATGTTTGTGCCCATGTACACCCCACGAACCCCAGGCAATTCGGCGGCGCGTTCCAGCTCGGCGATGGCATCGTCAGCCTCTAGCATCGGCAACGTGGCCAGCACCACAAAACGTTGTGGGTGTTGGCGATGGACCATCGACGCAGCATCGTTCCAGGCACGTGCCAGGCGGGCATTGAGTTGTCGATCTGCCCAGTACACCATTGGCACGCTAAGGGACAGCGCCTGTACGTCGATGAATTTCAACGGCAATGGCCCCAATCCTCCGGCCGGGGTGGAGAAACTGAAAGTAGTCTCCTGGCGGGTATAGCTTGCACCGAACGTTTTGCCCTCACTTCCCAGGAGGTGTAAGAACTCTTCAGGGTAGTAATGTGCATGGATGTCCACCGATCGCACCGGGACATCGGCACCTTTCTTGATCGGTGCCGCCGAGGCGGGTGATAAACGGGTCAGAGCGACCGGTTCTCGCCGTGGCATGTACCCGCTTCGAGACGCCGCTCTATTAATCGATCGATTATTTGATCAAATCTGATTATCATCCGATCAATAGGGAGATCGCAAGCCTCCTTAATCAATCAGGCCATTGAGCACAGCCATGCAAGACTCCCATTGCCTGGTCATGCACAGTCGCTACCTTTACCTTTCGATCTCGGAATCCGTGCATGGACAAGTTGCTGGCGCTGAAAATGTTTGTCGAAACGGTGCGCTGTGGGGGTTACTCATCTGCGGCGCGTAAGCTCGGCATCTCCACATCGTCTGTGACACGGCAGGTCGCGGGGCTGGAAAGTGAGTTGGGTGCCAGCCTGCTCAACCGCACCACGCGCAATACGAGCGTCACGGTGGCGGGGCAGCACTATTTCGATAAAGTCGTGGCGATCCTTGAGGCCATCGATGGCGCGGATGCCGTCGTTGCCGACCGTGGCAGCGAAGCTCAGGGGCGTTTGCGGGTCAGTGTCCCGGTGGAATTCGGCCGGCGAATCATCGCCCCGCACTTGGGGCGGTTGCTTGAACGCCATCCCGGTCTGGAAATCAGTCTCTCGCTGAGCGACGAGGTCAGTGACCTGCTCAGCGAACAAATCGATGTGTCAGTACGTCTTGGTTCATCGGTTGTCAGTGATGACATCGTCAGCAAGCGGCTGGGCTATTTCCAGCGTTGGGTGGTGGCGAGTCCCGAATACCTGACACGAACCGGACTGCCGCGACACCCTCGCGACTTGCTCGAGCACCCGTGCTTGCGTTTCGATTACCACACGGGCCACCACGACTGGACATTCCTGGGCGATGAGGACGTCATCCGCGTGAATGTGCAGGGACGGCTGCAAAGCAACAATGCCGACATTCTGCGCGAGGCTGCCTTGGCCGGTGGCGGGGTGACGCTATTGGCCGATTGGCTGGTACGTGAGGACGTCAGTGCAGGTCGGCTGACGCGGGTGCTGGAGCAATATGAAGTCAACCCAGGCAGTGCAAGCACCTGCATCAATGCGCTGTATCTGCCCAACCACCGTGGTTCCAGCCGCATCAGTGTATTCATCGCGTTTCTTCAGGAAATACTCGCGCCCTAAGCTCGTCCTGCGCATCAGGCAAGATCGCGTTGCGCGTCGCTTTTGATCGAATTGACTGCCAGCCAATACCCGCGCGGCGTGCGAATACCCTCTTCCTCACCCGCAGGCCCACAACGTGTCCGGTTAGATCGGACACGATCCTGGGTAAAGGCAATGGAGCGATTTCGATGAACACACAAGAGAATGTCCAGACGGTGAAGTTTTTTTTGCAGCCATGGGCCGCGGTGATAAGCCAGGGTTACTAAAACTCACGAGGGCACAATTTCCGAGCATTGTTGTGCTGGCTTCTTGTTCCTGAACGGTTGTTGCCAAGCGAGCTGTGCTTGGACTTCCGCCACGGCATCGAGGACTTTCTGTGCCCAGCGCTCATCCTCCGGATGCACGACAACAACGCGAAAACCGTGATCACGCCCTTCAGTCCGCACGCCTTCGGAATCGTCGACATGTAAGTCGATATCGAATGCCGGCGGAAATTTCGAGGGCGCGTTCGACAGGCCATGCACCGTCAGGGCACGGTTATGCAGCATGCTGTTGACCACCCCGTCGACGCGGATGCCGTACAGCAAAAGCCAACGCCTGATGTAGGACGGAGTGCGACCGGACGAGGTGTAGACCCAGATACTGCAGCCCTGGCGACGTAACTCTTGGGTCAGGGAGCGTGTGCCGATACGCAATGGTTCACCCAGCCAACGATGCACACAGGCCGGCAGCCGGCTTGGCTCGACTGCGCAGTGGTGGAGTTGGCAGGCCAGGGTGTCATCGATATCGAACGAAATGCGTATGCGCTGACGCCTGAATACGTGCATCGGGACGGCGCGCCGCATGGCGTGCCATACCCGGCTGCCGGAAGCTCGGCATTTAGCGAGCGTGGGATACCGGCTCATCGATGACCCTCCTGGTAAAGGGGCGAGGCCTTGTCGTTGAGAAGAAATTTCATTGAATCAGATGCCTGATCTTCCAGGAAGGCTGCATACTTTTTCTTGATCTTGGGCAATTCATACAACGCCTTGACGCCATGCTTGGCGGAGTTGCGTATGACCGATGACGGGTTGAAGTAGCCCTCGGCGTTTTTCAGCGTCAGCACGAATGGAGGCAAACCTGCGCGCATGAGCAAATAGCTGACGATGAGCGACCCACTGCGGTTATTGCCTTCAATAAACAACTGCGGCTTGCTGAGGATTCGCACGTAGACACCGGCTGCACGTTTCCAGACGGATTCGCTGCGATACGCACAGTACCAATTGAACAAGTCTTTTATCCCCCCCTCGACGTTGTTGAAGAAGTGTTCCTCGGTCGCCGCCAGATGTTGAGCGTATTCCCGTCGGCGTACCGGGTCCCGACCACAGAGCACGGTGGCGTTGATCTCCAGCATCAGGTTCAGTTGCTGAAGGTCGAACAGGTCTACGCCGCTTGCGACATAGCTGTCAATCAACGCATAACCTTCAAGTACATTGTGCAGCACTTCGTCAGTCAAGGGGTCGCGCGGCTCGGTAAAGTGCCTGCTGAGCTCGGAAAAGCGGCTCTGCACCTCGCGTAGCGCGCGTTCGATTGCAGGTAAATCAAGACGACGGGGTGCAGGCATTGGCAATCCTGGGAAACGGTAGATAAGCAGGTAAAACGACCGGATGCCCGCTAAAGCACCTTTGGCACTATAGCGGTATGCGGTCTTGACTGGACGTTTGCTGTTTAGCTGAACTTGCCGCTGATGTAATCCCCGGTCATTTGTTCGCGCGGGTTATCGAAAATCTGCGCCGTTGGGCCCATCTCAACCAAATAACCGGTGCGCGTGCCCTGGGAAATATCAACCGAGAAAAACGCCGTCGTGTCCGCAACACGGATGGCTTGCTGCATATTGTGGGTGACCAGGGCGATGGTGTAATCCTTCTTCAGCTCAACCATCAACTCCTCGACCCGGCGCGTCGCGATCGGGTCGAGTGCCGAACAGGGCTCATCCAGCAACAGCACTTCAGGTTCGGTCGCGATGGCGCGAGCGATACAAAGCCGTTGTTGCTGGCCGCCGGAGAGTGACAGGCCGCTGACCTTGAGCTTGTCCTTGACCTCATCCCACAGCGCCGCGCCTTGCAGGGCGTGCTTTACACGGTCTCCCAGGTCGCCTTTGTAGCGATTGAGGCGCAGGCCGAACGCAACGTTGTCGAAAATGCTCATCGAAAATGGGTTCGGCTGCTGAAAAACCATACCGATGTAACGCCGCACGACCACCGGGTCAACGCCCTTGCCATAGACGTCTTGCCCAAGGAAATGCACGTGCCCTTCAAACCGAAAGCCTTTCACCAGATCGTTCATCCGATTGAGGCTACGCAGCACGGTACTTTTGCCGCAGCCAGAAGGGCCGATGAAACCGGTGATCTTGTTTTTTTCGATCGGCACATGGCTGTCACGTACCGCCATGAAGTTGCCGTAGAAAATTTTGTCCAGCTTGCAGTCCATGACGACAGGCGCCTGGGTGACAAACGGAGCGGCTATTTGCGCAGTTGATACGTTCAAAATTCAGATGCTCCCGTTCTCAATACTTGGGCTTGCCGAAAATGCGGCTGACAATATTCACGACCAATACGATCATCACCAGCACCAGCGAGGCTGCCCATGCGAGCTCGAGTTGGTTGTCGAAGGGCATACCGGAGAAGTTGTAAATCAGCACGGCAAGCGATGCCGTCGGATTCATGACTGCCAGGCTGCCGTCGTGAAAAATCCAGTAGTTGCTGAACAGCGCGGTAAACAACAACGGCGCGGTTTCGCCCGCGGCGCGGGCCACGGCGAGCATGACGCCCGTCAGGATTGCCGGCATGCCGGTAGGCAAGACGATTTTCCAGATGACCTGCGAGCGGGTACAGCCCATGCCGTAGGCCGCATCCTTCATGATTTTAGGCACCATCCTCATCGACTCTTCAGCCGTCAGCACGACGATGGGCAACATCAGTACCGCCAGTGCCACGCCACCCGCCGGTGCTGAATAGGTACCGGTGGTCATCACCACCAGCGCGTAGGCAAACACCCCGGCCAGAATGGATGGCAGGCCCGTAAGCATCTTGGCGGCAAAGCGCGCGGCGTTTGCCAGCTTGCTGTCTGGCCCCAGTTCAGCCAGAAAAATGGCCGCCATGATGCCGACCGGCACTGCGATTGCCGCCGCGATACCGACCATGACGAAGGTGCCTGCCATCGCGTTGCCGAAGCCACCGCCGGTCTCGAAACCGGTTGGCGGCAGTTCGGTGAATACCTCCAGGCTCAGGCGTGCCCCTCCGCGCGTGATCAGCATGTAGAGCACGGAAATCAGCGGCACGCTGGCCAGTAGAGCACCACCCCAGACCAGTGTGGTCAACACCAGGCTGCGCAGGGCGCGGCCTTCAAACTTGCGCTGCAGGCTTGGTAAAGCGGCTGTAGAGGAAGTGATGTCAGTCATCATTTAGTACCACGTTGGGCATAGACCATGATCATGGAACCGATGATGTTCACCAGGAGCGTGATAAACATCAGTACCAGTGCGGCGTACATCAATACTTCGATTTCGTTCGGCCCGGCTTCGGGGAAGTTCAGCGCCAACAAGGCCGCTAGCGTATTGGCCGGGGCAAACAGAGAAAGCGAGATGTTGTTCGCGTTGCCCACCAGCATGGCCAGCGCCATGGTTTCCCCCAGCGCGCGACCCAGGCCGAGGACCAGGGAGCCGAAAATACCGGTGGCAGCGGATGGCACCATCACCTTCAGAATCGCTTCCCAATGGGTCGTCCCCATGCCGTAGGCGGCTTGCTTGGTTTTCATCGGGACACCGGTGAGGGCGTCCTGCGACACGGCCGCAATGGTCGGCAGAATCATGATGGCCAGTACCAACGCCGCAGGAAGCAGCCCCGGCCCGCTCAAGGTCGTGCCAAAAAAAGGTATCCAGCCCAGTTCGCTGTTCAGCCACGCCGTAAGCGGGCGAATCGTTGGGATCACCACGTAAATCCCCCACAGGCCATAAACGACGCTGGGGATGGCCGCGAGTAATTCGACGATGGTTCGAAACACGGCTGCCAGCTTCGCCGGCAGGAAATCCTGGGTCAGGAAAATCGCCATACTGACGCCGAAAAAGCCTGCGATCAGCAACGCGATCAGGGCGCTGTAGAGCGTGCCCCAAATGGCCGGCAAAATGCCGTACTTGCCTTGGTTAACGTCCCAGACGCTGCCGAGAAGCACATCAAAACCGTGCTTTTCCATGCCTGGAAGGGCCTTGCGTCCCACCTCGAATACCAAGGCGAAGACCAACGCCAGAATCAGAATCACCCCTATTCGTGCGAGCGCACGGAAGGTGCGATCAACCAGGAAATCCTTTGCAGAGGGTGGCTGGCAGGCAGAATCCTGGTTAACCGGTACGACAAAAGGTGTGCTCATTGGCTAACTCCGGAACAAGGGGGAAACGCTCCCGGTATGGCTGAGCGCGCATACCGAGAGAGGCCTCACGTGCGTTACTGGATGTTGGCGGATGCTTTGCGAACCTCATCCACAACCGATTTCGGCAGCGGGATGTAACCCATCGAGTCGGCGATTTTCTGCCCTTCGGTCAGGCTGTATTCGACCATTTCGCGCATCGCCTTGGCCTTGGCCGGGTTCTCGTTGTGCTTGCGGAAGATCATCCAGGTGTAGGACGTGATCGGGTAGGACTTGGCGCCGTCCGGATCCGGCAGCCAGGCCACCAGGCTTTCCGGCATTTTCACTGCCGCGAGGGCCTCGGCACCGCTTTCTGCGTTAGGGACAACGTACTTGCCGGCCTTGTTCTGCAGTTGGGCAAAGTCAACCTTGGCCAGCTTGGCGAAACCGTATTCGATATAGCCGATAGCGCCCGGAGTCTGGCGCACGGTCGCTGTCACACCATCGTTCTTCGGCGATTTGATGAATTTGTCGCTGGCAGGCCAGTTGACAGTGTTGCCTTCACCCAAATCTTTCTGGAACTGTGGGTTGATCGTCGCCAGATGCTTTGTGAATACCGCAGTGGTACCACTGGAGTCTGCACGCACGACAACGGTAATCGGCATATCAGGCAGTTTCAGGCCCGGGTTGGCAGCAACGATTTTCGGGTCGTTCCACTTGGTGATCTTGCCCAAGAAGATGTTGGAGTAAACGTCGCGTGGCAATTTAAGTTCTTTAGGATTGCCCGGCAGGTTAAAAGCCAACACGATTTCACCTGCCGTCATCGGCAGCAACTGCACGCCTTCGGCAACCTTGGCGATATCTTCGTCTTTCATTGCCGAGTCACTGGCGGCGAAATCGACGGTTTTGTTCAGGAAGTCCTGCACACCGGCGCCACTGCCCTTGGATTGATAATCCACAGTGACGCCTGCGGTTTTCTTACTGAAATCCTTGAACCAGGTCAGGTAGATCGGTGCCGGGAAACTAGCGCCTGAGCCGCTCAGGCGAACGCTTTCCTCAGCAAAAGCCATGGAAGTTGCACAAAGAGAAACCGCAACGGCGAGTGCAGCAGACTTCATCAAATTTTTCATCGAAGGAACTCATTGTGATAACGGGCTCCCGAACTTTGCAGCACTTTCGTTAAGCTTTTATGAAAGTTGAATGGCGGGTCGCGCCAACCGCGCCAGGCGCTAGGGCCTGGCCGTTGTGCATTAGGTGGTCTAGCCTTGTTTCGCCCTTTGCTTTTTGGGGGAGGGGCTGAGGGGGCAAAGTCTGAGCCTTGCCCGCTCCTGACAGACGATCAGAAAGGGGAGTGATGGCCTCTGGCAAAGCCCAGGCCGCCGCACCTAGACCTTGAAACGCTCCACCAGCCGTTCCAGCTCATGTCCCAGCCGCGCCAGTTCGTTACTCGACGCGGCGGTTTCCTCGCAGGTGTTGGCCGTCTGGTCGGAGATGTCGCGAACGTTGATCACGCTGCGATTGATCTCCTCGGTGACGGCGCTTTGCTCTTCCGCCGCCGTCGCAATCTGCTGATTCATGGCCTGAATGATCGAGACCTTGCTGGTGATGTTCTCCAGCGCGCTGACGGCACGGTGGGTGCATTCCACGCTGCTTTCGCTCAGCAGCAGGCTGCTTTCCATGCCCGAGGCCACGGCTTGGGTGCCGCTTTGCACACCGGCGACCAGGCTCTCGATTTCTTCGGTGGAGCGCTGGGTGCGCAGGGCGAGATTGCGCACTTCGTCGGCCACCACCGCAAAACCACGGCCGGCCTCTCCGGCGCGGGCGGCTTCAATCGCGGCGTTCAGCGCCAGCAGGTTGGTTTGCTGGGCGACGGCTTTGATCACATCCAGGACACCGCCGATTTTATCGCTCTGTTCCTGGAGGTAGCGCACAGCGTCTGCCGACTGGTTGAGTTCTGTCGCCAGGCGCTGGATCTGCTCGATGGCTTCACCCACGATCTGCTCGCCCTCGCTGGCTTGCTGATCGGCGGCCGACGCAGCGACGGAAGCTTCCTCGGCGTTGCGTGCGACGTTGTGGACGGTGGCAGTCATCTCGTTCATTGCGGTGGCGACATGATCCGTTTCGGCTTTCTGGGTGCTGATCCCCGAATTCGTTTGCTCGGTCACCGCCGACAGTTGTTCGGCCGCGCTGGCAACCTGAATGACGCCGGATCGAATGCCATCGATCAGCTCATGAAGGTTGAGCATCATCTGCTGAAGGCCCGACTGCAGTTGGCCCAGCTCATCGCGCCGGGTCACCGTCACATGCTCGGTCAAATCGCCCCGGGCAATGCGGTTCACCGCCTGGAGTGTGTGTTGCAGTGGATTGACGATTTGCCGTGTGATCACCCATGCGGCGAGCGCGCCCAGCAGCAGCGCCAGGGTCGCGACGAGGCTCAGCGAGGCCTTGGCGGACGCGGCATCGGTATCGCGTTTGGTGTTTTGCGATTCAATCAGCTTTTGTGTGGTGTCGAGCAACACGTCGCCCAACTGGCCCATCCGTTTAAACAAGGGCGCCTGGTCAATGTTGGGGGTGGCCAATTCATGCAGCAGTTGCCCGTACCCTTTGACTGCATTTTCCTGCTGTTGAATCAGGTTTTGATCCTGTGGGTCGACGAACGTATCCCCGATACTGTCCAAGTGGGCTGCGAGGCGATCCAGGGTTTGCTGCAGCGGTTGATAGGCATCCGGTTGGGTGCTCGTACCGATGCGTAGGCGAATGATTCGCAAGTCTTTGGTGTAATCGCTGACCTGAGCAATTTCCTCAACCTTGAGCCCGCGGTCGGTCAATGTCACCACTGCGTACCAGCCGGTCGCGGCCAGCAACAACGCAAGCCCCAGTACCAGGCCGAATCCCAAACTTAATTTAGCACTGACTCGGATATTGCTGATCCAGCCGAACATATGGACTCCAGTGAGTAACTCAGGTTGATTGATCCTTTATCACCTGAATGTCGACCATCCCTCCCAATGCTTTAGCACTAGTGTGACGGTCAGGCTGATCCAGATGGCAAATCGGGCCATGTATGAAAAATATCAGGATGCGAGGGAGATTGATTGGCGGTGCAACTGAAAGGATACAGCTCCACGTCTGTCGGGCGTTGGCGGAGTTGTCGGCTATTCAACTAAGGTGGCTTTTTCGACACGCATAGTGCGGTGCTGTACTTTAGTCGAATATTCAGCCGGCCCGAGTTCTGGCGGGCCTGTTTTCGGCGCGCGAACGACCGAAAAGAGTGCAGGGCCGTACTGATAAGTCTAGATCTTGATCGCTTTTTTCAGATAGGAAAACAGCTGGTCCTGGCAGGCCCTGTATTGATTTTCAAGGTGTTCGACTTCCCACATGCGAGCCAGCCATACCTCATCACAGGCCGCTTCCAAATGATTGACAGTTGTCATCCAGGCGGTTTGGGCGTTAGCCGTCGCTTGGAGTAATTGCAACAGCTCCTCATTTATCGGAAGGGTATTCGGTGAAGAGAGGATGGGCAACATTCAAAGTACCGGGAATCAATTTTAATAGTGGATGGTTTTTCTATTACACACTATAAAACGCTGTCCGCGAAAGGCAGTATTCGACTAATGGCTAACGGGTGAGGCGGTAAAGTTCAATTCCTTTGGGGCGCCTATTCATGCGATTTATAATGTTGCGCGCGTACTTATAGTATTTTCTCGGATTAAGCCAGTGATTCGATTCAGCCGATAAGTTGGATATTTATTTGGCCTTTATCTAATAACGTGCCGCGCGGGTACTTGTATCTTGGCGGCCCGGGTGATCAACGGTTGCCACGATGGCCCGCCAATGCCCACGCCTGCCAGGCACGACCGAAGCGTGACGTTGAACCCTGACAGGCGTGTTTCAGGCACGCCTGGAAAGTCGGGAATCCGCGCTCACGATCCAAGCGCTTTGACCAGCAGGGCCACCGCCACCAGCATCGACACGGCGGCAAATCCGCGTTGCAAGTGCGGGCCTGCCAGCCGCGCCGCGATCAGGCGTCCGCCGGCCATTCCAAACAAGGCGCCCACGGAGAACGGCAGGGCCACGGCCCACTGCAAATGCCCGGCCGCCGAGCTGGCGGCCACGCCGGCCATCGACACCAGCGCAATCACCGCCAGCGACGTCGCCAGCACCGACTGCGCGGTCAAATTGGTGTAGCGCTGCAGCGCCGGCACCATCACAAAGCCGCCACCCACGCCGAGCAAGCCCGAAAGCCCGCCCGCGATCACGCCCGACACCGTGAGCGCCCAGGCGCACGGCGCCGTCCAGTTCAGCTTGCCGCGTTGGGCGTCCAATACGCAGGGCGGCGGTTTGGTCGCGACGGCGGCCTTCGACGCCGGGGACGGCGGCAACGACCGTTTGAATACCCGGAACGCCACGTACATCAGCACGCAGGCAAACAGGATCGTCAACGGACGATTCGGCGTGCGCTGCGCCAACCACAGGCCCAGGGGCGAGCAGATGATCCCGGCGGTGGCGATCAATAGCGCCGCTTTGTAGCGGACGGTGCCGTTTTTCAGGCCCATCACCGCGCCCAGCGTCGCGGCCAGGCCCACCGCCAACAACCCGATGGGCCCGGCCTCGGCCATGCTCAAGCCCGCCCCAAACACCAGCAACGGCACCGCGAGTATGCCGCCGCCGGCGCCGGTCAGGGCCAGAATCACGCCGACTGTCAGCCCGAGCAGTAAGACGATGATCATCTCAGTCTCCTTGCGTTCAGCGCTGATTTCATTGGTCGGTCAACTCGGGTTTCGCCAGCCATTCGCGGCCCTTGAGCATACCCTTCCAATACAGCGGCGGAAGAATCCGCTCTTTGAGCAGCCACGCCAGCCGGGAAGGGCGGGTGCCGTCGATCAGCCATGACGGGAAGCTGGGGGCGACCTTGCCGCCGTAGGTGAACTCCGCCAGGACGATCTTGCCGCGCTCCACCGTCAGCGGGCAGGAGCCGTAACCGTCGTACTGTGCGCAACCGTTGGCCTTGCCCATGGCCGCCAGCACGTTATGCGCCACCACCGGCGCCTGCTTGCGCGCAGCGGCCGCAGTCTTGGCGTTGCTCGTGTTGGCCGCGTCGCCCAGCGCATGGATATTGGCAAAGGTTTTGTGACGCAGCGTGGCGGGGTCGACATCGATCCAGCCGGCCGCGTCAGCCAACGGGCTGACCCGAATGAAGTCCGGCGCGACCTGCGGTGGCACCACATGCAGCAAATCAAACTCACGGGTCAGCACGCGGGGGCTGCCATCCGGGTTCACGCCGCTGAACGTGGCCGTCCGCGCCGGGCCATCGACGCGGGTGAGGGTGTTGCCGAAATTCAGGTCGATGCCGTAAGCGGTGACGTATTCCATCAGCGCGGGCACATAGTCGGGAACCCCGAACAGCACCGCGCCGGCGCTGTAGAACTCGATCTCGACGGCATCCAGCACACCGCTGCGTTTCCAGTGGTCGGCCGATAAGTACATGGCTTTTTGCGGCGCCCCAGCGCATTTGATCGGCATCGGCGGCTGCGTGAAAATCGCCCGGCCACCCCGCAGTTGCTGGACCTTTTCCCAGGTATAAGGCGCCAGGTGATACAGGTAATTGGAGGTCACGCCGTTGCGGCCGAGGGTCTCCGACAACCCCTCGATGGCATGCCAATCGAGCTTCAGGCCGGGGCACACAATCAGTTGCTCGTATTTGACGACCCGGCAGCCATCCAGAATCACTGCGTTTCGCTCAGGTTCGAAAGCCGCCACCGCCGCCTTGATCCAATGCACGCCGCGGGGCAGGGTGGTGCCCATGGTGTGCGCCGTTTGGCGCGCATCGAACACCCCCCCGCCGACCAGCGTCCAGCCGGGTTGGTAGTAATGCACATCGGCCGGATCGACGATCGCAATGTCGAGCCCCGGCGCGCGGGCCAGCAGGCTGGAGGCGGTGGCGATACCCGCCGCGCCGGCGCCGATGATGACCACGGTATGTTGTGCTTCGGCCACTTCGACCGGCGTGCGGCCCTGGTTCGCGATCCGCCGGATCACGCCTTTCATATCGAAGCCGGCTTTTTTGGCGCTTTCGACGATGTGCGGCAGGTCGTGCTGACCTGCTTGCGACAGCGCCCACATCGTTGTCGAGCGCATCCCGGACCGGCAATAAGCCAACACCGGTTTGGGCAGCGTTTCCAGCAACTCGCCGAAGGCAATTCCCTGCTCGTCGGTGACTTTGCCCGACTCGGCGGGAAGGTAGTGCGCTTCGATGCCGACCGCGTCGGCGGCGCGTTTGATTTCGGCAAACAACGGTTGGTCACTGCCTTCGCCATCGGGGCGGTTGCAGATGACGGCACGAAAGCCGGCGGCTTTCAGTTCGGCCAATTGGCTGGGGAAAATCTGTTCTGATACTGATAAAGCAGGCGCAAGGCGGCGGATATCCATAAGTGTCTCCGTTATGGGTATTTTTCTTATGATTTTTTTAGGGTGGGGGAATGTCAGGCGACGTTGAGTGGAATTTTCAGGTAGCGAATCCCGTTCGATTCAGGCTCGGGCAAATGCCCGGCTCGCATGTTGACCTGGACCGAGGGCAGGATCAGGGTCGGCATGTCCATCGAGGCATCCCGCTTGGTACGCATCGCCACGAACTCCTCCTCACTGATGCCATTACGCACATGCACGTTCTGCTCGCGCTGTTCGGCAACGGTGCTGACGAATTGCACCTCGCGGCCACCCGGCTGGTAGTCGTGGCACATATACAGCAATGTATCCGCCGGCAGGCTCAACACTTTGTTGATTGACTGGAACAGCGTGCGCGCATTGCCGCCGGGGAAGTCACAGCGGGCGGTGCCGTAGTCGGGCATGAACAGCGTGTCGCCGACGAAGGCCGCCGTTTCGCTGCCATCGCTGACGACATAAGTCATGCAGGCCGGCGTATGGCCGGGTGTATGCAGTGCGGTGCAATGCAGCGTGCCAATGCTGAACGACTCGTCGTTGACGAACAGGTGATCGAACTGACTGCCATCGCGCGGCATATCGCTACCGGCATTGAACAGCGTACCGAAGACCTTTTGTACCGTCGAAATCTGGCTGCCGATGCCGATCTTCCCGCCGAGCTTTTCTTTCAGGTAGGGCGCGGCGGTCAGGTGGTCGGCGTGGACGTGGGTCTCGAGAATCCACTCGACCTGCGCATTCAGCTCGCTCACCCGCGCGATCAGGCGGTCGGCGGACGTGGTGGCGGTGTGGCCGGATTTAGGGTCGTAATCCAATACGCTGTCGATGATCGCGCAGTGGAGGGTGGTCTCGTCCAGTACCAGATAGCTGACGGTGTTGGTAGCAGAGTCGAAGAAGCCTTCGACGTGAAGTTTGACGCGCATGAACTGTCTCCTTAGGGGGGGCTTTTTTTCGAGCCGCTTAGACTAAGGACTGACATAGCAATAAGTTTGCCAGGCCATGGTTTTGCCGAAATAGCCTAATATCCAATTGATTTTATTGGGCTTTGTGTTTCTGTATAGGGGTATTCAGGCCTGTATCTGGGGGATTCTTCTGCCATTGGCAGTGCCTTGACAGAGGTGGCAGTGCCACAACAGGATGGAAAAATGGATTCCAGGAGCCATGATGAAGACTTTTCTGCCTACCCTAGCCAACGCCGTCCCACACCCGGATCAAGTACAGTCGCTTGTTTCGTTTCTGGAACACGAACCCAATCCGATGATCGTGCTCGATCCGGACTACAACATCCTGGCAGCCAACACGGCCTATCAGCGCCAGTTCGGCAGCGCTGACAAACCCTTTATCGGCCATAAGTGTTATCAGATCTCACACCATTACGACGTCCCTTGTGACCAGGCGGGTGAGAATTGCCCGATGAAGAAGGCCCAGGAAAAGCGCGGGCCGGATCGTGTCTTGCACATCCACCACACGCCTCGGGGGCCTGAGCATGTCGATGTCGAATTACGGCCGATCCTCGACGAAAATGGGGCGATCACCGCTTATGTTGAGCGCCTGACGCTGGTGCGCAGCGCCTCGGCGCGGCCGAGCAACGAAGGGCTGGTCGGCTGTTCACCGGCCTTCAACCTTGCCCTGTCGGAACTGCAGCGGGTGGCGCCGTCCATGCTGCCGGTGCTGCTCCTGGGCGAGTCGGGTACCGGCAAGGAGCTGTTCGCGCGCGCCGTCCATGAAACCAGCGAACGGGCCAGCGGGCCGTTTGTCGTGGTGGATTGCTCGGGCTTGACCGAAACACTCTTTGAGAGCGAGCTGTTCGGCCATGAAAAAGGCGCCTTCACCGGTGCCATCAGCCGCAAGCCCGGCTTGGTCGAAACCGCCCAGGGCGGCACATTGTTCCTGGATGAGATTGGCGATGTGCCGTTGGCCATGCAGGTCAAACTGTTGCGCCTGATCGAATCGGGCACCTATCGCCGGGTCGGCAGTGTCGAGACCTTCCACGCCAATTTCAGGTTGATTGCCGCCACCCACAAGCCGCTGGAAAAAATGATGGAAAAAGGCGAGTTCAGGCAGGACCTGTACTACCGCATCAGCGCCTTCCCCATTCATTTGCCGCCCTTGCGCAACCGGGTAGAAGACATCGCCTTGCTGGTGAATTCATTCCTGCAACGGCGTGGTGCCGGCAAACGTCGACTGACCATCGATGCCGAAGCCCTGGCAGCCCTGCAGCAGTACTCATGGCCAGGCAATGTGCGTGAGTTACGCAACGTCCTGGAAAGGGCGAGCCTGTTCGCTGACGATGGGGTCATCCGCGCCATCCATTTACCCCAGGCCACCGTGGCGCCGCCACCTCAGGCTGCGCCTGCGCCTGCGGCTTCGACGCCGTTCGACGGCAGCACACTGGCGCAGGCCCTGGCCACATTCAAAGGCACCCGCAGTGAACTGGCCAAGCACCTGGGGATCAGCGACCGGACCTTGTACCGGCGCCTGAAGGAACAAGGCCTGGCCTAGCCCTCTACGACTGCCAGTGACTGCCAAGCTGCCAGACTGGCAGCGTATTGACCAGCAGCGGTGCGCCAGGGCTACCGCTAAAAAACCAATAACTAATTGTTTTATAACGATAAAAATAGAAGATCTGGCTTTGGCATGCCCTGTGCTTACTGCATAGACATGACTATTTCCGACAAACGCCTACTACGCCATCTACTCACCGCGGTGCTGATCAAGCTCGTGCTGCTGAGCGTGCTGTGGTGGCTGTTCATCCGGGATTCGCACGTCAGTGTCGACCCGAACATCGTCGGCAACCGTTTCGGTGTACCCACCTCGACTCAAGGGGCAAGCAAGTGATCTCAGAACAACTGGTGGATTTGTCACGGCTGCAGTTCGCAGCTACTGCGCTTTACCACTTTCTATTCGTACCGCTGACGGTTGGCATGGTCTGGCTGCTCGTCATCATGGAAAGCGTCTATGTGATGACCGGGAATGTCATCTGGAAGGACATGACGCGCTTCTGGGGCAAGTTATTCGGCATTAACTTCGCCCTGGGTGTGACAACCGGTATCACCATGGAATTCCAGTTCGGTACCAACTGGGCGTACTACTCCCACTACGTGGGCGACATCTTCGGTGCGCCGCTGGCCATCGAAGGCTTAATGGCGTTCTTCCTCGAATCGACCATGATCGGTCTGTTCTTCTTTGGCTGGGATCGCCTGAAGAAAGAGCACCACTTGCTGGTCACGTTGCTGATGGCCATCGGTACCAACCTGTCGGCGCTGTGGATTCTGATCGCCAATGGCTGGATGCAGAACCCGGTGGGATCGGAATTCAGCTACATCACCATGCGCATGGAGATGGTCGATTTCTGGGCGGTGGTGTTCAACCCGGTCGCCCAGGCCAAGTTTGTACACACGGTGTCGGCCGGTTATGTCACCGGTTCGATGTTCGTGCTGTCGATTTCCAGCTGGTACCTGCTCAAGCGTCGTGATGTCGAGTTTGCCAAACGCAGCTTCCGGGTGGCGGCGGCGTTCGGCCTGGCGTCGGTGCTGAGCGTGATCGTGCTGGGGGATGAATCGGGTTACACCGTGGGTGAGGCGCAGCAAACCAAGCTGGCGGCCATGGAAGCCATGTGGGAAACCAAACCCGCGCCGGCGGGCCTGACCTTGCTGGCCAGCATCAACGAAGCCGAGTCCAAGAATAACTGGGAAGTCGATGTGCCCTGGGTGATGGGCCTGATCGGCACGCGCTCGGTCAGCAAGCAGATCCCAGGCATTCATGACATCAAAGCGAAAAACCGCGCGCGCATCCTGCGTGGCATTACCGCCGTCAATGCGCTTGAAGCCCTGCGGGCCGATCGCACCGATAAGGCGGCGTTCGATACCTTCGAAGAGTACAAAGCGGACCTCGGCTTTGGCCTGCTGCTGAAAAAGTACGTTGAAGACGTCAACCAGGCCACGCCGGAGATCATCGACAAGGCGGTGAACGATACCGTACCGCACGTGACCCCGATGTTCTGGTCGTTCCGGGTCATGGTCGCGATGGGCTTCGCCATGCTGCTGCTGTTCGGTCTGGCTTTCTGGAGCACCTTGCAGTCGGCCTGCACACGCCGCCGCTGGCTGCTGCGTTGGGCCCTGTGCATGCTGCCTGCGCCTTGGCTGGCCTGTGAGTTGGGCTGGTTCGTCGCTGAATATGGCCGTCAACCCTGGACCATCTACGGCGTGCTGCCCACTCACATGAGTGTTTCCACCCTTAGCGTCAATAACATCTATGGCTCGCTGGCAGGATTCGTCGGTTTCTACACCGTGCTGCTGGTGGTTGAAATGTTCCTGATGGTCAAGTTCGCCCGCCAGGGGCCGGGTAGCCTCGGAACCGGCCGTTATGCCCACGATGCCAACATGAAGGAACTCCACCATGTTTGATTACGTCACCCTGAAACTTATCTGGTGGGCACTGGTCGGCGTACTGCTGATCGGCTTCGCCATCATGGACGGCCACGACATGGGCGTCGGCACCTTGCTGCCCTTCGTCGGCCGCTCGGACGTGGAACGCCGCGTCGCGATCAACACCGTGGGGCCGCACTGGGACGGCAACCAGGTGTGGTTCATCACCGCGGGCGGGGCGTTGTTCGCCGCGTGGCCGGTGGTGTACGCCACCGCGTTCAGCGGGTTCTATTGGGCGATGATTCTGGTCCTGTGGGCGCTGTTCTTCCGCCCGGTGGGGTTTGACTATCGCAGCAAGATTCACAATGCCAAATGGCGCAGCACCTGGGACTGGGGCCTGTTCATCGGCGGCGCCGTACCACCGCTGGTGTTCGGCATCGCGTTCGGCAACCTGCTGCAAGGCGTACCGTTCCACTTCAGTAACTTGCTGGTATCGACATACACCGGGAGTTTCTGGCAATTGCTGAACCCCTTCGCCCTGCTGACCGGTGTGGTGAGCAGTGCAATGATCACCCTGCAAGGCGGTACCTACCTGGCGCACCGCACTGAAGGCGTGATCCAGGCTCGCGCCATCAAGGGCGGGGTTGGCGCGGCGCTGGTGCTGATGTGCACATTCGTCATTGCCGGGGTGTGGTTGCAGTCGATCGACGGCTATCGCATTACCTCGGTGGTGGACATCGCCGGGCTGCCGGACATTCTCAACAAGACCGTGGTACGCGAAGCCGGCGCCTGGATGGCCAACTATGGTCATTATCCAGCGCTGTGGCTGCTGCCTGCGCTGGGCCTGGCGGGCGCCGCCGGTGCCGCATTGTTGATGCTGATGCGCCGTACGCTGGCTGCGTTTGTCGCCTCGTCGCTGGCAGTGGTCGGGGTGATCAGCACCGCTGGTGTGTCGATGTTCCCGTTCGTCATGCCGTCGTCGACCGTACCGGCGGCAAGCCTGACCGTGTGGGACAGCGTGGCCAGTCATCTGAGCCTGGCGATCATGTTCTGGGCCACGTTGATCTTCATGCCACTGATCGTGATCTACACCTCGTGGGCCTATCGCGTCATGCGCGGCAAGGTCACCGTGGCACAGATCAAAGCCAACGAACATTCGGCCTACTAACGCCATCAGAGGAGCAAAGACTATGTGGTATTTCGCCTGGATGCTGGGAGTCGGTTTCGCCTTGTTGCTGGCCATATTGAATGCGATGTGGGGCGAGAACGAAGCGGGGCGTGCCCTGAGCGACCGTGAGGAGCCGCGGCCATGATGCCGCGTGTCGCCGAGGCTCCGGCGCCCTCACGCATTCACCCGCTGAGCTTGCTTATCGCGATCGCGATCATGCTGGTGTGTACGCTCTATCCGCCCCTGATGGCCACCCCGGACGGCAAAGCTGATCATGGGCTGGCAATGGCCTTGTTCGCGGCGATGAGTGTGGCCTTTGTGCGGGGCGTGGGGTTCGTGCCGCGTGCGCGCGTGTGGCGCTGGTTGTTCTCGGGCTGGACCTGCTTTGCCGCGCTGGCACTGGCTGGCTGGTTGAAGTTCCTACACTGAGAACGGACGATCCCGACGCCACCGTGGCGGCTCTGCGCGGCGCCGGGATCGTCGAGTCAACCTGTCGGTTGATTGAGCCTTAGTGGTTATTTGCTAGAAAAAAGCGCGGAAGCCTGTCCCTTTTTTTCACCTCGCCTGTCATTCCAGGTAAGTGAACAAAATCGAGAGCTTCCGCCCATGCCCGCCGTCCGCCCCTTGCTCAAACTGAGCCTGATGCTGAGCCTCAGCGCCAGCCCACTGTTTACCCCGATCAGCTATGCCGAAGATACCGCCACCCGCCGCAGCTACCAAGTGCCGGCCGGTAGCCTGGGTGCCGCGTTGACCCGTTTCGCCGGGTTGTCGGGGGTCAACCTGGCGGTGGACCCGGCGCTGGTCAGTGGCCGCGGTAGCAGTGGTTTATCCGGCGAGTACGCGGTGGAAGAAGGTTTTGCCCGCCTGCTGCAAGGTTCCGGCCTGCAACTGCAGCCGATGGGGGAGCAGGCCTACATGCTGGTGCCGGTGCCGCAGGGCAGCAGCCTGCAACTGGCGCCGACCGCCATCCTCGGGACCCGCAGCGAAGCCGACGGCGATATCTACGCCGGTGGGCAAGTGGCGCGACGCGGTTCGCAGGGCCTGCTGGGCTCGCGGGACTTCATGGACACGCCCTTCAGCATGACCACCTACACCCAGGCGGCGGTGAAGAACCAGCAGGCGCGGACCCTCGGCGACCTGATCGCCAGCGACCCGTCGGTGCGCGCCACCAACCCGGCGGGTGGGCGCTATGAACAGTTCACCATTCGCGGGTTCAGCCTGTTCAACAGTGACGTGGCCTACAACGGCCTGTACGGCGTGTTGCCGACCTACACCATCGACATGGAAATGGCCGACCGCGTCGACATCGTCAAAGGCCCCAGTCAATTGATCAACGGCATCTCGCCGCGCGGCAGTGTGGGCGGCGGGATCAACGTGGTGCCCAAACGCGCCACCGACAAGGACATCACCTCGTTCACCGGTACCTGGGCCTCCGATAGCCAGGCTGGCGGCGCGGTGGACGTGGGCCGGCGTTTCGGCGAGGACAACAAGTTCGGCCTGCGCTTCAACGGCGTGAAACAGGCCGGCGACACCGAGTGGGACCATCAGAGTGTCGATCGCGAGATGGCAGTACTGGGCCTGGATTTTCGCGGTGAGCGCCTGCGCCTTTCCAGCGATATCGGCCACACCGAGCGCGACACCAACGCCCCGCAGGAGCGCGTGCAGGTGGCCGCCGCGGCCCCGGTGCCAAGCGCCAACGATGTACGCCGCAACTACGCGCAATCGTGGAGCAAGGCCAGCACCAACGACACGTTCGGCACGCTCAATGCCGAGTTCGACCTCAGCGATAACCTGATGCTCTACGGCGGTGTCGGCGCGCGCAAAAGCAACCACGACTTCCTGCGTCACGCCGTTTCCGTCAGCAACAGTGCAGGGGATTTCAGCGTGCAGCCGCGCGACTTCAGCCGCGATGAAAATGTGCGTACCGCCACGGCAGGCGTGCGCAGCGGGTTCCATACCGGGCCGGTGAGCCACGAGGTCAACCTGGCGGCCAGCTACTTCTACATGGACTTCACCAACGGCGGCGCACGCTATGCGGCGGCGCCGAGCAATCTTTACAACCCGGTGCAAACACCGACGCCGTCCACCGCCATCCGCCAGGATGCGCAGGTATACACCGAGAATAAATTCAGCGGCGTGGCGTTGTCCGACACCCTGGGCTTTTTCGACGATCGCCTGCTGCTGACCCTCGGCGCACGCTGGCAGCGGGTGAAGGTGGAGGACTGGACCAACAACGTCAAAGGCGACACCGCCTACGACGAAGAAAAAATCTCGCCGTCCGGCGGCATCCTGTTCAAGGCCACCGACGCGCTGTCGCTGTACGCCAACTACCTGGAAGGCCTGAGCCAGGGCAAGGTCGCGCCTTCCACCTCGGTCAACGAAGATGAAATCTTCCCGCCGTTCATCAGCCGCCAGGTGGAAGTCGGCGCCAAATACGACGCCGGAGCGTTCGCCGTGACCGCCGCGGTGTTCCGCATCAAGCAGCCGGCCTATGAAACCAACGCGACCTCGCGGGTGTTCGGCCCCAACGGCAAGCGCCAGAACGACGGCGTGGAACTCAGCCTGTTCGGCGAACCGCTCAAGGGCCTGCGCCTGCTGGGTGGCGTGATGTACATCGACAGCGAATTGACCCACACCACCAACGGTACGTTCGACGGCAACCGCGCCCCGGCCACGCCCAAGTACAACGTCAACCTCGGCGCGGAATGGGACGTGCCGCGCCTCGAAGGCCTGACCCTGACCACGCGCGGCATCTACTCCAGCTCGCAATACCTGGACCAGGCCAACGCCAAGGAAATCGACGCCTGGAACCGCATCGACGTGGGCGCGCGGTATGCGTTCAAGGTCGATGACAAACACATCACCCTGCGCGCGAATGTGGAAAACGTCGCCGATAAACGCTACTGGAGCTCGGCGGGCGCGTCGGACGACAGCGAACCGGGGCTGACCTTGTCGACGCCGCGGACTTACCTGTTGTCGGCGACGGTCGACTTCTGACGGGCAGATCGTCTGTGTTTGCTACCACGCGGCAAACCCAGCGCTAAGCGGCAATGAAGATCAATAACAAGGTTGTTTGAAAGTTTGAGCTTGATGCGCGTCGAGGAAAAACTTCGGCGTCAGGCTCTGATTAGCGAAGTGGCTAATTGCAATTAGCTGAATCCTTGGGTGTCGGCTTGGGGGCTTTAAATCAAGGCTTTCGCGGCTGTTTAAAGGCGGTCGCAGGCTATTCTTTTCAGTTTGTTTCCCCGCTTCAGGAACTAGCGCTGGAACTTCCAGTCGATTAACCCAGTTAACTCCGACTGCGGCGTGGCGAACTAATGGCATTTTATTTTTATATCCAGTAGTTCCAAATAGCCATACTTTCTCGCAACTAGACACCCCACTATGTCGTCAATGCCCATCGATGCCTGCCATACGCAGATACCGCACACCGACCGCGTGTGCGCGTGGCTGATGCAGCACGCCGGGCTGAAAACCGTCGACCTGGAGCGCGCCCGACGCTTGTCCCTGGACGGCAGCGACCTGCTCGGCCTGCTCACGCGCCTGGGGCTGGTGTCCGAAGTCGAACTGGCGCGCGCCTGGGCCGAGTTGCTCGGCGCGCCGCTGTTGCTCGCCGATGCCGCGCCGCCGTTGCTCGACCCGTTGCCCACGCTCACCGAGCGCTTCATGCGCCATTACCAAGTGGTGCCCATGGGCTGGGCCCACGGCGGGCTGCGCGTGCTCGCGGCCAACCCGACGCAGCATTATCCCTTCCAGGCCCTGGCCTACGCCTGTGATGTGCCGGTGTGGCTGGCCATTGGCCCGCGCACTGAAGTCGAGACGCTGATCGAGCGCTATTACGGCCAGGGCCGTTCCGCCATGGGTACCCTGATCGAGAACCTCGATGAGCAGGGCGGCGCGCTGGAAGATATCGAACACCTCAAGGACATGGCTTCCGAAGCGCCGGTGATCCGCCTGGTCAACCTGATCCTGCAGCGGGCGGTGGAGCAGCGTGCGTCGGACATCCATATCGAACCCTTCGAAAACCAACTCAAGGTGCGCTACCGCATCGACGGCGTGCTGCACGACGCCGAAGCGCCGCCGGCCAGTTCGTCGGCGGCGGTGATCTCGCGGGTGAAGATCATGGCGCGCCTGGACATCGCCGAGCGGCGCTTGCCCCAGGACGGGCGGATCATGCTGCGCATCCAGGGCAAGGCGCTGGACTTGCGGGTGTCCACGGTGCCGACCAGCTTCGGCGAGTCGGTGGTCATGCGCCTGCTCGACCGGCAAACCGTGCAGTTCGACTTCCCCAGCCTGGGCTTCGACGGCGAGCGCCTGGCCGCCTTCCTCGATGTGCTCGAACGGCCCCATGGCATCCTGCTGGTCACCGGGCCCACCGGCTCCGGCAAGACCACCACGCTCTACACCGCGCTGGCGCGGCTCAACAGCGCCGAGCGCAAGATCATCACCGTCGAAGATCCGGTGGAATACCAGCTCGAAGGCATCAACCAGATCCAGGTCAAGCCGGCCATCGGCCTGGACTTCGCTGGCGCGCTGCGCTCCATCGTGCGCCAGGACCCGGACGTGATCATGATCGGCGAGATCCGCGACCTGGAAACCTGCCGCATCGCGATCCAGTCGTCGCTCACCGGCCATCTCGTGCTTTCCACCCTGCACACCAACAGCGCCGCCGCGAGCATCACACGCCTGCTGGACATGGGCGTGGAAAGTTACCTGATCGCCTCGACCGTCAGCGGCATCCTCGCGCAGCGCCTGGTACGGCGCCTGGACCCGGCGACCCGCGTGGCCTTCGAAGCGCCGCCGGAGTTGATCGAGGAACATGGCCTGCAACGTTTCACCGATGAGCGCCCGATCTTGCTCTACCGCCCCGGCGCCGAAGGCGGCTACCACGGCCGCAGCGCGATCACTGAATTGCTGGTGATGAATGACGAACTGCGCGGCCTGCTGATGCGCCACGCCGATGCCGCGACGCTGGAGCAGGCCGCCCGACGTGCGGGCCTGCGCACCTTGCATGAAGAAGGCCTGCGTCAGGCAGTGGCGGGCGTCACCTCGCTGGAAGAAGTGCTGCGCGTCACCCGTGGTGAGGGCGCGTGAGTCTGTTCACCTTCCGTGCCCTCGACAGCCAGGGCGTGACCCAGCGCGGCACGCTGCAAGCCAAGGATCAGAGCGCCGCCATCGCGATCCTGCACAAGCGCGGCTGGCTGCTGTTGCAGATCGACGCCGCTGGCCGCCAGGGCCTGCGCCATGCCTTGCGGCGCGGGCCGTTGACGGGCGCGACGTTGGTGAGTTTCACCCAGCAGTTGGCGACGTTGCTTGGCGCCGGTCAGCCGCTGGAACGTTCCCTGGGCTTGCTGCTCAAGCAGCCCGGCCAGCCTCAAGTGCGTGTACTGATCGAGCGTATCCGTGACCACGTCAAGGCGGGTAGACCGTTATCCGCCGCGCTGGAAGAAGAGGGCAGCACCTTTTCCCCGCTGTACCTGAGCATGGTGCGTGCCGGTGAAGCCGGCGGCGCGCTGGAAAGCACCCTGCGCCAACTCAGCGACTACCTCGAACGCAGCCAGCGGCTGCGCGGCGAGGTGATCAATGCGCTGATCTATCCGGCGTTCCTGGTGGTCGGCGTGCTCGGCTCCCTGGCGTTGCTGCTGGCGTATGTGGTGCCGCAGTTCGTGCCGATCTTCCAGGACCTGGACGTGCCGATTCCGTTGATCACCGAAGTGATTCTGGCCCTCGGCCAATTCCTCGGCGCCTACGGCCTGCTGCTGTTGGCCGGGTCGAGCGTCGCGCTGGGCACCCTGGCGGCACGCCTGCGCGACCCCCGGCGCCGCGAACGCTACGACCGCCGCCTGCTCGGCCTGCGCGTGCTCGGCCCGCTGTTGCAGCGGGTCGAAGCGGCGCGCCTGACACGCACCCTGGGCACCTTGCTGAGCAACGGCGTGGCCTTGCTGCCTGCGTTGGTCATCGCCCGACAGGTCTGCACCAACCGCGCGTTGCAGGCCCAAGTGGCCGAGGCCGCCGAGTCGGTGAAAGGCGGCGGCACCCTGGCCAGTGCGTTCGGTGCGCAACCGCTGCTGCCCGAGCTGGCCCTGCAAATGATTGACGTCGGCGAACAGGCCGGTGAGCTGGACAGCATGCTGCTCAAGGTCGCCGACATCTTCGACATCGAAGCCAGGCGTGGCATCGAGCGCCTGCTCGCCGCGCTGGTGCCGTCCCTCACCGTGGTCATGGCGCTGCTGGTGGCCGTGATCATGCTGGCGATCATGCTGCCGCTGATGAGCCTGACCAGCCATATATGAACCTTCAAGGAACCCGATCGATGAGAACTCAACGCCGTCAAAGCGGTTTCACCCTGCTGGAAATGCTCGCGGTGATCGTGCTGCTGGGCATTGTCGCGACCATCGTGGTGCGCCAGGTCGGTGGCAATGTGGACAAGGGCAAGTACGGCGCGGGCAAGGCGCAACTGGCCAGCCTGAGCATGAAAATCGACAGCTACGCCCTCGATGTCGGCTCACCGCCCAACAGCCTGCAGCAATTGGTGGACAAGCCCGGCAACGCCAGCAGTTGGGCCGGGCCGTATGCCAAGCTGTCGGAGCTGAAAGACCCGTTCGGCCATGCATTCGGCTATCGCTTCCCGGGCGAACACGGCGCCTTCGACCTGATCTTCTACGGCCAGGACGGCCAACCGGGCGGCGACGGCTACAGCGCCGACCTGGGCAACTGGGAATAACCCGCCGATGCCCCAACGCGGCTTTACCTTGCTGGAGATGCTGGTGGTCATCCTGTTGATCAGCCTCGCTGTCGGCTTGTTGGGGCTCGGTGTGCGCCAGGCCGTGCAGGCGGCGAACGAGCGCCGCGTGGTCGGGCAGATGGTCGACGCCCTGCGCGCCACGCGGGCCGCGGCGATTGTCGACGCGCGTGTGGCCAGGACCGCATTCGATCTGCAGCGCCTGACCTTCCAGGCCCCGGGCCGCGCCCCGCACGCCTGGCCGCCGCAGCTGCAGGTCACCGTGCATACCGCCGAACAGGTCGGCGCCGCCGTGGAGTTCTATCCCGACGGCAGTTCCACCGGCGGCCATCTGCTGCTGGCCAACGGCAGCCGGCGTTGGCGCATCGACATTGGCTGGCTGACCGGCAGCGTGCAGTCCAAGGCGCTGCCATGAAGCGCCAGGCCGGTTTCACGTTACTGGAAATGCTCGCCGCCCTGACGCTGATGGCGGTGTGCAGCACGGTGCTGTTGGTCGCCTTCGGCCAGAGCGCGCGCTCGTTGGCGCAAGCGGCTCACAGCGACCGCCTGAGCCATGCCGCCCTGAGTGTGCTGGACCAGGAAGCGGCGGGGCGCCTGGTCGAAGGTGTCAGCCAGGGCGCGCTGGACGGCATCCACTGGCAACTGACCTGCGTGCGTCAGCAAGCCCATCTGTATCGTCTCGACCTGATCGTCAGCGAGGGGGCGCGCCAGGCCCGGTTCAGCACCCTGAAGGTGCGCCAGTGAGGCGCCGCGAGCAGGGCTTCACCCTGCTGGAAATCCTCGTGGTGCTGAGCTTGCTCGCGGTGCTGCTGGTGCTGCTCAGCGGTGCGTTGCTCGGCGCCAATCGCGCGGTGGCCAAGGCCCAACAGTACACCGTGAGCCTGGACGAAATGCGCGCCGCCCAGCAGTTCCTGCGCACCGCGATCAGTGAGGCGTTGCCGCTGGATGCCAGCGAAGATGACCGCCAGAGCGCTGGGTTTTTCTTAGGGGAGCCCGAGCGTCTGCAGTTTGTCGCGACCCTGCCCGGTGTGCTCGGCGGCGGGATTCAGCGCTTCACCCTGCAACGGGTCGCCGAGGATCTGCAGGTGGGGTTCTCGCGGTTGGAAAGGCAGGCCGATGCTTCCCGCGATGCGCCGCAAGTGCTGCTGACGAACCTTGCGGCGCTGCGGTTCAGTTATCGCGGCGTATCGCCCCTGGGCCAACCCACCGGATGGATCGACCAGTGGCCGTGGCCCCGGCGCTTGCCCGCTGCGGTGCGGATCGCCGCGCATGTCGACGGGCCGGTGCCGTGGGTCACTCAGGTGATTGCCTTGCGCTTGAACCTGGCCAGCGGAGCGTCGGGCGAATGAGGCGGCAACGCGGGGCGGCGCTGCTGCTGGTGCTGTGGGTGCTGGCCTTGCTCAGCGTGTTGCTGGGCGGCTTGGCCGGTTGGGTGCAGCTGGAAAGTCGCCAGGCGCTGTGGCATCGCCAGCACACCCAGACGGTGCTCGCAGCGCAAGCCGGCGTCGCCCTGGCGATGGCCGATCGGCACTGGATCGCCGACGGCCGTGAAAGGCTCCTGACCTTCGATGACGCGCAGTTGCACGTCAGCCTGCGCAGCGAGCGCGGCAAGCTGTACCTGGTCAACGCCGAGGCGCACGACCTCACGCGCCTGGCCCTGGCCTGCGGCGCCAGCCCGGCCCAGGCCGCGCAAGTGGCCAAGGCCTTGGACGCACGGCGCAAGCAGGGGCTGGCGCCGTTTCGCGTGCTCGAAGAAGTACGCCAATTGCCCGGCATGAGCCAGGCGCTGTACCGCCAATTGCTGCCCGAGCTCACCTTGTGGAGCGACCTGGATCGGCCCGCTCCGGCGTTCGCCAGCGCGCTGATGCGCCAGGCCCTCAACCTGCCGCAGCAGAGCGCACAGGGCGCCGACCCTGGCGAGGTGCTGGTGGTCGACAGCCGCGCACAACGCCCCGGCGGCTATGAAGCACGCCTGCAAGTCACGGTTTTATTGAGCCCAACGGAGGACGGCGCACAACCCTACCGGGTGTTGCGTTGGCAAGAATGAATCGACTGGAACCCATCGCCCGTTATTGGCGTGGCAGCCTGCTGCAACAAGGTTGGCGCCTGTGGCTCGCGGAGCTGCGCGCGTGTGTGCCGGCGTGGCTGGCGTTGCACGAGCCGCCCGAGCAGCGCTGGCACTGGCCGTTGAGCGAGCCGGTCGCGTCGGCGCCGGGCAACGCGCGGCATGTGTTGGTGCTCGCGGCCGACGCCGTGCTGCTGCAAACCATCCACTTGCCCGTAGCCGCTGCGCGCAACCTTAGCGCCGTGGTCGGCTATGAACTGGATCGCTACACGCCGTTCGAGGCCGACCGGCTGTACTTCGTCGCACGCCAGGAACGGCGCACGCCGACCCAACTGCAGGTGATGCTGGTGGCGATCCTGCGCGAGCGCCTCGATCAGATCCTCAGCGACTGCGCCGCCCTCGGCCTGCAGCCGCATCGCGTGGATGTCGGCGACCTGGGCATCGACTTGCTGCCCGCGCCTTTGCGCCCGCGTCCGCGTCCGCCGGGCAAGGGTTTGCAACGCAGCTTGCCGTGGCTGTGCGGCGCGTTGCTGATCGCGGCGATGTTGCTGTGGCTCAACGACCGCCAGCGCGTGCTCGACACCATGTACGACAGCGTCCAGCAGCAAAAGGCCCAGGTCGCCGAGGTGCATGCGCTGCGTCAGCAACTGCTCGCCACCCGTGGCGCGGTGCAGTACCTGACCCGGCGCAAGGTGGCCCAGCCGCCGCTGGTGGCGCTGCTCGACGACCTCACCCGATGCCTGCCCGCCGACACCTGGCTCGACCAGTTGGACATCAAGGGCAGCGAGATTGCCTTCTCCGGCCAAAGCGCCAAGGCCAGCGCCCTGATCACCCGGATCAAAGGCTGTCACCGCCTGGACAATGCGCAGTTCGAAGGCGTGATTCAACCCGATGCGCGCAGCGGCAAGGATCAGTTTGCCTTGCGTGCCCACCTTCGCCCGGAGGCCGCCGATGCGCCGACCCCTCACACCCCGTGAACGCCGTGGCACGGCGTTGCTGATCCTGGCCGTGGTGCTCGGCGCGGCGTACTGGCTGTTGATCGACAGCTGGTTCGCCGGGCCCTTGCGTGCCATGGGCGAACAGGCCGAACAACTGCGCGAACAGCAGCAACGCTATGCCGGCGTGTTGCGCCAGGGCGATGCGCTGCGCGAGCAACTGGAGCAGGCTCGCCAGGACCCGGCCAGCCAAACCAGCCTGCTGCCGGGGGATGACCCGGATGGGGTCGCCGCCGACCTCATGCAACGCCTCGCCGATCTGATCAGCCGCCACGCCAACCTCGGCGGCGGCTGCAGCCTGACCCAGCGCAAACCCATCACCCCGGAGCAGGACGACGGCGAACCGTATCGACAGGTGCAGGTCAGCCTGACCCTCGATTGCGCCATCGAACCGCTGACCGCGATCCTGCATGAGCTGGAATACCAGCCGCCGTTTCTGTTCGTCGATGAGCTGCGCATCCGCCGTGGCAAACAGGCGCCGGCCAGCGGCGGGGCGGGGCAGTTGGTGGTGCAGGTGCTGGTGCGCGGTTACCTGCAACCGCAGGTGGCCCGATGATCGGTGTCTTGCGCCCCTTGGAATGGGGCTTGCTCGGCCTGGTCGGGGCATTGGGCCTGTTGATGGCGTTCATCCTGAGCAGCATCGGCGACGAGCCGCAGTGGCTGCCCGAACCGGCGGTGCGCGGGCATTCCTCTGCGCGGGTGCAAGTCGCCCCCAGCGTGACGTTGGACAGCCTCGCCGGCACCTGGCAAACCCCGCTGTTCAGCGCGGATCGCAGCCCCGATCGCGCCGTCGGCAACACCCAGGCCAGCAGCTTGGCCAACCTGACCCTGAGCGGCATCCTGATCACCGGCAATCTGCAAATGGCGATGCTCAAGCAGGCCGACGGCCGCCCGCTGACGGTACGCCTGGGCCAGGTGCTGCCCAACGGCTGGCGCCTGGACCACCTCACGCCGCAATCCGCCCGTTTCACCCTGGACGGCCGCACGCAAACCTTGAACCTGTACGCCAAGCGTTTGCCGCCGCCGTCGACCCGGCCACCGATTTCCCTGCCTCGCGAGCCCTTCCCTTGATCGATCTGCGCACCTCGTTGTTTTGCCTGACTACCGCCGTCTCCCTGGGCGGCTGTGGCTCACTGCCCGACCGCCTCGACGCGGACGACGCGTTACTCCACGAAGCCATGCAAGGCACCGGCGCGCAACGCCCGCCGAGTGAGGTGCCGGCGGCGCAAAGCCCGCAGCCCGCGGCGAAGGTAGCGCCCCAACGCCAGGTGAGGCGGGGCAGCCAGCAATTCGTGCGCCCACCCAGCGCCAGCCTGCCGGCGAAAGAGCAGGGCGGCGATATCGTATTCAACTTCGTCGACCAGCCGATCGAAGCGGTGATCAACAGCGTGATGGGCGACCTGTTGCACGAGAACTACAGCATCGCCCAAGGCGTGAAAGGCAATGTCAGCTTTTCCACCTCCAAGCCGGTGGACAAACAGCAGGCGCTGTCGATCCTGGAAACCCTGTTGTCTTGGACCGACAACGCCATGATCAAACAGGGCAACCGCTACGTGATCCTGCCGGCCAACCAGGCGGTGGCGGGCAAGCTGGTGCCGCAGATGAACCTGGCGCCACCGTCCAACGGCCTGTCGGCGCGGCTGTTTCCGTTGCGCTATATCTCCGCCACCGAGATGCAGAAACTGCTCAAGCCGTTCGCCCGCGAAAACGCTTTTCTGCTGGTGGACCCGGCGCGCAATGTGCTGAGTCTGGCCGGCACCCCGGAAGAACTGGCCAACTACCAGGCCACCATCGACACCTTTGATGTGGACTGGCTCAAGGGCATGTCGGTGGGCGTATTCGGCTTGCAACGCGCGTCGGTGGCCGAGCTGATGCCCGAGCTGCAAGCCATGTTCGGCCCGGACAGCGGCATGCCCCTGGCGGGCATGCTGCGCTTTCTGCCGATCGAGCGGACCAACTCGGTGGTGGCGATTTCTTCCCAGCCGCAGTACCTCAGCGAGGTGGGCGACTGGATTCGCACCATCGACGAAGGCGGCGGCAACGAACCGCAGATGTACGTGTACGACGTGCGCAACATGAAGGCTTCGGACCTGGCCAAGTACCTGCGGCAGATCTACGGCAACGGCGCGATCAAGGACGATACGCCGGCCAAGGTCGCGCCGGGGTTGCGCACCACCACGTTGTCATCGCTCAACAACAATGCCGGTGGCCTGCAGAACCCGCCGCCGCCTGCCGACGAACCCGAGCCCGTCGCCGAAACGCCCGAACCGGCACCGGATAAAAGCCTCGAAGCCGGCACCCGCATCACCGCGCAAAAAAGCAGTAACCAACTGCTGGTGCGTACCCGCCCGGCGCAATGGAAAGAGATCGAAACCGCGATCAAACGCCTCGACAATCCGCCGCTGCAAGTGCAGATCGAGACGCGCATCCTCGAAGTCAAACTCACCGGTGAACTGGACCTTGGCGTGCAGTGGTACCTCGGTCGCCTGGCCGGCAATTCCACCAGCACCACAGTCGCCAACGCTTCCGGCAGCCAGGGCGCGTTGGGCGGTGGCGGGGCAGGGTTGGGGGCGTCGGATTCGTTGTTCTATTCCTTCGTCAGTTCCAACCTGCAAGTGGCCTTGCATGCCCTGGAAACCAACGGCCGCACCCAGGTGCTGTCGGCGCCGTCGCTGGTGGTGATGAACAACCAGCCGGCGCAGATCCAGGTGGGCGACAACATTCCTATCAGCCAGACCACGGTGAACACCGGCGATGCCGACACCACCCTGAGCAGCGTCGAATACGTGCAGACCGGGGTGATTCTGGACGTGGTGCCGCGCATCAATCCGGGCGGCCTGGTGTACATGGATATCCAGCAGCAGGTCAGCGATGCCGAGAACCAGACCGGCAGCAGCGACACGCCGGTGAATCCGCGTATCTCCACGCGTTCAGTCTCGACGCAAGTCGCCGTGCAGAGCGGGCAGACCGTATTGCTCGGCGGGTTGATCAAGCAGGACAACAGTGAGAGCGTCAGTGCCGTGCCGTACCTGGGGAAAATCCCCGGCCTGCGCTGGTTGTTTGGCAACACCAGCAAATCCAAGGACCGCACTGAGCTGATTGTGCTGATTACGCCGAAGGTGATCACCAGCAGCAGCCAGGCGCGGCAGGTGACGGATGACTATCGCCAGCAGATGCAGCTGCTGCGGCCAGCGAACTGAAGGCGCGCGGTCAAAATGCCGCTTCATGGCTGTGTCCATGGCGTGGCCAGTTGCAGTTTGATCAGGTAACGCTCTTCATTCGGATGCCGGTCGTCCCTGAAACGATGAACCGCCATTCTGACTTGGTACTTTGTTCCAGCGTGCCAGTACGACGTTCCCCCCTTGTTCACGTCCCGCAATTGGGCACGCCATTGCGGCGTGTCTGCGAATGGTGGGTTGTCCTTGACCCGGATGGGTAGCCAACCGCCCCTGCTCCATTGCTCTTGTAAATCCAGTACGACTTCAAGCGTGTCATCGACCAAAAGCGGTTCGACCTGAGGGGAAATGCGGACACTGCTGACCCTTCCATTACTCTCGAAGCTCACTGTGAAGAAGCGAGCCTGGGGGGTCACGAATCCATATTCAGGATCGATAAAGCGAAGGCGAGCCTCAGATTTTGGGAGCCTGAACCAATAATGCCCGGGAATGGCGGGGTCGATGGATGCGCTGGAGCGTTGACGCATGTCTTCCCAGGGTTCGCCAAGCATCAGTGCAATTTCTGGTTCGCTGATGAAAAATCGTGCTATTCCCGTTAGCAGGACAGTGGCGAACAGTACAAGAGCAGCACGCCGCCAGCTCATTTTTGAGAGCCCGCTCATCGAATACCCCGACCTTCGGCGACGTCTTCAATCGCCTGTTCTATGCGATTTCTTTCGGTGCTATTTAGCAGGTCGTCAAACTGCGCGGCGGCCTTGAGGACAAACGCCATACGCTGATTGATATCGGATAGGTTGGCGAATGGGTTGTTACTAAAGGCAATTGTGCGACCGTCATTGACAGGATGGCATTGGCTGGTAAGCGTCAGTTCGATTGCCTGGGCTGCTCCGGACGGTATGTCGGTAATGTAGGAAAAGTGGTTACTTCTCAGCAGGGCAACCAGTTTCGTATCGTTATAGAGGGTCGGTTGAAGGATATTCTGCTGCTCGTGGGCTGCGAGATATTCAACACCTTTGGCGATATTGCCAGCGTCTATGGCTTCGAAAGCGAGCAGGATTTCTTGGTGATCATCACCGAACTCGAGTATCTCCGGTTCGACAGGCCATATAACTGATTGTTGACCTGACCCATAAATTTTTTTGCGCAACGGCAAACATCTCTCCAACAACGCCAACCCCCGCTCCTTGTAAAAGGCATGCAACGGAAACACATCCAAAAACAGCGTGGTATTGCCCATCGTCAAACTTTCATACACATACAGGTAAAGCTGTTGCACGCTTGAAAATGGCTCCCCCTCTTGCCGCCAGTCAATATTCGGCACCGGGTTATTACGGCTGGCCTGTTCATACTCCCGCAGGCGCCGCTCGTACTCCCGCAGCTTTGCCTGCCGCTCACGCTCCTCGGCGCTGAACAACCCCCAAACCCCTTTCCGGGCACTTCTTCGCAATTGCTCCGCCGCTTCAAATTCCGCCTGAATTTTCTCGATGGATTCTGCCGCGTGCAGCAAACCGCACCCCACTTGCTTGGAGGCAAACGCCGCAAGGCCAGCCCACTGAAAACGGTTATCGAGGCGCCAGAGCTGGGCGTAAGCCGAGTTGATGAGCCGGTTGCGCAACCTGGGGTCGGCGATCAGCTTGCCGCCGGGGGCGATCACGTCTTCTGCCTGCTTCTGGTAGAAGCGCCAATTGCGCTCGCAGGCTGACTCGAGTATTTCGCTGAAAGCGGAAGGTGTTGAGCTCGGGGCGGGGTTTTTCGCGGGCGCTGGTGCTTCCGATGCAGTCGCGCTTCGGCGGTGTACCGCGGAGTCTTCGGCGGTAAGGGTCTGAAACCGCTCGAACTGGTCGGCCAGCAGGCGCGGGGGCGGGTCGCATTTACAGCGGCAGAGATCGTCCGAGAGCGCCACCCGTCGCCCTCGTGCCCACTGCTCCAGGCGCGGGCCAACACAGACTATGACTCCGGTGGTTTTGCATACCGGGCAAAGCACCTCATGACCTTCAAGGGCGATGTCCACTTGGGTGATGCGAAAGCCCGTCAAACCGCCGACGACGGTCCCGCCAGCGGTGGTCTTGGCTCCTCGGGTAATGAAATAGCGCCGCATGCCAGCGGTGTCCTTTTTGTTAGCAGGGACCAGCACGCTAGGCTCGGCGAGAAAAGCCCGGTAGTCGGACGCTTCGCGGGTTTTTGTAGGTTGGTTCTGTAATTACCCTTCGGGATGTTTTTGCATTCTGTGGGCAACGCATCGAAACCTGCCCTCCCTGCGCTCGCTGAGCATCAACGCAATTTATGGTTCTATGCTGAAAAAACTTAGCCTCCCCAGTAGTAGCGCAACAATGATCAGTTCACATCCGATACCCCGACAGCCTGAATGTAGATTCATGGGCGCACCCAAGGCTCGCCCAGGTTCAGCGTGATCAGATAACGCTCCTCATTGGGGTGCCGGTCATCCTTGAATCGATGGGCCACCAGCATCACTTGGTATTTATTTCCAGCCTGCCAGTACGAGGTCCCTCCCTGGTACGGGTCCTGCAATTGGGCGCGCCATTCTGGTGTGTCAGCAAAGGGGGGATCATATTTGGCTCGGATGGAGACCCAGCCGCCTTTGCGCCATTGCTCTTGTAGATCCAATACAACCTTGAGGGCATCATCGAGTAGCAGTGGTTCGATTTGAGGGGACATACGAATGCCGCTAACCCGCTGATCGCTGTCGAAGTCCACGGTGAAGAAGCGGGACACCGGGGTCGTGAACGCATATTCAGGGTCGATGAATTGAAGGCGAGCATCGGCTTTGGGAAGCCTGAACCAATGATGCCCAGGAATTGCGGGGTCAATGGCGGCGCTGGAGCGCTTGCGCATGTCCTCCCAAGGTTCTCCAAGCATCAATGCGACTTCTGGCTCGTCGGCGAAAAAACGCATTGTTATTCCCGCCAGTAACGCGGCAGCGAACAGCACGGGTGCGATGCCTTGCCAGCTCACCTTCGTGAGCCTACTCATCGAACATCCCGGCCTTCGGCGATGGCTTCAATCGCCTGTTCTATGCGATTTCGCTCGGTGCTATGTAGCAGGTCGTCAAACTGCGCGGCGGCCTTGAGGACGAACGCCATACGCTGATTGATATCGGCCAAGTTGGCGAATGGATTGTTACTAAAGGCAATCGTACGTCTTTCATCTGCAGGGTGGCATTGGCTGGCAAGCGTCAGTTCGATGGCTTGCGCGGCCCCGGACGGTATATCTGTGACGTAGGAAAGATGGTTGGCACGCAACAGAGTTATCAATTTCAGATCGTTGTACATTGTCGGTTGAAGAATGTTTTTCTGTTCGTGACGAGCCAGATGCTCAACACCCTCCGCAATGTTGCCAGCGTCAATAGCCCTGAAAGAACGTAGGATTTCCCTATGGTTGGTGCCGAACTCAAGCCTCTCGTGCCCCACCGGCCACAGCACCGGAGACTGACCATTTCCATGAATCTTTCTGCGTAGCGGTAAACATCTCTCCAACAACCCCAACCCCCGCTCCTTGTAAAACGCATGCAACGGAAACACATCCAAAAACAGCGTGGTATTGCCCATCGCCATCATCTCGTACACATGTTGATAAAGCAGCTGCACGCTCGATAGCGGTTCACCCTCGCGCCGCCAATCAACATCAGGCACCGGGTTATTACGGCTGGCCTGTTCATACTCCCGCAGGCGCCGCTCGTACTCCCGCAGCTTTGCCTGCCGTTCACGCTCCTCGGCGCTGAACAACCCCCAAACCCCTTTCCGGGCACTCCTTCGCAATTGCTCCGCCGCTTCAAATTCCGCCTGAATTTTCTCGATGGATTCTGCCGCGTGCAGCAAACCGCACCCCACTTGCTTGGAGGCAAACGCCGCAAGGCCCGCCCACTGAAAACGGTTATCGAGGCGCCAGAGCTGGGCATACGCCGAGTTGATGAGCCGGTTGCGCAACCTGGGGTCGGCGATCAGCTTGCCGCCGGGGGCGATCACGTCTTCTGCCTGCTTCTGGTAGAAACGCCAATTGCGCTCGCAGGCTGACTCGAGTATTTCGCTGAAAGCGGAAGGCGTTGAGCTCGGGGTAGGATTTTTCGCGGGTGTTGGCGCTGGTGCTTCCGATGCAGTCGCGCTTCGGCGGTGTACCGCGGAGTCTTCGGCGGTAAGGGTCTGAAACCGCTCGAACTGGTCGGCCAGCAGGCGCGGGGGCGGGTCGCATTTACAGCGGCAGAGATCGTCCGAGAGCGCCACCCGTCGTCCTAGTGCCCACTGCTCCAGGCGCGGGCCAACACAAACTATGACTCCGGTGGTTTTGCACACCGGGCAACGCACCTCATGACCTTCAAGGGCGATGTCCACTTGGGTGATGCGAAAGCCCGTCAAACCGCCGACGACGGTCCCGCCAGCGGTGGTCTTGGCTCCTCGGGTAATGAAATAGCGCCGCATGCCAGCGGTGTCCTTATTGTGGGCGGGACCAGCAGGCTAGGCATGGCAGGCGAGGGCGAGAAGCCAGATGCTTCCGAGCCGGATGTAGGTTGCTTCGGTTATCGGGTTGGTGAGGCCGAAAGTCGGGGGTGTCAGCAACCGCGCGGGTTACCACCATTTCCAGCGGCCTTGTTTTTTCAGGGTGGCGATGATGGCTTCGCGCTTGTGGCGGATTTCTAGCATCTTGTGGCGCAGTTCGCGGCAGCGCTTGCTGTTGAGGATCAGGAGGCCGATCAGGGGGCTGAGGAGGGCCATGGAGTAGAGATAAGCGTTGGGGCGGTAGGCGATTGCGGGAAGTGATACCAGCAGGCAGATGAGGTATATCGCCATGTTCAGCCAGACCCAGTGGATGCGTCCGTATAACACTTCGTATTTGGCAAGGGCAAATACTGCACCAAGCCCCGTAGCGCCGAAAAATGATGTCTTGGTAGCAAAACCAATGGGGGACGTCGAGAGATAGGTGAGCATTGTCAGGATCGCCGTCAATCCTATTGAGGTGCATGCGACAAGAATGTCTGCTCCGATTACTGGCATGTACCGCTTGATGAATTCCCAATGGTTTTCAATAAAGATGCCTGCTGATGATGGCCTGCGCGACCGGCAAGCATTATCCCGAAGCAAGACTGGTAGTGCGCAAGGCGGGCGGTTCCAGCCCGGTGGAGTATCTGGTGATCACCCTGAAGGAAGTCATGGTGGTGTCCTACGGCACCGCTGCTGAAAGTAAGGATGAGGTGCTCTACGACAGCATCGCCTTGAACTTCGCCAGCGTCGACGTCAGCTACCAGCCGCAGAAGGCCGACGGCGCCAAGGACGGTGGGCCAGTGAAGTTCGGCTGGAATATCCGGCAGAACGTTAAAGCCTGAAGCCGCACCTTGTGCCCGGATAGCGGGTCTTTGCGCATCCGGGCGCCAGCACCCGCCGAGGCCATTCAAGATGAGCCTCGGTTTTCGTCAACAAAGGATGCTCGTCGTCTATCAACGGCCGCAGCAGTGCATGGAACATCATGTCCCCGAGGAACGGCAGTGGTTCGCGCTTGCCCATCAACTCGGCATACACGCGCCCGAACGCTACCGGCCCGGCTTTGGCGATGTAGGCCAGGGACAGGCGTTCGGTCAGTGACAAACCATCCTGCAGATCACCCTAAATACCGGCAGCGCAACGTCTTTTTACGCGCTTTCAGACGCTCGCGAAAAATTTTGCGGCGATGGTCTCGTTGGCCTGTGCCATGCGGTGTCTGCGGCAATACTTTTCGTACAGTGCCTAGGAAACAGGGGACTCTTAGATTAGATTCGATGGCGTGATTGTTCGATGGATACGAGACCTTCTTAAGGATTGAGCCATGAAAACCCCGCCACTCAATGCTGTGAAAGCGTTTGAGGCCGTGTCCAGGCATCTCAGTGTAACCAGGGCTGCATCTGAGCTATGCGTGACTCAGGGAGCCACCAGCCAGCAGATCAAGATTCTTGAAAACTACATGAACTGCTCGCTTTTCATAAGGGACGCCAAAGGGCTAACGCTAACCGAGGCTGGCCAGCGGCTCGCCAGCGTAGCTCAGAAAGCACTAGGGGAACTGGCCGCTGTCGCGGAAGAGATCATCGGGACGCAAAGAACAACACTTTCTATTTCTGCCCCACCTTCATTTGCCGTAAAGTGGCTTATTCCAAATCTGGATAAATTTTACGAAAAACACTTGGATCTTAATGTTGTTATTGATGCGTCTTGTGACGTTAGAAGCTTTCGCAGTCATGGTATTGACGCGTCAATAAGATTTGGCAAGGGAGAAAATCTTCCATCAAATAGCAAAGTGCTTGGCTGCTCAGAAGTTATCATAGTCGCAAGTCCCGCATATATTAAAAAAACACCTAAAATTGAAACGTATGCCGACCTTTGTGAACATAAATTGATCAGTTATGAAACGAAAATTGAAAGTCATAGAAAACTTCATAAAAGCTGGAAAAATGTCTTTGCTGATTTAGGCTTGTCCCTGGACCTTGGTAAGGCGAGTATCGTTTTTACAGAAGGGCACCTGGCTTTGACCGCAGCCATTCATGGTCATGGGCTGGCTCTAACAGAGTCAATTCTAGTCGATCACGAATTACAAAGTGGTCAACTGGTAAGGGTGCTGGATACTAGTTTTCCGGAGGATAATTGTTACACTTTTTTTAAGCCTGAGTACACGCAGAAAATGGTGGCTTTGGAAAAATTCGAAGATTGGCTAATGAGTTCCTTGGCCTGTTCGCTAAGGAAGGTCTGAAGTACCCACCGATTTTTGATGCCCTCACTGCCTGAGGTTCAAAAAATGCTAAGTCGGTCGAAAACAGACATTTCCTGTCTTTAATTCATGGTTTTTTCCTCTGATCGCTATATTTCAGGGCGATCAGTCCGCATTAGAGACGCACTTCTCCCGCATTCAACAACCATTTTTGCACCGTCCACAGGTTCGACAAGGCGAATAAAGTCTTCTGCTGTGCGATGTTGCTGGATAGGTTGGTGATGTCATCTCTTTAGAAAAACTAATGCCTATCGAAGAATTACTCCATCGACTCTAACCTGAGAGTCTCGTATTTTCTAAGCCGCAATGTGAGCGTAATACTCGTCAATCGAAGCCACCTGGCTCGCGGGCAGCATGGTTCATAAGCTGCAACAATCTCCATACCTCCGCGCGATGGTCGGCACCCCATGAGCAAGGCAGTCGGTGGTCATCGTGCCTGAAGACATCAGATGTAAGTAATAGAGCCATTCTATTGATCTTTCTATTCCAAGATAATTTCCGGTGAGGTTCGACCGTTCAACGCAGCATACCGCCGAATCGAAGTACGCAGCACCAAGCATCAGAATAAGACTGAAACCAATTATCATGTGAACATATAGGAGCGACAAAGTGGCACAGCGAGCAACTATTATCCTCTCTGAGGAAAACATTGGTGAAATTGTCGCAGCCGTCGGGCTCGACACTTTAATGGATGAAACGATTGCAAAACTACGTGATGCCCTCAACGTGTTTGGTGATGGCCAGGTTGAAATACAACCGCGCACCGGTTTTGTCTATGAAACTCCGGAAATGGGGCTGATAGAGTTTATGCCGGCTTACCGCCGGGATAAAAATGTCGCGTTAAAAGTTGTTGGCTACCATCCGGGAAATCCGTTTAACCGGGGCATGCCGACGGTCATGGCCACTAACTCCCTATATGACGTAAGGGACGGCCACCTTATTGCGGTGATCGATGGAGTATTTGCAACAGCAGTACGAACGGGCGCAGCATCCGCTGTGGCTTCGAAGTTGCTGGCTCATCCTGAAAGCAAAACCCTTGGGCTGATCGGAGCTGGCGCCATGGCAGTGACCCAGGCCCATGCCCTCAGTCGAATTTATGACTTTGACGCAGTCTTGATCCACGATATTGACCCCGCAGTGGAAAAAACTTTCGCCAAGCGGGTATCCGCCCTGGGAATTACACCGATCATCGCTTCCAAAGACAGGGTACTGGCAGAGTCCGACATCATCTGTGTTGCCACCTCCATTGGCCTTGATGCAGGCCCGGTTCTCCACGCTGGCGGGATGAAACCACATGTACACATCAATGCTATTGGTGCCGACACGCCGCGCAAATATGAATTATCAACAGAGCTGCTCAAAAGCTCGTTCCTTGTCACGGATTATCTGGAACAGGCCATTAACGAAGGTGAATGCCAGCAATTGAGTAAAGACGAATACGGCTATATCGGCCCTGAGCTGCACAAAATAGTGAAAGAGCCGCAAGCCTATATCCAATATCAGATGAAACAGACCATCTTTGATAGCACCGGTATTTCATTGGAAGATCAGATAATGACCGAGGTCTTGATCGATCAGGCGGAGAGACTAGGGCTTGGTCAGCGGATCCTGATTGAAGCGGGATGTGATGACCCCATGAACCCATATCTTTTCTCAAATTCCGCGAACGCTCTTGATACCGTCAAGAATACAGTGCACGACCGTACCTTAAAATTAGCATGAGTAGAGAAAGACAGGCCATGACAAGCGCAACTCTGATAGACAGAAAAGCACTATCTGTAGCAGTGTTCTTTGGGTTTTTATCTGCTCTTATCTGGGGAGCCTGGCCTGTTCTTTCCCGTTTTGGGGTTCAAAAAACGCTGTCTCCCTATGACATCGCGGCCTTACGCTTTATGGTGGCCGGATTGATTTTGCTGCCCTTTGTTCTAAAGAAAGGGACAGGCATGCTTGGTCTGCCGAAAACCCTGGTCCTTACAGTGGGGCAGGGTATTCCGCACGTACTTCTGGGAATCCTCGGATTGGCATATGCCCCCGCCGGACATGCCGGCGTTCTCATCCCCAGTGCGATGATTGCGGTTTCCACAATTGGGGGCTGGTTCTTCCTTCGTGACAGGCCGGAAAAAGCGGTACTGATCGGGATTTTTGTCATCATGGTAGGGGCGACCCTTTCGGGGTGGCGAAGCATGTCGGAAAGCGGTGGACAGGCCTGGCTGGGAGACCTGCTATTCATTGCTGCCGGAGCATTATGGGGGATCTATACCATTGCCTCGCGTGCATGGGACGTGGATGCGTTCCAGGCCACAGCTTCGGTATCCGTCATTTCCATGTTGCTCTACCTACCTCTATATTTCATTTGGGGAACCCCAGGTATCCTCTCCGCACCCGTTTCTGAAATAGTTTTCCAATCCCTATTCCAGGGCGTATTTGCGGCGATTCTGGCCCTGCTGTTCTATACGAAGGCTGTGACAGTGCTTGGTGCAACCCGTGGCTCCATCTTTGGCGGTCTGGTCCCTTGCATAGCGTCCGTGCTGGCTATCTTCGTCCTGTCGGAAGTACCCAGTCTGATCGAAGTCGCCGGGATGGTGCTGGCCAGCGGCGGTATGATCTATATCTTCGGGTTTCGAAAATAGAGTTTGGGTTTGAATCTTTGGACAGGTCCCGGTACGGATGGCAGTTACTTGCCCCCCCGCCAGATCCCTTCGTGCGTAACCCTAAGCCTTGGGGTGTGGCCGGACGGTTACTTTGGCCACAACGCCAAGATCAGAAAGTCGAAATCACCCAAACCGCATAGAGCCACGGGCCATCAAGCGACGACCCAAACGCTACCCTCTACTGGCTAAATCGCGGCAGTCTGCTCGCGATGACATCAAGAAAACGCGCACCCCACAGTCTCCGTGCGGGTCTGCATAGAATGCACAGGTCGCTTCTGGAGGTTATCGCGCAACATCTGCGCCAAAATGCTTGCATATTCTGCCTCAACAGTAACAGACACGCCGCTTCTGCGGATCTCGCTGTGGGATACTTTGGATTTGTGCAGCTCGCTATGACACATAATCATCTCTACAATCGAGTCGAGGTGGGCAGGAGCTGGGTTTCCTATAGTGCTTACCCTCATGAGGTCGTTGTCTGATAGTGCGGATCTTTCGCGCCTAAGTAGCTGCGATCTTTCTAAGATATTTTCTGCTAGAGATTTATCGCATTGATCAATGCAGCAAATGGAATGACTTTCTGAGTCGCTGTGTAACATATCAAAAGCTATGCCATGATCAGAGAGCTCCTGTAAAGCATCGTGAGTTTTATAAGATTGATTTATACTTAGGGTCGACTTTCGCGAGCTGGTTATAATGGCTTCTATAGGATTTTCAAATGTTTGTTCGCCAGCAATCACTGTTCCGTTTTCGTCAAGGAGCAGCGCTGCGATTCCTAACGAAATGAAAAGTACGGCGTTAGAGTATGTGAGTGCTGTGCGGATAGGCGTTTTCTTCATAAGATTCTTTTTGAGGGTCGCCTCTAGTTTTGGTGTTCCCCTGTAATTTTCAGAGCGGTTCTGTTCAATAAGCAGCGGGTAAATGGGTGTGTCTGTCATATGCGCTCAGTACTAACAAGAGACTTGTTTTCCTGCTCCTTAGGATGATTTAACAAGCGCAAATTTTTATTGGAAGACAGCATCGGCTGCAATGGAGTAATGCTATCTTCGGTATTAGTTTCTCTATTGGTCGATGCTCTGGCATTTTACGAATGCAGGGCCATGATCAGGCGCAATGTCATCAACGTAAGCCCAGCAGCCCTTAGGGAAGGTCTGAAGTACTCATCGATTTTTGATGTCCTCGCTGCTTGAGGTTCAAAAAATGCTGAGTCGGTCGAAAACAGACCTTTCCTGTCTTTAATTCATGGTTTTTTCCTCTGATCGCTGTATTTCAGGGCGATCAGTCCGCATTAGTTCTGCATCAAGTGAACCCGTAACATGGCCAGCAACGGATACGCCGGACGACCGCCTTCGCCTTTCGGATAATGCGGCTCGATCAGGGCAATCAAGCCCTTCCAGGGCACGACCTGATCCATCTCGATCAGGAAGCGCTCATGGCGGGTCTGCCTACGTTTGTCGGCATACCCGGCATCGGCGAAGGACATCTGTTTCATCGGGGCTCAACCGTTCGATTTGTGCGAGGCAGGTATTTCACCAAATCTGGGAATTTTTTTAGAGTTTCCTTAACGCTTTTTGACGCCAGTCTTCGTCGTCATCAACGGTGGTGATTACCTTGAAAGCACCTTGCACTGGGCCTCACAGATATTATGTCCGGCCCGGACGAAATCCCCCACCCCGCGAATCAAGGCCGCCATACCGGCGACAGCTGTTCATCAAGGGCCCAATGCGATTGGCCGGGCCTCAGGCAAACACCGCCGACCCAGCGTTCATGGCTGGCGTGGTCCAGCCAATAAGCATCGCCGCCCAGCACGGTGTGCCCCAGCGCTGTCAGCGCCAGCACCCGCCGAGGCCATTCAAGATGGGCCTCGGTTTCCGTCAACAAAGGATGCTCGCCGTCGATCAACGGCCGCAGCAGTGCATGGAACATCATGTCGCCGAGGAACGGCAGCGGTTCGCGCTTGGCCATCAACTCGGCATACACGCGCCCGAACGCTACCGGCCCCGCTTCGGCGATGTAGGCCAGGGACAGGCGTTCGGTCAGTGACAAACCATCCTGACTGCCGGGCAACTCCTGCAACTGGCGCAGTAAAGCGCGTGCAAGAAAGGGCAGCGCCGTGTGCGTCCCGTGGGCCAGTTCCGCCCACTGCACGGGGGAACTGGCGCAATACGCCGACCACGCCTGTTTGGCCAACTGCACCGCCTCGTCGTCGATCAGGCGCCGCTGCGGCCATAACCACGCCAGTACGTCGGGGGCCAATTGGCCAATGCCGATAAACCGTTCTACCCCCGGGATGCGGTCCACTTCGATCAGTTCCAGCTTGCGCGGTGCCTGGTCAAGAGCGGCCAGGGCGCGGATCAGGAACAGTTGGTCATACGCATCCGCCTCGCACCACAGCACGCTGTGTTCGGCGCTGGCCAAGGTTTCCAGTTGGTTGTATTCGTCGGCGACACGGCGCGCCACATCCGCTTCGCCCAGGGCAAAGGCGTGACTGATGAACGCGCTGCGCATGGCGCGGAATGCCTCGCGGGGCAGGTCGCGAACCGGGCCCATGCACAGCGGGTCGGTGAGCATCTGGAAGTGCCCCTTGAACCCCGCCAGTTGCAGGCTGTGGGCAATGTCGTTGCCACAGCGCCAATGGCTGGTGCGGGCTTCATCGCTGGCGGCGAAATCGGGATGGCGGGCGGCGAAGTCGATGGCGTCGACATGGGCCTTGAGCTGCGGCCAACTGCTGAAACCCAGCTGCTTGGCGATCTGCCATTGCGCCTGGGACAAGGTGGCGTCGGGGTTTTCGCTTTTCAGGCGCGGCAACAGTTCCTTGGCGCGCTTGCGCTGCTGCTCAAGGTTGAGACGGCCATCAGTGGTCGAGGATACGCGGCGTTGCGACATACGAGCTCCTTGCACACACCTTTTCCGCTTTAAGGTTGGGAGTCGTAGAAATGATTGAGTGCTTCACTGTCTTGGGCGCAGCCCTTTCCGCGGAGGGTGGCGTAGAGAGCGCCAGGCGGCAAATATAGGCAGGGCAGGGGCTGATTGCAAGGCGCCCGCCACAGGACCGGTCGCCATCGCTTGAACTATTGCTATGAAAAGCCTGCGCGCCTGCTTCACCATTGCGCCTGACCGAAACATGAGGAGCCTCGCGTCCATGAGCGCACTGATCGAAACCCGCGCCCTGGCGCGCAGGGATGAGCGTCGCCAGGCGGTCTTGCTCCAGCCCACTGACTTCGCCCTGCACCGCGGCGACCGCGTGTCGATCACCGGCGCGTCCGGTTCCGGCAAGAGCGTGTTCCTGCGCGCACTGGCGTTGCTGGACGCGCCCACATCGGGGCAGGTCCTGTGGAATCACCGGCCGATCGCTAACGCAGACATTCCCGAGTACCGCAGCCGCATCTGCTACCTGTCCCAACGCCCGGCGCTGATCGACGGCACCGTGCTGGACAACCTGCGTTTCCCGTTCAGCCTCAAGAGCCTGCGTAAACGTCATTTCGAGCTGGCGACCGTCACCGCGCTGCTGCAGCATGCCGGCAAGTCGCCGGACTTCCTGGCAAAAAATGCCAGTGACCTGTCGGGCGGCGAGTCCCAGGTGGTGGCGTTGATCCGCAGCCTGCAGCTCAACCCTGAGGTGCTGTTGCTGGATGAACCCACCGCCGCCCTCGACCCCGCGTCCTCGCGTGATGTCGAAGCGCTGATCGATACCTGGTTCGCCGATGACCCGACCCGCGCGTATGTCTGGGTGTCCCACGACCTGGAACAGGCCCAGCGCATGAGTGACATCCACCTGCACATGAGCGCCGGTGTGCTGAGCGGAGCCACCCAAGCATGAACTACCAGAACCTGACCGCGCTGGACATGGCCATCGCCGCCGCGCTGATCCTGATCAACGGCGCGCTGTCGCTGGCGTTGCGCCTGGGCCTGGAGCGCCAGTTGCTGTGGGCTGCCGTGCGTACCGTGGTGCAACTGCTGGCGATCGGTTACCTGCTGGGCTGGGTGTTCGCGTTCGCCTATTGGTACGTGGTGCTGCCGCTGATGTGCGCGATGACCCTGATTGCCGGCCTGTCGGCGGCGGGGCGCGGGCGGCGCACTTACCGTGGGCAAAGGATCGACAGCATCGTGTCGGTGTGGGCCAGTTCATGGCTGGTCACGGCGGTGGGCTTGTTTGCGGTGATTCGCATCCACCCGTGGTACGAGCCGCAGTACGCGATCCCGATCCTCGGCATGATCCTCGGCAATACCCTGACCGGCGTGTCCCTGGGCATCGAGCGCATGACCCAGGAACTGACCTCGGGCCGCAACACCATCGAGATGATCCTCGCCCTCGGCGGCTCACGCTGGGAAGCGGCGCAGGAAGCGATCCGCCAGGCGGTGCGCGCCGGGATGATCCCGACGCTGAACCAGATGGCCGTGGTCGGCATCGTCAGCCTGCCCGGCATGATGACCGGCCAGGTGCTGGCGGGCGAGAGCCCGGTGGATGCGGTGCGCTACCAGATCGTGATCATGTTTCTGATCGCCGCTTCGTCGGCGTTGGGCACGGTCGGCGCGGTGCTGCTCACCTACCGGCGCCTGTTTTCCAGGAACCATCGGTTTTTGCGCGATCGACTGCAAGAGCGCTGACGGCCAGGCGATGGACTGTCGGTGATTGTTTCACCGCGTGAAATGCTCGATTGTAAATCCTGGTGATTCCATCGATAGGCGCCACGGCGGAACATGGCTGGCGTCAAGACCCCCACTTCTTTGGAGCCTTTCATGTCCCAGCCTGCGATCAAACTCTATGGTTTCCCCCTGTCCGGCCATTCCCACCGGGTCGAGCTGATGCTGTCGCTGTTGAGCCTGCCCAGCGAATTCATCCTGGTCGACCTCAAGCAAGGCGCGCACAAAACCGCTGAATTCGTCGACACGATCAACCCGTTCGGCCAGGTGCCGGCGATCGATGACAACGGCACCGTACTCGCCGATTCCAACGCGATTCTGCTGTACCTGGCGAGCAAGTACGGCAACGGCCAATGGCTGCCGAGCGACCCGCTGGGGCAGGCGCGTGTGCAGCGCTGGTTGTCGGCCGCCGCCGGTCAGCTCCACGCCGGGCCGGCGACCGCGCGGCTGGCGGTGGTGTTTGGCGCGGATGTCGATACCGTCGCCGCCATCAGTCGCTCCCACGCCTTGCTGCAATTGGTAGAGCAGCAGCTGGGCCAAAGCCGCTTCCTGGTCGGTGAGCAGCCGAGCATTGCCGACATCGCTTTCTACACCTACGTGGCCCACGCGCCGGAAGGCAATGTGTCGCTGGCCGACTACCCTCAAGTACGCGCCTGGCTGGCCAGTATCGAAGCCTTGCCGGGGTTTGTCGGCATGCCACGCACGGCGGTGGGCCTGCAATCACAGTAACCTTCAAGAGGGACACCGATGGACCGCTTTCATGAAATGCAGGTGTTCCTCGCGGTGGCCGAGGAGGAGAGCTTCGCCGCCGCCGCACGCCGCCTGAAAACCTCGCCGCCCAGCGTGACCCGGGCGATTGCCGCGATGGAACAGCGCATCGGCACCCAACTGCTGGCGCGCACCACTCGCAGCCTGCACCTGACCGAAGCCGGCCAGCGCTACCTGGAAGATTGTCGACGCATCCTCGCCGAGCTGAATGAAGCCGAGGAAGCGGCGGCGGGCAGTTATTCCATCCCCTGCGGCCAACTGACCGTGACCGCCCCGGTGCTGTTTGGCGAGCTGTATGTGGCGCCGTTGCTGGGGGCGTACCTCGATCGTTTTCCTCTGGTGAACATCAACGCTTTGCTGGTCGATCGCGTGGTGAACATGACCGACGAAGGTGTCGACGTGGCCGTGCGTATCGGCCATCTGCAGGAGCCGGGGCAACAGGCGATCCAGGTCGGTGAAGTGCGGCGAGTGGTGTGTGCGTCGCCCGGCTATCTCGACCGGCACGGGCGGCCGCAACATCCCACGCAGTTGCGTGAGGCCAAAATCGCTACGTCGTCGGCCAGCCAATTGATCAGCGCATGGCAATTCGTCGACGGCGAGCAGGAACTGACGGTGCCCATCGAGCCGCGCCTGGTGGTCACGGCGAACAACGCCGCGATCAACCTGGCGCGCATCGGCTGGGGCATGACCCGGGTGCTGTCCTATCAGGTGGCGGCGGCGGTGGCGGCCGGTGAACTGGAGATTGTCCTCGACGCGTTCGAGCCCGCGCCGCTGCCGATCCAGGTGGTGTTCCAGAAGGGCGCCCGCGTACCGGCGAAGGTGCAGACCTTCGTCGACTTCCTCACCCAGCATTTCGCGCAGGACCGTGGCCTGAACCCGGCGCCGCAGCGGCCGAACTGATGGAGCGCTATCGCGATATGCAGCTGTTTGCCGCGCTGGCCGGGCAACCGAGCCTGGCGGCGGCGGCGCGCAGCGCCCGGGTGTCCGGCGCGACGCTGGTGCGCGCGTTGGCGCGTTTGGAAGCACGTCTGCAGGTGGCGTTGCTGCAACGCAGCACGCGGGGTGTCCGTCTCACCGAAGCCGGCCGTGCCTACCTCGCCGACTGTGTCCGCCTGCTGGCGGCCGTGGACGCCGCCGAAGCCTCGGCCAACGGCTCGCATGTGCAGGCCCAGGGCAATCTGCGGGTGTTCCTGCCGTTTTTGTTCAGCCGGTATGTGATGGCGCCGATCCTGGCCGGTTATATGGATCGCCATCCCGATGTTTACCTGACAGCCCGCTACCACGACTATTACCCGAACCTGCACGAAGAGGGGCTGGACGTGGCGATCCTGGTCGGTACGCTGCCCAACTCGTCGCTGATCGCGCGGCCAGTCGGCCAGGTGCGGCAGGTCCTCTGCGCCAGCCCCGATTACCTTGCGGCCCACGGCGAACCCGCGCACCCGCACGAGCTCAAGCAGCATCGCCTGATCGCCAGCGCCGATCAGGTCCACTGGGATTTCCCCCATACCCACCTCAAGGCGCGTACACGCCTGCGCTGCACCTCGGTGCAAGGTGCGATCAATGCGGCCGTGCATGGCGCGGGGATCATCCGGTGCCTGAGCTACCCGGTTCACGAGCACCTGGTCAGCGCGCAATTGCGCCGCGTCCTGCCCGCCCACGAACTGGCGCCGTTGCCGGTCAACGTGGTCTACCGCGAAGGCCGCCAGGCGCCGATGCGCGTGCGCAGTTTTGTCGATCACTGCGTGGCGGCGTTGCGCGAGCATCCGGCATTTCAGTTGGCGTAATGCTCGATTGCCGAACGTGGGTATTCTCTCGCCGCGTGGCGGGGCGCAGCATCTGGCTATCTGACACGAGGTGATCGCCATGAACCTGATCGAACACTCCCCCTGGCACGCCGGCGAACGGCAGATGCAAGCCAGCGCCGGTGCCGCCGAGCGTATGGACATGATTGGCGCCAAGGTGATCCGTGATCATCTGCTCGAGCAACACCGAGGGTTCTATCCGCTGTTGCCATACCTGATGCTCGGCGTGGTGGACGCGCATGGCATGCCCTGGGCGACGATGATCGAAGGCGCGCCGGGGTTTGCCCATTCACCCGACCCGCACACCTTACAGATCGACAGCCTGCCCGGCAGCGGCGACCCGGCGCGCTCCGCCCTGCAGCCAGGGGCCGCCGTCGGCTTGCTCGGCATCGACCTCGATACGCGCCGCCGCAATCGCCTGAATGGTCGGGTCGGCGCGCTGGATGCCGAGGGGTTTGCGGTCGATGTGGTTCAGTCCTTCGGCAATTGCCCCAAATACATCCAACTGCGCCCTGTCGATGGGATCGCCCGCCAACCCGGGGGCGTGGCCGAGCGCAGCAACCGCCTGGATGACGCCGCGCGCGCAATGATCCGCAACGCCGACACGTTCTTCGTCGCCAGTTATGTGGACATCGACGGCGAACGCTCGGTGGACGTCTCCCATCGCGGCGGCAACCGCGGCTTCGTGCGTGTGGAGGGCGACGTGCTGACCATCCCCGACTTTGCCGGCAACCTGTTCTTCAACACCCTAGGCAACCTGCACGCCAACCCGGTGGCGGGGTTGTTGTTCATCGACTTTGCATCGGGCGACGTGATGCACCTGGCCGGGCACACTTCGTTGATCCTCAACGGCCCCGAGGTGGCGCGGTTCGAGGGCGCGCAGCGGTTGTGGACGGTCACGGTGGAACAGGTGGTCCGCCGCCCGGCGGCGTTGGCGTTGAGGTGGCGGTTTGCGGAGTTTTCGCCGTACAGCCTGGCGATGGGGCGTTGGTAGGGCACTGGCTGTGCGGCCACCAATACCCTGTCCGAGCGGACGTTGCCCGACGGTCAGGACTACCTCAAGCCGATCCATGTCATGGTCGACGACTCGCTGAATGCCGCGTAAATTCGTAACCGGTTACGCGAAACCGGGGTGTTTCACAGTGTCGAAACCGGCCGGGGCAAGGCAGGGGATTATTCGGTGTTGATCCGCTTCAATAGCCAGCGCGATTTGCCATCTTTCCCGGGAATTCTGCTGAGTACGGCGACGCTGTTTTTGCTGCCCTTGTCCCAGAGTATCGACACCACCACCGAGTTTTCCCTGCAACATAATGGAAAGCGCCGATGAGCATCACTATTCCGCCGCCCGAATCCCGGTTCGATCAGCAAAAAACGCGCAGACCTTTCCTCTAAGAACATATGGCGAATAGTTGAAGTTAGACCGTATGTCGGATTCTCTTATAAAATTCTTTGAATGTGTTCTGCGTCCTACACGCTCGTCCTGGATTAAAATAAAAGTTATATGTGCAGGTTGAGGCTTCGTAAGGTATTAATTCTGCGAGGGTTAAGTGTTCCTGTTCAGCGTGGGTAGCGATTTTTTATCTTACGTAGAGTTATTTGTTTTCTGATTTTTATGAAGGAGCTTTCCTAAAGTCGTTGGTAAATTTTCCTACATTATGAAGTATGCAAAAATTGCATTTTTTTCCAGGAAAGCTAGATTGCTATCGTCACTTGTTTATAAGTGGGCAAAGATAGTATCTGTGTGGACTCAGGAGAATTGAGATGAAAAGTGAAGAGTTTGGAGAGCTGTTTTTTAGTTTTGATAATGAGTACGGGTTCAATCCGTATGCAGGTAACGCCGGCGCATCAGGAAGCCAGGGTGGGTGCGGCGGAAGCGGTGGATGTGGAGGCGGCGGTGGATGCAACGGCGGTAGTGGTGGGTGTGGTCACAATTCAATAACCGAGCAACAACCGACGAGTGAGTAAATTTAACCGTCACCCACTTAACGAGGTTTTCCGGCGGAGGCTAGAAAACCTCTACAGGGGAATGCATGATGAATATAACCATACCTAACTATGAAATTTTGAATTTTGAAACGGAAAGCTTAATTATCTCTGATATGGGTGTTTCAAAGGTGCACTCGCAACCGCTGCTGAAAGCACTTCGGCAGCTTAAACTGTCGAGTGTTATGACCAAGGACGATGTGGACGAGGTACTTTCTGAAAATGGTCTGGAGGCAAACAGTGCGTTTGAATTTTTGAAGGGGATCATTCCTTTTGGCGCTGTTGAGGAATTATATTTTGAAAAGACAGTGGTTGTGCACTCTTTGGGAAGGAAAGGCTTTTTTGAGGATGTTTTTAGGCAGGAGTTTTCTGGGGTTTTAGAGTTCAAAGAGTTTTCAAACGACGTCGTTGAGTCCGTTAGAGGCGGCAGATGTTTTGTGGTGTTGATATGTTATGGTTATGAATATGATTCTATAAAGAAGCTGCATTTTGATTTGGCGAAAGCTTCGCCACAAAGTGCTATTAGCGTTTGTTGGCCGATGGGTGGTTTTTTTTGTATAGGACAGCCATATATTGCAGAAATCGGAAATCCTTGCCATTTTTGCACCGTTGACAGGCTGGTCAATAATGAGTCTGTTACGCATTCTAAAAATAACTGGGCAAGCGTTCTGGCATTTTGTAAAGGAAAGCATGTCAGTGTGCCTTTCAAGGCATTAAGTCTTTATCAAGAATTGATTGTGATCGGTGCTATAGTCAGGAACGTTAAGTTTTTTACTGATGTTGGCATGGTGCGCAAGTATCAGGATAATATTCTGTATGCGACATACCTCCAGTTAAGTGATGGTAGGATTTTTGAAGAGCCGAACTCGCACTGGTATATGTGTGATTGTTTGGGGGCGGAAATATGAAAAAAGTCCCGCATGATTATTATCTCAGGTTTATAGATGCGTCGGTCTATGAAGAGGTACTTGAATTTCATAGTAAGGGTAATTTTACTCTCCATAAGGCATTTCAACATCACACCAGCTTGCATTTTCTGGATGAGGGGCATCTTGCACAATTAACAGGGAACGAATTGGTTCTCTATCCTGACATGGATTTGACGGTTGAACTAAAGCTCTCCGATGAACACAGGAAAGGGCTGCTATGCCGAAATGAGTCTTGTGAGAGATTTGTGCCAGGAGAGTTGGAGTTTGCAGACGTCGAAAAGTTGGTTAGTCCATTGCTATCAATGAATACGGAATCTTACAAGAGGGGCTATCCAAGTGGTGGGGCGCTTTACCCGGCCGAAGTTTTTCTTTGTTCTCTTTCTAATGAATGTAGTACCTGGCCGGGTGCGGGAAAGATTCTGCATTTACTTCCAAAGTCTAGAAGGTTTGAAGTGATGCAGGTTGAGACTGATCTTGAAAAACTCAAAGCGGCCATCCTGACTCCGCCCAATGATATTGGCAGCCCCAGTTTGGCTCTGATTTACGTTGCCTATATGCCGAAGAACTTGTTCAAGTACCGGTATCGTGGCTACCGAATGGCGCTGATGGAAATTGGCTCAATTTACATGCTGGTGGAACTCCAAGCTAAATCTCTGGGACTGGCATGCCGACTCTGGTCTGCGTATACAGATTCTATGCTTTGTAAGGTGCTAGGGTTGAATCCAGCCCTGTTCTTTCCTATGTGTGTTCATTTTATAGGCAGGCAGCATGAAAGTTATTAATTTAATGCAGAAGCCAGACCTGCCTGGTTCATTGCTGTTTCAGCCCGCAGGATTGCTCGCGTTACCACACTCTGTAGAAGTATCTGATGCGCTATCGGTAAATGGGTCCGGCGTGGGGGGAGGTTCGAATTCAATCAAAACTGCCTTAGGTGAATATTTTGAACGTCGTCATTTTTATAGAGAAATTCTTTCGAGTAAGTATGGTTTTCTCAGTGAGTCATTGACGGGCGCAGAAGTTAATAGCTTTGCCCGTGCGTTTATTCAGACGGCATCTAGAAAAGTTTCTATTAGGGAGGTTGAAGAGCATAAATTTACTTTAAGTAAGGTTGTGAGAGCTCTAGATTTCTCTATGTGCTTGATTCCCACAGTCTGTATTTCTCTTTCTTCATATGGTCTTGATGATGATAATTTTATTTATCCGCTGAGAGATACCTGTGGGTGCAGTTTCCATTGGTGCCCCAATTTAGCTTTTTTAGGCGCCGTGAAGGAGTATCTTGAGCGGCAATTCCTTGTAAGGTTTTGGTTGACGAAAAAATGTCGCTCCGTAGTGTCCACTGATCGAGCGTTAGAGCTATTGTCGTGCAAAAAAATCAGGCACTTATATCATGCTCTTATTTCTGCGGGTGAGATCTCGGTGTTTGATATTTCTGATGCTAGATTTCCGGGTGTTTGCATATTGGTTGTGTATGGCCAAAGCAAGGAAAATCATCATGTGAATTATTGCGCAGGAATGTCCTATTCGGCGACGGTTAGTGATGCGCTTGAAAAATCAATACTGGAGCTTTGGCAAACTTATCGATTTATGGATTTGTTTAAGTCTGTTGATTCTGATGAGAAACGGATTGAGGACTACTATTTACGATATTTTTTAGAATGTAATTTATATAAAACGTATCAGGAGATTATTGATGTTCAGGTTGTTGCTGACGGAAAGAGGTCGGTATCGCCGGTGGAGTTTACGTTGCCCGGTTTTTTGTCTGCGTTAAATGAACAGGGTGTTTTAGGTTATTTTTATGTAAGGCGTTCGATGGTTAATGGTGTTGGCTGTGTTTTTAGTAAATACGTTTCGCCTGATCTTTTTCTTCATATGAACAATTCACAAAATATAAATCTGAGCAATAAGTACTCCAAGGAATTTGCTGGCGCGATACTGCCGTCACGCTTGGAGAAAATGGTGCCGTTTCCCTGAGGTGAGTGATGAAATACTACCCTTTGTATAAGCCGTTTTTGTTGGCGGGACTATTTATTAAAGAGCAGTTAAAGGAGCCCGTCGCCCTGTTTTGGATCGTTATATCTCCTGCGGTAACTTTCTATTTGATAAGCTATGCTAGGGCGGGTGGTGGCGAAGTACCTAAAAGTTATCTGGATAGTACCTCGTGGTTTTATGCGTTCGTATCGTCGAGTGTTGCTCTCTTTGGCTTGGCTTTTTATATAGTGGGGAGAAGAGAGAGTGGCTTTCTAAGGTCTTTCGTATATACCTGGCGTACAAAGGCTGTCTTTCTTGTCGGGCAATTTTTTGCCTATTCTGTTATGTCAATTATCTATTGCTCAGCTTTTTATTTGTTTACGCGAAATTACTTTGGTGTGATGGAGGTGGCTGAGTTTCTTACTGTTCTTGCAAGGTTCTATATATGCTTTCTCCTGTTTTCCATTCCCTCGCTTCTGTTGACGTTGATTCCGATAGGCTTTCAAAATGCCAACACGCTGTTCTCTATATTGTCTTTCCTGATGCTGGCACTCGGAATTGTCGGTATGAATTCGTCTCACCCGCTATTTGAAGTGATTAGGTTTCTCAACCCGATGTGGTGGGCTAATCGGATTATATTGGTCGGTGTCGCCGAATGTTTACTCCTTGTTATAGCGGTTATGTGTTTTTTTATTCTTTCATTTTTGACAACCTTACGTTTTTTGCGCATTAACCCAGTTTGGAGTCGTTATTGATGAAGCGGCTTGTCGTAAAATCACTTGGTATCAAGTACGCGCGTCATGTCGTGTTTGAAAACGCGTCATTGACGATCGAGGCTGGATCGATCTCAGGCCTGTTAGGACCTAATGGTTCTGGTAAAACGACTTTTTTTGATGCGGTGTGTCGTCTGAAAAAAATAAACTCCGGTGAGATATCTAATTCGTTCTCAAGGCTGCTTTATCTATCGCAAATCATTGCTACGCCGCCGGTGCTGCGTATGTTTGATGTTTTTAAGATGATGATGCTATTTTGCTCCGATACAAAAGTCACACAAAAGCACGCGCTGGAAAAAATTGAGAAATGGAGTCCGGGGATAGCTGAACGCTATTGTGAAATATGGAAGAAAAAATCCTCCCTTTGCAGTTACGGAGAAAAGCGATGGTTTTTTACATTATCCCTACTCTCCGTTAACGCAGATCTGGTGATACTGGATGAGCCCACCGCAGGTGTCGACCCTGAGTTTCGTTATCACATCTGGAAATGCCTGGAGGGGGCTGCTGCAGAAGGTGTCGCTGTTTTAGTTTCATCGCATAACGTCGATGAGATCGTTGCTCACTGCGATGACTTTTACATGCTGAGTCAGCAGCGTTTCAATCGCTTCACTGATGCGCAGGGTTTCATGAACGCATATGGTGCATCCAGTTTGGATGAGGCATTTATTCATGCGGCGAGCCTGCCAAAAGGTTAAAGGCAGGCACTCGTGAAGCCCGGTTATTTCCTCATCGGGATAAACGCCACGCTCCCCCCCGCACGCTGGTGAAACAGCCGCTCGCCATTGTCAGGCTGGGTGGTGATCACCTGATGATCCGCGCCCAGGTAGGCCAGGGGCGTGGGATCGTCCTTGGAGTACTGCGCGATGATAATCGTGTGTTGCGGATCGAAGCGGCGGCCGCTGGTGTGTTCCAGCCAGGTCATGAACGCAGCGCTGTCGCCCTGGCGGGGGAAGTCCTGGGTTTCGGCGATGTAGTAGAACGGCTGACCGCCGTTTTGCAGGTACATCGGCAGTTTGTTATCGACTTCCACCAGCACCATTTGCCATTGGTTCCATGGCGCGGTCTTCTCGGCTTGAGCTTGCACGTCCTCGACGAGACGCGTCACGCCGCCGTTGCCGTTGGTCCACGGGTACACCACGCCGAGCACCAACAGCATCAGTGCGGCGGCAATGCCAAAGCCTTTCTGCCAGCGCGGCCAGCTGGCGGTTTTTTTCGCCAGCCGTTCGCTCAGCCACCAGGCTCCCAGCAACTGGGCGAACGGGACCAGCGGCAGCACGTAGTAACTGCGGCGGCTGCCGCTGGCGGTGAAGAACACGAACAGCAGGCCCAGGCCCCATACCAGCCAGCGCACGTTGGGCGGGGTCTGGCGCCAATGCCGCACGGCCAGCCACAGGCCGAGCAACCAGCACGGTGCCCAGGGCAGGGTGTAGGCGGGCAGGTAGATCAGATAGGTGTAGATCGGCCCCATGTGGTCGAAGGGGTCGAAGAAACGCACGACGTTTTCGCGGAATACCAGAGCCAGCCCGCTTTCGCCGTAGGTCGGCGCTCCGTAGAAGTGCGACAGCACGAAGGGGATGGCATAGCACCCGGCGGCAATCAACAGGGCCAGCACCAGGCGCAGGTTGAGGTGACGTTTGTAGCGGTGCTCGCTGAGCAGATGCGGCAGCAGCACCAGGCCCGGCAGCACAAAACCGATCAAGCCCTTGAACAGCGAGGTCGCGGCCAACAGCAGGAAAAACACCGTGTAGCGCCACAACCGTGTGTCATCCGGCCCGCGCCAGTACCACCACACCGCCGCCAGCACGCCGCACACCGTGAGCACATCCGCCGTGGCCACGCGCGCCCAGAACAGGAAGTAGAAGGTGGTGGCGAGCATCCACCCGGCAATCAGCCCGGTGCCTTTGCGAAACAGGCGCTCGCCGATCAGGTACACCAGCCAGATGCTCAACCATCCGGCAATCACCGACGACAGGCGCAGCGACCACGGCCCCAGGCCGCCCATCAGGTTGGCAAACCCGCTGATCAGCCAGTAGGAGGGCAAAGGCTTGTCGTAATACGGCGTGCCTTTGAGGTACGGATCGAAGTAGTCACCGCTTTGCAGCATCTGCACGACGATGTTCGCCCAACGGGTTTCGGGCCCCCATAGGTCGCGACTGCCCAGGCCCAGCAGCAGGAGCAGGGCCGACACGCCCAGCAATAGCAGCAGGGCGCCACGTTCGGTTTTCCAGACACTCATGGACGGTTCCTAAGGGAGTTTTGGATAAAGGGTGAGCACCAGGTCGCCCTTGCGATAGCGCTTGCCGCCGGGTGGCAGTTGCCCTTCCTCAAGGTGTTCGCTGGTGCTCCTGACGCGCATCAGCACCCCGACCGCGCCTTGGCGGCGGGCTTCGGCCAGCCACGACTGGACGTCATCCAGCCCGACCTTGCGGTGTATGGCGTCTGGGTATTGCAGGCCATATTGCAGCTCGCCTTCGGTGTCATAAAACGCGACATCCGACCGGTTCAGGCGCCAGGCCAGTGCGGATGCCGAGCCTAACTCGTTGCTCAGCAGTGCTTGGGTTTGCTGCAGTTCATCCAGGTGTTCAAGCACGAACTGATCGGGCATTTCGTTATTCGATATCCGCGCCGGCATGCCCGCTGGCAGGAGTAGCACCAGCAAACCGATGCCCAGGGCCGGCGTCGCCCAGAGTGTCAGCGGGCGAAAGGCTTGCAGCAGGTTGGTCAGCACCCAGCCCAGCAGCACAATGAAGGTCAACGACAGGCTGAACATCTCCGCGTGGCTGTTGCCGTACAGCGGGTCGCCGATCTGCAGACAGATCAACGTCACCATCGCGGCCATGCCAAGTACGAAGTTGAGCAGGCCGTTGATGCAGATCGCGCGGGTTTTGCCCTGCTGTATCGCATCGATCAAGGCATGCCCCATCAACAACGCCAGCGGTAACAGGCACGGCATGATGTAGGTCGGCAGCTTGCCGCTGCTCAGGCTGAAGAAACCCAGCGGCAGCAGCATCCACAGGGCGAGAAAGGCCGTCGCCGGTTGGCGCTTTTCTTTCCAGGTCTGGTGCAGCGTGGTCGGTAGCAACCCCGCCCAGGGCAGGCACGAGACGACCATGATCGGCAGGAAGAACCACCACGGCCGCGCATGTTGTGCAGTGCCCGAAGCAAAACGGCGGATGTGCTCGTGCCAGAAGAAGAAATTCCAGTAGTCAGGTTCCTGCACATGGACCGCCCACACCCACGGCAGGCACACCAGGACTGCCACGACGATCGCCAGCGGGCCGTACCGCAGCAACTCACCCAGGCGCCGCTGCCAGAGCATATAAGGCACGGCAATCAGTACCGGCAGCAGCCACGCGAGGAAGCCCTTGGTCATGAAGCCCATCGCGCAGGCCAGCCCCAGCACGGCCCAAGCGCCGAGTCGGGCTCGCGGGGTGCGGCTGTCGAGGGCAAACCACAGCGCTACCAGGCTGAGGTTGACCCAGAAGGTGAACTGCGGATCAAGATTGGAGTAGCCGGCTTGCCCCGCCACCAGGCCGAAGCTCAAGTAGAGCAGGGCGCAGGCGAAGCTTTTGCGCGGGTCGTTCCACAGGCGGCGGGCGATCAGGTAGGCCAGCAGCACGCTCAGGCCGCCGGCCAACGCGGAGGCGATCCGCACACCGAATAGGTTCTGGCCGAACACCGCCTGACCGAGGGCGATCAGCCAGTAGCCGGCGGCGGGTTTTTCAAAATAACGCACGCCCATGAAATGCGGTGCGGTCCAATTGCCGCTCATGAGCATTTCCTGGCTGATCTGGGCGTAGCGGGTTTCATCGGGTATCCATAGACCGTGCAGGCCCAGGGGCAGGAGATAAAACGCGACGAAGGCCAGTAGCAGTAAGGGAAGGGGTTTGAATCGGGTCATGCGAACGTCGCTCCTTGACGTTTAAGTGCAGGAAAAGGATATAAGGAAAAAGTGCGATAAAAGGTCACAGTGTTCACTAATGGGCTGAAAGTATTCATGACGTCCTTAACTAACAGGCGCAGTTAAACATGCCAGAAGTTGGCTGTCGTTTGGCTGAACATCTGCCTCTTGTGTAGGTAAAAGTGTCTAAAGTTGCTTGAGCGCCTCTGGCCAGTCTCCGCTGTTTATAATGCCCACGGCCTTGAGCTTGCCGTTGCCCAGCACCTTGACGAATAACGCGCTGCCGTATTCGGTGGATTTGGCGTGGGGGAAGCCGAGGTCCCGTTCGATGTCGCTGATGCAGGCGCTGTGGGTAATCAGCAAAAAGTTGTGCCCGGGTTGCTTGTGGCTGAGAATTTCCTCACCCATGGCATCGCCGCAGATCGATAGCGGGCTTGGCGACAGTTCGGTCTTGCCAAACATGAACAGCGAGGTCTGGGCGGTGCGGGTGGTCGGGCTGCTGAACACGTCTGTACCCTCCATGCCCAGTATTTTAAAGGCTTTGCCGATTTCGACGGCCTGTTGGGTGCCGTTGATCGTCAGGCCATCGGCGGGGCCGAAGCAAGGATTGGAGGAACGGTCACAGCGTTCTTCATGGCGGACCAGCACCACCAGATTGCCATCGCGCCAATTAGCCAGCAGACCTGAGGTCAGCAGGCGATTGGCCGTGCTCAGGTCCGGTGGCGATACAGGCCAGGCCAGCAAACCTGTCAGCAATGTGCCGAACAGGGCGAGCGCTGTCGTGCCCAGCCAGAGTTTTTTCAGGCGTTTTGCCCGAGCTTGATACGAACGCGGTTTGGTCAGGGTCAGGTTAACCACACTATTCACCGTGGGGATGTCAGGCAGCTTTTTATTAGTCAGGCACAACCGTTTGACTGGGCCCGTAGTGGAGCAAGAGCCTGTCATACAGTTGCTGTCTTTTTGCTGAAAACTGGAGCGTTAAAAGTTATGTATGCCGACAACTAATAAGTTGAGCGTTATTGACGCTTGTTCGGCACTTTATTCGGTGGTCGGTAGGTAACCGGTGAAATGTATGTGAAAAATTTGCGTGGCGAGGGCGGTCAGCCGTTATCCTCGATTGCAGTCCACTGGCGAGCGAGCGTTCCCATGTTGCAAGTGCAAGGTGTCCATAAATGCTACGTCACTGCGCAGGGCCCGCTGACGGTATTGGCCGGGGTTGATCTGCACTTGGCGCAGGGTGGCAGCCTGGCGCTGATGGGCGAGTCCGGCAGCGGGAAAAGCACGCTGTTGCACCTGGTGGCCGGCTTGGATCGTGTCGACGGCGGCAGTATCTGCGTGGGTGAGCAGCGTCTGGATCAGATGAGCGAGCGGCAGTTGGCCGATTGGCGGCGCACTGAGATCGGCCTAGTGTTCCAGCAGTTCAACCTGATCGGCAGCTTGCGCGTCGACGACAACCTGGCGTTCCAGGCGCGCCTGGCGGGGCGCTTTGATCCGCGTTGGCAAGCGCAGTTGGTCGAGCGTCTGGGCCTGGGGGATCTGCTCAAGCGCTACCCGGAACAACTCTCCGGCGGCCAGCAGCAACGGGTGGCGGTGGGGCGGGCGCTGGCGTCTCGACCCGGCTTGCTGCTGGCGGACGAACCGACGGGCAATCTGGATGAGACCACCAGCGATGAGGTGCTGCAACTGCTGCTGGACCTGTTGCGCGACACCCCCACCAGCTTGTTGATGGTCACTCACAGCCCGCGCATTGCCGCACGGCTCGACCGGCAGGTGGTGTTGCACCGCGGCCACGTGCTGCCTGCGGACGTCGGCTGAGATGGCGGTGTTCTATTGGACTTTACGCGCGTTGCTCAGCCACTGGCGGCGCCACCCCGTGCAGTTTTTCAGTGTGCTGACCGGGCTGTGGCTGGCCACCGCGCTGCTGACCGGGGTGCAAGCGCTCAACAGCCAGGCGCGGGACAGCTACGCCCGAGCCAGTCAGTTGATCGGCGGCGAACCCCAGGCCAGCCTCAGCATGCCCGACGGTGCCAGCTTCCCCCAGGCGCTGTTTGCCCAGTTGCGCCGCGCCGGCTGGCCGGTGTCGCCGGTGGTGCAAGGGCGGGTGCAGCTCAAGGGGCATGAGGACCGGCGCCTGCAATTGATGGGCATCGATCCGGTGTCGCTGCCCGGCAGCGGCGCGGTGGCGGGGCAGCGCTTGAGCCAGGCGCAAATGGTCGCATTCTTCGACCCGCCGGGGCGCACCTGGATCGCCCCGCACACCTTGCAGGCACTGGGGTTGCAGGCCGGTGAACGGCCGCTGACGGCCAGCGGGCAAGCCTTGCCGCCGTTGCAGGTTCAAGCGGACATGGCCCCCGGCCTGTTGCTGACCGACATCGGTTTTGCCCAACCGTTGCTGGACATGCCGGGGCGCCTGTCGCGGTTGTTGCTCGACACATCGTTCGCCGCCACCCATCCCACGCCGCCGGCCGGACTGCAACTCAAACAGGCGCAGGACAATAACCTCGCGCGCCTCACCGAAAGCTTTCACCTGAACCTGGATGCGCTGGGTTTTTTATCCTTTGTGGTCGGGCTGTTTATCGTCCATGCCGCCATCGGCCTGGCCCTGGAACAGCGGCGCGGGCTGCTGCGCACCTTGCGTGCTTGCGGGGTCAGCGGGCGGATGTTGCTCCTCGGCCTGGGCATGGAACTGGGCGCCCTGGCCCTGCTTGGCGGTGTGCTCGGTGTCGCCAGCGGCTATGTGCTCGCCAGTGTCTTACTGCCGGATGTGGCCGCCAGCCTGCGCGGCCTGTACGGCGCTGAAGTGCCAGGGCAGTTGAGCCTCAGCCCGTGGTGGTGGCTCGCCGGGTTGGGCCTGAGCCTGCTCGGGGCGTTGCTCGCCGGGGCCGGCAGTGTGTGGCGCGCGGCGCGCTTGCCGTTGCTGGCGTTGGCCAACCCTCAGGCCTGGCATGAGGCCCATGGGCGCTGGTTGCGGCGTCAGGGCCGGGTGGCGAGTGCGGCGTTGCTGATCGCGTTGTTGGCGCTATGGTGGGGTAACAGCCTGGCTGCCGGATTTGTGCTGATGGCGGCCTTGCTGCTCGGTGCCGCGTTGGGGCTGCCGGTGCTGCTCAATGCGCTGTTGAAAGCGCTGCTGGGACGCAGCCGCTCGGTGCTCGGGCAGTGGTTTCTCGCCGACTGCCGCCAACAGTTGCCGGCCTTGAGCCTGGCGCTGATGGCGTTGCTGTTGGCGCTGGCGGCCAACATCGGCGCGGGTTCCATGACCTCGGGTTTTCGCCTGACCTTCAGCAATTGGCTGGAACAACGCCTCACCGCCGAGCTGTACCTCAACCCAAGCACCCCGGCCCAGGCCGACCGCTTGAATACCTGGCTCACGCAACAACCGCTGGTGCAGGCGGTGCTGCCCACCTGGCAGGTCGCCGTGCAATTACAGGGCTGGCCGGCGGATGTGTTTGGCGTGGTCGACGCGCCGACCTATCGCCAGCACTGGCCGTTGCTCGAAGCCGTGATCGCGCCGTGGGACCAGTTGCTGCGCAGTGACACGCTGATGCTCAGCGAGCAACTGGCGCGGCGCTTGAATGTGCAAGTGGGCGACGCCGTCAACATCCCCACGCCCGACGGTGTGTGGTCGCCGCAGGTGGTGGGGATCTACGCCGACTATGGCAACCCCAAGGGCCACGTGCTGGTCAATGCGCAGCACCTGTTGGCGCATTGGCCGACGCTGTCGCCGGCGCGCTTCAACCTGCGCGTACTGCCGCAAAACGTGGCGCCGCTGGTGCATGAGGTGCAGCGCGAGTTCACCTTGGACGACAGCCGTATCGTTGACCAACAGACCCTCAAGGGTTGGTCGAGCCAAGTGTTCGAGCGCACCTTTGCCGCCACCGCCGCCTTGAACAGCCTGACGCTGGGCGTGGCGGGCGTGGCGCTGTTCATCAGCCTGCTGACCCAGAGCCAAAGCCGCCTCGGCCAACTCGCCCCGCTGTGGGCATTGGGCGTGACGCGCCGACAATTGATGCTGCTCAACCTGGGACAGACCTGGCTGCTCGCGGTGCTGACGCTGCTGCTGGCGTTGCCCTTGGGGTTGCTGTTGGCGTGGTGCCTGGATGCGGTGATCAATGTGCAGGCATTTGGCTGGCGCCTGCCGTTGCATATTTTTCCCTGGCAGCTGGCGCAACTACTGGGGCTGGCGTTGCTGGCCACGTTGCTGGCGTCGGCATGGCCGCTGTGGCAGTTGTACCGCAGTCGCCCGGCGGATTTGTTGAGGACGTTTGCCCATGAAGATTAAGGCGCTGCTGTGCCTCGCTCTGTTGCTGGTGAGCGGCTGTGACAAAGCCCCCGCGCCCGAGGAAAGTTTCGCCGGCCTGGGCAGTGATGCGGCGGATTTTGCCCAGGTGGTGCCCGGCAAGGTCTTCGCTTTTCCCGAGGACCACGGCCCTCACGCCGGTTTTCGCATCGAGTGGTGGTACGTCACCGCCAACCTGCAAGACGCCCAGGGCCATGTGTTCGGCGTGCAATGGACCTTGTTTCGCAATGCCCTCAAGGCCGGGCCGACGCAACTGGGCTGGCACGACTCAACGATCTGGCTCGGCCACGCCGCCGTCACCTCGGCCACCCGGCACTACGCCGCCGAGCGCTACGCCCGTGGCGGCGTCGGCCAGGCCGGGGCCCGGGCCGCGCCGTTCAGTGCGTGGATCGATGACTGGAGCTTCGCCACCCGCCCAGGCGCCGCCGGCCCTTTGGCGGACATGCAACTCAAGGCCAGCGGCCCGCAATTCGCCTACGACTTGCAACTGACGTCCAGTCGCCCGTTGGTGCTGCAAGGTGACAACGGCTACAGCCGCAAGTCCGACCAGGGCCAGGCCTCGTACTACTACAGCCAGCCGTTTTTCACCGCCAACGGCAGCGTCAGCCTCGACGGCAAGGTGTACCAGGTCACGGGCCCGGCCTGGCTCGACCGCGAGTGGAGCAGCCAACCCCTGGCCGCCGGCCAGACCGGCTGGGACTGGTTTTCCCTGCACCTGGACCGTGGCGAGCAGTTGATGCTGTTTCGCGTAAGGCAAAAGGACGGCACGGGTTATCTCACCGGCACCTGGATCGACCGCGAGGGCCATACCCAAACCCTGCACGATGCCGATATCCAGCTTACGCCACTGGCCACCACTGACATCGACGGGCGACGTATCCCCACACGCTGGTCGCTGAAAATTCCCGGCAAGCAGCTGGATATCACCACCGATGCCGTCAACCCGAAGGCCTGGATGAACCTGAATATTCCGTACTGGGAAGGACCGGTGCAGTTTGAAGGCGGGGTTGGGTATCTGGAGATGACCGGGTATTAGCACTTTTCTGTAGGTGCTGATCCTCTTCTGCGTAGGCAACTTCCCAAATGTGATTTAGCCCCCTCGGACTTGTGCCGGGGCGGTGTTTGCTTGCTTATATTTCGACGCCAACTTCATCGCATCAAGGATGTAAGGCATGGCGCGGGGATACATCAACGACAAGCCAATCAGCTACAGCAGTTTGAAAACCTGGCTGATGGGCCACGGCATGAGCCGCCAACACTCTGACCATTTTGATGTGTTGAATCATCACCTGCGCCGCGGGTGGGTGACGCCGGGGCGGATGGTGATTGTTCCAGACACCGAGAGCGTCAGTTGCTCCTGGAACGAATCCTGGTGGGTGCGTTATGCCGAGGAAATTGATCGCAACCTGGAGCTGGACGCTGCGGCTGCACAGACGATGATCGATAACTACGACCTGCTGCAGAGCCTTCTGACGTATGGCTCGATAGGTATCGGCAGTGCGACATCGGTGTGGTCGCGACACCTGGATGAAGTCGTGAATACGTTGGAGGAAATCGAACGTCTGCATCAACGCCTGAAAGCCGGCGGGTTGGATCGCCAGGCGTTTATCCGCCAGCGCCAAGTGCTGCTGGCGCTGCTGGGCACGCAACTGCGCGGTGCCGCACGATTTGGCACGGGATTGCGCGGCAATCAATCGCTGAAGAAGGTGCTGGGGATTTCGACCAAAAGCTATCTGAATAAAGGCGAGATCGCCGGGTATGCACAGCGCTTGAAGGCGATTTCGCAGACGTCGAAGTGGTTGGGCAAGGGCACTTATGTTGGGCTGGCGCTGGATGTGGGCGCAGCGGGTTTGGAGATCAAGGAGGCGTGTATGGTGGGGCGGGAGGCGCAGTGTCGGCGGGCGAAGTATGTGGAGACTGGGGAGGTTGGCGGGTGGGGTAGAGGGGGGTGCTTGGGGAGCAGCGGTAGGAGCTAAAGCCGCGCGCCGCATATGTACGGTTTTTTTGGGTGTTTACGCGAAAGGACGCGCTGAGTTGGCCTGTGGAATTATTGGCGGCGCCGGGGGAGGGTATATAGGAGGAAATGCAGGCGGGGATAGCGGTGCGTTTCTGGGCGGCAAGATCATGGAGATCGATGGTGATTTGATCTTTCAACCAGAGGGGGCCTGACTATGGATTTTTTTCTCGTCTATACCATTGTGCTGTTTGTTGGGATGTCTATCCTCTTGGGATTGATGCTATTTGCCGAATATAAAAAACTCGACGAGTTGGAAAGTTACTTCAGTGAGAACGAAAAGGTTCGTTACCATAAGCGATTTTGGAAAAGAAATCAGCGGATCGACAGATTTCATCGGATGGGCCTGATGATTGATTTTCTATCAAACCCAAAACCCTTTTTGAAAGCAGGTCTTGTGACCGAGGCCGAGCTGGCGTCTGTTCCTATAGCGCTCAAGCGTTGGGCGTTGTGGCCATATCGCATTTCTTATATCTGGCTTGTTGCATTAGGCGTTTGGTCCGTTTGGTATAAGTGGTGATGGATATTTCCTATGCTACGATGTCGTTGTTTCTTGCCTACACCATTGTAATGATTATTGGGACGTTCGTCGTCCTGGGACTGATGCTTTTTGCCAAACGTACAAAACTCGACGAGCTGGAAAGTTACTTCAGTGAAAACGCAGAGGTTCGTAAACGTAAGCAACTCTGGGGGCCAAACCCGCGGTTCGGCGGATTTCATCGCATGGGCCTGATGATTGATATCCTGCTAATGTCAAAACGCTACGTGAAAGAAGGTCTTGTGACTGAGGAAGAGTTGGCCTGCGTTCCGTTATCACTTAAGCGTTGGGCCGTGTGGCCATATCGCCTTGCGATGATTTTGGCTATTAGCTGGGGCTATTGGTGCACTTGGCTCTAGTGGTCGCTCGTTTTCCTACACCTGAGCAGTTGATGCTGTTTCGCGTAAGGAAAAAGGACAGTACGGGTTACTTCACCGGCACCTGGAACGACCGCGAAGGTCAACCCAAACCCTGCACAACGCCGCTGTCCATAACTGAAGCTGTCAACCCGAAGGCCTGGATATTCCGTACTGGCAAGGGCCGGTGCAGTTTGAAGGTGGGGTTTCTAGGCGGCAAGATCATAGAGAACGATGGTGATTTTATCTTTCAACCAGAGGGGGCCTGACTATGGATTTTTTTCTCGTCTTTAGTATTTTGCTGTGTGTAGGCGCTCTGGTTGGCGTGGGGCTGATGTTATATGCAGAGTGCAAAAAGCTCGAAGTGTTGGAAAGCTACTTCAGTGAAAACAAGCTGGTTTGCGATAACAAACGTTTTTGGGGAAGAAATATGCGGATCGACAGGTTTCAGCGCATGCTCCTGATCAATCAATTGTTAGGAATGCCCAAACTGCATGTAAAGAGGGGCGATGTGACTGAGGCAGAGCTGGCTTCAATCCCGATATCCCTCAAGCGTTGGGCACTGTGGCCGTATCGTCTTTCTTTTATTTGGCTGATCGCATCAGTCGTTTGGGAAATTTGGTACCGATGGTAGCTCACCTGTCCTCACCGCCACCTGGATGAACCTGAGTATTCCGTACTGGAAGGGTCGGTGAGGTTTAAGGGCTCTGGAGATGACCAGGTATTAGCACTTTTCTGTAGGCGCCGATCTTCTTCTGTGTAGGCAACTTCCTAAATGTGATTGAGCCCCCTAGGGCTTGTGTCCGGACAGTATTCGCTTGCCTATATTTCGACGCCAACTTCATTGGTGATTTGATATTCCAGCCAGAGGGGGCTTAACCATGGATTTTTTTCTCGCCTATACCATTGTTTGGTTTTTTGGAATGTTTGTCGTCTTGGGACTTATGCTATTTGCCGAATATACAAAACTCGACGAGTTGGAAAGTTACTTCAGTGAAAATGAAGAAGTTCGCAACAACAAGCGCTTTTGGCGACGAAACCAATGGATCGACAGACAATATCGCATGATGCTGATTTTTGAATACCTTGCAGACTCTAAACGCCATGTGAAAGCCGGTCTTGTGACCGAAGCCGAACTGGCGTCTATTCCTTTAGCGCTCAAACGTTGGGTGTTGTGGCCCTATTACCTTGCGTTCATTTGGACCATCGCAACGGTGGTTTGGTCGGTTTGGCGCAGGTGGTGCAACATCATCATCTGAAAGGCACTGCATTCTTTTCAAAAAAATACTGTACATACATACAGTAATATCCTACAGTCCATCCCAGGTGACCGGATGTCACCTGACCTTCAGTTTTTAACTATGGATGGATAAAAAATGAAATCGAAAAAAAACCTTATGCTGGGCGCAGCCATGGCGGCCTCCTGCTTCGTTTCGGCCTTCGCCCTGGCCGAGCAATACCCTCACCTGGCTGCGCAAGCGCTTCAACCCAGCGTCAAACAGGCGTTGAAATCCAGTGCAAAAATCGCCGCCAACAAGGCTCCCACGGCGCTGAAACAGCAACTGCGGGCAGGCGCTCAGTCGAAGAAAGCGGTATTCGCCGCGAAGGCCAAGGCCGACTCGGTGGTGGAAGACAACACCGCGCCGGCCCCCGTCACCCAAGTACAGAAAGCCACTGCCAAACAGGCTGCTGCAGTGCAGGCGGCGCTGGTTCAGGGCTGTGAAACCACGCTGGATGTCAACGCGCTCTATACGATCACCGGCGTGCAAACCGGCGACCTGCTGTGCTACCACTTCAACCTGCCGAAGAAGGCCCGGATCAACGCTCTGCTGGTCAGCCAGACGGCGGGCACCGACATGTCGTTGACCTTGTTCCAGGACGACGGCCAGGGCAATCCGCTGCCCTTGGGCACCTCCAATAACCCGGGCACCGCTGATGAGAGCCTTGGCGGCGTGGTGCCGGCCGGTGATTACTACTGGTTCATGGAAGCCAACGCGGCGGTCCAGGGGTCGGGCTTTCAGTTCGGTGTGGCGGTCGATACCAACCTCGACGCCTTCGAACCCAATGACACGCCGGACACCGCCTTCAAACTGCCTGACACGCTGAACTACATCAGTGGCAATGCCGACAGTCTCGATGACGTTGATTACTTCGACTTCACCGCAGTACGTGGCCAGAGCGTGGGGATCGCATTGACTGCCGACGCCGCCAGCGGCAGCGCGCGGGGCAAATGGATACTGGAGCGTTTCGATGGCGCGCAGTGGGTCACCGTGGGCGCGAATGTGCTATCGACCTCGATCCCGAGCCCTGGCGTCGGAGGGGTGGTCAAGGTGCGCGTGCGTCCGAACCAGCACCCGAACGAACCGTGGAGCGCGACGGGCAAATACAACCTGTCGCTGGGTTCCAGCCCGCGGGTGAACAGCCCTGATGTAAAAGGCGAGGCGAACGTGTTGCGCATCCCGTTCTCCGCTTCCAATGTGGGCTATGGCTACATGACCACCCAAGCCTATCGCGACCTGACTTGGACCATGGGCCTGTCGGACAGCACCGGTGCGCCGCTGGTAGGGCTGCATCCGATTGTGTATCTCGATCAGCATATCAACCCGGACACCGGCAATATCGTCTACAAGGCCTACTCGGCAGCCACCGACAGCTCGGGTCAAGCCAGCGGCACGATCAACGTGGGCACGTGCTCCGGTGATTTCCAGACCACCTTTGTCGATTATGCCCAGGGCTACAAAAACACCTGGCGCAGCGACTTTAACTACGGCGTGTGGCGCATGGAAGTACTGGAGTATCCGGGCATCGGTGTCGGTGGTGACAATGTCGAGTACGTCAGCTTCGGCCACTTGTGCAAACAGACGCTGCTCAGCAGCACCAAGAGCTGATGCAGTAAACCGGTAGTACCCAGGGCATACAGGCCGAGCGCCTGTATGCCCTTTTTGCATTATGGCGTCAGCGCCAGTTTCAACGGCACGCGTGCCATGCTCTCGGGCGGTGGCGAATGTGCGAGTTTTTGCTCCAATAGGCGAGCCCGTAATAGGACGGGCTCAGGCGTGAACATTCAAATCAGCGGGTCCCAGCGTTGCGACCAGTCGCTTTCCGCCTTGACCACACCGCGCAGCAACTCCAGCGCCTGCTGCAACACGGCCGAATCCCGCGCCCGTGAGTACACCAGGAACGTCGGGAAGCTGAACTCCGGCGCCTTGGGCGCGCGTTGCATCACGCCGCTGTCGAGGTAGCTTTGCACCACTCGGGTACGGAAATATCCGGCACCGCCGTTCTCCAGAATGTACTGCAGCGCCAAGGGCCCGAGGTTGAAACTCAGCGCGGCGCGGGCCTTGTCGGGCAGCGCGGCGTCATGCTGCTGGCGAAACCCCGGGCCCCAGTCGATGTACACATACGGGCCCGGCTTGCTCACCAGTTGCACCAGGATCAGCTTTTCTTCCAGCACCTGCTCCACCTGCAAACCTGGCCAGTACTGCGGCTGGAACACCAGCGCGGCGTCGAGCACACCCAGTTCCAATTGGCGCAGCAGGTATTCGCCCTCACGGATTTCCGTGCGCAGCGCATAGCCTGGGATATGTTCGCGCAAGGCCTGGGCCCAGCCGAGCATCAACGGGTTGCACAGGCTGACCTCACCGCCGATATGCAGCACATTGCGATAGCCCTCGGGCAATGGCAGGTCGCGGCGCGCGGCTTCCCAGGTTTGCAGCAGCTGGTTGGCGTACACCACAAAGGCCTCGCCGTCGGCGGTCAGTCGCGCACCGGCGCGGTTGCGCACAAACAGCGTGCTGTCCAGCTGGCTTTCGAGGTTCTTCACGCGTGCGGTGATGGCGGTCTGGGTGACGTGCAGTTTCTCGGCCGCCGCGGCCAGGCTGCCGCAGCGGGTGATTTCGAGGAAAGTGCGTGCCAGTTCGATGTCCATGAAGCCCCCGGGGATGATTGGGGGCCTATTGTAGTGGAATGCGCTCAAGAACTGTGGGAGGGGGCTTGCTCCCGATGGGGGTGTGCCAGAACCCGATCAGTCAACTGACACACTGCAATCGGGAGCAAGCCCCCTCCCACCGTTGGGTTGGATCTACGCTGGTCTGGTGATCGGGGCTGGCAGGGGGGCGGTAGGGAATGCCTTTGCATATGCCTGGCAAACCCGCAACACCGTCTCATCGGCAAACCGCGCCGCCACCACGTGCAACCCCACCGGCAAGCCATTCGCCGCCAACCCGCACGGCACCGACGCTGCCGGTTGCTGGGTCAGGTTGAAGGGGTAGGTGAACGGTGTCCACTCCATCCATTCGTGCATTCCGGAGCCTGGCGGCACGTTGTGCCCGGCCTCGAACGCGGTGATCGGCATCATCGGCGACACCAGCACATCGTAGTGCTCATGGAACGCCGCCATCCGCGCCACCAGGGCTGCCCGTGCTTCCAGGGCCGCGCTGAAATCGTCCAGGCTCAGGCCCTCGCCGCGTTGCGCGATACGCAGCAGGCCGGGGTCGAGCAGCTGTTTTTGCGCCGCGCTCATCGGGCCGGTCAGGCGTGCCGCGCCGGCCGCCCACAAGGTGTTGAACACCTCCTGCGGGTCGCTGAAACCCGGGTCGATCTGTTCGACATGGGCGCCCAACTGCACCAGGCCGGCCACAGCCTGGGCGACCACTTTGGCCACCTGCGGATCAACATCGACGTAGCCGAAGGTGGGGCTGTAGGCAATGCGCAGGCCCTTCAAGTCCGCGGTCTCCGACAACCAGGGCGTGGTCCTTGGTGCGCCGATCAAGCCGTCTCGCGCATCCGGTTGTGCGACGGTTTGCAGCATCAAGACGCTGTCTTCCACGGTGCGGGTCATCGGCCCCAGGTGCGACAGGATCGTCATCGAACTGGCCGGCCACTGCGGCACATAGCCGAAGGTCGGCTTGATCCCGAAGGTGCCGGTAAACGCACAGGGAATGCGGATCGAGCCGCCGGCATCGCTGCCTTGGTGCAACACCCCCAGGTTCAGCGCAGCCGCCGCGCCCGCGCCGCCGGAGGAACCGCCGGTGGTCATGCGCGTGTCCCACGGGTTACGGGCGATGCCGTACAGCGGGTTGTCGGTGACGCCTTTCCAGCCGAATTCCGGGGTGGTGGTCTTGCCCAGCAGCACCGCACCGGCCTTGCGCATAAACGCCGGGAAGGGCGCGTCCACGTCCCACGGGCCCTTGGCCGAAGAGGTGCGCGAGCCCTTGCGCGTGGGCATGCCGAGGGTCAGCGTGAGGTCCTTGATCGACGCCGGTACGCCATCCAGCGCGCCGCAGGGTTCGCCTTTCAACCAGCGCGCTTGCGAGGCGCGTGCGGCGTTGAGTGCGCCCTCGGCATCGACATGGCAATAGGCATTGACCAGCGGGTTATAGCGCTCGATGCGCAACAGCGCGTCTTCGGTGACTTCCACCGGCGACAAGCTCTTGTCACGAAAATGCTGCAGCAGTTGCACCGCCGTCAGTTGGCCGATCTCACTCATGCTTGATCCCCCTGTGCCGCATTGACCATGGCGCGCAGCAACACTGCGCAACCTGCCGCCAGATCATCCGGTGCGGCGTTCTCGATTTCGTTGTGGCTGATGCCGCCTTCGCATGGCACAAAAATCATCCCGGCCGGGCCCAGTTCGGCGACGAAAATCGCGTCGTGCCCGGCGCCGCTGACGATGTCCATATGGCTCAGGCCCAAGGCGTCGGCGGCGTCGCGCACGGCGTTGACGCAGGCCGGGTGGAAGTCCAGCGGCGGGAAGTCGGCGGTGGCGGTCAACTCGAACGTCAGGCCGTGGCGTGCAGCGCTGGCTTCGATCACGCCGCGCACTTCATCGACCATGGCCTGCAGCTTGTCGGCATGCAGATGGCGCAGGTCGATGGTCATCTGGACCTGGCCCGGAATCACATTGCGCGAGCCGGGGCGCAGGCTCAGGCAGCCAACCGTGCCGCAGGCGTGGGGTTGCTGTTGATGTGCGATGCGGTTGACCGCGCTGACCACCTCGGCGGCGCCGACCAGGGCGTCCTTGCGCAGGTGCATCGGCGTCGGGCCGGCGTGGGCTTCGACGCCGGTGAGGGTCAGGTCGAACCACTTCTGGCCCAGGCAGCCCATCACCACGCCGATGGTGGTGGCGCGGTCTTCCAGCACCGGGCCTTGTTCGATATGCGCCTCGAAATACGCACCGACCGGATGGCCGAGCACCGCACGCGAACCGGCGTAACCGATGCGCCGCAATTCGGCGCCCACCGACAGGCCCTGGTCGTCCTGCTTGTCCAAGGTGTCCTGCAAGTCGAACTTCCCGGCGAACACCCCGGACCCCATCATGCACGGCGGGAAGCGGGAGCCTTCTTCATTGGTCCATACCACCACCTCGATCGGCGCTTCGGTGTCGATCTTCAAATCATTGAGGGTGCGGATCACTTCCAGGCCGGCCATCACCCCGAAGCAACCGTCGAACTTGCCGCCGGTGGGCTGGGTGTCGATGTGGCTGCCGGTCATCACCGGCGGCAGGGCTGGATTGCGCCCTGGGCGCCGGGCAAAAATATTGCCGATGGCGTCGACGCTGACACTGCACCCGGCCGCCTCGCACCACTGCACGAACAGGTCGCGGGCCTGGCGGTCGAGGTCGGTGAGGGCCAGGCGGCACACGCCGCCTTTGACGGTGGCGCCGAGTCGGGCCAGGTCCATCAGCGATTGCCACAGGCGGTCGCGGTTGATCAGTGGGGCGTTGCTCTGGAGCGGTTGTGCAAAGCTATTCATCTTCGAACTCCGGTCAGGCACTCAGGGCCAGGTAGCGGTTCTTGATCGTCGGGTCGGCGCGGAAGGCTTGCGCGCTGCCCTCGTACACCACGCGGCCCTGTTCGAGCACGTAATGGCGGTCGGCGAGCTTGTCGCAGACCATCAGGTTCTGTTCCACCAGCAGCACCGGCAGGCCGTCGTCCTTGACCTTGCGCAGGATCTTCACCAACTCGTCGACGATCACCGGGGCCAGGCCTTCGGTGGGTTCGTCGAGGATCAGCAGCTTGGGATCGTTGAGCAGGGCGCGGGCGATGGCGAGCATCTGTTGCTCGCCGCCGGAGAGCGCGTGGCCGGCGTTTTTGCGTCGCTCCTTGAGGCGCGGGAACATGCCGTAGACGTCTTCGAGTTGCCAGCGGCTGCTCTTGCGCGCGGCGATGCGCAGGTTTTCCTCGACGGTGAGCAGGCGGAAGATCCCGCGGTTCTCCGGCACCAACGCCAACCCCTGGCGTGCGATTTCAAAAATCTTCTGGCCCACCAGCGCCTGGCCGTTGAAGTGGATCTGGCCCTGGCGCGGGCAGATGATGCCGAGGATGCTGCGCAGCGTGGTGGTCTTGCCGGCGCCGTTGCGGCCGAGCAGGGTCACCAGTTCGCCGGGGTTGACGGTCAGCGACACGCCTTCGAGCACGTGGCTCTTGTCATAGTAGGAATGGATATTCTCGACGATCAGCATCAGGCAGCCTCCCCAAGATAAGCCGTTCGCACACGTTCATCGGCGCGCACGAACTCCGGCGTGCCTTCCACCAGGATCTGGCCGTGGCTCATCACCGTGATGCGCTGGCTGATGGACATGACGATGCTCATGTTGTGTTCGATCAGCAGCACCGTGTGGTCGCGGCCCAGGTCGCTGATCAGTTGAGTCATGATCGGGATGTCATCGATGCCCATGCCCGAGGTGGGCTCGTCGAGCATCAACAGTTTTGGCTTGGAACAGATCGACATGCCCACCTCCAGCACCCGTTGCTGGCCATGGGACAACTCGCCGGCCAGGGTCGCGGCGCGGGCTGTGAGTTGCAGGCGTTCGAGTACCTGGTCGGCCATCTCCAGGTGTTCGCGCTTGCTCTCGACCCGACGCCAGAAATTCAAGGCGTGCGCACCGTCGCGACCTTGGGCGGCCAGGCGCAGGTTTTCGCGCACGCTGAGGTTCTGGAACAGGCTGGTGAGCTGGAACGAACGCGCCATACCGAGGCCGACGCGGGCGTGGGCCGGTTTGCGCATCAGTGGCTGGCCGTCGAAATGGATCGCCCCTGCGGTGGCCTGGCGTTCGCCGGTCAGGCAATGGAACAGGCTGGTCTTGCCCGCGCCGTTGGGGCCGATGATGGTGTGGATGGTGCCGGCCGCGACCTTCAGGTTGACGCCGTTGACCGCATGGAACGCGCCATAGGCCAGCTCCAGGTTTTTGGTTTCCAACAGGATGCTCATAGCCCTTGCTCCTTGGCGACGACGACGGCCTTGCGGCGGCCGCGTACTTTCTCGAACAGCGACGCCAGGCCGCCCCACAAACCACCGCGCATGAAGATCACCACCAGGATCAGGATCATCCCCAGCAACATCAGCCAGCGCGGCCACAGGTCGGAGAGGAAATCCCCCAGCAGCACGATGGAACCGGCGCCCAGCAACGAACCGAACAGCGAGCCGGTGCCGCCGACGATGGTCATGATCAGGATGTTCTCGGACATCGCCAGGTCGATATTCGACAGCGGCACAAAGTGCAGCAACATGGCGTACAGCGCCCCGGCAATCCCGGTGACCGCGCCGGACAGCACGAACACCAGGATCTTGAAGTGGCGCGTGTCATAGCCGATGGCCGAGGCACGGGTTTCGTTTTCGCGGATCGCCATCAGCGTGCTGCCGAACGGCGAGGCGATGACGCGGCGTGCGCCGATAAAGATCAGCAGGAACAGCACCGCGACAAAACCGTAGAACGCGCGGGCGTCGGCCAACGACAGCAACACGCTGTCGCCGATGCGGATCTCCGGGCGCGGCACGCTGAGCAGGCCGTTGTCGCCGCCGGTCCAGTCGCTCAGGGTGTAGGCGACGAAATACGCCATCTGGCTGAACGCGAGCGTCAGCATGACGAAGTAGATACCGGTGCGGCGGATCGCCAGGGCACCCACCAGCAGCGCCAGAAAGCCGCCGGCCACGGCGGCGCCGAGCAGCGCGCTGAACAGACCCAGTTGCAGGTGAATCATCAGCAGCGCCGCGCAGTACGCACCGGCCCCAAAGAAGATGCCTTGGCCGAACGACAACAGCCCGGTGTAGCCGAGCAACAGGTTGCAGGCCAGGGCGGCCATGGCAAAGATCAGGATTTCGCTGGCCAGGGTCGCCGAGGGCAGGACCAGCGGCAGGCCGATCAGCACTGCCAGCACCCACAGCAACATCGCTTTGGATTGGGTCTTGGCGAACGGCAGGGGATTTTTCTCGCTCATGTCAGGCTCTCCCGAACAGGCCGTAGGGGCGGACCAGAATCACCACGGCCATCGCGCCGTAGATCATCAGGCTCGCACCCTGGGGCCAGAGTGTGGTCATCAGGCTTTGCACCACGCCCACCAGCAAACCGCCGACCAGCGCACCGCTGAACGAGCCCATGCCGCCGATGACGACAACCACAAAGGCGATCCCGAGAATTTCCGGGCCGACAAAGGGCTGGGCACCGCGCAACGGCGCGAACAGTACGCCGGCCATGCCGGCCAGGCCGACGCCGAGGGCAAAGGCCATGGAGAACAGGCGGAAGATATTCGTGCCCAGCAGCGACACGGTTTCGGTGCTCTCACTGCCGGCGCGCACCAGTGCGCCGAAGCGTGTGCGTTCCAGCAGCAGCCACAGGCCCAGGCCCACCAGCCCGGAAAATACGATGAGGAACAGGCGGTAATAGGGATAGACGAAATCGCCCAGCACCAGCACTCCGCGCAGCAGTTCCGGCACGGCGACGCTTTTGCCCACCGGGCCCCAGATCATCACGCTGGCTTCCTGGATGATCAGCGCGATCCCCAGCGTCACCAGGATCTGGAACATGTGCGGCAAGTGATAAATCCGCTGGATCAGCAAACGCTCGATCACCCACGCCAGCGCGGCCACCACCAGCGGTGCCAGCAGCAGCGCCAGCCAGAAGCTGCCGGTGAGGCTCACGGCGGTGTAGCAGATGTAGGCGCCCAGCAGGAAGAACGCGCCGTGGGCGAAGTTGACGAAGTTGAGCAGGCCGAAAATGATCGTCAGCCCGACCGCGATCAGAAAGTAGATCATCCCCAGGCCAAGGCCATTGAGTATCTGGAACAGGTAAAGATTGAGCATGCAGGAACCCTCGGCAGGAAGCCGCTCGCGCGGCCCTGCGGTGCAAATAGTCAGGGGGTCAGCCGAGCGTGCAGCCCGTGGCCTCGACCGGCGGGAATGACTGGCCGGCGCTGAGCACTTTGGCCAGGTCGTCCTTGTCGGCCATGTCGGCGGCGGCCTTGCCGATCAGCAGGTAGTAATCCTTGATCACCTGGTGGTCGCCGGCACGGATCGACTCCTTGCCGGTGGGGCCCTCGAAACTCAGACCCTGCATGGCCTTGGCCACGGTCGGCCCGTCGAAGCTGCCGGTGGCGATGATGGTGTCCAGCATGACCTTGGTGCTGATGTAGTCGGCGGCCAGCGGGTAAGTGGGGTTGATGCCGTACTTGGCCTGGGTCAGCTTGACCAGTTCGCGGTTGAGCGGGCTGTCGACCTGGTGCCAGTACTGCGCGCCGAGGTACACGCCTTCGAGCACATCGCTGCCCAGTTCCTGGAACTGGTCGAGGCCGGCAGACCACACCAGCAGCACTTTCATGCGCTCCTTGATGCCGAAGTTGACCGCCTGGCGCAGGGTGTTGGACGACTGGCTGCCGAAGTTGAGCAGCACCAGCACGTCGGGCTTGGTGGCGATGGCGTTGGTCAGGTAGCCGGAGAATTCCTGCTCCTGCAGCGAGTGGTAGCTGTTGCCGACGTGTTCCAGGCCATGTTCCTTGAGCACGTTTTTGGCGCCTTCGAGCAAGGCTTCGCCGAACACGTATTGCGGGGTGATGGTGTACCAGCGCTTGGCGTCCGGCAGCAGCTTGATCAGCGGCACCAGGGTTTCGCGGATCGCGCCGTAGGTCGGCACCGACCAGCGGAAGGTCGCGTGGTTGCAGTCTTTGCCGGTGACCTCATCGGCACCCACCGGGGTCATGAACACGCCGCCGGCCTTGTCGACTTCCTTGGCCACCGCCAGCGCCGACGACGACAGGGTGCAGCCCTGGAAGAACCGCGCGCCGTCCTGCGCAATCGCTTCCTGTACCTTGCGCACCGCCTTGCCCGCGTTGCCTTCGGTGTCGATGACCTTGTAGTTCAGCGGGCGCCCAAGAATCTCGGGGTGCTGCGCCACCGCCAGGCGCGAACCCATGTCGGCGAACTTGCCATAACTGGCAAAGGCGCCAGACATGGACTTGAGGCCGTAAAAGGTAAAAGGCTCGGCGGCGAATGCCGAGCGCACGCTCAGCGGCAGGCTCAGGGCGGAAGCGAGGGTGAGGCTGGCTTTCAATAACGTACGACGCTGCATGGGGTGACTCCCTGGTTTAGTTATTGGCAGGAGCGGCAAGGGCGATACGGTGGAGCAGGGCCTGTGGGCAGGCATTTTTTTATTGGGGTAACGCAGTGTGCGGGTTGGAATGCAGTCAACTGTGGGAGGGGCGGTGCGACGATTTGACTTGCTCCCGATAGCGGTGTGTCAGTCGATATAACGGTGACTGTGCCGGCCTCATCGGGAGCAAGCTCCCTCCCACATTGGATCTGGGGTGTTCTTAAGAGTGATCGAACTCCAGTAGAAAATGCGGGCTGACCTGGCCTTCGAGCGCGGTCATATGGTGTTCGGCGTCGCACATGTGTTCATGCATCAGGCTGCGCACCGCGCTTTCATCGCCGGCGCGAAAGGCGCTCAACAGTTGCTTGTGATAGTCGAGGTTGGCCGCGTCGAACTGCTTGCGCTTGGGCTTGTAGGCTTTTTTCAGCACCACCAGGTCGCGCAGCAGGTCGTTGAGAAATTGCGCCGTAAAGCTCAGCAGCGGGTTGGGGCAGGCCTTGGCGAGCAGGTTGTGGAACTCCAGTTCCGCCAGGCGTTGTTCGCGCTGGCCGGCCTCGCTGTCTTCCGGCGCGCTGCAAAAATCCACGTTGGCCTGCAGGGCCTGGTAGTCGTCTTCGCTCAGGCGCCCGAGCACCGACACCGCCAGTTCCACTTCGATGACCTTGCGCAACTGGTACACCTGCTCGCCATCCAGGTGCTGGAAGTGCAGGTAGTTGCGCAGTGCGCGGCTGGCCGGTTCGGTGCCGGCCTGGTTCAGGTAGGCTCCGCCACTCGGGCCGGTGCGCGTGCTGACCAGGCCTTCGACTTCCAGGGCCTTGAGCGCTTCGCGGGCCGAGCCCTTGGAGCACTGGAAGCTTTCCATCAGCTCGCGCTCGGTGGGCAGGCGGTCGCCGGGCTTCAAGGCGTCGGTGACGATGGAGCGCTTGACCGACTCGACAATCACGTCGGACAGCTTCTGGCGTTTGCGTCGTAGCGGGCGAGTGAGCATGGGGTCTATTTATCGTATTAATGCGGATAAATAGCACTTAATAACGATTGGGCCGTAGCGTCAACGCAGGGTGTCGTTTCTGGTGTGGAAAGGTCGCAAACGGAGACTCATTGCACAGTGGCATCCGTACACACCGTCGAGCGCGGCGGTTTGTTCCCATGCATCAGATAATCGCCCACCCACTGGTTCACACAGGCACTCACGCCGCTGAACGAAACCCCGTGGGCATAGGCGTTCTTCAGTTGTACGCGGCTCGCCGGGAAGGTGCGCTCGAAGGCCCAGGCGGCGCCGGTGGACGGGGTTTGGTCGTCGAATTCGGCCTGGACCATCAGCAGACTGTCGAGCCGGGCGAGTTCCTTGTACGGCAAGCCCCGGCTGTGTTGTTGCGGCCAGGTGGTGCATTGGCGCGCCTCGAGGGCGCTGCCGGCGACCGGGTACTTGGCGAGCGATTCGGTTTCTTTCTGCTGCCAGAGGTCTTCGTTGGAGTAGGTCGAGTCATTGCACAGGATCGCGGTTTTGACCGAGTCGGCGGCCGACATGCGCAACGGCCCGGGCTTGGGCACGTTGGCCTGCAAGGGTTCGCGCACGCGTTGCAGCAGCAGGCTGAACATCGACTTGGCGCGCTCTTCGATCACCGGGTCGGGGCTGAAGCGGTGTGCGCGGGCACGCGTTTCCAGCGCCAGGTCGTCGCCGTCGGGAGTGTCCCGCAGCCAGCGGCTGAGCACGTGGGCGCCCATCAGGCCGGCGGAGTCGCTGTAGAAACGGTTGCTGGAACGCAGCGCGGTACGCACGCTGGGCAGCAGTTCCATGAACACACGGCGCACGGCGGCCGGCGTGTCGCCCAGCTGATACACACCAGGGTCGAGGGCGGCGGCCTGGGCCACGAAGCGCTCGAAAATCTTCTCCTTTTCGCTGGCGACGATCACGCTGGCGTGCTCGAACGTTGAGGTCCAGTTGATGTTCGAGTCGAGCACCATGCGCCCCACGTTCGCCGGAAACAGGCCGCCGTACCAGGCGCCGAGCCAGGTGCCGTAGGCGTTGCCCAGGTAGTTGAACTGCAACTCGCCCAATTGCTTGCGCACAAATTCCAGGTCGCGGGCGGTTTGCTCGGTGGTGATGTAAGGCGTCAGCGGGTGGCTGGCGCAGGCTTGGGCGATCAACCGTGCATTCTGGCGCGCGGCGGCGAGGTTGGCCGCGCTGCGGTCTTCGCTGACGTCCGCTTGCGGCACGATCCGCGCGTCGGAGCGGCACTCCAGGCGTGAGCCCGGCAGCCGGCCCAGGCCCCGCGGGGTGACTTCGATCACATCATAGGTATCGGCCAACTGGCGGTAAGTGTCGCCCCAGTCGGGTTGCCGGGCGTAGTGCTTCCAGACGGTGGCCAGGTGTACGGCGAAGGCGCCGCCGGCGTCGAGCCCGGGGCCCCCCGGGTTGGCGAATATCGCGCCCTGGCGTGACAGCGGCAGTTTGGCGCCGACACGGGTGATGTCGAAGCTGATGCGACCGCGCTCCGGCGCCCCATGGTCCAGGGGCGCGGTGACGATGCCGCATTGGGTGCGCTCGATGACTTCCGGGTCCAGGCGTTCGAGCGTCGGCTGCGGGCAGTCCAGGAACCATTCGATGCCGAACGGCGAGCGCGGCGTTTCAGCGTAAGCGCCGGTGGGCGCCAGGGCTGCGACCAGCACCAGGCAACGGTAGGTGATTGCGCTTGCAGCTGGAAGGGGTTTCATCAGCGATCCTGGCCTGTCGTGTGAGAAAAAGAAGCCACTGTTGTGGCTGCTCATTCGGGACGACTTTTTTACCAAGGACCGTGGGGGGAAAAATGTAGGAGGACAAAACGGCGAGTGTACGAAATGCGACTTTCGTTTATCGGATGTCGGATTCCCAGCCGCCGCCCAAGGCTTTGTACAAGGCGATACTGGCTTGCAGGCGCGACAAGCGCAGTTGCACATTCAGGTCCTGGGCCGTGTACAGGGTGCGCTGGCTGTCCAGCACGCTCAGCCAGTCTTCGGCTCCCGCCTGGTAGCGGCTTTCGGCGATGCGCAAGGCGTTCTGCGCCGCCTGCAGCTCTTGCGTTTGCCATTGGCGCTGCTGGTCCAGGCGCGTGATGTTGCTGAGGGCTTTTTCCACATCGGCGAAACCGTTGATGATCGCCCCGCGATAGGTCTGCAGCAGCTCGTCCTGGCGCGCGCGGGCCTTGTCCCGTTCGGCGGTTAAACGGCCGTTGTTGAAGATCGGTGCGACCAGGCCGCCCGTCAGCGTGTAATACGGGCTGCGCAGGATCTCCACGGCTTTGCCGGCGTCGGAGCCGAAGGTCGCGCCGAGCGTCACCGCAGGCAGCATGGCCGCGCGGGCGACGCGAACATCCGCTTGCGCCGCCGCCAGTTCGGCTTCGGCCTTGGCCAGGTCGGGGCGCCGGCTCAGCAGTTGGCTGGGCACGCCCGAGCCGATGCGCGGCCAGGTGAGGGCCTGGAAGGGCTCGGTGCCCAGGTCCAGCGCCTGGACCGGCTGGCCGAGGAGGGCGGCGAGGGTGATCCGCGACTCTTGCGCCAGTTGTTGAATCAGCGGCAATTGCCGTTGCTGGCTGGCGACCAGGCTTTGCTGCTGGGCCAGTTCCAGGGCCGTGGCGGAACCGGCGTCGTAGCGGGTCTGCACCAGTTCCAGCACATTGCGTGCATTCGCCAGGTTCAACTCGGCGATCTGCTCGCGCTGGCGTGCGGCGAGGGTTTGCGCGTAGCGGTCGGCGACGTTGCTGAGCAGGGTCAGTTCCACGGTGGCCTGGTCCGACGCGCTGGCCCGCAGGCTATGCAGGGCGCTGTCCCGCGCGGCCGTGCGGCCGCCCCAGAAATCCACTTCATAACTGGCGCTGAGGTTGGCGCCGAAGCTGTTGACCGTGTCATTGCTTTGCGTCGCGTCCAGGTCCGGCCCGCCCTGGCCGCGCAGTAACTTCTGATGGCTGGTGGACAGGTTGAACTTCACTTCCGGCAACAGCGGTGCGCCGGCGATCACTGCCGTGGCTTGGGCCTGGCGCACCCGTGCGACGGCGGCCGCCACGTCAAAACTGTCACGGCGCGCCTGTTCGATCAGGCGGTTCAGTTGCGGGCTGCCGAATTGCGTCCACCAGCGCTGGTTGTTGAGTTGGGCGGCGTCACGCTCGGCGTACTGCCAGGCGGTCGGTGCTGCCACGCCGCTGTCGACGGCGGGCAGGCTGGCGGCGCAGGCATTGAGCAGCAGGCACAGGCCGAGTACGCACACAGGGAGGGCGGGGGATCGTTTATTCACTGGTCAACGCCTTAACCGGATCGAGCCGGGCAGCTTTACGGGCCGGCATAAAGCCGAATACGACGCCGGTGACCAGTGCGCAGCCAAACGCGCCGAGCACCGCCACCAGGGAAAACTGCACCGCGACCTTGGCCAGCATCAGCACGCCGCCGACCAGCAGCGCCAGGCCGATACCGCACAGACCGCCAACCACCGAGAGCATCAGCGCCTCGGTCAGGAACTGGCGCAGGATGTCGCGCTGGCGCGCGCCCGTGGCCATGCGGATACCGATTTCGCGGGTGCGTTCGCGCACGGTCATCAACATGATGTTCATCACCCCGATGCCGCCCACCAGCAGCGAAATCGCGGCGATCGAACCGAGCATCAGCGACAGCGTGTTTTGTGTGCGCGCCTCGGCCTGGATCATTGCCGCGTTGTTGGTCAGTTGGTAGTCACGCTTGCCGTTATGCAGGCGCAGCATCAGTTGGTCGATGGCGTGTTCAGCTTCCCGTACCTTGCGCGCATCGGCGGCGGCAATCACCACGTATTCGGGGTTGTACGTGCCGAACAGGCGCACGCTGGCGGCGGTGTAGGGAATGGCCACGCGGTCGTCGCTGTCTTTATTGCCGGAGCTGGAGCCCTTTTCCGCGAGCACGCCGATCACCTGGAAAGGCACGTTTTCGATGAGGATGTATTGGCCGATCGGGCTGACCTGCTTGAACAGTTTCTCGCGGATGCGGTGGCCGATCACCGCGACCGTGGCACCGGCGCGCTCGTCGGCTTCGGTGAAGTAACTGCCCTCGACCACCGGCCAGTTGAAGATCTGCGGAAAGTTGACGTCGTTGCCGCCCACATAGGCCAGGTAATCCAGGTTGCCGTAGCGGATGCCGGCGTCGCTGCCGTTGACCGGCATGATCCGCTTGATCTGCGGCAGCGTCGCCAATGCCGCGACATCGTTGAGGGTCACGATGCCCAGCGGCGTGCGCGGGTTGGGCGAGGAGCCGCTGAGGTAGAGGATGTTGGAACCGAATGCGCCCATCTGTGCCATGACCTGGCGCTTGCTGCCTTCACCCACCGCCAGCATCACCACCACCGAGGCCACGCCGATGATGATCCCGAGCAGGGTCAGGGCGGTGCGGAAGCGGTTGATCCACATCACGCGCCAGGCGGCCTGCACGGCGTCGAGCAGTTCGGCCTTCCACGCGCCGTTGTGCTCGGCGCCTTCGGCCAGGCGCTGGCGCAGGTCGACGGCTTGCAGCGCCGCGCTGTCGGCGCTGGCCGGGCGGTGGCGGGTGCTGTCCGCCGAGTCGCTGATGATCAGGCCGTCGCGAATTTCGATGATGCGGTTGGCCCGCGCCGCCACGTCGCGGTCGTGGGTGATCAGGATCACCACGTGGCCCTGGCTGGCCAGTTCGTCGAGCAGGCGCATCACCTCGGCGCCGCTGTGGCTGTCGAGGGCGCCGGTGGGCTCGTCGGCGAGGATGATATGCCCGCCGTTCATCAGCGCGCGGGCGATGGAGACCCGTTGCTGCTGGCCGCCGGACAGTTGATGCGGACGGTTGCCAGTGCGGTCGGCCAGGCCCAGGCGCGTGAGCAGGGCCCTGGCGCGGGCGTGGCGTTCGGCGGCGCTGATGCCGGCGTAGATCGCCGGCATTTCGACGTTTTCCTGGGCCGACGCCGACGGGATCAAGTGGTAGCCCTGGAACACAAAGCCGAAGGCTTCGCGGCGTAGCCAGGCCAGCGCGTCGCTGTCCAGGTGCGCGACGTTTTCGCCGGCGAACAGGTAGTCGCCGGCGGTGGGGCGGTCGAGGCAGCCGAGGATGTTCATCAGCGTGGATTTGCCGGAACCCGAGGCGCCGACGATGGCGACGAATTCCCCGGCATGGATCGACAGGTCGACGCCGCGCAATACGTCGACCTGCGGGCTGTCGCCGCCGCCGTAGGATTTGCGGATGTGCTTGAGTTCGATCAGGGGCGTGCTCAATTCAATCCCCCGCTGCCGTCGCCCGGCCCGATCAGCAGGTGATCGCCTTCGCTGAGGCCTTCCAACACTTCGACGCGCAGGCGGTCGCTGATGCCGAGGCGCACGACGCGCTCTTCGATGCGGCCGTTCTCCGCGACCACGCGGGCGGTCTGCCGGTCGGCGCTGGTGCTGTCTTGCAGGGCGGCGACCGGCGCGGTGAGCGCATCCTTGACCTGGCCGGCGACGAAAAACACTTGGGTGGTCATTTCGGCCATCAAGGCGTTGTCGCTGTTGTCCACGTCCAGCAGCACGGTGTACAGCACCACGCGGCCGCTGCCGCTTTTGTTCGAACTGCTGGGGCTGCCGCTGCCCTGGGTTTCGTTCAGCGGCTTGGGCGGGATCGGCAGGATCTGCCGCACGCTGCTGGTCCAGCGGCGGTTGCCGCCGCTGAGGGTGGTGAAATAGGCGTTCATACCGGGTTTGACGTGGCCGATATCGGCTTCCGAGACCTCGGCCCACACGGTCATCGGTGACAACTTGGCGATGCGCAGGATCAGCGGCGTTTGCTGCTGGGCATTGAGGGTCTGGCCGACCCGTGCGTCCACCGCCACCACGGTGCCGGTCATCGGCGCATAGATGCGCGTATAGCCCAATTCCGCCTCGTCCCTGCGCAGGCTGGCCTGGGCCTGGAGAATCTGCGCCTGGAACATGTCGACCCGCGCCTGGGTGGCGCTCAGTTCGGACTTGGCGGTTTGCACGTCCTCTTCGCGGGTCGCGTTGCCGGCGGCCAGGCGCTGCTGGCGCTGGTACTTCTGGCGCGCCAGTGCGTGCTGGGCTTTCTGCTCCTGCAATTGGGCCTTGAGGTTTTCGATGGCGTAGCGGCTGGCGTCGAGCTTGGCTTTTTGCGTTGAGGGGTCGATCTCTACCAGCAACTGGCCTTCCTGCACCTGATCGCCGGCTTCGACATGGATCTTGCGGATCTGCCCGGACGCCTGGGCGCCCACATCCACATAGCGTCGCGGTTGCAGGGTGCCCAGGGCGGTGACGCTGTTTTCAATGTTGCCGCGGGTCACGGTAACGGTGGCCAGGTTGTCGCGCCCCGGCGGCTGCAATTGCCAGGCGGCGATGCCGATAACAGGGATCAGGCACGCCACAACCAGCAGGGCGTGTCGGGCAGGTCGAGGGCGTTTCATGGGTTGGTTCCAGCCAGGAAAGTTCGGACCGCAGTTGCGGGGGGCTGACAGTTAAACGAGAGCATGGCCCGAAGATTTAGGCTGTTTCACAAGTAGTTACAGTGCTGGCGAGTAAAAAAATTGCCCGCTGAAGCAAGTCTTCTTTAAAAGTAGATGAGAATTACTATAAATTGCACTTACCCAAACTGCCATCACTCATGGGCTGTCTTTTTAAGCATTCAAGGACCTAATACCGCCGTCAGGTGGTCGGGAGTCATGTTGGAAAACTACTATCGCGAGCTGGTGTGTTTCCTCAACGCCAAGCTGGGCAACCGTCAGGTGGCCGAAGATGTGGTGCATGACGCTTATGTGCGGGTGCTGGAACGCGCCAGTGACACCCCCATCGACCAGCCCCGCGCCTTTTTGTACCGTACCGCGCTGAACCTGGTGATCGACGGCCATCGACGCAACGCCTTGCGTCAGGTCGAGCCGCTGGAGGTGCTGGACGCCGAAGAGCGCTTCGCCAACGCTTCGCCCCACGCCACCCACGATCACACTCAGCGCCTGCAGATGCTCGAACGCGCCTTGGCCGAGTTGCCGGCGGTCTGCCGCGACAGCTTCCTGCTGCGCAAGCTCGACGGCCTGTCCCACGCGCAGATTGCCGAGCGCCTGGGGATTTCCCGCAGCCTGGTGGAAAAACACATCGTCAATGCGATGAAGCACTGCCGGGTGCGGATGCGCGAGTGGGACGCACCCTGAGCGTCGAGTGGTTAAATTTTAATTCATTGTCCTCGTTTCCTATCAACACATGACCTGTTGTGCAGGTCGTGAAGGTATTCCCGCCCCACCGCCAAGGGGCTTATCCAGAGGACACTGGAATGACACAGGCAATTGCTTCGCCCGCGGTTCACGACTTGATCGGTATCGGTTTCGGCCCTTCGAACCTGGCGCTGGCCATCGCCCTGCAGGAGCGCGAAAAGACCCAGGGCAAACTGGACGTGCTGTTTCTCGACAAGCAGGCCGACTACCGTTGGCACGGCAATACCCTGGTGACCCAGAGCGAACTGCAGATTTCGTTCCTCAAGGACTTGGTGACCCTGCGCAACCCCACCAGCCCGTATTCCTTCGTCAACTACCTGAAAGCCCACAACCGTCTGGTCGATTTCATCAACCTCGGCACGTTCTATCCGTGCCGCATGGAGTTCAACGACTACCTGCGCTGGGTCGCCGGGCAATTCCAGGCCCAGAGCCGCTACGGCGAGGAAGTGTTGGCCATCGAACCGATCCTGCATCAGCAGCAGGTTGAAGCACTGCGCGTGATTTCCCGCGATGCGTTGGGTGAACAGCATGTCCGCACCACCCGTTCGGTGGTGGTCAGCGCTGGCGGCACGCCGCGCGTGCCCGACGTGTTCAAGGCGTTCAGGGATGACCCCCGCGTGTTCCACCATTCCCAGTACCTGGCGCGCATGGCCCGGCAGCCTTGCGTGCAGGGCAAGGCGATGCGTATTGCGGTGATCGGCGGCGGCCAGAGCGCGGCCGAAGCGTTCATCGATTTGAACGACGGCTTCCCGGCGGTACAAGTCGATATGATCCTCCGCGGCTCGGCGCTGAAGCCGGCGGATGACAGCCCGTTCGTCAACGAAGTGTTTTCGCCGGCCTTTACCGACCTGGTGTTCCAGCAGGTCGGCGCCGAGCGTGAGCGGCTGATCGCCGAGTACCAGAACACCAACTATTCGGTGGTCGACCTGGAGTTGATCGAGCGCATCTATGGCATCTTCTATCGCCAGAAAGTCTCCGGCACCGCGCGCCAGGCCTTCCGCACCATGACCGTGGTCGAGAACGTCAGCGCCGGCCCGTTGGGCATCGAGTTGACCCTGCGCAATAACGCCAGCGGCGAAACCAGCGTCAGCCATTACGACGCGGTGATCCTGGCCACCGGCTACGAGCGCCAGATGCACCGCGAGTTGCTGGCGCCGCTGCAGGCCTATATGAGCGATTTCGAAGTCAGCCGCGACTACCGCATCGTGACGGATGAGCGGTGCAAGGCCGGCATCTACATCCAGGGTTTCAGCCAGGCTAGCCATGGGTTGAGCGATACCTTGCTGTCGGTGCTGCCGATCCGGGCGGATGAGATTGCCGCATCGTTGTACGCGCATGATCGCCACCGTGGGCAGGGGCGTTCGGTGCAGGATTTGCTGCTTGCTACGGCGAGCTGATGAACGCTTGTAGCGACTTTTGGAGGCGGGGTAGAAAATGTGGGAGGGGGCTTGCCCCCGATGGCGGTGTGTCAGTCAACTAATTTGTAGCTGGCAGATTGCAATCGGGGGCAAGCCCCCTCCCACACTCTCGACCGCATTCGGCTTCCAGGATGTGGTCGGCTATAAGGCCGCGCCCAAGAGCAGAATGAGCCCTATCTGATCCACGGAGATCCAAATGGGGGAGGGGGCTTGCCCCCGATGGCGGTGTATCAGTCAACTAATTTGTAGCTGGCAGATTGCAATCGGGGGCAAGCCCCCTCCCACACTCTTGACCGCGTTCGGCTTCCAGGATGTGGTCGGCTATAAGGCCGCGCCCAAGAGTAGAATGAGCCCTATCTGATCCACGGAGATCCAAATGGGGGAGGGGGCTTGCCCCGATGGCGGTGTATCAGTCAACTAATTTGTAGCTGACAGATTGCAATCGGGGGCAAGCCCCCTCCCACACTCTTGACCGCGTTCGGCCTCCAGGATGTGGTCGGCTATAAGGCCGCGGCCAAGAGCAGAATGAGCCCTATCTGATCCACGGAGATCCAAATGTGGGAGGGGGCTTGCCCCCGATGGCGGTGTATCGGTCAACTAATTTGTAGCTGACAGATTGCAATCGGGGGCAAGCCCCCTCCCACACTCTTGACCGCGTTCGGCTTCCAGGATGTGGTCGGCTATAAGGCCGCGCCCAAGAGCAGAATGAGCCCTATCTGATCCACGGAGATCCAAATGGGGGAGGGGGCTTGCCCCCGATGGCGGTGTATCAGTCAACTAATTGGTAGCTGGCAGATTGCAATCGGGGGCAAGCCCCCTCCCACAATCTCGACCGCGTTCGGTTTCCAGGATGTGGTCGGCTATAAGGCCGCGGCCAAGAGCAGAATGAGCCCTATCTGATCCACGGAGATCCAAATGTGGGAGGGGGCTTGCCCCCGATGGCGGTGTGTCAGTCAACTAATTTGTAGCTGGCAGATTGCAATCGGGGGCAAGCCCCCTCCCACACTCTTGACCGCGTTCGGCTTCCAGGATGTGGTCGGCTATAAGGCCGCGCCCAAGAGCAGAATGAGCCCTATCTGATCCACGGAGATCCAAATGGGGGAGGGGGCTTGCCCCCGATGGCGGTGTATCAGTCAACTAATTGGTAGCTGGCAGATTGCAATCGGGGGCAAGCCCCCTCCCACACTCTTGACCGCGTTCGGCTTCCAGGATGTGGTCGGCTATAAGGCCGCGCCCAAGAGCAGAATGAGCCCTATCTGATCCACGGAGATCCAAATGGGGGAGGGGGCTTGCCCCCGATGGCGGTGTATCAGTCAACTAATTGGTAGCTGGCAGATTGCAATCGGGGGCAAGCCCCCTCCCACACTCTTGACCGCGTTCGGCTTCCAGGATGTGGTCGGCTATAAGGCCGCGGCCAAGAGCAGAATGAGCCCTATCTGATCCACGGAGATCCAAATGGGGGAGGGGGCTTGCCCCCGATGGCGGTGTATCAGTCAACTAATTGGTAGCTGGCAGATTGCAATCGGGGGCAAGCCCCCTCCCACACTCTTGACCGCGTTCGGCTTCCAGGATGTGGTCGGCTAATAAGGCCGCGGCCAAGAGCAGAATGAGCCCTATCTGATCCACGGAGATCCAAATGTGGGAGGGGGCTTGCCCCCGATGGCGGTGTGTCAGTCAACTAATTGGTAGCTGGCAGATTGCAATCGGGGGCAAGCCCCCTCCCACACTCTTGACCGCGTTCGGCTTCCAGGATGTGGTCGGCTAATAAGGCCGCGGCCAAGAGCAGAATGAGCCCTATCTGATCCACGGAGATCCAAATGTGGGAGGGGGCTTGCCCCCGATGGCGGTGTGTCAGTCAACTAATTGGTAGCTGGCAGATTGCAATCGGGGGCAAGCCCCCTCCCACACTCTTGACCGCGTTCGGCTTCCAGGATGTGGTCGGCTATAAGGCCGCGCCCAAGAGCAGAATGAGCCCTATCTGATCCACGGAGATCCAAATGTGGGAGGGGGCTTGCCCCCGATGGCGGTGTATCAGTCAACTAATTTGTAGCTGACAGATTGCAATCGGGGGCAAGCCCCCTCCCACACTCTTGACCGCGTTCGGCTTCCAGGATGTGGTCGGCTATAAGGCCGCGGCCAAGAGCAGAATGAGCCCTATCTGATCCACGGAGATCCAAATGGGGGAGGGGGCTTGCCCCCGATGGCGGTGTATCAGTCAACTAATTTGTAGCTGGCAGATTGCAATCGGGGGCAAGCCCCCTCCCACACTCTTGACCGCGTTCGGCTTCCAGGATGTGGTCGGCTAATAAGGCCGCGGCCAAGAGCAGAATGAGCCCTATCTGATCCACGGAGATCCAAATGTGGGAGGGGGCTTGCCCCCGATGGCGGTGTGTCAGTCAACTAATTGGTAGCTGGCAGATTGCAATCGGGGGCAAGCCCCCTCCCACACTCTTGACCGCGTTCGGCTTCCAGGATGTGGTCGGCTATAAGGCCGCGCCCAAGAGCAGAATGAGCCCTATCTGATCCACGGAGATCCAAATGGGGGAGGGGGCTTGCCCCCGATGGCGGTGTATCAGTCAACTAATTTGTAGCTGACAGATTGCAATCGGGGGCAAGCCCCCTTCCACACTCTTGACCGCGTTCGGCTTCCAGGATGTGGTCGGCTATAAGGCCGCGCCCAAGAGCAGAATGAGCCCTATCTGATCCACGGAGATCCAAATGTGGGAGGGGGCTTGCCCCCGATGGCGGTGTATCAGTCAACTAATTTGTAGCTGGCAGATTGTAATCGGGGGCAAGCCCCCTCCCACACTCTTGACCGCATTCGGCTTCCAGGATGTGGTCGGCTATAAGGCCGCGCCCAAGAGCAGAATGAGCCCTATCTGATCCACATTTGATCTTTGGTGTCTGGGGATCAGGCCAGTTCGGTGGCGGTGTTTTTGACTACCGCGAGTTCGGGGTGGGCCACCAATTTGTCGATGTGCAACTCATCGTTGTTCAACCAGGTCTCCGTCAGCACCCGGTAATGTTCCATATCCCGGCAACGCATGCGCAGGCTGTAGTCGAACGGCCCGCTGATCAACTGGCATTCGAACACCTGCGGGCAGGATTTGACGCAGGCTTCGAAGGCCTTTTGCGCCGAGCGCCCGCTCTGGTTGGACAAGGCCACCAGCACCAGCAGCGACAGCCCCGGTGAGACCATCTGCACGTCGATGATCGCCCCGTACCCGCGGATCACCCCGCGCCGTTCGAGCTTGCGCACCCGTTCCAGGCACGGCCTGGGGGTCAGATGCACCAGCGACGAGAGCTTCTCGTAGGTGATACGCCCCTGATGCCGCAGCACGTCGATGATCGCCTCATCGATGCGATCCAGCGCAGGGGAGGAATGGGGTCCGTTGGCCTTGGTATCCATGGGTTTCACTTCAAGCGGTTGGAAAGAAATTGCTGCAAGCGTTCGCTGTTGGGATGGTCGAGAATTTCGGCACCGCCTTGTTCTTCGACGCGGCCCTGGTGCAAAAACAGCACTTGGCTGGACACCTGGCGGGCAAAGCCCATTTTGTGGGTGACCATCAACATGGTACGACCTTCCTCAGCCAACGTCTGTATGACTTTGAGGACTTCTCCTACAAGCTCAGGGTCCAAGGCGGAGGTCGGTTCGTCGAACAGAATGATTTCCGGTTCCATCGCCAAGGCGCGGGCGATGGCGACGCGCTGCTGCTGGCCGCCGGACAGAAACGCCGGGTATTGATCCGCCACCCGGCCCGGCAAGCCGACCTTGTCCAGGTACAGCCGCGCACGTCGTTCCGCCTCGGCCGCACTCACGCCCAACACCCGACGCGGGGCCATGGTGATGTTTTCCAGCACGGTCATGTGGCTCCACAGGTTGAAATGCTGGAACACCATGGCCAGGCGTGTGCGCAGGTTCTGCAGTTGCGCCTGGTGCGGTGCGCGGGTGCCGGCGCGGCCCTGGCGCATTTCGATGCTGATGCCGTCCAGGGTGATGACCCCGGCGTCCGGCTGTTCGAGAAAGTTGATGCAGCGCAGCATCGTGCTTTTGCCCGAGCCGCTGGCGCCGATCAGGCTGATCACATCGCCGTTGCGTGCGTTGAGGGAAACGCCCTTGAGCACTTCATGTTCGCCGTAGCGTTTGTGGATGCCTTCGACTTGCAGTTTGACCGCCGCCGTCGCCGCCTTGGCGATAGGGTCTGCGAGTGTATCGACGGGATAAGTGGCCAGGGCCTGCGCGGACTGATTCATGGGTTAGCCTCGGGTAGGAACAAGAAAACGCATCCAGCGACGTTCGGCCAGTCGAAACAGGCCCACCAGTGCAAAGGACAGCAGCATGTAGAGCAGCGCGGCGATACCGAAGGCCTGGAACGTCAGGAACGTCTCGGCATTCGCATCGCGGGCCACCTTGAGGATGTCGGCGACGGTGGCGGTAAACGCCAGCGACGTGGCGTGCAGCATCAGGATCATTTCATTGCTGTAGGCCGGCAACGCACGGCGCAGCGCGGCGGGCACCACCACAAACAGGTTCAGTCGCCAGCCGTGCAGGCCATAGGCGCGTACCGCTTCGATTTCGCCATGGGGAATGTTGCGGATCGCCCCGGCGAAGATTTCCACGGTGTAGGCACAGGTGTTGAGGACGAACGCCAGCAGCGTGCAGTTCAACGCGTTGCGGAAGAACTGGTTGAGCAGGGGTGTCCGGGTTGAAGGCAAAGCGCGCCGGGCGAATCATCAAGACGGTGTTGGTGGTTTGCATGGGGGCACGAATCCATGGGTTGAGCAGTGGAGCTATTTTGTGCGGGCTGACGGAGGAATCCCGGCTGAAACCGAGGCGGCGCTCAGCCGGGAAAGCTGAAAAGTGGGGTGTGGCAGCCGAATCGGCTGTGCGGGCTGGAATGCGATCAAGCGGTGGCGGATAGGTTGGCTGACGGAGCGCTATCGCAGGCAAGCCAGCTCCCACATTAGTATGGGGGTGGTTGTGGTATCCGAGTCAGGAAGGAGAGTGCATGTCTATCGCCGTTCGTATTGCCCAGGCCGCCGATGCAGATGGGATCAGCCGGGTCATCCTCGCCGCCTTGCACAGCAGTAATGCGCGGGATTACCCGGCGGATGTGATCGCCCGGGTGGCGGGCAACTTCACACCCGATGCGGTGCTCGAACTGCTCCGGCGTCGGTCGGTGCTGGTGGCGGTTCAGGACGAGGTGATCGTCGCCACCGCTTCCCTTGACGGTAATGTGGTGCGCTCGGTGTTCGTCAACCCGGCGCTGCAAGGGCAGGGCATCGGTCGGCTGCTGATGATCGAAATCGAATTGCGCGCCCGCGAGGCCGGGGTGACGGTGTTGAACGTGCCGTCTTCGCTGAGCGCCGAGTCGTTCTATACCAAATTGGGCTTTCACACCGTGCGCGACGTCTACCATGGCAACGAGCGCACGTTGGTGATGGAGAAAGCGCTGTCGTCGCGTCACCCCATCGGCGTCTACCGCGACCGTCTGCACCGGGCGCAGGTGGTTACGTTGTGGCAGGACGCTTTTGGTTATGACACCGCGCACAACCTGCCGACCCTGGCGATCGATAAGAAGCTGGCGGTCAATGACGGGCTGTTCTTCGTGGCGACGGATAAGAACGTCGTGATCGGTACTGTTCTGGCGGGGTACGACGGGCATCGTGGTTGGTTGTATTCGGTGGCGGTGCGCGCCGACTATCGCCGGCAAGGGCTGGGTGCGTCGCTGGTGCGGCACGCGGAGCAGGCCTTGAGCGCCTTGGGGTGTATGAAGATCAACCTGCAGATCACCGGCGGCAATGACACGGTGGTGGGGTTCTACGAGGCGTTGGGGTACGGGGTGGAGCCGAGGATCAGCATGGGCAAGAAGATGGTGGAAAATATCCCGACTCAATCCTGAGAATGATCGCAGATCAAATGTGGGAGGGGCTTGCCCCCGATGACGGTGGGTCAGTCGATACCTCCAGTGACTGACACTCCGCTATCGGGGGCAAGCCCCCTCCTACAGGGTATTGCGGTGTGGCGGGGTTAGACCTTGACGATCCAGCCTTCTGGCGCTTCGACGTCGCCGGATTGCACGCCGGTCAGCTCTTTATAGAGCTTCTGGGTGATCGGGCCGACTTCGGTCTCGCTGTAGAACACGTGCAGTTTGCCCTGGTACTCGATACCGCCGATCGGCGAGATCACGGCAGCCGTCCCGCAGGCACCGGCTTCCTGGAAGATATCCAGTTGGTCGATGAACACTTCGCCTTCGACCACTTCCAGGCCCAGGCGGGTCTTGGCCAGTTCGATCAGCGACATGCGGGTGATGCCTGGCAGTACCGAAGGCGACTTCGGCGTGATGAACTTGTTGTCTCGGGTGATCCCGAAGAAGTTGGCCGAACCGACTTCCTCGATCTTCGAGTGCGTGGCCGGGTCCAGGTAGATGCTGTCGGCGAAGCCGGCTTTTTTCGCTTCGGAACCTGGCAGCAGGCTGGCGGCGTAGTTGCCACCGACCTTGGCGGCACCGGTGCCGTGTGGCGCGGCGCGGTCGTAGCCGGAGATCTGGAAGTTGTGCGGCACCAGGCCGCCCTTGAAGTAGGCGCCGACCGGGATCGCGAACACCGAGAAGATGAACTCCGGCGCGGTACGCACGCCGATGTTGTCACCGGTGCCGATCACGAACGGGCGCAGGTACAGCGCGCCGCCGCTGCCATACGGCGGGATGAACCGCTCGTTGGCACGAACCACTTGCTTGCAGGCGTCGATGAAGGCTTCGGTCGGCACTTGCGGCATCAACAGGCGACCGCAACTGCGCTGCATGCGCGCTGCGTTCTGGTCCGGGCGGAACAGGTTGATCGAGCCGTCCTTGCAGCGATAGGCCTTGAGGCCTTCAAAGCACTGTTGGCCGTAGTGCAGGGCGGTGGAGCCCTCGCTGATGTGCAGCACGTTGTCTTCGGTCAGGGTGCCCGCTTGCCACTCGCCGTTTTTCCAGGTCTGGATAAACCGCTTGTCGGTCTTGATGTAGTCAAAACCCAGCTTGTCCCAATTGATGCTTTCGTTACCCATGACACCCTCTATCTCTGGTCAAGTCGGTTTTTTTCTGAATGGGCGCAACAATACTGCATTCTTGCTTCATGTGGGAGCGGGCTTTTGTGGGAGGGGGCTTGCCCTCGATGAGGGCGCGCCAGTCGGCACATGCGTTGACTGGGCCACCGCTATCGGGGGCAAGCCCCCTCCCACAAAAGCCCGCGGGGCGTTTTTTACAGGTGGAGGGCGTGGCCCAGCGCTCGTAGGGCGGCTTCCTGGACGGCTTCGCCTAGGGTCGGGTGGGCGTGGATGGTGCCGGCCACGTCTTCCAGGCGTGCGCCCATTTCCAGGCTCAGCCCAAAGGCGGTGGACAGCTCGGACACGCCGACGCCAACCGCCTGCCAGCCGACAATCAGATGATTGTCACGCCGCGCCACCACCCGCACGAAGCCGCTTTTCGACTCCAGGGTCATGGCCCGACCATTGGCCGCGAACGGGAAGCTCGACACGATGCAGTCCAGCCCCGCCGCCTTGGCCTCGTCGGGCGACTTGCCGACCACCACCAGCTCCGGGTCGGTAAAGCACACGGCCGGGATCGCCGCCGGGTTGAATTCGCGGTGTTGACCGCTGATCAGTTCGGCGACCATTTCGCCCTGGGCCATGGCCCGGTGCGCGAGCATCGGCTCGCCGCTGAGGTCGCCGATGGCCCACACATTGCGCATGCTGGTCTGGCAGCGGTGGTCGATCCTGACCGCCGCGCCGTGCATCTCCAGGTCCAGCGCTTCGAGGTTCCAGCCCCGGGTGTTGGGGGTGCGACCGACGGCGACCAGCACCTGATCGGTCTCCAGCGACACGGTGTCGCCCTTCGGGTCGCGCACTTGCAGGCGGTTGTGCTCAAAGCCGGTGACGCTGTGCTTGAGGTACAGCTTCACGCCCAATTGCTTGAGCGACTCGGCCACCGGCTGGGTCAGCTCGGCGTCGTAGGCCGGCAGGATACGCTCCTGCGCTTCGACCACGCTGACTTCGGCGCCCAGCTTGCGGTAGGCAATCCCCAGTTCCAGGCCGATATAACCGCCACCCACCACAATCAGGCGCTTGGGCACGCGGGTCGGCGCCAGCGCTTCGGTGGACGAGATGATCGGCCCGCCGATCGGCAGCATCGGCAGGTTGACGCTTTTCGAGCCGGTGGCCAGCAGCAGGTTTTCGCACTGGATACGCTGGCCGTCGACGTCGACGGTCTTGCCGTCCACCACCTTGGCCCACCCGTGGATGACCTGCACCTTGTGTTTCTTCAGCAGCGCGGCAACCCCGCTGGTCAGGCGGTCGACGATGGCGTCTTTCCAAGCCACGCTTTTGCGGATGTCCAGGGTCGGCACATCCACTTCGATGCCCAGTTGGGAGCCCTGGCTGTGGTGTACGGTCTGCTGGAACTGTTCGGCCACGTGGATCAAGGCCTTGGACGGGATGCAGCCGATATTCAGGCAGGTGCCGCCCAGCGCCTGGCCTTCCACGAGGATGGTCGGGATGCCCAGCTGGCCGGCGCGGATCGCCGCCACATAACCGCCAGGGCCGCCGCCGATGATCAGCAGGGTGGTGTGCAATGTCTGAGTCATGCCCTTACTCCAGGAACAGGCTGGCGGGTTGTTCGAGCAGGCCGCGAATGGCCTGGATGAATTGCGCCGCGTCCATGCCGTCGACCACGCGGTGATCGAACGAGCTGGAGAGGTTCATCATCTTGCGGATCACGATCTGGCCCTTGATCACCATCGGCCGCTCGACGATGCGGTTGACGCCGACGATGGCCACTTCCGGCAGGTTCAGCACCGGCGTGCTGACGATGCCGCCCAAGGCGCCGAGGCTGGTCAGGGTGATGGTCGACCCCGACAGTTCGTCGCGGTTGGCCTTGCCATTACGCGCGGCGTTGGCCAAACGCGCGATTTCCTCGGCATTGCCCCACAGGCTGCGTGCTTCGGCGTGGCGCACCACCGGCACCATCAGGCCCACATCGCTCTGGGTGGCGACGCCCACATGCACCGCACCGAGGCGGGTGATGACCTGGGCTTCGTCGTCGTAACGCGCATTGATCTGTGGGAAATCGCGCAACGCCACGACCATGGCGCGCACGATGAACGGCAGCAGCGTCAGCTTGCCGCGTGTCGCGCCGTGTTTTTCATTGAGGTGTACGCGCAGTTCGTCGAGGGCGGTGACGTCGATCTCTTCCACATAGCTGAAATGCGCGGCGCGCCGGGTGGCGTCCTGCATGCGCTGGGCGATTTTGCGGCGCATGCCGATCACCGGGATCTGTTCTTCGTCGTTGCGTTCGGCGTAGGGGTTGGCGGCCGTAGTTTTTTTCGCCGGACTCTGGAGCAAGTAAGCGTCCAAATCTTCGTGCAGAATCCGGCCCGCCGGACCGGACCCCTGCACCAGGCGCAGGGGAATGCCTGCATCCAGCGCATGCTTGCGCACGGCGGGGGAGGCCAGCGGACGCTCGTTGGCATCGCGGGCCACGGGGGCCTGGGGCGCGACGGACGGTTTGAGCGCCAGTGTGCTTTCTACCGCCGGGGCCGGCTTGCTTTGCGCCACCGGCGCAGGCGCCGCCTTGGCCGGTTCAGCCGCCATCGGCACGTCTTTGGTATTGCCCGCGCCTTCCACTTCGATGCTGATCAGCACACTGCCCACGGCCATGACTTCACCCGGCTCGCCGCCGAGGGCAAGTACCTTGCCGTGGACCGGCGAGGGAATGTCCACCATCGCCTTGTCGGTCATCACATCCGCCAGCACCTGGTCTTCGACGACCAGGTCGCCGACCTTCACATGCCAGGCCGAAAGTTCAACTTCTGCGATGCCTTCGCCAATGTCCGGCATCTTGATAACGTGCGTGCCCATTCAGACCTCCATGACCCGTTTCAACGCCGCGCCCACACGGGACGGCCCTGGGAAATACGCCCATTCCTGCGCGTGCGGGTAGGGGGTGTCCCAACCGGTGACGCGTTCGATCGGCGCTTCCAGGTGGTGGAAGCAATGTTCCTGCACCAGCGCCACCAGCTCGGCGCCAAAGCCGCAGGTGCGGGTGGCTTCATGCACCACCACGCAACGTCCGGTCTTTTTCACCGAGTTGACGATGGTTTCCAGGTCCAGCGGCCACAGGCTGCGCAGGTCGATGACCTCGGCGTCGATACCGGTTTCTTCGGCGGCGACTTGCGACACGTACACGGTGGTGCCGTAGGTCAGCACGGTGACGGCCGAACCCGGACGCACGATCGCGGCCACGTCCAGCGGCACGCTGTAGTAACCGTCCGGCACTTGCGCCTGCGGGTGTTTCGACCACGGCGTTACCGGGCGGTCGTGGTGGCCGTCGAATGGGCCGTTGTACAGGCGCTTGGGCTCGAGGAAGATCACCGGGTCGTCGTTTTCGATCGAGGCGATCAACAGGCCCTTGGCGTCATAGGGGTTGGACGGCATCACCGTGCGCAGACCGCAGACCTGGGTGAACACCGCTTCGATGCTCTGGCTGTGGGTCTGGCCGCCGTAGATGCCGCCGCCGCAGGGCATGCGCAGGGTCAACGGCGCGGTGAACTGGCCGGCCGAGCGATAACGCAGGCGTGCCGCTTCGGAGATGATCTGGTCGCTGGCTGGGTAGACGTAGTCGGCGAACTGGATTTCCGCCACCGGGCGCAGGCCGTAGGCGCCCATGCCCACCGCCACGCCGACGATGCCGCTTTCGGAGATCGGCGCGTCAAACACCCGCGAACTGCCGTACTTGTTCTGCAAGCCTTCGGTGCAACGGAATACGCCGCCGAAATAGCCAACGTCCTGGCCGAACACCACCACGTTGTCGTCACGCTCAAGCATCACGTCCATGGCCGAGCGCAGGGCCTGGATCATGGTCATGGTGGTGGTGGTCATGGCGGTTTCCAATTCGATGCTGTTGTTGTGATCGTTCATGTCAGACCCCCAACTCTTGACGCTGGCGCTTCAAGTGCTCCGGCATCTCTTTGTAAACGTCTTCGAACATGGTCGCGGCGCTTGGAATCTGGCCGCCGGCGAGGGTGCCGTACTGTTCGGCTTCTTTTTGCGCCTTGACCACTTCGGCTTCAAGTTCGGCACTGACCGCCGCGTGTTCCTCTTCGGACCACTGGCCAGTCTTGATCAGGTGCTGTTTGAGGCGCGCAATCGGGTCGCCCAACGGGAAGTGGCTCCAGTCATCGGCGGGGCGGTATTTGGAGGGATCATCCGAAGTGGAGTGCGGGCCGGCGCGGTAGGTGACCCATTCGATCAGGGTCGGGCCGAGGTTGCGGCGCGCGCGTTCGGCGGCCCAGGCGGAAGCGGCGTACACCGCGATGAAGTCGTTGCCGTCCACGCGCAGCGAGGCGATGCCGCACCCGACGCCGCGTCCGGCGAAGGTGGTGGCTTCACCGCCGGCGATGGCCTGGAAGGTGGAGATGGCCCACTGGTTGTTGACCACGTTGAGAATCACCGGCGCGCGGTAGACGTGGGCGAAGGTGAGGGCGGTGTGGAAGTCCGATTCGGCAGTGGCGCCGTCGCCGATCCAGGCCGAGGCGATCTTGGTATCGCCCTTGATCGCCGAGGCCATGCCCCAGCCCACGGCTTGTACGAATTGGGTGGCAAGGTTGCCGGAAATGGTGAAGAAGCCGGCGTCTTTCACCGAATACATGATCGGCAGTTGCCGGCCCTTGAGCGGGTCGTGCTCGTTGGACAGCAGTTGGCAGATCAGGTCCACCAGCGGCACGTCGCGGGCCATCAGGATGCTTTGCTGGCGATAGGTGGGGAAGCACATGTCGTCGATGTTCAGGGCCAGGGCCTGGGCGCTGCCGATGGCTTCTTCGCCGAGGCTCTGCATGTAGAACGACATTTTCTTCTGACGCTGGGCGACCACCATGCGGTTGTCGAAGATGCGCGTCTTGAGCATGGCGCGCATGCCCCGGCGCAGGATCTCGACAGGCACGTCTTCAGCCCACGGACCGAGGGCCTGGCCCTGGTCGTCGAGCACGCGGATCAGGCCCTTGGCCAAGTCGGCGGTGTCGGCGGGTTCTACGTCGATGCTGGGTTTGCGCACCAGGCCGGCGTCGGTCAGACGCAGGTAGGTAAAGTCAGTCTTGCAGCCTGGGCGGCCCGAGGGTTCGGGAACGTGCAGGCGCAGTGGTGCATACGGCTGGTTCATGGCTTTCTACGCTCGATCTTGTGAATTTCTTGTAGTGGGCGCGCTAGCTGACCGTCATCCTCCGGGTAGGAGAAATCTTGTCCTACAACAATCATAGGCGGGGCGTAGAAGAATATTTATCTGTGTTTCGTTGCGCTCGGGCTCATTTGCGGATAAAAAAACTGCATAAACATAATAAACAGGTGATTTTGTCTCATGCGCAAACTGGACCGTACCGATATCGGCATTCTCAACGCCCTGCAGGAGAATGCGCGCATCACCAACGCCGACCTCGCCCGCTCGGTCAACCTGTCGCCCACGCCGTGTTTCAATCGGGTCAAGGCGATGGAAGAACTGGGCCTGATTCGCGACCAGGTAACCTTGCTCGATGCCGACCTGCTGGGGCTGCACGTCAACGTGTTTATCCATGTCAGCCTGGAAAAGCAGAACGAACTGGCCTTGCAGCAATTCGAAGGGGCGATTTCCGACCGGCCCGAGGTGATGGAGTGCTACTTGATGGCCGGCGACCCGGACTATTTGATCCGTGTGTTGGTGCCGACGATCCAGTCGCTGGAGCGTTTCATGATGGACTTTCTGACCAAAGTGCCAGGTGTTGCCAATATCCGCTCCAGCTTCGCTCTTAAACAAGTGCGCTATAAGACCGCGTTGCCACTGCCGCCGGATGGATTGATGGTCTGAGACAAGGTTCGCGGCGCAACGCAACTCATGCATTGCTCTTTATTGGCGCGCGCGCTTTTTAGTATTGACACCTGTCAATGTATGTTTTACCTGAGCGCTCTATTGTATCGGCTACGTTCCCCATTCAAGTGGCCGGACAAGTCATGGAGAATCAGCCGCCAAGGTGCCGTGTACCCTACGACTTTAATCTAACTTCGTATTCTAAATATTGCCGCCTGGGCCGATTGACTTCCAACGCGCTTTGGGCTTCAGGCTGGATGAGTTTTGTTGTTTAGCTAAGTAATTAAAAAGAACGGGGTTTTTTTCTTGCATCATAAAAATTTCCTTGATCGCTCACGAATTTTTCACGCGTTATTAAACAAATTAGTTGCTATAAGCCACCTAACTAACAAGTCCACGTAAAAGGTGAATCGAGATGTCTATGAGATCCCTGAAATTGAATCTACGTACCACCCTTTGTTTCGGAGTGGTTTGCATTCTGCTGTTAATACAAGGGGGCATGACGCTGGTAAAAGTCGATTCCGTCTATTCTTCAACCATCGAGATTGAAAGCAACTGGCTGCCCAGTATTCGCCTGGCCGGAAGAATCGATTCAGCCCTGTTTAAGTTGCGTCTGGAGTTGCGCCGTTTTGCCATGGACAGTGCCCGGCAGGATCAAAGTTCACGGGATAGCCTTCAAAGTATCCGATCGGAGTTGATGAAGATCGCCCAGAGCTACGCTCCCATGGTGTCGAGCCCCGAGGAGCAGGCCAAATATGACGAAGTCATGAGCAGTATTGGCACTTACAACCAGAAGATCGACGAGTTTCTGACACTCTCTACCACAGGCTCCTCCGCGCAGATCGCCGCTTATCTGAGCGACGTGCAAGCCCCCGTCGCCCTCAAGGCGCAGGACTCGATCAACGACCTGATCACCCTGAACGGGCGCGGCTCCAATGAGGCGGTGCGGATCGCCTCCAGCGAATACAACGCGACTCGTCTGTTTACCTGGGTGCTGATGGGCGCTTCAGTGCTGTTGACCGTGGTCGTCGCGAGCCTGTTTACCCGCAGTATCATTACCCCAGTGCGTGAGTTGCTGGTGTCGACCTCCAAGATCGCCGACGGTGATCTGCGCGTGGCCATCGCCGTCAACGGCAAGGATGAGCTGACGGAGCTGCAACAATCGACTGCCGCGATGCAGATGAACCTCAAAACCACTTTGCAGCACATCTCCGAAGCCTCCGGGCAGTTGGCCTCGGCTGCCGAAGAGATGAGTTCGATTACCCGTGAGTCCAGCGCCGGTATCGAGCGCCAGAGCATGGAAACCGACCAGGCCGCCACGGCGGTCAATGAGATGACTGCGGCGGTGGAAGAAGTCGCGCGCAATGCCGTCTCGGCCTCCCAGTCGACCCAGGACTCCCAACGCTCGGCCCAAATCGGCCAGGAGCGTGTGACCCAGACCATCGCGTCGATTGAAAAACTCAGCGCCACCGTGCAGCAGACCGGTATGGAAGTCGAAGGCCTGGCCAAGCAGGCCCAGGACATCGCACGGGTGGTGGAAGTGATCCGCTCGATTGCCGAACAGACCAACCTGCTGGCGCTGAACGCCGCCATCGAAGCGGCGCGGGCCGGCGAGCAAGGCCGAGGGTTTGCGGTGGTGGCCGATGAAGTGCGGGCGCTGGCTCACCGGACCCAGACCTCGACCCAGGAAATCGAGCAGATGATCGCGAAGATCCAGGTCTGTTCCAACGAGGCGGTGTCGTCGATGACCATGAACCGCAGCGAAGCGGTGGACTCGCTGAAAATCGCCCACGAAGCAGGCCAGGCCATCACCCAGATCACCGAAGCGATTGCCGACATCAACGACCGGAACCAGTTGATCGCGACGGCCTCCGAAGAACAGGCGCATGTGGCGCGCTCCGTCGACCAGAACCTGATCAGCATTCGCGACCTGTCGATCCAGAGTTCGTCGGCCGCCGGGCAAACGTCGATTGCCAGCCACGAACTGTCGAAGCTGGCGATGGATCTCAAGCAGATTGTGGCTCAGTTCTCCATCGCGTGAACCCGCGACGCAGGTGGCCGGTTGAGCGCGTTCAGAGCTGATTGAGCGGGATCTTCAGGTACACCACCCCATTCTCTTCGGGCGGCGGCAGATTCCCCGCCCGCACATTCACCTGGATCGCCGGCAGCAGCAGTGTCGGCATCCCCAGCCCGGCATCGCGCTGGGTCCGCATCTGCACAAACGCCGCTTCATCCACCCCGTCATGCACATGGATATTGCCCGCGCGCTGCTCGGCCACGGTGGTCTGGCACCGGGCCTCACGGCCTTGTGGCGGGTAGTCGTGGCATACGTACAGTCGGGTCTGCGGCGGGAAGGCCAGGAGCTTGCGCATCGACGCATACAGCTGGTGTGCATCGCCACCGGGGAAGTCGCAGCGGGCGGTGCCGACGTCGGGCATGAACAGGGTGTCGCCGACCAGGATCAGTTGATCGTCGATCAGGTAGGCCATGTCCGCCGGGGTGTGGCCGGGCACGTGCAAGGCCTGGGCCTTCAAGTTGCCGATAGGGAAGATTTCATCCGGGGCGAACAGGTGGTCGAACTGCGAACCGTCGACGCGAAATTCCGGCTCCAGGTTGAACAGGTGCTTGAACACGTGCTGCACCTTGCTGATGGCCTGGCCAATGGCGATCTTGCCGCCCAACGTCCGGCGCAGGTAAGGCGCGGCGGACAGATGGTCGGCATGGGCGTGGGTTTCCAGCAGCCATTGCACCTGCAAGCGATGTTCGCGCACGTAGGCGATCACCTTGTCGGCCTGGCGTGTGTCGGTGCGCCCGGAGGCCGGGTCGTAATTGAGCACCGAGTCGACGATGGCGCAGGGGCCATCGTCGGCCTCATGCACCACATAGGTGTAGGTCGACGATGCCTCGTCCAGAAAAGCCTGAATCAACGCGGGCATGGGCGGCGGTCCTTGGTGGCGGGCTGCGGGTTACATTCGCGATGTGTCCCACATGGACTTGGCAGATTAAGGGAAAAAAACGCTGCGAGGCAAAGGGTCGACCTGTAACAGGACATGATACGGTCTTTCGGCATGTCGTTCAGGGTCGGTCTTACACCCTAAGTGCCGCGTCTGTGAACGGGCCGGTCTTACACCGAATTTGCCGAGCCCCCGCTGCCCGTCCAAAGCACCCTGAAATTGGCGCCAAGGCAGCGTAGGCCGTGGCCTGGCAGCTTTCGATAATCGCCTCCGACATCATGTCCCCGTTGCGGAGCGCACCATGCATAACAATAAGAAACTCCCCCTGCGTCTGTTGCCTGTGTTTCTCGTCGGCCTGGGCCTGAGCCCGTTCGCCAGCGCCGAAATCATGCTGTACGACAAAGACGAAACCACCTTCTCCACCGATGGCTACATCAACGCCTTCTACGTCAACAGCAACGTAGACCGCGCCGGTGACCAATACGACCGCCGCCAGGCCCGGGTGAAGATGGGCTTTTTGCCCAACTACCTGGGCTTCAACATGACCAAGCAGGCCGACGACCTCAAGCTCGGCGCCCGTGCCTCGTTCTGGGTGACCATCAACGACAGCCAGACCAACGGCACCGACACTGCCATCGATGTGCGCCAGTTCTACGGCACCGTAGCCAACCCGGAGTGGGGCGAAGTGCTGATCGGCAAGGACTTCGGCCTGTTCGCCCGCTCCAACATCCTGCTCGACGAATTGCTCGCGGGCTACGGCCAGGTCAGCGACAGCCTCGGCCTGGTCGACGGCGGCGGGGTTTCGTTCGGCAATATCGGCAGCGGCTATCCATACCCGTTCCCGACCTCGCAGATCACCTACCGCACCCCGGTGATGGACGGCCTGCGTGTTGCCGTCGGCATCCTCGACCCGGTCGATACCAACGACAGCAGCCCCCAAGGCAAGGCCTACCAGAAAAACCCGCGTACCGAGAGCGAGATCACCTACCAGTTCGACCTGGGCGGGGCGAAGATCTACAGCTGGCTCAACGGCAGCTACCAGACTTCGGACAACACCGATTCCAATGTCGACAGCGTCACCTCCAAAGGCGTGGGCTACGGCGTACAGGCGAAAATGGGCGGCCTGTCCCTGACCGGCTCGGGCTTCCAGGCCAAGGGCATCAACCCGTTCTTCACCAACAATGCCGGCGAAGCGACCCTGCGCAATGTCGACAGCAACGGCTACCTGCTGCAGGGTTCCTACAAATTGGGCAAGAACCGCCTGGCGCTGTCGTATGGCAAGACCAAGGACGACGGCAACGGCGTGGTGGGCAGCGGCGCGGACTATGACACCCGTGGCATTGCGCTGTTTCACGACGTGAACGACAACCTGAAGCTGGTCGCTGAATACAACCAGTTCCAGATCAAGGGGCATGACACCAGCGCACAAAATGAAGACACCGACACCTTCGCCGTCGGTGCCGTGCTCACCTGGTAAAACCTGACTGCCCTGGTCTTTAAGTGGTACGCGGTCAAAATGTGGGAGGGGGCTTGCCCCCGATAGCGGTGGTTCAGTTGGCTCATTTGTAGCTGATCCACCGCCATCGGGAGCAAGCTCCCTCCCACATTTGATTACCTGCATCCTGAACGTCTCATCCCATCGCATCCCCCCACCCAGTACCCAAGTAGCATAGGTTCCGCCCCCCCAGCCTTCGTACACTCATGCCTCAGAGCGGAGAGTCGACGATGCACAACCATGAAGGCGTAGTCAGTGCCATGTCTCTGGCCACCGACACCTTCGCCGTCGGTGCCGTGCTCACCTGGTAAAACCTGACTGCCCTGGTCTTTAAGTGGTACGCGGTCAAAATGTGGGAGGGGGCTTGCCCCCGATAGCGGTGGTTCAGTTGGCTCATTTGTAGCTGATCCACCACCATCGGGAGCAAGCTCCCTCCCACATTTGATTACCTGCATCCTGAGCGTCTCATCCCATCGCATCCCCCCACCCAGTACCCAAGTAGCATAGGTTCCGCCCCCCCAGCCTTCGTACACTCATGCCTCAGAGCGGAGAGTCGACGATGCACAACCATGAAGGCGTAGTCAGTGCCATGTCTCTGGCCACCGATGCCGGGCAGGCCGCCGAAGAATTGGCCGAGCAACTGCTGCATCCGTACCTGGGCTTCGTGCTGTTTTTCTGCTCGGCTTCCTACGACCTGCAGGCGCTCGGCCAAGCCCTGCAACGTTGTTTCGGCAATGTGCGCCTCGTCGGTTGCACCAGCGCCGGCGAGATCACACCCCAAGGCTACGGGCGCAATTGCGTGACGGCGATGGGCTTTAACCACGCGCATTTTTCGATTGCCACCGAACTGATCGACCAGGTGGAACACTTCAGCCTGATCGACGCCCAGCACATGGTCGAACGCCTGGTGGGCGGCTGTCGCAGCAACACCCTGGCGCCGATCAAGGGCAACACCTTCGCCCTGACCTTGCTCGACGGCCTGTCCAGCCGTGAAGAAATGGTGCTCGCGGCCCTCAGCGCGGCGCTCGGCGATATCCCGCATTTCGGCGGCTCGGCCGGCGACGACAATTACCTCACGCACACCCATGTGTATTTCAACGGCGCGTTCCACAGCGGCGCGGCCGTGGTGGTGCTGGTCAATACCTGGCTGGACTTCGAGGTGTTCACCACCCACCACATTCTGCCGCGTGCGGAAAAACTCGTGGTGACCGGCGCCGACAGCCCGTCGCGGCGAGTGTTCGAGCTCAACGCCGAGCCCGCCGCCGAGGAGTACGCGCGACACATCGGCGTGGCCGTGGCCGACCTCGACCACCGCATCTTCGCCGCGCACCCGCTGGCGGTACGTATCCACGACCAGTACTACGTCAGGGCGATCCAGCAGGTGCATGACGACCTGAGCCTGAGTTTCTACTGCGCCGTGGAAAACGGCATCGTCCTCACGGTGATGACACCCGGGCCGATCCTGCCGAACCTGGTAACCCTGTTCGACGGCCTGCAATCGCGCCTCGGCGAGCTGCTGCTGACCATTGGCTGCGACTGCTTCCTGCGCCGCCTGGAGCTGGAAGACAGCGGCACCCTGGAGCAGATCGGCGGCTTCCTGCGCGACCAGCGGGTGATGGGGTTCAACACCTACGGAGAACAGTTCAATGGCATGCATATCAACCAGACCTTCACCGGCGTCGCCATTGCCCGAGGGCGAGCCCCAGGATCGCAATGAACTGTTGGCCGAGTTGGCGCGACTGCGCCTGGACAACTACAAGCTGACGCGGATCAACGCGGCGCTGATCGAGCGCATCGAGTCCGGGGTGACCCAGGGCAACGACCCCTACACCACGTTCCAGCACTCGGTGGTGCTCGCCGAACAAGTGCGCGAGCGCACCGACGCGCTGAACCAGGCGATGGCCGAACTGCGCGCCAGCAACCACTTACTGATCAACGCCCGCCTGCGCGCCGAAACCCTGCGCCGCGAGCAGGCCGCGGCGCAAAAGGCGCAGGAGAGCGAGCGCTGGATTCGCCTGATCACCGACCATGTGCCGGCGCTGATCGGCTACCTGAATGCCGACCTGGTGTATGAGTTCACCAACAAGGTCTATGAAGAATGGTACTGCTGGCCGCGGGGCATGATGCTCGGCCAGAGCCTGCGCGAAGTCCACAGCGAACAACACTGTCAGCGCCTGGATGCCTACGTCTCGCGGGCGCTGGCGGGGGAGAGCGTGACCTTCGAATTCGCCGAAACCAACATCAACAACCAGGAGCGCTACATGCTGCGCTCCTACGTGCCCAACCGCCTGGCCAGTGGCGAAGTGGTGGGGATCTTTGTGCTGATCCGCGACATCACCGAGCGCCGGCGCACCGCCGAAGCCTTGCACCAGGCCTATCAGAACCTGGAGCTGCGCGTCGCCCAGCGCACCTCGGAACTGACTTCGCTGAACGACCAGTTGCTGCGCGAAATCGACGAGCGCCGCCGCGTGGAATCGCGCCTGCGCGAAGCCAAGCTCGAAGCCGAGCAGGCCAACCTGTCGAAAACCAAATTCCTCGCCGCCGTCAGCCACGACCTGTTGCAACCACTGAACGCCGCGCGGTTGTTCACCGGCGCCTTGCTCGAACGCCGCGAACCCCAGGCCAATGAAACCCTGGTGCGCAACGTGAGCAACTCGCTGGAAGACGTGGAAAACCTGTTGGGCACCCTGGTCGATATTTCCAAGCTGGATGCCGGGGTGATCAAAGCCGATATCGCCCCGTTCGCCCTCAGCGAGCTGCTCGACAACCTCGCCGTCGAATTCACCCAACTGGCGCGCAGCGAAGGCCTGGAGTTGCACTTCGTCGGCTGCTCGGCGCTGGTGCGCAGCGATATCCAGCTGCTGGCGCGGATTCTGCGCAACCTGCTGAGCAATGCGATTCGCTACACCTACTCGGGGCGCGTGGTGCTGGGCTGCCGCCGCCAGCACCAGCGCTTGTCGATCCAGGTCTGGGACAGTGGCATGGGCATTGCCGAAGATCGCCTGGAGGAAATTTTCCAGGAGTTCAAACGCGGCGATGTGCAGCGGCGCGACCAGGATCGCGGGTTGGGCCTGGGCCTGGCCATCGTGGAAAAAATCGCCGGCATCCTCGGCCATCGCATCACCGTCAAGTCGTGGCCGGGCAAGGGCTCGATGTTCGCGGTGGACGTGCCCTTGAGCGCCACCGCGCCCAAATCGCTGCCGCAGCCGTCCATGAGCGAACCGATGCTGGAGCGCCTGCAAGGCGCGCGGGTGTGGGTGCTGGATAACGACGCGGCGATCTGCGCGGGAATGCGGACCTTGCTGGAGGGGTGGGGCTGCCGGGTGGTCACCGCGTTATCGGAACAAGACCTGGCGCGGCAGGTGGACAACTATCACGCCGAGGCCGACCTGCTGATCGCCGATTACCACCTGGACGATGAGCAGAACGGCGTCGACGCCGTGGCACGCATCAACGCCCGGCGCGCCAGCCCAATCCCGGCCATGATGATCACCGCCAATTACAGCAACGAACTGAAGCTGCAGATCCGCGAACTGGGGCACACCTTAATGCACAAGCCGGTGCGGCCGATGAAGCTCAAGACCGCGATGAGCCACCTCTTAGGCAAGTGACCACCGAACGCTCCTCAAATAGCGATCAAACAGAGATCCAGAGATCCAGAGAACAAATGGAGAACCAGAGATCAAATGGAGATCCAGGGATCAAATGGAGATCCAGGGATCAAATGGAGATCCAATGTGGGAGGGGGCTTGCCCCCGATAGCTGACTGTCAGTCACTGCACCTATAACTGATCCACCGCTATCGGGGGCAAGCCCCCTCCCACACAAGCCCCACACAAACCCCATCCCACAAGGGTTCTATGCGCTTTCCGAAAGATCAGCGACGCAGATAAGAACCAAAATCAATATCCCCCGCGCTCAAAATCGCCTGCACCCGATTATGCACATTCAACTTGCGCAAAATCGCCGACACATGGGCCTTCACCGTGGTCTCGGCGATCTCCAGGGTGTAGGCAATCTGCTTGTTCGACTCGCCCTTGGTCATCCGCTCCAGCACCAGCAACTGCTTGCGGGTCAACGCCTGCAGCAATTCCGGAGCGAAGCCCGGGTTTTCGTTCAGGCGCCGGTGGGTGCCGGGTTTCTGGGTGCGGATGATGTCCGGCGGCAGGTACACATTGCCGTTGAGAATCTGCTGGATCGCCTCGGTCATTTGCTGGCGCGGCGACGACTTGGTGATAAAACCGACGGCGCCATAGGTGATGGCCTGCAGCACGATTTGCTTGTCTTGCTCGGCGGACACGATCACCACCGGGATGGTCGGCGATTCGTTGCGCAGATTGATCAGGCCATTGAGACCGTGCATGCCGGGCATGTTCAGGTCGAGCAGGATCAGATCGAGGTCGTCGTGTTCCTGGGTCAGCGCCAGGGCGCTGTCCAGGTCGGCGGTCTCCATCACTTCGCTGCCGGGGAAACCATCGCTGATGACGTTATGAATCGCTTCGCGAAACAGTGGGTGATCATCGGCAATCAGGATTTTGTACATGGCCGTTCACCTTTCTTATTGTGGTTATTCAAATGGCTCGGGTTGCGCCACCGACACCGGCAGCTTCGCCGCTTCCCAGGCATCCAGGCCATCGCGATACCAATACACAGAGGTATAGCCCAGGTTGGCGGCACGTTTTACCGCGTTCCAACTCAGCCAGCAATCGGAGCGGCAATAGAAGACCAATGGTCGTGCCAGGTTGCCGCCACTGTAGGTGTACAGGTGGCGCACGAAATAGCTTTGCCACTCCGGCGTAAGGTCGCCGTCGCCGGTGTTGGCCAGCCAACGGCTGCCGGGCAGGTTGGCGTGGGGCTGGTCTTCGATGAAGCGGCCTTGCAGCCACTGGCGGCGATACGTATCGATCAGCACCGGGGCTGGGGTTTGGGTCAGCAGGGCTTGCAGGGCAGGGGTGTCGATGATCGTCGCGCCCTGCACATGATCGGGCGTGGGGCTGCGATACAGGCTGATGCGATAGCCGTCGGCGGAAAACAATGGCGTATCGGCCTGTACGTTGGCGGCAAACAGGCACAGCAGCGCCAACAAGGGCAGTCGGGCAGGCAGCATGGCAGGGCGATCCTTATCGTTATGCACCCATTACACGTGAGTCCCGAGCCCTTGGGAATGCGACGATAGACAGGAAAACCAGTACTAAAGTAGTAGTTTTTGCCGCCCTCAGCCTTTTTTGCGCAACGCCGCATGCTGGGGGTTGAAGGTCAGCACCGCCAACACCGCGAACAGTACGGTCAAGCCCAGGCACACCGCGAGGGCCAGGCCGGCGAAGCGTTCATACAGGGCAAAGCGCACCAGCTCGACGGCGTGGGTGAAGGGGTTGATTGCGCACAGCCAATACAACCACTCGCTGGAGTCGCGCATCTTCCACAACGGGTACAGCGCCGACGATATGAAAAACAGCGGGAAGATCACGAAATTCATCACCCCGGCAAAGTTCTCCAGTTGGCGGATCGCGTTCGACAGCAGCAAACCCAGCGCGCTCAGCATCAAGGCCACCAGCAGCAAGGCCGGCAGGGCGATCAACAGCCCCATGGCCGGCGGTTGCACGCCGTAGACCCAGGCGATCGCCAGGAACCCGTACACCTGCAACAGTGAAATCAGCGCGGTGGCGAGCAACTTGCTGCACAGCAAAAACGTGCGCGGCAGCGGGCTGGTCAGCAGCACGCGCATGCTGCCCATCTCGCGGTCGTAGACCATCGACAGCGAACCCTGCATGCCGTTGAACAGCAGGATCATGCAAGCCAGCCCCGGGATGATGTAGACCTCATAGGGAATGTAGGTGTCGTAAGGTTCGATCACCGAGATACCCAGCGCGGCGCGGAACCCGGCAGCGAACACCAGCAGCCACAACAGCGGGCGCACCAGGGCGCTGAGAAACCGCGTGCGCTGCAATACAAAGCGCAGCCACTCGCGCAGCACGATGCCGCGCAAGCATTGCCAGTAAGCGTTCATGCCGGGGCTCCCGTCGTTGTGGGGCGGGTCAGGCGCGCAAAGACGCTGCCGAGGTCGCCACCCTGTTCGAGGATCAGCGCATCGACCTGCCCGCTGGCCACCAAGCGGCCCTGGTGCAGGATCATCAACGCATCGTCGGGCTGCACTTCATCGAGCAGGTGGGTGGTCCACAGCACGCTGATGCCTTGCTCAAGGCACAAGTTGCGCACGTGCTGGTTCAGCGCCAGGCGGCTGGCGGGGTCGAGGCCGACGCTGGCTTCATCCAGCAGCAGCAAGCGCGGTTCATGCAACAACGCCCGGGCGATTTCCACGCGGCGCCGGTGCCCGCCGTTGAGCTCGCGGACTTTTTCGCGGCGCCGCTCGGTGAGGGCCTGGCGCGCCAGCTCGGTTGCGACGCGCACGTCGGTCTGGCGCCGCGACAAACCGTGCAGCGCGGCGTGATAACGCAGGTTCTGTTCGACGCTCAAGTCCAGGTCCAGGGTGCTTTGCTGGAACACCACCCCCAGTTGCGTGAGGGCTGCGCGCGGTGCATCGCGCAGGGAGTGGCCGCCGACGCGGATGTCGCCGCTTTGCAGGTCGTACAAGCGCGTGAGCAGGGCGATCAAGGTCGACTTGCCGGCGCCGTTGGGCCCCAGCAACGCGGCGAATCGCCCCGGTGCCAGGCTGAAGCTCACCTCGTGCAAGGCCTGGCGCGCGCCATAGGCGAAGCTCAGGTCGCGCACCTCCAGGGCGTTCATGGCGTGACCACCACGCCCCATGGATAACGCCCGACCTTCACCGACTTGAGCACCTTGAGGCTGTCCACATCGATCACCGACACATCGCCGCTGACGCCATTGGTGGCCAGCAACTGTTTTTCGTCCGGGGTAAATGCCATCTGCCACACGCGGCGGCCTACCAGCAGGTAGTCGAGGATCTCGAAGGTCTTGGCGTCGATCACCGCCACATGGTTGGCCGGGCCCAGGGCGACAAAGGCGTACTTGCCGTCGGAACTGAGCTTGATCCCCACCGGTTGCACTTTGTCCGGGTGGACGCCCTTGATCTTGAACGTCAGGGTTTTGAGGACCGCGCGGCTGGCCACATCGAGGATGGTCACGGTGCCGCCGATCTCCGCCGAGGCCCACAGCTGCGAGCCATCGTGGTTGAACTCGACGAAGCGCGGGCGCTGGTCCACCAGGGTGCTGTCGACCAGGGTCTGGGTGCTGGTGTCGATCCAGTGCAGCATGTTCGTGGTTTCGCTGGTGTTCACCGCCCACTTGCCGTCCGGGCTCACGGCCATGCCTTCGGGCTCTACGCCGACGTTGATCTGGCCGAGCACCTTGGAGGTCTCGGTGTCGATCACCGTGACCAGTGCATCGTCTTCGTTGGACACATACAGCCAGCGGTCATTGGGGTGCAGGGCGAACTGCTCGGGGTCTTTGCCGGAGGGCAGTTCCTTGATGATCTTGCGCGTGGCCACGTCCATCACCTGCACGCGGTCCGAGTCGCTGGCGCAGATGTACAGCAGCTTTTTGTCATGGGACAGCAGCAGGCCCCGCGGGCGCTGGCCGACCTTGAGCGTGTCGGTGACTTGCAGGGTCTGCATGTCGATCAGGCTGAGGGTATTGTCTTTCTCGTTGGAGACCCAGGCGGTGCTGGCCACGGCGTGCCCGGCGGCAAGCAGCAGGGCGCATGAGAGCAGGGTGCGGCGCATGGCGGATTCCTTATTATTGTGAGTAGGGGAGCGATCAAGGGAAGCGGCAGGTCACCTCGGGTTTGTCGTAGCCCAGGCTGTCCATTTCGTTGAAGGGGTGCAGGAAACCGTCCTGAGGCGAGGTGCTGACCAGGGCGCGGGGCTGCACGATCGGAATCGGTTGGCGCAGTTGGCCGTTCCACGCGCGATAGCTGAGCTTGCGGCCCTTGAAGCCGTCCAGCGGCAGTTGCTCGCTGATCTCCAGTTGGCGGATGGTCATGGGGTCGACCTGGCGCAGCTTGTTCACCGCACTGGCAACGCTGCGCACAGCCATCCAGGCGGCGAAGTCGCGGTCGTTCATCCAGCGCCCGGCCAGGGCTTCGAAGCGTTTTTGCAGTTGCGCGGCGCCGTAGGTCTCGACGGTCTTGTGCCAGCCGGTGGGCGTCAGGCCCTGGGTGCCGGCGACGGGGCGCGGGTACCAGGTCTGGTAGGGCACGTACTCGCCGAAGTCGCCGCGCTCGTCCGCCACCAGCACCACGTCGTATTCGGCGGTCTGGGTGAACAGCGGCATGTCTGCCTGGGCGCTGCGGCGTTGGTCGTTATCGAAGCGCCAGGCTTTCTCCGCCACCAGATGCACGCCGAAGCGCTTGGCGGCGCGGCGCAGGGCGGCGGCGTAGGCCTGGTCATCCTCGGTGGGGCCGACGATCAGCAGCGCCTTCTGCCATTTGCGCACCACCAGAAATTGCGCCAGGGCATCGGCGAGCATGGCCCGGCTGGGCAGCGTGTGCAGCACGTTGCCCAGGCAGTCGGTGCTGCGCAGGCTGTCATCGGGGCTGCCGGCGTTGAACAGCAGGCTGTCGGGCAGGGCCGCGCTGAGCTGGCGCAGGCTGGCGGCGGGGGCGTTGACCACGAACAGGCGCAGGCCCTGGTCGTGCTGGGCCTGGGCGGCGGCGAGCAGGGCGTCGGGGCTGTCCAGCGTGGCACTGGTCAGGCTGTAGCGTTGGTTGAGAAAGGCGCCGGTGCTGTTGCTGTCGATGATCGCCAGTTCCGCACCGCGTTGCCCGGCGTCGGTGGGCTCGGGGATCACGTTCGACAGCAGCGGCCCAGGGTCGGGCCGATAGCCCAGGTAGCCGATCTGCACCGCCAACGGCGCCTCGGCGGCCTGGCTGGCAGTGGCCACCCCGGCGGCGCAGGCAATCGCCAGCAGGTAGAGCACGGCGTAGGGGGCGAGCTGGCGCATAAGGCACTCCATGTCAGGTAGCGCCAGCATAGGAAGCCTTATGTCTGCTGCAAATATGCAGAAAGTACCGCTGAGCCAGTACCAAGGTAGTAGCCCCGCGCAGGTGACGCGGTCTTAGCATGGGTTACCCCCACCGTGTCCATCCGGGAGATGAACGATCATGCAAATCCTCAAGGCGCTGCTTTTGCCGTTCCTGCTGATCGTGAGCCTGATCGGCGTCGACAAGCTGCACGCACCACGCCCGGCGCTGAGCGTGCCCGCCAGCGTGGCGCACTAGGTATGTCGGCACTGTGGCGCATCAACCTGTGGGTGTGCGGTTTCTTCGCCTTGGTCACCTGCGCCTGCACCGCGCTGTTGTTGCATCAGGCCCTGACGGATGTGGAGCGTGAGCTGCAATCGGCCGAAGCGGTGGTGCATTACCTCAGCGCAACCGCCGAGCGCGACCCGGCCAGCCTGCAACCGCATCTCACCGCCAGCCTGCGCCATGTGCGCGTGCATTGGCTGGCCCCCGACGAGACCTTGCCGGCGCCGCTGCCGTCCGGCCTGGACGCCTGGCTCGGGCGCCTGCTGTTTGCCGAGGCGCGGCGCAGTGCCCAGGTGCTGGACCTGCCGGACGGCCGCCGCGTGTCCATCGCCGTCGACCCGCGGGATGAGATCGATGAAGTCTGGGACTCCCTGCAACAACTGTTGAGCCTGTGCGCCCTGGCCCTGGCGCTGAGCCTGCTGACTATCCGCTGGGCGGTGCGCCGTGGCATGGGCGTACTCGACGAACTGCTGCGCGCCTTGCAACAGGTGTGCGCCGGCCGGCTCAATGTGCGCCTGCGCAGCGCCGGTTCGCCGGAAGCGCGGCAACTGGCGCTGCATTTCAACCGCATGACCGACGCCCTGGAGCAGGCGCACACCGACAATACCCAACTGACCCAAACCCTGATGGCGGTGCAAGAGCAGGAGCGCAACCACCTGGCCCAGACCCTGCATGATGACCTCGGCCAATACCTGGCCGGTATTCGCGCCCAGGCCTGCCTGTTGCGTCTGGTCACCGACCAACCGCAATTGCTCGCGCGCACGGTGGCGCAGCTGGAGGATCACTGCGATCACTTGCAGCAAGGCTTTCGCGCACTGGTCCACGACCTGTACCCGGTGGCCCTGCAGCACCTGCCGCTGGCCGAGGCGTTCGCGATGCTGGTGACGCAGTGGCAGGCCAGCCATGGCATCGATTGCCGGCTGCGGGTCAGCGCGGACCTGCCGGCGTTGTCCGGGGCGAGCAAGACGCACCTCTATCGCCTGCTGCAGGAAGCCCTGACCAATATCGTGCGGCATGCCGATGCCAGCCAGGTGCGCGTGCGCCTGCATCGTCACGGTTCGCGCCTGCGCCTGTGGGTGCGCGATAACGGTTGCGGCGCGCAAACGCCGCAGCGTCCCGGCGTCGGCCTGTATTCGATGTACGAACGCGCGCGCTGCCTGGGCGGCGAACTGACAATCCTCAGCCACCCCGGCGTCGGTTGGGCGCTGGCGTTGAACATGCCATTGGAGGCCTCATGAATATTCTGTTGGTGGACGACCATGCGGTGGTGCGCCAGGGCTATGCCAGCCTGTTGCGCGCGCTGTTGCCGGCCATCGAAGTGCGCGAAGCGGCCAGCGGCGAAGAGGCCTTGAGCCGGGTCCAGGAAGCACTGCCGCATTTGGTGATCATGGACTTCGGCCTGCCCGGCATCAGCGGCCTGGAAACCACGCGCCGCCTGCGCCAGCGCCTGCCGCAACTGCGCGTGCTGTTCTTCAGCATGCACGACGAACTGCCGCTGGTGCGCCAGGCCCTGGAAGCCGGCGCCTCGGGCTACCTGACCAAAAGCTCGGCGCCCGAGGTGTTGATCGAAGCGGTGCGGCGCGTCCTCGACGGCCACGCCTATATCGAACAGTCCCTCGCCACCCAACTGGCCTACACGCCAAGCGACCAACGCTTGCAAGGCATGACCCCGCGTGAGCTGGAGATTTTCCTGATGCTGGCCAGAGGCACGCCGACCCGAGTGATTGCCGACCAGTTGAATATCAGCAGCAAGACCGTGTCCAACCACCTGACCCTGCTCAAGAGCAAATTGCAGGTCAGTTCCCATGCCGAACTGGTCCACCTGGGAATCGACCTCGGCGTGGTACGCGTAGCGGGCTGATCCCCCCATGTACCCCTGTTACCACTGTTACCACTGTAGGAGCGAGCTTGCTCGCGAAGACCGTCAACGATAACGCGAAAAACCAGACCCCCCGCAGCGGTCTCGGGCTTTTCGCGAGCAAGCTCGCTCCTACAAAAGTTACCGGTCAGTGCCCATGCCTAGCGGGGCACCCAGGCCCCACTGTAGGAGCGAGCTTGCTCGCGAAGACCGTCAACGATAACGCGAAAAACCAGACCCCCCGCAGCGGTCCCGGGTTTTTCGCGAGCAAGCTCGCTCCTACAAAAGTTACCGGTCAGTGCCCATGCCTAGCGGGGCACCTAGACCCCCCTGTAGGAGCGAGCTTGCTCGCGAAAACCGTCAACGATAACGCGAAAAACCTGACCCCCCGCGGCGCTCTCGGGTTTTTCGCGAGCAAGCTCGCTCCTACAGAAGTTACCGGTCAGTGCCCATGCCTAGCGGGGCACCTAGACCCCCCTGTAGGAGCGAGCTTGCTCGCGAAAACCGTCAACGATAACGCGAAAAACCTGATTCCCCGCGGCGCTCTCGGGTTTTTCGCGAGCAAGCTCGCTCCTACAGAAGTTACCGGTCAGTGCCCATGCCTAGCGGGGCACCTAGACCCCCCTGTAGGAGCGAGCTTGCTCGCGAAAACCGTCAACGATAACGCGAAAAACCTGATTCCCCGCGGCGCTCTCGGGTTTTTCGCGAGCAAGCTCGCTCCTACAAAAGTTACCGGTCCGTGCCCATGCCTAGCGCGGGCACCTAGACCCCACTGTAGGAGCGAGCTTGCTCGCGAAGACCGTCAACGATAACGCGAAAAACCTGACCCCCCGCGGCGCTCTCGGGTTTTTCGCGAGCAAGCTCGCTCCTACAAAAGTTACCGGTCCGTGCCCATGCCTAGCGCGGCACCTAGACCAACTGTAGGAGCGAGCTTGCTCGCGAAGACCGTCAACGATAACGCGAAAAACCTGATTCCCCGTGGCGCGCTCCGGTTTTTCGCGAGCAAGCTCGCTCCTACAGAAGTTACCGGTCCGTGCCCATGCCTAGCGCGGGCACCTAGACCCCACTGTAGGAGCGAGCTTGCTCGCGAAAACCGTCAACGATAACGCGAAAAACCAGACCCCCCGCGCCGCTCTCGGGTTTTTCGCGAGCAAGCTCGCTCCTACATTCAAATGGCGGTGTGCTAACGATTCCAGGTGGTGGGGCAGTCCTTGCAGCCTTCCATGTTCGCATCCTGGAAATTCGCATAATGCTGCCGCGCGCCCGTGAGGATCGCGCTTTCCAGGTTGCTCTCACCGAACTTGGCCTCTTGCAGATTCGCATCGCTCAGATCCGCCCCTCGCAGGTCGGCCTTGCTCAGCCAGGTCATTTCCAGGTCGGCGGCGCGCAGGTTGGCCTTGCGCATTTTTGCCCCGGACAGCCGCGCGAATTGCAGGTAGGCCGCGCTCAGGTTGGCGTTTTCAAACTGCGCTCCCTGGGCGAACAGGCCCCAACCCTGGATCGCCATCAGCGTGGCGCCGGTGAAATCGGCCAGGCGCAGATTGCTTTGTTGCAGGCTGGCGCGGGTCAGGTTGGCGCCCTGCAATTGGGCTTTTTCCAGGTTGGCCAGGTCGAGGTTGGCGTGGCGCAAGTCCGCATCGCGCAGGTCGGCGCCGGCCAGGTTCATTTTGCTGAGGTCCTGGTTGCTCAGGTTGGCGCCCCTGAGGTTGGCGCCGGGGCATTGGCTGTGTTCGGCGAGGGTGCAGCCGTTGATGACCAGCGGGGTGTCGTCGCCGTCATCGGCGTGGGCCAGGGGCAGGGCGAGCAGGAGTAACAAGGGCAGATAGTTCATCTTGGAACCTCCAGACGAAGCAACCCCGTGACGTAGCAGCTGTCGAGCGCCAGCTGCTACGACGGGGCTGGGGACGGGTTATTTTTGGGCGGTCTTGTTATCCCAGCTCGGGATCTTGAACACCCAGAACGACCCACCCTGTGCCACCGGCTTGGTCAGCTCGGCCATGTCGCCGCCCCACAACGGCACCGCGCCGCCATAGCCGACGGTGACGCCGATGTACTGCTCGCCATCCTGTTCCCAGGTGATCGGCGGCGAGACGATGCCGCTGCCGGTCTGGAACTTCCACAGCTCCTTGCCGGTTTTCGCGTCGAAGGCCTTGAAGAAACCGTCGCCGGTGCCGGTGAACACCAGGTTGCCCTTGGTCGCCAGTACGCCGGCCCACAGTGGCAGGGCTTCCTTGTGCTCCCACACCACCTTGCCGGTGGTCGGGTTCATCGCCCGCAGGGTGCCGACGTGGTCGTCATACATGCGCTTGATGCGGAAACCCATGCCCAGGTACGCCGAGCCCTTCTTGTAGTTGACCTCTTCGGTCCAGTATTCCTCTTTCCATTGGTTGCCCGGGATGTAGAACAGGCCGGTGTCCTGGCTGTAGGCCATGGGGTTCCAGTTCTTGCCGCCGAGGAACGGTGGCGAGACTTCCACCGGCTTGCCCTTGGTTTCACCGGGCAACGGTTTGGCCGGACGCTGGCCCGGGTTTTCCACCGGACGACCGGTCTTCAGGTCGATATGGCTGGCCCAGGTGATGTTGTCGACGAACGGGAAGGCGTTCTGCAGCTTGCCGTTGTTGCGGTCGACCACGTAGAAGAACCCGTTGCGGTCGGCGTGACCGGTGGCCTTGACCACTTTGCCGTCCTTGTCCTTGTAGTCGAACAGCACCAGCTCGTTGTTGCCGGAGAAGTCCCAGGCATCGTTCGGGGTGTGCTGGTAGAACCATTTCACTTCGCCGGTGCTCGGGTCGACACCGACCTGGCCCGAGGTGTAGAGGCTGTCGAAGTCGTGCGGGTTGCCGTCCTTGGACGTGCGCGCCCAAGTGTTCCACGGGCCGGGGTTGCCGGCGCCGACGATGATGGTGTTGGTCTCGGCATCGAAACTCGCGCTCTGCCAAGGTGCGCCGCCGCCGTGGCTCCAGGCCTCGACCTTGCCGGTTTCGGTGGTCGGGTCATCCGGCCACGACGGCGCTTTGACGTCGCCGGTCGGGGTGCTGTCCTTGCCGTTCAGGCGGCCCATGTGGCCTTCGACGAACGGGCGCATCCACACTTCTTCGCCGGTGTCCGGGTCGCGCGCATACAGTTGGCCGACCACGCCGAACTCATCGCCGGAGCTGCCATGGATCAGCAGCACCTTGCCGCTGACCTTGTCTTTGATCAGCACCGGGGCGCCGGTCATGGTGTAACCGGCGGCGTGGTCGCCGAACTTCTTGTTCCACACCACTTTGCCGGTGTTCTTGTCGAGGGCGATCAGGCGCGCGTCGAGGGTGCCGAAGTAGATCTTGTCGCCGAAGATCGCCGCGCCGCGGTTGACCACGTCACAGCACGGGCGGATGTTTTCGGGCAGGCGGTGGTTGTAGGTCCACAAGCGTTTGCCGGTTTTCGCGTCGAGGGCGAACACGCGGGAGTAGGAGCCGGTGACGTAGACCACGCCGTCGCTGACGATGGCCTGGGATTCCTGGCCGCGCTGCTTCTCATCGCCGAACGAGTACGACCAGGCCGGGGTGAGCTTGAACACGTTCTTGTCGTTGACCTGGGCCAGCGGGCTCCAGCGCTGGGCGTTGGTGCCCATGCCGTATTGCAGCACGTCCTTGGTGCTCAGGTGGTCGTTGGCGATGTCTTCCCAGGTGACGTTGCGCGTCGCCTTTGCGGTGGACGGCGCGGCAGGGTCGGCGGCGGCGAAGCTGGCCGCACTCAAGGACAGGCTGCCGACCAGCAGGAAAGCCTGCACGGCAAGGCTCAGCGGCGAACGGGCGGGTAGCGATCTTATTATCATGGTTGCAGTTCCCAGTGGAGGTTTTGGCCTGCACAGGGTGGAGCGCCAGGGCGCTGCGCGGATACGGAAAAAGTCCCGCTGTTGCCGGGAAGACTTCCCGAGGCGCCGCTGTTTTAGGCGTGCCCCACAAGCCCTACTACCAAGGGAGGACAAGCCGGCCACCAAAGCAGCATACGGCCTATGCCCCAGGGTTTCTAAGATGGTTGCCATAACCTCTGCAATGAGGTTTTGCGTGCAATCCTGAGGGCAAAAATAATGACAACAAAACGCAATGCCTTGCTCGTCGCCGGGCTGTTGGCCGGTGTGATCGGTGCAGGCTCGGCCTGGGCCCACGGCAACGTGGTCCCGCAAGCAGTGGAAACCAAGGGCCTGACCTCGATCAAGGACGCCGGCGTGCCGGTCGACGAGGACGGCTGGGCGGCAGTTAACCCTTACCGCACGTCGCCTGAACACGACCGGGCCCTGGAAATCGGTTCGTCCGCCTACAATCAGAACTGCGCCGCCTGCCACGGCCTGGAAGCCAAGTCCGGCGGCATCGCCCCCGACTTGCGCATGCTGGATGTGGGCGAGGCCGGTGATGAGTGGTTTGTGCAGCGCGTGCGTCACGGCGCGGTGCGCGACGGCCGGGTATATATGCCGAAAATGGCCGATTACCTGAGCCAGGAAGCCTTATGGGCGGTACGCACCTACCTGGACAGCGTTCACGTCGAGGAGTAAGCCATGCGCCTGTTCGCTTATGTGCTCGGCCTGGCCCTGCTGTGTTGCCAGACGGCACAGGCGCAGGTGCGCAGCTATGACCAGATGATCGCCGCCGGTGAGTTGAAAGTGGCGGTGTACAAGGACTTTGCCCCCTACAGTTTCGAAGACGGTGCCACCCCGCGCGGGGTCGACGTGGAGCTGGCCGAGGCCCTGGCCAAGGCGCTGGGGGTGCAGCTCAAATTGATCTGGGCGCCGGCCGGGGAAAAACTCGACGACGACCTGCGCGACTACATCTGGCGCGGCAGCCAGTTGCATAACCAGCAACTGGCCGACCTGATGATGCGCGCACCCTACGACCACGACTACGCGCAAAGGCGTAACGATCAGGGCGAACTGGAGAACGGCCATGTGGTGATGTTCGGGCCGTACCAGAACGAACAATGGCAGGTGGCCTACGACCGCCGCCGCCTGGACAAGGTCGCCAGCGTGGCGGTGTTCGAGGAGCACCCGATCGGCGTCGAAGTCGACAGCGTGCCGTCGTTCTACCTGACCTCGGTGTTCAACGGCATGCTCGCCCGCCAGACCCATCACTACCCCGGTGTACCCCAGGCGTTCGCGGCGATGAAGGCCGGTGAAGTCGACGCGGTGATGGCGATGCGCGGCGAGATCGACTGGCAGGTGCATCAGGCACGCGATCCGCAACTGGCCCTGGCGCAAAACGCTTACCCGAGCATGGGCCGGCAGCGCTGGGAGATCGGCATGGCGGTACACGAAAGCAATCGCCAGTTGGCCTATGCGGTGGAAGAGGCGCTGGAAGGCCTGATCCGCGACGGTTCGCTGCAAACCATCTACAGCCATTACGGCCTGCAGTACGAAGTGCCCGAAATGTACCAATAGGAGCAGGCGATGAACTGGCGACTGAACTGCATGTTGGCCTGCTGGTTACCGTTGGCGGCCCACGCCGTGGCCGTCGAACCGGGCACGGACCCGGTGCCGTCGGTGATGTGGGCGTTCTACCACAAGCAGTTGCTGGCCGATGCGCCGTTCGTGTTCGATGAGCGGGTCAAGCTGCTGGCGCCGCCGTTCGCCGAAGATGCGCGCCAGGTGCCCCTGGAAATCGACGCGCGGGCGTTCACGGGGCACGTGGTGAAGATCCTTGCCTGGGCCGAACTCAACCCGTTGCCCAGGATTGTCGATTTTCAGCCCAAGGCCGGGGTGCTGCCCTGGCTGTCGATCCGTATCCGCATCGAACAGGCCACGCCCCTGCGTGCGGCGGTGCTCACCGATGACGGGTTGTGGCACGTCGGCTCGGCCCTGATCGACGCGGCCGGCGGCGGTTGCACCGCGCCCAGCGTGGTCCGCACCCAGCCGGGTTGGGAAGAGCATATCGGCGAAGTCCTCGGCGGGCGTTACCCACGCGGCGAATTCAGCCGGGTGCGCGTACAGGTGGCGCACCCGATGGATAACGGCATGGTCAGCGGCATCCCCGAGTTCTATCTCAACCACGCGCAACTGCGTGGCCAGGACGGCCAGGTGCTGGCCGAGCTGGTGCTGTTCCCGGCGGTCAGCGAAAACCCCAACCTGGCCTTTGACATCGACGCACCCGGGCCGACGCGCCTGGTGCTGCGCGACAACAGCGGCAATGAATTCGACGCAGCCATTCCCTGACCAGAAGGAGCGCGGCATGCGCTGGATTCTATTGTTGTGCCTGAGCTTGAGCCTGCCCGCCGTGGCCGACCTCGACTACGCCCTCAAGCCACGACTGATCGCCGACGACACCTGGCTGCTGGAAGGCAGCACCGACAATTTCGCCAAGGACAACGGCGGCAATATCGTCAATACCGCGTTCATCGTCACCGAGGCCGGCGTGGTGGTGATCGACACCGGGCCGTCGCGGCGCTACGGCGAAGCCCTGCGCCGGGCGATCGCCAGCGTCACCGACAAACCGGTGATCCAGGTGCTGCTGACCCACCACCACCCCGACCATGCGCTGGGCAACCAGGCCTTCAAGGACGTGCCCATCGGCGCCCTGGCCGGCACCACGCGCCTGCTGCATGAGCAGGGCGACGGCATGGCGGAGAACCTCTACCGCATGGTCGGCGACTGGATGCGCGGCACCGAAGTGCAATTGCCCACGCAAGTGCTCGAACCCGGTGTGCTTAGCTTTGGCCGCCACGACCTGCGCCTGCTCGCGCTGACCGGCCACACCGACGCCGACCTGGCCATCCTCGACCAGACTACCGGCGTGCTGTTTGCCGGCGACCTGGTGTTCTTCCAACGCGCCCTCACCACCCCCAACAGCCCCGGGCTGGCGGCGTGGCTGGCGGACATCGACACCCTGCAGGCCTTGCCCTGGACCCTGGTCGTCCCCGGCCATGGCCCGGTGGCCAACGATGCACAGCCGTTCGCGCAGATGCGCGACTACCTGACCTGGCTCGACCAACTGCTGCGCGACGGCGCCGCCCACGGCAGCGACATGGCCGAGATGATCCGCAGCCCCATCCCCGAGCGCTTCGCCGCGATCAACCTGAGCCGCTATGAACTGATCCGTAGTGTCAGCCACCTGTACCCGCGTTACGAGCGCGAGCAGATGCAGCGCGTGGATTCGGCGCGCTGACGGACCGGACCCGCTACTAAGGAACTAGCAATCTCGATACTGCGGTCAATTGTGACAACCGCCCCTGCGCCCAAGAATCTGTACCAGACCGGGAAAATTTCCCGGGTATAACAAAAAACCGCAGAGGTAGCCGTCATGACCCAACCCGCACGCCGCCAACCCTTCGCCTTGAGTGTGTTGCTCGGTGCCATTCTGTTATCCGGCCAGGCCATGGCGGCCGTGACCGATCAGGAGATTCTCCAGGACCCGAAAAACCCCGGGCAGATCGTCACCAACGGTCTGGGCGTCCAAGGCCAGCGCTATAGCCCGCTCGATACCCTGAATGTGGACAACGTCAAGGACCTGCGCCCGGTCTGGGCGTTCTCCTTTGGCGGCGAGAAACAGCGCGGCCAGCAGGCGCAGCCGATGATCAAGGACGGGGTGATGTACCTCACCGGGTCCTACTCGCGGGTGTTCGCGGTGGACGCACGCACCGGCAAGAAGCTCTGGCAGTACGATGCGCGTCTGCCCGATGACATCCGCCCGTGCTGTGACGTGATCAACCGCGGCGTGGCGCTATACGGCGACCTGGTGTTCTTCGGCACCCTCGACGCCAAGCTGGTGGCCCTGAACAAAGACACCGGCAAAGTGGTGTGGAGCAAGAAAGTCGCCGACCACAAGGAAGGCTACTCGATCAGCGCCGCGCCCCTGGTGATCAACGGCAAGCTGATTACCGGCGTGGCCGGCGGCGAATTCGGCGTGGTGGGCAAGATCGAAGCCTACGACCCGAAAAACGGTGACCTGCTGTGGACTCGTCCGACCGTTGAAGGTCATATGGGCTATGTCTACAAGGACGGCAAGGCCGTGGAAAACGGCATTTCCGGCGGCGAGGCGGGCAAGACCTGGCCTGGCGACTTGTGGAAAACCGGCGGCGCGGCACCGTGGCTGGGCGGCTACTACGACCCGGAAACCAACCTGCTGCTGTTCGGCACCGGCAACCCGGCGCCGTGGAACTCGCACTTGCGCCCTGGCGACAACCTCTACTCGTCCTCGCGTCTGGCGCTGAACCCGGATGACGGCACCATCAAGTGGCACTTCCAGACCACGCCCCATGACGGCTGGGACTACGACGGCGTGAACGAACTGGTCTCCTTCAACTACACCGAAGGCGGCAAAGAGATCAAAGCGGCGGCCACCGCCGACCGTAACGGCTTCTTCTACGTGCTCGATCGCACCAACGGCAAGTTCATCCGCGGCTTCCCGTTCGTCGACAAGATCACCTGGGCCACCGGCCTGGATAAAGACGGTCGGCCGATCTACAACGAAGCCAGCCGCCCCGGCGCGCCAGGCAGCGAAGCCAAGGGCACCTCGGTGTTCGTCGCCCCGGCGTTCCTCGGCGCGAAAAACTGGATGCCGATGGCCTATAACCGCGACACCGGGTTGTTCTACGTGCCGTCCAACGAATGGGGCATGGACATGTGGAACGAAGGCATCACCTACAAAAAAGGTGCGGCGTTCCTCGGTGCGGGCTTCACCATCAAGCCGCTGAACGAAGACTACATCGGCGTGCTGCGCGCCATCGACCCGAAAACCGGCAAGGAAGTCTGGCGCCACAAGAACTTCGCGCCGCTGTGGGGCGGGGTCCTGACCACCAAGGGCAACCTGGTGTTCACCGGTACGCCGGAAGGCTTCCTGCAGGCGTTCAACGCCAAGACCGGCGAGAAGGTCTGGGAATTCCAGACCGGCTCCGGCGTGCTCGGCTCGCCTGTGACCTGGGAAATGGACGGCGAGCAGTATGTCTCGGTGCTCTCCGGCTGGGGCGGCGCGGTGCCGTTGTGGGGCGGTGAAGTGGCCAAGCGCATCAAGGACTTCAACCAGGGCGGCATGCTCTGGACCTTCAAATTGCCTAAAGAACTGGTCGCCAAACACTGAATCTACGACCAAATGACAAGAGCCCTCCTGCCAACGGCGCATTCGCCCGGCAGCGGGGGCTCTTTACTATCGGGTCATCGCCTGTTGACCGACAGGCCCGGACCCAGACAGAGGCTTTAACATGATCTACGCACAACCTGGCACCCCTGGCGCCATCGTCAGCTTCAAGTCACGCTACGGCAACTTCATCGGCGGCGAATTCGTTGCGCCGATCAGCGGTGAATACTTCACCAACACCTCGCCGGTGACCGGTGAAGTGATCGCCGAATTCCCGCGTTCCAACGCCGCCGACATCGACAAGGCCCTCGACGCGGCCCACGCCGCCGCCGACGCCTGGGGCAAGACCTCGGCCCAGGATCGCGCCCTGGTGCTGCTGAAAATCGCCGACCGCATCGAACAGAACCTCGAAGTGCTGGCCGTCACCGAAAGCTGGGACAACGGCAAAGCCGTGCGTGAAACCCTCAACGCCGACGTGCCGCTGGCCGCCGACCACTTCCGTTACTTCGCCGGCTGCATCCGCGCCCAGGAAGGCGGCGCCGCCGAGATCAACGAACACACCGCCGCCTACCACTTCCACGAGCCGCTGGGCGTGGTCGGGCAGATCATCCCGTGGAACTTCCCACTGCTGATGGCCGCCTGGAAACTCGCCCCGGCCCTGGCCGCCGGCAACTGCATCGTGCTCAAGCCGGCCGAGCAGACGCCGCTGTCGATCATGGTGTTTGCCGAGCTGATCAACGACCTGCTGCCAGCGGGCGTGCTGAACATCGTCCAGGGCTTTGGCCGTGAAGCCGGCGAAGCGCTGGCCACCAGCAAGCGCATCGCCAAGATCGCCTTTACCGGCTCTACCCCAATCGGCGCGCACATCATGCATTGCGCGGCCGAGAACATCATTCCGTCGACCGTGGAGCTGGGCGGCAAGTCGCCGAACATCTTCTTCGAAGACATCATGAATGCAGAGCCGCAGTTCATCGAGAAAGCCGCCGAAGGCCTGGTGCTGGCGTTCTTCAACCAGGGCGAAGTGTGTACCTGCCCGTCGCGGGCGCTGGTGCAGGAGTCGATCTACGACGACTTCATGAAAGTGGTGATGAAAAAGATCGTCAAGATCAAGCGTGGCAACCCGCTGGACACCGAAACCATGGTCGGCGCCCAGGCGTCCGAGCAGCAATACGACAAGATCCTGTCCTACCTCAAAATCGCCCAGGAAGAGGGCGCCGAACTGCTCACCGGCGGCGCGGCCGAGCGTTTGGAGGGTGACCTGTCCAGCGGTTACTACATCCAGCCGACCCTGCTCAAGGGCCATAACAAAATGCGCGTGTTCCAGGAAGAAATCTTCGGCCCGGTGGTGGGTATCACCACCTTCAAGGACGAAGCCGAAGCCCTGGCCATTGCCAACGACAGCGAGTTCGGCCTGGGTGCCGGCCTGTGGACCCGCGACATCAACCGCGCCTACCGCATGGGCCGGGCGATCAAGGCCGGCCGCGTGTGGACCAACTGCTACCACCTGTACCCGGCGCACGCCGCGTTTGGCGGCTACAAAAAGTCCGGCGTGGGGCGTGAGAACCACAAGATGATGTTGGATCACTACCAGCAGACCAAGAACCTGCTGGTGAGCTACGACATCAACCCACTGGGCTTCTTCTAACCCCGACTTGAAATGCAACCTAATGTGGGAGGGGGCTTGCCCCCGATAGCGGTGGATCAGTCATGCATGTCTTGGCTGACAAGCCGCCATCGGGGGCAAGCCCCCTCCCACATTTTGATCGGCGTACACCCGTTTCGGCACAGCAAGAGGGCTTTGCCTGTTGGATCACTACCCGCAGACCAACCCCCTGGGCCTCTTCTAACCCCGACTTGAAATACAACCCAATGTGGGAGGGGCTTGCCCCCGATAGCGGTGGCTCAGTCAGGCATGTCTTGGCTGACCCACTGCCATCGGGGGCAAGCCCCCTCCCACATTTTGATCGGCGTACACCCGTTCCGGCACAACAAGAGGGCTTTGCCTGTTGGACCACTACCTGCAGACCAACCCCCTGGGCCTCTTCTAACCCCGACTTGAAATACAACCCAATGTGGGAGGGGGCTTGCCCCCGATAGCGGTGGCTCAGTCAGGCATGTCTTGGCTGACCCACTGCCATCGGGGGCAAGCCCCTCCCACATTTTGATCGGCGTACACCCGTTCTGGCACAGCAAGAGGGCTTTGCCTGTTGGATCACTACCCACAGACCAACCCCCTGGGCTTCTTCTAACCCCGACTTGAAATACAACCCAATGTGGGAGGGGGCTTGCCCCCGATAGCGGTGGCTCAGTCAGGCATGTCTTGGCTGACCCACTGCCATCGGGGGCAAGCCCCCTCCCACATTTTGATCGGCGTACACCCGTTCCGGCACAGCAAGAGGGCTTTGCCTGTTGGATCACTACCCACAGACCAACCCCCTGGGCTTCTTCTAACCCGACTTGAAATACAACCCAATGTGGGAGGGGGCAACCCCCTCCCACATTTTGATCGGCGTACACCCGTTCCGGCACAGTAAGCGGGCTTTGCCTGTTGGATCACTACCTGCAGACTAACCCCCTGGGCTTCTTCTAACCCCGACTTGAAATGCAACCAACTGTGGGAGGGGGCAATCCCCCTCCCACATTTTTGATCGGTGTACATCTGCTACCAAGGCATGCTTCAGGCTCGTTCGAAAGTAGCATTCGCACCCCCATCCCCCCATGCATTAATGCCATTACCGGAATCTTCCGGCACAACAAGAGGATCGCCCCATGTGGACTAAACCCGCGTTTACCGACCTGCGTATCGGCTTTGAAGTGACCATGTACTTCGCCAGCCGCTGATTCACCCCCGGCCAGCCTCGCGCTGGCCGGGGTCGTTTGGGGAATGACTCTTTGGTCTGATTGCATTCGCGCGCGGATGGGTTAGTGTGGAGCGCATCTCTCAAAAATAATAAAAATAGGCTTTCCAATGAGCCCAAATCTCAGCCTTCTGCGTAAGTTCGTTTCGCCTGAAATCATCTTTGGTGCCGGCTGCCGGCACAACGTCGGTAATTACGCCAAGACCTTCGGTGCGCGCAAAGTGCTGGTGGTCAGCGACCCCGGTGTGATCGCCGCCGGCTGGGTCGCCGACGTGGAAGCCAGCCTGCAGGCCATCGGCATCGATTACTGCCTGTACAGCGGCGTCTCGCCCAACCCCCGCGTCGAAGAAGTCATGCTCGGTGCCGAGGTGTACCGCGACAACCATTGCGACGTGATCGTGGCCATCGGCGGCGGCAGCCCGATGGACTGCGGCAAGGCCATCGGCATTGTGGTCGCCCATGGGCGCAACATCCTCGAATTCGAAGGCGTGGACACCATTCGCGTGCCCAGCCCCCCGCTGATCCTGATCCCCACCACCGCCGGCACTTCGGCGGATGTCTCGCAGTTCGTGATCATTTCCAACCAGCAGGAGCGCATGAAGTTCTCCATCGTCAGCAAGGCGGTGGTGCCGGACGTGTCGCTGATCGACCCGGAAACCACCGCGAGCATGGACCCGTTCCTGTCCGCCTGCACCGGCATCGATGCGCTGGTGCATGCGATCGAGGCGTTCGTCTCCACCGGCCACGGCCCGCTGACCGACCCCCACGCGCTGGAAGCCATGCGCCTGATCAACGGCAACCTGGTGCAGATGATCGCCAACCCGGCGGACATCGCCCTGCGCGAGAAGATCATGCTCGGCAGCATGCAGGCGGGGCTGGCGTTCTCCAATGCGATCCTCGGCGCGGTGCATGCCATGTCCCACAGCCTCGGCGGCTTCCTCGACCTGCCTCACGGCCTGTGCAACGCGGTGCTGGTGGAGCATGTGGTGGCGTTCAACTACAACTCGGCGCCGGAGCGCTTCAAGGTGATTGCCGAGACGTTCGGCATCGACTGCCGCGGCCTGACTCATCCGCAGATCCGCGGGCGGCTGGTCGAGCATCTGATCGCGCTGAAGCGTGCCATCGGCTTCCACGAAACCCTCGGCCTGCACGGCGTGCGGGTGGCGGACATTCCGTTCCTGTCCCAGCACGCCATGCACGATCCGTGCATCCTCACCAACCCCCGCGAATCGAGCCAGCGTGACGTCGAGGTCGTCTATGGCGAAGCTCTCTGACGACCAGCAGCGCGCCCTGGCCGGGCTGCTGGGGTTGGGCGACCAGTCTGCGCGCAAGAGCCACTACCCGGAACTCACGGCCCGCCTCGATGAGCTGGAGGCCGAGCGCAACCGCTACATCCGCCTCAACGACGAACTGGAGCAGCGGGTGGCGGCGCGCACCGACGAACTGCTCGAAGCCAACCGCAACCTGCAACAGCAGGTCGCCCAGCGCGAACAGGTCGAACAGGAACTGCGCGACGCCCGCGACGCCGCCGAGGCCGCCAACCGCAGCAAGGACAAGTACCTCGCCGCCGCCAGCCATGACCTGTTGCAGCCGCTCAACGCCGCACGGTTGCTGATCGCCACCCTGCGCGAACGGTCGTTGCCGAGCGTCGAGCAGGTGCTGGTGGAGCGCACGCACCAGGCCCTGGAAGGTGCCGAGGATTTACTCACCGACTTGCTCGATATCTCGCGGCTCGACCAGGCAGCGGTCAAGCCGGACGTGGCGCTGTATCGCCTGGACGAGCTGTTTGCGCCGCTGGTCTCCGAATTCCAGTCCGTCGCCCTGGCCGCCGGACTGAATCTGCGCGCACACACCGGCCATTACGCGATCCGGACCGACCTGCGCCTGGTGACGCGGATTTTGCGTAATTTCCTCAGCAACGCCTGCCGCTACACCGACGATGGCTGCATCCTGCTCGGCGCCCGTCGTCGCGGCGATCACCTGCGCCTGGAAGTGTGGGACACCGGGCGCGGCATCCCGGCCGACCGGCTCGACGCGATCTTCCTCGAATTCAACCAACTGGACGTCGGCCGCGCCTCGGACCGCAAGGGCGTGGGCCTGGGGCTGGCGATTGTCGAGCGGATCGCTGAGATTCTCGGTTACCCGGTGGCGGTGCGCTCGTGGCCGGGACGCGGGTCGATGTTCAGCCTCGAAGTGCCGATCAGCGAAGAAATGCCGTTGGCCATCAGCCAACTGCCCACGCAACCGACCACCGGCAACCCGCTGCCGGGGCGGCGTTTGCTGGTGCTGGACAACGAAGTCAGCATCCTCGAAAGCATGAGCGCGCTGCTCGGGCAGTGGGGCTGCGAGGTGGTCACGGCCACCGACCAGGCCGGCGCGTTGCTGGCGTTGCAGGGCAGGGCGCCGGAACTGATCCTGGCGGACTATCACCTGGACCACGGCGTGGTGGGCTGTGAGGTGGTCAAGTACCTGCGCGAGCATTTTGCCCAGACGATTCCCGCCGTGATCATCAGCGCCGACCGCACCGACCAGTGCCGGCGCATCCTGCGGCGGCTGGACGCACCGTTGTTGAACAAACCGGTCAAGCCCGGGAAGTTGCGGGCGGTGTTGAGTCAGTTATTGGCCTAGAGGTTTGATACCTGTCAACACCGCGTGCGGCATTTTGCGCCATGCTCCCAGCCTGATTTGACGCCGACGGAGACTCCCCCATGAGCGCCCCCGCAACAACCGCTGCATCATTCAAGTTGCCCTTGGGCCTGGTCGTCGCTGTACTGGTGATGGTCGGGGTGCTGCTGTTACCGCTGCCCGCGGATTTGCCGGTGGCCGGGCATCGCATGCTGGCGATCCTCGCGTTTGCGGTGGTGGTGTGGATCAGCGAGGCGGTGTCCTATGAGGCCAGCGCGATCATGATCACCTCGCTCATGGCGTTCTTGCTCGGCACCGCGCCGTCGCTGCAAGACCCCGCGCACCTGATCGGCTCCAGCCCGGCCATCGGCATGGCGCTGACCGGCTTCTCCAACCCGGCGCTGGCGCTGGTGGCGGGGGCGTTGTTCATCGCCGCCGCCATGACCCACACCGGCCTGGATCGGCGCATCGCCCTGGTCACGCTGACCCGGGTCGGCACCAGCACCCGCGGCATTCTGCTGGGGGCGATCGCGGTGACTATTCTCCTGAGCCTCGTCGTACCCAGCGCCACCGCGCGCAGTGCCTGCGTGGTGCCGATCATGATGGGCGTGGTGGCGGCGTTTGGCGTCGATAAACGCTCCAACATCGCCGCCGGCCTGATGATCGTGGTGGCCCAGGGCACCAGCATCTGGAACGTCGGCATCCAGACCGCCGCCGCGCAGAACCTGCTGACCGTTGGGTTCATGGACAAGATGCTCGGCCAGCGCGTGTCGTGGATCGACTGGCTGATTGCCGGCGCGCCATGGGCGCTGATCATGTCGGCGGTGTTGCTGTTCCTGGTGATCAAACTACTGCCGCCGGAAAGCGACAGCATCCCCGGCGGCAAAGAAGCCGTGGCCCAGTCGCTGGTGGACATCGGCCCGATGACCGGCCCGCAAAAACGCCTGCTTGCCGTGTCGGTGCTGTTGCTGTTGGCGTGGGCTACCGAAGGGCGCCTGCACAATTTCGACACCACCTCGACCACCTACGCCGGGCTGGTGTTCCTGCTGTTGCCGGGGATCGGCGTGATGACCTGGAAGGATGTGCAGTCGCGGATTCCGTGGGGCACGGTGATTGTGTTCGGCGTCGGCATCAGCCTCGGCACGGCGTTGCTGACCACCCAGGCCGGGCAGTGGCTGGGTTCGCAAGTGGTGGCGCACACCGGGCTGGACCAGGTCGGGCCGTTGGGTGTGTTTGCCATCCTCGGGGCGTTTTTGATCGTGATCCACTTGGGGTTTGCCAGTGCGACGGCGTTGACCTCGGCGTTGTTGCCGATCCTGATTGCGGTGTTGCAGACCCTGCCGGGGGAGTTCAACCGGTTGGGGATGACCATGCTGTTGGGGTTTGTGGTGAGCTACGGGTTTATCCTACCGATCAATGCGCCGCAGAACATGGTGTGCCTGGGGACCGGGACATTCACGGCGCGGCAGTTTGCCAAGGTGGGGGTGTTGGTGACGCTGATGGGTTACTTGTTGATGTTGGTGTTTGCGGCGACCTACTGGAGTTGGCTTGGCTGGATCTGATAGGGCGTGTCATGGGGTCGCCAATGCAAAGGAGATCCAATGTGGGAGGGGGCTTGCCCCCGATGGCGGTGGGTCAGTCATGCATGTAGTGGCTGACATATTGCTATCGGGGGCAAGCCCCTCCCACAGTTGGAATGTATTTCAGGGTGAAATTGAGTTGGGTCTGCTGGTTGTGTTCCAGCAGTTTCAGGCCCGGCCTGCCCGGCAAGTGATGGGCATTCACCGGATGGCTCACCGGCTCGATGCAGAAGAACCCCAACCCCGGCGGGCAGTACAGCAGGAAGTAATCGGCGCCCGTGGCCTGGCATTCCAGGGTGTAACCCAGCTCCGGCTGTTCGATCCGGCAATGCCCGTCCCATTGGCAAAAACCGTTGTCGACCAACGCTTGGGGCAATCCCTTGAGCTGTTGGAAATCCCAATCGGCGTGTACGGGTGCCAGCGCCGTCGGCAGCTTGGACGCATCACTCATCCATACCTGCCCAGCCTTGGCCTGCAACCGCGTACCCGCCCGGCGCGGGAAGTAAGGATGCAAGCCCAAACCGTGCCACGCGGCGGCTTCGGCCAGATGCGTCACGCTCAGCCCGATACTCAACACGCCGTTGCTCAACCCAAACCGCTGCTCGGCGCGATAGGCGAACGGCGTGGCGCATTCCAGCGCAAGCAGCACTTCATCCGCCGACTGGCTGACCACGCGCCACGCCTGTTGCCAGGCCGAACCGTGAATCGGCAGCGGATCGGTCGCGCTGTTGGGCGTGAGTGCCAGCCAGCCGGCCGGCGTGTCGAAACCGCCGTTGGCAATGCGATTGGACCACGGCGCGAGGGGATAGCAGGCCAGTTTGCCGGGCAGGCCGGTGTCCAGCGCCGCTTGATCGCTAGGCCGCAGCAGGGGCTGGCCGCTGGCGCGCACGCGCCAGTTGACGATGCTGCCGCCCACGGCCGGGGCGAGGGTGAGGTGGGTCAGGTGATCTTCCAGTTCAATCAGCATCACAGCACCAGCCCTGGCAGCCACAGCGATAACGCCGGAATGTAAGTCACCGCGATCAGCACCAAAAACAGCACGCCATAGAACGGCAGCAGCGCCTTCACGGTGTTCTCGATACTCACCTTGCCCACCGCCGCCCCCACGAACAGCACCGCGCCGACCGGTGGCGTGATCAGGCCGATGCCGAGGTTGACCAGCATGATCATGCCGAAGTGAACCGGGTCGACGCCGATGCCGAGCACCACCGGCAGCAGGATCGGCGTGAGGATCAAAATCAGCGGCGCCATGTCCATCACCGTGCCGAGCAACAGCAGCATGGCGTTGATGCACATCAGGATCACGTAGCGGTTGTCCGACAGGGTCAGGAACAGCGTGGTGATCTTCGCCGGGATCTGCATCAGGGTCATGATGTAGCCGAAGCTGGCCGCGAAGGCGATCAGGATCATCACGATGGAAATGGTGCGTACCGTGCGGTGCATCAGCTTGGGCAGCTCGTTCCATTTGTAGTCGCGGTAGATGAACATGGTCACGAAGAATGCCCACAGCACCGCGATCGCGGCGGACTCGGTGGCGGTGAAGATGCCCGACAGGATGCCGCCGAGGATGATCACCATGGCCATCAGGCCCCACAGTGCGTCGGCGCAGATTTTCAGCGCTTGCTTGAGCGGGATGACTTCGCCCTTGGGGTAGTCGCGCTTCTTCGCGAAGATCAGGCACAGCACCATCAGGCACGCGCTCATCAGCAGGCCCGGGACCACGCCGGCCATGAACAGCGAGGCGATCGACACCGTGCCGCCCGCCGCCAGGGAGTAGAGCACCGAGTTGTGGCTGGGCGGGGTCAACAGCGCCTGCACCGAGCCGCTGATGGTCACCGCCGTGGCGAACTCCCGGGGGTAGCCACGGCGCTCCATTTCCGGGATCAGCACCGAGCCGACCGAGGCGGTGTCGGCCACCGAGGAGCCGGAGATCGCACCGAAAAACGTCGAGGCCATGATGTTCACCAGGGACAAGCCGCCGCGCACAAAACCCACCAGCACCCCGGCGAACGCCACCAGCCGCCGCGACATGCCGCCCTCGGCCATGATCGCGCCGGCCAGCACGAAGAACGGAATCGCCATCAGCGAAAACTTGTTCACCCCGCCAGCGATCTGAATCATCAGGGCCTGGTACGGAATGTCGATCCACCACGCGCCGATCAACGCCGACAGGCCCAGGGCATAGGCCACTGGCATGCCGATCAGGATCAAGCCGACAAAGCTGCCCAACAGAATCAATGCGTCCATATCACGCAGCCCCTTCGCTTTCTTCAACCAGATCGAAGCGCACGACCCGTCGGTTGCTCTGGTCACCGAGCACGAGTTTTTCCACCACGAAGACCAGGGTCAGCAACCCGCCGATCGGGATCGGCATGTAGGTGATGCCCACGCGCAGGGTGGGGATGGCGCTCATGAACTGGTTCCAGGTGGACAGGCACAGCTTGCTGCCCCAAATGGTCATGAACAGGCAGATGGTGCCCATCAGCAGTTGCGAGAGGATGCCGACGACCTGGCGTTGGCGCGCAGGCAGGCGGTCGGTGATCATCGCCACCGACATATGCGCCCCGGCGCGGTAGCTGGCGGCGGCGCCGATAAAAGTGAACACCAGCATCAGCAGGATGGCGGTGGGCTCCGGCCAGCTGGAGCCGGTGCCGAGGATGTAGCGGGCGAAGATGCCCCAGGGGATGATCAGCGCGACCCCGAGGACCGAGAGGCCGGCGACCCAGATGCAGGTCATGTAGAGGCGGTCGTTGATGCGCAGCACTAGATTCTTCATGGCGTTCACCGTGACCGGGCGCGTCGATGCCGACCGCGCCGGGCCTTATGCGAGAGGCAGGGCGGGTTATTGAACGGCGTCGATGCGCGCGATGATCTCGGCGTAAGGCGCGCCGTACTTGGCGCGAACCGCGGCGGTGGCGTCGTAGAAGGGCTGTTTGTCGACGCGGATGAACTCCACGCCAGCCGCCTTGAGTTTTTCCTCGCTGCTGGCGGATTTTTTATCCCACAGCACACGCTCATCGGCCTGGGCGGCCTTGGCGGCGTTCTTCACCATGAGCTGTTGCGCGGGGGTGAGCTTGTTCCAGGTGATTTTCGACATCACGATCGGTTCGGGCAGGATCAGGTGCTCGGTGAGGGTGTAGTACTTGGCGTTTTGAAAGTGGTTGTGTTCCAGCAGGGTGGGTGGGTTGTTCTCGGCACCGTCGATCACCCCGGACTGCAAGGCACTGAAGATCTCGCCGGTGTCCATGGCGATACCGTTGGCACCCATGGCGTTGAAGGCATCGATGAACAGCGGGTTGCCCTGCACGCGAATCTTCATGCCCTTGAGGTCTTCGATCTTGCGCACCGGTTTTTTGCTGTAGAGGTTGCGCGTGCCGCCGTCCATCCAGGCCAGGGCGACCAGGCCGAATTCGGAGTCGGTGATCTTGGCGAGGATTTCATCGCCGATCTCGCCGTCGATGACTTTGCGCATATGCGCCTGGTCGCGGAACACGAATGGCAGGTTGAACACGTTCACGTCCGGCACCACCGGGCCGACGATGCCGAGGCTGACCCGGGTCATCTGGATCGCGCCGACCTGGGCTTGTTCGACGACTTCTTTTTCCGAACCCAGGACGCCCCCGGGGAAGTACTTGAAGGTCAGTTCGCCGTTGCTTTCTTGGGTGAGGGCCTTGCCCATGTTCTCTTCGGCCACGACGGTGGGGTAGCCGGCGGGGTGGATGTCGGCGAATTTGATTTCCAGCGCGTGGGCGGCGCTGCTGAGGGTGAAGATTGCGGCGGCGAGCAAGGTGCGTTTGAAGTCCATGGGCGGTCACTCCTGTCTTGTTATTGTTGTATTCACGGCACAGCGATGCAGCTAGAGGGTGAAGCGGGGTTCGGGCAGTCCTGTCGTGCCGGGGTTGAGGGCGAATACGCCGCCGGACAGCGACTGTTCGCTCTGGTCGTCACGGATCGAGGTGACGAACAGGGTGTCCAGGCGACTGCCGCCAAAGGCGCACATGCTGGGTTTTTTCACCGGCACGCGCAGGGAGCGGTCCAGGCGACCGTCGGGGGTGAAGCGGTGGATCAGGCCGGCGTCGTTGGCGCAGATCCAGTAGCCGCCGTCGACATCCACGGCCGCGCCATCGGGGCGGCCTTGGTGTGGCTGCATGTCGACAAACACGCGGCGGTTGGACGGTGTGCCGGTGTCGGTGTCGTAGTCGAAGGCCCAGATCTGTTGCACCAGCGGGTGCGAGTCCGAGACATACATCGTGCGGCCATCGGGGCTGAAGGCCAGGCCATTGAGGGTGATAAAGCCGTCCAACTGCGCATGCGGCGCGGCACCCGACGCGTAACGGTAGAGGATGCCTGCGGGCGCATTTGCGCTCATGTCCCGCACCATGCTGCCGGCCCAGAACCGGCCCTGGCGATCGCAGCGCCCATCGTTCAGGCGCATGTCCGCGCGCGGGTGCGCGACCTCGGCCAGGGGCGTGGTGTCGAGGCTGCCGTCGTTGTGCGCGGTGAGCTGGAAAAAGCCGCTTTCCATCCCGGCGACCCAGTTGCCCGCATCGGTGCGGGCAATGCAGGCGAGCATCTGCGGGGCTTTCCACGCGTCGATATGGCCGGTGGCGGCGCTCCAGCGTTGCAGGCCGCCGTTGGGAATATCCACCCAGTACAGGGCGTTTTCTTCGGGCACCCACACCGGGCATTCGCCTACGGCGTTGCGGGCGTCGACAATCAATTCAGCAGTCATGGCAACTCACTCCCTTGGGTTAGTGTGACGTCAGTCACCGAACGGCCCGGCGGCGCAGAACGCACCGCCCTGGTAGACCTTGGCCGGGTCGTCGGCGGCCAGCGGCGGCTGGCGCTCGACCTGGGCGCGGAATACTTCGGAGCTGTCTTTGGGGGTGAAGCCCAGGTGTGCGGCGTAGCGGTTGTCCCACCAGGTGTCGAGGTTGGCCGACATGCCGTAGACCACGGTGTGGCCGACGTTCGGCGTGTACAGCGCGCGTTCGAGCAGTTGGGTCAGGTCATCGAAGCTCAGCCAGGTGTGCATCATCCGGCGGTTCTGCGGTTCGGGGAACGACGAGCCGATGCGGATGCTCACGGTCTCGATGCCGTAGCGGTCGAAGTAGAAGCTGGCCATGTCTTCGCCGTAGGACTTGGACAGCCCGTAGTAACTGTCCGGGCGACGCGGCGAGTGGGCGTCGAGGTGCTCGCCCTGTTGATAGAAGCCGATCACATGGTTGGAGCTGGCGAAAATCACGCGCTTGACGCCATGGCGGCGGGCGGCTTCGTAGATGTGAAAAATCCCGCAGATATTGGCGCCGAGGACTTCTTCGAACGAGCGCTCCACGGATACGCCACCGAAATGCAGGATGGCGTCGACGCCTTCGACCAGGTGGTGTACCGCGTGTTTGTCGGACAGGTCGCAGGGCTGCACTTCTTCATTGGCGCCGGCGGGGGCCATGTCGGCGATATCCGACAGGCGCAGCACCTGGGCATACGGCCGCAGGCGTTCGCGCAGCACTTTGCCCAAGCCGCCGGCGGCACCGGTGAGGAGGAGGCGGTTGAAGGGCGCTGGGGTAGTGGTGGTCATCTGGATTCCAGTTTTTGTTGTAGGTTGTCGTATGACTATGCCGAAGTATTGTTAGAGAGTCCCCGCTTGTCAATGTGGGAGGGGGCTTGCCCCGATGGCTGTGGGTCAGTCACAGAGACATTGCCTGATACACCGTCATCGGGAGCAAGCCCCCTCCCACAATGGATGTGCCCGGGTTTTAGATCTTTAAAGCAACGAAATCGGGTAGCTGACGAAGACCCGGTTCTCATCGAACTCGTTATTGCTGAAGTCCCGGCGCATGGTCGAATTGCGCCAGCGCACGTTGAGGTTCTTCAAGACACCGCTCTGCACCGTGTAGGCCAGTTCCGATTCGCGGCCCCATTCCTTGCCATCGGTGATCGTGCCGGTGTGGACGTTACTGCCGCTGATGTAGCGGTTCATCAGGGTCAGGCCCGGAACGCCGAGCGCCGCGAAGTTGAAGTCGTGGCGCAGTTGCCAGGATTTTTCCTTGGCGTTGTCGTAGCTGGCGTTGTAGCTGTCGTTGGCCAGGGTGCCGCCGCTGGTGCCGTTGACCCGCATCCATGCGCTGTCGCCGCTGAGTTTCTGCAGGCCGACGTAGAAGGTGTTAGCGCCGTATTTGGCCGAGAGCAGGGCGAACGCGGTTTTGTTGTCCAGGTCGCCGGCCAGGGCGCTGCCGTCTTCCTTGCTGTTGAAGAAGCCGAGGTTGGCGCCCAGGGTCCAGTCGCCCAGCGGCTGGCTGTGGGTCAGGTTGAGGTACTGCTGTTGGTAGATGTCGGTCAGTTCGGCGTACCACAGGCCGACCTGGGTGCGCTTGTCGTTGAAGGTGTATTCGGCGCCGCCGAAGTTGAAGCGGTCTGAGGTGAAGGCGGCTTTGCCGTTCATGAACATGTCTTCCATGCTCGCATCGTTGCGCGGGCTGTTGCCGCGAAACTGCCCGCCGTAGAGGGTCAGACCGGCGATTTCATTGGAGGTGACCTGGCCGCCCTGGAAGGTTTGCGGCAGGGAACGGCCATCGTCGGAACGCAAAATCGGCAGCACGGGCATCCATTCGCCGATTTTCAGTTCGGTCTTCGACAGCTTGGTTTTCAGCGCCACGCCCAGGCGCCCGAAGTTGTCAGCGGGGCGACCGTCGTCGTGAACCGGCAGCAACTGGGTGCCAGCGGTACCTTTGCCGCCGTCGAGCTTTTGCGAGTACAGGCCCAGCACATCAATCCCGAAGCCCACGGTGCCCTGGGTGTAACCGGATTTGGCGTCGAGGATGAAGTTCTGCGTCCACTCTTGGGCCTTGGCCTGGGGGTTGGACGGGTTGGTGAAATTGCGGTTGAAGTAGGCGTTGCGTAAGTTGAGCGTGGCCTTGGCGTCGTCGACAAACCCTTCGGCCTGGGCGATGAGGGGCAGGGTGAAAGCCAGGCTGCCGAGGCCGATAAGGCCGAGATGCGAGGAGGAATTGCGGGCGGATGGACGCACAGTGACGCTCCCTTGGGTTTGTTGTTTTTATTATTTGTCATACGTCGTCGTACAACATAGGGGTGATATTTGCGGGGTTTTTGTGGCTTGTCAATCAGAAGTTATACGATGACTACGCTTCACTGAGCAGAAGTGGTCGTGGTCCAGTGGGGAAGCTGACTATGGATTCAGCCGGCCATCGCCATCGGGGGCAAGGTGCCGAGGAGGGAGACGGCGGCAACCGCTAAAATACCTAGTAACCATTCAGCCATCACACTGGCCTTCAAGGTCTCCAGTCGTTGTTCGCAGCGCTCGATACGCAAGCGGTTCAGCAGCGCCAGGGCCAACATGCCCAGCACCAGCATCGCCTTGATCAGCAGAATCAGGGCGAAACCGTTGAACAGCGGGGTGGGCCACAGTTGCCCGGTCAATACACGCACGTTGATCAAGCCGGTGACCAGCAAGCCGGCGACCAGGCCATAACCCGCGCCGCTGAAACGCCGCAGAATCGGCTCCAGCCCATGACGCTGCGGTTGGCGCAGGATCAATACCAGCAACAGCAGACCGCCAAGCCAGGCGCCCACGCACGCCAGGTGGACGACCTGATTGAGGATCAGCAACTGGCCGCTGAGCCCGTTGAGCATGGCGCCGTGACCGACCGGGGCCAGGGTCGCCAGCAGCAGGCCGATCAAGGGCAGGCGCAACGCCGACCAGGGTTTGATCAAGGCGATCAACAGCAGCACGTTGAGCAGCAGATGCCAGAGCCACACTTGGCCGAAAAAGGTCTTGCCCAGCACCAATTGCACAGTGGCCGGTTGCAGTGCGGCGTCCCAACTGCCGGCCATGCTGACCGTGATCAGCAGCAACCAGGCCACGCCGGAGCCGAGCCCGAGCCAGGCCAGTGCTCGGCTGATACGCAGCACTTGCCGGTCCAGCGTCGGCTGCGGTGCATTGCCCATCAGCCAGGGCCTGAATACACAGGCCCCGAACATCAACAAGACGACGATGAAATGCAGGAAACGGCACAGCACCAGCAGCGTCGCCATAGGTTATTGGCCGACCTTGAAGCTGTATTCGCCGTTGCTCTTGTGGGTGTCGACCGAGACCGCGTTCCACACCACTTTGTAGGTGCCGGCTGCCAGAGGAGCGGCGGGCGTCACCACCAGGGTTTCCTTGTCGGCATCCGGCGTTGCCAGGCCCTTGATTGCGATTTCGGTGCCGTCCTTGCTCAGGGAAACCTTGGAAAAGGTCGCCTCCACGCCTTCGCTGAAGGTCAGGCGCACATCGTTCGGTGCGGCGACGCTGCTGTCTGCCGCAGGCGTCGCGCTCTTGAGGTGAGCATGGGCAAACGCCGCCGAGGCGCCCAGCAGCGAGGCCAGCAGAGCGACGGTGGTCAGGGTTTTCTTGATCAACATTGAGCAATACCAATCAAAGGATAGGACGGGCAGTGTACGAAGTTTCGGCTCCTCCTGTCGCCCCGATCTAGAGCGGGTGGTAGTCTTTCCGTTATGTCTTTGTCAGGGAGCCCTTATGGGCAAGCACAAGATCGGAATTCGTCGGGTCAACGTCGAAAAAATCCTGCTGGCGGCGGAAAAAATCTTCGCCGAGAAGGGCTATGGCAGCACCGCCATGGCCGATATTGCCGCCGAAGTGCAACTGCCGCGTTCCAACCTGCATTACTACTTCACCACCAAGAGCGAGCTGTACAGCGCGGTGCTGTTCGATCTGTTGGAAGTGTGGAAGCAGGATGCCCTGAGCTTCGAAACCTTCGATGACCCGCGAGTGGTGCTCAGCAGCTACATCCGCGCCAAGATGCAACGCTCGCGCACGCGGCCGTATGGGTCGAAGGTCTGGGCCAACGAAATCATCCACGGCGCGCCGACGCTCGGTGAGGCGCTGGATGAAAGCCTGTACGACTGGGCCAAGATGAAGGAAGCGAAAATTCGCCAATGGGTGGAAGACAAACGCATCCTGCCGGTCGAGCCGGCGAGCCTGCTGTATATGATCTGGGCCTCGACCCAGCACTACGCCGACTTTGATCATCAGGTGAAGATTCTGAACGATCACCAGCCGTTGTCGGATATGCAGTTCGAGAGGGCGATTCAGACGGTGACGGGGGTGATTTTGCGGGGGATTGGGTTGGAGCCTTGAGGCTTGTGGTGAGGCTGAGGGCCTCATCGAGGGCAAGCCCCCTCCCACATTGACTGCATTTTGTCTGAAAGAATGCGGTCAACTGTTTGAGCCTTGAGTCTTGAGTTTTGTGGTGAGGCTGAGGGCCTCATCGGGGGCAAGTCCCCTCCCACATTGACTGCATTTTGTCTGAAAGAATGCGGTCAACTGTTTGAGACTTGAGTCTTGTGGTGAGGCTGAGGGCCTCATCGGGGGCAAGCCCCCTCCCACATTGACTGCATTTGTCTGAAAGAATGCGGTCAACTGTTTGAGCCTTGAGTTTTGTGGTGAGGCTGAGGGCCTCATCGGGGGCAAGCCCCCTCCCACATTGACTGCATTTTGTCTGAAAGAATGCGGTCAACTGTTTGAGCCTTGAGACTTGTGGTGAGGCTGAGGGCCTCATCGGGGGCAAGCCCCCTCCCACAATGAACTGCATTTTGTCTGAAAGAATGCGGTCAACTGTTGGAGTCTTGAGTTTTGTGGTGAGGCTGAGGGCCTCATCGGGGGCAGGCCCCCTCCCACATTGACTGCATTTTGTCTGAAAGAATGCGGTCAACTGTTTGAGCCTTGAGTTTTGTGGTGAGGCTGAGGGCCTCATCGGGGGCAAGCCCCCTCCCACATTGACTGCATTTTGTCTGAAAGAATGCGGTCAACTGTTTGAGCCTTGAGGCTTGTGGTGAGGCTGAGGGCCTTATCGGGGGCAAGCCCCCTCCCACAATGAACTGCATTTTGTCTGAAAGAATGCGGTCAACTGTGGGAGGGGGCTTGCCCCCGATAGCGCTCTACTGGACTACACTGCTTCCCGATAGGGATTACGCGGGTCCTGGGTCCAGTTCAAGAACGGCTTGCCGGTGTCCACCGGTACCATCTCGATGCAATCGGCCACCGGGCAGGTGATCTGGCACAGGTTGCAGCCCACGCATTCGTCATCGATCACTTCGTACTTATGCGTGCCGTCCGCCTGTTTCAAACTGGCGATGGCCTGGTGCGACGTATCTTCGCAGGCAATGTGGCAACGCCCGCAGCCGATGCAGGCGGCCTGATCGATCTTGGCGATCACCTGGTAGTTGATATCCAGGTACTTCCAGTCCGTAGTGTTGCCCACGGCGCGCCCGGAAAAATCCTGCAGGCTGGTGTAACCCTGACTGTCCATCCAGCGCGACAGGCCGTCCTTCATTTCTTCGACGATGCGAAAGCCATGCAGCATCGCCGCCGTACACACCTGCACGGCGCCGCAGCCGAGGGCGACGAATTCCGCCGCATCGCGCCAGTTGCCGATGCCGCCAATGCCGCAGATCGGCAGGCCGTGGGTCTGCGGGTCGCGGGCGATTTCGGCGACCATGTTCAGCGCGATCGGCTTGACCGCCGAACCGCAGTAACCGCCGTGGGTGCTCTGGGTGCCGACCGTCGGCAGGGCGACCATGCGCTCCAGGTCCACGCTGGTGATGGAGTTGATGGTGTTGATCAGCGACACCGCGTCCGCACCGCCGCGATACGCCGCACGCGCCGCCACCCGGATGTCGGTGATATTCGGCGTGAGCTTGACGATCACCGGCAGCGAACAGTACGTCTTGCACCAGCGCGTCACTTGCTCCACATACTCCGGCACCTGGCCGACCGCCGCGCCCATGCCGCGCTCGGGCATGCCATGGGGGCAGCCGAAGTTCAGCTCGATGCCGTCGCAGCCGGTGGCTTCTACCAGCGGCAGGATGTTTTTCCAAGACTCTTCGACGCACGGCACCATCAGCGACACGATCAGCGCGCGGTCCGGCCAGTCCTTTTTGACCTGGGTGATTTCGCGCAGGTTGATCTCCAAAGAGCGGTCGGTGATCAGCTCGATATTGTTGATGCCCAGCACTTCGCGGTTGGCGCCGTAATGCGCCGAGTAACGCGACGACACGTTGACCGCCGCCGGGTCTTCCCCGAGGGTTTTCCAGATCACGCCGCCCCAGCCTGCTTCAAAGGCGCGGACCACGTTGTAGGCTTTGTCGGTGGGCGGCGCGGAGGCCAGCCAGAACGGGTTGGGGGCTTTGATACCGGCGAAGACAATCGAGAGATCGGCCATTACGCAGCTTCCACGTTGAGCATGAGTTGGGCGTGCATGGCTTCTGCCGCCAGCTTGCCGTGTTGCACCGCCTGTACGGTGAGGTCCTGGCCGAGGCTGACGCAGTCGCCGCCTGCATACACGCCGGGGATGCTGGTGCGCAGGTGTTCGTCGACGAAGAGGCGTTCGCCGACCCGCTGCAGTTGCTGGGCCAGCGGGTCGTGCAGTGCGGCGTTGTCGAAACCTTGGCCGATGGCCTTGAAGATCGCATCGGCGGCCAGTTCGAAGGTTTCGCCGGTGGGTTGCAGGCGCCCGTTGTCCAGGTGCGTGCGGGCGAAACGCATGCCGCGCACATGGCCTTGCTCGTCCAGCAGCACTTCCTCCGGCTGGGCCCAGGTCAGCAGGCGAACCTGATTGGCCTTGGCGATGTCCTGCTCATGGCTGGTGGCGCCCATGTCCGCCAGGCCCCGGCGATACACCAGGTTGACGTCGCGGGCGCCGAGGCGGGCCATTTGCACGGCCATGTCGATGGCGGTGTTGCCGGCACCGAGCACGATGCAGCGGTCGGCCAGGGGCAATTGGGTGAGGTCGTCGGCCTGGCGTAGTTCGCGGATGTAGTCGGTGGCGGCGAGCAGGCCGGGGGCGTCCTCATGGGGCAGGCCGAGTTGCTTGCTGGCGGCCAGGCCGAGGCCGAGGAACACCGCATCGAAGTGCTGGTGCAGTTCGCTCAACGACAGGTTGTCGCCCAGGCGCTGGCCGTGACGGATCTCGATGCCGCCGATCTGTAGCAGGAACTCCAGCTCCTTCTGCGCGAAGTCATCCACCAGTTTGTACTTGGCGATCCCGTATTCATTCAGGCCGCCGGCTTTTTCCCGGGCTTCGAAGATCACCACATCGTGGCCGTGCAACGCGGCGCGATGGGCGCAGGCCAGGCCGGCCGGTCCGGCGCCGACCACGGCGATGCGCTTGCCGGTGGTGGCGGCGCGCTGGAACGGGTGTTCGCTGAAGTGCGCGTTGTCGATGGCGTAGCGTTGCAACAGGCCGATCAGCACCGGCGCGCATTCTTCGCCGTGGTTACGCACGCAGGCTTGCTGGCACAGGATCTCGGTGGGGCAGACCCGGGCGCAGCTGCCGCCGAGGATATTGGCCGAGAGAATCTTCTGCGCGGCGCCTTGCACGTTGTCGGTGTGGAGGTTGCGGATGAACGATGGGATGTCGATTTCGCTGGGGCACGCATTCACGCACGGCGCGTCGTAGCAATACAGGCATCGCGAGGCTTCCAGTTGCGCCTGGCGAGCGTTGAGGGGCGGTGCCAGGTCGGTGAAATGACTGGCGAGGGTCGCCCCGTCTTCATGGGGATGGGGGAGGTGGGTCAGGGTCTGGATCACGGTGTGGGCCTCACGGTTTTTTTTCGGATTGCCTCTGGCGGGCATTTTTGTTGCCTGGGTTGGCCTCATCGGGGGCAAGCCCCCTCCCACAGTGATCGCATTGTGTCTGAAAGCATGCGGTCAATTGTGGGAGGGGGCTTGCCCCCGATAGCGGTCTCAGCGGTTCACAGCAACCGGCTTGGAACGCTCAGCCCGCTTGCTCAACTGCTCGAACACCGACGGATACGCCGGCCGTTCCACATACCGCCCGGCACCGCGTTCGGCGCGCAGGTCGCCGTCGGCCCAGACCAGCTTGCCCTGGCTGATGGTGTGGCTCGGCACGCCGCGCACGGTCTTGCCTTCGAAGATGTTGAAGTCGACGTTCTGGTGGTGGGTCTTGGCGGAAATCGTGCGCGTGCCCTCGGGGTCCCACAGCACCAGGTCGGCATCGGCACCGACGCGGATTGCGCCTTTGCGCGGGTAGAGGTTGAAGATCTTCGCGGTGTTGGTGGAGGTCAGCGCGACGAACGCCTGCATCGACAGGCGCCCGGTGTTGACCCCTTCATCCCACAACAGCGCCATGCGGTCTTCGATACCGGCGGTGCCGTTGGGGATCTTGCTGAAATCGTCACGCCCGGCGGCTTTTTGCTCGGCGCAGAAGCAGCAGTGGTCGGTGGCGGTGGTGTGCAGGTTGCCGGATTGCAGGCCATGCCACAGCGCCTCTTGATGCCCGCGCGGGCGGAACGGCGGGCTCATCACGTAGCCGGCGGCGGTCTGCCAGTCGGGGTGGCGGTAGACGCTGTCGTCCAGCAGCAAATGCCCGGCGAGCACTTCGCCGTACACCGCCTGGCCCTTGCCGCGCGCATAGGTGATTTCATCCAGCGCCTCTTTGGTCGAGACGTGTACCAGGTACAACGGCGTGCCGATGGTCTCGGCGATACGGATCGCGCGGCTGGCCGCTTCGCCCTCGACCTGGGACGGACGCGACAGCGGGTGCGCTTCCGGCCCGGTGATGCCCTGGGCCATCAGCTTGCGTTGCAGGTGATATACCAACTCGCCGTTTTCCGCATGCACGGTGGGTACCGCGCCCAGCTCCAGGCAGCGTTCGAAGCTGGCCACCAGGGTATCGTCGGCCGCCATGATCGCGTTCTTGTAGGCCATGAAATGCTTGAAGCTGTTGACGCCGTGATGGCTGACCAGCTCGGCCATTTCCTCGCGCACCTGCTCGCTCCACCAGGTGATCGCCACGTGAAAGCCATAGTCGGCCGCCGACTTCTGCGCCCAGCCGCGCCATTGGTGAAAGGCTTCGAGCAAGGATTGCTGTGGGTTGGGAATCACAAAGTCGATGATCGAGGTGGTGCCCCCCGCCAGACCCGCCGCCGTGCCGCTGAAAAAATCCTCACTGGCCACGGTGCCCATGAAGGGCAGTTGCATATGGGTGTGCGGGTCGATGCCGCCGGGCATCAAGTATTGGCCGCTGCCATCGAGTACTTCGGTGCCAGCGGGAATATCCAGGCCCGTGCCAATTGCGCGAATCAGACCGTCTGTGCATAAAACATCGGCGCGGTAACTTTCGTCGTGGGTAATGATGGTGGCGCCACGGATCAACAGCGACATGTCGAGTTCCTCACAGGCTTGACCGGCTGGTGCCAGTTCTAAGTGTTGTAGTTGTTTTCAGCGCAGGCTTGGTAAAAACCTGTCATCGGTGACAGGAATAGAAACTAGCCGGTGTTTTTAGAATGAGCAAGAAGATTTTTCCTACGCTTAGTTGTGTTTTAACTAATTGAAATATAAGGATAAAAAATTAAAATCACCAAAATGTGGCGACTGATCACCATTTTGACGCACTTGACAGGTTCCAAATATGAACAACATTTCTTATTGCAAATCAGGCGCTTGAGACATGCCACTTGACGGCGGCGGTAAATAAAAATAATTGTGTTGCACCAGATTGAGTCCTGAACGTTCGGACAACTTGCGCGTTATCCAGCCTGCGTCACGCGGCAAGTACCGAAGGACTCATCGGCGTTTGAAATAAAGCTGATAAACATCAGCGAGTTATATATGCGGTGCAGGGTCAGGGCGGGTTGTCGGCACGTTTATTGAGTGCAGTGGCGGCTGGCCGGACCCTTGATGTCATGTTGTTTACGAGGTACTCCGGCCACCTGCACCGACCTTGCAGGTGAGCAACAATAATTCGAAAAAACCGTGGAGCGGCCATGCAACAGAACAGATCGCAAGTTATTGAACGCAACGGCCTGTACGAACTCGACGCCGGCCCCGACGTCCTCGACAGCCCTCGCTACAACCACGACATGGCACCGACCAAGGTGCATGAACGCACGTGGAACAAGTGGCACATCACCGCGCTGTGGGTCGGCATGTCGATCTGCGTGCCCACCTACACGCTGGGCGGGGTGCTTACCGCGTACTTCGGTTTGTCGGTGGGCGAGGCGCTGATGGCGATCCTCCTGGCCAATATCGTGGTGCTGATCCCGCTGACCCTCAACGCCTTCCCCGGTACCAAGTACGGCATTCCGTTCCCGGTGTTGCTGCGTTCGTCGTTCGGCATCCTCGGTTCCAACGTGCCGTGCCTGATCCGAGCGCTGGTGGCGTGCGGCTGGTTCGGCATCCAGACCATGTTCGGCGGGCTGGCGATTCACCTGTTCCTGGGCTCGATTTTCGAGGGGTGGAAGGCCTTGGGCGGCACCGGTGAGGTGATCGGTTTCATGATCTTCTGGACCCTCAACCTGTGGGTGGTGCTGCGCGGCGCCGAGTCGATCAAGCGCCTGGAAACCCTGTCGGCACCGCTGCTGGTGGCGGTGGGCATTGGCCTGCTGGTGTGGGCGATGCCGAACGTGTCCCTCAGCGAGTTGATGGCGATCCCGCCCAAACGCCCCGAAGGTGCAAGCCTGACCGGTTACTTCATGGCCGGCCTGACCGCGATGGTGGGGTTCTGGGCCACCTTGTCGCTGAATATTCCCGACTTCAGCCGCTACGCCAAGAGCCAGAAGGACCAGATCCTCGGGCAGATTTTCGGCCTGCCGCTGACCATGTTCCTGTTCGCCGCCCTCGGTGTGATCATGACCGCCGCGTCGGTGAAACTGGTGGGCGTCAGCGTGTCCGACCCGGTGACGCTGATCGGGCATATCCAGAGCCCGGTGTGGGTCGCCGTGGCCATGGCATTGATCATCGTCGCCACCTTGTCCACCAACACGGCGGCGAACATCGTGTCGCCCACCAACGACTTCCAGAACATCGCGCCCAAGCTGATCAACCGCACTTCGGCAGTGATTCTCACCGGCCTGGTGGGGTTGGTGTTGATGGGCCACGAGCTGCTGAAGAAGCTCGGGCTGATCGTTTCCGATGTGAGCCTGGAGACGGTGTATTCCAACTGGTTGCTCGGCTATTCCAGCCTGCTGGGGCCGATCGCCGGGATCATGGTGGTGGACTACTTCATCACGCGCAAACAGCGCCTGGACCTCGCCGGTTTGTACCGTGACGACGTGTACCCAGCGTGGAACTGGAGCGGGTTTGTCGCGTTTGGCGTGCCGGTGGTGCTGACCTTGCTGTCATTGGGCAGCGACGTGTTCAGCTGGTTCTACAGCTATGGCTGGTTTACCGGTTCGGCGTTGGGCGGCGTGTTGTATTACGGCCTGAATGCCAGGCGTGGCCTGACGCCGATGCCGGCCAAATCCCTGCTGTAACGCGATGGCATGCAGTCAAACAGGTGGTCATTCCACCACTGCATGGGTGACTGACCCACTGCAATCGGGAGCAAGCCCCCTCCCACCTTTGAACTGCATTCCATTCATAACATGTAGCCTGAGGAGATCCCCATGAACGCTGCCCTGGACGTTCTGCAATCGACCCATCAGCACATCAACCGCGACCGTTTGTGGCAGTCGTTGATGGAGCTGGCCAAGCTCGGCGCCACCGCCAAGGGCGGCGTGTGCCGCCTGGCCCTCACTGACCTCGACCGCCAGGCCCGCGACCTGTTCGTGCAATGGTGCGAAGAGGCCGGGTGCAGCGTGACCGTCGACGGTATCGGCAACATCTTCGCCCGTCGCCCCGGGCGTAACCCCGACCTGCCGCCAGTGATGACCGGCAGCCATATCGACACCCAGCCCACCGGTGGCAAGTTCGATGGCTGCTTCGGCGTGCTGGCCGGTGTGGAAGTGTTGCGCACCCTCAACGACCTCAAGGTGCAAACCGAGGCGCCGCTGGAAGTGGTGGTGTGGACCAACGAAGAGGGCTCACGCTTCCCGCCGTGCATGATGGGCTCGGGGGTGTTTGCCGAGAAATTCAGCCTGGCCGACACCCTCGCCAAGGTCGATGCGCAGGGTATCAGCGTCGGCGCGGCACTGAATGCGATCGGCTATGCGGGGACGCGGTCGGAGAGTGGGCACAAAGTCGGCGCCTATTTCGAGGCACATATCGAACAGGGGCCGATTCTTGAGGATGAAAAGAAAACCATCGGCGTAGTGCTCGGTGCCCTCGGGCAAAAGTGGTTCGACTTGACCCTGCGCGGCGTTGAAGCCCACGCGGGGCCGACGCCGATGCACCTGCGCAAGGACGCCCTAGTCGGCGCGGCCGCCGTGGTCGCGGCGGTGAATGCGGCGGCATTGGGGCATCAGCCGCATGCGTGTGGCACTGTCGGTTGCTTGCAGGCTTATCCGGGCTCACGCAACGTCATCCCGGGTGAAGTGCGTATGACCCTCGACTTCCGCCACCTGGAACCGGCGCGCTTGGATTCGATGATCGCCCAGGTACGCCAGGTGATCGACGAGACCTGCGCCAAGCATGGGTTGAGTTTTGAAATGACACCCACCGCCGACTTCCCGCCGCTGTATTTCGACAAGGGTTGCGTCGACGCAGTGCGCGATGCGGCGAATGGGTTGGGGTTGTCGAACATGGACATCGTCAGCGGGGCAGGGCACGACGCGATCTTCGTCGCCGAACTCGGCCCGGCGGGGATGATCTTCGTGCCATGCGAAGGCGGCATCAGCCACAACGAAATCGAAAACGCCGCGCCGGATGACCTGGCGGCGGGGTGTGCGGTGTTGTTGCGGGCCATGGTGGCCGCCTCGGCCGCCATCGCCAGCGGCAAACGCGCGGCCTGAAATGCGGTAAAACCTGTGGGAGGGGGCTTGCTCCGGTCAGTTACAGATGAGCTGGCTGAACCACTGCTATCGGGAGCAAGCTCCCTCCCACATGGGTTTTGCGGTGTTCATATATTGTGTGTCTGGCGCAGGATCAGTGTGGGAGGGAGCTTGCTCCCGATAGCAGTGGTTCAGCCGATACACATGTGATTGACCCACCGCCATCGCGAGCAAGCCCCCCTCCCACATGGGTTTTGCGGTGTTCATATATTGTGTGTCTGGCACAGGATCAGTGTGGGAGGGAGCTTGCTCCCGATAGCAGTGGTTCAACCGACACATATGTGATTGACCCACCGCCATCGGGAGCAAGCCCCCTCCCACAGTTGAACTGTGTCTATACCCAAATGGCATCCCACAACGGGTAGTCGCCAATCCGGCTAACCAATCCCGCCCGCAATGGATTGGCCACCACATACCTGGCCATTTTCACCAGGTCGTCTTCCTTGCGCAGTGCCCGGTCATGGAAACTTTCCTGCCAAAGCCGCCCCTTGCGTCCGCTCGCACCGTTGACGCTCCGTGTGCTTTTGGACTTCACCTGGCGCATCAGGTCAGCCAGCGAGCCTTTTTTCAGTTCGAGCAGCCAATGGAAATGGTCCGGCATGATCACCCATGCCAGGGAGTTCGCCAGCCCTTGGTACTGAGCTAATCGAAACTGCCAGACCACCAAGCGACCGAGATGGAAATTCTTGAATATCGGGATGCGTTCGTGGGTGTTGGTGGTGATGAGGTAGGTACGGTTGGGTTCGCTGAATCGGCCGATACGCAGGCGGTGTGAAGCGGGTAAGTCGGGCATTCCCTGGCCTCTCTCTGGGTGTGTTTTGAGAGGCTAGATGGGTGAACTGCAGGTTGAAGGGCAGGCTTTTGGCAGGATGTGTCTGTGCGAACGCTATCGGGAGCAAGCTCCCTCCCACATGGGCTCTGCGGTGTTCATACATTGTGTGTCTGGCGCCGGACCAGTGTGGGGTTGGCTTGAATCCTCCCACATGGGATCTGCGGTGTTCATGCATTGTGTGTCTAGCGCCGGACCAGTGTGGGGTGGGCTTGAATCCTCCCACATGGGCTCTGCGGTGTTCATACATTGTGTGTCTGGCGCCGGACCAGTCTGGGGTTGGCTTGAATCCTCCCACATGGGATCTGCGGTGTTCATGCATTGTGTGTCTAGCGCCGGACCAGTGTGGGATGGGCTTGAATCCTCCCACATGGGATCTGCGGTGTTCATACATTGTGTGTCTGGCGCCGGACCAGTGTGGGATGGGCTTGAATCCTCCCACATGGGCTCTGCGGTATTCATACATTGTGTGTCTGGCGCCGGACCAGTGTGGGGTTGGCTTGAATCCTCCCACATGGGATCTGCGGTATTCATACATTGTGTGTCTGGCGCCGGACCAGTGTGGGGTTGGCTTGAATCCTCCCACATGGGATCTGCGGTGTTCATACATTGTGTGTCTGGCGCCGGACCAGTGTGGGATGGGCTTGAATCCTCCCACATGGGCTCTGCGGTGTTCATGCATTGTGTGTCTGGCGCCGGACCAGTGTGGGATGGGCTTGAATCCTCCCACATGGGCTCTGCGGTGTTCATACATTGTGTGTCTGGCGCCGGATCAGTGTGGGGTTGGCTTGAATCCTCCCACATGGGATCTGCGGTGTTCATACATTGTGTGTCTGGCGCCGGACCAGTGTGGGATGGGCTTGAATCCTCCCACATGGGATCTGCGGTGTTCATACATTGCGTGTCTGGCGCAGGATCAGTGTGGGGTTGGCTTGAATCCTCCCACATGGGATCTGCGGTGTTCATGCATTGTGTGTCTAGCGCCGGACCAGTGTGGGATGGGCTTGAATCCTCCCACATGGGCTCTGCGGTGTTCATGCATTGTGTGTCTAGCGCCGGACCAGTGTGGGAGGGGCTTGCCCCCGATGAGGCCGGAACTGACGCCGCCGCTATCACAGCAATACCGCGTACCGACACGCCAATGACAGTGATTACACAGCAGTGACCGTGTTTCTCAACAGTCGGCCGGAAGACTGAATGTGCGCTGGATCAGTCGATGATGTTTGGCTGATCCAGCCTCATCAAAGGCAAACCAGCTCCCACCTTTGAGCTGGTTTGCACAAAAAAAGCGTCAGGCGCCAGGTTGCCAGCCGCCGCCCAGCGCGGTGACCAGTCCCACACTCGCCTGCAACTGCCGTGTCTGCACCGCCTGCAAGGTCCGCTGTGCCTGTAACGCCGCTGTCTGCGCGGTCACTACATCCAGATAGCTCACCGCGCCGGCCTGGTAGCTGTTCATCGCCAACGCTTGCGTATGCTGCGCCGCATCTGCCGCGGCTTGTTCATCCTGCGCCTCCTGCTGCAAATCCCTTAGCTGTGCCAGGTTGTCTTCGACCTCGCGCACGGCTTTCAGTACCTGGCTGCGGTACTGTGCCGAGGCTTGTTCGAACTCGGCCTTGGCCTGGCGTTCGTTGGCGCTCAAGCGACCGCCATCGAAGATCGGCAAGTTCATCAGCGGCCCCAGCGCCCAATACCGATTGCCCGCCGACAGTAAATTCCCCACGCCTTGGGTCTGCCCGCCAATCAACCCGGTCAGACTGAAGTCCGGGTACCACGCGGCCTTGGCCACGCCGATATTTGCGTTGGCCGCAAACACTCGGCGCTCTGCCGCCGCAATGTCCGGGCGACGTTGCAGCAGGTGGCTCGGCAGTTGCGACGGAATCCCCGGCAGGGCGATCAGTTGTTGGCTCGCCGGCAGTGTGAAGTCGCTGGCCGCCACGCCAACCAGTTCACCGATGGCATGCTCGGTGAGGTTGCGTTGCCCGCGCACTTCATCCAGTTGCGCCTTGGCTTGGGCGAGCTGGTTTTGCGCGCGGGTCAGGTCCAGTTCCGAAGCAATCTGGCCCTCGTAGCGGCTGCGGGTCAGTTGCAGGGCCTGGCTGAAATCCTCCAGCGAGCTGTTGAGAATCCGACTTTGCGCATCCAACCCATTGAGCTGCACGTACAAGGTCGCCAACTGATGCTGCAAGCTCAAACGCGCCACCGCCAGATCGTCGCCCGACGCTTGCGCCTGCGCATCCCCCGCCGCCACCTGGTTGCGGATTTTGCCCCACAGGTCCAAGTCGTAGCTCAACGAAAACCCCGCCGTGTTGCTGTTGTAAACCGACGGCTGCGTGGTGCCGCGCAGCGGACGCAAGTCGGATTGGCGCTGACGCAGCGGTTGTGCGCTGGCGGTGATTTGCGGGAACAGCCCGGCATGCAATTGGCTGGCATACGCCTGGGATGCATCGAAGTGCGCCAGCGCTGCCGCCAGGTCCGGGTTGGCCTTGAGCAATTGCTGTTGCAACTGATCCAGGCGCGGTTCGCGGTAGAGCGTCCACCACTGCGGCGCCAGTTGGTCGGACGGCTGCGCGCTGTGCCAGGGGCCATCGCTGGTCTGTTCGCGATAGTTGGCCGGCAGGTCGATCGCCGGCACGTTGTAGGTCGGCGCCAGCGAGCAACCTTGCAACGCCAGCAGCATCACCGCAGCAAGTGGTTTAAGCCTTGGGCGCATGGGCACCTCCGGAGGCGTCGGCCAGTTGCACGGGGTCGCCTTCGCGCAGGGCGTCGGGCGGGTTGTCGACCACGCGGTCGGCGGGTTTCAGGCCCTGGTCGATCACCAGGCGTTCGCCCAGGTCCAGGCCGATATGGATGGCCTGCAGGTGTATGTGGTTTTGCGCATCCAGCACCGCGACCTGAGTGCCTTGGGCACGGAAGATCAGCGCGCTGGCCGGGATGCTCACGCCATGGGTGTCTGCCGGAATCGGCAGGGTCGCTTCGGCGTAATCGCCCGGCAGCAACTCGCCGTTGGGGTTGTCGGCGACAAACTGCGCGAGCAGGGTGCCGGAGCGGCGGTCGATGGCGGTGGAGTCGCCGATCAGGTGTGCCTTGAAGTGTTCGCCGGGGTGCTCGGGAACACTCAGCTCGGCTTCAAGCCCGGGGTGGATGACGGCCGCGTAGTTCTGCGGCACCGGTACGTAGAGGCGCAACTGGTGGGTGTCGGCGATGTTGAACAGCTCCGGGTCGCTGTCGGTATCGGCCTTGATCAACTGGCCGATGTCGGTGTTGCGCGCGGTGATGGTGCCAGCGAACGGCGCGCGGATGGTCTTGTAGCTTTCCAGCGCCGATAAGCGTGCGTAATCGGCAGCGGCGGCTTCGGCGTTGGCTTTGGCCGCTGCGGCGTTGGAGGTTTTTTCATCGGCCTCCTGGCGCGACACCGAATGGCTGGCCAGCAGGTTTTGCCAACGTGTCGCGGTGGTGGCGGCCAGCCGCGCATTGGCCTGTTGCTGCACCAGGCGCGCATGGGTCTGCGCCAGTTGTTGATCGAGATCGGGGCTGTCGATTTCGGCGAGGATTTGCCCGGCTTTGACCTGGCTGCCGATGTCGACTTTCCAGTCCTTCAAGTAGCCGCTGACCCGCGCATGGATCGGCGCCTTGCTCCAGGCTTCAAGGTGAGCGGGCAGGCGCAGGGTGTCACCGGCCACGTTCTGCAGCGGCTGGAACACCATCACCTGCGGCACGGCGGCGGTTTCGGTCCAGGCGGTGACGGCGCGTTCGTGCATTGTGCGGGCGTACAGGCCGTTGGCGACCAGCAGGGCGGCCAGGGTCAGGCCGCCGACACCCATGAGCATCAGACGCTTGCGCGAGGGTTTGTGATCAGACGACATGGGGCGTTTCTCCAACAGTTGCGCGAGTAGGCTGACGACCGTGGACCAGGCTGAAGACCACGGGAACAAATAACAGGGTGGCGGTGGTGGCGAGGATCAGACCACCGATCACGGCGCGGCCGAGCGGCGCGTTCTGCTCCTCGGACAAGGCCAGCGGCAGCATGCCGATGATCATCGCCAGGGCGGTCATGCACACCGGACGAAAGCGCGTGTAGCCGGCTTCCAGTGCGGCCTTGACCGCATCGCCATGTTCGGCCAGGCGTTCCCGGCAGAAGCTCACCACCAGGATCGAGTTGGCGGTGGCCACGCCCATGCACAGGATGGCCCCGGTCAACGCCGGCACCGACAACGACGTGCCGCTGAGGAACAGCATCCACACGATCCCCGCCAATGCCGCCGGCAACGCGGTGATGATCACGAACGGGTCGACCCACGACTGGAAGTTGACCACGATCAGCAGGTAGATCAGCACCACCGCGCCGAGCAGGCCGACGCTCAAACCGCTGAAGGCTTCATGCAGCGCATCGATCTGCCCGTGCAGGCTGATCGTCGCGCCTTTGGGGCGCATGGACGCGGTGTCGTCCAGCACTTTTTGCACGTCGCGGGCCACGCCACCGAGGTCGCGGCCTTGCACGTTGGCGTAGAGGTCCAGGGTCGGCTCGATGTTGTAGTGGGTCACCACCGCCGGGCTTTGCACGCGGGAGATGCTGGCCACGCCGCCGAGGATTTGCGATTGGCCATCGGCACCGGTCACCGGCAGCGCTTCCAGCGCCGGCAGGCTGTCGAGGCGGTATTGCGGGGTGGCGGCGACGATGGAATAGGACACGCCGTTGGCCGGGTTGAGCCAGAACGTCGGTGCGGTTTGCGAGCTGCCGGCCAGCGACGCGACCATGCTGTTGGTCACATCGCGCTCGGTGATGCCCAGGCCGTTGGCGCGCAGGCGGTCGACATTCACTTGCAGCGACGGGTAGCCGGTGGACTGCTGGATGCGCAGGTCGGCGATGCCCGGTACGTGTTGCAGACGGCGTTCCAGTTCCACGGCGTAGGCGCGGTTTTCGGCATCGCTGCGCCCGGAGATTTTCACGTCCAGCGGCGCCGGCGCGCCGAAGTTGAGGATCTGGCTGCTGATGTCCGCCGGCAGGAACGCAAAGTGGCTGCCAGGGAAACTTTGCGGCAACGCCTCACGCAGTTTTTTCACGTAGTCGGCGGTGGGCGCGTGGTGTTGTTTCAGGCTGACCTGGATATCGCCGTCCTGCGGGCCGATGGTGCCGCTGCTGCTGTAGGCCATGTCGATACCGCTCAGCGGAATGCCGATATTGTCGACGATGGTGTCGAGTTCGTCGGCCGGGATCACTTCGCGTATCCGCGCCTCGATCCGGTCGAACGCCGCAGCGCTTTCCTCGATCCGCGTACCCAGCGGCAAACGCACATGCAGCGCCAGCGCCCCGGCGTCGGTGGCCGGGAAGAAATCCTGGCCCAGGCTGGGCAGCAGCAAAAACGAGGCGAGCACACAGGCTAAAAAGCCGACGATGAAGCGCTTGCGATTGCCCAGGGCCAACGTCAGCAGGCCATGGTAGGTGTCGCGGATGTTCGAGAAGTGCCGCTCGAAACCCTGCTGGAAATTCAGCACCGACTGCAGCACGGCATTGCGTGGTTTGGTGTGCTGCTCGCCTTCGTGGTGGTTGATGAACGCATCTTCTGGGTGGTGGCCGGTGCCCGGTTCCGGCGCGTGCGGCTTGAGCAGGTACATCGCCAATGTCGGCACCAGGGTGCGCGAGAGGATGAACGAGCTGGCCATGGCGAAGATCACCGCCAGGGCCATCGGCCGGAACAGGTACCCGGCGATGCCTTGCAGCAAGAACATCGGCACGAACACGATGCAGATGCACAGCAGCGAGACGAACGCCGGGCCGACGATCTGCGCGGCGCCGTCGAGGATCGCAGCCTTCACCGCCTTGCCCTGTTCCAGGTGCCAGTTGATGTTTTCGATGGTCACCGTGGCGTCGTCCACCAGAATCCCTACGGCCAACGCCAGCCCGCCGAGGGTCATCACGTTGAGGGTTTGCCCGCTGACCGCCAGCAGCGCGATGGCCGACAGCACCGCCAGGGGGATCGAGGCGGCGATGATCAGCGTCGAGCGCCAGCTGCCGAGGAACAGCAGGATCATCGCGCTGGTCAGCAGCGCGGCGATGATGCCTTCCTGGGCCACGCTGCCCACCGATTGTTTGACGAACACCGACGCATCGCCGAGCAATGAGGTCTTCAGCGACGGCGGCAGGGTTTCGTTGATGCGCGGCAGCATCTGGCGGATGCCGTCGATGATCGACAGGGTGGAGATGCTGCCGTTTTTCAGCGCTGGCATCAGCACCGCGCGATGGCCGTCGACACGCACGATGTTGGTCTGCGGCGGCGAACCGTCACGCACGTGGGCCACCTGGCCGATGGTGATCAGCGCGCCGTCGACGGTCTTGATCGGCAGGTCGTTGAGTTCATCGATGGCCTTGGGGCTGTTGTTGAGCAGGATCGTGTATTCGTTGGGGCCGAGCTTGGCGGTGCCCACCGGGATGATCTGGTTCTGCAACGCCAGGGCATTGCCCACGTCCTGCGCCGACAAGCCTTTGGCGGCCAGCGCCTGCGGGTCGAGGTCGAGGGTGATCTGCCGCTGCTTGCCACCCATGGGCGTGGGCATGGCCAGGCCGGGCAGGGCGCTGAGGGGCAGGCGGATATTGTTCTGCACCAGGTCGCGGATCTTGGCTTCCGACAGTGTCGGGCTGGAGAACGCCATTTGCAGGATCGGCACCGTCGATGCGCTGTAATTGAGGATCAGCGGCGGCGTGATGCCGGGGGGCATTTGCTTGAGCACGGTTTGTGACACCGCTGTCACCTGGGCGTTGGCGGTGCGGATGTCGACGCCGGGCTGGAAGAAGATCTTGACGATGCCCATGCCCGGCAGGGATTGCGATTCGATGTGTTCGATGTCGTTGACGGTGGTACTCAGGGAGCGTTCGTAGGTGTAGATCACCCGCCCGGCCATGGCGTCCGGCGACAGGCCGTTGTACTGCCAGACCACTGCAACGACGGGGATGCCGATATCGGGGAATACATCGGTGGGGGTTCGCAGGGCCGCCATCGGCCCGATGATGCAGATGAATATGGCCAACACGATAAACGTGTACGGCTTTTGCAGTGCGGTCTTTACCAGCCCGAGCATGCGTGAACCTCCGAGGGAGCAGGATTGCAAACCCCGGCAGTCTTGCCCGACCCACCTAACACGCACCTTTCAGCCAGGTGAAGGAAGATTTAGGTATGGGCTGAAGATCGTTTCATGTGTATTCATTTGTTCTACAAAGGGCGGCTCTCCAAGCTTGTGACCCATCGGATGCGATGCGTCTTTTAACTGAAATTCTTTGGAGTTCTGCCATGTCACTCAAACCTTTATTGCTGATTCCCGCCTTGAGCGCTGTGTTGTTACTGTCGGCCTGCGCCGGCCCGATGCCCAAAGCCGACCCCAGCGAAGCCTGGATCGGATTGAAAGAAGAAGCGCCGAATGACCTGATGGCCGAGCGCGTCGACGGCAAACGCGTGGATGACGGGCGCTTTTTCGAAGTGCCGCCGGGAGCCCATCGTTTGGATGTGACGTTGTTCGAGGAAGAGCCGGGCGACGAAAACCAGCAGGACTGCCAGGGCCGCGTGGAGTACAAAGACTTCAAGGCGGGTGAGCACTACACCCTGATCGAATCCAGCCTGGGCACCACCGTGCGCGCATCGCTCCTGGATGGTCACGGTAAGGAAGTCGCGGCAACGCAGGACTTCAATTGCATGCCTGGCTAGGCGTGATGCACCGCCGTCTTGTGCGGCTTGGCGGATGCAGCCGGTTTGACGTGGGGGTGATGGTGCCGACGGGTAATGCGCAACACCCCCCACAACATGGCGGCAGCCACCGCGAGCCAACCGCAGATCAACAGGACAATCGTCGTTGCAAGGCTCATTCTGGCCTCCTTTCGCCCAGCAGGGCGCACACACAGTCTTCTCAATGGACAGTCTAGTCAGATGACGGTTGCCTGCTATTGACCAATGGTCGTGTCGATCCAACTTCTTTGCTCTATCCCGGGCGTTTTACTGCGGTTCAAGGCTATACCCGAGCGGAAGAGCGTCCTATGATCAGGGCCCTTACCGGCAGTTGATCAAGAGGGTAGAAAATTGCGGTTACGGTCCAACGTTACAACCTCCTTGCTGCTGGCCTGCACCCTGGGGCTCGCGGCCTGTTCCGGGCAGCCGTCGAAACTGCCGGGCCTGCCGGAGCGTGTCGAGCTCAATGGCGTGCCGACGTTTCGCAGCGACGCTTATCAAAGCGGTCCCACGGCGTTAGCCAGCATGCTGTCGCAACAAGGCATTGTCATGACACCGGGGTTGCTGGATAAGCCGCTGCACTTGCCGGGCGACGAAGCGAACCTGGAGCGCAACATGCAGGTGCTGGCCCGTGAATACGGGTTGATGGTGTATCCGCTCGACGCCAAGCTCACCTCGGTGCTGGCGCAGGTGAGCGCGGGTTACCCGGTGATGGCGCGGATCGGCGGCGGCCTGTTGTCCAGCACGCACTACGTGGTCGTGGTGGGTTTCAACCAGCAGAAAAGCACGGTGCTGCTGCGCTCAGGCATGGATCGGCGGCTGTTGATGAGCTTCAGTGACTTTGAGTCGAAGTGGAGCAGCGCCGGTCACTGGGCAATCCTCACCCAGCGCCCGAGCCAGTTGCCGGCCAATGTGGACACGCAGCGCTGGCGCGAAGCGGCCAATGCCACCGCGCAGGCCGGGCAAGAGCAGGCTGCGGCGCAGGCACTCAAGGTATTGGCCGAAAGAAAGTAAGACACACCGCGCCCGCCACGTTGGAGCGCGGTGTGTTTTCGCGCTACACCACAGCGCCGAACAATGCCCCGACGCTGGCCGTAATGCCCATGGCCAGCACGCCCCACAGGGTTACGCGCCAGGCGCCGACGAAGACTTTCGCCCCGCCGGCCCTGGCCGCCACGGCGCCAAGGCTGGCAAGAAACAGCAGGGACATGCCGCAGATCCACGGCACCACGCTGTGCTCTGGCGCGATGAGCGTCACCGCCAGCGGCAACGCGGCACCGACCACGAAACTCGCCGCCGAGGCCAGCGCCGCTTGCAGCGGTTTGGCGGCGAGGGCTTCGCTGATGCCCAGCTCGTCCCGGGCGTGAGCCCCCAAGGCGTCGTGCGCCATCAATTGGTCGGCGACCTGATGAGCCAATTCGGGTGATACGCCACGCTGCATGTAGATGTTGGCAAGCTCGCTATGCTCCGCTTTCGGGTTACTCGCCAGTTCCGCTCGTTCCCGTGCCAGATCGGCGTGCTCGGTATCGGCCTGGGAATGCACCGAAACGTATTCGCCGGCCGCCATCGACATCGCCCCCGCCACCAGCCCGGCCATGCCGGTGACGATCAGCGAGGCGTGGCTGGCGTTGGCGGCGGCGACACCGATCAACAGGCTGGCGGTGGAGACGATGCCGTCATTGGCGCCCAGGACCGCGGCGCGCAGCCAGCCGATACGGTCACTGCGGTGGGATTCGGTGTGCCGGTGCATGAATTTCATCGGTGTGCGGGACTCACGTTCGTGGACGGGGTTGGGGCGGACGGCTTTCAATCTGCGCCTGCAGAATACCGCCGACAATCGATATTTCTTTGAGTTGTTCACCCTCGCGCAGCACGAACAGCGCGTCCATCCCGCGTGCCTGCGCCAGGCGTGGGCCTTCGATTTCGCCCAGCACCATCAACGCCGTGGCCCAGGCATCGGCGAGCATGCACGAGGCGGCCACCACCGTGACGGCGGCGACGGTATTGCACAGCGGGGCGCCGGTGGCCGGGTTCATGGTGTGAGCATAGTGTCGGTCTTTCACGTCAATCCAGTGTCGGTAGTCGCCGGAGGTGGCGATGGCGGCGTCGCTGAGTTCCATGACCCCCATCACTTCACGCTGGCCACGGCTTGGTTTTTCAATGGCCACGACCCACGGTTGAGCATCCGGCTTGACGCCGCGGGCACGCATTTCGCCATCGATGCCGACCAGGTAGCGGGTCAGCCCGAAGCCGTCCAGGCAGCGCGCCAGTTCGTCGACGCCAAAGCCTTTGGCGATCCCGTTGAGGTTGAGGTGCAGCGGCGCGCGTTTGCGCACTTGGTGGCGTTGCGTGTCCACCGTCAACGCCGCAGTGGCCGACAGACCGCTGCGTGACGGCAGGGCGTCGATGGTCTGTTCGGTGACTGAGGGTGCGCCGGGACCGAAGCCCCAGGCGTCCACCAGATCACCGACGGCGATGTCGAAAGCCCCGCCGGATTGCTGGCTGACCCGCAACGCGGCGGCCAACACCGTGGCCAGTTCCTGGGGCACCGGCAACCATGTTTGCTCGGGGCCGGCGTTGAGGCGGTTGAGGTCGGAATCGGCCTTCCAGGTGGACATCTGCTGGTCCACCCGGCCCACGGCCTGCGCCAGGCCGCGGTTGATCGCGTCGGTGTCGACGCCGGCCTCGGCATAGAACACGGCGGTATAGCGCGTGCCCATGGTCTCGCCGTTCAGGCTGTAGCGTTGGGGCTCAGTAGACATCTTCACGGTAGCGTCCTTGTGCTTTCAGGGCCAGCACACTCAGGTGGAGCGGGGCCAACACGTTATCCAGCGCTTGCATCACGCCTTTGGCCATCTCGCGGCTGCCGCACACCAGCACTTGGGCGCCGTTTTCGATCAGGGCGCGCAACGCCAGGGCATCGCCGAGCAACCGGTCTTGCACATAGCTGCGCTCCTGAACCCGGGAGAACGCCGCGCACAATGCGGTCAGGCGGCGGTCGGCCAGGTAACGCTTGAGCTCCGGTTCATAGAGAAAATCCGAAGCCGGGTTGCGTCCGCCCCAATACAGGTGCATCGGGTGTTTGGCGGTGTTATGACGAATAAAACCGGCCAGGGGCCCGATACCGGTGCCGGCACCGATCAGAATCACCGGGTGCGCGCCCGACGCCGGACGAAATTGCGGATTGGGCTGGATGAACGCTTCGACCGACCCGCCGATCTTCAGCTCATGCAGGAACCCCGAGCATAGGCCACCTTCGTGTTTGCGCACGCAGATTTCCAGCGTGCCGTCTTCAGAGGAACTGGCCAGCGAGTAAAAGCGCGGCACCGGGTTGTCCGGCGGCAAAATGCCGACCAGATCGCCGGCCTGGAAGCTCGGTAGCGCGCCTGGGGCCTTGAAGCGCAGGACGTGGGTCGGTGCGTTCACGGCTTCGCCATAGACGATGCGCTCGGTCAATTCCAGACGACGGCTGCGCGGGCGCTGCGCCGTGTGGATCAGCGGCAGCTCGTGGCCCAGTGGCGCCGCCAACGCATCGCCCCAGCGCGCAAATTCCTGCGAGGATTGACGGTTCACGGTTTCCAGCCCCAGCAATGGCGTGCCGCCGGCTTGTACCATCGCGTCCTGCACCTGATGGGCGTACTGACAGAATCGCGGAAACTGCCGGTCGCCAAACCCGAGTACCGCAAAGGGCAGGCCGGGTTTGAGGCCCACTTGCTGCAGCCGTGCCAGGAACTGCGCGGCCGAGGCCGGCGCATCGCCGTCGCCGTGGGTGGCGGTGAGGATGAACAGGCGCTGGGCAGCGCGGTACTCGCCCTTCCAATCGCTCATCGCGGCGCTGTGAACCCGGTGCCCGGCCCGGTGCAACGCCGCGTGCAAGGTATTGGCAAAACCCCAGGTGCTGTTGGTTTCACTGCCTACCAGAATCACGCTGTCGGCAGTGTGGGCCGGGCTGTTATGGCGAATCTTCGGCGCGGCCTTGCGGCGCCGCCACCACAGCAGGATGCCGGTCACGCTCATCAACGGCACGCTGAGGGCGCTAACCCCGAGGATCAAGCCCAGCCACCAGAGGCCTTCGCCGGTGTGCAATTGATAGATCAGTTGATACAGGTTGTGCATTGAATCGTGGGCCTGATACGACAACAGCGTGCCGCTGACCGGGTCCACGTAGCCGTCACCCTGGGCGGTGCGCAGGGAAAACACGTCCTCGGGGTTACCGGGGCTCGGGTAAACCAGTTCGCGCAGGTCGTTCAGATCGATGGCCTGCAAGGCTTGCAGGTTGGCCACCGGCTGCGCCGCGCCGACGCTGATATGCGCGGGGAAGGCCGGCTCAGCCTGACTGCCGTCGGCGATCAAACCGAAGGTCGTGGCGCACATGTACAGCCCAGTCAAGGCCGACAGCAGCAGCCCGAGCACGGCAAGGCGCCCGACTTCGGCGTGCCAGCGCTGGCTGAACGAGCCGCGCAGCGGCCGCAACAGGTTGCGCAGGCCACCCAGGCGGCGCGCCAGCAACAGCGCGCCGGACACGCAAAGCATCAACATGAAGAGTGCGCCGACGCCTGCGATCCCATGCCCGGTGGTACCCATGAACAGCGAGCGGTGCAGGTCTTTTACCCAGCGCGAAACGGCGGATGGCTCATAGGGCCCGAGGCCCTGGCCGGTCAGTGGATCGACGGTTTGCGCACCCGCCTGGCCGTCCTGGTTGTAGTAGATGATCACTGTTCCGGAGGCGCTGCGCTGGATCTGCTCCACCCCCGGAAAGTGGTTGGCGATGCGTCCCGCCAACTGGCCGACATTGAGCTGCCCAGTCGCGGTTGACGTGCCGTGCAGGCGTTCCAAAGCCGGATTGACGGACAGCACTGCGCCGCTGATGGCCAATATCATGACCAACAGGGCGGCGATCAGACCGGGCAGTGAATGGAACTGGCGAAGCATGTTCAGCCTCCAGAAGTCGCAGGTGTTACAGGTCGTAGGTAAAGGACTCGACATAAGTGCTGCCGCTGACCGGCTTGCCCGACCCGGCCGATGTCAGCGGGACACTGACGTCGGCGCGGCTGTCGCGCTTGTCTTCCACGGCGCTGTCGATACGGATCTGATACCCGGCGTCGATCAAGGTGTCGGCCAGTTCCACGCTGACGGTGAGGCTGCGGCCGCTGCCGACACTGGCGCCGCTGAGGCCGTCAAACTCGCTCGGCTTCATGGCGCTGCCACGCGCCCAGTCGCTCAGGTGCCGGTAGTACTTGGCCTTTTTGCCGGCGACCCAGAGGGTTTTCTGGTACTGGCCGTTGGCGTCGGTGACATAGATCGCCAGGTACGCGCCGTTGCCGCTGTAGTCCTTGAGTTGGGTGGTCAGGGTCACTTCGCGGGCCTGGGCCAGCCCCGGCAGGGCAATGGCGCCGGCGAGGCAGGTTGCAGCAATGATCTTTTTCATGATGATGTCCTGGTTGAACGTTATGGCGAGAGCCTGGACCTGCTGGCTGACAGCAACCTGAAAGCCGTGGAAAAACCGCTGATCATTCCGATCCAGGGCGGTTGAGGTAATCCCGGGCGTCGCCGTTGGCGCCAAAATGGATTTCCAGTTTGCGCAGACGAAGCGAGGCGGGTGCGTAGCTGGCTTCGATCGCATTGCCTTTGCGGTCGGTGCCCCTGAGTTCATAGCAGCCGTCGTCGACCTTGATGCGTTGCACGCTCCAGCCGTATTGCTGTTCCACTTGCTGGCGCAGGGTTTCGCGTGGTTGCCAGTCGCTGACCGGCTCGCTGCAGTCGTCGTCGGCCAAGGCGTTTGCGCCGAGCAGGACGCCCAGCAATGCGGTGCTGACAATAAAAGCTGATTTCATGATCTGTCTCCGGCCGGATTGGCATTTGCGGCTTACCCTAAAGAGCATTCCTGACAACCAGCTGAATCTTCAGATTCACGTCAGGTAAGCGCGGTAAGGTGCGGCACGACAACCACCACAGGAGGTGCCAGATGCGGGTTTTATTGGTCGAGGATGCACCCGGGCTGGGCGAGGCGGTGCGCGAACAGATTGCCGACGACGGCCATGCGGTCGATTGGGTGCAGCGCCTGGAGCATGCGAACAACAGCGTGCGCAGCACGCCGTATGACCTGATCCTGCTCGACCTGATGCTGCCCGACGGTCGCGGGCTGGACTTTCTGCGCCAGCAGCGTTCGGCCGGCAATGTGACCCCGGTGATCATCCTCACCGCCCAGGACCAGATATCCGATCGTATCGCCGGCCTCAACGCCGGGGCCGACGATTACCTGGTCAAACCGTTTGACCTGTTCGAGCTGTCGGCCCGGGTGGCCGCCGTGGCCCGCCGTTACAGCGGCAACCCCAACCCGCAGATCAAACTCGGCGAGTTGCAGATCGATATGAACGCGCGCACCGTGCAGCGTGCCGGCATCACCGTCGACCTGACGGCGCGCGAATGGGCGCTGTTCGAGGCGTTCGTGCAGCGCCCCACGGCGTTGTTGTCGAAGTCGCAGCTCGAAGAGCGCCTGTACGCCTTCGGTGCGGAAATCGAGAGCAACACCATCGAGGTCTATATCAGCCGCCTGCGCAAAAAACTCGGGCGCGACCTGCTGGAAACCGTGCGTGGCATGGGTTATCGGTTGATGGCCGGATGAAGTCGCCGATCAGCCTGCAAAAGCGCCTCGGCCTCGGGTTGACCCTGGGCATGACCTTGCTCTGGCTGGGGGCGACTGTCGGCGCCTGGCTGATGGTGCAACACGAATTGAACGAGGCGTTCGACAGCGCCCTGGAAGAGACCGCGCAACGCATCCTGCCCCTGGCCGTGCTGGAAATCAGCAACCGCGAAGAGCCGCGCACTGCCCAGCACGTCGCCACCCTGAAGATGCACAAGGAATACCTGACGTACCTGGTGCGCGATGCCCAGGGCCAGATTCTGATGCAGTCCCATGACGCCAACCCGAAGATCTTCAGCGAACACCCGAGCGAAGGGTTTTCCACCACCCGAAAATACCGGCTGTATGGTGCGAGTGCGCTGCGCGATACGCTGTTCATTGAGATCGCCGAGCCGCTGGGGCATCGCCGTGAGGCGGCACGGGAAGCCTTGTTGGCCCTGTTGATGCCGTTATTGGCGCTGATCCCCATCAGCCTGTTGGGCACATGGTTGTTTGTGCGCTTCAGCCTGCGCAGCGTATTGGCTTATCGCCGTGCCGTGGAAGCCCGTGGTGTGGGGGATTTGTCGCCGATCAGCGTGGCACGGCTGCCGGCTGAAATCGACCCGTTGGCCGACGCGGTCAACCACCTGCTGGAGCGCTTGCGCAAGGCCTTGGAGGCCGAGCGCAGCTTCACCGCCAACAGCGCCCACGAGTTGCGCACACCATTGGCGGCGACGCTGGCGCAGATCCAGCGTTTGCGCCAGGAAGCGCCGGAAGGCCCGTTGCGCGTGCGTGCGGCGAAGATCGAACACGCCTTGCGCGAACTGGCGCGGCTTTCGGAAAAACTCATGCAACTGGCCAAGGCCGAGGGCGGCGGGCTGTTGTCCGAGGCGCCCCAGGACCTGATTCCCTTACTGGCCCATGGGGTCGATGAGTGGAACCGCAGCAGTGGGCAGCGCATCCGCTTGCAACTGCCGAGCGAGGGCAGCGTGTATTGCGCGATCGACCCGGACGCGTTTGGCATCCTGCTGCGCAACTTGATCGAGAATGCGTTGAAGTACGGCGCGGCGGATCAACCGGTCGACGTCAGCCTCACGGACGATGCGTTGCTGCGGGTGGTCAACGGCGGACCGGCCGTGCCGGCGCCGGTGTTGCAGCGCCTGACCGAACGCTTCGTGCGCGGCAGCAGCGAAGCCAGCGGCAGCGGGTTGGGCCTGGCGATTGCCAAGACCATCGTCCATGGGGTCAAGGCGCACATGACCCTGGCGTCGCCGGCGACAGGCCGGGACGACGGGTTTGAAGTGAACGTTCAGTTTTTGCGCTTGCCGGCCTGAACGTTCATCGCGCCCCGGCGGCGCTGCCGATCAGAAGTCGACGGTGACGCCGGTGTACAGCGCGCGCCCGTCGCCGGGTGAGTGCAGCGAGGCCTGGGCGCCGTCCGGGTCATACCAGACGTATTCGTAGTAGCGGTTGGTGAGGTTTTTCAACTGCAGGTCGACACTGACCGATTCGGTCACCTGGTAAGTCGCGCCGAGGTTCATCAAGACGTAGCCGCCGTAAGTGCCCTTGGTGTTCTCGCGTTCCAGGTAGTAATTCGTCTGGCCGTTCATCCACGCCGTCAACTGCAGGGCCCGCGTGGCCTTGTAGCTGACGCCGGCGTTGTACAGGTGATGCGGGATGTGGTCGATTTCCTGGCCTTTGCTGTTGGGCAAGGTCGCGCTGGGCTGGAGGATTTTCGAGTACTGCCAGGAGTAGGCCATCCAGATTTCGGTGCGTTCGTCCGGGTGCAGATTGACTTGCGCGTCGTAACCCCAGCGCCGGGTTTCGCCGACGTTGTCCGACTCGCCACTCGGGTCGTTGAGGCGGCGACTGACTTCACCGCTGGCTTCTTGCTGCCAATAGGCGATGCGGCCGTCGATCCAGTCCGCCGGGGTGAACTTGACCCCGGTTTCCCAGCCGTCGTTGATCGACGGCGCCAGGTTGGTATCCCGCGGTGGAATCTTATAGGCCGCCGCGCCGGTGCCAACCTGGAAGGTCCGCCCCCAGTTGGCATAGATGCTGGCCACGTCCCACGGTGAATACACCACGCTGAGCTTGGGTTGTTTGATCAGCCCATAGTCGTTGATGTCGTAGTCCATGCCGGTCATTTCGTTGGTGAAGTCGCCCTGGATCTTATCGACGCGATACGCCGGGACGATTTTCAGCGACTCGAACGGCTTGATCTCGGCCTGGACATAGGCGCCGTAGGTGTCGAAGTCGAATCGCTGGTCGCGGGTTTGGGCCAGGCGCAGGCGGTCCTTGGTGCGGTAGCGCTCGCTCTTGTTCTGCTGCTGCTGCATGTCCGCGCCGCCTTCCAGGGCGAAGTCGTACAGCCAGCTGACTTGCGGGCGCCAGGTCAGGGAGGTGAGGGCGCCGTACTGGGTTTCGTAGGCGTCGCGCTCCTGCTGGGCGCTGGTGCGCCAGTATTGCGTCCAGCGCCGGTCGTCGAAGGTGTTGACGTAGGTTTTTGCCGACCAGGCCAGCGTCTCGGCCAGGTCGGTGTCGAAGTGCAGGCTGACCTGGTTCATCCGCCGCGTGCCTTTGTCGGTGGCGTTGTAGCTGTTGGTCATGGTCGGGTGCTGGTGGGCGTCCTCTTCACTCAAGTAGCCGGGTTCCTGCGCCTCGGTTTCGTAGTGACGGGCGATCAGGCCGATGCGGTAGCTGTTGTCGTCCGGGGTGTAGAACCATTTGCCGGACATGGAAAACTTGTCCGCCTCGGCGTGATCGCGGTAACCGTCGGATTTCTGGTAGGCGAAGAAGTAGTTCTGCGTCCAGTTGCTGCCTTCGATGCCTTTGGCCAGCTGGGTTTCCTGGGTGTTGTAACTGCCGTAGCGCACCCGCGCCTTGGTGTAGTCGCCGCCGGTGCGGGTCAGCATATTGACGTTGCCGGCGATGTTGTTCAGGCCGTAGCGCGCATCGCTGGTGCCGCGCACCACTTCGATGCTGTCCAGCTCCATGGGGAAAATCATGTCCATGAACGGCATGTTGCCGTCGTTGCTGTTGCTCGGGATGCCGTCGATCAGCAACTTCACTGCGTTGACTTCGCCTTCGCCGTTGAAGCCGCGAAAGGAAATCTTGCCGGAGGTGGTGCCTTGGTTGAACTCGGTGAGGATCACCCCCGGCGCGCGACTGAACAGTTCCCAGCTGTAGTTGACCGGCATTTTTTCGAGGATGTCGGCGCCGAGAATGTCCACCGAGCTGAGCACGCTGCTGGTGCTCAGCGGGCCGCTGCTGGCGCTGGCGCCCTGGACCGTGACGGTGCCGAGGGTGAGGGTGGAGTCTTCGGTTTTACCGGTTTCGGCCAGTGCCGAGGACAGCGGGTTGAGGGCGAACAGGCTGATGGACAGCAAGGGCCATAGCGGGCGGGACACAGAGACACGCTTTGCGCGAGGCAAAGTCATTCGAGCAGGCATAACGCACCATTCCTGATGATCAAGACACTTCGAGGACGCCCAGGCGGGCGGCTGACAAGCAGATCGCGCCGCCTATGGGGCGGCGCGGGTGTCGATCAAACGGTAGGGGAGGCGCGCGGGCTCAGGCTCGGCCAGCGGATTCTGGGGTGCAGCGTCGGCAACTCGGGGTTGTCGAGGGTGGTGTCGGGGGCGTATCGCGGTAGGAAATGTCTGTAGTAGTCGGACGGCAGCGCCGCCAGTCCGGCATGACCGCAGCAGCAATCGCTGTGTTTCATGGCGGTTTTCGACGGCGCCGACTGGAGCGGGTCGATCAGCTTGCTCAAGTTGGGAGGCAGCGCTTGCGAGGCGCCCCCCGAGCAGAATCCGCCCCACATCAACAGTCCCATGTCCGGCGTCTGCATGGCGCGGCTGAGCGGCATGGCCAGCATGTTCAGCACGATGGCCAGGCAGGCTAGCCAGGGACTGATGCGTTTGAGACGAGCCATGAACGAAGTCGACTGAAAGGGGTGAACATTTAGCGGCAGTTCAGGCGCAAAGTAAAAGCCTGTCTGTGCGCTATTTTGCCGCAGATCGTGGGCGTGATCTGCAGTCCCGGGTAGCGATGCAACGGTCTGTTTTTACGTGGCTTATGCCGAAAAAAAATGCCCCGAGCATGTCGGGGCATTGGTCAGGCGGGCTGTTTTGGGGTTGCGCCGATCAGCGACGAACCTCTGTCGCGTTCGGGCGGTTCTTCAGGTTCTTGTCGGCCTTGTAGCGCAACGCAACGTCCGGCACCGAACCGCTCTTGCCGGTCTCGACCCAGTTGCGGATACGGCTGGCGTCGGCGAAGTGGGTGAACTTGCCGAAGGCGTCGAGGATCACCAGCGACACCGGGCGGTTGCCCATGCTGGTCACCAGCACCAGGCAGTGACCGGCCTGGTTGGTGAAGCCGGTCTTGGTCAGCTTGATGTCCCAGTTGGCGCGGTTGATCAGGTGGTCGGTGTTGGAGAAACCCAAGGTGTAGTTGGGCTTGCGGAACGCCACGGTCTTTTCCTTGGTGGTGCTCAATTGGCTCAGCATCGGGAATTTGCGCGCGTAGGCCAGCAGCTTGCTCAGGTCCCTGGCGGTCGACACGTTATGGATGGACAGGCCGGTAGGTTCGACGTAATGGGTGCTGGTCATGCCCAGCGCCTTGGCCTTGGCGTTCATCGCCGCAATGAAGGCTGCGTAGCCGCCCGGGTAGTGGTGAGCCAGGCTCGCGGCGGCGCGGTTTTCCGAGGACATCAGGGCGATCAGCAACATCTCCTTGCGCGGCATTTGGCTGCCGATTTTCACGCGGGAGAACACGCCTTTCATTTCCGGCGTGTCGGTGATGTTGATGTCGATGTACTCGTCCATGTTCTGCTTGGCTTCCAGCACGATCAGCCCGGTCATGAGCTTGCTCACGGAAGCGATCGGCACCACCACGTCCGGGTTGCTGGAATAGATGACTTTGTTGGTTTGCAGATCGACCAGCATGGCGCTGCCGGAAGCGATTTGCAGTTTTGAGGTGTCACGCGGGGCCAGGGTGGTTTCGGCGGCGTGCGCAAAGGTGCCGGTGAAAGCAAATAAAAGGCTGACGAGAGAGAGACGAATTTTCACGCGGATGAACTCGCTAAAAAAAGTAAGAAATACCGTTCTGCAACGGGCTTTATGAAAAATGACGTTACATTTTAGGAGTATGGATCAGAAAACGATAGAGAGCCTTTAAATAAAGGCTGTAAGACGATGATTGGTTAGGCTTGTAGCCCATCGCGGGCAAAAAAAGGCCCGCTATGAGGGCGGGTCTAATGGGGATTTTCAAAGGAGTAGAGGTAAGTTGCGCCCGATCCTGTCGATGGCGGGTGAAAAGGATGTCGAAGAAACGCGAAACCGGGTGCTGCGCCTGGGTGAACGAGCCGGATGTTCGGGTGCGTGTTCTATTGGGCAAACCCGTCAGCGTCGGCAGTTCAAGGCGGCTACCTGCATTTTGCCAGCGTCCCCCACATTGACGATGCTCAGGCTGTCAGCGCCAGCCTCGGCGGCTTTATTGAATGCGGTGTTCAGAGCGTCGCCGTTGGATGAGCCCTGCACCGTGAAGGCTTTGACGACGTGGCAAGCGTGGGCGGATGAGGCCGTGACGAGGTTGACCTGTTTGCCCGCTTCAGTCAGTTGGGTGGTGCAAGCGGGGATCAATACCGCGATGAGGATCAGCAGAGGGGCGGCATGTAGGTTGCGCATGGCTAAGCACTCCTGGGGTTCCTGCGGCATCTGGCGGGTGCCGAAGATGTCAGCCGCGGATGCACGATAGCAGAGCGTGAGGTTCATCAGAAACCAAAAGCCCTGCGACAAGGCAGGGCTCTTTTCAGCGCGGCTGTCGATCAGCCGTGCAGGGTTTCCGCTGCATACAGCGTGTTTTCCAGCAGGCACGCACGGGTCATCGGGCCAACGCCACCCGGTACCGGGGTGATCCAGCCGGCACGGGGCAGGGCGGTTTCGTACACCACGTCGCCGACCAGCTTGCCGTCTGCCTGACGGTTGATGCCGACGTCGATGACGATCGCGCCTTCCTTGATCCACTCACCTTTGACCAGGCCCGGCTTGCCGGCAGCCACTACCACCAGGTCGGCGCGGCCGACGTGACCGGCGAGGTCCTTGGTGAAGCGGTGGGTCACGGTCACGGTGCAGCCGGCGAGCAGCAGTTCCATGGCCATCGGGCGCCCGACGATATTGGAGGCGCCGACGATCACGGCGTCGAGGCCGTAAAGGTTGACGCCGGTGCTTTCCAGCAGGGTCATGATGCCTTTGGGCGTGCATGGGCGCAGCAGCGGGATGCGCTGGGCCAGGCGGCCGACGTTATACGGGTGGAAGCCGTCGACGTCTTTGTCCGGGCGGATGCGTTCGAGCAACTGGGAGGCGTCCAGATGCGCGGGCAATGGCAGTTGCACCAGGATGCCGTCGATGTTCGGGTCATCGTTGAGGCCGTCGATCAGATCGGTAAGGGCCTGCTGGGTGGTCTCGGAAGGCAGGTCGTAGGCCTTGGAAATAAAGCCGACCTCTTCACAGTCCTTACGCTTGTGCGAGACATAAACCTGAGACGCAGGATCGCTGCCGACCAGGATCACCGCGAGGCCAGGCGTGCGCAGGCCTTGCTGGCTACGCTCGGTGACGCGTTTGGCGATCTGCTGGCGCAGGCTGGCGGCGATTGATTTGCCGTCGATAAGTTGTGCAGTCATTACGCGTGATTAACCATCGAGAGGGGGAAGAAAAGTGCGCGCATTCTCGCATGCCAAGACGTGGGGGCAAAGGCGCTTGGTCTGCAAATTGGCCTAACCCCTTAAATAAAATGAATTTTTTTCAAAAAAGATTTGACGGCTTTCCGGCGCGTCTATACTATTCGTCGCACTTGTCGGGCACAGCCTAGCACTGGTTAAGAAGGTCTAGCAGGATTGTTGTTCTGCAAGGCTGGAAGCACTTAGTTTGTAATCCTCCAAGAGTACAGATTAATCAGGCGCCCGTAGCTCAGCTGGATAGAGCATCCGCCTTCTAAGCGGATGGTCGCAGGTTCGAGTCCTGCCGGGTGCGCCATTAGGCAGCTTTGGCACAAGTAGCGTTAGATGGTGGGCGTAGCTCAGTTGGTAGAGCACGGGATTGTGACTCCCGTTGTCGAGGGTTCGATCCCCTTCGTCCACCCCATATTTTGAAAAGGCGCCAGATTAATCATCTGGCGCCTTTGCTTTAAGAGCTTCAAGCGCGGATGTGGTGGAATTGGTAGACACACTGGATTTAGGTTCCAGCGCCGCGAGGCGTAAGAGTTCGAGTCTCTTCATCCGCACCAATTAAAGCTTTGCCCGGCCGGAAGGCGGGGTCAGGCTCGACAAAGAAGTGGTTTGGTTTCTTTGTTAACGCAATATGGTGGGCGTAGCTCAGTTGGTAGAGCACGGGATTGTGACTCCCGTTGTCGAGGGTTCGATCCCCTTCGTCCACCCCATATTCGAAAGGCGCCAGATTTAACAGTCTGGCGCCTTTTTTGTTTTAGTGGTTCGAGTATTCCGCGGCTGCAGGTTCTGGGTCGCAAGGCAGGGCGTTTCGTCGTATTTATGTGTCTCGATGATGCCGCGCTGCCTGCCGGTCCTGTTCGCAGGGGCGGCCGTCAGGGAGATGATTGGCGACTTCTTCTATATATAGAAGGGTCGGCGCAGAGCCCTGGCGCGATTGGCTGTATTTGTCACCGGGGCGAGGCGCAACAGTGTCTTCGTACCGATAAATTGCCTGCTGTTTTTTTACCCGTTTCCAGTAGGGTGACTTCTTGAGTTTGACCCACTAGAATGCATGCCCTTGATTCTGGGGTCGGAAACGGCCGGCTAACGTCTGTGCAACGAGGAATATCCATGCAAGTTTCTGTTGAAAATACTACTGCTCTCGAGCGCCGCCTGAGCATCACCGTGCCGGCAGAGCGCATCGAGACTGCGGTCAACAAGCGTCTGCAGCAGACTGCCCAAAAGGCCAAGATCGCTGGCTTCCGTCCAGGCAAAGTGCCAATGAGCGAAATCAAGCGCCGTTTTGGTGCTGATGCGCGTCAGGAAGCGGTAGGCGACGTGATCCAGGCGTCGTTCTACGAAGCGGTTGTCGAGCAAAAGCTGAACCCGGCTGGTTCGCCTTCGATCGAGCCTAAGTCCCTGGAAGCGGGCAAGGACCTGGAATACGTTGCTGTATTCGAAGTGTTCCCAGAGTTCGAAGTTGCCGGCTTCGACGGTATCGCGATCGAGCGCCTGAGCGCCGAAGTGGCTGATGCCGACCTGGACAACATGCTGGAAATCCTGCGCAAGCAGAACACCCGTTTCGAAGTGGCCGAACGTGCTGCCCAGAACGAAGACCAGCTGAACATCGATTTCGTGGGCAAGGTTGACGGCGAAGCATTCGCTGGCGGCTCCGCCAAGGGTACTCAGCTGGTGCTGGGTTCCAACCGCATGATCCCGGGTTTCGAAGACGGCCTGGTTGGCGCAAAAGCGGGCGAAGAACGCGTTCTGAACCTGACTTTCCCGGCTGACTACCAGAACCTGGACCTGGCCGGCAAAGCCGCCGAGTTCACCGTGACGGTCAACAGCGTGTCCGAGCCTAAGCTGCCAGAGCTGAACGAAGAGTTCTTCGCTCAATTCGGCATCAAGGAAACCGGCATCGACGGCTTCCGCACCGAAGTTCGCAAGAACATGCAGCGCGAGCTGCGTCAGGCCATCAAGTCCAAGGTCAAGAACCAGGTCATGGACGGTCTGCTGACCGCCAACCCGATCGAAGTGCCTAAGGCTTTGCTGTCCAACGAAGTGGATCGTCTGCGCGTACAAGCCGTTCAGCAGTTTGGTGGCAACATCAAACCTGACCAACTGCCGGCCGAGCTGTTCGAAGAGCAAGCCAAGCGCCGCGTCGTGCTGGGCCTGATCGTGGCTGAAGTGGTCAAGCAGTTCGACCTCAAGCCTGACGAAGACCGCGTTCGTGAAATGATCCAGGAAATGGCTTCGGCCTACCAGGAGCCTGAGCAGGTTGTGGCTTGGTACTACAAGAACGACCAGCAGCTGAACGAAGTACGTTCGGTTGTGCTGGAAGAACAAGTTGTGGATACTGTTCTGCAGAAGGCTAAGGTGACCGATAAAGCGGTCTCTTACGAAGAAGCAGTCAAGCCGGCGGAAGCAGCACAAGCCGACTGATTGTCCAACTCGTTTGAAATACAACCATAAGCCAGCCTCGCGCTGGCTTATGCGTTTTCAAGACATGACTATTTGGGAGTAACTGCAGAGCATGTTCCGTAATTCCTATATTCAGCAGAACTCTGATATCCAGGCCGCAGGCGGCCTGGTCCCGATGGTTGTCGAGCAGTCCGCTCGTGGCGAACGCGCCTACGACATCTACTCGCGCCTGCTCAAGGAGCGAGTGATCTTTTTGGTGGGGCCGGTAGAGGACTACATGGCCAACCTGATTTGTGCGCAACTGCTGTTCCTTGAAGCGGAAAACCCGGACAAGGACATCCATCTTTACATTAACTCGCCGGGCGGTTCGGTGACCGCGGGCATGTCGATCTACGACACCATGCAGTTCATCAAGCCAAACGTGTCGACCACCTGCATTGGTCAAGCCTGCAGCATGGGTGCTTTCCTGCTGACCGCAGGTGCCGAAGGCAAGCGTTACTGCCTGCCGAACTCGCGCGTGATGATTCACCAGCCACTGGGCGGTTTCCAGGGCCAGGCATCGGACATCGAAATCCATGCCAAGGAAATCCTCTTTATTCGTGAGCGTCTTAACACGCTGATGGCCAAGCACAGCGGGCACACCTTGGAAGAAATCGAGCGTGATACCAACCGTGACAATTTCATGAGCGCCGAAGCCGCGCGTGATTACGGGTTGATCGACGCAGTGATTGACAAGCGCCCCGCTTAATATAAGCAGCTCAAAATAGGCCAGGTCGGCAAGTCCGATCACCTGCGGGCTTGAAAAAGCCCGCATAAGCCTTCATCTTGTGTTGCAAGCCTATCGGATTTGGATCGAACGAATGACTGACACCCGCAACGGCGAGGACAACGGCAAGCTGCTCTATTGCTCCTTCTGTGGCAAAAGCCAGCATGAAGTACGCAAATTGATTGCCGGCCCCTCGGTCTTTATCTGCGACGAGTGCGTCGACCTGTGCAATGACATCATCCGTGAGGAGGTGCAGGAAGCCCAGGCCGAAAGCAGCGCGCATAAATTGCCTTCGCCTAAAGAAATCAGCGGCATCCTTGATCAGTACGTGATTGGTCAAGAGCGTGCAAAAAAGGTTCTGGCCGTAGCGGTGTACAACCACTACAAGCGTTTGAACCAGCGTGACAAGAAAAACGACGAAGTCGAGCTCGGCAAGAGCAACATCTTGCTGATCGGTCCTACAGGCTCGGGTAAAACCCTGCTTGCGGAAACCCTCGCTCGCCTGCTGAACGTTCCGTTCACCATCGCCGACGCCACCACCCTCACCGAGGCTGGCTACGTGGGTGAGGACGTCGAGAACATCATTCAGAAGTTGCTGCAGAAGTGCGACTACGACGTAGAGAAGGCCCAGATGGGTATCGTCTACATCGACGAAATCGATAAGATTTCGCGCAAGTCCGACAACCCGTCGATCACTCGGGATGTTTCCGGTGAAGGCGTGCAGCAAGCCTTGTTGAAACTGATCGAAGGCACGGTTGCTTCCGTACCGCCACAAGGCGGCCGCAAGCATCCACAGCAGGAATTCCTTCAGGTTGATACGCGCAATATCCTGTTCATCTGCGGCGGTGCGTTCTCCGGTCTGGAAAAGGTTATTCAAAACCGTTCCACCCGTGGCGGCATCGGCTTCAGTGCGGAAGTGCGCAGCAAGGAAGAAGGCAAGAAGGTGGGCGAGTCCCTGCGTGAAGTCGAACCTGACGATCTGGTCAAGTTTGGTCTGATCCCGGAATTCGTTGGTCGTCTGCCGGTCCTGGCGACATTGGACGAGCTGGATGAGGCTGCTCTGATTCAGATCCTCACCGAGCCGAAAAACGCCCTGACCAAACAATATGCCAAGCTGTTCGAAATGGAAGGCGTAGACCTCGAGTTCCGTACCGACGCACTCAAATCAGTGGCCAAACGGGCACTGGAGCGCAAAACCGGTGCGCGTGGCCTGCGTTCGATCCTCGAAGGCGTATTGCTCGACACCATGTACGAAATCCCCTCGCAGTCCGAGGTGAGCAAAGTGGTGATCGACGAAAGTGTTATCGAAGGCAAGTCCAAGCCACTGTATATCTATGAAAACAGTGAGCCGGCTGCCAAGGCTGCGCCAGACGCGTAAGCGTCCGGCTGCTGCATAACAACAAGGGGCCTTTAGGGGCCCCTTTTGTTTTAAGGGCGTGTTTTTCCTGCATTTAACTGCTGGCATTGAGCTTGTTTTTTTTGCCGGCAGCCCCCATCTTGGTTTCATGCTTACTTTTCAACTGTCATAGAGGCGAAATCATGAAGACAACCATCGAATTGCCTCTCCTGCCGTTGCGTGATGTCGTCGTCTATCCGCACATGGTTATCCCGCTGTTCGTGGGGCGCGAGAAGTCTATCGAAGCCCTCGAGGCCGCGATGACGGGCGACAAGCAGATCCTGCTGTTGGCCCAGAGAAATCCTGCTGATGATGATCCAGGCGAAGACGCCCTGTATCGCGTCGGTACTGTTGCGACTGTCCTGCAATTGCTCAAGCTGCCCGACGGCACTGTCAAGGTGTTGGTGGAAGGTGAGCAGCGCGGTGCGGTCGAGCGCTTCATGGAGGTGGACGGCCACCTGCGCGCCGAAGTGGCACTGATCGACGAAGTCGAGGCCCCGGAGCGCGAGTCCGAAGTATTTGTACGCAGCCTGCTCTCGCAATTCGAGCAGTATGTGCAGTTGGGCAAGAAAGTCCCGGCTGAAGTCCTGTCTTCCCTCAACAGCATTGATGAGCCTAGCCGCCTGGTCGACACCATGGCCGCGCACATGGCGCTGAAAATCGAGCAGAAGCAAGACATCCTCGAAATCATCGACCTGCCGGCCCGTGTCGAACACGTCCTGGCGCTGCTCGATGCCGAAATCGACCTGCTGCAGGTTGAAAAGCGCATCCGTGGTCGCGTGAAGAAACAGATGGAGCGCAGCCAGCGCGAGTACTACCTGAATGAGCAGATGAAGGCCATTCAGAAGGAACTCGGCGACAGCGAGGAAGGCCACAACGAGATCGAAGAGCTGAAAAAGCGCATCGATTCCGCCGGCCTGCCGAAAGACGCCCTGACCAAGGCCAACGCCGAGCTGAACAAGCTCAAGCAAATGTCGCCGATGTCGGCCGAAGCCACCGTGGTTCGCTCCTACATCGATTGGCTGGTGCAGGTGCCGTGGAAGGCTCAGACCAAGGTGCGCCTGGACCTGGCTCGCGCCGAAGATATCCTCGATGCCGACCATTACGGCCTCGAAGAAGTCAAAGAACGCATTCTCGAATACCTTGCCGTGCAAAAGCGCGTGAAGAAAATTCGTGGCCCGGTGTTGTGCCTGGTCGGTCCGCCGGGTGTGGGTAAAACCTCCCTGGCCGAGTCGATTGCCAATGCCACCAACCGTAAATTCGTGCGAATGGCCCTTGGCGGCGTGCGTGATGAAGCGGAAATCCGTGGTCATCGCCGCACATATATCGGTTCGATGCCAGGAAGATTGATTCAAAAGATGACAAAGGTCGGCGTGCGCAACCCGCTGTTCCTGCTCGATGAAATCGACAAAATGGGCAGCGACATGCGTGGCGATCCTGCATCGGCCTTGCTCGAAGTGCTCGATCCTGAGCAGAACCACAATTTCAACGACCATTACCTGGAAGTCGACTACGACCTGTCCGACGTAATGTTCCTGTGTACCTCCAACTCCATGAACATTCCGCCAGCGTTGCTGGACCGGATGGAGGTGATTCGTCTGCCGGGTTACACCGAAGACGAGAAGATCAACATCGCCGTCAAATACCTCGCGCCCAAGCAGATTTCGGCCAATGGCCTGAAAAAAGGCGAGATCGAATTCGAGGTCGAGTCGATCCGCGATATGGTGCGTTACTACACCCGCGAGGCCGGTGTACGGGGGCTTGAGCGCCAGATTGCGAAGATTTGCCGCAAGGCGGTCAAGGAACATGCGCTGGAAAAACGCTTCTCGGTGAAGATCACCGCCGATGTGCTGGAGCACTATCTGGGCGTGCGTAAATTCAGCTACGGGTTGGCGGAACAGCAGGATCAGGTAGGGCAGGTGACTGGCCTGGCGTGGACCCAGGTGGGTGGCGAGTTGCTGACCATCGAAGCCGCGGTGATCCCGGGCAAAGGCCAATTGATCAAGACCGGTTCCCTGGGTGACGTGATGGTCGAATCCATCACCGCCGCGCAGACCGTGGTGCGCAGCCGCGCCCGGAGCCTGGGGATTCCCCTGGACTTCCATGAGAAGCACGACGTCCATATCCACATGCCGGAAGGGGCGACCCCGAAAGACGGCCCTAGCGCTGGCGTAGGCATGTGTACGGCCCTGGTATCGGCCCTGACCGGCATTCCGGTACGCGCCGATGTGGCCATGACCGGGGAAATCACCCTGCGTGGCCAGGTATTGGCCATCGGTGGTCTGAAAGAAAAATTGCTCGCCGCACACCGGGGTGGAATCAAGACCGTGATCATTCCTGAAGAGAATGTCCGCGACTTGAAGGAAATTCCTGACAATATCAAGCAAGATCTTCAGATTAAACCGGTTAAATGGATTGACGAGGTCCTGCAAATTGCGCTGCAATACGCGCCGGAGCCCTTGCCAGATGTGGCTCCGGAGATAGTCGCGAAGGACGAAAAGCGCGAGTCTGATTCCAAGGAAAGAATTAGCACGCATTAATGCGTTAAAGCCTGGGGGCTTCCTTGACAGCTTTTTAGAGCCCTTGTTATAAAGCGGCTCTTAAGTGTCTGTAGGCCATTCAGCACTGGTTTTTGCTTTCACCAAAAAACTTAGAATCATACTCAATAGATATATAAGGGGACTTAGAGTGAACAAGTCGGAACTGATTGATGCTATCGCCGCATCCGCTGATATCCCGAAAGCTGCTGCTGGCCGTGCGCTGGACGCAGTAATCGAATCCGTCACTGGCGCTCTGAAGGCCGGCGATTCGGTGGTACTGGTAGGCTTCGGTACTTTTTCTGTGACTGACCGCCCAGCTCGCACTGGCCGTAACCCACAGACTGGCAAAGCACTGCAAATCGCTGCTGCCAAGAAACCAGGTTTCAAAGCCGGTAAAGCCCTGAAAGAAGCCGTTAACTAAGCCTCGATCAAGCCTTTACCTACCCGGGTCCGACGCAGGTCTGGCCTGGCAGCGGAGCGGCAGCTGACCCACGTATCCATCGGGTCACCACGCCGGGGGTGTGGGTTCTAACCCCCGTCCGCTCCGCCAGTTACGAGAGAAGGCGCATCCTCGGATGCGCCTTTCTTCTATCCGGACTCTACCCACGCTCCACGGTTGCCAATTTTTGAAGTTCAACCGTTTCTGGGGGACGCATGCTGCAAAATATCAGGGACAATTCACAAGGCTGGATTGCCAAGACCATTATCGGGATCATCGTCGCATTGATGGCGTTCACCGGTATCGAGGCTATTTTTCAGGCTTCGACCAACACCAAGCAGGACGTGGCCAAGGTCAACGGTGAAGCAATCACCCAGACCGAACTGAGCCAGGCCGTCGACATGCAACGTCGCCAACTGATGCAACAGATGGGCAAGGATTTCGATGCTTCCCTGTTGGACGAAAAACTGCTGCGCGACGCGGCGCTCAAGAGCCTGATCGATCGCAAGCTGGTACTGCAAGGTGCCGCTGATTCCAAGTTTGCCTTCTCTGACGCCGCGCTGGACCAAGTGATCCTGCAGACGCCGGAGTTCCAGGTGGACGGCAAGTTCAACGCCGAGCGTTTTGACCAGGTGATCCGTCAACTGGGCTACAGCCGTCTGCAGTTCCGTCAGATGATGACCCAGCAAATGCTGATCGAGCAGACTCGCTTGGGCATCCTCGGTAGCGCCTTCGTGACTGATGCGCAGGTGCTGGCATTCGCCCGCCTGGAAAAACAGACCCGCGATTTCGCCACCGTCAATATCAAGGCCAACCCTGCGGCGGTGAAACTCACCGACGACGAGGTCAAGGCTTACTACGACCAGCACGCCAAAGAGTTCATGACCCCGGACCAGGTGGTCATCGACTATCTGGAGTTGAAGAAGTCGTCTTTCTTCGACCAGGTCACCGTCAAGGACGATGAACTGCAGGCAGCGTATGAGAAAGAAACCGCCAACCTCGCTGAGCAGCGTCGTGCGGCGCACATCCTGATTGAAGTCAACGACAAGGTCACCGACGCTCAAGCCAAGGCCAAGATCGAGGAAATCCAGGCGCGCCTGGCCAAGGGTGAACAGTTCGAAGCCCTGGCCAAGGAGTTCTCCCAGGACCCGGGTTCGGCCAGCAATGGCGGTGACCTTGGTTTTGCCGGTCCTGGCGTCTACGATCCGGACTTCGAAGCTGCCCTGTACGCCTTGAATAAGGACCAGGTCTCGGCACCGGTGCGCAGCACCTTCGGTTGGCACCTGATCAAGCTGTTGGGCGTTGAAGCGCCAGAAGTGCCATCGTTCGCCAGCCTGAAAGACAAGCTGACTCACGAGCTCAAGAACCAACAGGTTGAACAGCGTTTTGTCGAAGCGACCAAGCAATTGGAAGATGCGGCGTTCGAAGCCTCCGACCTGGCTCAGCCGGCCTCCGATCTGAAGCTGACCGTTCACACCTCTGCGCCGTTTGGTCGCGAAGGCGGTGAGGGTGTCGCGGCCAACCGTGCCGTGGTCACTGCCGCGTTCAGCCCGGAAGTGTTGGATGAGGGTGCCAACAGCACCGCCATCGAGCTCGACCCGGAAACCATCATCGTGCTGCGGGCCAAAGAGCATCTGAAGCCTACGCAACTGCCGCTGGAAAGCGTGGCAGCGGCGATCCGCACCCAGATGACCAAGGAACGCGCCAGCGCGGCCGCCAAGACTCACGCTGACGAGTTGATCGCCAGCCTGCGTGATGGCAAGACCCCGCTGAACCAGCCCGTTGATGGCCAGGTCTGGAAAGTCACCCAAGCGGCTACCCGTAGCCAGGAAACGATCGACCCGGTGGTGCTGCAAGCCTTGTTCCGCATGCCCAAGCCTGCGTCCAAGGACAAGCCGACCTTCACCACCGTGACCCTCGCTGATGGCAGCCTGGTGATCGTGCGCTTGAACGGCGTCACCGAAGCGGCGGCTCCATCGGACGATGAGAAGGCGCAATACCGCCGTTTCCTCGCTTCCCGTGTTGGGCAGCAGGATTTCGCGGCGTACCGCAAGCAGTTGGAAACCAAGGCTGAGATCAAGAAGTACTGATCTCGGTTTGAATAAAAAGCCCCCGGCCTGAAAAGACCGGGGGCTTTTTCATGGGCGTTTGCAAAGGGCCAGCAACATCAACGCCACTACCGCCCAGGGAAACGCGAGCACGCCCCAGCTCTGCAGCAACAACCCGCCCGCCAGACCGCCACCGGCAATGCCCAGGTTCCATACCGTCACCAGCATCGACTGCGCGGCGTCCGCCGACTCGCCTGCCGACTTGGCCAGGGCGGTTTGCAGTAAGGCTGGTAGGCCACCGAATGCCAGCCCCCAGGCCGCGACGGCGATGTAGATGATCGCCGGCGAGTCGATCCAGAACGCCAACGCCAGCGCCGAAAGGCCAAACAGCATGCAACTGAGTAGCACCAGCGAGCGCAGCCATCGATCGATCAGCAGGCCCACCAGCCAGATGCTCAACAACGCCGTCAGGCCAAACACCAGCAGTACCCGGTCGATATCGGCCTGGATGCCGGCGGGCTCCAGCAGGGGGGCGATGTAGGTATAGAGAATGTTGTGCGCCAGCACGTAGGTAAAGGTCACCCAAAGCACCGGGCGAATACCGCGCAACCTCATCACCTGGCGCAGGCCCAGGCGCTGTTGTGCTGCTTGGCCGGCAAAGTCCGGGAGTTGCCAGCGCGCCCAGAGCAGCAATGCCAGCGTCAGCCCGGTCATGATCGCAAAACTCAAGCGCCAGCCAACGAGGGTGCCCAGCAGGGTGCCGGCCGGCACGCCCAGGGTCAGGGCCAGCGGTGCGCCAAGCATTGCGATGGCAATCGCCCGGCCTTGCAGGTGAGGGGCGACCATACGACTGGCGTAACCGGCCAACAGGGCCCAGAGCAACCCGGCGAATACCCCGGCGAAAAAGCGCGCTACCAGGGTCAGCCCGTAGTGACTGGATATGGCCGTCACGCTGTTGACCAGGGCGAAGCCAGCAATGGCCACCAGCAGTAGGGGGCGTCGGCGCCAACCCCGCGTCAGCAGCGTCAAGGGGATGGCCGCGAGCAATGATCCGAGTGCGTAGAGCGTGACCAGTTGGCCAACCAGGGCGGGCGACACACCCAGGCCTGCGCCCATCTGCGGCAGGAGCCCCGCGGGCATGGCTTCGGTGAGGATGGTGATAAAACCCGCGCAAGCCAGGGCCAACAAGCCTCCCAGCGGCAGCACGTCAGGCTCGGCGTTCGCCGGGCAATGGGTAAGTGAAGGGTTGTCGCTCATGACGCTTGATCCATATAAAAGGGGCAAGGCGGCAGAGTAAGGGGCTGTGCTGTGCGGAAAAACAGGCTAAGGTTCCGAACTTAGCGGACATAGGTGTCCGTAATCAGTCGAGGCGTGATCATGGACAGCTTGAGCAGCCTGTCGGTATTTGTGCAGGTGGCGGAGACGCGCAGCTTCACCGTCGCCGGTCGCGTGCTGGGGGTATCGTCGTCGGCCGTGGGCAAAAGTATCGCGCGCATGGAAGAGCGCCTGGGCGTCAGGCTGTTTCACCGCAGCACGCGCAGTATCACCCTGACCAGCGAAGGCTCGCTATTTCTTGAGCGTTCCCGGCGCATTCTGGCCGAGGTCGAGGCGGCCGAGCAGGAATTGACGGACGCCAGCGCCACGCCCCGCGGCAAGTTGCGCGTCAGCCTGCCGCAGGTACGCGGCTTGTTGATGCCGGTGCTCAGCGACTTTATGCGCGCCTACCCGGATATCGAGTTGGATGTGGATTTTTCCGACCGCATGGTGGACGTGATCGAGGAAGGTTTCGATGCGGTGATTCGCACAGGCAAGCCCGAAGATTCGCGCTTGATGGCGCGGCATCTGGGCTATTACCAGTTGGTGCTTGTGGGCACGCCGGGCTACTTCGCTCAACACGGCACCCCGCAGCAACCGCAGGATCTCAATGATCACGCGTGCCTGCGGCACAAATTCTGCGCCACCGGCAAGCTGGAAAACTGGCCGTTGCGTCACCTGCCGGGCGCCGCCGAGCCGACCTTGCGTACACCGCTGGTCAGTACCACCATTGAGTCCCTCAACCATGTGGTACACGAGGGATTGGGCATCGCCTGTCTGCCCGACTACATGGTCAACGAGGCCGTGGGGCAGGGGCGCTTGCTACGGGTGTTGGATGATTATCTCGAACACCGTGGCAGTTTCTGGATATTGTGGCCGTCAAGTCGTCATGCATCTGCCAAGTTGCGCGTGTTTATTGACCATATGTGCGCCGGGCTTTTCCCTGCAGGCACCGCTGTGTAGGCTTGTGACGTTTTATCGACAGGAATGCGCGCGCCAAGGCCTCGTTCTGTTGCACAATACTGCCCAGACCGTTTTCCTCAGGATTTTCAATGTCGACATCATTTCACTTGCGTAGCCTCGGGTTGGCGCTGGTGTTGGCGGGCGCCACGGGCTGCTCGTCACCCAAGACCGCTATTTACGAGCACGAGAATTTCGACGACTCCGGTACGTTCTCCCGTAATTACCCGGTCAGTGACATCGCCGCGTGCGAGGCCGCCCGCCGTGCCTTGCTGAGCCAGGGCTACATCATCACCAGTAGCGATCCGAAGCTGGTGGTGGGTAACAAGAGTTTCCAGCAGACCGGCGAAACTCACATGCAGATCAGCTTCAATGTGGTGTGTGCCAATGATGGCAAAGGTAAAAGCCACTCGACGATGTTCGCCAACGCCCTGCAGGATCGTTATGCGCTGAAGAAGGTCAACAACTCCGCCAGCCTGGGTGTGGGTGTGCTGGGCTCGGTGTCGATGCCGATCGGCTCCACCGACGACTCGATGGTGAAGGTGGCGAGTGAGACTGTCTCGGCGCCGAAGTTCTACGAGCGCTACTTCGCGCTGGTGGATGTGTTCCTGCCCCAAGAGGTGAAGAAGACCGAACATATTCCAGAACAGCCCAAGGCTGAACTGGGGGTGCCGGAACCCAAAGTTGCCCCGGCAGCGGAGAAGGTGCCAGCGCCGAAGGAAGAACCTGTAGCGCCGGCCGTCTCGACGCCGGTTACACCGGCACCGGAGCCTGCGCCGATCGTCCCGCAGGCAGAACCGAGCCCTGCGCCGGCACCGGCACCTGCGCCAACCACGCCGGACCTGCCGCCGCCGACAGAGGCGATTCCGCCCCTGCCGACGCCCGCGCAGTGAGTCAGACCGCTACGGGATTGGTCTTGTCGACATTGATCCCGTAGCGACTGATCGCCTCACTGATTTTCTCGCGACCTATCAGTCCGTCATCGGCCAGCGCCTTCAGTGCCGCCAGCACAATGAAATGCCGGTCCACCTCGAAGAACTCGCGCAAGGCCTCCCGGGTATCCGACTGCCCGAAGCCGTCCGTGCCCAGCGCTACAAAGCGTCGGTTCGGCACAAAGGGGCGGATCTGGTCGGCGAACAGCTTCATGTAGTCAGTGGCCACCAGCACCGGACCCGTATGCCCGGCCAAGCATTGCTCGACGTAACTCAAGCGCGGCTCGTGTTCCGGGTGCAACAGGTTCCAGCGTTCGGCTTCATGCCCGTCACGGCGCAGCTCGGTCAGGCTGGGCGCACTCCATACGCTGCTGTGTACGGCGAAATCCTTGTCGAGCAACGCTGCTGCGGCGATCACTTCCCGCAGGATCGAACCGCTGCCCATCAATTGCACCTGTGCCTGCTGGTGTGTGCTCAGCGGATACAAGCCCTTGAGAATGCCTTCTTCCACGCCTTCGGGCATTGCCGGGTGCGGGTAGTTCTCGTTGAGCAGGGTGATGTAGTAGTAAATGTCCTCCTGCTCGACATACATGCGCCGCATGCCTTCGCGAATGATCACCGCCAGTTCGTAGGCAAAAGTTGGGTCATACGACACACAGCACGGAATCACCGACGCCAGGATATGGCTATGCCCATCATCGTGCTGCAAGCCTTCGCCCATCAGGGTGGTGCGCCCGGCCGTGGCACCCAGCAGGAAGCCGCGTGCCCGGGCATCGCCTGCCGCCCAGGCCAGGTCGCCGACGCGCTGGAAGCCGAACATCGAGTAGAAGATGTAGAAGGGCACGGTCATCAGAGCATGGTTGCTGTAGGACGTACTCGCCGCGATCCAAGAGGCAATCGCACCGGACTCATTCAGACCTTCCTGCATGATCTGTCCGTCCTTGCTCTCTTTGTAGTAGCTCAGTTGCCCGGCGTCTTGTGGGGTGTAGAGCTGGCCGACGGCGGAGTGAATGCCGATCTGACGGAACAGGCTTTCCATGCCGAAGGTGCGTGATTCGTCCGGCACGATGGGCACGATCAGCTTGCCCAGGTGCGGGTCCTTGAGCAGTGTGCCGAGGATCCGCACAAAGGCCATGGTGGTGGAGATGGCGCGCTCGCCGGTGTCTTTGAGCTGGGTCGCGAAAGCGCTCAGTTCAGGAATCCGCAGCGATTCGACGGCGCTGTGGCGCGCCGGCACGTAGCCACCCAACGCCTGGCGCCGGGCGGCGAAGTAGCGCGCCTCTTCGCTGTCGGCAGCCGGCTTGAGGTAAGGAGTTTCAGCCAACTGCTCGTCGGGGACTTCCAGGCCGAAGCGATCACGGAACGCTCTGACGGCGTCGGCGCCCATTTTTTTCAGCTGATGGTTGATGTTCTGGCCTTCGCCGGCTTCGCCCATGCCGAAGCCCTTGACGGTTTTCGCCAGGATCACCGTGGGTTGGCCTGAATGACTCATGGCGGCAGCATAGGCGTTATAGACCTTGTCCGGGTCATGACCGCCGCGTGAGAGTTTCCAGATGTCCTCGTCTGACAGGTCCGCAACCAATGCCAGCAACGCCGGGTATTTGCCGAAGAAATGTTCGCGCACGTAGGCGCCGTCCTGGGATTTGTAGTTCTGATAATCACCGTCCACGCACTCCATCATGCGTTGGCGCAGCAGCCCGCTCTGGTCTTTTTCCAGCAGCGCATCCCAGCCGCCGCCCCAGATTACCTTGATCACATTCCAGCCGGCCGCGCGGTAGAGGCTTTCGAATTCCTGGATCACCTTGGCATTGCCGCGTACCGGGCCGTCCAGGCGCTGCAGGTTGCAGTTGACCACGAAGATCAGGTTGTCGAGTTTTTCACGCCCGGCCAGGGAAATGGCGGCCAGGGATTCCGGCTGGTCCATTTCGCCATCACCAAGGAACGCCCAGACCTTGCGGCCCTGGTGCTGCTTGAGCGCACGCAACTCCAGGTAGCGCATAAAGCGCGCCTGGTAGGCGGCGGTGATCGGTCCGAGCCCCATGGACACGGTGGGGAATTGCCAAAAATCCGGCATCAGCCGTGGGTGCGGGTAGGACGACAAGCCTGCACCGCCCGTTTCGCGGCGGAAGTTGTCGAGCTGGGCCTCGCTGATGCGGCCTTCGAGATACGCGCGGCCGTAGATGCCGGGGGAGGAGTGGCCCTGGATGTAGACCAGATCGCCATCGAAGGTGTCGGTGCGCCCACGGAAAAAGTGGTCGAAGCCGACGTCATACAGCACGGCGGCCGACGCGTAGGTGGCGATATGCCCACCGACGCCGGAGTGTTTACCGGCGCGCAGCACCATGGCCATGGCGTTCCAGCGGATAAACGCACTGGTGCGGCGTTCGAGGGCCAGGTTGCCAGGGTAGGGCAACTGGCGGTCCAGCGGGATTGTGTTGATGTAGGGCGTGGTTACCCGCCCGTAGACGTCACCATGTTGCGCCACGTCGAAATCCAGCAACTGGTCGATCAGGTAGTGGGCACGCGGGCGGCCTTCGGTGGACAGCACCGATTCGATGGCTTCCAGCCATTCGCGGGTTTCCTGTGGGTCGTCGTCCAGTCTTACTGCGGTATTCGGGGTCATGTGAGGCTCCAGGGTCGGCGAATATCAAGCAGCGAGCTCCTTGTGGGAGCGGCGCACATATAGTTGCAATTGCAACTACATGTCTGAATCTAGCGCGGGATGAGCTACTATTGCAACCTTCTTGAAATTCCCCGGATGGTGTTGCATGTCGTCGAAAGAGCCTGATGTCTGGTTCCGTTTTGTCAGGGCCCACAGGACGGTCATCCGTGAAATCGAGCGGCGCCTGGCTGCGGCCGACCTGCCGCCCTACGCCTGGTACGACGCATTGTGGGGCCTGGAAAGCGGCCCCGAAGGTACTCGGCGCATGCATGAATTGGCCGATGTGCTGGCCATCGAGCGCTACAACCTGACGCGCCTGGTGGACCGCCTGGAAAAAGACGGCCTGGTGGTGCGCTCCCGCTCCGACGGCGACGGCCGTGCCGCGTTTGCCACGATCACCGAGGCCGGCCGGGTGTTGCGCAAAAAGATGTGGGGCATCTACGAAAGCACGGTGGATGAGCTGTTCCTGTCGCAGATCGCACCGGAGCAGCGCCAGGGGTTTGCCGAAGCCCTGGAACGTACTGCCGGGTTGGCGATGGAGGCCGGTGTGCAGGTCCGTAGCCGGCGCAAATCCTGAGACACGACGATTCAACGTGGAAGATGGCGTGGTCCCGATAACAGGCAGCTGTCGACTGACCCGCCGCTATCGGGAGCAAGCCCCTTGCGCCGTTGTTCGCATTCCGGCTCATTGCAGTGAGTAGCGCTTCATCGCCCGTTCGACCTGCTGTGCAGCGATGAGCCCGTCCTTCGCCAGGGCGCTCAATGCAGACACCGCAATCCAATAGCGACTGGGCGCCGATGCCTGCACCGAGCCCGCGCCCAGCCCCACGAACCGCGCATCCACGTAAGCCGCCAACGGGTCGACAATCGGCTGTGCATAGCCGGTCACTGCAATCACCGGCGCGGCATTCCCGGCCAGGCACTCGCGCAAGTGGCTGCTGCGTCTGGGGGCGGTGGGGTGCAGGCGATTCCAGCGTTCGGCCGCCGCGGCCTCTCGGGCCAGCCGCGTGTAGCTGGGGCAACTCCACAGCTGCGCGGTGATATTCCAGTCCTGTGCCAACAAGCGTTTGGCCTGCACGACCTCTTCAAGCGCCCGACCTGCGCCGAGCAAGCGCACGTCCCCTGGGGCATCGCGCTGGAGCGGATACATACCCTTGAGCGCATCTTCACGGTCCTGCTCGGTCAACGGTACTGCGTTGTCGTCGTCATGCAGCGCCAGGTAGTAAAACCCGGGCTTGCCGTCGATATACAAGGTGCGCAGTCCCGCCAGCACGATCGCCCGGACTTCCTCGCCCGTGGCAGGATCGTAGGGCGTGCAATGCGGATTGCTCGCCAGCCACAGCGGGAGAGAAGGCTGTGCGCCCTTGGGCCAGGCCGAGGGTTGGGTTTCGATGTCGTTGCACAGGATGCCGCGCTGCGCCGTCTCGGCCGACAAGGCACACAGTTGTGCCGACGACACCGCGCTGTGCAGGTACAGCAACGGTTTTTCCGCAGTTTTGCGCGCAAACCAGACGGGCCAACTGCCCACACGCCGGGAACGGGACTGGCCGCGAATCACCCAGGCCTGCCGGCTGGCTTCCAGGGTGTTGGCCATGCTCATGACGGTATGCAATGGCGAACTTCGTGTATGTCCGGCCTGGTTCAACGCATCACAGCAAAGCTGTGCGGCGTGCGCGGTGGTGGCAATCATCGGTCTGACTCCTCGGCAAGGGAGGCTTACCCTAAGGGAAATCGACTTATAATTGCAATTGCAATGGTTGCAATTGTTTTTCGATGGCCCAGTGCTAAATCCGCACAACGCTGCTACGTTTAATCTGAACGTGCAGGAACGTCATGACACCGACATTTTTCCGTCATCACGGCACATTAGGCTGGCTGTGCAGGTCATTTACCTGCGGCTGCTTTCAACTCAAAAAGGAGTTCACCATGGACGATTACCAAGAAGAACTGCTGGAGTACCAGGCCTTTGAATGGGACCCTTTGGACCCCGCCGACGACGCTACTGAGCTGTAAGACCGGCTTCAGGCGGATTGCCGCTGACTGCGGCGAAATTCCCCTGGGGTCTGGTTGTTCCACCGCCTGAACGCCCGTTGAAAGGCCTGGGCCGAGGCAAAACCGAGCAAGTAGGCGATCTCGCCGAATGCCAGTTCCGTATCGCGGATATAGGTCATGGCCAGGTCGCGGCGGGTATCGTTGAGGATCGCCCGGAACTGAGTGCCTTCATCGGCCAGTTTGCGGCGCAGGGTCCAGGTCGGCAGCTTCAAGCGCGCCGCCACTTCTTCCAGGTCGGGTTCCCGGCCGCCATTGAGCATCGGCCCGAGCAAGCGGGTAATGCGCTCGCGCAGGCTGCGGGTGCGGGTCAACTGCTCCAACTCCCTTTCACACAGTTGTAACAGCAGTTGCCAGGTGCTCGGGCAATGCTCCGGGTTGCGCAGCGCCAGGGTTGTCTGGCTCAGGCGCAGTTGATTGGCCTCGGCGCCGAAGTGGACCGGGCTGTCACCCAGCACGCTGTATTGTTCGCTGTAGTCCGGTGCTTCGAATTCGATCTCGATGCGCTGCGCCTGTACCGGCTGCTGGGCCAGGCTCGACAGTTGGTGCAGCCAGCCGGCGATGATCGAGTCGACCACAAAGCGGTTATAGGCGTTGTACGGGCTGATGGAGTAGAAACGCAGCCACGCGCCTTCGGCGTCTTCATGAAAGCTCGACTGCCCGCGATAGTTGGAGCCGTACAGCGCTTCAAAGCGCGTGAGGGTGCGGGCCGCTTCGCGCACGTTGGGCGCCTGGGCGGCCGTGACACCGGCCAGGCCGGCCTGGCTCAAGCGGCTCGACTGGCCCATGCGCAGGCCGAGGCCCGGATCGCCGGTCAGTTGAATGGCGGCATGGCCCAAGCGCATGTAACGCGGGATCGACAAGCGCGCGCCGGCTTCGGCGAGCCGTAGCGGGTCCAGGCCGTATTGCAGCAACAGCGGTTGCGGGTCCAGGCCGTGGCTGCTGATGGCGTCGGCCAGGGTGTGCACGAAGCCCACCGACAGATCCCCCAGGCGTACCGGCTTCACGGCGTTACAGCCAGATATTCAGCAAGCGCGCGCCACGGGCGTCGCCGTCGGCGAACACCTGGCCGTTGCTGCTGAGAAAGCTCTGGCCGGCGCTGCCCAGGTCCCAGAACTGCCCGCGCAGAAACACACTCATGCCCGCGATGGCCTGGCTGATGGGCGGCTGGCTGATCAAGGTCAGGCGCCGCCAGGCTTCGCCTTCGCTGAGTTCTTCGGGTTTGAGGCTGATTTCCGCGGGCGTCGACACGCTTTTGAAGCCGCGCCAAGGGCGGCCCCAGGTGTCGCGGCCGATAACAAACGCGGGGACGGCGATCAACCTTGCACCTTGCTCATTGAGCTTGCGGTAGTTGTCCGGGTACCAGCTGTCGCTGCCGATCAGGATGCCCAGGCGTCCGGCCGGGGTGTCGACCACGCTGACGGTGTTTTCATCCCCGGGCGCAATGAAGCCGCGCTCGTCGTAGATCGGGTAGAGCTGACGCTGCGGCTGGCCCAGGGGCAGGCCATCGGCCGCAAATACCAGGCTGGCGTTGTACAGCGCGCCATGCCCGACCTGCAGTTGCCCCTCGCTCACGCTGGGGTTGGGCAACGCGATGGAACCGGCCACCAGGGTCACGCCAAACTCCTTGGCCAGGCCGCCGAACAGCACTTGGTAGTCCCGCGCCATTGCCGGGGCTTTCATGCGCAAGTACGCGTCGTCCATGCGGTTGTCGCCGGTGGCGCTGATCCAGGCGCGCATGAACTGCAGCGGGTTGCTGATCGACAGCCAGTTCATCGCATCTTTCAGGTGGGTCGCCTGATACAGCTCGTTTTTTTCGCCGCTGAGCATCAGCCAGGTGCCGATATGTTCCGGCAGCACCACGATGGTTTTTTCATTGATCAGCCCCTGGTTTCGCGCCGTTTGCAGGTAGGCCGCGAGCTTCAGGTGCAGGCGTTCCAGGCTCTGGTAGTCGCCGGGGAACAGTTCCGGCTGAATGCCCAGCAGGTTGCCGCGATCGGCAGGCTGGCCTTCGTTGACGGCCAGGGTGATGCGCAGGTCGGACAGGTAATGCGCCACGGGGCGTTCCTGGGTCCAGACCAGATAGGCGGCGACGGCGGCAACCAGCGCCAGGGTGACGGTAAAAGCGAGAAGTTTACGCATGGGGAAACAGACAACAGACCGAGTGCAGGGTTCGCGACTAGGGTAGGGCCCGCGGCTCGGCTTGCCAAGGGGCGCTGTGCATTTGGATCAATAACTTGTCAGTTTCGGTCATTGAGTGCTAGCCGAACGCCTCTTAGTCTGTGGGACATAAACCGATGGCAAGCCGTAAGAGCGTGCCACGTCCCGTGATGATCCGTTGTGGAGCTTGACCATGACCGCTGCTGCGTACCCGCACCTGCTGGCCCCGTTGGACCTGGGTTTTACCACCTTGCGCAACCGTACCCTGATGGGCTCGATGCACACGGGGCTGGAAGAAAAACCGGGCGGTTTCGAACGCATGGCGGCCTACTTCGCCGAGCGCGCCCGTGGCGGCGTGGGCCTGATGGTCACCGGCGGCATTGGCCCGAACGATGAAGGTGGGGTGTATTCCGGCGCGGCCAAGCTGACCACCGACGAAGAGGCGCAGAAGCACAAGATCGTGACCCGCGCCGTACACGAAGCCGGCGGCAAGATCTGCATGCAGATCCTCCACGCCGGCCGTTATGCCTACAGCCCCAAGCAGGTGGCACCGAGCGCGATCCAGGCGCCGATCAACCCGTTCAAGCCCAAGGAACTGGACGAAGCGGGCATCGAGAAACAGATCCAGGATTTCGTCACCTGCTCGCTACTGGCGCAGTCCGCCGAATACGACGGCGTGGAAATCATGGGTTCCGAAGGCTACTTCATCAACCAGTTCCTCGCCGCCCACACCAATCACCGCACCGACCGTTGGGGCGGCAGCTACGAAAACCGCATGCGCCTGGCGGTGGAGATCGTGCGCCGGGTGCGCGAAGCGGTCGGCCCGAACTTCATCATTATCTTCCGCCTGTCGATGCTCGATCTGGTGGAAGGCGGCAGCAGTTGGGAAGAAATCGTGCAACTGGCCAAGGCCATCGAGCAGGCCGGTGCGAGCATCATCAACACCGGGATCGGTTGGCACGAAGCGCGCATTCCGACCATCGCCACCAAGGTGCCGCGGGGCGCGTTCAGTAAAGTCACCGCCAAATTGCGCGGCGCGGTGCAGATCCCGCTGATCACCACCAACCGCATCAACACCCCGGAGATTGCCGAGCAGATCCTCGCCGCAGGCGATGCCGATATGGTCTCGATGGCGCGGCCATTCCTCGCCGACCCGGAGTTCGTCAACAAGGCCGCGGCCGGTCGTGCCGATGAAATCAACACCTGCATCGGCTGCAACCAGGCCTGCCTCGACCACACCTTCGGCGGCAAGTTGACCACCTGCCTGGTCAACCCGCGCGCGTGCTACGAGACCGAGCTCAACTACCTGCCGGTCAAACAGATCAAGAAAATCGCCGTGGTCGGCGCCGGTCCCGCGGGCCTGGCCGCTGCCACGGTGGCGGCCGAACGCGGCCATCAGGTGACGTTGTTCGATTCGGCCAGCGAGATCGGTGGCCAGTTCAACATCGCCAAGCGCGTGCCGGGCAAGGAAGAGTTTTTCGAGACCCTGCGTTATTTCAACCGCAAATTGCAGACCACCCATGTGGAGGTGTGCCTCAACACCCGCGTCGACGTCGCGCAACTGACGGCAGGCGGGTACGACGAGATCATCCTCGCCACCGGTATCGCCCCGCGCACGCCGGCAATTGCGGGCATCGATAACCCGAAGGTGCTGAGCTACCTCGACGTGATCCTCGAGCGCAAACCCGTGGGCAAGCGCGTCGCGGTGATCGGTGCCGGCGGTATCGGCTTCGACGTGTCGGAATTCCTCGTGCATCAGGGCGTGTCCACCAGCCTGGACCGCGATGCGTTCTGGAAAGAGTGGGGCATCGACACGCAGTTGCAAGCGCGTGGCGGCGTCGCCGGGATCAAGCCACAACCGCACCCGCCGGCGCGCGAGGTGTTCCTGCTGCAGCGCAAGGCTTCCAAGGTCGGTGACGGGTTGGGCAAGACCACCGGCTGGATTCACCGCACCGGGTTGAAGAACAAGCAGGTGCAGATGCTCAACAGCGTCGAGTACCTGAAGATCGACGACGCGGGCCTGCATATCCGCATCGGCGCCGAGGGCGAGCCGCAATTGTTGGCGGTGGACAACATTGTGATCTGCGCCGGCCAGGACCCGTTGCGCGAATTGCAGGACGGCCTGGTCGCAGCGGGCCAGAACGTGTACCTGATCGGCGGTGCCGACGTCGCCGCCGAACTCGACGCCAAGCGCGCCATCAACCAGGGCTCGCGCCTGGCAGCTGAGTTGTAAAACGCCGAGAAGGGGCAGTGTTAGACTACTGCCCCTTTTTTATACGGACTTGCGCCGATGGGCCCTTTCGACTGGCTCCCCCATGCGCCCCTGGAACCGCTGCCGCTGGATTGGCTGAACGGGGTCGAATTGGCCGTGCTGCGCCTGGACCGCATCGACCCGCTGATCAGCGGCAACAAGTGGTTCAAGCTCAGCGAACACCTGGCCCTGGCGCAACAGGCCGGTGCCGACGGGATCATCAGCCTCGGCGGGGCGTACTCCAACCACCTGCATGCGCTGGCGGCGGCCGGCAAGCGTTTTGATTTTTCCACCGTCGGCCTGTTGCGCGGCCATCCCCAAAACACGCCCACCGTTCTCGATTTGAAAGCCTTCGGCATGCAGTTGCATTGGCTGGGCTATGGCGGCTACCGCGCGCGGCGTGAACCCGGTTTCTGGCAGCCGTGGCACGAACACTATCCCCATCTCTACCCGGTGCCCGAAGGCGGCGGGGGCATCGCCGGGGCGTTGGGTTGCGGCGTATTGGTCGAGCAGGCGCGTGCGCAATTGAGCAACGTGGGGTGGGACGATTACGACGCATGGTGGCTGGCGGCAGGCACCGGCACGACTGTGGCCGGGCTGGCGTTGGCCGAGGCGGGGAGACATCCGGTGTACGGTGCAATGGCGGTGCCGGACGATCACGGCGTGGCGCAGAACGTGCGCGCTATCGTACAGGACGGCTATGCGCTGTTGGACGCCAGCCGGGGCGGCTTCGCCAAGGTCGACCCGTTGTTGCTCGACTTTATCGAGACCACGCAACGGGCCTGCGGCCTGCCGCTGGAGCCGCTCTATACCGGCAAGGCACTGCTGGCGTTGAAGCAACAGGTCGAAGCCGGACGCTTCCCTCCCGGCACGCGTCTGATCTTCGTCCACACCGGCGGCTTGCAAGGCCGCCGAGGGTTGGCTGCCTAACGCTTGGGCAGCATGCGCAACACAGTGTTATCGCGGATGAAGTAGTGGTGGTACAGACCCGCCACGGCATGCAGGCCGATCAACCAATAACCGATGGAGCCGCCCAGCTCGTGCCACTCTTTGATCTGCTTGGACAAGTCCTTGTTTTCGCCGATCAGGGGCGGTAACTCGATCCCATAGAACATCACGGAATGCCCTTGGGCGCTGACGATCAGCCAGCCAGCGATCGGCATGCCGATCATGAAGGCATACAGTGCAAAGTGCATCAGGGTCGCCAGCAGGCTCTGCCATTGCGGCGGTGCCGGTACGATTTTCGGCGCGACCCCCAGCGAGCGGGCAAACAGGCGCAGCCAGACCAGCACAAACACGGTCAGGCCGAACATGAAGTGCATTTCCACGATCAGCGCCCGCCCGCCACTGCCTTTGGGGAAGATCCCGCGAAACTCAATACAGGCGTAGACCACCGCCAGCAGCACCACCATCAACCAGTGCAACGCAACCGACATGGTGCTGTAACGTGACTCGGAATTTTTCCACGGCATCGCTTGATTCCTCACTCATCAGGGCAAACCTCCGTTCTTTGGCGACGAAGTCCTTTTACTGTAAGCCTGTTTTGCAGGGTTTGCCCGGCGCGAATGCCGTTGAGTTGACCTCGATCAGTGGCTTTGCGGCATTTCACCGCGGGCCAGGCGCTGGTTGATGTCGGCGATCACCGCTGGCAGGTCGCTGATGGTGTCGATCATGTAGTGCGGGCGCGAACCTTCGAACATCGCTTCGATACGCGTGCGCTCATGGGCCAGGCCGGCGCTGTCCAGGGCGCGGAACTGCGCGTAGGTCAGGCCCAGGGCGTTGCCGGAACAGGTCAGCGCCACGGTCCACATCCCGGCGCGACGGCCTTCGAGAATGCCCGGTACGGTGTCGTCGACCTTGACGCATGCCGCCACATCGTCAACGCCCAGGGCGATCACGTTGGCCAGGGCCTGCGCCGGCCATGGGCGGCCGTTGGGCACTTCGTCGGTGGCGACTACATGGTCGGCGACGTAGCCGTTGGTGGCGGCCAGCGCGACGACCTTGTCCATCACTTGCTTGGGATAGCCGGAGCAGGAGCCGATCTTGAGCCCTTGCGCACGCAGTGCGGCGATGCAGTCGAGGGCGCCGGGGATCAGCGCCGAGTGCTCGGCGATCTTTTCGATCTGCAGCGGCATGAAGCGCTGGTAGATCGCGCTCACGTCCTCGTCGCTGGGCGTGCGGCCGAACGCCTGGCGGTAACGCTCGGCGACCTGCGGCTGGTTGCACAGGGTGCGGATATGGTCCCATTTGCCCATGCCCATCGGGCCACGGGCTTCTTCGATGGAGACCTGGACGCCGAACTCGGCGAAGGCTTCGACAAAAATCTGCGTCGGCGCGAACGAACCGAAGTCGACCACGGTGCCGGCCCAGTCGAGGATGACAGCCTGCAGGGTATTAGGGTGTTGATAGTTCATGGTTCAGATCCTGGGGGTAAAAAGGGCAATCAGATGTCCAGCACTTGCATCGCGTGCAGCGCCTGCGCAATGGCCGCGACCGCCGCGCGCATCTCGGTCGCATCGACGTGGCCGATGCAGCCCACGCGAAAGGTGTCCACTTCGGTCAATTTGCCGGGGTACAGAATGAAACCCTTGGCCTTGACCCGTTCGTAGAACGCCTTGAACTGGTAGCGCGGGTCTGTCGGCGCGTGGAAGGTGACGATGATCGGTGCCTGGATCGCCGCCGGCAGGAAGCTGCGCAGGCCCAGTTCGGCCATGCCGTCCAGCAGCACCTGGCAATTGTTGGCATAGCGTCGCTGGCGCGCGGGCAGGCCGCCGTCTTCGTGGTATTGCAGCAGCGCTTCGTGCAGCGCGGCGACCACATGGGTCGGCGGGGTGAAGCGCCACTGGCCGGTCCTGGCCATGTACTCGTGCTGCTCGAACAGGTCCAGCGCCAGGGAGTGGCAGTTGCCTTGGGCGGCGCCCAGCGCGTGTTTTTCAGCGAAGACAAAGCCCATGCCCGGCACGCCTTCCAGGCACTTGCCCGAGGCGGCGATGAGGGCGTCGAACGGTACTTCGCGGGCATCGATCGGCAGCGCGCCGAAGGAACTCATCGCGTCGACGATCAGGCGCTTGCCATGCTCTTTGACCACCTGGGCGATCTGCGGCAGCGGGTTGAGCAGGCCGGTACTGGTTTCGCAATGGATCAACGCGACGTGAGTGATGGCCGGGTCGGCGTGCAGCAGGCGGTCGACGTCGGCGGCGGTAGTGGGTTCGTCCTCGGCGGTTTCAAAGGTGCTGAAATCGCGGCCGAGCACTTCGCAGATCTGCGCCAGGCGCTTGCCATAGGCGCCGTTGATCAGCACCAGCACCTTGCCGTTGCGTGGCACCAGGGTGCCGATGGCCGCTTCGACGGCGAAGGTGCCGCTGCCTTGCAACGGCACGCAATGGTGAGTGGCGGCGCCGTTGAGGATCGCCAGCAGTTGCGAGCAGACGCTGGCGGTCAGTTGATTGAAGCGCTCATCCCATGAACCCCAGTCCACCAGCATTGCCTGGCGGGTGCGGGCAGAGGTGGTCAGGGGGCCTGGGGTCAGCAGGATCGGCGCGGCGCTGCTCATTTCAAGTCCTCGCAAAGTGTCCGGGGGTGGACGTTACGGCGCCTAAATTGCAGTTTGGCTTGTCATCAATCAAATTGTTTGTTGTTATGCGAGCTATCAGTCAGGCCGATAGAAAGGTCACTCAACATGAACTTGTTCCAACTGCGCGCATTCGATGCAGTGGCCCGTGAGGGCAGCTTTACCCGCGCGGCGGCGCGGTTGTTCATCAGCCAGCCGGCGGTGACCGGGCACATCAAGGCCCTTGAAGAGCACTACCAGATCCCCTTGTTGCGCCGCACTGCGCGGCGCGTCGAGTTGACCGAAGAGGGGACACGCCTGGCAGCGATCACCCGGGCGATCTTTGGCCTGGTGGACGAAGCCCAGGCCCTGCTGGAGGCCAATCGGCAGTTGCTCAGCGGGCGCCTCGAAGTGGCGGCGGACGGACCGCACCTGGTGATGCCGATGATCGCCAGCCTGCGCGCGCGCTACCCAGGGATCACCGTGAACCTGCGCCTGGGCAATGCCCAGGAAACCCTGGCGGCGCTGCTGTCCGAGCATGCGGATGTGGCGGTGCTCACCGAAGTCGAACCACGCAACGGCCTGCACTTGCAGGCGCTGGGCGAATCGCGGATCTGCGCGTTGGTGCCGGCCAGCCACCCGTGGGCGACGCTGGCCCAGGGCATTCAGTTGGAGCAATTGCACGAGGTAATCATGGTGCTGCGCGAGCCGGGCTCCATTACCCGGCGCACCTTCGATCACGCCTGCCTCGGCGCCGGGGTGCAGCCGAAAGTGCTGCTGGAGCTGGACAGCCGTGAAGCGGTGACCGAAGCCGTTGCCGCCGAGTTGGGGGTTGGCGTGGTGTCCTCGATGGAGGTCAGCCCGGACCCACGCGTGCGTGCGCTGCCGATCCACGGGCAGGGGCTGCTCAACCGACACATGTTGGGGTGCATGGAGCGCCGTCGGTCGCTGCGTTTGATTCAGGCGTTTTTCGAGCTGGCGCCGTGAAGGTTTTTTGGTGGAACGTTGCGTTTTTGCCCTATAAACTCTGCCCCCAAAGCGCCGGCCAGTAGACGTCTCGGCGCGATGCATGAGGAAGAGAGCAAGTCATGGGCGCACAGTGGAAAGTCAAACATAAAGAAGCGGCAGCCAATGCCAAGGGCAAGATCTTCGGCAAACTGGTGAAAGAGATCACCATCGCTGCCCGTAACGGTGCCGACACCGCGACCAACGCCCACTTGCGTCTGGTGGTGGAGCAGGCCAAAAAAGCCTCGATGCCCAAGGAAACCCTGGACCGTGCCATCAAGAAAGGCGCCGGTCTGCTCGGGGAAACCGTGCAGTACCACCGCGTGACCTACGAAGGGTTCGCCCCGCATCAGGTGCCGCTGATCGTTGAGTGCGTGACCGACAACATCAACCGCACCGTGGCGGAAATCCGCGTGGCGTTCCGCAAGGGCCAACTGGGCGCTTCCGGCTCCGTGGCCTGGGACTTCAACCACGTCGGCCTGATCGAAGCCGCGCCGGACAGCCCGGACGCCGATCCTGAAATGGCGGCCATTGAAGCCGGCGCCCAGGATTTCGAAGAGGGCGAAGAAGAGGGCACCACCCTGTTCATCACCGAAACCACCGACCTCGACGCCGTGCAGAAAGCGCTGCCGGAGCAGGGTTTTACCGTGCTGTCGGCCAAACTGGGCTATATCGCGAAGAACCCGGTGACGGGGTTGACCGACGAGCAGATGGCTGAAGTCGAAGCCTTCCTCGAAGGCCTGGACAACCACGATGACGTGCAGGATATGTTCGTCGGCCTGGCCGGCTGATCCATGCCTGAATAAACGCGCTCAAAACTGTGGGAGGGGGCTTGCCCCGATAGCGGTGTGTCAGTCAACGACAATGTTGAATGGGCCACAGCCATCGGGGCAAGCCCCCTCCCACATTGGGTTCAGTGCTGTGGAATAGATTGCAGCAGCGCTTCGACTTCCTCGAAGCCCGGCCGCGCCAGCACTTCGGGCTGACAGCAGCGCGCCTGCAAGCCTTCCAGGATCTGGCGTGTGGTGTCGCTCAAGCCTACGTCGATCCGCTGCAACAACTCCCCGAGCAACACTCCGAACGCACGCACTTCAATGCGTTGCAGTGCCCGGGTTTCCAGGGTGTCGGCGGTGGCATGGAACGACGCCGCGCCGAAATCCCCGAGCAAGCAGTCGCCCGCCGCGTTCCACAGAATATTGTGGCCGTACAGGTCGCCATGGGTGATGCCATGGCGGTGCAGGTGCGCGCCCACCGAGGCGATGCCGCGAGCCATGCGCAATGCCACCGCGAGGCTGAAGCGGGTAGCCGGTTCGTAGATGTCGCGGGTGCAGGACGCCAGGCTCGGCAGGGCGGCGAGGTTGCGGTAGCTCGGCTCGATCAGGTCCATCACCAGCGCGGCCTGGTCGTCGGGGTGGCCAACCACGCGGCCTTCCACCTTGATCAGGTTGGGGTGCAACCCGGCGGCAATGCATGCCTGCATTTCGTGCAGCGGTGAGCCGTCGCTGGTGATGCTGCCTTTGTACAGCTTGACCGCCACCGGCTTGGCCGAGGGCTGCCAGAGTGCCTTGCGGATCACCCCGGAGGCGCCTTCCCCGAGCACCTCGGCCAGTTCCAGCGCCGACCATGGAATGTCGGGCGTCGCATCGTCGGCGGCCACGTCCGCCGCCATTTCCACCGGGTTGCCGGCGTAGGCCAGCCAGGTCAGGCTGGGCAGCGCCAGGAGCCAATCGGGCAAGCCGGTGAGGCGGTTGGAGGCGATGCGGATCAGCTCCAGGTTGTGACAATTGGCCAGGCTTGGCGGCAGGTGCGCCAGGTGGTTGCCGGCCAGCATCAGTTTTTGCAGCAGCGGCCGCTCGCCCAATTCGTCGGGCAGTTGGCTGATGCAGTTATCGGTGAGGATCAACCAGCGCAACAGCGGCGGCAACGCGGCGGCCGGCACGTGGCGGATGCGGTTGGCCTTGAAGCCGATCATGCTCAGCTTTGCGCATTGGCCCAGGCAGGCCGGCAGTTCGGTAAAGGCGTTGTCCGAGCAGAACAGCACGCGCAGGTGCGGCAGGCGATGCAGGTCGTCGGGCAGGCTGCTCAGGGCGTTGCCGCTGAGGTTGAGGATTTCCAGGGAGTCGGCCAGTTCGAAGATTTCCCGGGGGAATTCGGTCAGCCCACAGGACAGGTCCAGGCGCTGGATGCCGGCCAATTGGCCGGCCTTGAGTTGGACGAGGGTATTCATGAACGGCGCGGTCACTCGGCAAGGGGGCGTAAAAAGGCGCTCATGATACCGGGTCGGGCGTGTGTTGCGGGCGGACCGCCTGCAATTGGTTCAGGCGACTGGCGGTGCGCGCCAGATCGATGGCCTGGCCGCTCAAGGCCTGCTCCAGCGGGTGCGCGCCGATCAGGATCAGCTGTTTATCCTGGTCGTAGAGCACGTCCACCAGGTTGATAAAGCGCTGTTGCACGGCGATCGGGCAGTCTGCCAGGTGCGGCAGCCCGTCGATGATCCACTCGTCGAAGTCCTGGCACAGCAGCAGGTAATCCATCACCGCCGTGAGTTGTTCGCAGAGGTCATGGAAGGTGAAGGCGATGCGCCGTGCCTGCTGGCTGCGGCAGCGCAACTGGCGGTTGCCGACCGTCAGCGCCTGCGCCGGGCAATCCGTGGCCGGCAGCCCGAGCGCGGTTCGCTGCGCCGGTGTACCCGGCCACACGTACCGACCGCTGCTGAAGCGCTGTTCGGCATGGGCCTGGGGCAGGCTGCGAAAGTCCTTGGGCGAGCTGACTTCCAGCACGTCCATGCGCGCTGCGATCAGGTCGATCACCGGCTTGAATCGCTCGTGGTACAGCGGGTTGGGCAACAGCCCTTGCGGTGGATAATTGGACGTCACCAGCACCAGGACGCGACGTTGGAACAACGCCTTGAACAGGCGGTTGATCAGCATCGCATCGCCGATATCGTGGACATGGAATTCGTCGAAACACAGCACGCGGCAGCCATCCAGCAGCGCATCCAGGGTCACGGCCAGCGCATCGTGGTGCTGACGGTGGGCGAACATGCCCCGGTGCAGGCGGGCGAAAAAATCATGGAAATGCACGCGTTGTTTTTCGGCGATCGGCAATGCCTGGAAAAACCCGTCCAGCAGCCAACTTTTGCCGCGCCCCACCGGCCCGTGCAAATACAGGCTGCGGGTGGGCTGGCCGGCGAGCAGGTGGTGGGTCTCGCGCGCCATCGCCGCAATCGCCCGGGCCTGTGCGGCGCTGAGGGTATAGCCGTGCTGCTCGGCCTTGGTCTGAAAGAAGGTGGGGATGGGTGAGTCGTCGTGGGTGGGGTGTTTTTTACCGAGCAAACGACGGATCAGGGAACGCGGCGCCAAGGGGAGTCACTCTGTGTGCGGTGGTCGCTCACTTTAGGGCGACAATCGGGATTTGACCAATAGCGAAGCGCGCCGCCAGCCATCTCGAAAACGCATGGCCTTTACGGGGCGTGGGCTTCAGAACTGCAGCAGCGGCGTGGTCGGCAGCCCCTGCGGGCTGACCATTGCGTAGTTGTACCCGCCGCCGGACCAGTACTCGGCGAGCAAACCATCGGCGCTGCGGCTGCCGCGGGGCAGGAAGTTATTTTCCGGGCCCGGCGGGCGGATGTAGAAACTGATGTGCCGGCCTTGCCGATCCTCGTACAGCACCATCGCCGCCGCGCCTTGTTCGGTGCTGAGCAAGCGCCCGCTGACGGCGGTGAAACCCGCCTGGCTCAAGTCGGGCAGACGCTGGGCCTGGTTGAAATAGCGGTCGAGCCAGGTTTGCATCGTGGCGTTGCCCTGGGCGTGATAGTCGGCGGGCAGCACGCCGTCCTGGGCAAACAGGCGGTAAGCCTGCATGGCATCGGCCATGGGCAGCATGGGCGGTTGCGTGGCTTCGCGCGCCTGCCAGCCACCCAGGCCGCCGAGGCTGACCGCCATCAGCAGCACCGCCGCCGTGGCGAAATGGCGGCGCGACTGCTGCTTGATGCGCTGGCGGATCAGCGCCGGGTCCAGGGCCGGGTTGGCCGGCTGCTGCAACGCGCCACTCAAGGCGGCGCGCAATACGTGCGCGTCCTGCTGCCAGGCATGCACCTGGGCGGCGACCTCGGGGTGGGCGGCCAAGTAGGTTTCCAGCACGCGTCGATCGCTCTCCGGCAGTTGCTGGTCGACATAGGCATGCAAATCGCGTTCGCTGGGGGGCAGGCTGATCATTTGAGTATCCGCAGGGAAGGGCTGGTCATTTCGCCATCGCTGAGTTGACGCAGGGCTTGGCGCGCCCTGGACAGACGCGACATCACAGTGCCGATGGGCACGTCGAGAATCTGCGCGACTTCCTTGTAGCTCAAGCCTTCGACCGACACCCACAACAGCAGGGCGCGCTGTTCGCTGTTGAGCCGGTCGAAGGCTTGCAGGGTCGACTGGGCGATTACCGTGCGTTCGACCGACGGCTGCACATCGTCGCGGCCGGTGAAGAACTCGAGCATGCGCGCATAACGCCGGGTGCGCCGATGGGCATCGAGGAACTGCCGGTAGAGGATCGAGAACAGCCAGGCGCGCAGGTCGCCGTCGACGGTTTTGTCGGCCCAGCGGGTGATCGCCCGTTCCAGGGTCGATTGCACCAGGTCGTCGGCGCTGCTGGCGTTACGGCTCAGGGACAGGGCAAAGCGCCGCAGCCTGGGGATGAGTTCACGTAACTGTTCGTCGAGTTCATGCATGGGGAGTCGAGTCTAACCGGTTGTGTGCAGGTAGACGCTGCTCCCCGTAGGTTATTCCACTCGCGATGAAAAGAAACTTTACGCGTGTCGGTGAGAAGTTTCTGTAAAGCCTGAGCGCCTGTAATCGCGGGCTCGTACCTCAATCCACCCTCATACCTGCCAGCCATTTTTCGGCAGTCAACCGATGAGGGTGTATCCATGATGTTTTCACCGACCGAAAAACCGCTTTTTTCCCCGCCCATGCTGGCGCCTCTGCCTGTCCTGCAGCGCGCCTTGGTTGAACAATGGGGCTTTGGCCCATCGACCCCGCCGAGCGCCGCCTGTATCCACCACGCCATCGAAGCGCAAGCGGCGCTGGCGCCGCATGCGACGGCGGCAGTGTGTGCGGGGCAGCGCATCAGTTATGAACAACTCAACCGCCAAGCCAATCGTTTGGCCGCGGGCTTGATCGAGCAGGGCGTCAAACGCGGCGACACTGTGGCGCTGTTCGTCGAGCGTTCGATCCCCATGCTGGTGGGCCTGTTGGCCGTGTTGAAGGTCGGCGCCGCGTATGTGCCGCAGGACGCCAGAATCGTCCCGCCCCTGCAACTGGCCATGGTCCTCGAGTCATTGACCAGCCCGCTGATCCTGACCCTGTCGCACCTGGCGGATCGCATCCCGTCAGACGCCGCCCATCGCAGCTTGTGCCTGGACACGTTCCTGGCCGAAGTACCCTGGATCGCCCAGGACAATAAGCCGGTGGGCGCCGTCGTCGACACCCATGACCTGTGTTTCGTGCTGTTCACGTCCGGCACCACGGGGCGCCCCAACGGCGTGTGTGTCAGTCACCGTAACGTATGCAACATCCTGTTGACGCAGCCTGGGCGGATGGGCATGGCGCCGGGCCGCAACGTCGGGCAGATCCTCAATATCGGCTTCGACATGGCGGCCTGGGAAATACTCGGCTGCCTGGCCCATGGCGCGACGTTGCTGATTCGCGGCAAAGCCATTGCGCAGACCGCTGCACAGTGCCATGTGTTGATCGCAACCCCTTCGATCCTGGCCGGCCTCGATCCTCGGCAGTGCCCCGATCTCCAGGTGGTCGCGGTCGCCGGAGAACCCTGTTCCCAGGCCCTGGCCGAGCGTTGGGCGGCGCATTGCACGTTCTACAACGGCTGCGGCCCCACCGAAACCACCATCGTCAATACGCTGCATCGGCATGTACCTGGCACCCCATTGACCATCGGCCAGCCGACCCCCAACAACAGCGTGTACGTGCTCGACGAACAGGGCTACCCCTGTGAGGCGGGGCAAGCCGGGGAAATGTGGGCGGGCGGCGCCGGGGTAACGGCGGGCTACCTGAACAACCGCGCATTGACCCACGAACGGTACCGTCCGGACCCCTTTGTGGGCGGCGACGCTATGATGTTCCGCACACGCGACCTGGGGCGCTGGACGGCCGACGGGCAACTCGAGCACCTGGGGCGCGTCGATGACCAAGTGAAAGTCCGAGGGTTCCGGGTGGAACTGGACGCGGTGTCCAGCGCCCTGGAAGCCGGCGATGGCTGCACGCGGGCCGTCACGCTAAAACTCGACAGCCGCACCTTGGTCGCCTTTGTTTCGCCGGCCAGCGCCGACGTGGCGTCCTGCCGACGCCAATGCGAGCAGCGCCTGGCCTACTACTGCGTGCCGGCGCTGATCGACGCAGTGGAGCATTTTCCACTGACCGCCCGCGGCAAGATCGACAAGGCGCTGTTGCTGCAACGGGCGCGTGAAAGATGGGTGGCCATGCAGGCGTTCGCGGTGCAGGAGCCCGGCCATGCTTGATGCCCTGAGTCAAACCGTGGTGCCGCCCAAACCGGCGCTCTGGCGGCGCTGGACGGCGTTGCCGGTGTTTTCCTACTACAACCGCCTGGCAGCGCTGGTGTTGCTCAGCAACCTGGCGTTTGCGGTGCTGGGCGTCGGCCTGCAGGGCGTCAGCGCCCAGACGTTGTCGGCGCTGGTGCTGATCAACCTGTCGCTGGCCATCCTGATTCGCCAGCAATACCTGATCAATGCGTTGTTCTGGCTGGCGACGCGCATCCCCGTCACCTGGCCGCTGCGTGTGCGGCGCAGCGCGGCCAAGGTGTACCACGTCGGCGGGCTGCACAGTGGCGCGGCCCTGGCGGCCACGGGCTGGTTCGCGGGGTGGGTCGGTGTGCAGGCCACGGACTATCTGCAGCGGCCGGGCAGCGTTTCGTCCGCTGGGTTGTGGCTTGGCGTGACGCTGCTCGGCGTGTTGCTGTTGATGGTGGGCATGGCGCAACCGCGCATCCGGGGGCGATTTCACAATGGCTTCGAGCGGGTTCATCGGTTTGCGGGGTGGGCCGCGTTGCTGTTGTTTTGGGCGCAGACCTTGCTGGCGTCCGTCGAACGCGGTGCGAGCCTGCTGCACAGTGGCGCGTTCTGGATGCTGGTGCTGTTGACGCTGAGCATCGCGCTGCCCTGGCTGCGGCTGCGCAAGGTCGCCGTTGAGCACACGCGGCCTTCCGGGCATGCGGTGATTACGCGCTTTACCCACACCACGCCATTCGCCGGTTCGTCGACCGCGATCAGCCGACATCCGCTGTTGGAGTGGCACTCGTTTGCCAACATCCCCACACCGGGCCAAACCGGGTTTCGGCTGACCATTTCCCGCGCCGGGGATTGGACGGGGCGGTTTATCGAGGACCTGCCGCGCCATGTGTGGGTCAAGGGCATCACCACCGCTGGCGTGGCCCATGTGGAAACCCTGTTCAAGTCGGTGGTGTACGTCGCCACCGGCAGCGGGATCGGCCCGGTCATGCCGCATTTACTCGCGGCGCGGCTGCCGATCCAGCTGATCTGGTCGACCCGCAGCCCGCGCAAGACCTACGGCGACGAATGGGTCGACGAGATCCTGCGTGCCCAGCCCGACGCGTTGATCTGGGACACCGATGAGCGCGGCAAACCTGACCTGGTGCAGTTGGCCTACGGCGCGGTGCAAGCCTGTGGCGCGGAGGCTGTGATCTGTATCGCCAACCAACGACTGACGCGGCAGGTCGTGCAAGAGCTGGAAGCCCGGGGGATACCCGCCTATGGCGCGATCTGGGATTCGTGAAGCGCATGTGTTCATTAAACGATATCAATCAATGGAGGTGCCTATGAATGTAGTGATCGAGCGTCAGGGTCGGGTGGTCCTGGTCAGGCTCAATCGTCCCCAGGTCAAGAATGCGCTGAACTCGGCGCTGATGACCGAGCTGGTTTCCTGTCTGGAGGCCCTGGACCAGGACCCCCAGGTCGGGTGTTTTGTCATTACCGGCGGTGCGCAGTATTTTGCCGCCGGAGCCGATATCAAGGAGATGAGCGGCAAGACCTATCAGGACATGCTCAACGAGGATTACTTCGTCGGCTGGGAGGCATTTACCCGCCTGCGCACGCCGACCATCGCCGCCGTCAACGGTTACGCCTTCGGCGGAGGGTGCGAACTGGCGCTGATGTGCGACATGATCTTTGCCGCCGATAGCGCCACCTTTGCCCAGCCGGAGATCAAGCTCGGCGTGATCCCTGGCATGGGGGCGACCCAACGTCTGACAGGCTTGATCGGCAAGGCCAAGACCATGGATCTGGTGCTGACCGGGCGGCCGATGACGGCTCACGAGGCTGAACAGGCCGGGTTGGTGTCGCGGGTCTATCCGGCGGCGAGCTTGCTGGAGCAGACGCTGGCAGTGGCCGCGCAAATCGCCGGTTTTTCTCGCCTGGCCACCCGGGCGGCGCGCGAGGCGGTCGAGCAATCCCTGCAGCTCGGGCTGCACGAGGGCGTGCGGCTGGAACGTCGACTGTTCCACAGTCTGTTCGCCACGCCCGATCAGCAGGAGGGCATGCAGGCGTTTCTCGACAAACGACCGGCCGCGTTCAATCGGGTGTAGGAGGGCCAAGGACTCGGCGTTGGGCTGCTCTGAAAAAAAACTACAGTGAAGGAGGAATAAACCTACATGGGATTCGTCTCATAGCTCAATTTCCCCTTGGCCATGTGCCCTGGAGCTTTTCATGGTAGATCACTCATCACCGCCCCGTCCGCCACTCAGCACGGCCAGCCTGGCGATCAGGCTGGCGTGTATCGGTGGCGTGGTAGCGGCTGTCGCCGGGGCGTTTGCCTACGTCAACGGCACCTTCGACCCACAACGCCTGCAGCCCAAAACCCTGGTCAATGCCCTGGAAACCAATAACGGCATCCACCCGGGGTTTCGGCGCAACCATGCCAAGGGCATGTGTGTCGCGGGGTACTTCGAGAGCAGCGCCGAGGCGCGTGCCTACTCCAGTGCCCAGGTATTCAATGCGGCCAGGACCCCATTGATCGGCCGGTTTGCCTTGCCCAGCGGTAACCCCTACGCGCCGGACAGCAGTGTGCCGATCCGCAGTTTTGCCGTGCAATTCAGCCAGGCCAACGGCCAGCAGTGGCGCACCGGGATGAACAGCATGCCGGTGTTTCCGGTGGGCACCCCCGAGGCGTTCTACCAACTGCTCAAGGCCGGCGCGCCCGATCCGGCCACCGGCAAGCCCAACCCGGCGAATATGCCGGCGTTCTTTGCGGCCCATCCCGAGGCTGCGCCGTTCCTGGCGTGGGTCAAGACGGCCAAGCCATCCGCCAGCTATGCGACGGAAACCTACAACGGTATCAACGCGTTTTTCCTGGTGGGCGCCGATGGCAAGCGCCAGGCCGTGCGTTGGGCGGTTGTCGCGCAAAGCCAGGATGCTGTGGGCGATACCGCGCCAGCCGGCAGTGACTTCCTGGAAAAAGACCTGGTGCAACGTCTGGCTTCAGGACCGCTGCGTTGGCAGTTGAACCTGACCCTGGCCAACCCCGGCGATCCGCTCGACGATGCAAGCAAACCCTGGATCGGTGAGCACAAAATACTCAACGCCGGCACCCTGGTGCTGCAAAGCAGCCAAGCGCAAGCAGACGGCGATTGCCGCGACATCAACTTCGATCCGCTGATTCTGCCAAGCGGCATCGAGGCTTCGAATGACCCGCTGTTGGCTGCGCGTTCGGCCGCCTACGCCAGTTCCTACCTGCGCCGCGCCGCAGAAGTCAGCCCGTTGCACCGCCCCCCTCAGGAGTCGAAGCCATGAATGCCCAACCACGGTTTTTCGCCCCCCTGGCGCGCCTGCTGCACTGGCTGATGGCGCTGATGATCATCGCCATGCTGTTCATCGGCGCGGGCCTGGCAGCGTCGGTTTCCGAACGGCATGAATGGTTGATCCTCCTGCACAAGCCGCTGGGTATCGCGATCCTGGCGTTGGTGATCGTGCGTTTGGCGGTGCGTTTTTTCACGCGCCAACCGCCGTTGCCTAGCGATTTGCCGCGATGGCAAGTGTTGGCGGCCAAGGCTTCCCATTGGCTGCTGTATGCCTTGATGCTGGTGTTGCCGCTGCTCGGTTGGGCGATGATTTCGGCGGCGGGCGACCCGGTGATGCTCAGCCATTCGGTGCAACTGCCGGCGCTGGTGTCGGCCAACGCACCGCTGTTCGCGGTGCTGCGCAAGGCCCATGGCTATCTTGCCTACGTGCTGTTTTTCACGGTGTTGTTGCACCTGGCGGCGGCGCTGTTCCATGGGTTGATTCGCCGTGACGGCGTGCTGCAGAGCATGACGGGCACCCAGGACTGAGGCCCGCGCTTGATCCGTGTGGCGAGCACGCTCGCCACATTCAGCGCAACAGGCCGACGATATCGGCCACGCTGCTCAACACATCCTTGCCCAACTGCATCGAGCGTTTGCCCGACCAGCCGGTGTTCGGGTTGGGCGCGTCGTCGTTGTCCTTGAAGGGCATCTCCAGGGTCAGCGACAGGCAGTCGTACTTCTCACCGACGGCATTGCAGGCCAGGGTCATATTGGCTTCGCCCGGCAGGTCGCGGGTGTAGCCGTGGGTGGTCTGGAAGTCACGGGTCAAGGCGCTCAGGTGGCTGCGAAAGTGCTTTTCCAGGGCTTCGATACGCGGGGTGTAGCCGGGGTTGCCTTCGCAGGCGGCGGCGAATACGTAGGGGATTTCCTCGTCACCGTGGATGTCGAGGAACAGGTCGACGCCATACTTTTCCATTTGCGTCTGGACGAACAGCACTTCCGGGCTGATCTCCTGGCTGGCGCTCTGCCAGGCGCGATTGAGGTCCTGGCCCATGGCGTTGGTGCGCAGGTGGCCGTGAAACGCGCCGTCGGGGTTCATGTTCGGCACCAGGTACAGGTCGGCGACGGCCAACAGCTTTTTCAGCTCGGCGTCACCGTCCTGCTGCAGGCGTTCGATGATGCCTTCCATAAACCATTCGGCCATGTGCTCGCCGGGGTGCTGCTGGGCGATGATCCACACCTTGCGCCGGCCTTCACCACCTTTGCCACGGCGCAACAGTTGGATATCGCGGCCTTCGACACTTTTACCGGTGGCCAGCAAGCGGGTACCCGCATGGTTCAGCGCCTGGTCGATGAGCCAGTCGTGGCGTTCGCGACTGTAGGGTTCGAAGTAGGCAAACCAGGCGTGTTTCTCACGGGTTTCGAGACTGATGTGCAGGGTTTCGCCGTCGAAACGCGTAGGCACCCGAAACCAATTGACGTGGTCATACGACGCCACGGCGTTGTAGCCGCTCCAGGCGTGTTTATAGGACGATTGCCCGGCATTGCTCAGGCGGAAGGTGTGGGTGTGGCCCACGTGCATGCCTTCGGCCTTGAAATGGAACCATTGGAAATGGTGACTGCGGGTATCGGGTTTGATTGCCAGCAACAAGTGATAGGCATCGCTGGCATCCAGAACCTGGATGTTGCCGCTGTCGAAGTTGGTGCTGATTTTGATGGAGGTCAAGGCCACGGTCATAGTCTGGCTGCCTGAGTATGAGTGTTGTGGCGGTTATCTTACACAGAGGCCGGGCAAAATCCGGATGCAAAATTGTTGCGGGAGGAGGGGGCGTCATCCTTGACGCCGCAGCAGCTTAGAATTTATGAGATTGATTCTCAAGTGCTATTTCGCAAAGGTCTGAGCCAGAGCGGTCGCCCGACTTTCTTTTGACGATGGTCTTTTGCTATCATGCGTGCCATCAAGCAACACACAGTCTTCATTAGCCTGAAGCAAAGCCAGAGACGCTGGCAAAAAAAAGACCCGGCCAAAGAGCCGGGTCAAAAACCGTGATTAGCCTGATGAGGAGATATTCCAAGAGTCCGACCTAAGGTCCCTTGGTCTATCGACTGATCTCGCGATCAGCTTGGTCCAATAATAATCATTATCATTTGCAAGTCAAATGTTTTTATCCGTGGGATAGAAATATTTTTCTTTCGCGTGGCTCATGCACCGTCCTGAGTCTGCGGCGCCTGCAACGATCGCTCCACCATCGCCTTCGCCATATCAATCAAATACACCACTGAAAATGCCAGGTCACGCTGGTTGCCTTGATGGCTGCTCGCCGATTCGTAGGCTGTGGCAGCCGCGCTGCGCAACAGGTCCGAGGCATGCACCAGGGCTTCCTCCGGGCTGACGCCGGGCTTGATGCTGAAGAAGGCGTCGTTCGGGGCCGAGGCGCACATCTCTTCTTTCAAATAGTAATCCAGCGCACGTTGGGCGGCGCCGCTGCTGCGCATGTCGAGCAGCTCATGGGATTCGGGTTCGCAGGGCAGGCGATACGGGCTTGTCGTCATAGGGCGGTACTCGGGTTGGGTGTCGAAACGCTGATACCCGATGATAGTACGTATCGTATTTATGTCGTTTTATGGATTACTACAAACTGTTTATTGCCCTGAAAAATACGCGACGTATTGTCAGGCCCCATGGATAAATGGATCGCGTTGGTCAGGGCCAACATGAAAGACCGCAAGGTCACGCAGGATGAACTGGCCGAACGCCTGGGCATGTCCCAGGGCGGTGTCGGGCATTGGCTGAACAAGCGCCGGGTGCCAAGCCTGGCGGATATGAACCGGGTGCTGGAAGCGCTGGGGCTGGGCTCCCTGGAAGTCGCGCTGGATATTCGTCGCAAGGCCGATGCGCTGCCGGTTGGGCCACCACACTACAACCCGTACTTCCGCTACCCGGTCAGCGATTGGAAAGGCGTGTGCGAACTTCGCGAAGAGCGCCCGGCCTACGGCGCGGCGCGCTTCGAACTGACGGACTACCATGCCCGGGGCGAGGCTTACTGGCTGCCCGTGGTCGGCGACGCGATGACCGCGCCCAGTGGCCTGAGCATCGGTGCCGGGATGATGATCCTGGTGGACCCGGCCATCGACGCCGAACCCGGCAAGCTGGTGGTCGCGCAGTGGGCGCACAGCCCGCAGGCGACCTTCCGCCAGTTGCGCGAAGAGAGCGGCCAGCTGTACCTGGTACCGCTCAATCCGACTTACCCCAAGCGCCTGTTCAGCGGCGATTGCCGCATCCTCGGCGTCGTCGTGCAGGCCACGGCGAAGTTCTAGTCCGCTGGTTCAAGCTCGACCAGCGCGCAACCTTCGGCAACCATTTCGCCTTCCTGGCAGAACAGTGCCTTGACCACGCCGGCCTGGGGCGCGCGGATGCTGTGTTCCATCTTCATCGCTTCCAGCACCACCAACTGAGTGCCGGCTTCGACGGTCTGGCCGATGTCCACCAGTACCCGCACGATGCTGCCGTTCATCGGTGCGGTGAGGCCGCCTTGGTGGGATTGGTTGGCTTCGACTGCCGCAATCGGATCGAACAGGCTGACGGCATGTATGTCGCCCTCCCAGCGCAGGAACAGCGTGCCTGCGCTACGCACGGCCAGATGGGCACGGCGCACGCCCTGATGGTCGATCAGCAGCTGTTCGCCTTGCAGTCGCGGCGTGTGTTGCGCCAACGTCACCAGGCGATCCTGGCCGTTGCAGCTCAAGTGCAGCGAGACTTCGGCGGGCAGCCCTGCGCGAAAGCCGCGGGTGTCTGCCCACGGTCCGTCGCCGGTCGGCAGACTCTGCATGAAGGCCGAACCCGCGGCCTGCCAGAATTCGTCGCTCAATGCTCCGGGCAGCGGCAGCAGTTCGTCCTGATAGCGCGGAATAAAGCCGGTATCCAGCTCGGCGGCGGCAAACGCCGGATGGGCGATGATACGTCGCACAAAGCCCAGGTTGGTCTTGAGCCCGCCGACGGCGAACTCGTCGAGCATGCTCAACAGCCGCAGCCGCGCTTGTTCGCGGTCTTCGCCCCAGGCAATCAGCTTGCCGAGCATCGGGTCGTAGAAGGGCGAAACGCTGTCGCCTTGCTCGACGCCGCTGTCCACGCGGCGGCCCGGGCCGGGTGCGGATTCGCGGTACAGCGTCAGGTGGCCGGTCGCGGGGAGGAAATCATTGGCCGGGTCTTCGGCATACAAGCGCACCTCGATCGCATGGCCGATCAACGGCACCTGCGCCTGGGTGATCGGCAGCGCTTCGCCCTGGGCCACGCGAATCTGCCAGGCCACCAGGTCGAGGCCGGTAATCGCCTCGGTCACCGGGTGCTCCACTTGCAGCCGCGTGTTCATCTCCATAAAGAAAAACTCGCCACGGGCATCCAGCAAAAACTCCACCGTGCCCGCGCCCACATAACCGATGGCCTGGGCCGCACGCACCGCGGCTTCACCCATCGCCCGGCGCTGGTCGGCGCTCAAGCCGGGCGCCGGGGCTTCCTCGACGACTTTTTGGTGGCGCCGCTGGATCGAACAATCGCGCTCGTTGAGGTACAGGCAGTGCCCCTGCTGATCGGCAAATACCTGGATCTCCACATGGCGTGGCTTGAGCAAGTACTTCTCCACCAGCATCTGCGCGTTACCGAAGGACGACAGCGCCTCACGCTGGGCGGAAGCCAGGGCTTCGGCCAGTTGACTGACGTCCTCGACCACTTTCATGCCCTTGCCGCCGCCACCGGCCGTGGCCTTGAGCAGCACCGGGTAGCCGATGCGCGCGCAGGCGGCGCGGAAGGTATCCAGATCCTGAGCTTCGCCGTGGTAGCCCGGCACCAGCGGCACGCCGGCGGTTTCCATCAGTGACTTGGCGGCGGATTTGCTGCCCATGGCGTCGATTGCCGAGGCGGGCGGGCCGAGAAAGATCAACCCGGCCGCCTCGACGGCGCGGGCAAAACCGGCGTTTTCGGAAAGGAAGCCGTAGCCCGGATGAATCGCCTGGGCGCCGCTGGCCTGGGCGGCGGCGATCAGTTTGTCGATTTGCAGGTAACTGTCGGTCGCTTTGCTGCCGCCCAGGTCGACGCGGATATCGGCTTCGCGGCTATGGCGCGCATCGCGATCGGTGGCGCTGTGGACCGCCACGGTGGTCAACCCCATCGCCTTGGCGGTACGCATCACGCGGCAGGCAATTTCGCCACGGTTGGCCACCAGTATCGTGGTCAGTGTGCTCATGAGCGTGGCTCCTGCGACTGCCAGCTGGGCGGGCGTTTTTGCAGGAATGCGCGTAAACCTTCCTGGCCTTCGGCGCTGACGCGGATCCGGGCGATGGCATTTTCGCAATAGCGCCGCAGCGCCGGGGTGAGGGCGCCGTTACCGACTTCGCGCAGCAGATCCTTGCTTGCACGCATCGCTGCCGGGCTGTTTTGCAGGAGGTTGGCAATCCAGTGGTCGACCTGTTGATCCAGGGTTTCGGCCGGATAGCTTTCCGCCAGCAGGCCGATGTCGCGCGCGCGTTCGCCGCCAAAACGTTCGGCCGTGAGCGCATAACGACGCGCCGCGCGTTCCCCGATGGCTTGCACCACAAACGGGCTGATCACCGCAGGCGCCAAACCGATGCGTACTTCGGACAGGCAGAACTGCGCGTCATCGGCCCCGATCGCCATGTCGCAGCAACTGATCAGGCCCAGCGCGCCACCGTAGGCCGCGCCTTGCACCACCGCCAGCGTCGGGATTTTCAGCTTGGCCAGGTTGTACATCAGCTCCGCCAGTTCGCGGGCGTCGTCGAGGTTGGTGGCGTAATCCAGTTCGGCCGACTGTTGCATCCAGGCCAGGTCGGCGCCGGCGCTGAAGTGTTTGCCGCGCCCGCGCAGGACCAGAAAGCGTAGCGCCGCATTGCCCTGCACCTGGTCGAGGGCGATGATCAGTTCGCGGATCATCTCGGCGTTGAAGGCGTTGTGCTTGGCTTCGCGACTGAGCCACAGCGTGGCGAAACCACGGCTGTCGGTGATCAGTTCGAGGGTGTTGAAATCGTTCATGGGGTACAGCTCCATTTACATGCGGAACACGCCGAAGCGGCTCGGCTCGATGGGGGCGTTCAGTGCGGCAGACAGGGCCAGGGCCAGCACGTCGCGGGTCTGCAACGGGTCGATGACGCCGTCATCCCACAGGCGTGCGCTGGAGTAATACGGGTGGCCCTGGGTTTCGTACTGGTCGAGGATCGGCTGTTTGATCGCCGCTTCCTCTTGCGCGCTGAAGCCGTTGCCGGCGCGTTCGGCCTGCTCGCGCTTGACCTGCACCAACACGCCGGCCGCCTGTTCGGCGCCCATCACGCCGATGCGCGCGTTGGGCCACATCCACAAAAACCGCGGGTCGTAGGCGCGGCCGCACATGCCGTAGTTACCCGCGCCAAAACTGCCGCCGATGATCACGGTGAATTTCGGCACCTTGGCGCAGGCCACCGCCGTGACCAGCTTGGCGCCGTGCTTGGCGATACCGCCGGCCTCGTACTTCTGGCCGACCATAAAACCGGTGATGTTTTGCAGGAACAGCAACGGAATCCCGCGCTGACACGCAAGCTCGATAAAGTGCGCGCCTTTTTGCGCGGCTTCGGCGAACAGAATCCCGTTGTTGGCCAGGATCGCTATCGGGTAGCCGTGCAAGTGTGCAAAGCCGCAGACCAGGGTGGTGCCGAACAGCGCCTTGAACTCATCGAACACCGAACCGTCCACCAGCCGCGCAATCACTTCGCGCACGTCGAACGGCTGCTTGGCATCGGCCGGGATCACGCCGTACAACTCTTCGCCGCTGTACAGCGGCGCCACTGGCGTGCGTTGCAGCAACTGGCCTTGTTTGCGCCAGTTGAGGTTGGCCACGCTGCGCCGGGCCAGGGCCAGGGCGTGTTCATCGCTGTCGGCATAGTGGTCGGCCACGCCGGAGATCTTGCAGTGTACGTCGGCACCGCCGAGGTCTTCGGCGCTGACCACTTCGCCGGTGGCGGCCTTCACCAGCGGCGGGCCGGCGAGGAAGATGGTGGCTTGCTGGCGCACCATGATTGCTTCGTCCGCCATCGCCGGCACATAGGCGCCGCCGGCAGTACACGAGCCCATCACCACCGCAATCTGCGGGATGCCCTGGGCGCTCATGTTGGCCTGGTTGAAGAAGATCCGCCCGAAGTGCTCGCGGTCGGGGAAGACCTCATCCTGGCGCGGCAGGTTAGCGCCGCCGGAATCCACCAGGTAGATGCATGGCAGGCGGTTCTGTTCGGCGATGGTCTGCGCGCGCAGGTGTTTCTTGACCGTCAGCGGGTAGTAGGAGCCGCCTTTCACCGTGGCGTCGTTGGCGACGATCATGCATTCGACGCCTTCCACGCAGCCGATCCCGACAATCACCCCGGCGGCCGGCACGTCTTCGCCATACACCTGATGGGCGGCCAGTTGGCTGAGTTCCAGGAACGGCGAGCCCGGGTCGAGTAAGCGGTTGATCCGCTCGCGCGGCAGCAGTTTGCCGCGCGAGGTGTGGCGCTCCTGGGCCTTGGCGCCGCCGCCTTGCTGCACCTGGGCGAGCAGGGTGTGCAGGGCGTCGACCTGTTGGCGCATCGCCGCGCTGTTGGCGGCGAACTCCGCCGAACGCGGGTTGAGCAGGGTGTGCAAGGTGGCCATGGCGCGCTCCTTCAGCGGGTTTCGTTGAAGAGTTCGCGACCGATCAACATGCGCCGGATCTCACTGGTGCCGGCGCCGATTTCGTACAGCTTGGCGTCGCGCAGCAGGCGTCCAGCGGGGAATTCATTGATGTAGCCATTGCCGCCCAGGATCTGGATCGCGTCGAGGGCCATTTGCGTGGCGCGTTCGGCGCTGTAGAGGATCACCCCGGCCGCGTCCTTGCGCGTGGTTTCGCCGCGCTCGCAGGCCTGGGCCACCGCGTACAGGTAGGCGCGGCTGGCGTTGAGTTGGGTGTACATGTCGGCGACCTTGCCCTGGATCAGCTGGAATTCGCCGATGCTCTGGCCGAACTGCTTGCGGTCGTGGATGTACGGCACGATCAGGTCCATGCAGGCTTGCATGATCCCGGTCGGGCCGCCGGACAGTACGACGCGTTCGTAGTCCAGGCCGCTCATCAGCACTTTGACGCCGCCGTTGAGCACGCCGAGGATGTTGTCCTCCGGCACTTCCACGTCATCGAAGAACAGCTCGCAGGTGTTGGAGCCGCGCATGCCGAGCTTGTCGAACTTGTTACTGCGGCTGAAGCCTTTCCAGTCGCGCTCGACGATGAACGCCGTGATGCCGTGGGCGCCTTTGTCCAGGTCGGTCTTGGCGTAGATCACGTAGGTGCTGGCGTCGGGGCCGTTGGTGATCCAGGTCTTGCTGCCGTTGAGCACGTAGTGATCGCCGCGCTTGTCGGCGCGCAGTTTCATCGAGACCACGTCGGAGCCGGCATTCGGCTCGCTCATGGCCAGGGCGCCGACGTGTTCGCCGCTGATCAGCTTCGGCAGGTACTTGAGTTTCTGTTCATGGCTGCCGTTGCGGTTGATCTGGTTCACGCAGAGGTTGGAGTGGGCGCCGTAGGACAACGCCACCGACGCCGAACCACGGCTGATCTCTTCCATGGCCACCACATGGGCCAGGTAGCCCAGGCCGGCACCGCCGTATTCTTCGGCCACGGTAATGCCCAGCAGGCCCATGTCACCGAACTTGCGCCACAGGTCGGCGGGGAACAGATTGTCGATGTCGATTTGTGCCGCGCGCGGAGAAATCTCCTTGGCCACGAAGGACTGCACTTGGTCGCGCAGCATGTCGATGGTTTCGCCGAGGGCGAAGTTCAGGGAGGGGTAACTCATGGACAGGCACCTTTATTGAGCTTTGTTGTTGTGGGGTGACGGCACCGGGGGAGGGGATGCTCACCTTTACGTTAACGTAAGCTTGCGTTGCGGCGCTGTCAATCGTAGTTTACGTTTACGTCAACCTACAAAAAAGACAACAGGGGTCGTTATGGATCAACCGAATCAGAGCTACAGCCGTGGCTCTCAGGACAAGACCTTGTTGGCCATGACGATCGGTCAGGCCTTCGATCACACGGTTGCGCAGTCTCCCGATGGGGAAGCCTTGGTGGTGCGTCACCAGCAACGCCGCTACACCTGGCGGCAACTGGCCGAGACCGTCGACCTGCACGCCCGCGCGCTGCTGGCGTTGGGCCTGCAGCGCGGTGATCGCCTGGGCATCTGGGCGCCGAACTGCGCCGAGTGGTGCATCAGCCAGCTGGCCAGCGCCAAGCTCGGGGTGATCCTGGTCAATATCAATCCGGCCTATCGCAGCACTGAGCTGGAATACGTGCTCAAGCAATCCGGCTGCCAATGGCTGGTGTGTGCCGGTTCGTTCAAGACCTCCGATTACCACGCGATGTTGCAGGAACTGCTGCCCGAGCTGGCGGAGCAACCCGTCGGCCGCTTGAACTGCGAAAAACTGGCGGACCTGCGCGGCGTGATCAGCCTTGCGCCGCGCCCGCCCACGGGCTTTTTGCCCTGGTCGCAACTGGCGGCCCTTGGTGCGGGCATCCCGCCTGAGCGATTGACCGCGCGCCAAGCCAGCCTGCACTTCGACCAGGCCGTCAATATCCAGTACACCTCCGGCACCACCGGCTTCCCCAAGGGCGCCACCCTCAGTCATCTCAATATCCTCAACAACGGCTACATGGTCGGCGAAAGCCTGGGCTTGACCGCGCAGGACCGCCTGGTGATCCCCGTGCCGCTGTATCACTGTTTCGGCATGGTGATGGGCAACCTGGGCTGCATCACCCACGGCACCACCATGATTTACCCGAACGATGGCTTCGACCCGCTGCTGACCCTGGCCGCCGTCGCCGAAGAACGCGCCAGCGCCCTGTACGGCGTGCCGACCATGTTTATCGCCATGCTCGACCATCCGCAACGCGGCGAGTTCGACCTGTCCAGCCTGCGCACCGGGATCATGGCCGGTGCCACCTGCCCGATCGAAGTGATGCGTCGGGTCATCGGCGAAATGCACATGAGCGAAGTGCAGATTGCCTACGGTATGACCGAAACCAGCCCGGTGTCCCTGCAGACCGGCCCCGATGACGATCTGGAGCGCCGCGTCACCACGGTCGGCCGCACCCAGCCGCAATTGGAAAGCAAGATCGTCGACCTCGCCGGTCACACCGTCGCGCGTGGCGAGATCGGTGAGCTGTGTACCCGTGGCTACAGCGTGATGCTCGGTTACTGGAACAACCCCGACGGCACCCGCGACGCAATCGACGACGCCGGCTGGATGCATACCGGTGACCTGGCGACCATGGACGAGCACGGCTACGTGTGCATCGTCGGGCGCAACAAGGACATGATCATTCGCGGTGGCGAGAACGTGTACCCGCGCGAGTTGGAAGAGTTTTTCTTCACGCACCCGGCGGTGGCCGATGTGCAGGTCATTGGTATTCCGGATGAGCGTTATGGCGAAGAGATTGTTGCCTGGGTCAAGTGTCACCCCGGGCATGTGGCCAGCGCGCTGGAGTTGCACACGTGGTGCAAGGGGCGTATCGCGCACTTCAAGACGCCCAAGCATTTCAAGTTCGTGGACGAATTCCCGATGACGGTCACCGGCAAGATCCAGAAATTCCGCATGCGCGAGATCTCGATCGAAGAGCTGCGAACGCAGTCTTAGTCGTTTCGCTGAAAACTTGTGGGGGAGGGAGCAAGCCCCTCCCACAGTTTAAATTGCGTAATCCCAGACAGCACAAAGGGGACCCGAAGGTCCCCTTTAATTTGTTGTTACGTGCTCTTTTTTTATTATTGAGGGGCGGTCTATTGTTGTTTTTGGCAACCGTTACCCTTTACCGCTGTTTTTGGCGACCCCATCCAGGGTCAAGAGCAAACGTATTTTTTTGAGCGCTGATCTGCTTCTTCGTACACGATCCAACCAGTGGGTAGCTACCTGAGGTAGTTTTATTTTTCTCTATCCGGTTGCGGGTTTCGGCATGCCGTACCCTGCGAAGCACATCTTCTCCAAAAAAATCTGTTAGCTGCGTCTCTGCCGTGTTGTTTTTGTTATGTCAGAGTCGTTTCGTCTTATTTTTATTAGGTTTGGCGCTTTTTATTCTTGTTATGCCATAGAGATAGCAGAAGCCGTGCCAACTTTTAAAAATCGTTTAAAATCAATGAGTTGAGTTTTTTGTGAGAAATGTCCTACGGTAAACACAAGAAAATATGTTCCCGTGTTACTCGTCCGGCCGGCCTGCGGTAACACATTGTCACGGCTAAGCTACTCAACTGGCGTTACGCGCCCGGGCAACGCGCGAGCCGCTGGGCCGGCCGAGTACGTCGCTGATCTGCCGGCCCGCGAGAATCAATCGCTCCAGGTCGATGCCGGTCTCGATCCCGAGGCCGTTGAGCAGGTACACCACATCTTCGGTGGCGACGTTACCGCTGGCGCCCTTGGCGTATGGGCAACCGCCGAGGCCGGCGATAGAGCTGTCGAACACGTTGATCCCTTCCAGCAGGCTGGCGTAGACGTTGGCGACGGCCTGCCCATAGGTGTCATGGAAGTGCCCCGCCAACTTGTCCCGTGGCACGTGCGCGCCCACCACCTCGAACAGCCGGCGCGTGGCTCCCGCGGTGCCGGTGCCGATGGTGTCGCCCAGGGACACTTCATAGCAGCCCATGGCAAACAGCTCGCGGGCCACCGCCGCCACTTGTTCCGGGGCGACCGCGCCTTCGTAAGGGCAACCCAGCACGCAGGACACATAGCCGCGCACACTGACACCCTGCTGTTTGGCGGCCGCCATGATCGGCACGAATCGCTCCAGGCTTTCGCTGATCGAGCAGTTGATGTTGCGCTGCGAAAACGCCTCGGACGCCGCAGCAAACACCGCGACCTCCTTGACCCCGGCGGCCAGCGCATCTTCAAAGCCGCGCAGGTTTGGCGCCAGTGCGCCGTAGGTTACGCCGGGCTGGCGCTGGATCTGCGCAAAGACTTCGGCGGAACCGGCCATCTGCGGCACCCATTTGGGCGAAACAAAACTGCCGACTTCGATGTAGCTCAGGCCCGCGGCACTGAGGGCATCCACCAACTGCACCTTGTCGGCCACGCTGATGGGTTGGGCTTCATTCTGCAAACCGTCGCGCGGGCCGACTTCGACCAGGCGCACGTGGGAGGGGAGGGACATGGCAACTACCTTATGATCAATGGCCAGCCTGGCCTTGGATGGTTTCGGCCAGGGCCTGGGTGCAGCGCTCTTCGGCGGTGTCCAGTTCCAGCTTCATTTGTTCGATGTCCAGTAACTGCTGCTCCAACTGTTCGCGACGCTCGGCGATTTTCACCAGCATGCTGTTGAGTTGGACATGGTTGCCGCTGGTGGGGTCGTAGAGTTCGATCAGTTCACGGCATTCGGCCAGGGAAAAACCGATGCGCTTGCCGCGCAGGATCAGCTTGAGGCTGACCTTGTCCCGCGCCGAGTAGATGCGTTCCTGACCCCGGCGTTCCGGGGCCAGCAGGCCTTGTTCCTCATAGAAGCGAATGGCGCGGGTGGTGATGTCGAGCTCGCGGGCGAGGTCGGAAATGCTGTAGGTCGTGCTCATGAAGGCGCTCAAGAAAGTCTTGGCGCTAAGCTAATGTCAGGTTGACGTAAACGTCAAGGTTGATCGTCAATCCCTGTAGGAGCGAGCTTGCTCGCGAAAAACGTCAACGCTAACGCGGTAGCCCTGATACCCAAAGGCGCCCTCGGGTTTTTCGCGAGCAAGCTCGCTCCTACAGGGCGACAGGTTCAGGCTTGCAGCTTGTCGAGTTTCTTCTCGTGCGCCGTGACCTGCTGGCACAACTCGATCATTTGCTCGCGCATCCAGCGGTTGGCCGGGTCCTGGTCGGTGCTCTCGTGCCAGTACAGGTGGGTTTCCACCGGCGGCACGTCGTTGACCGGCAGGTTGAACCAGTGCAGTTCATGGCGGCGGGCGAAGCGCTCGGGCACGGTCATCACCATGTCGGTCTGTTGCAACACTTGCGAGGCCATCAGGTAGTGCTGGGAGCGCAGGGCGATCTTGCGCTGGATGCCCATCTTGCCCAGGGCCAGGTCGACATGGCCCAGGCCGTTGCGGCGGCTGGAGATATGGATATGCGTCAGCGACAGGTAATCGTCCAGGGTGAACTTGTCCTTGCCCGCCATCGGATGGCCCTTGCGCATGGCGCACACGTAGCGGTCTTCCATCAGCTTGACGTGACGCACCTGCGGGTCGGTGTTGAGCGGTGCGTCGACGGCAAAATCCAGGCGCCCGGCGGCCAGCTCCTTGGTGGTCTCGCGGCGTTTGGACAGGAAACTCTCGATCACCACCGTCGGCGCCAGGCGACGCAAGCGCTGGAACAGCAGTGGCAGGATCACCGCTTCGGTCAAGTCGGTCATGCTGATGCGGTAGGTCTTGGCCGCCTGTTGCGGGTTGAAAATCCGGCTTTCCTGCACCGACACGCGCAGCAATGACAGTGCGTTGCGCACCGGGCCGATGATGTTCTGCGCCATCGGCGTGGGCACCATGCCTTGGGCGGTCCGCACGAACAGCGGGTCGTTGAAGGTCTCGCGCAGGCGTGCCAGAGCGTTGGACACCGCCGGTTGGGTGATGCCGACAATCTGCCCGGCACGGGTCAGGTTGGCTTCGGTGTAGATCGCGTCAAAGACGATAAACAGGTTGAGGTCGACCTTGCTCAGATTCATTTCGTTGCGCTCTTATTGTTAGGTGGCCATGCCCCGATCATATATCGGTGATGAATGTTAATACACGCCGAGAATAGGCTAGGTAAATTATCAACGCTGTTCTAGCATCGATTGCATGACCTAAACAACCTCTCAAAGAAGGGAGCTGCTCATGGATTTCGCCTATTCGCCCAAGGTTCAGGAACTGCGTGAACGCGTCACTGCGTTCATGGACGCTTACGTTTACCCGGCCGAACCGGTGTTCGAACGCCAGGTCAGCGAAGGCGACCGCTGGCAGCCCACCGCGATCATGGAGGAGCTCAAAGCCAAGGCGAAAGCCGAAGGCCTGTGGAACCTGTTCCTGCCCGAATCCGAACTGGGCGCTGGCCTGACCAACCTTGAATACGCGCCGCTGGCGGAAATCATGGGCCGTTCGCTGCTGGGCCCGGAGCCGTTCAATTGCTCCGCCCCGGACACCGGCAACATGGAAGTGCTGGTGCGCTACGCCAACGCCGAACAGAAACAGCGCTGGCTCGAACCGCTGTTGCGCGGTGAAATCCGCTCGGCTTTCGCCATGACCGAGCCCGACGTGGCCTCCTCGGACGCGACCAACATGGCCGCCCGCGCCGAGCGCCAGGGCGATGAGTGGGTGATCAACGGCAAAAAATGGTGGACCTCCGGCGCCTGCGACCCGCGTTGCAAGATCCTGATCTTCATGGGCCTGAGCAATCCCGATGCGCCGCGCCACCAGCAGCACTCGATGATCCTGGTGCCGGTGGACGCCCCCGGCGTGAAAATCGTGCGCCCGCTGCCGGTGTTCGGTTACGACGATGCGCCCCACGGCCACGCCGAAGTGCTGTTCGACAACGTGCGCGTGCCGTATGAAAACGTCCTGCTGGGTGAAGGCCGCGGTTTTGAAATTGCTCAGGGGCGTCTTGGCCCTGGCCGCATTCACCACTGCATGCGCTCCATCGGCATGGCCGAGCGTGCGTTGGAACTGATGTGCAAACGCGCGATCAGCCGCACCGCGTTCGGCAAACCGTTGGCGCGCCTGGGCGGCAATATCGACAAGATCGCCGACTCGCGCATGGAAATCGACATGGCACGCCTGCTGACCCTGAAAGCCGCCTACATGATGGACACCGTGGGTAACAAAGTGGCGAAAAGCGAAATCGCCCAGATCAAGGTGGTGGCGCCGAACGTGGCGTTGAAGGTGATCGACCGCGCGATCCAGATCCATGGCGGCGCCGGCGTCTCCAACGACTTCCCGTTGGCCTACATGTACGCCATGCAACGCACCCTGCGCCTGGCCGATGGCCCGGACGAAGTCCACCGTGCGGCGATCGGCAAGTTCGAGATCGGCAAGTATGTGCCTAAAGAGCTGATGCGCGGCGGGCAGTAACACCGCGTCGCCTGCCGTCGCGGCAAGCCCCCTCCCACAGTTGACCGAGTTGTGCATGAGAACGCGGTCTAGTGTGGGAGGGGGCTTGCCCGCGACGAGGCCCGTGCGAACAACACAAAACACAAACCTCAGTACACCCAAACCTCCACCCGCCGATTCTTGATCCGGCCCTCATCCGCGGTATTCGCCGCCACCGGCATCTGTGCGCCAAACCCGCGGATATCGCGGAGCACTACGCCGCTCTTGACCAATTCCCGACGCACCGCCATCGCCCGCAGTTTGGACAACAGCGCCGCGCGTTGCGGGTCATTCTTGATATCGCCAAACCCTACCAGCGTCACCTGCTTGTCGAGCTTGCCGTGGCCTTTTATATACGCCACCACGCGCTGCACATCCTGGCGCGCCTTGTTGTCCAAGCTGGCGCTGCCTTCTTCGAAGCGGAAATTCACCGTCAGGCGCTGGGCCTCGCGGGCAATTGCCTGATAGTCCTCGGGCATGGACGGGCGTGGTTCCACGCTTATCGCCTGGACCCGCTGCGCGATAAACCCGTTGGCCGCCACGATCGCCTGGCCCTTGCTGCTCTGGGTGAAGTCCACCAGCGCCTTGGCCCACGGATTGTGCGAGGTCGGCGGTAGGTAAAAGAACAGGCGGCGCGACAGCGGGTAGTCCTCGGTGGCAATCAGGCTGTTCAGCGGCAGCATCGGTTGCGAGTCACCGTCGACGATCGCCACCGCTTTGGCCTGGCGCACATAGGGCAGGCCGATGAAACCGATGCCTTGCGGGTCCTGGCTCACCGCGTCCGACAGTTGCTCGCTGGACTCGAACCGCTTGGCCGAAGCGGCGAGCGCCTTGCCGCGACGGCTCAGGACCAGGTCCTTGAAGGTGTCATAGGTGCCCGACCGATCATCCCGCGCATATAAATGAATCGCCCCGCCGATGCCGCCGAGTGCTTCCCAGGTGCTGATTTCACCGTTGAAAATTTGCGCCAGTTGCTCGGTATTCAGCGTATTCAGCGGGTTGCGCGGGTTGAGGATGATGGCCAGGCCGTCGATGGCGATCACCTGTTCGGCCTCGGGGCTTTTCAGGTCGCCCAGGGGTTCGAGGTCCACCAGTTCGCTGTCTTTGATCGGGCGGGAGGCGGCGGCGAGGTCGGCGCTGGCTTTGTGCAGGGCGGCAAAACCGGTGCTGGAACCATGGGCGTCGACCTCGATGGTTAGCGTCTTGCCCTGGCGGGTCTTGCCGATCACGCGCTGTTCATTGGCGCCTTCGGCGGGTTCAGCGTGGACCCCTTGCAGGCCCTGCTGCTCCATCAACCCTTTGACCAGCGCCGGGCCAAGCGCCGCGCCGATCGTGTTGGAGCCCTGGATGCGCAAGGCGGGGCCCTGATCGGGGATGGGCAGCGGCGCGCTAACGGCACTCAGGGGAAAAAGGGTCAGCAGTAACAGAACGCGCAGGATCATGCCGGCACCGTCTCAAGGCAAAGGGAGTGCCGCGAGATTAAGTCAGTTGGGTTTCAGTAATATGACTGTCACTCAACCGTAAAAATGTGAGAGCGGGCTTGCTCCCACATTGTTTAAGCGCGCCGTCCGTGAAGTCAGCTCAATTCCAGCCAGATCGGTGCATGGTCCGAGGGTTTTTCCAGGCCGCGCAGTTCGTAGTCCACCCCAGCATCCTTGACCCTGGGCAGCAAGCCGTTGGACGCCAGGATCACATCGATACGCAGGCCACGCTTGGGTTCATCTTCAAACCCGCGACTGCGGTAGTCGAACCAGCTGAAGCGGTCGGTCACGTCGGGGTTGAGGTGGCGGAAGCTGTCCACCAGGCCCCAGTTCTTCAGGCGGGCCATCCACTCGCGCTCTTCCGGCAGGAAGCTGCACTTGCCGGTTTTCAGCCAGCGCTTGGCATTGTCGGGGCCAATGCCGATGTCACAGTCTTCCGGGGAAATATTCACATCGCCCATCACCACCAGCGCCTGGTCGTTGCTGAACTGGCTTTCCAGCAACTGTTGCAGGTCTGCGTAGAAGCGCTGCTTGGCCGGGAACTTGGTGGGGTGGTCGCGGCTTTCGCCTTGGGGGAAATAGCCGTTCATGATGGTGATCGGGTTGCCTTGCGCATCGGCGAAGGTGCCCCAGATAAAGCGGCGCTGGGCGTCTTCTTCATCGCTGGCAAAGCCTTTGTGTACGCTCAACGCTTCTTTGCGCGAGAGCAGAGCCACGCCGTAATGGCCTTTCTGGCCGTGGTAGTACACGTGATACCCCAGGGCCTGCACTTCTGCCAGCGGGAACTGGTCGTCGTGGACCTTGGTTTCCTGCAGGCCGATCACATCGGGTTGATGCTTTTCAATCAGCGCCGCCAACTGATGCGGGCGAGCCCGTAGCCCGTTGATATTGAAAGAGACGATTTTCATGGTCGGCTGTCCAGTCTGGCAAAAGGGCGATGCTAGCCGACAAGTCGGACGGGGGCCAGCGTGGCGGTAGGACGGATGCGCTGCTAATGTCTGGGAACGACTCGCGCTGCGTAAGTTCGTACCCATAAGAACGCCGTCTTTTGAATGGCGCCCAGGGAGATTCACTGTATGTCTGACACTTCAACTGCGATTGCCGAAATCCGCCTGCTCAATAGCGACTATTCCAGCGAAGCGCGCTCCCTGCTGTACCAGGCTTATCGTCATGAGCCGACGTTCGCCTACATCTTCGAAGCTGAGCGGCCGGGGTATGAGCAGCGGGTCCGTGCCACCGTGCGCGAGTTGGTCAAACAGCATTTCTTCCAGAAGCTTCCCGCCATCGGCCTGTTCGTCGACGATCGACTGATCGGCGTTGCGTTGATCGCGCCACCCCAGCGGCGCCTGGGCATCACCGAGAGCTGGGCGTGGCAATTGCGCATGTGGTTGAGCACCGGTGTGCGGGGGACGCGGCGTTACCTGGATTATCACCAGGCGGTGCTGGCGTGCCTGCCCAGCGATTCGGTGCATGTGTTGCCGTTGCTGGGTATTCACCCGCAATTCCAGGGCAAGCACTTCGGTGAGCAACTGCTCGGCGCGGTACACAACTGGTGCGCCGAGGACCCGCATTCGTCCGGTGTGGTGCTCGATACCGGCAACTCACGTTACCTGGAGTTCTACAAGCGTCAGGGTTATGAGGAAATCGGCGAAGTTGCTGTAGGACCGATCCTGGAGCATGTGTTTTTCCATGCCAATCCACAGCCGTTACAGGCTGTAACGACTTGAGTCAGGATTTTCAGATAAATCCGAGTTCAAAGAGTCTCCTCAGCTCGTGTAGCATCCGCGCCTATGAAGTTTCCAGGAAGATTTACCAGCGGCTTGATTCTGCTGTTCACAAGCTGCGGCGCTTTGGCGCAAAGCGAACTGGACGTGCGAGTCAAACCCTCAAACGACGCGTTGAAAGCCAACATCGAAGGCTACATCGGCGGGGTAGGCGATCGCGATGAAGAAGCGTTGCTGCGCTTCAGCCGTGGCGCCGAAGAACAGGCGCGCAAAGCGGCCCAGGCCTTGGGCTTCTATCAGCCGCAGATCAGCAGTGATGTGCAGGGCGGCAAGAACCCGCGCCTGACCCTGACCATCGAGCCCGGCGAACCGGTGCATTTGCGCGACGTGACCATTCGGGTCGACGGCCCGGCCGCCGCCCTCAAAGCCTTTCGTGTGCCTGCCAGCCGCGACCTTGAATCCGGTGCCGTGCTCAACCACGGCCATTACGAAGACGCCAAGCGTCTGATCCAGAACCAGGCCTCGCGCTACGGCTTTTTCAATGGGCGCTTTACCCGCCAGACCCTGTCGGTCGACCCCAAGGCGGGCGTCGCCGATATCGAACTGGTGTATGACAGCGGCCCGCGCTACACCTTGGGCAAGGTCAATTTTGCCGGCGATACGCCGTTCGATGAAGAACTGTTGCAACGCATGGTGCCGTTCAAAAACGGCGCGCCCTACGATTCCGAACTGATCGCCGAGTTGAACCAGAACCTGCAAGCCAGCGGCTTTTTCGAGGGCGTGCGGGTGGACGCCGCGCCGGCTGCGTCGGCCAACGATGTGATCCCGGTCGCGGTGCAACTGGAAACCCGCAAGCCACGCACCATGGGCCTGGGCCTCGGCTTTTCCACCGACGTCGGCCCGCGCGGCAAAGCCAACTGGACGCGCCACTGGGTCAATCCGCAGGGCCACAGTTACGGCTGGGAAGCCGAATTGTCGGCGCCACGGCAGAACGTCGGCCTGTGGTACGACATCCCGCTCGACCCACCGCTTACCGACAAACTGCGTTTTGCCGGCGGCTACCAGAATGAAGAGCTGGCCAACACCGACACCCTGAGTAAATTGCTCACCCTCGGCCCGGAATGGCACAGCAAGTTGCCCAGCGGCTGGACCCGGGTGGTCTCCCTCAAGTGGCAGCGTGAAGAGTATCGCCTGGGCGATGACTCGGGCCTGAGCAACCTGTTGATGCCGGGGCTCAGCTATTCCTATTTGCGCAGCGACAACCGCATCGATCCCCACCACGGCTATCGCCTGCAATTCGACACCAAGCTGGCCAAGGAAGGCTTCGGCTCCGACACCAACCTGCTTTACGGCACGGCCATGGTCAAAGGCCTGACCACCGTGTGGGACAAGCACCGCTTCCTCGCGCGGGCGCAGATCGGCGGCAGCGCCACCAACGGCTACAAGTCGGTGCCGCCGTCGCTGCGTTTCTTTGCCGGTGGCGACCAGAGCGTGCGTGGTTACGAGTACCAGACCCTGTCGCCGGAGAACGACCGTGGCGACCGCATCGGTGGCCGCTACATGGTGGCCTTGAGCGCCGAGTATCAATATTCCATCGCCGAAAAATGGCGGATCGCGACCTTTATCGACCAGGGCAACTCCTTCAACACCCTGGAAATGCCAAGCCTGAAAACCGGCGTGGGCGTCGGCCTGCGCTGGGTGTCGCCCGTCGGGCCGATTCGCCTCGACCTGGCCCATGCCCTGGAAGACCCGGGCGGTATCCGTTTGCACTTTTCCATGGGGCCTGAGCTGTGATGCGTGGTTTGAAAATAGCCGGGCTGGCTGCCGTTGCCCTCCTGGCCGTGGTGTTGCTGGCGCTGTGGACCGTACTCGGAACCCAGGCGGGCAGCCGTTGGGCGTTGGGCCAGGTGCCGGGCTTGAGCGTGGACAATTTTCAGGGCCGTTTGGGCGGCCAATGGAGTGCCGAGCATCTGCTGTGGCAGCAGGGCAGTGACCGTGTCGAGCTCAACGCGCCGACGTTCGACTGGTCGCCGGCCTGCCTGCTGCGCCTGACGCTGTGCATTGACCGGTTGGCGGTGGATCAAGTCAGCCTGCAATTTGCGCCGAGCACGGAGCCGAGCAGCGGGCCGATCCAGCTGCCGGCGCTGAAGTTGCCGGTTGCGCTCCAGTTGGGCGACGTTCGCGTCGGCAGCCTGCTGTTTAACGGCAGTGAGGAACTCAAGGGTATGCAACTGGCGGCGCATTGGACCGCCGCGGGCCTGCAGATCGATTCCGTGCATCTGCAACGCGATGATCTGGTGCTGGACCTGTCCGGGCTACTCCAACCCAGCGGCGACTGGCCGTTGACCGCCAGCGGCAACCTGAGCCTGCCTTACGCCCCCGGCGGCGCGCCGTGGACGGTGGCGTTCAGGGCCGATGGCGACCTGCTCAAGACCCTCAAGCTCGACGCCGACAGCAGCGGCTACCTGCCGGCCAAGCTCAGCGGCGAGTTGCAGCCGCTGGTGGAAAACCTGCCGGCACAGTTGCACATCACCGCCGACGCCTTCAAACCCAGCGCCGATTTGCCTGACACCCTGCAACTCAATCAACTTGACCTCACCGCCAAAGGCGACCTGGACAGCGGTTACCAATTGCTCGGCAAAGCCGTACTGCCCGCAGAAAAGGGCCCGGTGGACTTACTGCTGCAAGGTAAGGTCGATGCCAAGGGCGCGCAGATCGCCGGCCTGGATCTGAGCGCCGGTGACAAGCAAAGCCTGAAACTCACGGCACAGCTGGACTGGCAGCAGGGCTTTCAAGCCGATGCGAAAATCGATTGGCTGGACTTCCCCTGGCATCGCCTCTACCCCTTGATCGACGAGCCGCAAGTCATCTTGCGCACCTTCAATGGTGAAATTTCCTATAAAGACGGCAACTACCTCGGCAACCTCAAGGCCGACCTCGATGGCCCCGCGGGCAAATTCAATGTGGTCACGCCGTTCAGCGGCGACCTCAAACAAGTGTTCCTGCCCGAGCTGAAACTGACCGCTGGCCAAGGCAAGGCCGAAGGCCACCTCAACCTGCAGTTCGCCGACGGCCTCGCCTGGGACACGGCGCTCGACCTGTCGGCGCTGAACCCAGCGTACTGGGTTGCGGAGTTGCCGGGCACGCTGGCCGGACCGCTGCGCAGCAAAGGCGAGTTCAAGAACCAGCAGCTCAAACTGAGCGCCGACCTCGGCCTCAAGGGCCGTCTGCGCGGGCAGCCCGCCGTATTGGCCGCCAAGGCCGAAGGCGCGGGTGAGCAATGGACCCTGGCCAACCTGGATATCCGCCTGGGCGACAACCGCATCAACGGCAGCGGCAGCCTGCAACAACGCCTGGCCGGGCAGATCGATATCAAACTGACGCGGCTGGCCCAGCTGTGGCCGCAGTTACGCGGGCAGGTCAATGGCCGACTCGATGTGGCCGGTAGCCTCAAAGCGCCTCAAGGCAAACTCGACCTCAAGGGCCAGCAACTGGCGTTTGCCGACAATCGCCTGCAAAGCCTGAGCCTCGACGCCACGCTCGATAACGCCCAGCGCGCAAAGATCGACCTCAAGGGCAGCGGCATCCAAAGCGGCGACAGCCAAGTCGGCACCCTGACAGCCAGCGCCCAGGGCGATGTCAGGCAACAGAAGGTCCAGTTGGATCTGGCCGGCCCACTGGTCAAGCTGGCCCTGGCCCTGGATGGCAACCTCGACCAAGGCAACTGGCGCGGACGCCTGGCCAGCGGTGACGTGCAGGCCGGCGGCCAGGATTGGAAGCTGCAGGCCCCGGCGAAAATCGAGCGCCTGGCCGATGGCAGGCTGACCTTCGCCGCCCACTGCTGGGTCGCGGGCCCGGCCAGCCTGTGTGCTGAAGATCAGCGCCTGATGCCTGAACCGAAGCTGCGTTACCACCTCAAGCAATTCCCCATCGATAGCCTGGCGGCCTGGTTGCCCAAGGACTTCGCCTGGCAGGGCACGCTCAACGCCGACGTACAGCTCGACCTGCCGGCCAGCGGCCCCAAAGGCGTGATCGCAGTGGATGCCAGTGGCGGCACGTTGCGCGTCAAGGACAAGCACCAGTGGCTGGATTTCCCCTACGACACGCTGCAATTGGACGCCACCCTCAACCCCAAGCGCATCGACACCCAACTCAACTTCCAAGGCGGCAAGCTCGGTGAGTTGCGGTTGCAGGCACAGATCAACCCGCTGGCGAAAAACAAGCCGATCACCGGTACTTTCAGCCTCACCGGTCTGGACCTCACCGTGGCGCGGCCGTTTGTGCCGATGGTGGAAAAACTCAACGGCAAGCTCAACGGCAATGGCCGCATCTCCGGTGGCCTGCTGGCGCCGCTGGTCAACGGCAGCATGAACCTGGTGGGCGGCGAGATTTCCGGGGCGGAACTGCCCATCAGCCTCGAAGGCTTGAACGTACAGGCGCTGATTGCCGGCGAAAGCGTGCAACTCGATGGCAACTGGCACAGCGGCAAGGCCGGGCAGGGCAGCCTCAAGGGCCACATCGACTGGGGGCGAGCTCTGGCGGTCGACCTCAGCCTGCAAGGCTCGCATCTGCCGGTCACCGTCGAACCTTACGCGGTGCTGGAAGTCGCGCCCGACCTGAAGATCAGCCTGAAGAACGACAAGCTCGCGATCGCCGGCAAGGTGCAGATCCCGCGGGGTGACATCACCGTGCGCGAACTGCCGCCGTCGACGGTCAAGGTCTCCGATGACACGGTGATCGTCGGCAGCCAGACCGAAGAGGGCAAGCCGCCGATGGCAATGGCGATGGATATCGATGTGGCGGTGGGTGAAGACCAGCTCAACTTCTCGGGCTTCGGCCTCACCGCCAAGGTGCAGGGGCATGTGCATATCGGCGACAACCTGGACACCCGCGGCGAGCTGTGGCTCAACGACGGCCGCTACCGTGCCTACGGCCAGAAGCTAGATGTGCGCCGTGCGCGTTTGCTGTTCGCCGGGCCACTCGACCAGCCTTATCTGGATATCGAAGCGATCCGCAAGACCGGCGATGTCGTCGCCGGTATCCGCCTGAGCGGCAGCGCCGAACAGCCCACTACGCAGATCTTCTCCGAGCCGGCCATGAGCCAGGAGCAGGCGCTGTCCTACCTGGTGCTCGGCCGTCCGCTGAGCACCACCGGTGAAGACAACAATATGCTCGCCCAAGCCGCCCTGGGCCTGGGCTTGATGGGCAGTGCCGGCGTGACCTCGGACATTGCCAAGGACCTCGGCATCCAGGATTTCGAGCTCGACACCCAAGGCAGCGGCACCAACACCGCCGTGGTCGCCAGCGGCAAGATCTCGGAGAAGCTCAGCCTGCGTTATGGGGTCGGGGTGTTCGAACCGGCCAGCACCATTGCCTTGCGTTACCTGTTGAGCAAGAAGGTGTACCTGGAAGTGGCCAGTGGGGTGGCCAGTTCGTTGGATATTTTCTACAAGCGCGATTTCTAGCGCCGGACTCGGTAAAAAAGTGGGAGCGCGTGTCTGCGCTCGCATATACCAAGCAAGCTAATCATTTCATTTGACATTAGCTGCCTAAGCAGTAATATCTCGTCACACATTCGCTGCCTAGGCAGTAATAAGGTGACTTCCGATGAAACACTTCACCCCGGACAACTTCCACAACTGCCGCCTCGGGCTGTTGCTGGGCCGTGCGGCGATCCTTAAAGACAAAATCATCGACACCCATATGGAACCGCACGGCATCACCGCCGCGCAGTTCAAGGTGTTGATCATCATGGCGCAGTTCGGTGTCGACACCCCGGCGGAGCTGTGTCGCCACCTGTCCCTGGACAGCGGTTCGATGACCCGCATGCTCGATCGCCTGGAGCAAAAAGGCCTGCTTGATCGCAAGCGTTCGGCGCTGGACCGTCGCCAAGTGCAACTGGTGTTGACCGACGACGGCCAGCGCCTGGCGGACAGGCTGCCGTACATCGGCGCCGAGGCGTTGAACCAGTTGGCCGGCGCACTGGAGCCGGATGAATTGCAAACCCTGGAAAAGCTCCTCAAGAAAATGCTGATAGCTGCCGGTGATCCGATCACCCTGCAGCGGGTAGGTAAAGCATGAATACACGTGCCCTTTGCCTGGTGCTGGCGGCCATGAGCATGGCCGGTTGCGCCAATTTCAGCGGCCTCGACACCCAGGGCCAACGCCTCGACGCGAACACCCTGCAGACCGGTAAGTCGTTGACCGGCGTGACCCTGTCGAGCGCCGCCTGGCCCAGCGCCGACTGGTGGAAAAGCCTCGGCGATCCGCAGCTCGACAGTTTGATCCAGGAAGCCCTGCAAAACAGTCCCGACATGCAAGTGGCCAGCGCCCGCGCCCACCAGGCCGAAGCCGCCGCCTATGCCTCCAACGCCGCACGCCTGCCGACCCTGGACGCCAGCGCCGGTGTGAGCCGTTCGCGCCTGGCCAGGGACAAGGACCCGCTGGGGCAGGGCGATGCCTACTCGACGGTGCGAAACATCGGCGCCAGCTTCAACTACAACTTCGACCTCTGGGGCGGCCAGCGTGCTGCCTGGGAAGCCGCGTTGGGCCAGGCCCGCGCCGCCGAAGTCGACCAGCAGGCCGCGCGCCTGACCCTGGCGGCCGATGTGGCCAAGGCCTATAGCGACCTGGGCCAGGCGCATATCGTGCGGGACCTGGCCAATGACGACCTCAAGCGCACCCGGCAAATGCTCAGCCTGAGCCAGCGCCGTCTGAACTCGGGCATCGACAGCCGGTACCAGTACCAGCAGACCGAAAGCCTGGAAGCCAGCTCCCAGTCGCAACTGATCGATGCGGAAAAACAACTGCAGAGCGCGAAAATCGCCCTGGCGGTATTGCTCGGCAAAGGCCCGGACCGCGGCAACGAACTGGCGCGCCCGGCGGTGCTCAAGCCCAGCGCCGTCGCCGTGCCCTCGGTGCTGCCCGCCGAACTGCTGGGCCGGCGCCCGGACCTGATCGCCGCACGTTGGCGGGTGGAAGCGGCGAGCAAGAATATCGCCGCCGGCAAGGCCAGCTTCTACCCCAACCTCAACCTGAGCGCGAGCGCCGGGGCCGAGTCGTTGCTGGGGGATGCGATGTTCGGTTCGGCCAGCCGCTTCTTCAACATTGCGCCGACGATTTCGCTGCCGATTTTCGATGGCGGCCGCCTGCGCGCCAACCTCGATGCGCGCGATGCCGACTATGACCTGGCCGTGGCCCAGTACAACAAAACCCTGGTGCAAGCCCTCGGCGATATCGGCAACAGCCTTTCACAACTGCGCGAAACCGGTCGGCAGATCCAGGCCCAGCAACACGCCGCGGACATTGCCCAGCAGTCCTACGACACCGCGATGCAGCGTTACAGCTCCGGGATCGGCAACTACCTGGACGTGCTCAGCATCGAGCAGCAATTGCTGCAGGCCCAGCGTCAGCTGGCGACCTTGAACGCCGCGCAAATCGATCTGTCGATCCAATTGATGCAAGCCCTGGGTGGCGGCTACGACGCCGCAAATGTGGCATCGACCACCCCAGCTACACGCACGGAATAATTTGAGGTAACTGACATGGCCACTGCCGAAAGCAACAACGCAACGGGAACGCCCGATAACAACCCGCGCAAACGCAAAGTCATGCTGGTCGGCCTGGTGCTGATCGTCATCCTCGGCGTGGTCGGCGTGTGGGGCTGGTATGAACTCTACGGCCGCTTCAATGAAAGCACCGACGACGCCTACGTGAACGGCAACGTGGTGGAAATCACCCCGCTGGTCACCGGCACCGTGGTCAGCATCGGCGCCGACGATGGCGACCTGGTCCACGAAGGCCAGGTGCTGATCAACTTCGACCCCAACGACGCGGCGGTCGGCCTGCAAAGTGCGCAGGCCAACCTGGCCCGCACCGTGCGCCAGGTGCGGGGCTTGTACAGCAACGTCGACGGCATGAAAGCCCAGGTCAATGCGCAGAAAGCCGACGTGCAAACTGCCCAGGACAACTACAACCGGCGTAAGACCCTGGCCCAGGGCGGGGCGATTTCCCAGGAAGAACTGTCCCACGCCCGTGACAGCCTGACCGCGGCCAAGAATGCCCTGACCAACCTTGAGCAGCAGCTCAAAAGCAGCAACGCCCTGGTCGACGACACGGTGATCTCGTCCCATCCGGACGTGCAAGCCGCCGCCGCGCAACTGCGCCAGGCCTACCTGGCTAATGCGCGCAGCACCCTGATCGCCCCCGTCACCGGCTATGTGGCCAAGCGCACCGTGCAACTGGGCCAGCGCGTGCAGCCGGGGACGGCGTTGATGGCGGTGATCCCGCTGAACCAGCTGTGGATCGACGCCAACTTCAAGGAAACCCAACTGCGCAATATGCGTATCGGCCAACCGGTGGACATCGAAGCGGACATTTACGGCAGCGATGTGAAGTTCAGCGGCACCATCGACAGCCTCGGCGCCGGCACTGGCAGCGCGTTTGCCTTGCTGCCTGCGCAGAACGCCACCGGCAACTGGATCAAGATCGTGCAACGGGTGCCGGTACGCATCCACGTCAATGCCGAAGAACTGGCCAAACACCCCCTGCGGGTGGGCTTGAGCACGGTGGTCAGCGTCGACCTGCATGACCAGAGCGGCCCGGTACTGGCGCAACAGGCGCCGCAAAAGGCCTCGTTCACCACCAATGTGTATGACCGCCAGTTGGCCGAAGCCGACGCCATGATCAGCCAGTTGATTCATGACAACAGCCTCGCCGCGCCCAAGGCTGTGCAACGCTGATGAGCCAGAACGCGTCCTTCTCGCCACCCAGCTTGGTGATGGCCACGATTGGCCTGTCGCTGGCGACCTTCATGCAGGTGCTCGATACCACGATCGCCAACGTGGCGTTGCCGACCATTTCCGGCAACCTTGGCGTGAGTTCGGAGCAGGGCACCTGGGTGATCACCTCGTTTGCGGTGAGCAACGCCATTGCCCTGCCGCTGACCGGCTGGTTGAGCCGGCGCTTCGGCGAGGTGAAGCTGTTTCTCTGGGCCACCGTGCTGTTTGTGCTGGCCTCGTTTCTCTGCGGTATTTCCACGTCGATGCCCGAGCTGATCGGCTTTCGGGTGTTGCAAGGCCTGGTGGCGGGGCCGTTGTACCCGATGACCCAAACGTTGCTGATCGCGGTCTACCCGCCGGCGAGGCGCGGCATGGCCCTGGCACTGCTGGCGATGGTCACGGTGGTGGCGCCGATTGCCGGTCCCATCCTCGGCGGCTGGATCACCGACAGCTACAGCTGGCCGTGGATCTTCTTCATCAACGTGCCCATCGGCATCTTTGCGGTGATGGTGGTGCGTTCGCAGTTGAAGAAACGCCCGGTGGTCACCAGCTACCAGCCGATGGACTATGTGGGGTTGTTGAGCTTGATCGTCGGGGTCGGCGCGTTGCAGATCATCCTCGACAAGGGCAACGACCTGGACTGGTTCGAATCCAACTTCATCATCGTGGGGGCGGCGATTTCGGTGATTGCCCTGGCGGTGTTCATCATCTGGGAGATGACCGACAAACACCCGGTGGTCAACCTGCGGCTGTTTGCCTACCGCAACTTCCGCATCGGCACCATCGTGCTGGTCCTCGGCTACGCAGGCTTCTTCGGCATCAACCTGATCCTGCCGCAGTGGCTGCAAACCCAGATGGGCTACACCGCGACCTGGGCCGGGCTGGCCGTGGCGCCGATCGGTATTCTGCCGGTACTGATGTCGCCGTTTGTCGGCAAGTACGCGCACCGATTCGACCTGCGCGTCCTGGCGGGCCTGGCGTTCCTGGCGATTGGCTTGAGCTGCTTCATGCGCGCCAGCTTCACCAATGAGGTGGACTTCCAGCACATCGCCCTGGTGCAGCTGTTCATGGGCATCGGCGTGGCGCTGTTCTTCATGCCGACCTTGAGCATCCTGATGTCCGACCTGCCGCCGCACCAGATCGCCGACGGCGCCGGCCTGGCGACGTTCCTGCGGACCCTGGGCGGCAGCTTCGCGGCCTCGCTGACCACCTGGATCTGGATTCGCCGCGCGGACCAGCACCATGCGTACATGAGCGAGAACATGACCACCTACGACGCGGCGACCCGCGATGCGTTGAATGCGTTGGGCGGCGCGGGGCAAAAGGCCTACGCCCAACTCGACCAGATCCTCACCAGCCAGGCGTACATGATGTCCACCGTGGATTACTTCACGTTGCTGGGGTGGATGTTCATGGGCTTGATGCTGCTGGTGTGGTTCGCCAAACCGCCGTTTACCGCGAAGGCGGGCCCGGCTGCATCAGGGCACTGATCGGCCAAGGCTGAAATGCAATCAACCAGGGCTGGAATGCAATCAACCAGGGCTGAAATGCAATCAACCAAGGTTGGAATGCAATCAACCAGGGCTGAAATGCAATCAACCAAGGTTGGAATGCAATCAACCAGGGTTGGAATGCAATCAACCAAGGTTGGAATGCAATCAACTGTGGGAGGGGGCTTGCCCCCGATAGCGGTGTATCAGTCAACCTATTTGAAGCTGACCCACTGCCATCGGGGGCAAGCCCCTCCCACATTTGATCAGGCGCCCGGCAGTGCCAGTTGCGGATTGACGAAGTCAAACGCCGCCAACTGAAACCCTTGCTCATCCACCTGCAATGCCCAGCCTTGCTTGTCCCAATCCCCCAGCACAATACGCTTGGCCGCCTGCTCGCCGATCTGCAACTTATGAATGGCGGGGCGGTGCGTATGGCCGTGGACCAGGGTACGCACACCGAACTGCTGCATCACCCGCGGCACTTCTTCGGGGGTGACGTCGACAATGTCGTTGGCTTTCATCCGCGTCTGCGCCCGGCTTTCGTTGCGCAGCTTGCGCGCCAGTTTGTGGCGAGTGCGCAAGGGCAGGTGACGCAGGATAAACAGCACAATCGGGTTGCGCAGGATGCGCCGCAGCTTCATATAGCCGACGTCGCGGGTGCAGAGGCTGTCGCCGTGCATCAACAGCACGGGCTCGCCGGCGAGTTGCACGACGCTCGGGTCCTTGAGCAGCTTGGCGCCTGCGGCTTTGCAGAACGTCTTGCCGAGCAGGAAGTCGCGGTTGCCGTGCATGATGAAAATCGCGGTGCCGCTGTCGCTCAGTTCGCGCAGGGCCGCGCAAATCGAGCGCTGGAAAGGGGTGATCCCATCGTCGCCAACCCAGGCTTCAAAGAAGTCCCCGAGGATGTACAACGCCTGGGCGCCACGGGCGCGGCCGTGGAGTAAATCCAGAAACGCCCGGGTAATGTCCGGGCGCTCCTCTTCCAGATGCAAGTCTGAAATCAGCAATATCACTCAATGATCTCGGCTTTCTCGATGATCACGTCGTCTGCTGGCACGTCTTGGTGGCCGGCTTTGCTGGTGGTGGCAACGCCTTTGATCTTGTCGACGACGTCAGTGCCTTCGGTGACTTTACCGAACACCGCGTAGCCCCAGCCCTGCACGTTCTTGCCGCTGTGGTTGAGGAAGGCGTTGTCGGCGACGTTGATGAAGAACTGCGCGGAGGCCGAATGCGGCTCCATGGTACGGGCCATGGCGACGGTGTATTTGTCGTTGGAAAGGCCGTTGTCCGCTTCGTTCTGGATGCTTGGGCGCTTGTCTTTCTTTTCTTTCATGCCAGGCTCGAAACCGCCGCCCTGGACCATGAAGTTGCCGATGACACGGTGGAAAACGGTGTTTTCGTAGTGGCCGGCTTTCACGTATTCAATGAAGTTGGCGACGGTGATCGGCGCTTTCTCGGCGTTCAGCTCGATGACGATGTCACCGTGGTTGGTGGTCAGTTTGACTTGAGTCATGTGTACTACTCTTTTCAGGGAATTCGTGGGTTCGGGCGCTGTGCGCCTGACCTGTTTGGCTAAACGTTGGCCAAGACGCGCAGTTTAGCGTGCCCTGCGGGAATTTCGAGGTGGTTTTTTACCGCCCGGGCAATTAAAGCAGCAGTTTTTGGCCGCACCCTGTCAGGCGGTTGACCGCTTCGGCTATGATGAGCCCTTTGTTTTATCTGGCCTGCCCAAGGCCACGTACTCGTCTGTTCAAGGATAATATGAGCAAGCCCACTGTCGACCCTACCTCGAACGCCAAGGCCGGTCCTGCCGCCACGGTCAATTTCCTGCGCCCGATCATCCAGGCGGACCTGGATTCGGGCAAGCACACGCAGATCATCACGCGCTTTCCGCCGGAGCCCAACGGCTACCTGCACATCGGTCACGCCAAGTCGATCTGTGTGAACTTCGGTCTGGCCCAGGAGTTCGGTGGCGTCACGCACCTGCGTTTCGACGATACCAACCCGGCCAAGGAAGACCAGGAATACATCGACGCCATCGAAAGCGACATCAAGTGGCTGGGCTTCGAATGGTCCGGTGAAGTGCGCTATGCGTCCAAGTATTTCGACCAGTTGTTCGACTGGGCCATCGTGCTGATCAAGGCCGGCAAGGCCTACGTCGACGACCTCACCCCTGAACAGGCCAAGGAATACCGTGGCACGCTGACCGAGCCGGGCAAGAACAGCCCGTTCCGCGACCGTTCGGTGGAAGAGAACCTGGACTGGTTCGCCCGCATGCGCGCCGGTGAGTTCGCAGACGGTGCTCGTGTACTGCGTGCCAAGATCGACATGGCCTCGCCGAACATGAACCTGCGCGACCCGATCATGTACCGCATCCGCCATGCCCATCACCACCAGACCGGTGACAAGTGGTGCATCTACCCGAACTACGACTTCACTCACGGCCAGTCGGACGCCATCGAAGGCATCACCCACTCCATCTGCACCCTGGAGTTCGAAAGCCACCGTCCGCTGTACGAATGGTTCCTGGAGCACCTGCCGGTTCCGGCACACCCGCGCCAGTACGAATTCAGCCGCCTGAACCTGAACTACACCATCACCAGCAAGCGCAAGCTCAAGCAACTGGTGGATGAACAGCACGTCAACGGCTGGGACGACCCGCGCATGTCGACGCTGTCGGGCTTCCGCCGTCGCGGTTACACGCCCAAGTCCATCCGCAACTTCTGCGAAATGGTCGGCACCAACCGTTCCGACGGCGTGGTCGATTTCGGCATGCTCGAATTCAGCATCCGTGACGACCTCGACCACAGCGCCCCGCGCGCCATGTGCGTGCTGCGCCCGCTGAAAGTCGTGATCACCAACTACCCGGAAGGCCAGGTCGAGAACCTCGAACTGCCACGCCACCCGAAAGAAGACATGGGCGTGCGCGCACTGCCGTTTGCCCGTGAAATCTACATCGACCGTGACGACTTCATGGAAGAGCCGCCAAAAGGCTACAAGCGCCTGGAACCTACCGGCGAAGTGCGCCTGCGCGGCAGCTACGTGATCCGCGCCGACGAAGCGATCAAGGACGCCGCGGGCAACATCGTCGAACTGCGCTGCTCGTATGATCCAGAAACCCTGGGCAAAAACCCTGAAGGCCGCAAGGTCAAGGGCGTGATCCACTGGGTGCCGGCCGCCGCCAGCGTCGAGTGCGAAGTGCGTCTGTACGACCGTCTGTTCCGTTCGCCGAACCCTGAGAAAGCCGAAGACAGCGCGAGCTTCCTCGACAACATCAATCCGAACTCCCTGCAAGTACTCACGGGTTGTCGTGCCGAGCCATCCCTTGGCAATGCACAGCCGGAAGACCGTTTCCAGTTCGAGCGCGAAGGCTACTTCTGCGCGGATATCAAGGACTCGAAACCTGGCCATCCGGTATTCAACCGTACCGTGACCTTGCGTGATTCGTGGGGCCAGTGATTTAAGGAACCGTCGTGCTAACGATCTACAACACGCTCAGCAAGAGCAAAGAAGTCTTCAAGCCGTTGGATGGCAACAAGGTACGCATGTACGTGTGCGGCATGACCGTGTACGACTACTGCCACATCGGCCACGGCCGCAGCATGGTCGCCTTTGACCTGGTGACCCGCTGGTTGCGTTTCAGCGGCTACGACTTGACCTATGTGCGCAACATCACCGACATCGACGACAAGATCATCAACCGCGCCAAGGAAAACGGCGAGCCGTTCGACGTCCTGACCGCGCGCATGATCGCCGCCATGCACGAGGACGAGGCGCGCCTCAACATCCTCAAGCCGGACATGGAACCGCGTGCCACGGACCATATCCCGGGCATGCACGCGATGATCCAGACCTTGATCGACAAGGGCTACGCCTACGCTCCAGGCAATGGCGACGTGTACTACCGCGTCGCCAAGTTCATGGGCTACGGCAAGCTGTCGCGCAAGAAAATCGAAGACCTGCGCATCGGCGCGCGCATCGAAGTCGACGAAGCCAAGCAAGACCCGCTCGACTTCGTGCTGTGGAAAGGCACCAAGCCCGGCGAGCCAAGCTGGGAATCGCCTTGGGGCGCCGGGCGTCCGGGCTGGCACATCGAATGCTCGGTGATGTCCACCTGCTGCCTGGGCGAGACCTTCGACATTCATGGCGGCGGCAGCGACCTCGAGTTCCCGCACCACGAAAACGAAATCGCCCAAAGCGAAGCCGCCACCGGCAAGACCTACGCCAACGCCTGGATGCACTGCGGCATGATCCGCATCAATGGCGAGAAGATGTCCAAGTCCTTGAACAACTTCTTCACCATCCGTGACGTGCTGGAAAAGTACCACCCGGAGGTGGTCCGCTACCTGCTGGTGTCCAGCCACTACCGCAGCGCGATCAACTACTCGGAAGACAACCTCAAGGACGCCAAAGGCGCCCTGGAGCGTTTCTACCACGCGTTGAAAGGCCTGCCCTCTGTGGCGCCGGCCGGCGGCGAAGCGTTCGTGGCCCGCTTCACCGAAGTGATGAACGACGACTTCGGCACACCGGAAGCCTGCGCGGTGCTGTTCGAGATGGTGCGCGAGATCAACCGCCTGCGTGAGAGCGATCTCGACGCAGCGGCCGGTCTGGCTGCACGCCTGAAAGAACTGGCCAGCGTGCTGGGCGTGTTGCAGATGGAAGCCGACGACTTCCTGCAAGCCGGCGCCGAAGGGCGTGTGGATGCGGCTGAAGTGGACGCGCTGATCCAGGCGCGCTTGACGGCGCGGGCCAACAAGGACTGGGCGGAGTCCGACCGGATCCGTGACCAACTGACCGCGATGGGTGTGGTGTTGGAAGACGGCAAGGGTGGGACGACGTGGCGCTTGGCTGATCAGGCTTGATCAGTAAACGCTGAATGAAAAACGCCCCGACTGGTTCGGGGCGTTTTTCATTTTGGGCTCAGCGAAACATGCGCGAAGGGCCGGTCTTCGCAACGCTGTCGGAACACGGCTTCGAGCCGTAGCCAACCTGCGACGTTCTGGAAAAAGCCCATTTGTTTTGACGCCCGCCCAATCCTGGCTTTAGATGGTCGACCAGACCAAGCCCATGATGAAACTGACGGTGATTCAAATGGATTGTATTTTCTGCAGCATTGTCCGAAAAACCTCCCCGGCCCATATTCTGTGGGAAGACCAACAGCATATGGCCTTCCTGTCTATTTTCCCCAACACGCCCGGTTTCAGCGTGGTGATCCCCAAGCAGCACTACGGAAGCTATGCCTTCGCCCAGTCGGATGAAGTGCTGGCAGGTCTGGTGGTGGCGGCGAAGAAAACCGCGCAGCAGATCGACCGGGCGTTTCCCGATGTGGCGCGCACGGGGATGATTCTGGAAGGCTACGGGGTGGATCACCTGCATGCGAAGCTGTTTCCCATGCATGGGACCGGGCAGGACAGTGACTTCAAGCCCATCAGTTCCAGGGTCGACAAGTTCTTTGATCGCTACGAGGGGTACATCTCGTCCCACGATTTTGTGCGGGCGGATGATGCCGAATTGGCGGAGTTGGCGGCGCACATCCGATCCTTCGCCTAGCCTCGATCCAAATGTGGGAGGGGCTTGCCCCCGATAGCGGTGTGTCAGCGACAGCTGCATTCACTGACACCCTGCTATCGGGGGCAAGCCCCTCCCACATTTTTTTGACCGTGTCGCATCAGAACTCAGCGACGGCTGCTGACCTCGGCGGGCACATCGTCACCGGCCATGCGCTTGCGGAACAGCGCGGTGCGCGCCAGCAGCAGCGTCGTCACCGGCACGGTGATCGACAACAAGATCGGGATCAACCAGCCATGCAACACCGGCCCGGACTTGAGCACCGAAAAATAGATGATCGACGCCAACGCCACGCTCCACGCGCCCAGCGTCGAGGCCAGTGCCGGCGGGTGCATGCGCTGGAAGAAATCCTTCATGCGCAGCAACCCGATTGCGCCAATCAGGGCAAACACGCTGCTCAGCACCAGCAACACGGCCACGCACACTTCAACCCATAACGGCATCATTCGATCACCTCGCCACGCAGCAGGAATTTGGCCAGGGCAAATGACCCGACAAAGCCAAACAGCGCAATCAACAGCGCCGCTTCGAAGTAGGTATCACTGGCATACCGAATGCCCAGCACCAGCATCATCAGCATCGCCAGGATGTACAGGTAGTCCAGCGCCAGGACCCGGTCCTGGGCCGATGGGCCTTTGAACAGGCGCACCAGTGTCAGCGCCATGGCCAGCGAGAACAGGAACAGGCTGAACAGGATCGCATTGGAGAGCAGGGCGCTCATTCGAAGATCTCCATCAAGGGCCGTTCGTAGTCGTGTTTGAAGTGCTGGATAAACTGCGCTTCATCGTCCAGGTCGAAGACATGCAGCAGCAGGATGCTGCGGTCCAGGGCGAGTTCCGACCAGACGGTGCCGGGGGTCACGCTGGTGATCATCGACAACACGGCCAGGCCGTTGGCGTCGCGCAGGTCCAGGGGGATTTTGATAAAGCGCGAACGCGGTGGCCGCGAGCCGCACACCAGCACGCCCCAGGCGACTTGCAGGTTGGAGATGATCACGTCACGCCCCACCCGGAAGAACAGGCGGATGATCACCCCGGGGCGGCGGATGCGGATCGGCAGCGGGCGCAGCGGCGCCATCAGCAGCGGCGCGAGCAAACCCAGTAGCGCGCCCAGTAACAGGTTGCCGGGGCTGATCGACAGGTTCAGCAGCAGCCACAACACCCACAACGCCAGCGATAACCACGGGGCCGGGAACAGGCGCTTCATGGCTGCACCTCCAGCGCCGCGGTCTTGGCTTCAGGGCTGGGCACCGGGCGCGTGGCCATGACCGCCATCACATACTGTTCCGGGTTGTTCAGGCTCTTGGCGGTGTCCAGGGTGTAGCGCATCAGCGGCTCGGCCTTGAAGGTCAGCAGGATGCTCAGGCCGAGCAGGAAGAAGATCGGCACGCACTCATAACGGCGCAGCAGCGGTGACGGGCGTTCTTCCGGGGTCCAGAAGCGCTGGATGCCCAGGCGGGCGAAGGCGATCAGCGAGGCCAGGCCGGACAGGATCAGCAACGTCACCAGGCCCCACGCGGCAGGGCGGACAGGCTCATCCAGCGCATGGCCCAAGCCCGGCGGATTGACCAGCGCGCTCAACAGGCTGAGCTTGCCGATAAACCCCGACAGCGGCGGCATGCCGATGATCAGCAGGGCGCAGGCGACAAAGCTCAAGCCGAGGAAGGCCATGGTCCAGGGAATCACCTGGCCGACCACGGCTTTCTGTTCGTCATCAAGGTTCACGCCGGGGCGCGGATGCAGGGATTCCATGGCTTTGGGCAGCGCATCGATCTCTTCATCCAGCGGCAGGTCGTTGGCCGAGCGCGAGCGTTCGATCAATTCGGCCAGCAGGAACAGCGCACTCAACGCCAGCGTGGAACTGACCAGATAGAACAGTGCTCCGGCTGTCAGGCTCGGCTGGGCGAACCCCACCGACGAGAGCAGGATGCCGGCCGAGACCAGGATGCTCAAACTGGCCATGCGCTCCAGGCGCTGCGCCGCCAGCATCGCCAGCGCCGCGCAGATGATGGTCGCCATGCCGCCGTACACCAGCCAGTCGCCGCCGAACAGCGCCGACGCCCCGGCCTGGCCGGAGAACAGCAGGGTCCACAGGCGCAGCACGGTGTACACGCCGACCTTGGTCATGATCGCGAACATCGCTGCCACCGGCGCGCTGGCCGATGAGTACGCCGGCGCCAGCCAGAAGTTCAGCGGCCACATGCCGGCCTTGGCCAGGAATGCGGTGGCGAGGATCGCCGCACCCGCATGCAACAGGCCGCGATCGGCTTCTGGCACCAGCGGGATTTTCAGCGCCAGGTCCGCGAAGTTCAGTGTGCCGGTGACGCCATAGATCATTGCCGCGCCAATCAGGAACAGCGACGAGGCCAGCAGGTTGATCGCGATGTAATGCAGCCCCGACGACACCCGCGCCCGGCCGGAACCGTGCAGCATCAAGCCATAGGAGGCCGCCAGCAACACCTCGAAGAACACGAACAGGTTGAACAGGTCGGCGGTGAGAAAGGCGCCGTAGAGGCCCATCATCTGGATCTGGAACAACGCATGGAAACTGGTGCCCGCACGGTCCCAGCGCGCCATCGCGAACAGCAGCGCACTCACGCCGATGATCCCGGTGAGTACCAGCATCAGCGCCGACAGTTGGTCCACCACCAGCACGATGCCGAACGGCACTTGCCAGTTGCCGGGCAAGTACACGCCGATCGAACCGGGGCCGCCTTGTTGCGTCCAGTACAACAGCAAGATGGCAATAGCGAGGCCGAGCATGCTCGAGAACAGGTTGATACGCGCCTTGAGCGGGCGGTGCTTCTCGCCGAGCATCAGCATCAGCGCGGCGGTCAGCAACGGCAGCAGAATCGGCGCGACGATCAGTTGGTTGACCCAGGTCATTCCTTGGGCTCCCGGCCGTCCACATGGTCGGTGCCAGTCAGGCCCCGCGACGCCAGCAGTACCACGAGGAACAGCGCGGTCATGGCGAAGCTGATCACGATCGCCGTCAGCACCAGGGCCTGGGGCAGGGGATCGGTGTAGTGCAACAGGTCTTGCGGCACGCCGTCCTTGATGATCGGCTCCTTACCGATAAACAGGCTGCCCATGCTGAAAATGAACAGGTTGACCCCATACGACAACAGGCACAGGCCCATCACCACCTGGAACGTCCGTGGCCGCAGGATCAACCAGACGCCGGAGGCCGCCAGGACCCCAATGGCAATTGCGATGACTTCTTCCATCAGGCGGCTCCTTCCTGTGTGGCAACGGTTTTCGGCTGGTTGCTCGGTTTATGGGCCCGCACTGATTGGTGACCGAGGGCGGTGAGCATCAGCAGCGTCGAGCCGACGACCATGGCGTACACGCCGACGTCGAAGAACAGGGCGCTGGCGATATGGATGTCGCCCAGCACCGGCAAGCTGAGATGCCAGGTGTGGGTGGTGAGGAACGGGTAGCCGGCGAACAATGCGCCGAGCCCGGTGAGGGTCGCCGAGAACAGGCCGAAGCCCATCCAGCGCATCGGCCGCAGACTCATCTGCGCCTCTACCCACTGGGTGCCGGCGACCATGTATTGGAGGATAAACGCCACCGACATCACCAGGCCGGCGACAAAACCACCGCCCGGCTGGTTGTGGCCGCGCATGAACAGGTAGAACGACACCACCAGCGCAATCGGCAGCAGCAGGCGCACCAGCACCGCCGGCACCATCATGTAGCCCAGGGCGGTGTCGCTGGCCTGGCGCGGGTTGATCAGGTCGGTGGCCACGTCCGGCGCGAGTTGGCGCTGTTGCGCGGGCAGTTGCATGCTTTCCTTGGAGGGGCGGAAGCGTCGCAGCAGGGCGTACACGGTCAGCGCCACGGCGCCGAGCACGGTGATTTCGCCGAGGGTGTCGAAGCCACGGAAGTCCACCAGCATCACGTTCACCACATTGCTGCCGCCGCCTTCGGGGAGGGCGCGGCTCAAGTAGAACGAGGAAATGTCGTTGGGCGTCTGGCGGGTCAGCATCGCGTAGGACAGCAGCGCCATGCCGCCACCGACCACGGTGGACAGCAGGAAGTCGCGCAAGCGGCGAATGCGTGCCTTGCGCAGCGTACTGGGCAGTGGCGACACTTCTTCGATCCGCCGTGGCAGCCAGCGCAGGCCCAGCAGGATCAGCACGGTGGTCACCACTTCCACGACCAGTTGCGTCAGCGCCAGGTCCGGCGCCGAGAACCACACGAAGGTGATGCAGGTCATCATGCCGCACACGCTGACCATGGTCAGGGCCGCCAGCCGGTGGTACTTGGCCTGCCAGGCGGCGCCGAGGGCGCAGGCAATCGCCAGCAGCCACAGGGTGACGAACACGATGGAGCCCGGGATCTTCGGCCGGTCGCCCCAACTGAGGCCGCTGTTGAGCAGCGGGATCAGCCCGCCGATCACGGCGACCAGCACCAGCAGGAACAACTGCGTCTGCAGGCGCTTGGTACTGATGCGTTTCTCGATTTTGCGCGCACCGCGCATCATCAGCACCAGGCAGCGCTCGAAGCCGCGCTTGCCGTTGAAGTAGCTGATCACCGGCGGGTACTTGAAGCGCCCGCGCTTGAGTTGCTTGCGCAGCAGCAGGTAGAGCAGCACCCCGCCGCACATCGCCACCAGGCTCATGATCATCGGCGCGTTCCAGCCGTGCCAGATGGCCAGGCTGTATTGCGGCAACACGCCGCCGACGACCGGCAGCGCGGCGGCGGCGAGGATCGAGCCGACCACCTGGGCCGGGAAGATCCCCACCAGCAGGCAGGTGAACACCAACAGCTCCACCGGCGCGCGCATCCAGCGGGGAGGCTCGTGCGGGGTGTGGGGCAGGTCCGTCGCGGGCGGGCCGAAGAACACATCCACGGTGAAACGCAGCGCGTAGGCCACGCTGAACGTGCCGGCGATGGTCGCGATCACCGGCAGGGCGATTTCCACCCAGGCGGTCGACGAGATGAATACGGTTTCAGCGAAGAACATCTCTTTGGACAGAAAGCCATTGAGCAACGGCACGCCGGCCATGGACGCACTGGCCACCATCGCCAGGGTTGCGGTAAACGGGATCAGGCGCACCAGGCCGCTGAGCTTGCGGATATCGCGGGTGCCGCTTTCGTGGTCGATGATGCCGGCCGCCATGAACAGCGAGGCCTTGAAGGTAGCGTGGTTGAGGATGTGGAACACTGCGGCGACGGCGGCCAGTGGGCTGTTGAGGCCGAGCAGCAGGGTGATCAGGCCAAGGTGGCTGATGGTGGAGTAGGCCAGCAGGCCCTTGAGATCGTTCTGGAACATGGCGCAGTAAGCGCCGAGCAGGAGGGTCAGGGCGCCGGCGCCGCCGACGAGCCAGAACCATTCTTCGCTGCCGGACAGCGACGGCCACAGGCGGGCCAGCAGGAACACGCCGGCCTTCACCATCGTCGCCGAATGCAGGTAGGCCGACACCGGTGTCGGTGCCGCCATGGCGTGGGGCAGCCAGAAGTGGAACGGGAACTGCGCGCTTTTGCTCAACGCGCCGATCAGCACCAGGGCCAGCATGACCGGGTACAGCGAGTGCGCGCGAATCTGATCGCCCGCCGCCAGGACCAGGTCCAGGTCATAGCTGCCGACGATATGCCCCAGCAGCATCACGCCGGCCAGCAGGCACAAACCGCCCGCGCCAGTGACCATCAACGCCATGTAGGCACCGCGTCGCGCATCGGCGCGGTGGTGCCAGTAACCGATCAGCAGGAACGAGAACAGGCTGGTCAGTTCCCAGAAAAACACGATCTGGATCAGGTTGCCGGAGATCACCAGGCCGAGCATGGCCCCCATGAATGCCAGGAAAAACGCAAAGAAGCGCGGCACCGGATCGTCCGGCGACATGTAGTAACGCGCATACAGCGACACCAGCGTGCCGATGCCGAGCACCAGCATCGAGAACAGCCAGGCGAAGCCGTCCATGCGCAAGACGAAATTCACGCCCAGGCTGGGCAACCACATGAATTCTTCGCGGATCACCCCGCCGTGGGCGATTTGAGGGTAGAGCAGGGCGACTTGAACAGTACCGATCAGGGCGATGAGGCCGGCCAGCAAGGATTCGGTGTTACGTGCGTTGTGCGGCAGCAAGGCCGCCAGACAGCTGCCGATAAAAGGCAGAAGCAGTAGAACTATCAGGGACATAGGCTTCTAATCTGCGGGAGTTTGGGATGCATCATACGTGCCGCTTTCTTGATCACCAAACGGCAACGTGTGGCAGGATCCTACAAGGTAGGCTGAAAACGCCCATTTGGCATTGTTTCAGCTAACCCCCCACCACGCGCACCAGCGCCTGATTGTGGACGCTGGGCGTGCCCGGGATGGCGATTTGACAGCCACCGCCCGGGCTCGGACCTTACCCCTGCTGTTCCTGTTCCCGCGCATTTTGCAATTCGATCGCCTTCTGCCCGCGCGTCTTCAACTCACTCACCACCACCGCCGCTACGATCAACGCCGCCCCGACCATGGCAATCGGCGGGAACCGCTCCCCGGCAATCCGCCCAACCACGCCGGCCCACACCGGTTCCCCGGCATAAATCAATGTGGCCCGCGTCGGCGAAACGCTTTGCTGCGCCCAGTTCATCGCCACCTGGATCACCGCGCTGGTCAAGCCCAGGCCCACCGCGCTGAACAACAGCAACCAGGAGAACCCCGGCAACGCCTCGCCCATCGGCACCACCATCAGGAACGACAACAACGACGCCGTGGCCAGTTGCACCACGGTCACCCGGCGCACGTCCACTTGCCCGGCAAATGCGCTGATCAGGATGATCTCGGCGGCAATCGCCACCGCGCCGATCAGCGTGGCGATCTCGCCGGGGCTGAAATTCAGCGAAGCACCGGCCGGGCCGGTCAACAGCATCAACCCGGCGAACGCCAGCATGATGCCAATGCTCGGCATCAACCCTGGCCGGCGACCCAGCACCAGCCATTGCAACAACGGCACGAACGGGACATAGAGCGCGGTAATGAACGCCGACTGACTGCTCAGAATTGTCTGCAGGCCGATGGTCTGCAGCCCGTAGCCAAACATGATCGCCACGCCGATAAACACGCCGGCTTTCAACTCGAACAGGGTCAGGTCGCGCAGGGTGCGCAAAGAGAAAAAACCAACCGCGATCGTCGCCGCAGCAAACCGCAGGCCCACGAAAAACATCGGCCCGCTGACAGTCATGGCGTGCTGCACCAGCAAAAAGGTGCCGCCCCAGATCATGGTGATGAACACCAGGATGCATTCGGCTTTGCTGAAGCGGTTGAAACGCGAGGGAGCATTCGGGGTGGTCATGGCGGCTCAGTCTTGCAAGGGAAGGGCGCGGAACGCACAATGCGCCGCACGCTGGGCAGTATACTGCGCACACCCACCCATTGAGCAATATAGTGCACAAAGAAAATCCGCAACGGGCCTCGGTCCTGCAGCATGTCAGCCAGAATGTTCGTCGCCTGCGTCATGCCGCCGACTTGAGCCAGACCGCGCTCTCGGAAAAGTCCGGGGTCAGCCGACGCATGCTGGTGGCCATCGAGGCTGGCGAGAAAAACGTCAGCCTGTCCACCCTCGACCGCGTCGCCGAAGCGCTGGATGTGGCTTTCAGCGACCTGATCCAGGCCCCGGATGCACCTGACCATAGCCGTATCAACGAACTGGCCTGGGCCGGTGACATCCCCGGCAGCAAAGCTGTATTGCTTGCCAAGGCCACGGCGCGGCGTGAAGTCGAGCTGTGGGAGATGCGCCTGGAGCCGGGCGATTGCTACAGCCCCGAGCCGGACCCGGATGGCTGGAGCGTGCAGTTGTTCGTGTTCGAAGGCCGCCTGACATTGGTGCTGGATGGTCAGGAAAAACCGGTCGGCGCCGGTGAGTTCTTCATGTTCGCCAGCCGCCAGGCCCACGCCTATCGCAATGACGGCGACGTGGCGGTGCGCTTTGTGCGCAATGTGGTGATCTGACTGTTGACCCGCCAACAGCGGATGGACACTTTGCTCGATCGCAGGCGGGTTCCTTTGCATTGAAATGACGGCAACCTACTGATCTTATTGAAGTGGCAAGCAGTTCGCTGCCGAGCAGGCCGAGTGCGTGTTTGTCGCCGCACCGTCCAAGACGCAGCTGAAAAACACCGTCGCCGACATTCGTCGCCGCGCGGCCGAGGCCGGGCGTGATCCGCGCAAGATCCTGATCTTCAACCTGCAGACGGTGATCGTCGGCGAGACCGACGCGAAGGCCAAGGCCAAGTTCGACGAGTACAAATCCTACGTCAGCTACGAAGGCGCCATGGCGCTGATCTCCGGCTGGACCGGCATCGATTTCAGCCAGTTCAAGCCCGACGAACCGCTCAAGCATGTGCATACCAATGCGATTCAGTCGGCGGTGGAAGCCTTCTCCACGGCGGACCCGAGCAAGGTCTGGACGCCCAAGGAACTGGCCGACTGGGTCGGTATCGGCGGCTTTGGCCCGCTGTTTGTCGGCAGCCCGGAGACGGTCGCGGACTTGCTGCAGGAGTGGGTGAAAGACACCGATGTGGACGGCTTCAACCTGGCCTATGCGCTGACCCACGAAACCTTTATCGACGCGGTGGAACTGCTGGTGCCGGAGTTGCAGAAGCGTGGGGTGTACAAGAAGGAATACGCCCAGGGCACGTTGCGCGAGAAGTTGTTTGGTGAAGGCCCGAGGTTGCCGGTGTCCCATCCAGGCAGTCGCTATCGAACGTTAGCTAATGTGCAGAAAGATAGAGCTGTTGAGCGTGCCTGATTCAACCGTGTGAAAGGACCGTCGGGTGGTGTGAATAACTCACAACACCCGACGACGACTCACGGTTCTCATCGTTCCATATCGAAAATTCCATTTTCTACTTTTAAGACGCGTACTCTGCCATCGTCAAGTTCGACGGTTGCCGTGAAGTTAAATTGTCCTGAGAGTTTTCCTGCAAAGCTCTCGAAGTTTGGAATGGATTTAAATGTGATCGTGCCGCTGTCGGCCGGCCAGACGAGGCTTTCAGGGATATTGAAGAAGAATATCCGCACCTGTTTACTGTCTGGACTAAAGCTGTAAGTGCCGGGTGCAAGGCCTTTGGCTATGTTGATGGATAATCGATAGTCCTTGAGGTCGGGTTTCGACGTGAACTGTCGTGACCAGGCCTGTAGATAAGCAGGGAAACTACCTGAATCGTCTCCTAGGCTGAACGCTGTCTCAGTAGATTCATAGCGCTCAGTAATTAACTCGCTGAAGTCGCATACTATTGAACCGCTGGCTCTGGCTTTTTCGTCCTCGGTAAATCCTTGGAGTTTCATCTCGCCCTGGGTAAGAGAGACTGTTTTTGAACCGCTTTGTGCTGCAAACTCGAAGGTTGACTCCACTGTCTGCAGGTTGCTGTTCAGCGTGACCGTCACACTTCCGCTGATGGCGGTGTAAGGGCGAAATGACGAGGAAGTTGCTTTTGTCCATGACGCATTGGCTTTCCCCTGCGCACCATGGTCGTCAACGATTGCGTAGGTTTTTTTTACAACGTCACCCTCGTTAGGCAACCACAGCGAAATATATTGATATTGACCAAGATGGTCTTCATCGCTTGCGCCTGAGATATACCATCTGTTTGTTTTTTCATCCAGATAGAAATAGAAGCGTGTGCCCTCGAAACTGTTAAAGTCCTCGTCGTCATTCACTATTGCACTGGCTGTGCCTGAAGTGGCTTTTGGCTTGGTTTTATTCGAGCTGCTCATAAGCGGCTCTCCTTTGTTGTGACGTGGGTTCGGCTTGAGTCTATTAAGCGGGCAATACAATATCTACTGTCAAAAATGACAGGTATAACGTGATCGTTTCTAATAGCGAAAATGGTTATTCGGAACACATGTTTGAATGCCGCTCACTTATCAATTCCGACCCCGCTCGGCAGGGTATTCGCTGTTGCTCCAGCAACAGCGAAGAAGCACTTTGTGCTGTGTCAGCTTCATAACTGTTGATGAACGCCTGGGTTATGCGGCGTTTTATATCGGCATGGTTCCTGCTTAGCCTTTATATCAACGCTATCGACTTTCCGTTCAATCCTCATTCAGCCAGCGGACCACCGCACGCTTACCCACCCAATAGGAGCATCACCCCTATGAGCGTGCATGTACTCAAACCTCCGTCGGCTCTGCGCCGTCTGCTGAAAAACCGCGTGCGCAAACTGCTGGGCTTTCAACGCCTGGCCTCTATCTGGCAGCCACCCAGCACGGGCAAGTCCGTTGTCGAGCCGGTGTGGCTGGCTGAATTCAAACGGGACATCGCATGAGCCAAGCCATTCTCCAGGTGCGGGATATCTCGCTGACGGTCAACGACATCGAAGTGATCTACGACGGCGCGATCCTCGCCGTGGCCGGGGTGTCGCTGAGCGTGCCCAAGGGCGCGATCGTCGCCTTGCTCGGCGCCAATGGCGCCGGCAAGAGCACCACGCTCAAGGCGATCTCCGGGCTGGTGCGCGCCGAGCGTGCCGAAGTCAGCCGTGGCGTGATCGAATACGCCGGCCACGACCTGGCCGGCGTCGACCCCAGCCAACGGGTGCGCCAGGGCATGGTGCATGTACTCGAAGGTCGCCATCGGCCGGGCGTTGATGACCCGTCCTACTTTGGTACTGCTCGACGAGCCGTCCATGGGTTTGGCGCCTATGATCGTGCAGGAGATATTCGAGATCGTCGCGCAGCTCAACCGCGAGCAGCAGGTGAGCTTCCTGATCGCCGAGCAGAACATCAACGTCGCGCTCAACTATGCGTCCCACGGCTACGTGCTGGATACTGGCCGCGTGGTCTTGAGCGGCAGCGCCGCTGAACTGTTGGCGCGGGGCGATTTGCATGACATCTATCTGGGTAAACAGTAAAGGCGAACAGGCATGACTGAATCCATCCGCAACGCCGATGTCCTGATCATCGGCGGCGGCCTGAGCGGTACGATGCTGGCCGTGCAACTGCTGCGCTTGCCCGGCTCGCGGCAGATCCTGGTGATCGAACCGCGCGCCGAACTTGGCCGCGGCGAGGCCTACAGTGCGGTCGAGCTGGGCCATACCTTGAACGGCAATGCGGCGCGCATGAGTGTCGACCCGGACAACGCCGACGACCTGACCCAATGGCTCACCGACTACATCGGCGCCGGCGGCTGGCCGGAGTCGGACCAGCAGCATGTGCCGATCAGCGAGCTGTTCCCGCCGCGCGGGATGTTCGGGTTGTACGCGCAGCAACGCTTGGCCGAGGCCAAGGCGCTGTCGACGTCTACCGTCGAGCATATCCGCGCCGAAGTGGTCGACCTGCAAGTGGACTCCGCCTCGACGCTGCTGACCCTGGATAACGGCCAGCAATTGCGCGGTGCCCAGGCGGTGTTGGCGACCGGCATGTTCCCGGCGGCGCGCACGCCGCAGACCGAATCCAGCGGCTTGAACGCTGCCGCAGTCGACCCGTGGGACGTGCAGGCCATGAGCCAACTCGACCCGCGCGCGACGGTGCTGATCATCGGTTCCGGGCTGACCATGGTCGACGCCGTGGTGTCCCTGGAACAGGCTGGGCACCGGGGCCCGATCGAGGTGTTCTCGCGCCACGGCCTGCTGCCCCATGTGCGTCGACAGCCACCGGGCTGGGACGATTTTCTCGCCGCCGACCACCGCCTGCGCAGCCCTCGGCAGTTGCTGCGCGAGGTGCGTCGGCAGTGTCGCATCGCGACGGCGCAGGGCATCGATTGGCAGGCGCCGCTGGACACCGTGCGCGCGCATATCGGCCGTTTGTGGAGCCAGGCCAGCGAGCGCGAGAAGCGCCAGTTCGTGCGGCATGTGCGGCCGTGGTGGGAAAGTCATCACCACCGTTCGCCGCCGCTGAGTGCGCAGTTGGTGGCGCGTCTGCATGAGGAAGGGCGCCTGCGCATTCGCGCGGCGTCGTTCAAGGGCTTGGCGCCTGCGGTCAACGGCGTCAGCATCCGCTTGCGTTACCGTGGCGAGCAAGCGATCACCCAGGTTGCGGGCGCGGCACTGATCAATTCCAGCGGCATCGAATACGACTGGCGCCGCGTAGCCCGGCCGTTGCCCCAGCAGTTGCTCAAACGCGGGTTGATCCAGCCCGGGCCGCTGGCGCTGGGGATCGCAGCGGATGCCTCGGGGGCGGTGCTGGATGCCCAGGGCCAGGCCAGCCGGCGCCTGTTCGCCATGGGCCCGCCGCTGCGCGGGATGTGGTGGGAGAGCACGGCGGTGACCGATGTGGCGCTTCAGGCCAAGGCGCTGGCGTTGAAGCTGACAACGATCTAAAGGTGGGAGGGGGCAACTTCCTCTACCTAGGGGTCTTCACAAAACCGGGTTTTAGGCCAAACACCTCGACGCCCTGCGGCGTCGATTGCCCGGTGGTCACGGTCACGCGCTCCACCGGCTGGTCCATCGTCGGCCGATATTCGACGGTCATGTCCGGCTGGATCGCCTGGCTCGGAATCACGATCGCCTGCGCGTTGTTGTAAGTGACGATGGTCAGTCGCGCACTCATCCCCAGCCGTACCCGCTGCAATTGCTGCGGGGTCAGCCTGGGGATCGACAGGGTTACCGGGAACTGCGCGCTGCCCTGGGTATCGCCGGCAATCGCCAAACCGCTGACCACACTCACCGAGCCGCTCAACCGTTCGCCGTCGAAGCCATCGCCCATCACTTCCACCGCCTGGCCCTGGTGCAGTTGGTTGATGTCCAGCTCGGAGACCCTGGCGACGATTTTCAGCCGTTCGATATTGGCCAGACCGAACAACACCTGGCCCTGGCTGACCTTGCTGCCGGCCTGCACCGGGGCGTTGGTGTTGCCCGCGCCTGCTGCCGCGTTGCTGCTTCCGGGTGCGGGCACCACGATGCCGGAGAAGGGTGCCTTGACCTCCTTGTCTTCGAGCTGTCGGTAGAGCGCGTCGTACTTCACCGTGGCATTGGTCAGCTCCATCTCGGCGATCTGTCGGTATTCGCCCTTGCCTTGCTCCAGTGCCTGTTGCAGTTCATCGCGTGCGGCGATCAGGTCCAGTTGTTGCTGCTGGGTCTGTTGCTTGAGGTCGTCCAGTTCGTTGCGCGGGATGATGCCGCGCTGAAACAGGTTTTCGCTTTCGGTGAGTTTGCGCTGGGTGTTGTCGGCGCTCATTTGCGCGGTGCGCAGGCTGCGGCGTGCACGGCTGACGGTGGGGCTGCTGTCCCAGTCTTGCATTTCCTGCACGGTGCGCCGGGCCTTGAGTTGCGCGGAGAGTGCATCGCGCAGTTGCACTTCGAGCAGGGCCGGGTCCATGCGCAGCAACACTTGCCCGGCGTCGACGCGTTGGCCTTGCTCCACCAGGTTGGCCTGCACATTGCCGTCGAACGGCGCGGTGAGGGTGAGGGTGGTGTCGGGCTCGATCTTGCCCACCAGGCCGATCTGATGCACCAGCGCGCCAGGCGTCACCGCCAGCCACTGTTCGGTCGGGAGGATCGGGTCGGCGGCGCTGCGATGGCTTTGCACCGCAACGCCGGCGGCCGCCAGCAACACGATCAATCCAGCCGCCAGCAGGCGTTTTTGGTTAGTAGTCATTGAGGGCGATTTCCCAGCTTTCCAGCGTCATGCCCAGGGTCAGATCGAGCTGGGTCTGGGCGTTCAAGTAAGCGATCAGCGCATTGAGCTGCGTGTTTTCGGCGTTGCGCAGGTCGGTCTCGAAACTCAGCACCTGGAAGTTGGTGGAGCGCCCGGCGCTGAGTTTTTCGCGTTCGATCTCGATCTTGCGCCGCGACAATTCCACGGCGCGTTGGGAGATTTCGTACTGGCGCCAGCGCGTGCCGAGGTCGCGCACCACGTTGTTCACGCTGCGTTCCAGTTCCTGGCGGGCGTCGGTGATGCGGATGGCCTGATCCTCCACATTCACCCGCGCGCGCACTTCGGCCTGGCGCGTGCTGATGTCGCCGATGGGGATTTGCACCTGCACCCCGGCGTAGCTGTCCCAACTGCGGTTGTCGCCGCTGCCGGTGTCGTTGTCGTAGTTGTTGCGTATCTGGTTCGCCCCGGCCACCAGGTCCACTTGCCAGCGCCCGGAGTCTTTGGCGATCACCAGGTTGAGGTCGGCCTGCTGGCTGCCGAGCAGGGTGGCGAGGTACTCCGGTTGCTGGTTCTGCGCCAGGTTGAAGGCCTCGCGTTTGTCGATCTGCATGGGCTTGGCCTCCAGGGCTTCGGTGGCGCGGATCGGCGTCGACAGGTCGAGGGCCAGCAGGCGCAGCAAGGCCAGGCGGCTGGTGTCGAGTTGGTTCTGCGCTTCTTCCACGCCCAGTTGCTGAGTGGCGATATCGGCTTCGGTCTGCACGATCTCGAACTCGGCCATGCGCCCGGCGCTGATCAGCGCCTTGTTGACTTCCAGCAAGGTGTTGGCGCGTTTCAGCGCGTCCTGGACGATGCTCAGTTGCTCCTGGGCGCGCAGCAACTCGCGGTAGGTGGCGATGATCTGGCTGATGGTTTGTGCCACGGTGGCCTTGAGGTTCAGGCGGTTGGCCTGCTCCGACAGGCGCGACAGGCGCAACGGCGCGGTGGTCGCGTCCCAGCCGGCGCCGCGCATCAGCGGTTGGATGAGCGCCAGGTCGAGGCCGTCGCTGCGGTAGCGACCGGCCCGGTTGGCGTTATTCAGTTGCTGGGTCCAGGCCATGCTCAGGCGCGTGCCGTACTCGCCCAGCAGGCTGGTGGCAGGGGCCACGTTGGTATTGCGTGCATTGTCGGCGGAGCCGCGGGAGCTGCGGTAATAGCTGTTGAGGGTGAGCTTGGGGTTGAACACGTCTTCGGCCACGCGCAGGTCGAATTTCTGCGCGACCCGCTGCAGGTAGGCGCTGCGAATCGCCGGATTGTTGCGCAGGCCCAAGTACACCGCGTCGCCCAGGGTAACGGCGGTGACCTGGGCATTCAGCGAGACGCCGCGATCATAGCCACTGCGCGTGGTGCTGGGCGCTGCGGGACGGATCACCACGTCGGCGGCGACACTCGGCAGGCTGATCAGCGCCAGGAGCAGCAGCAGGCGTTTATTCATCGCGCAACGCCTCCACCGGCTGCAACCGTGAGGCCGAGACCGCCGGGTAAATGCCGAAGAACAACCCCACCAGCAAGGTGCTGCCCACCCCCAGGGGCAGGGCGGCGACCGCCAGGGCGAAGGCCCAGCCCGACAGCCAGGCGTAGAGCCACGCGGCGGTCATGCCGAGCACCGCGCCGCACAGCGCGCCGACGGCGGTGAGGGTGATGGCTTCGAGCAGGAACAGGTTGCGGATATCCCGCTGGCGCGCGCCGAGCGCCATGCGAATGCCGATCTCGCGGCGGCGTTCGGAGACGTTCATCAGCATCACGTTCATCACCCCGACACCGCCGCCCACCAGCGAGATCGCGCCCAGGGCCAGCAGCAGGTAGGCGAAGGTGCGGCTCTGCCGGGTCATGCCGTCGATCATTTGCTGGGGCACCGTGATGTCGACACTGTGCTCGGTCAATTGGCGTTGCAGCGCGGCGGCGGCGTCCCGGGCGATGCGTTCCATGTCCTGGCCCGGTGCGGCGCGGATGATCACGTTGCCGATTTGCGGGCTGGCGTAGATGCGGCGCATGCCGTCGGCGGGAATGAACAGCGATTCGTTGGCCTGCACCGGCATCAGCATCGCCCGGGGCTGGTGGTGCAGGATGCCGACCACCTGGAACAGGTAGTCGTTGATACGCACGCGGTCGCCCAGCTTTAACGGCGCGCCGGGGGGGCCAAGGGCCTGGGCGATCTGGTCGCCGATCACGCCGTAGGTTTCGTTGGCATCGAACGCCGACAGGAAGCGCCCCTCGCGCAGCGCCAGGCGCAGGGCCGCGGGGATATCCGCTGTGCTGCCGACGAAGTTGGCGTTGACGCTGCGGCCCTGGAACACGATGGGGCCGCTGAACAGGCTCAGCGCGCCGATGTGCGCGATCCCGGGCACTGCCTGGCGCACGGCGTCGAGGTCTAGGCGGGTACGCATCGGTACGCTGCTGTCGGCTTTGGGCGGAAACTGCGCGACCAGGGTGTCGGTGCCCATGTCCTTGAAAATCAGCGCGGCATCCACCGCCGCGTTATGCCCGATATTGATCAGCGCCACCACCGACGAACTGCCGATCACGATGCCCAGCAGCGCGAGGATCGAGCGCTTGCCCAGGGTGCGCAGGCTGACGAACGCTTCATGCAGTAATTGGCTCAGGCTCTGCTCGACCCGCAGGCTCATGGGCGCCCGGCCTCATGCACCACGCCGTTGCGCACCAGGATCTTGCGCTCCAGGCGTTCGGCGATGTGTGCGTCGTGGGTGACGATGATCAGCGTGACCTGCTGCTCGCGGTTCAGCGCCAGGAGCAGGTCCATGATGTCCTGGGCGGTGCTGCTGTCGAGGTTGCCGGTGGGTTCGTCGGCCAGGATGACCGAGGGCTTGCCCACCAGCGCCCGCGCAATCGCCACACGTTGGCGCTGGCCGCCGGAGAGGTCGGCGGGGCGATGGTGCGCGCGCTCGGCCAGGCCGACTTGTTCGAGCATGCGCAGGGCCTGCTCCACCGACTCGTGGCGCGACACGCCGCGATAACTCAGGGGCAGGGCGACATTGTCCAATGCGCTGAGGCGCGGCAGCAGGTTGAAACTCTGGAACACGAAGCCGATCTGCTGGTTGCGGATCGCCGCCAGTTCATCCGGGCTGGCGCTGAAAATGTCGTGGCCGGCAAAGCGGTACTGGCCGCAGTTGGGCAGATCCAGCAGGCCGAGGATGTTGAGCAGGGTACTTTTGCCGGAGCCGGAGGCGCCGAGGATGCCGCAGCTGTCACCGCGGGCGATGGACAGGCACACATCGTTGAGGATGGACAGGTGCTGTCCGGCGAGCTGATAGCGTTTGCCGATGCCTTGCAGGGAGATCAAGCCTGGGTGCGCGGGGGTATCTGTCATCATGACTACGCCTGCAGTCTCGACGCTGCCGTGCTGCCCCGGTAAAGATTTGTAACAAGTTCGGGAGCTGCCTGGGACACGTCACGGACTGGTTTGATTTCTTGTTTTTAAAATATTCTTTGAATACTAACCGCGTTCAACCGGCTCCGCCAGCCATCGTTGTAGAGGGTTTTTACCCTTTGAAATAAATGCACCGGGGGCAAAACCCACCGCGCAAAAATCCTTTGGTCAGCCTCGACGGGCCCGTCTGCCAAGGCTTGCGCTGATATGGCGCAGTGTCACTACTTGCTTTCGAGCGGTGGCCCCGGTATAAAAAATCAAATTTATTTTTAAAACAATATTTCCCGCGTGGAACTTTTATGGTCGTGAAGAAAGTCAGTTCTCCAAACGTTACCAAGACTCGATTGCTGGATGCGACAGAGGCTCTCTTCATCAAATACGGGTATGACGCTGTTTTGTTGCGGCAGATTACCGAGCGTGCCCAGGTGAATCTGGCTGCGGTGAACTATCACTTCGGGGACAAGGACGCCCTGATGAAAACCCTGCTGATGCAGCGCCTGGAGCCGCTCAACGAGCAGCGCCTGGAACTGCTGGCACGCTGCGAAGCCGAATCCGACGGCCCCCTCGATTGCGACACGCTGCTCGGTGTGCTGTTCGCCCCGGCCATGGGCCTGGAGCGCAGCGACCCGGCGAGTGGGGAAGGGCGTTCGTTCATTCGTTTCCTGGGGCGGGTCTACAGCGACACCTCGCCGTTTATCCAGGAATACCTCAAGGTCCATTACCAGCCGGTGTTCCAGCGCTTCTTCGAAGCCTTCGCCCTGGCCTTGCCGGACTTGCCGCGCAACGAACTGGGGGTACGCCTGCAATTTGCCCTCAAGGCGATTTCCGGTGTGATGGCCGGCACCGAACTGCGCCTGCTGATGAACTCCATGAGCCTGGGCCGCCCGGCCACGGATGCCGAAGTAATGGCCAAGTTGATCACGCTGGTCTCGGCGGCGATTCGCGTGCCGCAGCAAAGCCCCGAGGCGCAAGTGGCGTTGGCCAAGGTGCTCGATACCCAGCGCGCCATTCGCGAGCAAGCGTCCGCGCCCGCCGGCAAGGTGGCGCGCTAGCTCGAATCCGGGACAAAAAAAAGCCCGCTGGGGCGGCGGGCTTGATGTACAACGTTTGTAACGGATGAGGCTTCACCCTACGTCCCGCGATGTGAATAAGTCGTGAAAAATATGTAAGAAAAAGTGTGAAAGTGTTGGCGCAGGTAAACGCGCTAAATGCCCTCAGGTTCAGATCTTCCAGCGGCCAGCACTTTTGGCCAACTGCTGGCGCATCTCATCCACATTTGCCGCCAATTGCACGGTCAGCAACCGATACCCATCCAATGCACTGTAGACCGGCGTATCCAATGTCGGCTCGGTAGCGGTGGCCTGGCTCGGCCGCTCCAACCGTGGTGTCACGCCCGACCTCAGCGCGCGCGCCATGCCCACCAATTGCACGCGAATCTTCCGATGCTCGCCCTTCAACATTACCTGCATCCGCGCCATCGCCTGCTCGTCGCGAGGGTCCGGCCGGGTGTTGCCCAGAATCTCCAGGGTGCTGATGCACATGCGCAAATGCCGCTGGATCGTGTCCAACTGGGTCATGGAGATCCGTACCTCCTTGGACACCGAGGGCATCAACGAACGCAGTTGCAGCATCGCCGTATTCACGTGGCTGAGCAGTTTAAGGTGTTCGTCGTCGGTGACCGATTGACCGCTGATGATGCGGTTATAGATCGCGGCACAGTCGCGCAAGGCACTGGCCAGGTTGTAGCGCCAGGAGTACACGGCATACAGCGGCAAGGCGAAGGAAAACGCCAGGGCCAACGCGATACCGATCAGGATATCGACCGTGCGCCACAGCCCGTCCGACAGCGGATTGTCGCCATGCCCGGCGACGATAAACACGGTGATCGCCGACAACAAGGCGGTGTATCCGCCCTTGCCGATGGCGTGATACGAGAAGAACCCGCACACCACCGACATCAACAAGTAGGTCAGCAGCGGCTGCCCCACATACGTCTCCTGCACCACCAGCAGCAAGCCGACGCTGGCGCCGATCAGTGTGCCGTAGGCGCGCTCCATGGCTTTCTTGCCGATATTGCCGTGGTGCTGCAGGCCGCCGATCACCACCAGCATGGTCACCGACGCCCACTCGCCGTGGGGCAGGTTGATGCCGGTGGTCAGCAGGATCGTCGCCAGCAAGCCGATGGACACGCGCACGGCGTGGATCAGCTTGGCATGGCGATAGCGGCGGTAAGGGTCGAGCAGCGGGCGCAGCAGGCGCCGGGCAAATACAGGCAAGTGCAGGTTAATCAACGGCGAGGCGTCCTCTAGAAAATGTAGTCAGTGGTCAAGAAGCTCGAGTTGCGGTTGTGCAGGATCTCGCTGAGCAGTGCCTTGTTACTGTCCTGGAACTTGGTCGCCACCAGGGTGCGGATCGAGAACACACGCAAGGCGTCATGTACCGACAGTGTGCCTTCGGCCGAGTTCTTGCGGCCGTTGAAGGGGAAGGTGTCCGGGCCGCGCTGGCACTGGGCGTTGATATTGATGCGGCCGACCTGATTGGCGAAGGTGTCCACCAGCCGTCCGATTTCGGCCGGGTCGGTGCCGAACAGGCTCAGTTGCTGGCCGAAATCCGATTCCAGTACGTAATCGATCACTGTCTCCAGGTCACGGTAGGGCACGATCGGCACCACCGGACCGAACTGTTCCTCGTGGTACACGCGCATCTGCGGGTTGACCGGGTACAGCACCGCCGGGTAGAAGAACGAACCGCGACTGACGCCGCCATCGGCATTCATCACGCGGGCGCCGTGTTGGGCTGCATCGGCCACCAGTGCCTTGAGGTAATCGACCTTGCCCACTTCCGGCAGCGGCGTCAGCGCCACGCCGTCGTCCCACGGCATGCCGGGCTTCAAGGTCGCCAACTTGGCGTTGAATTTCTGGATGAAACTGTCGACCACGTCTTCATGCACAAACAGGATTTTCAACGCGGTGCAGCGCTGGCCGTTGAACGACAGCGAGCCGGTGACCGCTTCGCTGACGGCATTGTCCAGGTCGACCTGGGGCAGCACGATGCCTGGGTTTTTCGCGTCCAGGCCCAGGGCTGCGCGCAGGCGGTGCGGGCGCGGGTGCAGTTTTTTCAGGTCGCTGGCGGCCTTGTTGGTACCGATGAACGCGAAGATATCGATCTTGCCGCTGGCCATCAGCGCGCTGACGGTTTCGCGGCCGCTGCCATAGATCACGTTGATCACCCCGGCCGGGAAGCTGTCGCGGAATGCCTCCAGCAGCGGGCGGATCAACAGCACGCCGAGCTTGGCCGGCTTGAACACCACGGTGTTGCCCATGATCAGCGCCGGGATCAGTGTGGTAAACGTCTCGTTCAGCGGGTAGTTGTACGGCCCCATGCACAGCGCCACGCCCATCGGTACGCGGCGGATCTGGCCGAGCGTGTCCTGTTCCAGCTCGAAGCGGCTGCTGCGGCGGTCGAGTTCCTTGAGGGCATTGATGGTGTCGGTGATGTAGTCGCAAGTGCGGTCGAACTCTTTCTGCGAGTCCTTGAGGTTCTTGCCGATTTCCCACATCAGCAGCTTGACCACCGCATCACGCTGTTCGCGCATGCGCCGCAAAAACGCTTCGACGTGGCGGATGCGGTCGACCACGCGCATCGTCGGCCATTCCCCCTGGCCACGGTCATAGGCGCGCACGGCGGCGTCGAGGGCGCTGAGGGCGGTGTCGGCATCCAGCAGTGGCGTGCTGCCGATTTGTACGCGCTCATCGCCCAGTTGCACCGGGCTGAGCACTTGGGCCAAGGGGCCGTTCCACACCCGCAACTGGCCGTCGACCAGGTAATCGCGCTGTTCGATGGGCGCTCCCAGGCGGAATTGCTCGGGAATATCGGCGGCGCAGGAAGGAAACAGCTGGGCGAGCAGGTTATCGGTGGTCATGTCGCTACCCCTGAAATAGTTGCAAAACATGACTAGAGAGTCACCCAACAACGGGTTCTGTGGCAAGGCTTGCGCGCTTTCTTGTACGCACGGCTGCACATGGCGGGTAAACTGCGAGGCTTTCTTGAAGGAGTTCACATGAGTCAGTACCAGCCGGGCATTCTTGCCGCACCGGTGCCGTTACAGGCACGCCATCTGTTTTTTGCCGTGGACTCCCTGGCCGCTGTACCTGCTGCGTTGAACGCATTGGTGCAGTGGACGGATTCGGCCGCAGTGGTCGGTCTGGGTGAGCCGCTGGTCAACGCACTGGGCGCGCGGATCGAAGGGCTGCGCGCATTCCCCGCCGTCAGCGCGCCGGGCGCGCACAACCCCTCCACGCAGCAAGCATTGTGGGTGTGGCTGCATGGCGTGGATCGCGGCGAATTGCTCTTGCGCAGCCGTGCGCTGGAGAAAGCCCTGGCCCCGGCGTTCCGCCTGGTGCAGTCGACTGAAGGCTTCCGCTACAAGAGCGGTTTTGACCTGACCGATTACGAAGACGGCACCGAAAACCCCCACGACGATGCCGCCGTCGAAGCCGCGCTGACCGACAGCGGCGCCAGCTTCGCCGCGATCCAGCAATGGCAGCACGACCTCGATGGTTTTGCCGCGTTGCCTGCCCAGGAACGTGACCACATCATCGGTCGCCGCCACGGCGACAACGAAGAACTGGAAGACGCGCCCGAGTCCGCCCACACCAAACGCACCGCCCAGGAAAGCTTCACCCCGGAAGCGTTCGTGGTGCGCCGCTCGATGCCTTGGGCAGAAAACGGCCAGGCTGGCTTGATGTTCCTCGCGTTCGGGCATTCCTTCGATGCGTTTGAAGCGCAACTGCACCGCATGAGCGGGTTGGAAGACGGCATCGTCGACGGCCTGTACCGCATCAGCACACCGTTGACCGGCGGCTATTACTGGTGCCCGCCGCTCAAGGACGGGCGCCTGGACCTGAGTGCCGTGTTGATCTGACCAGGCGCTTGCCTGGGTCATTGCGTCAGCCCACGCGCCATCACCGATACGGAGTTGGCGCGTTTTTTTTACGGCTGCAGGCAACATGAAGATGTTGACAGCCAACGCATTGGCGACTGGAAAAAATCGCCGCAGCCCGTAATCTAGAGGCCTTTTGTCACCTGTGCGGGTTGTGCATGTCTTCTGTTGCCGATGGGCTGCCCCTGAATAAACGCCTGCCGGCGGTGATCGCCATTTCCCTGGGCATCGGCATGGCGACCCTGGACACGGCCATCGTCAACACGGCGCTGCCGACCCTGGCCGACGGCATTGGCACCGACTCCGCGTCGGTGATCTGGGTGGTCAACGCCTACCAGTTGGCGATCATTGCCACGGTGTTGCCCTTCGCTTCGCTGAGCGATGTGCTCGGGCACCGTCGGGTGTACCTCGGTGGCTTGTTGCTGTTTATCGTATCGTCGCTGTTTTGCGGGATCGCCGGGTCGCTGGTGACGCTCACGGCGGCGCGGGTGGTGCAGGGGCTCGGTGCGGCCGCGATCATGAGCGTCAACACGGCGTTGCTGCGGCATATCTATCCGTCGCGCATGCTCGGGCGCGGCCTGGGCTATAACTCGCTGGTGGTGGGGCTGGCGTTCACGCTCGGGCCGACGGCGGCGTCGGCGATCCTGTCGGTGGCGAGTTGGCACTGGCTGTACCTGATCAACGTGCCGCTGGGCTTGCTGGCGCTGATGTTGGGCCTGCGCTCATTGCCGGTCATTCCCATGGCCGGGCATGCCTTCGATCGCCTCGCCGCGCTGTTGTGTGCCGGGCTGTTCGCCTTGCTGGTGCTTGGCCTGGGGACGGCGGTGCATGGCGCCCAAGGTGCGTTGACCCTGGGCCTGATCGCGCTGGCGCTGGTCTGCGGCGCGCTGCTGCTGCGCCGCCAGGCCGGGCACCCGGCGCCGATGCTGGCAGTGGACTTGTTCAAGCGCCCGGTGTTTGCGCTGTCTTCGCTCACGGCGATCTGCGCCTTCAGTGCCCAGGGCCTGGCCTTTGTGTCGCTGCCGTTTCTGCTGCAGGCAGTGCTCGGGCACAGCCAGGTGGAGACCGGCTTTCTGATGACGCCCTGGCCTGCGGTGGTGGCGGTGATGGCCTTGGTCGCCGGGCGCCTGGCCGACCGCGTGTCCCTCGGCCTGTTGTGTGGGATCGGCCTGTTGATGCTGAGCGTGGGCATGGCGGCCCTGGCGACGTTGCACAATGATGCGTCGGCGTTCGAGATCGGCTGGCGCATGGCCTTGTGCGGAGCCGGTTTCGGGTTCTTCCAGTCGCCCAACCTCAAGGCATTGATGACCAGCGCGCCCTTGGCCCGCAGCGGCGGGGCCAGTGGCATTGTGGCGATCTCGCGGTTGCTGGGGCAGACGCTGGGAGCGTCGTTGGTGGCGTTGTGTTTTCACTGGTCCCTGGGCAGCGGCCCGCACTACGCGTTGTGGCTGGGCTGTGCGTTTGCGTTGGTGGGCAGTGTGGCCAGCGGCCTGCGGTTGTTGCCGTATGACAAAAAGGTTTAATCGAGCGTTGTAAAAAGCCGTTCGAGAAGGCTACGGTGGCGACCTGAATATTTCGGGATGTTTCAGATTTATGGCAAGCCAGGCCCAACGCACTGCCGACATCACCTCCCGCCGCGCCGCGCTGACCTTGGCTTTATGCCTGCCCAGTGACGTGTTGCTTTATCTGCTGCTGCCCATGGAATCCCAGGCGTTCGGCATCACGCTGGCCCAGGCTGGGGTGCTGCTGGCGGCCAACCGATTGGTGCGGATTTTCGGTTACCGCCACGTGCTCAATTTCTATGCGCGCCACGGCGATCGTCTGACCTGCATGATCGCCGCCGGTGCCGCGACGCTGTGTGCCTTGGGTAACTCGATGCTGTCGGGCTTCGCTGCATTGCTGGGCTTGCGGCTGGTCTGGGGCCTGTGTTTTGCCGCGTTGAATCTGTCGACCCAAGTGCTGGCGACCGCCGAGCCGACGGGTGCCGCACGCCGGGCAGGGCGGTCGCGGGCCTTGATCGCCCTCGGGCCGATGCTCGCATTGCCGCTCGGCGGCTGGCTGACCTTATGGGCCGGACCGCGTCCGATCTTTCTGATTCTCGCTGGATGCTGCCTGCTGGGCTTGTGGATGGCGCGGGGGTTGCCTACTGTCGGCCATGATTTGCACAGCAGTCCGGGGCGCCGTTTCAAGTGGCCCGACAGCGTGGCGCTGTGGTCGTTTATTGAAGGCGTGGCGCTGGATGGGCTGTTTATCTTTGGCCTGTCGATCCAGGCACAGAAGCTTCTCGGGGGCGACGCGGTGTTGATCGCCGGTGCCTTGATGGCCTTGCGTTATGTCTCGGAGATGCTTCTGAGCCCGCTGGGCGGTCGCGCCGCGCAACGCTTCGGCGCCACGTCGATGCTGTTGTTGTTTTCGTTCCTGAGCGCTTTGGCCCTGGCGGCATTCGGCAGTTATTGGGTGATCGTCGGCGCGGCGGCAGTGCTGGTGTTGCGGGCGTTGCAGTTGCCCCTGGTGACGACCTTGGTGGCCGAACGCAACCCCGGTTCGATGCGCGTGTCGGCATTGGCCTCCAACGCGGTATGGCGCGATATCGGCGCCGGCCTCGGGCCGCTGCTGGCGGGGTTGTTGCTGCCGGTCGCCGCGGCCCCTTGGGTGTTTGGCCTGGCGGGCGCCGCGATAGCCATCAGCGCCGTGTTCTGCTGGCGGGCAAAGCGTTCCAACTGACAATGTGAGGTAGTGTGTGACCCGACAAGAAGACTGTGTACGCGTGCTGGATGACGCCTATCGACACTGGACCGGCCAGGGCTTGCCGGCGCCCGAGCATCTGGACGCACAGCAACGCCTGACCTGGCTGCATGCCCATGCGCCCTACAGCCTGCTGGCCCACGATGGCGCGGCAGACCCGCGGTTTAACTACGCCAATGCGTGCGCCTTGGCGTGCTTCAAATACCCGCAGGAGACCTTCATTGGCATGCCGTCACGCTTCAGCGCCTCGGAACTCGACCGCGCCGCGCGCCAGGTGTTATTGGAGCACGTCAGCGCCAACGGCATCGCCCATGGCTACAGCGGCTGGCGGGTGGATGCACATCAGCAGCCGTTCATGATCCATGCCGGTGTGGTGTGGACGTTACTCGATGCCGCCGGCCTGCCGTGTGGGCAGGCGGCGCTGTTCTGGCCGGATGCGCAGCGTATCGGGGTGTTGGCTTAAGCGCCCTTGAAACTGTCCAGCCAGGACGGGTCGAAACGGGTTTGCTCGGTATCGAGCCCCAACGCTTGCATCTTCGCCCTATGTGCCTCGATCTCGCCGACCAACTGCACCTGGGCGCTGGAGTTGGCATCCAGCTCATGCATCTGCGTCAGCCCCAGGTGATAGAACCGCAGCACCTTGAGCGCCGTCGGGTCATTGGCTTGCACGCGGTCGGTGACCTTGTGCATCACGTTGGTCACGCGCATCAGGTTGCGCTTGAGCTGCCAGCCATACACCGCCGGCGCCAGCCATGGCTGGGTCCAGAACGGGCCGCGCACCAGGGCGAGGGTGATCAACACCCCGGCAAACACCCCACCCACGTTGTAGCGAAAGTTGTCGCCGCCGGCTTCGCCAAACAGCATCACCGCCAGGCTCGACAACAGCATCGCCAGGGCCACGAACAACACGGCCACGATCAACGTACTGCGGCGGGTCTGCTGGCGGTAGGTGATGGGGTCGCAGGGTTTGAGTTCGAACATCCGGGGAAAATCTCCTTGGCGTTTGTAGGGGATAGGGCAGGGCGGCATCTTCTCATGCTTGGCGATGGGGTGTGCGGTAAACACGTTGAGCGAAGGCGTGTGGGGCGTTCTCTATGATCGATTACAAGCAGCCCCGGCCCGGATCGCACACGCAATGCCCCGAAAGAGCGTGAGCAACCAAATGCTGTCGAAAAAAAAGCCCCGTCGTTGAACGGGGCGTTTGTTTATTTGGGCGGTGCCCAGTTGACGTCGGTGATGCCGTACTTCTCGGCCCAGGGCCGGGTGGTTTTTTTCACCTGTTCGTGGCCGACCCGACCGATGCGGCTGACATGCGCAATATCGGCATCAACGGCCGCCCAGTGCCAGGCCTCGGCGTTATTCATCACTTCGGCACGCACCACGAAAGACTTCGGTTGACCGTGCAGTTGATAGGTAATGGTGTAGATTTTTGCGCTACTCATGTTGCCTCCCTGTCTTGTTATAGATGGATAGGAAAGCGTTTAAAAAGGTTCATTCGAAATGACAAATTGCCGGTCCGGGCGGCATAGTGGGGCCTTCGCCACGCGCCCAAGGATCGCGTCATGTCCCGCCTGACCCAAAGCCACCTGTACCTGCAACGCCTGGGCTACGCTGCGCCGCCGCCGCCGACCCTGCAAACCTTGCGGGACCTGCAATTGCGGCATGTGTGTACGTTCGCCTTTGAAAGCCTGTCGACCCTGCTGCGCTTGCCGGTGCCGATCGACCTGCCCAGCGTCGAACAAAAAGTCTTGCTCGATGGACGCGGCGGGTATTGCTATGAACTGAACCAACTGTTCCTGGAACTGCTGCAGGAGCTGGGCTTCGACGCACGCGGCATCACCGGACGGGTCGTGATGGGCGGGCCACCGGATGCACACACCGCGCGTACCCATCGCCTGAGCCTCGTGACGGTGGACGGTGTGCGCTATATCTGCGACGTCGGCTTTGGCGGCATGGTGCCGAGCAGCCCGTTGCTGCTGGACAGCGAAGCGATCCAGGCCACCGCCCACGAACCCTTTCGGCTGACCGTTAAGCACGGCAGCTACACCCTGTGGGCCGAGGTCGGCGGGGAGTGGCGTGGCTTGTATGTGTTCGACCTGCAGGTGCAGGCAGACATCGATTATGAAATCGGCAACTGGTACGTCTCCACCCACGCGGACTCGCCGTTTCTCGGTCAGTTGAAAGTGGCACTGCTCGCGCCGGGTAAGCGTCACACCTTGAACAACGGCCACTACGCGATGCACTCCCTGGACGGTCCCAGCGAAAAACGCGCGATAGCCAGTGCCGATGAATTGCTTGATGTGCTGCGCGGCACCTTTGGCCTTCGCTTACCGGTGCATCAGCGGCTTCGCGAAACGCTCGATGGTTTAGTGTCGGCCAATCTTTAGACGCATTGAGGCCGCATCTTCTCTGGCCCATAAACGCAAAAACGGCACCCGAAGGTGCCGTTTCTGTTTACTGCGTACCGCTAAGCGATCAAACGCCCAGTACCGCGTGCTGCACCAAAGTGAGCAACGGTTGTGGGTACACGCCGAGGAAGAAGGCGAGCACGGCGATGGCCAGCAGCATCACGCCACCGGCTTTCTGTTCCCAGTGCAGCTCGGCATCCACACGACGCAGGTTTGGCTCGATCAGGTACAGGGTGACCATCACGCGCAGGTAGTAGAACACGCCGATGGCGCTACCCAGGATGAGCGAGGCAACCAGCCACCATTGATGCGCTTCAACGCCGGTCGCGATGATGTAGAACTTGCCGATAAAGCCCGCAGTCAGCGGGATACCGGCCAGGGACAGCATCATCAGGGTCAACACGGCGGTCAGGTACGGACGGCGCCAGAACAGGCCGCGGTATTCGTACAGGGCGTCGGCGTCACGGCCTTTGTAAGGCGAGGACATCAGGGTGATAACACCGAAGGCGCCGAGGCTGGTGATCACGTAGGTGACCAGATACACGCCGATCGCTTCCAGGGCCAGGCCTTTGCTCGCCACCAGGGCGATCAGCAGGTAGCCGAAGTGGGCGATGGACGAGTAACCCAGCAGACGCTTGAGGTTGTTCTGGGTCAGCGCCAGCAGGTTACCGAACAGGATCGAGGCAACGGCGATCACGCTCAGTACGTCGCTCAACACGCCGGTGTTGGCCGCTGGGGAGATCTGGAACAGACGCACCACCACCGCAAACACCGCAACTTTCGTCGCCGTGGCCAGGAACGCGGCCACCGGCGCCGGAGCGCCTTCGTACACGTCCGGTGTCCACAGGTGGAAGGGCACCAGCGACAGTTTGAAAGCCAGGCCGATCAGCATCATCGCCAGGCCCAGTTGGGCGATCGGCGCAGGCATGCTGGTGGCCGCCAGGGCGTGGCCGATACCGGTGAAGCTCAGGCTGCCGGCTTCGGCGTAGAGCAGGGCCATACCGAACAACAGGAACGCGGAACCGGCGGCCGACAGCACCATGTACTTGATGCCGGCTTCCAGGGAACGCTTGTTGAAGAAGGCGTAGGCCACCAGGCCGTAGGTCGGGATCGACAGCAGTTCCAGGCCAATGAACAAGCCAGCCAGGTGCTGCGCGCTGACCAGCACGATGCCGCCGGCCGCAGCCAGCAGGATCAGCAGGTACAGCTCTTCGCGGTTGCCCGGGTAGCCGGTGCCGCCTTCGCCGAGGTAGGCGTGGGCGAGGGTGACGCAGGCCAGGGTGGCGACGAGGATCAACGCGATATACAGCAGCGCGAAGTCATCGATCATCATCAGCGGGGTCACCGCCAGGGGCGCGACCTTGAGTGCCGGGATGATCGACAGCAAGGCCAGGTTCAAACCCGCACAGGACAGCAGGAAGGTTTGCGCATGATTGCGACGCCAGGCGATCGACAGCATCACCACCACAATGGTGAGGCTGGTGATCAGCAGCGGCGCAAGCGCGATAAAGTGTTGGATCGTGAATTCCATAGCGCTCTTACCGGGCCGAAGCGAGTTGAGAGAAGGCGGTGCCGAACCACTGCTGCACGCCATGCATCGTTGCGGCAGAAGTGTCCAGGAACGGTTGCGGGTACACGCCGATGTAGATCAGCAGGACCGCCATACCGAGCACCATGATCAGTTCGCGAGCATCCATCCCGCGCAGGACGGTGTCGGACTTGGCCGGACCGAAGTACGCGCGGTGGATCATGATCAGCGAGTAGACCGAGCCGAATACCAGGCCGGAAGTGGCGATGGCGCTGATCCACGGTGTCTGCACGAAGGTCCCCATCAGGATCAGGAACTCGCCGATGAAGTTACCGGTGCCCGGCAAACCCAGGGACGCGGCGGCAAAGAACAGGCTGATCGCCGGCAGGTAGGCGATGCGCGACCACACGCCACCCATCTCACGCATGTCACGGGTGTGCAGGCGCTCGTACAACTGACCACTGAGGATAAACAGTGCGGCGGCTGAAACACCGTGCGCCAACATCTGGATCACGGCGCCTTGCAACGCCACCTGGCTGCCGGAGTAGATACCGATCAGTACGAAACCCATGTGGGAAACGGACGAGAAGGCAACCAGACGCTTGATGTCGGTTTGCGCGAAGGCCAGGAACGCACCGTAGAAGATCCCGATCAGACCCAGGGTCATGGCGATCGGCGCGAACTCGGCCGAGGCATTCGGGAACAGCGGCAGGGCGAAACGCAGCAGGCCGTAGGCCGCCGTCTTCAGCAGGATACCGGCCAGGTCCACGGAACCGGCGGTCGGCGCCTGGGCGTGGGCATCCGGCAGCCAGGAGTGGAACGGCACCACCGGCAGCTTCACCGCGAAGGCGATGAAGAAGCCCAGCATCAGGATGTACTCGGTGGTCAGGGACATCTTGGTTTTCAACAGATCGGCGTAGTTGAAGGTAATCACGCCCGTGCTGTTGAAGTTGACCAAGACCAGACCGAGGATCGCCACCAACATGATCAGGCCGGAAGCCTGGGTGAAGATGAAGAACTTGGTCGCCGCGTAGATCCGGGTTTTCTTGCCGTCCGAAGAACTATGACCCCAGAGCGCGATGAGGAAGTACATCGGCACCAGCATCATTTCCCAGAAGAAGAAGAACATGAACAGGTCGAGGGCGAGGAACACGCCGACCACGCCGCCCAGGATCCACATCAGGTTCAGGTGGAAGAAGCCCACGTGACGCTGGATCTCTTTCCAGGAGCAGAGTACCGAGAGGACACCCAGCAGGCCGGTCAGCAGGATCATCAGCAACGACAGGCCGTCGAGGGCCAGGTGTACGTTGATGCCGAAGCGCTGGATCCAGACGTGCTTGAACTCAAGCGCCCAGGTCGGATCGGCGCCAGGCGCCGGAGCAAATGAATAGTCGCCATGGGCCCACAGCCAGAGGCCGAGCGCGAGTTCCAGGGACATGGTCAGCAACGCAATCCAGCGGGGGAGGGTGGCGCCGAAGCGTTCACCCATCCAGCAGAGCAGGCCGCCGATAAAGGGGATCAGGATTAGCCAGGGCAGAATCATGACGGGCTCGTTTCCTTTCGCAAGTTCGCAAAGTTCGCAATGTACTTAGACATGGTCAGACCGCTACCACAACGATGGCGCCGATCACCAGAACGGCACCGGCCGCCATGGAAGCTGCATACCAACGTAATTGGCCAGTCTCGCTGCGGCTCAGGGCGGTGTGGCTAGCCTTGGCGGCACGCGGGATCAAACCGATGGTCTGGTCGAGCGGGTCTTTGCGCAGTACGTGGCTGATCGCAAGGTAAGGCTTGACGAACAGTTTGTCGTAGATCCAGTCGAAGCCCCAGGCGGCGAACCACCAGGCCGAAAGGAAACGGCCGATGCCACTGTTGGCGACGGCAGTGACGAAGCGACGCTTGCCGAGGAACAGCAGGGCCGCCAGCAGGATACCCGCGATGGCAATGGCGCCCGAGGCGATTTCCAGGCTGTGCTGGGCTTCGCCGCCGGCATGGCCGACGCTTTCCGGCAGTACGCCGGCCAGTGGCGGGGTGATCATGGCGCCGATGAAGGTCGACAGGATGATCAGCACCGACAGTGGCAGCCAATGGGAGATGCCGTGGCCTGCGTGTGCTTCGGTCTTGGCTTCACCGTGGAAGGTGATGAAGATCAGGCGGAAGGTGTACAGCGAGGTCATGAACGCACCCACCAGGCCTGCGTAGAGCAGGTTCTGGTTACCGCTGGCAAAGGCTTCCCAGAGGATTTCGTCTTTCGAGTAGAAACCGGCGGTCACCAATGGCAGGGCTGCGAGTGCGGCACCACCGACGATGAAGCTGGCGTAGGCCAGTGGCAGTTTCTTCCACAGGCCGCCCATCTTGAAGATGTTCTGCTCGTGGTGGCAGGCGACGATCACCGCACCGGAGGCGAGGAACAGCAGGGCCTTGAAGAACGCGTGGGTCATCAGGTGGAAGATCGCCGCGTCCCAGGCGCCGACGCCCAGGGCCAGGAACATGTAGCCGATCTGGCTCATGGTCGAGTAGGCGAGGATACGCTTGATGTCGGTCTGCACCAGCGCGGCGAAGCCGGCCAGTACCAGGGTCACGCCGCCGACCACGCCCACCAGGTGCAGGACGTCCGGCGCCAGGGTGAACAGGCCGTGGGTACGGGCGATCAGGTAGACACCCGCGGTCACCATCGTTGCGGCGTGGATCAGTGCCGAAACAGGTGTCGGGCCGGCCATTGCATCCGCCAGCCAGGTTTGCAGCGGCAGTTGCGCGGATTTACCGACAGCGCCGCCCAGCAGCATCAGGGTCGCCAGGGTGATCCAGAAGTCGCCGACCTGGAATTTCTGCGGTGCCAGCACCAGCAGTTCCTGGATGTTCAGCGTGCCCACCTGTTGGAACAGGATGAACAGGCCGATGGCCATGAACACGTCGCCGATCCGGGTCACGATAAAGGCCTTGAGTGCCGCGTTACCGTTGTTGCGGTTGCTGTAGTAGAAACCGATCAACAGGTACGAGCACAGGCCCACGCCTTCCCAGCCGAAGTACAGGAACAACAGGTTATCGCCCAGCACCAGGAACAGCATGCTGGCGATAAACAGGTTGGTGTACGCGAAGAAGCGCGAGTAACCGGCTTCACCGCGCATGTACCAGGACGCGAACAGGTGGATCAGGAAACCTACACCCACCACCACGCCGAGCATGGTGATCGACAGGCCGTCGACGTAGAGGGCGAAGTTGGGCTTGAAGCCCTCCACCGACATCCACTGCCACAACACCAGGGTGTAGTGGCCGCCTTCCGGCGGCGCGACGTTGAATTGCCAGATGACGTAGGCGGCGACAATCGCCGACAGGCCGATGGAGCCCACGCCGACCAGGGCCGAGAGGTTTTCCGACCAGCGTCCGCGAGAGAACGACAGCAGCAGGAAACCGATCAGGGGAAATACGAAAGTCAGAAAGATCATGTTCATCCGCGCATCTCACTGGCAGCGTCGATATCAAGCGTGTGGAAGCGACGATACAGTTGCAGCAGGATCGCCAGGCCAATACTGGCCTCGGCGGCTGCCAGGCTGATCACCAGGATGAACATGACTTGTCCATCCGGCTGGCCCCAACGGCTACCTGCCACGATGAATGCCAGTGCCGCAGCGTTCATCATGACTTCCAGGCTCATCAACACGAACAAAATGTTACGGCGAACCATCAGGCCGACCAGGCCAAGGCAGAACAGGATGCCGGCGACCGCCAGACCATGCTCCAAAGGGATAGCAGGCATCATCATTGCTCCTTGGCTTCGTTACGGCCCAAGTGGAAGGCGGTGATGACTGCGGCGAGCAGCAGCATCGAAGCCAGTTCGACCACCAGCAGATACGGGCCGAACAGGCTGACGCCCACGGCCTTCGCGTCAACGGTGGTGTGGCCGATGGCCTGGCCGCTCTGGTGAGCGAACAGGACATACAGCAGTTCAGCCAGCAGCAGCGCGGCGAGGACCACCGGGCCGAGCCAGATGCCCGGCTTGAGCCAGACGCGTTCCTGGGCGACCGAGGCCGGCCCGAGGTTGAGCATCATCACCACAAACACGAACAGCACCATGATGGCGCCAGCGTAGGCGATCACTTCCAGTACACCGGCGAACGGTGCGCCGAGGCTGAAAAAGGTCATGGCCACGGCGATCAGCGAAATGATCAGGTAGAGCAGGGCGTGCACGGGGTTGGTGTTGGTGACCACGCGAAGCGTGGACACCACTGCAATACCCGATGCGAAATAGAAAGCGAATTCCATCTTTCTTCCTTAAGGCAGCAAGCTCTTCACGTTGATCGGCTCGGCTTCGTTTTGTGCGGCGCCTTTCGGCTTACCGGCAACGGCCATACCTGCAACACGATAGAAGTTGTAATCAGGGTTTTTACCGGGACCAGAGATCAGCAGATCTTCTTTCTCGTACACCAGGTCCTGACGTTTGAACTCGGCCATCTCGAAATCCGGTGTGAGCTGGATCGCGGTGGTCGGGCAAGCTTCCTCGCAGAGGCCGCAAAAAATGCAGCGCGAGAAGTTGATGCGGAAGAAGTCCGGGTACCAGCGACCGTCTTCGGTTTCAGCTTTCTGCAGGGAGATGCAACCCACCGGGCACGCCACGGCGCACAGGTTGCAGGCTACGCAACGCTCTTCGCCATCGGGGTCGCGGGTCAGTACGATGCGGCCGCGATAGCGCGGCGGCAGGTACACCGCTTCTTCCGGGTATTGCAGGGTGTCGCGTTTGCGAAAGCCGTGACCGAACACCATCACCAGGCTTCGCAACTGGGTACCGGTACCCTTAACGATGTCGCCAATATATTTGAACATGGGTCAAATCCTCACTGAACCGCGCCCGCGGGCGTGTTCAACAACACAACGGCAGCAGTCACCAGCAAATTGATCAGGGTCAGCGGCAGGCAGAAGCGCCAGCTGAAATCCATCACCTGGTCATACCGTGGACGCGGAATGGAAGCGCGCAGCAGGATAAACAGCATGATGAAGAACGCGGTCTTCAGTAAGAACCAGAAGATCGCCAGCTGCGGCAGGATGCCGAACGGACCGTGCCAGCCGCCGAAGAACAGCGTGACCAGCAGGGCCGAGATCAAGATGATGCCGATGTACTCACCGACGAAGAACATGCCCCATTTCATGCCGGCATATTCAATGTGGTAACCGTCGGCCAGTTCCTGTTCCGCTTCCGGTTGGTCGAACGGGTGACGGTGAGTCACGGCGACGCCAGCGATGAAGAACGTACAGAAGCCAAAGAACTGCGGAATGATGAACCACAGGTTCTGCGCCTGGTACTCGACGATGTCGCGCATGTTGAACGAGCCGACCTGCACCACGATGCCCATCAGCGCGAGGCCCATGAACACTTCGTAGGACACGGTCTGGGCCGAGGCCCGCAAGCTGCCCAGCAGGGCGAACTTGTTGTTACTGGCCCAGCCGGCGAACAGCACCGCGTAGACCGACAAGCCGGCCATGGCGAAGAAGAACAGCAAGCCGATGTTCAGGTCCGCCACGCCCCAGGTCGGGGTGATCGGGATGATCGAGAAGGCGATCAGCAAGGCGCTCATGGCCACGACCGGTGCCAGGGTGAAGATCACCTTGTCGGCAAACGGCGGGGTCCAGTCTTCCTTGAAGAACATTTTCAGCATGTCGGCAGCGATCTGGAACATGCCGAACGGGCCAACGCGGTTCGGACCGTAACGGTCCTGCCACCAGCCCAGCAGGCGACGTTCGACGAAGCTGAGCAGGGCGCCCGCCACGACCACGGCCAACAGGATCACGATGGCCTTGACGACCGCAATGATCACATCGATGACTTCAGGGGTGAACCAGGTCATTGCGCTGCCTCCTGCAGACCGTCAACGGTTTGGCCAAAGATCGACGGTGGAATACCGGCGATGCCTTTTGGCAGTGCAACCAGGCCGGCACCCAACTCGTCGTTGATGCGCAGCGGCAGACGCAGGGTCTTGCCAGCGACGTTCAGACTGAGCAGGGCACCATCGTTGACGCCGAGACGGTCGGCTTCGGACTTGGCCAGGGACACGTAGGCAGCCGGGATGCGTTCTTGAACCGGTGCGGCTTTGGACGAGGTCTCGTCGCTGCCGAACAGGTGGAAGAACGGCACAACCTGCCAGGTGCCCTGGGCCGGGTTGAACGGACGCGGTACGGCGGCGAACCAGTTCAACGCATCGCCCTGGGGTTCGATCAGGCGGGTGCCCGGGTCGCCAGCGCGGATGTGACCACCGACTTCGTCCTGGAACTTGTTCCAGGCCTGCGGCGAGTTCCAGCCCGGCGACCAGGCAAATGGCACTTGCTGACGCGGCTCGACCGAACCCGAGTAACCTTCCATGGAGAAGGCGAACGCGGTGTCGTTGTCTTGCGGAGTACGCGGTTCATGCACGCTGATGTCGGCCCGCATGGCGGTACGACCGGAGTAGCGCAGCGGTTCACGGGCGAGTTTCATGCCCTTGATGCGGAACGCGGCGGACGGTGCAGCGTCGACGATACGCGCCAGTTGCGGGGCGCTCGCCGCGACGGCTGCGGTGACGTGGTCGAGTTGGGTCCAGTCGATCGGCTGATTAAGCAGAGTCGAGCGCAGGGCATGCAGCCAGCGCCAGCCTTCGTGAACCAGGATGCTGGCGTCCATGTACTTCGGATCGAACACCTGGAAGAAGCGCTGGGCGCGGCCTTCCTGGCTGACCAGGGTACCGTCGCCTTCGGCGAAGGTCGCGGCCGGCAATACCAGGTCGGCACGCTCGCTGGTAGCGGTCTTCTGGTGGTCGGCGACGATCAGCACTTTGGCGGCGTTCAGCGCGGCGTCGACCTTGGCCGAATCCGTGCGGGTGTACAGGTCGTTTTCCAGCACTACCAGGGCGTCGGCTTTGCCGTCGATCACGGCTTGCAGGGCGCTGTCGACGGACTCGCCACCGAGCATGGCCAGGCCGAGGCTGTTGGCTTCCGGCACGATCAGGCTGATGGAACCGTTCTTCTCGCGCAGCTTCAAGGCCTTGGCGATGTTGGCCGCCGCTTCGATCAGCGCTTTGGAACCCAGCGAGGTGCCGGCGATGATCAGTGGGCGCTTGGCCGCCAGCAGGGCGTCGGCGATGCGTTGGGCAAGTGCCATTGCTTCAGCGTCCAGGCCTTCGACGGCCGGCGCACTGGCGTCAAGGGCGTGGGCCACGGCGAAACCGAGGCGGGCCAGGTCATCTGGCGCTGCGTGTACGCATTCTTCGGCGATGTCGTCGAGCTTGGTTTCGGCCAGGCTGGCGATAAACAGCGGGTTCAGCGCGTGCTGGCCGATGTTTTTCACCGCGGCGTCGAGCCAAGGCTGTACGCGCATGGCGTCGGCCATGGCTTCGGCCTTGCCTTTGACCGACTGGCGCAGCGACAGGGCCATACGTGCGGCGGTCTGGGTGAGGTCTTCACCGAGCACGAAGATCGCATCGTGGTCTTCGATGTCGCGCATGTTCGGCACTGGCAGCGGGCTGTCGTTCAGCACTTGCAGGACCAGGCGGATGCGCTCCAGTTCAGCGGCTTCGATACCGCAGTAGAAGTGCTCGGCGCCGACCAGTTCGCGCAACGCGTAGTTGCTTTCGAGGCTGGCACGCGGCGAACCGATGCCGACGATGTTGCGACCGCGCAGCAGGTCGGCGGCTTTATCCAGGGCTTCGTCGGTGTTCAGCTTCGCGCCGCTGGCCAGCAGTGGCTGGCGTGGGCGGTCTTCGCGGTTGACGTAGCCATAGCCGAAACGGCCACGGTCGCACAGGAAGTACTGGTTGACCGAACCGTTGAAACGGTTTTCGATGCGACGCAGTTCGCCGTAGCGCTCGCCCGGGGAGATGTTGCAACCGCTGGAGCAGCCATGGCAGATGCTCGGGGCGAACTGCATGTCCCACTTGCGGTTGTAGCGCTCGGAGTGCGTCTTGTCGGTGAACACACCGGTCGGGCAGACCTCGGTGAGGTTGCCGGAGAATTCGCTTTCCAGTACGCCGTCTTCAACGCGACCGAAGTACACGTTGTCGTGGGCGCCGAAGACGCCGAGGTCGGTGCCGCCCGCGTAGTCTTTATAGAAGCGCACGCAGCGGTAGCAGGCGATGCAGCGGTTCATTTCGTGGGAAATGAACGGGCCCAGTTCCTGGTTCTGGTGGGTGCGCTTGGTGAAGCGATAGCGGCGCTCGTTGTGGCCGGTCATCACCGTCATGTCTTGCAGGTGGCAGTGGCCGCCTTCCTCACAGACCGGGCAGTCGTGAGGGTGGTTGGTCATCAGCCATTCGACGACACTGGCGCGGAACGCCTTGGATTCTTCATCGTCGATGGAGATCCAGGTGTTGTCGGTGGCTGGGGTCATGCAGGACATGACGATGCGACCACGGGTGTCGTTCTCGTCGGTGTACTGCTTGACCGCACACTGGCGACAGGCACCGACGCTACCAAGAGCGGGGTGCCAGCAGAAATAAGGGATGTCGAGGCCTAGTGACAGACACGCCTGTAACAGGTTGTCTGCCCCGTCGACTTCGAGCGCTTTGCCGTCTACGTGGATAGTGGCCATGGTTCAAAGATCTTCGTTGGCCCGTTGTCAGCGGGCGTGGCTAATGGAATCTTGTTATTCATGTGCATCAACACAGCCTTGACGGCGTCAGCACATGACGAGGCGAAGGGCACGGACCCTTCGCCTGTTTAAGCGTTACGCGCCGACTACGATCGGCCTCGCCAGAGGCGGGACGGCGGCGCTGGTAGGCGCGATGCCGGCTTCGAACTCCGAGCGGAAATATTTGATTGCGCTGCCCAATGGCTCCACGGCGCCCGGTGCGTGAGCACAGAAGGTCTTGCCTGGGCCGAGGAAACCGACCAGCCCCAGCAGGGTTTCGATGTCACCCTCGCGGCCTTCGCCTTTTTCCAGCGCCATCAGCAGCTTGACGCTCCACGGCAGACCGTCGCGGCACGGGGTGCAGAAACCGCAGGATTCACGGGCAAAGAACTGCTCCATGTTGCGCAGCAGCGAGACCATGTTCACGGTGTTGTCCACCGCCATCGCCAGGCCAGTACCCATCCGGGTGCCCACCTTGCCGATGCCGCCGGCATACATCTGTGCGTCGAGGTGCTCGGGGAGCAGGAAGCCGGTACCGGCGCCGCCTGGCTGCCAGGCCTTGAGGGTGTAGCCGTCGCGCATGCCGCCGGCGTAGTCCTCGAACAGTTCGCGCGCGGTCACGCCGAACGGCAGTTCCCACAAGCCAGGGTTCTTGACCTTGCCGGAGAAGCCCATGAGCTTGGTGCCCATGTCTTCACTGCCTTCGCGGGCCAACGATTTGTACCAGTCCACGCCGTCGGCAATGATCGCCGGCACGTTGCACAGGGTTTCGACGTTGTTCACGCAGGTCGGCTTGCCCCACACGCCGACGGCGGCAGGGAAGGGCGGCTTGGAGCGCGGGTTGGCGCGGCGGCCTTCGAGGGAGTTGATCAGTGCGGTTTCTTCACCGCAGATATAACGCCCGGCGCCGGTGTGTACGAACAGTTCGAAGTCGAAACCCGAACCGAGGATGTTCTTGCCCAGCAGGCCCGCAGCCTTGGCTTCTTGCACGGCACGGTTGAGGTGCTTGGCGGCGGTGGTGTATTCGCCACGCAGGAAGATGTAGCCGCGGTAGGTTTTCAGCGCGCGGGCGCTGATCAGCATGCCTTCGATCAGCAGATGGGGCAGTTGCTCCATCAGCATGCGGTCTTTCCAGGTGTTTGGCTCCATTTCATCCGCGTTGCACAGCAGGTAGCGGATGTTGATGGATTCGTCTTTGGGCATCAGGCCCCACTTCACGCCAGTGGGGAAGCCTGCGCCGCCGCGGCCCTTGAGGCCGGCGTCCTTCACGGTCTGGACGATATCGTCCTGGGCCATGTCGGCGAAGGCTTTGCGCGCAGCGGCGTAACCGTTCTTGGCCTGGTACTCCTCGAGCCATACCGGCTCGGCATCGTCACGCAGGCGCCAGGTCAGCGGGTGAGTCTCGGGCGACCGCTTGATGCGGTTGGCCGGGCCGAAGGAAGTCAGGGTCATGGGTAGCCCTCGAGCAATTGGGTCACGCCAGCAGGCTGCACGTCACCGAATGTGTCGTCGTCGATCATCAACGCCGGCGCCTTGTCGCAGTTGCCCAGGCAGCACACCGGCAGCAGCGTGAAGCGGCCGTCCGGGGTGGTCTGGCCGAGGCCGATGCCAAGCTTGTTCTGGATCTCGCTGACCACCGACTCGTGACCACCGATGTAGCAGACCATGCTGTCGCATACGCGAATGATGTGGCGGCCCACCGGCTGGCGGAAGATCTGGCTGTAGAACGTGGCCACGCCTTCAACGTCGCTGGCGGGGATGCCGAGGATCTCGCCGATGGCGTAGAGAGCGCCGTCCGGCACCCAGCCACGTTCCTTCTGGACGATCTTCAAGGCTTCGATCGACGCCGCGCGCGGGTCTTCGTAGTGATGCAGCTCGTGCTCGATGGCCGAGCGCTCGGTTTCACTCAAGGTGAAACGGTCTGTCTGGATAAGCGTGTTATTCATGCTTAGCGGTCCACGTCGGCCATAACGAAATCGATACTACCCAGGTACGCAATCAAGTCCGCGACCATCTCGCCTTTGATCACCGAAGGGATCTGCTGCAAGTGCGGGAAGCTTGGAGTACGAATCCGGGTGCGGTAGCTCATGGTGCCGCCATCGCTCGTCAGGTAATAACTGTTGATACCCTTGGTCGCTTCGATCATCTGGAAGGATTCGTTGGCCGGCATCACCGGGCCCCACGAAACTTGCAGGAAGTGCGTGATCAGGGTTTCGATGTGCTGCAGCGTGCGCTCTTTCGGCGGCGGCGTGGTCAGCGGGTGATCCGCCTTGTACGGGCCGGCCGGCATGTTGCGCAGGCACTGGTCGATGATCTTGATGCTCTGGCGCATCTCTTCGACGCGGACCATGCAGCGGTCATAGGCATCGCCGTTCGCAGCCAGCGGTACTTCGAATTCGAAGTTCTCATAGCCGGAGTACGGACGGGCCTTGCGCAGGTCGAAATCGCAACCGGTGGAACGCAGGCCGGCACCGGTGACGCCCCATTCCAGGGCCTCTTTGGTGTTGTAGGCGGCGACGCCGATGGTCCGACCCTTGAGGATGCTGTTGTCCAGGGCGGCCTTGGTGTATTCGTCGAGACGCTTGGGCAGCCAGTCGACGAATTCCTTGACCAGCTTTTCCCAGCCGCGCGGCAGGTCGTGGGCCACACCGCCGATGCGGTACCAGGCCGGGTGCAGGCGGAAACCGGTGATGGCTTCGATGACTTTGTAGGCGCGCTGACGGTCGGTGAAGGTGAAGAACACCGGAGTCATGGCGCCGACGTCCTGGATGTAGGTCCCCAGGAACAGCAGGTGGCTGGTGATCCGGAAGAACTCGGCCATCATGACGCGGATGGTGTCGACGCGGTCGGGCACCTTGATGCCGGCCAGCTTCTCGACCGAGAGCACGTAAGGCAGGTTGTTCATCACGCCGCCGAGGTAGTCGATACGGTCGGTGTACGGGATGAAGCTGTGCCAGGACTGGCGCTCGGCCATCTTCTCGGCACCACGGTGGTGGTAGCCGATGTCCGGCACGCAGTCGACGATTTCTTCGCCGTCCAGCTGCAGGATGATACGGAAGGCACCGTGCGCCGAAGGGTGGTTCGGGCCCAGGTTGAGGAACATGTAGTCCTCGTTGGTGCCGGAACGCTTCATGCCCCAGTCTTCCGGACGGAAGCGTGCGGCTTCTTCTTCCAGTTGCTGTTTGGCCAGGGTCAGGCTGAACGGGTCGAATTCGGTGGCGCGGGCAGGGTAGTCCTTGCGCAGCGGGTGACCTTCCCAGGTCGGCGGCATCATGATGCGCGACAGGTGCGGGTGGCCCGGGAAGTCGATACCGAACATGTCCCAGACTTCACGCTCGTACCAGCTGGCGTTGGGCCAGATGCCGGTGACGGTCGGCACGCTCAGGTCGCTTTCGGAGAGGGCGACCTTGATCATCACGTCGCTGTTACGTTCGATCGACAGCAGGTGATAGAACACGGTGAAGTCGACGCCGCTCGGCAGCCCCTGGCGCTTGGTGCGCAGACGCTCGTCCACGCCATGCAGGTCATAGAGCATGACGTACGGCTTGGGCAGGTTGCGCAGGAAGGTCAGGACTTCGACGAGCTTGGCGCGCGCCACCCACAGCACCGGCATGCCGGTACGTGTGGCCTGGGCGGTGAAGGCGTCAGGGCCAAAACGGTTATTGAGTTCGACGACCACATCCTGGTCGTCTGCCTTATAAGGCGGGATGTACAGAGCACTGCCTGTAGTCATGGTTTTTTATCGCTTTCGGTCAACGTAAAGAATGAAGCCAGGTTTTCGTTCTATAAAAGAAGCGGCTCTGGATCAGACTTCGTCGGGGCTGCGCAGGTTGGTGACCTGAATACGCTGTTCGCGGCGCTGTTCCTTTTGTGACGGCATCTCGGCGCGGTAAACGCCTTGATCTCCGACAACCCAGGAAAGTGGGCGACGCTCCTTGCCAATCGATTCCTGCAACAGCATCAAGCCTTGCAGAAATGCTTCGGGGCGGGGCGGGCAGCCAGGCACGTAGACGTCCACGGGCAGGAACTTGTCCACCCCCTGAACAACGGAGTAGATGTCGTACATGCCACCGGAGTTGGCGCACGAACCCATGGAGATAACCCACTTCGGCTCGAGCATTTGCTCGTAGAGACGCTGAATGATCGGCGCCATCTTGATAAAGCAGGTACCGGCGATAACCATGAAATCCGCCTGACGCGGCGAGGCCCGGATCACTTCGGCGCCGAAGCGCGCGATGTCGTGGGGCGCCGTGAAGGCGGTGGTCATTTCCACGTAGCAGCAGGACAGACCGAAGTTGTACGGCCACAGGGAGTTTTTACGCCCCCAGTTGACCGCGCCGCTCAGCACGTCTTCCAGCTTGCCCATGTAGATGTTTTTGTGGACTTGGTCTTCTAACGGATCGGAAACGGTTTCCCGTTCGCCGATGGGGTACTGCTCGTTAGGAGCATCCGGGTCGATCCTGGTGAGATTGTATTGCATCGCCAAAGCCTCATTGTTTCAGCTTCGCTTGCCGCTTGCGACGAGCTTCCGGAGCCCAATCAAGGGCGCCCACTCGAAATAGGTAGACAAGGCCTGCCAACAGAATTGCTATGAAAACGAGGGCTTCGACGAATCCGGTCCAGCCGCTTTCGCGGACGGACACAGACCAGGCAAAGAGAAAGAGGGCTTCGATATCGAAGATCACGAAGAGCATCGCGACCAGATAGAATTTGGCTGAGAGCCGCAAGCGGGCGCCACCTGTGGGCAGCATGCCGGACTCGAACGGTTCGTTTTTGCTGCGGCCCCAGGCTTTTGACCCGAGTAGGCTGGAGACGCCGAGCATGAAGGCACAGAGGCCGACAACACCGAGGAGGAAAATGGCAAAGCCCCAGTTGTGGGCCATGAGTCCTGTCGCTTCGGTCATGCTGGTAATCCTTAGCAGAGAGCAAAGGTCTCTGAGCTCGAAAAAGTAACAATGCAGTGACGATATGTCGCAGCGCAATCAATCGCGGTGATTTTATGGCTAAACACCGGGCAAGTAAAATTCATATAGCGAAATTATTCGGTGGAATAAGCACATAGTACGCCTCCGTAGGGCTACAGCCCTTGAGTTACGGGCATTAGCCGGCTTTTTATCAAATATGTTTTGTTTAACCTGTAACGACGCTTTCATGGTCCAAATGATAATGAATGTTATTTGGGTGGGCGTTAAGCGGGTGGTTGCGGTGTGGTGCAGGAAGTTGTCGTTACTTGCTTGATTACCGCTAGTTGCCGGAGCGCATCTTTTAACTGATTTATCTGAACCAAATACCGCTTTGGATCAATGTTTCACACAAATTCTTCTGGTTGGCCCATTCCTCGATGTGGGAGGGGGCTTGCCCCCGATGGCGGTGGATCAGCAGCAGAGGTATTGACTGGCACACCGTAATCGGGGGCAAGCCCCCTCCCACATTTTTGAGCTTTGTGGTGTCAGGGGGATTTTCTTTGGGCAAAAAAACGCCCCGAACCAGTCGGGGCGTCAGGTCGTGCGGCATTGCGGTTAGCTGTTTACCGGGGCCGCAATGGCCGTTTGCTCAGTCACTCAGTGGAACTGTTCTTCTTCGGTCGAACCGGTCAGCGCGGTCACGGACGAGGTGCCGCCCTGGATCACGGTGGTCATGTCGTCGAAGTAGCCGGTGCCCACTTCCTGCTGGTGAGCCACGAAGGTGTAACCCTTGGCGGCGTCAGCGAATTCCTGCTCCTGCAGTTTCACGTAGGCGGTCATGTCGTTGCGGGCGTAGTCGTGCGCCAGGTTGAACATGCTGTGCCACATGTTGTGAATGCCGGCCAGGGTGATGAACTGGTGCTTGTAGCCCATGGCGGACAGTTCGCGCTGGAACTTGGCGATGGTCGCGTCGTCCAGGTTTTTCTTCCAGTTGAAGGAAGGCGAGCAGTTGTAGGACAGCAGTTGGTCCGGGTATTCCTTTTTGATCGCTTCGGCGAAGCGACGGGCTTCTGCCAGGTCCGGCTTGGCGGTTTCGCACCAGATCAGGTCGGCGTAAGGCGCATAGGCCAGGCCGCGAGCGATGGCCTGGTCGAGACCGGCGCGCACTTTGTAGAAGCCTTCCTGGGTACGTTCGCCAGTGACGAACGGTTGGTCATACGGGTCGCAGTCCGAAGTCAGCAAGTCGGCAGCGTTGGCGTCGGTACGGGCCAGGATGATGGTCGGTGTGCCGGCAACGTCAGCCGCCAGACGGGCAGCGGTCAGCTTCTGTACAGCTTCCTGGGTCGGTACCAGTACCTTGCCGCCCATGTGGCCGCATTTTTTCACCGAGGCCAGTTGGTCTTCGAAGTGAACGCCGGCGGCGCCTGCTTCGATCATGCTCTTCATCAGCTCGTAGGCGTTCAACACGCCGCCGAAACCGGCTTCGGCGTCAGCCACGATCGGTGCGAAGTAGTCGATGTAGCCTTCGTCGCCTGGGCCTTTACCGGCTTTCCACTGGATCTGGTCGGCGCGACGGAACGAGTTGTTGATGCGCTTGACCACGGTCGGTACGGAGTCCACCGGGTACAGCGATTGGTCGGGGTACATGGATTCAGCGGAGTTGTTGTCCGCTGCCACTTGCCAGCCGGACAGGTAGATCGCCTGGATACCGGCTTTTACCTGTTGGACTGCCTGGCCACCGGTCAGGGCGCCCATGCAGTTGACGAAATCTTTGTCGGGACGGAAGGATGGCTTGGCGCCCTGGGTGACCAGGTTCCACAGCTTCTCGGCGCCGAGTTTTGCAAAAGTGTGCTCAGGTTGAACCGAGCCACGCAGGCGGACGACGTCAGCAGCGGAATAAGCGCGGGTCACGCCTTTCCAGCGTGGGTTTTCAGCCCAGTCTTTTTCAAGGGCTGCAATTTGCTGTTCGCGTGTCAGTGCCATGGAGATAAACCTCGTCGCATAGGTCTGGGTGGAAAATTCCGTTTGCCAGCCACGTATACAGTGCGTGGGCTTGGCTGCTCGCTGACCAGAAGCACAGGTGTTCAAGTCAAGTCTGGCGGGGAAGCGACGGGATGAACGAATAACGAGGGGGAGTGGGGCAGGTAGGGGCAAACTGCGAACGGTCTTCGGGCGTCGTGGGCCTTGGGGCGATTCATCAGTGTGTAGCCGGGTTACCTGGTTAGCTTCCGTCCCTCGGGACAACTTCGTTCCAGTCGCAACCTCGTCAAACACACCTTGTGGGCGGTACAGACACGAATCGGCTCAGTTGGGTAGCTTAGAGCGACGATCCGAAGGCCCTTGCCAGGGCCTCTGATTAGCGGGAGCGAGGCCATCATGCCCATGCTTTTTTGGATCGTCAAATGTTTTGTAGTGCTTTTTTTCAGGCACTACATCTTTAGTCTTATACGACTCATCAGTCAGTTATCGGTGCTTCAGTTCAAGGTGTCGACTTTAACCCGTAAAGTCAGGTCGTCGCGGCCCTGGGTAGCGTAAGTGCGGGTCGTAGAGGATTTGTCGGCCTGGGTTTCGCGATTGATGCCGGCCAGCGGAATCCACTCGCCCAGGCGGCCGCTGACGGTTGTGTCGGTACTTTGCACGTTCACTACATCGGGACGCTCCTGGCTCATGCGGTCACGGTTGGTACTGATCGCCAGGTGTACGGTGTCGCCGGTCACGCTGGCGGTCACGTAGAAACCCTGGGTGACGTTGCGGTATTGGGTCTGGTTCTGCGGGCGTCCGTAGGCATCGGGCTGGGTGGTGGTCAGTGGCACGCTCTGGCCTACCTGGATCAGTGCGGGCACGCCTTCACTGGCCTGGATCTGCTGGATGCCGCCGTCGCGGCTGGCGGTGCCGTAGCTGATGATGCGGGTCTGGCTGTCGCCGCTGCTTTGCTGGTTGTTTTCGTTGGTGTCGACGGTGATCAGCAGGCGCTTGGCCGGTATGTCCAGTTGCGAGAGCAGGGTGCGCAGGTCCTGGATCCTGACAGGGTCGGCATTGACGATCAGTTGATTGCCGTAGGCGCTGACGGTGCCGTCCTTGCCGAGGAAGTTCTGCGCCACGGGCAGCAGGTCGGCGCTGGTACGGTGGCTCAAATTGACGACTTCGGTGTCGGCCGCCGCTGTGAAGCTGGCGGTCAGGAGGAGGGCGGTGAGCAGGGTGCGTAGGGACATGTCCGTTATCTCTGCGAGTCATAAGGCTTGATAGTGCCAGTTTGTCGGCCTGGCGGGTCGCAAGTTGAATCGTAGACGGCAAAACACCCTGGCATCGGTGGATGGCAGGGTGTTTTGGGGTGCTGCTGGTAATGCTATCGGGGGCAAGCCCCCTCCCACACTTGACGGCATTCCAAGGGACGCTCTCGGTCAAAATGTGGGAGGGGCAAGCCCCCTCCCACACTTGACGGCATTCCAAGGGACGCTCTCGGTCAAAATGTGGGAGGGGCAAGCCCCCCTCCCACACTTGACGGCATTCCAAGGGACGCTCTCGGTCAAAATGTGGGAGGGGCAAGCCCCCTTCCACACTTGACGGCATTCCAAGGGATGCTCTCGGTCAAAATGTGGGAGGGGCAAGCCCCCCTCCCACACTTGACGGCATTCCAAGGGATGCTCTCGGTCAAAATGTGGGAGGGGGCTTGCCCCCGATAGCAGCGACGCGGTCCCGGATCAGCCCTCGCGCACCATATCGACGTGCGGAATCCCGACTTCAAGGAATTCCTCGCTGACGATCTTGAAGCCCAGTCGCTCATAGAACGGCGCGGCATAGACCTGCGCACTGAGGAACTGTTTGTTCTGGCCGCGCTTCTCGGCTTCGCCAATCACGGCTTCCATCAGCTTGTCGCCGACTTTAAGCCCGCGCCAATCCTTGAGGACCGACACGCGGCCGATCTCGCCGCTGGGCAGCAGGCGAGCGGTGCCAATCGGAAAGTCGCCCTCGAACGCGAGGAAATGCACGGCGTCCGCGTCGTCTGCGTCCCATTCCAGTTCGGGTGGGACCGATTGTTCGGCGATAAATACCGCTTCACGAATGCGCCGAATCTCGGCGATATCCTTATGCCAGTTCGCGACATTGACGTGAATCTTATTCATCGGCAAACCCCAGGCTTCCCTGCTTGACCAGCTCGCACATCAGGTCGCGGGCATCGTCGTCCGCCAGCCATTCGCTCAGGTTGTCGATGTGCAGGGCGTCGGCTGCGCAGATCATTTTCAGCAGTTCGCGCAGCTTGCCCGGCAGGTAACGGCTCTGGCCGCTGGCGAACAGCAGCAGGTCGTCGTCGACTTCGGACCAGGCCATGCGCGCGCTTGGGTTGCGGATCAATACGCCGCCATCTTCCAGGCTGCCGACCACGTCTTCTTCCAGCAGTTCTTCCGGGCCGGCGACCAGTTCCGGGTAGCGCGGCTCGGTCATGAACTGGCCGAACCAGGTCAGCAGCATGCGCTCGTCGCTCATGTGCTCGGCCAGCAGGCTCTTGAGGCGGTCGAGGGCATCGCTCTGGATTTGGTGTGGGTCGCTGGTCGGCTGGATGTCGGCGTCGGTGTAACGCTCTTCGTCGGTCAGGTACTGGCTGAGGAAGTCGGTGAAGTGGGTCAGCACTTCGGCGGCGCTTGGCGCGCGGAAGCCGACCGAGTAGGTCATGCAGTCATCTTCGGCAATGCCATAGTGGGCCAGGCGTGGCGGCAGATAGAGCATGTCGCCCGGTTCCAGCACCCATTCGGCGATCTCTTCGAATTCGGCGAGGATGCGCAGGTCGGCGTGTTGCAGCATCGGGCTGTCAGAGCTGCACATCTGGCCGATCTTCCAGTTGCGCTTGCCATGGGCTTGCAGCAGGAACACGTCGTAGTTATCGAAGTGCGGACCCACGCTGCCACCGGGCGCGGCGAAGCTGATCATCACGTCGTCGATGCGCCAGCTGGGCAGGAAGCGGAACTGTTCGAGCAGTTCGGCGACTTCCGGCACGAACTGGTCGACCGCCTGCACCAGCAGGGTCCACTCGCGCTCGGGCAGGGTGCTGAAGGTGTCTTCGGCGAACGGGCCGCGGCGCAGTTCCCACGGACGCTCGCCGTGTTCGATCACCAGGCGCGACTCGACTTCTTCTTCCAGGGCCAGGCCGGCCAGTTCATCGGCGTCGATCGGGCTTTCGAAATCAGGAATGGCCTGACGGATCAGCAGCGGTTTTTTCTGCCAGTAGTCGCGCAGGAATTCCCGTGCCGTGATGCCGCCCAGAAGTTGAAGAGGGATATCAGGATTCATGTGTAACCTATTGAAAAAAAGCACTTTTCAGACTGGAATAAAAACGCCCGGCGCGGCCGGGCGTCTCAAAGGGGCTTGCGATGATCAGATGCGTTTGGCTTGGGCCACGGCGTTGCCGATGTAGTTGGCCGGGGTGAGCAGTTTCAGCTCGGCCTTGGCAGCGGCGGGCATGTCCAGGCCGTCGATGAAAGTTTGCAGTGCTTCAGGGCTGATGCCTTTGCCGCGCGTCAACTCTTTGAGCTTCTCATACGGGTTTTCGATGTTGTAGCGGCGCATCACGGTCTGGATCGGTTCGGCCAGAACTTCCCAGCATGCATCCAGGTCAGCGGCGATTTTCTGCTCGTTGAGTTCCAGCTTGCTGATGCCTTTGAGGCTGGCTTCGTAGGCGATCACGCTGTGGGCAAAGCCCACGCCGAGGTTGCGCAGTACGGTGGAGTCGGTCAGGTCGCGCTGCCAGCGGGAGATCGGCAACTTGCTGGCCAGGTGCTGGAACAGGGCGTTGGCGATGCCAAGGTTGCCTTCGGAGTTTTCGAAGTCGATCGGGTTGACCTTGTGCGGCATGGTCGACGAACCGATTTCGCCGGCAATGGTGCGCTGCTTGAAGTAGCCCAGGGAGATGTAGCCCCAGACGTCACGGTCGAAGTCGATCAGGATGGTGTTGAAGCGCGCAATCGCGTCGAACAGCTCGGCGATGTAGTCGTGCGGTTCGATCTGCGTGGTGTACGGGTTGAAGCCCAGGCCCAGTTCGTCTTCGATGAAGGCGCGGGCGTTGGCTTCCCAGTCGACCTCCGGGTAGGCCGACAGGTGGGCGTTGTAGTTGCCCACGGCGCCGTTGATCTTGCCCAGCAGCGGGACGGCCGCCACTTGAGCGATCTGGCGCTCCAGGCGATACACCACGTTGGCCAGTTCTTTGCCCAGGGTGGTCGGCGAGGCCGGTTGACCGTGGGTGCGCGACAGCATCGGCACAGCGGCGAAGCGGATCGCCAGTTCGCGGATGGCTTCGGCGGTCTGGCGCATCAGCGGCAGCATCACCTCATCACGGCCTTCGCGCAGCATCAGGGCGTGGGACAGGTTGTTGATGTCCTCGCTGGTGCAGGCGAAGTGGATGAATTCGCTGACGTTGGCCAGTTCCGGCAGCTTGGCCGCTTGCTCTTTGAGCAGGTATTCGATGGCTTTGACGTCGTGGTTGGTGGTGCGCTCGATCTCTTTGACACGCTCGGCGTGCTCCAGAGAGAAGTTTTCCGCCAGAGTGTTCAATACCGCGTTGGCTTCGGCGGAGAACGCCGGCACTTCACTGATGGCAGGGTGAGCGGCCAGGCGCTGGAGCCAGCGCACTTCAACCAGTACGCGGGCACGGATCAGGCCGTATTCACTGAAAATCGGGCGCAGGGCCTGGGTCTTGCCGGCGTAGCGGCCGTCAACAGGGGAAACCGCAGTGAGCGAAGAGAGCTGCATGGGGTGTTCTCGGACAGTCGGGCAACGAAATGGGGCGCGTATCATACATGAAAAAATCCGCCGGTCCGTTGCCAACTGACCGGCGTATTACGCGTAACGGCTTGAAAATAGCCCGTGGCTGCGACTTATTCGTTGCGCATCAACGGGTAAAGCTCTTTGAGCAATTTGCGACGGCTGATGACCAACTGCCAACGATGACCGCCCAACTGGCGCCACAACCGCGCCGAGCGGATACCGGCCAGAAGCAGGGCGCGGATCTTCGAGGCGTTGTTCGGTTGTTGCAGGTTGCGCATGTCGCCATGCACCTGGATGCGCTGGCGCAATGTGCTCAAGGTGTCCTGGTACAGCGCGCCGCAGGCGGCGATGACGTTTTCGTGGGCCGGGCCGAAGTGTTCAACCTGGGACTGGATCTGCGGCAGGCGCTTGCCGATGGTCTCCAGCAGGTCGTCACGCTTGGCCAGTTGGCGCTCGAGGCCGAGCATCGACAGGGCGTAGCGCAGCGGTTCGCGCTGCAAGGTGCTCGGGTCGCGTTCCAGTGCGCCGACCAGTGCGCGGTAGCCTTCACGCAGCGCCAGGTCGTCACCGCCATAGACTTCCAGGGTATCCTTGGGGTCGCGAACCAGCAGGCTGCCGAGCATGCAGGTCAGGCCGGCCTCGGTAACCTGGCCGGTCTTGGCGATCTTGTCCACCAGCACTGCGGCGAGGAAGACCCCGCCGAGTGCCGTCAGTTGCTCCTGGATCGGGCTCATGCCGGGTTGCTCCAGGGTTCGGCGACTTCAATCACGCCGCCCCCCAGGCACACCTCGCCATCGTAGAACACCACGGACTGGCCAGGCGTGACCGCGCGTTGCGGGTCATCGAAGGTGGCGCGGTAACCGTCGGCGGTTTTTTCCAGGGTGCAGGGCTGGTCGCTCTGGCGATAGCGCACCTTGGCGGTCAGGCGGCGCGGCGCGCTCAGGTCCACCGGGTTGACCCAGTAGATATCCGAAGCGAGCAGTGCGCGGGAGAACAGCCATGGGTGGTCATTGCCCTGGCCCACGATCAGTTCGTTGTGCTCCAGGTCCTTGACCAGCACGTACCACGGCTCGTCGCCGGCGTCTTTCAAGCCGCCGATGCCCAGGCCCTGGCGCTGGCCGATGGTGTGGTACATCAGGCCGTGATGGTGGCCGATGACCTCGCCTTCGGTGGTTTTGATCTCGCCCGGTTGCGCTGGCAGGTATTGCTTGAGGAAGTCGCTGAAACGGCGCTCGCCGATAAAGCAGATCCCGGTGGAATCCTTCTTCTTGGCGGTGGCCAGGTCGTGCTGCTCGGCGATCCGGCGCACTTCGGGCTTTTCCAGTTCGCCGACCGGGAACAGGGTCTTGGCGATCTGTTCGCCGCCGACGGCGTGCAGGAAGTAGCTCTGGTCCTTGTTGGGGTCCAGGCCCTTGAGCAGTTCGGTGCGCCCGTCGATGTCACGACGGCGCACGTAGTGGCCGGTGGCAATCAGGTCGGCGCCGAGCATCATGGCGTAGTCGAGGAACGCCTTGAACTTGATCTCGCGGTTGCACAGGATGTCCGGGTTCGGCGTGCGGCCGGCCTTGTATTCGGCCAGGAAGTGCTCGAACACGTTGTCCCAGTACTCGGCGGCGAAGTTGGCGGTATGCAGCTTGATGCCGATCTTGTCGCACACGGCCTGGGCATCCGCCAGGTCGTCCATGGCGGTGCAATATTCCGTTCCATCGTCTTCTTCCCAGTTCTTCATGAACAGGCCTTCCACCTCATAACCCTGCTCCATGAGCAGAACGGCGGAAACGGAAGAATCCACGCCGCCGGACATGCCGACGATGACGCGCTTCTTTTGTGTGTCAGAAGGGGCTGGATCACGCATAGGGTTTCAACGGGTGTCTTGAAAAAGGACGCGATTCTAACAGGCCCGAGCCTTCAAGGCTAAAGAGAAGGTCGGATCAATTCGAGACTGTGGCGAAAGCCGGCCAGATAATCATCGATACACCGGATGATCAGCTCACTGCGCCAGGCGTCGCGCAGGCCCATCAGCTCGTCACGGCTCAGCCAGCGGGCGCGCACGATGCCGTCGTCAAGTTGATAGTCCGGGCGGTGTTTCAGCGCCTTGGCGGTGAAGCAGACCCGCTGGTAGGTCACGCCGTTGCTCGGCGCGGTGTACAGGTAGATGCCGACGATGCCGGTGGCTTCGACGTCCCAGCCGGTTTCTTCGAGGGTTTCACGCACGGCGGCTTCGGTCAGGGTTTCGTGCGGGTCGAGGTGGCCGGCGGGCTGGTTGAGCACGGCGCGGCCGCCCTTGAGTTCTTCGACCATCAGGAAGCGGCCGTTGTCTTCGACGATGGTGGCGACGGTGATGTGGGGTTGCCAGGTCATTGGATGCCTCTCGATTCTGAGTGCGGTGCGGTCTTCAGGCAGGATTGCAGTCGGTGTGGGAGGGGGCTTGCTCTCGATGGCGGTGGGGCAGTCGACTTGTTGGTAGCTGACTCACTGCCATCGGGAGCAAGCTCCCTGCCACATTTGAATCCGGTTTATTCGCTGGAAACACAAACCCCGGCACGGGGCCGGGGTTTGTTTGCATCCTTACAACCTTACTTCAGCTTGGCAATTGCCGCGTTGAGGGTGTTGCTCGGGCGCATGACTTTGCTGGTCAGCTCCGGGTTCGGCGCGTAGTAGCCGCCGATGTCCACTGGCTTGCCCTGTACGGCGTTGAGCTCGGCAACGATGGTTGCCTCGTTCGCGGCGAGGGTCTTGGCCAGTTCGCCGAATTGCGCTTGCAGCGCGGTGTCTTCGGTCTGTGCGGCCAGGGCTTGGGCCCAGTACAGCGCCAGGTAGAAGTGGCTGCCGCGGTTGTCGATGTTGCCGACTTTGCGCGATGGCGACTTGTTGTTGTCGAGGAACTGGCCGGTGGCCTGGTCCAGGGTCTTGGACAGTACCAGAGCTTTCGGGTTGTTGTAAGTCACGCCCAAATGCTCAAGCGATGCGGCCAGGGCCAGGAACTCGCCCAGGGAATCCCAACGCAGGAAGTTTTCTTCCAGCAGTTGCTGCACGTGCTTGGGTGCCGAACCGCCAGCGCCGGTTTCGAACAGACCGCCACCGTTCATCAGCGGCACGATCGACAGCATCTTGGCGCTGGTGCCCAGTTCCATGATCGGGAACAGGTCGGTCAGGTAGTCGCGCAGTACGTTACCGGTCACCGAGATGGTGTCCAGGCCCTTGCGGGTGCGCTCCAGGGTGAACTTCATCGCGTCGACCGGCGACATGATGCGGATGTCCAGGCCGTCGGTGTTGTGGTCTTTCAGGTAGGTCTGGACTTTCTCGATCACCGCACCGTCGTGGGCGCGCTGTGGGTCCAGCCAGAAGATGGCCGGGGTGTTGCTGGCGCGGGCGCGGTTGACGGCGAGTTTGACCCAGTCCTGGATCGGCGCGTCTTTGGCCTGGCACATGCGGAAGATGTCGCCGGCTTCGACGGCCTGTTCCATCAGCAGGTTGCCCTTGCTGTCGGTAACGCGGACGACGCCGTCAGCCTTGACCTGGAAGGTCTTGTCGTGAGAGCCGTACTCTTCGGCTTTCTGTGCCATCAGACCAACGTTCGGCACGCTGCCCATGGTGGTCGGATCGAACGCGCCATTGGCCTTGCAGTCTTCGATGACAGCTTGGTAGATGGTGGCGTAGCAGCGATCCGGGATCACGGCCTTGGTGTCGTGCAGCTGGCCGTCGGTGCCCCACATTTTGCCGGAGTCACGGATCATGGCCGGCATCGAGGCGTCGACGATCACGTCGCTCGGCACGTGCAGGTTGGTGATGCCTTTGTCGGAGTTGACCATCGCCAGGGAAGGGCGAGCGGCGTAGACCGCCTGGATATCGGCTTCGATCTGCGCTTGCTGCTCGGCCGGCAGGGCCTTGATGCGAGCGTACAGGTCGCCGATGCCGTTGTTCAGGTTGAAGCCGATCTGCTCCAGCACGGCGGCGTGCTTGGTCAGGGCGTCTTTATAGAACTCGGCAACGATCTGGCCGAACATGATCGGGTCGGAGACCTTCATCATGGTGGCTTTCAGGTGAACCGACAGCAGTACGCCTTGTTTCTTGGCGTCTTCGATTTCAGCGGCGATGAAGCTGCGCAGGGCGTTCTTGCTCAGCACGGAGCTGTCGATGATTTCGCCAGCTTGTACGGAAGTCTTTTCCTTCAGTACGGTCGCGGTGCCGTCTTTAGCGATCAGTTCGATTTTGACCGCGTCGGCTGCCTCGATCTGTACGGCTTTTTCGCTGCCGTAGAAGTCGCCGTGGCTCATGTAAGCGACGTGGGACTTGGAGTCGGCAGCCCAGGCGCCCATCTTGTGCGGGTGCTTGCGTGCGTAGTTCTTGACCGACAGCGGTGCGCGGCGGTCGGAGTTGCCTTCGCGCAGTACCGGGTTCACGGCGCTGCCCTTGATCTTGTCGTAACGTGCACGGGTTTCTTTTTCCGCGTCGGTGGTTACGGTTTCCGGGTAGTCCGGCAGGGCGTAGCCCTTGGCTTGCAGTTCTTTGATCGCCGCCTGCAGTTGAGGCGTCGAGGCGCTGATGTTAGGCAGCTTGATGATGTTGGCTTCAGGCGTAACGGCCAGGGCGCCCAGTTCGGCGAGGTGGTCCGGGACGGCTTTGGTGCCCAGTTGCTCGGGGAAGCTTGCGAGGATGCGCCCGGCGAGGGAGATGTCGCGGGTTTCCACGGCAATATCAGCGGAAGCGGTGAAGGCCTCTACGATAGGCAGCAGTGAATAGGTGGCGAGGGCTGGTGCTTCGTCGGTGAAGGTGTAGATGATCTTCGAGCGGGTGGGCATATTCGGATTAACTCTCTTCTTTGCTGAAAGCGTGCGCAGAAACTCGAGATGCGCCGGGTAGAGCGCGTTCGTTCAAAGTCATCCATGAGCGAAAGGTCGAGGTTTCTTCGCGGTGATGTTGGGTTGCATCAGTCGAGCGTCAAGCGGGTGGACTATTGTTTAGTCCGGCTTTTCTGGCGCTGGGCGCTGCTTTCTATTGAAGAAGCAGGCAGTCGGCCGTCGTGACTCTTTGGTCAGCGGCGGCATTATACATAGGTCGCTATGCTTACGCCGAGCCTTCATACAAAAGGTGGGTCGTCCATTGGTCTAAAGGTCGCAGGGACCAAGTTGCGCCTAAAGTCGCATGATGTGCTCAAGATTGGCGCTTTTCCCTTTGCTTTCAAGCTTGTAGGCGACTAAATATGCTGTTTTCGATGCAAATGAGCGTGGCGTGAGGTTTAAGTCGTCATTTATCTGGAGTAGGCTCGAACGCAGCCAGATGTTCAATCCATAGATGGAGTTCAGCATGGGATACAAGAAGATTCAGGTTCCGGCAGTCGGCGACAAAATCACCGTCAATGCAGACCATTCTCTCAATGTTCCTGACCAACCGATCATCCCTTATATCGAAGGTGACGGTATCGGTGTCGACATCAGCCCAGTGATGATCAAGGTGGTCGACGCCGCTGTTGAAAAAGCTTACGGCGGCAAGCGCAAGATTTCGTGGATGGAAGTTTACGCCGGTGAGAAGGCGACCCAAGTCTATGACCAGGACACCTGGCTGCCCCAGGAAACCCTGGACGCGGTGCGCGATTACGTAGTCTCCATCAAAGGCCCGCTGACCACGCCGGTCGGTGGTGGCATCCGTTCGTTGAACGTGGCCCTGCGCCAACAACTCGACCTGTATGTGTGCCTGCGCCCGGTGCGCTGGTTCGAAGGCGTGCCGAGCCCGGTCAAAAAGCCTGGCGACGTGGACATGACCATCTTCCGCGAAAACTCCGAAGATATTTACGCCGGGATCGAGTGGAAAGCCGGTTCGCCGGAAGCGATCAAAGTGATCAAGTTCCTCAAGGAGGAAATGGGTGTCACCAAGATCCGTTTCGACCAGGATTGCGGTATCGGCATCAAGCCGGTGTCCAAAGAGGGCACCAAGCGCCTGGCGCGCAAGGCCCTGCAATATGTCGTGGATAACGACCGCGAGTCGCTGACCATCGTACACAAAGGCAACATCATGAAGTTCACCGAAGGTGCCTTCAAGGAATGGGCCTACGAAGTGGCGGCTGAAGAATTCGGCGCAACCCTGCTCGATGGCGGGCCGTGGATGCAGTTCAAGAACCCGAAGACCGGCAAGAATGTCGTGGTCAAGGATGCGATTGCCGATGCCATGCTGCAGCAGATCCTGCTGCGTCCGGCTGAATATGATGTGATCGCGACCCTTAACCTCAACGGTGACTACCTGTCTGACGCCCTGGCGGCGGAAGTCGGTGGTATCGGTATTGCGCCGGGCGCCAACTTGTCCGACACCGTGGCAATGTTTGAAGCCACCCACGGTACCGCGCCGAAATATGCCGGTAAGGACCAGGTCAACCCGGGTTCGCTGATCCTGTCGGCGGAAATGATGCTGCGCCACATGGGCTGGACCGAAGCGGCCGATCTGATCATCAAGGGCACCAATGGTGCTATCTCGGCCAAGACCGTGACCTATGACTTCGAGCGCCTGATGGAGGGCGCGAAGTTGGTGTCGTCGTCGGGCTTTGGCGATGCGCTGATCTCGCACATGTAAACACGCAGGCATAAAAAACGGCTACTCCAATGGGTTGGGTGGCCGTTTTTTATTTGCATGCTTCTCGCTTGGCAGTGAATCAGGCCGTTAGCTTCTTTTCTTTTTGAGCGGCGGATACAACGGGTTTTGCAGGTGTAGTGATCGCGATTGCACAGATATTCACAGCGTGCAGCCCTTTCGGTCCTTGAATGATCTCAAAACTCACAGTTTGGCCCGCTTTCAGCGTTTTGTAGCCATCCATTTTGATCTCGGAATAATGCGCAAAAAGGTCCTCGGTCTTACCTTCTTCATTAATGAAGCCGTAACCCTTGGCATTGTTGAACCATTTGACCTTGCCACTGATCTTGACGCCAGACATACCCATATCCCTCTGCACCAGACTCCATCACTGGAGTATCATCCAGTTTATCCGTCCTAACCCGAATAAATAAGGTTGACTGCGCGGACCTTTTTTACCCACTGTGGGTTCTATTGGTTGTAACACCGATTTGCCGATAGTCAAGGTGACCGAACGGTCAGAGTTGAAATTCTGACAGGTCGCCCCCACCACTGTATTTGAACCACTGACGAACCTTTCTTTCCATGCATGCAATCAGCCAGATTCGACTAACATTCAATCAGGATCGACCGGATCACGAGCACGATGACGACGGTTCTGCAGGCATTGCTGTTCAGGAGGCCAAGCCTGCTCTACAGGCGCCGCCGATGTACAAGGTGGTTTTGTTCAACGATGACTACACACCGATGGATTTCGTGGTCGAAGTACTCGAGGTGTTTTTTAACCTGAACCGCGAGTTGGCGACCAAGGTAATGCTGGCCGTTCACACAGAAGGACGGGCAGTATGTGGAGTGTTTACCCGCGACATCGCCGAGACAAAGGCCATGCAGGTCAACCAGTACGCCAGGGAAAGCCAGCATCCGCTACTCTGTGAAATCGAGAAGGACGGTTAACGCCGACCACTTGGGTATGAGGTGAAGCTATGTTAAACCGCGAGCTCGAAGTCACCCTCAATCTTGCCTTCAAAGAGGCCCGTTCGAAGCGTCATGAATTCATGACCGTCGAGCACCTGCTGCTGGCACTTTTGGATAACGAAGCTGCCGCCACCGTTTTGCGTGCGTGCGGCGCCAACCTCGACAAACTCAAGCATGACCTGCAGGAGTTCATCGACTCCACGACGCCACTGATCCCCGTGCATGACGAGGACCGTGAAACCCAGCCGACCCTGGGCTTTCAGCGGGTATTGCAGCGTGCTGTTTTCCACGTACAGAGCTCCGGTAAGCGTGAAGTCACGGGCGCCAATGTGCTTGTCGCCATCTTCAGCGAACAGGAAAGCCAGGCAGTGTTCCTGCTCAAGCAGCAGAGCGTTGCCCGTATCGATGTCGTCAACTACATCGCCCACGGTATCTCCAAAGTGCCTGGGCACGGCGATCATTCCGAGGGTGAGCAGGAAATGCAGGACGACGAGGGCGGTGAGTCTTCTTCTTCGGGCAACCCATTGGATGCCTATGCCAGCAATCTCAATGAGCTGGCGCGCCAGGGGCGGATCGATCCGCTGGTGGGGCGCGAGGCTGAAGTTGAGCGCGTGGCGCAGATCCTAGCGCGTCGTCGCAAGAACAACCCGTTGCTGGTAGGTGAGGCGGGCGTGGGTAAAACCGCGATTGCCGAAGGCCTGGCCAAGCGTATCGTCGACAACCAGGTGCCGGACTTGCTGGCCAGCAGCGTCGTCTACTCCCTTGACCTCGGCGCGTTGCTCGCCGGGACCAAGTACCGCGGCGATTTCGAGAAGCGCTTCAAGGCGCTGCTCGGCGAGCTGAAAAAACGCCCGCAGGCGATCCTGTTCATCGATGAAATCCACACGATCATTGGGGCTGGTGCGGCCTCCGGTGGTGTGATGGATGCTTCCAACCTGCTCAAGCCGTTGTTGTCGTCGGGTGATATCCGCTGCATCGGCTCGACCACGTTCCAGGAATTCCGCGGGATCTTCGAGAAAGACCGTGCCCTGGCGCGTCGCTTCCAGAAAGTCGACGTGTCCGAGCCTTCGGTTGAAGACACCATCGGCATCCTGCGTGGGCTGAAGGGGCGTTTCGAAGCGCACCATGGCATCGAGTACACCGATGAAGCGTTGCGGGCCGCTGCCGAGCTGGCGTCGCGCTACATCAACGATCGGCACATGCCGGACAAGGCCATCGATGTGATCGACGAGGCGGGTGCCTATCAGCGTCTGCAGCCGGTCGAGAAGCGTGTGAAGCGCATCGACGTGGCTCAGGTCGAGGATATCGTGGCCAAGATCGCGCGGATTCCGCCAAAACACGTCACCACCTCCGACAAAGAGCTGCTGCGTAACCTGGAGCGCGACCTCAAGCTCACCGTGTTTGGCCAGGATGCGGCCATCGACTCGCTGTCCACTGCGATCAAGTTGTCGCGGGCGGGCCTCAAGTCGCCGGACAAGCCCGTCGGTTCGTTCCTGTTCGCCGGCCCGACCGGCGTCGGCAAGACCGAAGCGGCCCGGCAGTTGGCCAAGGCCATGGGCATTGAGTTGGTGCGGTTCGACATGTCCGAATACATGGAGCGTCACACCGTGTCGCGCCTGATCGGTGCGCCTCCGGGCTATGTCGGTTTTGATCAGGGCGGCCTGTTGACCGAGGCGATCACCAAGCAACCGCATTGCGTATTGCTGCTCGATGAAATCGAGAAGGCTCACCCGGAAGTCTTCAACCTGCTGCTGCAGGTCATGGACCACGGCACCCTGACCGACAACAACGGGCGCAAGGCGGATTTCCGCAACGTGATCGTGATCATGACCACCAACGCCGGTGCTGAAACCGCGGCGCGGGCGTCGATCGGCTTTACGCATCAGGATCACTCTTCCGATGCGATGGAAGTGATCAAGAAGAGCTTCACGCCGGAGTTCCGCAACCGTCTGGACACCATTATCCAGTTTGGTCGCCTCAGCCATGAGGTCATCAAAAACGTGGTGGACAAGTTCCTCACCGAGCTTCAAGCGCAGTTGGAAGACAAGCGCGTGCAGCTGGAAGTGACGGACGCGGCGCGCAATTGGCTGGCCGAAGGTGGTTACGACGCGGCAATGGGCGCTCGCCCGATGGCGCGTCTGATCCAGGACAAGATCAAGCGGCCATTGGCCGAAGAGATCCTGTTCGGCGAGCTCTCCGACCATGGTGGCGTGGTGCATATCGACCTGAAGGACGGCGAGCTGACCTTCGAGTTCGAAACCACGGCCGAAATGGCCTGATCGTTCTGCAGCTACGCAAAAGGCGCCGAAAGGCGCCTTTTTACTGTCTTGAAATGTAATTGCCAGAACAATGGCGATCCAATGTGGGAGGGGGGAAGCTCCCTCCCGCATTGGGTTTCGGGTGTCAGGTAAATTCTATACACACAAAAACGCCCGGCATAACCGGGCGTCTTGTATTGACTTGATTAGCGGGCGCGGTAAGTGATGCGCCCTTTGCTCAAGTCATAGGGCGTCAGCTCGACGCGCACTTTGTCACCGGTAAGAATACGAATGTAGTTCTTGCGCATCTTGCCGGAGATATGCGCGGTTACGACGTGCCCATTTTCCAACTCCACACGAAACATGGTGTTGGGCAGGGTGTCGACGACAGTGCCTTCCATTTCGAAGCTGTCTTCTTTCGACATGCAGTAAAGCCCTCGGTATCCAGTGAATGGCCCGGTGCAACTGCGCCAGGCAAAAGCGGCGTGCATTGTGCCCGAAAAAGGGTGTTTAAGCCAAGAGGTTCTAGTTAAGCGTGACCCATCTTTGATTAATCAGCAGTTCAATCGGCCGATATTGGGTCTTGTAGTTCATCTTTTTGCAGTTTTTGATCCAGTATCCAAGGTACACCGCCTCCAGTTCCAGGCGCCGGGCTTCGCTGATTTGCCAGAGGATCGCGAAGCGTCCCAGGCTGCGCCGCTCTTCGTCGGGTTCATAGAAGGTGTACACCGCCGACAGGCCGTTGGGCAGCAAATCGGTCACGGCGACGGCCAGCAGGCGCCCGTCGAGTCGGAATTCGTAGAAGCGTGAAAAGGGCAGTTCACGCACCAGGAAGGTGGAAAACTGGTCGCGACTGGGTGGGAACATGTCGCCGTCGGCGTGGCGTTGTTCGATGTAGCGCTGGTAAAGATCGAAGTATTCTTCGCTGAACCGGGGGTTGGCCGCCGTGACCGTCAGGTCGGCGTTGCGCTTGAGGATGCGCTTCTGATTGCGGTCCGGCACAAACTGCGCCACGGGAATACGTGCCGGCACGCAGGCATTGCAGTTTTGGCAGTGCGGTCGGTACAGGTGATCGCCGCTGCGCCGAAAGCCCATTTCCGAAAGGTCGGCATACACATGCACGTCCATCGGCTGGCTGGGGTCGAGGAACAGCGTAGTGGCCTGTTCGTCGGGCAGATAGCTGCAAGAGTGGGCTTGAGTGGCATAAAACTTCAAGCGCGCCAGCTCGGTCATGATCAACCCTCGGATAAGCTTTGAAATAAGTGTAAGCCAGGTGCGAGGAAGTCGCCTAGGAAACCCACGGTCCAGCGTTGGGTTGGTCCAGATAGTCGCGCAGGAAGCCGGCGAACTCGCTGCGCGGTATGGCGCGGGCGCCCAGGCTGTGCAGGTGATCGTTGGGCATCTGGCAGTCGATCAGCACAAAACCCCATGCCTGCAGCTGCCGGGTCAGCGTGGCAAAACCGAACTTCGAGGCGTTATCGGCGCGGCTGAACATGGATTCGCCAAAAAACAGCCGGCCCATCGCCAGCCCATACAGGCCGCCCACCAGTTCGCCGTTGTCCCAGACCTCGACCGAGTGCGCGTAACCCCGTGCGTGCAGCTCCTGGTAGGCGCTCTGGATGCCTTCGGTGATCCAGGTGCCATCTGCATAGGCGCGAGGCGCAGCGCAGGCCTGGATGACCGCAGCGAAGTCCTGGTCGAAGGTCACGCGATAGCGCTGCTGGCGCAATAATTTGCCCAGGCTGCGGGATACGTGCAGTTCGTCGGGGAAAATCACCGTGCGTGGGTCCGGTGACCACCAGAGAATCGGCTGGCCTTGCGAGAACCACGGAAAGCAGCCGTGGCGATAGGCCTGGATCAGTCGCTCGGCCGACAGGTCGCCACCGGCGGCGAGCAGGCCGTTGGGTTCGCGCATGGCTTTGGCCAGCGGCGGGAAGGTCAGGGTGTCGCGTTGTAACCAGGTCAGCATGGCATCCAGGCTTACGGAAGGGGAGGGGAGTGGCAGGCGTCGGGCCTGCCCAGGAGGTTGATTATTGTCGACACGGCGTCAGGGGGCCAGCCCGAATCGGGCATTGCTGTGGATTAGCATGAGCGGGTGTTTCTGCAACTCTCTCTCTGAGACGTGGTCGTATTCGGGGCTGCCCCATGCAGGCCAATTGCCAAGCTTGCCTGGATTGCTAAAAACAGCGCATAAGCCTTTGTCAGCAAAGACAATGCATGCTCAAATTGAACAGTGTGTGACCCGTGAATTGTCCAGGCTGCCGCGCAAGGGGCAAGGGCGTGGCATCGCGGACACAAACCCGTACAATGCGGGCATTCTGGCGTTATCGCCGTTTCACTCGTCAATCGCTCGGTGTTAAAGGTAGATTTAACGGCGTTCGTTTATTTTTCGGCTGCTCGGATTGGGCGGCAGTGTGCAGTCATTCAACAGATGGACGCGCTAAAGGCGCAGGAAAAGACCCGTTTTGAAGAAATCCACCGCGACACAAAAAACAGTCGTGCCGGCCTGGCGTCAGCACCTGCATTATCGGCTCAAGGAAGGTGCGCTGATCGCCATCGGCGCGCTGTGCCTGTTCCTGATGATGGCCTTGCTCACCTATGGCAAGGACGATCCGGGCTGGAGCCACAACAGCAAGATCGATGACGTGCAGAACTTCGGTGGGCCTGCCGGTTCCTACAGCGCCGATATCCTGTTCATGGTGCTGGGTTATTTCGCGTACATCTTCCCGTTGCTGCTGGCGATCAAGACCTGGCAGATCTTCCGCCAGCGTCATGAGCCGTGGCAGTGGAGTGGCTGGCTGTTTTCCTGGCGCCTGATCGGCCTGGTGTTCCTGGTGCTGTCCGGCGCGGCGCTGGCGCATATCCATTTCCATGCGCCGACCGGCCTGCCGGCGGGTGCTGGCGGCGCGCTGGGTGAGAGCCTCGGCGACCTGGCCCGCAAGACCCTGAATATCCAGGGCAGCACCCTGATGTTTATCGCGCTGTTCCTGTTCGGCCTTACCGTGTTCACCGACCTGTCGTGGTTCAAGGTGATGGACGTGACCGGCAAAATCACCCTCGACCTGCTGGAGCTGTTCCAGGGCGCCGCGAACCGCTGGTGGGCGGCCCGGGTGGAGCGCAAGCGCATGGTGGCCCAATTGCGCGAGGTGGACACCCGCGTCAACGAGGTCGTGGCCCCGAGCACGCCGGACCGGCGTGAACAGGCCAAGGTCAAGGAACGCCTGATCGAACGCGAACAAGCCCTGAGCAAGCACATGTCGGAGCGCGAGAAACAGGTGCCGCCGGTGATTGCCCCGGCGCCGCCCAAGGCTCCCGAACCGAGCCATCGCGTGCAGAAAGAAAAACAGGCACCGTTGTTTGTCGACAGCGCGGTCGAAGGCACGCTGCCACCGATCTCGATTCTCGACCCGGCCGAGAAGAAACAGCTCAACTATTCCCCGGAGTCCCTGGCGGCCGTCGGCCATCTGCTGGAAATCAAACTCAAGGAATTCGGCGTCGAAGTCTCGGTGGACTCGATCCACCCCGGCCCGGTGATTACCCGTTACGAAATCCAGCCAGCGGCCGGGGTCAAGGTCAGCCGAATCTCCAACCTGGCCAAAGACCTCGCCCGCTCCCTGGCCGTGACTAGCGTGCGCGTGGTGGAAGTGATCCCCGGCAAAACCACCGTGGGCATCGAGATTCCCAACGAAGACCGTCAGATCGTGCGCTTCTCCGAGGTGCTGTCGACCCCGGAATACGACAACTTCAAATCGCCGGTCACCCTGGCCCTGGGCCATGACATCGGCGGCAAGCCGGTAATCACCGACCTGGCGAAAATGCCTCACCTGCTCGTGGCCGGTACCACCGGTTCGGGTAAGTCGGTGGGGGTCAACGCGATGATCCTGTCGATCCTGTTCAAGTCCGGCCCGGAAGACGCCAAGCTGATCATGATCGACCCGAAGATGCTCGAATTGTCGATCTACGAAGGCATTCCGCACTTGCTCTGCCCGGTGGTCACCGACATGAAGGACGCCGCCAACGCCCTGCGCTGGAGCGTTGCCGAGATGGAGCGGCGCTACAAGCTGATGGCGAAGATGGGCGTGCGCAACCTGTCGGGCTTCAATGCCAAGGTCAAGGAAGCCCAGGACGCCGGCACGCCGCTGACCGACCCGCTGTACAAGCGCGAAAGCATCCACGACGAAGCGCCATTGCTGACCAAGTTGCCGACCATCGTCGTGGTGGTCGACGAATTTGCCGACATGATGATGATCGTCGGCAAGAAGGTTGAAGAGTTGATCGCACGTATCGCACAGAAGGCGCGTGCTGCCGGTATCCACTTGATCCTCGCGACCCAGCGGCCGTCGGTGGATGTGATCACCGGTCTGATCAAGGCCAACATCCCGACGCGCATGGCGTTCCAGGTGTCGAGCAAGATCGACTCGCGGACCATCATCGACCAGGGCGGCGCCGAACAATTGCTGGGCCACGGTGACATGCTCTACATGCCGCCGGGCACCAGCCTACCGATTCGCGTGCATGGCGCGTTCGTTTCCGACGATGAAGTGCATCGCGTGGTGGAAGCCTGGAAACTGCGCGGTGCGCCGGAATACAACGACGACATCCTCGCCGGTGTTGAAGAAGCCGGCAGCGGCTTCGACGGCGGCAGCAGTGGTGGCGACGATGATGCCGAAACCGACGCGCTGTACGACGAAGCGGTGGCCTTCGTGTTGGAAAGCCGTCGCGCCTCGATCTCCGCCGTGCAGCGCAAGCTGAAAATCGGCTACAACCGCGCCGCCCGCATGATCGAAGCCATGGAAAATGCCGGCGTCGTCACCGCAATGAACACCAACGGCTCGCGCGAAGTCATCGCCCCCGGGCAGATGCGCGACTGATCACGCGCCGCGTGGCAGCACGCGGCGCGCCCTAACGACTCAATGAGGACTCCCATGCGTCTTATCCGCATGCTGTTGTTGCCGGCACTGGCCCTGACTGCTGTTTCGGCTCACGCTGATCCGGCCTCCGTCGCCAGCCTGACCAACCTGCTGGACAAATCCAAGACCCTGACCGCGCGCTTCTCCCAGCTGACCCTGGATGCCGGCGGCACCCAGTTGCAGGAAACCGCCGGTGAAATGGCCGTGCAGCGCCCTGGGCTGTTCTACTGGCACACGGAAGGGAAGGCCGAGCAGACCATCGTTTCCGATGGCCAGAAAGTCACGCTGTGGGACCCGGACCTGGAACAGGCGACCATCAAAAAGCTCGATCCGCGCTTGAACCAGACCCCGGCGCTGTTGCTGTCGGGCGATGTGTCGAAGATCAACGACAGCTTCGAGATCACCTCCAAGCAAACCAGCAACGTGATCGAATTCACCCTCAAGCCGAAATCCAAGGACACGCTGTTCGACAGCCTGCACCTTTCGTTCGGTAACGGCGTGATCAATAACATGCGCCTGATCGACAGCGTCGGCCAGCGCACCGATATCCTGTTCACCGGGGTCAAGGCCAACGTGCCGGTGCCCGCGTCCACGTTCAAGTTCGACATCCCCAAGGGTGCCGACGTGATCCAGGAATAACCTGCCTAGAGGTTTCAAACGCTGCCCATGGACCTGTTTCGAAGTGACCCGATCGCTCAACCCCTGGCCGCACGCTTGCGTTCGACCAACCTGGATGAGTACGTCGGTCAGGAACACCTGCTCGCTCGCGGCAAGCCTTTGCGCGAAGCCCTGGAGCAGGGTGCGCTGCACTCGATGATTTTCTGGGGGCCGCCGGGGGTGGGTAAAACCACGCTGGCGCGGCTGTTGGCGAAAGTCTCGGATGCCCACTTCGAAACGGTCTCGGCGGTGCTGGCTGGGGTCAAAGAGATCCGCCAGGCCGTGGAAGTGGCCAAGCAGCAGGCCGGGCAATACGGCAAGCGCACCATCTTGTTCGTCGACGAAGTGCATCGCTTCAACAAGTCGCAGCAGGACGCGTTCTTGCCGTATGTCGAAGACGGCACGCTGATTTTTATCGGTGCAACCACCGAGAACCCGTCCTTCGAATTGAACAACGCCTTGCTCTCGCGGGCGCGGGTGTATGTGCTCAAGAGCCTGGATGAAGCGGCGATGCAAAAGCTGCTGCAGCGCGCCTTGAGCGAAGACAAGGGCTTGGGCAAGCGGCAGTTGAGCCTCAGCGATGAAGGCTTCAAGATCCTGTTCAGCGCCGCCGACGGCGATGGGCGGCGCTTTCTGAACCTGCTGGAGAACGCCTCCGACCTGGCCGAGGACGGCAGCGAGATTGGCGTCGAACTCCTGCAAAGCCTGCTCGGCGACACACGCCGGCGTTTCGACAAGGGTGGCGAAGCGTTCTACGATCAGATTTCGGCGCTGCACAAATCGGTGCGCGGCTCCAACCCCGACGGCGCGTTGTACTGGTTCGCGCGCATGATCGACGGTGGCTGCGACCCGCTCTACCTCGCGCGCCGCGTGGTGCGTATGGCCAGCGAAGACATCGGCAACGCCGACCCCCGCGCCTTGAGCCTGTGCCTCGCGGCGTGGGAAGTGCAGGAGCGCCTGGGCAGCCCCGAAGGCGAGCTGGCGGTGGCGCAGGCCATTACCTACCTGGCCTGCGCGCCGAAAAGCAACGCGGTGTACATGGGCTTCAAATCGGCACTGCGTGCCGCGGCCGAACATGGCTCCCTCGAGGTGCCGCTGCACCTGCGCAATGCGCCGACCAAATTGATGAAACAACTGGGTTACGGCGATGAATACCGCTACGCCCACGATGAGCCGGACGCCTATGCCGCCGGCGAAGATTACTTCCCCGACGCGCTCGAGCCGCAGCCGTTCTACCAGCCAGTGCCCCGTGGCCTGGAGCTGAAGATCGGTGAAAAGCTCAATCACCTCGCTCAACTCGACCGTCTCAGCCCCAAACAGCGGAGAAAGTAGTGCTCAAGACGATTCTTGCCGTGTCCGTTGCCGGCATCGCTGGTACATTATTGCGTTTCGCCACTGGTAATTGGGTTAACGCCAACTGGCCGAGGCATTTTTATACGGCGACCCTGGCGGTCAACCTGGTGGGCTGCCTGATCATCGGGCTGTTGTACGGTTGGTTCCTGTTGCGCCCGGAAGTGCCGATTGAAATTCGTGCCGGCTTGATTGTCGGCTTTGTAGGCGGTCTGACGACCTTTTCATCCTTTTCACTGGATACGGTGCGCCTGCTGGAAAGCGGGCAGGCCCTGGTTGCCTTCGGGTACCTGGGCATCAGCGTGTTCGGCGGGCTGCTCGCCACCTGGGCCGGCCTGTCCTTGACCAAACTTTGATAAACGAGAGACCGACATGCTCGATTCCAAACTGTTACGTAGCAACCTTCAGGACGTAGCGGACCGCCTGGCATCCCGTGGCTTTGCCTTGGATGTTGCGCGCATCGAAGCGCTGGAAGAACAGCGCAAGACCGTCCAGACCCGCACCGAAGCACTGCAGGCTGAGCGTAATGCGCGTTCCAAGTCCATCGGGCAAGCCAAGCAGCGCGGTGAAGACATCGCGCCGTTGATGGCGGATGTCGAGCGCATGGGCACCGAGCTGTCCGACGGCAAACTCGAACTGGACAAGATCCAGGGCGAGCTGGATTCGATCCTGCTGGGCATTCCGAACCTGCCGCACGAGTCGGTGCCGGTCGGTGCGGACGAAGACGGCAACGTCGAAGTGCGCCGCTGGGGCACGCCAAAGGCCTTTGATTTCGCGATCAAGGACCACGTCGCCCTGGGCGAACTGAACGGCGGCCTGGATTTCGAAACCGCCGCCAAGCTGTCCGGTGCGCGCTTTGCCTTGCTGCGCGGCCCGATTGCCCGCCTGCATCGCGCCCTGGCGCAGTTCATGATCAACCTGCACACCGGCGAGCACGGCTACGAAGAGGCCTACACCCCGTATCTGGTTCAGGCGCCGGCCCTGCAGGGCACCGGCCAGTTGCCGAAGTTCGAGGAAGACCTGTTCAAGATCAGCCGCGATGGCGAAGCCGACCTGTACCTGATCCCGACCGCCGAAGTGTCGCTGACCAACATCGTCGCCGGCGAGATCCTCGACGCCAAGCACCTGCCGCTCAAGCTCGTCGCCCACACGCCGTGCTTTCGCAGTGAAGCCGGTGCATCGGGGCGCGATACCCGCGGCATGATCCGCCAGCACCAGTTCGACAAAGTCGAGATGGTGCAGGTTGTCGAGCCGTCGACCTCCATGGAAGCCCTCGAAGGTCTGACCGCCAACGCCGAACGCGTGCTGCAACTGTTGGAGCTGCCGTACCGCGTGCTGGCGCTGTGTACCGGCGACATGGGGTTCAGCGCCGTGAAGACCTACGACCTCGAAGTGTGGGTGCCGAGCCAGGACAAATACCGCGAGATCTCGTCGTGCTCCAACTGCGGTGATTTCCAGGCCCGTCGCATGCAGGCGCGTTTCCGCAACCCGGAAACCGGCAAGCCGGAACTGGTGCATACCCTCAACGGTTCGGGCCTGGCTGTAGGCCGTACCCTGGTGGCCGTGCTCGAAAACTACCAGCAGGCCGACGGTTCGATCCGTGTGCCGGACGTGCTCAAGCCGTACATGGCGGGCATCGAGGTCATCGGCTAAATGGAATTTCTGCCGCTGTTTCATAACCTGCGCGGCAGTCGTGTGTTGGTCGTCGGTGGCGGGGAGATTGCCTTGCGCAAGTCCCGCCTGCTGGCCGACGCCGGTGCGCTGCTGCGGGTGGTTGCTCCCCAGATCGAAGACCAGTTGCGTGAACTGGTGCTGGGCAGTGGCGGGGAACTGATCGTGCGCGGTTATCAGGAGGCCGACCTTGACGGTTGCACCCTGATCATCGCCGCAACGGATGACGAACCGCTGAACGCGCAAGTGTCCAGTGATGCCAAGCGCCGTTGCGTACCGGTCAACGTGGTGGATGCGCCAGCCCTGTGCAGCGTGATCTTCCCGGCGATTGTCGACCGTTCGCCCTTGGTGATCGCGGTGTCCAGCGGCGGCGATGCGCCGGTGTTGGCGCGCTTGATCCGGGCCAAGCTGGAAACCTGGATTCCGTCCACGTATGGCCAGTTGGCCGGGCTGGCGGCGCGCTTTCGGGCCCAGGTCAAGCGTTTGTACCCGGACGTGCAGCAGCGCCGCGCGTTCTGGGAAGAAGTCTTCCAGGGCCCGATTGCCGACCGGCAACTGGCCGGGCAGGGCGATGAAGCCGAGCGTTTGCTGATCGAAAAGGTCAACGGCGCGCCGCCTTATGCGCCGGGCGAAGTCTACCTGGTGGGCGCCGGCCCCGGCGATCCGGACCTGTTGACCTTCCGCGCCTTGCGTTTGATGCAGCAAGCCGATGTGGTGCTCTACGACCGTCTGGTGGCCCCAGCGATTCTTGAGCTGTGCCGTCGTGATGCCGAGCGCGTCTACGTGGGCAAGCGTCGCGCCGATCACGCCGTGCCCCAGGACCAGATCAACCAGCAATTGGTCGACCTGGCCAAGCAAGGCAAGCGCGTGCTGCGCCTCAAGGGCGGCGATCCATTCATCTTCGGCCGTGGCGGCGAAGAGATCGAAGAACTGGCGGCCCATGGCATTCCGTTCCAGGTGGTGCCGGGGATCACGGCGGCCAGCGGCTGCGCGGCGTATGCCGGGATTCCGCTGACCCACCGTGACTATGCGCAATCGGTACGCTTTATCACCGGGCACCTGAAGAACGGCACCTCGGACCTGCCTTGGGGTGATCTGGTGGGCCCGTCGCAGACCCTGGTGTTCTACATGGGCTTGATCGGTTTGCCGATCATCTGCGAACAGTTGATCAAGCATGGACGTTCGGCGGACACGCCAGCGGCGTTGATCCAGCAGGGCACCACGTCCAACCAGCGCGTGTTCACCGGCACCCTGGCCGACCTGCCGCGCCTGGTGGCGGAGCATGAAGTGCATGCGCCGACGCTGGTGATCGTCGGTGAAGTGGTGGTGCTGCGCGAGAAGCTCAAATGGTTTGAAGGCGCCCAGGCCCAGGTCTGAGCCTGAATGCATCGGGGGCGAGCCCCCTCCCACATTTTGGAATGCCTTCCAATGTGGGGGGGCTTGCCCCCGATGAGGCCATTAGATCCAACCCATCCTCTGGATCAGCGCCAGACGCCCTTACCGCTCAACCGCACGCGATCATGCTCGGTATCAAACACCTGCAACGGCCCCTTGGGCACAATCCCCGTCGGATTGATGGTGCGGTGGCTGGCATAGTAATGCCCCTTGATGTGCGCAAAGTCCACCGTCTCGGCCACTCCCGGCCATTGATAGATTTCCCGCAACCAATTCGACAGATTCGGATAATCCGCAATCCGCCGCAGGTTGCATTTGAAGTGGCTGTAATACACCGCATCAAATCGAATCAGCGTGGTAAACAGCCGAACATCCGCCTCGGTCAGGTACTCACCGGCCAGGTAGCGATGCTCGCCCAGGTGCTGTTCCAAGTGGTCCAGTTCGGCAAACACATCATCGAACGCACGCTCATAGGCCTGCTGCGAGGTGGCGAAACCTGCGCGGTACACGCCGTTGTTCACGGCGGGGTAGATGCGCTCGTTCAGCGCATCGATGCTCAGGCGCAGAGCCTCGGGGTAGAAGTCCAGGGTGTTGCCGGTCAGCCCGTTGAACGCGCTGTTGAACATGCGGATGATCTCCGCTGATTCATTGCTGACGATGCGCTTGAGTTGTTTGTCCCACAGCACCGGCACCGTGACGCGCCCGGTGTAATCGGCCGTGTCGGCGGTGTAGCGCTGGTGCATGAACGCGAAGCCATCCAGCGAGTCGCCGCTGGAGCCGCGGGCTTTGTCGAAGGTCCAGCCGTTTTCCAGCATCAGCCAACTGACCACAGACACGTCGATCAGACCTTCCAGCCCCTTGAGTTTGCGCAGGATCAGCGTGCGATGGGCCCACGGGCAGGCGAGCGACACATACAGGTGGTAACGATCGGCTTCGGCCTTGAAGCCAGCTTCGCCGCTGGGGCCGGGCTGGCCGTCAGCGGTCACCCAGTGGCGGCGTTGTGCCTGTTCCCGCTGGAACGCGCCATCCGCGCTACTTTCGTACCACTGGTCGTGCCAGCGTCCTTCAATCAGCAAACCCATGACTGGCTCCTTGGCTAATAAGCGTTGGAGTCCAGTCTAAAGGGATGAGTTCGAACTAAAAGCGCAAAGATTGCGGGGGAATGATCGATTAAATCGATTTATCCCGTGCGTCCCAGTATTGCTGGGCCAATTCGAACGCTTGCTCCCGCGGATGCCCGAGGCCGCGCAAGGCCAGGGCCATGGTGGCGATCAAGGCGAGTTGCGGGTAGCTGTCCTCGACCTCGCCGCGCCACAGCGCTTTCAACTGCTCGGGCTCCAGGCTGGCCGGTTTGACATGGCGCTGGGCGGCGAGGGCGGGCCATTCTTCGTCCCAGCTTTCGCCACCGGTGCTGCCGTAGAGGTGGCTGATCGTGTCGGGGTTGATCTCGATTTCGCCGCCATCGCCCTTGACCACAATCACCGTGTCGCCGAGCAGGCCGCTGGCATCGCGGTGTACGCCCTGGTAGCCGGGATGGAAGATGCTTTGCAGGCCGCAGCGTGCATTCAGCGGGTTGAGCAGGCGTGCCAGGGAGTGGATCGGCGAGCGCAGGCCCAGGGTGTTGCGCAGGTCGATCATGCGTTGCAGTTGCGGGGCCCAGTCGCCCAGCGGGATGAATGCCAGGTTGCCGTGCTCGAAGGCCGTCTCGACCTGCTGCCAATTGCGGCACAGCGGGATCTGTAGACCTTCCAGCAATTGCTCGGTGTACAGCCGGCCGGCCGTGTGGGCGCCGCCGCCATGCATGAGGATGCGTACACCGTTCTGCGCCAGGCACTTGGCGGCCAGCAGGAACCACGGCAGGTGACGCTTTTTGCCGGCATAGGTCGGCCAGTCGATATCCACCTTCAGCGCCGGGGCGTGCAGGCGCTCGCGCACCGCTTCGGTGAAACCGGCGAGTTCTTCCGGGCTTTCCTCTTTGTGGCGCAGCAGCATGAGGAAGGCACCGAGCTGGGTGTCTTCGACTTTTTCGTCAAGCAGCATGCCCATGGCTTCGCGGGCTTCTTCGCGGGTCAGGTTGCGCGCACCGCGCTTGCCTTTGCCCAGGATACGCACGAACGGCGCAAACGGGTGCTCGGCAGGGGTTTCGAGGGTCAGCGGAGCAAAGTCGGTCATAAGCAATTCGTCGGTCTGGGCAGGCCGGCCAGCTTGGCGGCGAGTTTGGCGGGAGTGCCGTTGAACAGTTTGTTGAGGTGCAGGCTGTTGCCCTTGTCCGCGCCCAGCTTCAAGGCGGTGTACTTGATCAGCGGGCGTGTGGCGGGGGACAGCTGGAACTCTTGATAAAACTGGCGCAGCAGCTCGAGGATTTCCCAATGCGCCGGGGTCAGCTCGAGGGCTTCGGCGGCGGCGAGGGCGTTGGCCACGTCGGCCGACCACTCGTTCAGGTCGACGAGGTAGCCGTCCTTGTCCAGTTCGAGGGTGCGCGCGCCCACGGTCAGGGTGTTCATAGCCAGGTGTTGACCTTGTCGTAGTCGATCGACAGTTGCACGAAACCTGGGTAATCCACGCAGTCGGCCCAGTCGGGCAGCGGCAGGTTGCGCGCCAGGCTATCTTCGGCCAGCACAAAGACCTTCACGCCTTTGGTCAGCAGCGCCGGGTGACGCAGCCCGTAGGCGCCGTCGCCACAGAGCAGGATCGCATCGTCGCTGCCACAGACGCGCAGGCAGCTGTCGAGGCGGCTATCGGTAAACGGGGAGTGGGACACCACATGTAAAGTCGACATCAGAGGGTTATCACCTGGTCGTAACGGTCAATCAACTGGGAAATCTGTTCGTCGTTCAGCGGCTGTGCATTGACCGGGTGCGTCAGCCCGCGCGCAGCCAGGCTATGGCCGCAGGCAAACACCTCATCGATACCGAACAGCCCCAGTGCCTGCAGGTTGGCGCCGAGGTCTTTTTGCTGCACGGCTTTGGCGTCCTGGTGCGGCGCCAGTTGGAACACGCCGTCATCCAGGAACAACAGGCCGATGGGCAGATCGAACGCGCCGCCGGCCAATACGATATCCAGGGCTTCCCGCGCGCTCGGCCCGGACCACGGTGCCTGGCGGCTGATCACCAGCAAGGATTTGGACATGTCACGGCCCTCCAAAACAGATCAGGCGGTCGGCGGCCTGGGTCGCGTCGTGCAATTGCCCAAGGCCCGACAGCTCCCATGGCGCCTCCAGGTTCACCGCGCTGCGCTGGTAACGCGCGGCTTCTTCGCTGTCGAGCACGCCACGGCGCAGAGCGGCGGCGATGCACACCACGGCGTCCAACTGATGCACGCTGACAAACTCACGCCATTGGCGAGCGATGTCTTGCTCATCCTGTGGCGCAACGATGGTGTTGGAGGCACTGTAGACGCCGTCCTGATAAAAAAACAGGCGCACAATCTCGTGTCCGCCGGCCAGCGCCGCCTGGGCGAACAGCAAGGCGCGACGCGAGGAGGGCGCATGGGCGGCGGAAAACAGTGCTATCGCAAATTTCATGGAACCCCCTGCAAGCAAACGTAGGCCAATGATAAGGCCGCCGCCGGGAAAAAGCCCGCCGTGATCAAAACGGTCACTGCCGATGATCGTTCTGACGATTGCCGTCGGCGCTGAAGGCTGACTACGCTGTCGCCAGTCGAATCGGAAACGGAGTCTCCATGTCAGGTCCCTTGGCGTCGCTCAAAGTACTGGATTTTTCCACCTTGCTGCCCGGCCCGTTTGCGTCGCTGATGCTGGCGGACATGGGCGCCGAGGTGCTGCGCATCGAATCGCCCACGCGCATGGACCTGCTGCGCGTGCTGCCGCCCCATGATCAGGGCACCTCGGCGAGCCATGCTTACCTCAATCGCAATAAGCGCAGCCTCGCCCTGGATCTGAAGCAGGCCGAGGCGCTGGAGATTGTGCGCGAGCTGGTCAAGGGCTACGACATCGTGCTCGAACAGTTTCGCCCCGGGGTGATGGAGCGCCTGGGCCTGGGGTATGCGGCGTTGAAGGCGATCAACCCGCGGCTGATTTACGTGTCGATCACTGGGTACGGTCAGACCGGCCCCTACAAGGACCGCGCCGGGCACGACATCAACTACCTGGCGTTGGCCGGAGTGGCCAGCCATACCGGGCGGCGGGACAGCGGGCCGCTGCCGTTGGGCGTGCAATTGGCGGATGTCGCCGGCGGCTCGCTGCACGCGGTGGTGGGCCTGCTCGCGGCGGTGATTGCGCGGCAACAGAGCGGCGTTGGCCAGTACCTGGATGTGAGCATGACCGACTGCTCGTTCAGCTTGAATGCCATGGCCGGCGCTGGCTACCTGGCCTGTGGCGTGGAGCCGGGGAGGGAGACCCATGTGCTCAATGGCGGCAGTTTCTACGATTATTACCGTTCCCGCGATGGGCGCTGGATGTCGGTCGGCAGTCTGGAACCGGCATTCATGCAGCAATTGTGCGCCGCGTTGGGGCGACCGGAACTGGCGGCACAAGGCTTGTCGTCCGAGCCTGAGCAGCAAAAGGCGCTCAAGCAGGCGCTGCAGGTTGAGTTCGAGAAGCGCAGCTTCGAGGAATTGTGCGAGTTGTTTACCGGGGTCGATGCGTGCGTCGAACCGGTGCTGAGCCTGAGCGAAGCCGTGGAGCATCCGCAGTTGAAGGCGCGGGAACTGGTCACCCAGGTGCCGCGGCCCGACGGCTCGACCCAGGCGCAGATGGCTTGCCCGCTGAAGTTCTCCGAAGGGTTGCCAGCCCCTCGGCATATCGGGGCCGCGGTGGGCGCGCACAGTGATGAAGTGCTGATGGAGTTGGGCTTGAGCTCACAGCGCATCAGCGCGTTGCGTGCTGCCAAGGTGATTGTGTAGTGACTGGGCGGGCCTCATCGGGGGCAAGCCCCCTCCCACAATTAGCTCTGTGAACAGGGTCAAAATGTGAGAGGGGGCTTGCCCCCGATGAGGCCCTCACACACACCGCATATTTCACTCAACGCGAGTTTCCCCGGTAAACACCAACGTCTGCCGACAGCGCCTGCACAGATAACGCCGCCCCTGCCTCACCAGCCCATGGCGCTGTGACGAAAACGGGAAGTCGCTGTCGGCACATGGGCAGCGGTAGATATAGCGGGTCACCTGGCGGCGCTTGATCTCATAGGTGTGGCAACGGTCTGGCGGCAGTTCATACACGCCGCGCATGATCAGTTGCCATTCCTCGCCATGGGGCTGGATGCGCTCGCCAAACAATTGGTGGGCGATCAGGTGCGCCACTTCATGGGCCACGGTCTGTTTCAGGAAGTGTTGGCTGTTTTCTCGGTACAACTGTGGGTTGAAGCGCAGCAGGTTTTCGTGCAAATGCGCGACACCGGCTTTCTGGCCCCGCAACTTGAGGCTGACCTGGGGGCGTTTGAAGCTTCGTTTGAAAAAGGATTCGGCTAGCAGGAAACAATCTTCGACGCGGGTATTGAGTTGCTCGGGCATGCTGTACATCTCTCCAGAGGTGGCCAGTATGCCGCAAAGGCGGGTGTTTCCGAATCGGTCAGGCGCCGAATGGTCATGCATGGCGCACAAAGCCACCTTGCGGTGGCCTTGCCTGCTGGGTGAAACCGCTTAGTTGGTATAGATCGGGCCAACGCCCAGACCCCAGACGATCACGGTGAACGCCATGATTGCCACCAGCACGACCAGACCCACGGCCAACACCGAGCTGGAAAACAGAAAGCCTTCGTCCGGATCGATGCTCATGAACGTCGGCAACCCCACATACAGCAGGTACACCGTGTAACAGATCGCTGCCGTGCCGACGACCATCCCCAGCCACATGTGCGGGTAGAGCGCCGCCAGCCCGCCGATGAACAACGGTGTCGCGGTGTAGGTGGCAAAGGCGACACAACGCGCCATGCTGGGGCTGGAGTCGTAGGTGCGCGCCATCCAGTGAATGAAGGCGCCCATGACCGCTACGCCGCCGAGCATCGCCAGGTATGACATGACGGTCATCCACAAGGCGCTTTCCTGGGTCAGCATGACCGGGGAGCGACTGCCGATGACCCAGCCGACCTGGGTGGTGCCGATAAAAGCTGATACGGCGGGGATCGCCGCGAGAATCAAGGTGTGAGTGAGGTACATGTGGCCGACGCTTTCTTCTTTATCGCCACGAATTTCCCGCCATTCCTGGTCGGGATGGGTAAAAAGCCCCACGACGTGATGGATCATGCCAGTCACTCCTGTCGTTATTACCATCGCCCCCCATCGGAGCGCCCACGGGCCAGATGGCCTGAAAGGTCTGGATAGTTATGTGCGACCTCAAGTCGCAGTATAGGAAGTGATGACCGGAAAAACCGTAGGGCTTTAGAGCAAATTGCGCTGTAAACAGTGGGCTTAATCGCGGCGCGGTCTGTCGTTGGCAATGCACTCAAGTGGGGGAGGAGGCTTGCTCCCTCTCACATTGGAACTTGGTCAACCTTACCGGTAAAATACCGCGCTTTTCGTCACACACCTCTAGCGGATCCAAGCGCCATGGGCACTCTTACGGTCAACCAGAACAAACTGCAAAAACGCCTGCGTCGCCTGGCCGGTGAAGCGGTCGCCGATTTCAACATGATCGAGGACGGCGACAAGGTCATGGTCTGCCTTTCCGGCGGCAAAGACAGCTACACCATGCTCGACGTGCTGCTGCACCTGCAAAAGGTTGCGCCGATCAAGTTCGAGATCGTTGCCGTCAACATGGACCAGAAACAACCGGGCTTCCCCGAAGACGTGCTGCCGGCCTACCTCAAGACACTGGGCATCGAGTACCACATCGTCGAAAAAGACACCTATTCGGTGGTCAAGGAGCTGATCCCGGAGGGCAAGACCACCTGCTCGCTGTGTTCGCGCCTGCGCCGTGGCACGCTCTACACGTTTGCCGATGAGATCGGTGCGACCAAGATGGCCCTGGGGCATCACCGCGACGATATCGTCGAGACATTCTTCCTCAACATGTTCTTCAACGGCTCCCTCAAGGCCATGCCGCCCAAGCTGCGCGCCGATGACGGACGCAACGTGGTGATTCGCCCGCTGGCGTATTGCAACGAGAAGGACATCCAGGCCTACTCCGACTTCAAGCAATTCCCGATCATCCCGTGCAACCTGTGCGGCTCCCAGGAAAACCTGCAGCGCCAGGTGGTCAAGGAGATGCTCCAGGACTGGGAACGCAAGACCCCAGGGCGTACCGAGAGTATCTTCCGCAGCTTGCAGAACGTGATCCCGTCGCAGTTGGCCGACCGTAACCTGTTCGACTTCACCAGCCTGCGTATCGACGAGAACGCCGCTTCGCGCTTCGTCAACGTGGTGAACCTCTGACGTTTCTCAACGCTCTGAACGACGGCGCTCACAGGCGCCGTTTTCATTTCAATCCCCAGGAGAGGGCATGCGCGATTACAAGTGGCTGCACGAATATTGTCTGAACCGCTTCGGTTCGGCGGCCGAACTGGAAGCCCGTCTGCCTGTGCCCAAGACGCCGGCGCAATTACGCCAGATCAGTGATGATCGCTACCTGTCAACCCTGGCGCTGCGGGTTTTCCGCGCCGGGCTCAAGCACAGCGTGGTGGATGCCAAATGGCCTGCATTCGAGCAGGTGTTCTTTGGCTTCGACCCGGAAAAAGTCGTGCTGATGGGCGCCGAGCACCTGGAGCGCTTGATGCAGGATACGCGCATCATCCGCCACCTGGGCAAGCTCAAGAGTGTGCCGCGCAACGCGCAGATGATCCTGGATATCGCCCAGGAGAAGGGTAGTTTCGGCGCGTTTATCGCCGACTGGCCGGTGACCGATATCGTCGGCTTGTGGAAATACCTGAGCAAGCACGGTCATCAGTTGGGCGGGCTGTCGGCGCCGCGCTTTCTGCGCATGGTGGGCAAGGATACGTTCGTGCCGAGCGATGACGTGGTCGCGGCACTGCACGCGCAGAAGATCGTCGACAAGGCCCCCACCAGCCTGCGCGACCTGGCGACGGTGCAGGGGGCGTTCAACCAGTGGCATGCCGAGAGCGGGCGGCCGATGTGTCAGTTGTCGATGATGCTGGCGTATACGGTCAATCATTGAGACCGAGGTGATGCCATCGTGGGCAAGCCCACTCCCACAGGAAACTGCATTCCAGATGTGGGGCTTGCCCGCGATGACGGCGGGTCAGGCTGGCTGACCCTCGCCGGCCAAGCGCCGATCCAACTGGAACCGCCAGCGCACATACAGCAGCGCCGTACAGAACAGCGCCAGGCTCGCGAGCATTTCCAGCACGCCGAACCACTGGCGGTTCGGGTCATACGCCGCCAGTGCGCCCTTGATGAAATACAGGTTCACCACAAAGCACATCCATGAATGTCCGCGTGCGCTGCCGATCAGTATCCCCGGCGCCAGCACCAGCAGCGGCACCAGTTCGATCAGCAGGATCACCCACGGCCGTGCGCCGTGCAGGTCGGCGACGAACAGGTAATACACGCAGAGCAGGCCCACCAGGCCGAAAAACGCCAGCAGGCTCAGGGCGCGTGCGACTTTGACCCGCGGCTCCAGCCATGCCTGGGGTGGCAGGATCTTAGGTTTTTTGGCCACGGCCGTTCTCCAGCAACGCAGCGGTTTTCGCCAGGCGCAGGCCGAGGGCCTTGCACAGGGCGATTTCATGTTGATCCAGCAGGCGCTTGCCGTCGGGGCCAGCATGGTGGCTGGCGCCATAAGGCGTACCGCCACCCTGGGTGTCGAGCAGCGCTTGTTCGCTGTAGGGCAGGCCGGTGATCAGCATGCCGTGGTGCAGCAGCGGCAGCAGCATCGACATCAGCGTGGTCTCCTGGCCGCCGTGCAGGCTGGCGGTGGAGGTGAACACCCCGGCCGGTTTGCCGACCAGGGCGCCGGTCAGCCACAGGTTACTGGTGCCGTCGATAAAGTACTTCAATGGCGCGGCCATATTGCCGAAGCGGGTCGGGCTGCCCAGGGCCAGGCCTGAACAGTTCTTCAGATCATCCAGGCTGGCATACAGCGCGCCTTCGGCCGGAATGCTCGGCGCTACGGCTTCGCACTCGCTGGAGATCGCCGGTACGGTGCGCAGGCGCGCTTCCATCCCGCCTTGTTCGATGCCTCGGGCAATGTGCCGGGCCATTTCGCTGACCGAGCCGTTGCGGCTGTAATACAACACCAGCACATACGGCGCACTCACGGCAGGATCTCCAGCACGCTCTCCGGTGGGCGGCCGATGATGGCTTTGTCGGGGGTTTCGAGGATCGGCCGTTCCATCAACTTGGGGTGCTCGGCGATGGCGGCGATCAACTGTGTTTCGCTGAGCGTCGCGTCTGCCAGGTTGAGGGTTTTGTATTCCTCTTCGCCGGTGCGCAGCAATTGGCGTGCGCTGATCCCCAGTTTGCCCAGCAGGGCCTTCAGTTGCGCGGCATTCAGCGGGGTTTCCAGGTAGCGCACCACCGTCGGCGCGAGGCCGCGTGCTTCCAGCAGTTCGAGCGCTCCGCGGGATTTCGAGCAGCGCGGGTTGTGATAAAGCGTCAGATCGGTCATGTGCGGGTCGCATCTTGCGTAAGGTGGCGGGTATTCTACCTGCGCTGCGCCCGGTCCTTAAACCGTAAGAGGCGATCCGTCGCAGCCAACGTTCATTTTTGCGAAGGATTACCCCATGACAAGGCGACTGATCGGTGCATTGGCGATCATCACAACCCTGCTGCTCAGCGGCTGCGGTAATGACTACGGCGTTGACCAATATGGCCAGAAAGTGGCGGCCGAACGCCTGGACAAGCAATGGCTGGTGGTCAACTACTGGGCGGAATGGTGTGGCCCGTGCCGCACGGAAATCCCGGAGCTCAATGCCTTGGCTGAACAGCTCAAAGGGCAGAACGTCGGCGTGTTCGGGGTCAATTTCGACAATGTGCAGGGCGCGGAACTGAAGGAAGCCAGTGACAAGCTGGGCATCAAGTTCACCGTGCTGGCGCAGAACCCGGACGGGATCTTTGATATTCCACGCAGCGAAGCGTTGCCGGTGACTTACATCATCGACGACAAGGGCAAGGTGCGTGAGCAGTTGATGGGCGAACAGACGGCGCAAGGCGTGCTGGCCAAGCTCAAGGCCCTGCGCGGTTGAACATGCGGGAGGGGGCTTGCTCCCGATGGCGGTGTGTCAGCCAACATATTCGGTACTGACATAGCGCAATCGGGAGCAAGCCCCCTCCCACAGTTAGATTCCATTGAGCCTGCTATCAGCCTTCTTCCAGCCACAGGCGGATAGGCTTGCCTTCGGCCGGCCAGAAGCGGGTCTGCTCGATCGGCGAGATGTCCCAGCGCTCAACGCCTTGCAGGGCCTGAAAGAAGCGGTGTTCCTGCTCCATCAGGGCGTCGCCGCAGAGTTTGCGCGTACTGCCGATCTTGCCGAAGCTGAGTTTGTCGCCCTCCACGGTGTACGGTGCGAACCAGTGGTTGCACCCGCCGTTGCCGTAGGCGCGCCCATCGGCGCCCAGGGTGACACTCAGGTGCGCGTAATCCATCAGCGGCCGCTCACCGATCCATTCCACCACGTAGCTGTGATCCCGCTCGAGCTTTGCCGCATCGCCAGCGCAGCCCATCAGGCTCGCGCCGACGGCGGCCAGCAGAAGCAGGGCTTTCATTGCGCGGCCTTCTGGCATTTCGGGCAGCGGTGCTTGGCGCCTTCGCTGGCCCAGCCCAACTCGGCAATGCGCGCATTGGCGGCCGGTTGCAGCGGATCCTTGGTCAGCTTGGTCTCCACTGCGAATTCAAACTCCAGCACGGCCTCGCAGCTGTCGCAGTTGACCTTCCAGGTGTGAATCTCCAGTTCGCCGAACTTCGGCCCCTGGGCCATGGCGACCCACTGGCCTGCCGGGCGGATGGAGTAGCGCGCGTCACCTTCGACGGTGAGGCGCATCGACAGGGTTTTACTGCCGCGCAGGGTGACGATCAGTACGTCGCCATGCTTGATCGAACCACCGTTGCCGGTGACCTGATAGCGGCCCGGCACCAGGGCGCGGCATTCGATCAGGGTGTGTTGCGGGCTCAGCAAGCTGAAGCGGAAATCGTGTTCGGCCATGGTTCCTCCAAATAGGCGCGGCATCCTAGCACGCGCGCCTGCGGATCATGCGCCTGGTATGTGACCGCTGATCATCCGTCGACACGATTCTGCGCCCGGCCATCGGCCCAGGCCGCAATGTTGGCCAGGGTGGTCTCGGCGATCGCCGCCAGGGCTTCGCGGGTGAGAAATGCCTGGTGCGCGGTGATGATCACATTGGGGAACGTCAGCAGGCGCGCGAGCACGTCGTCCTGCAGGGGCAGGTCGGAGCGGTCCTCGAAAAACAGCTGGGCTTCTTCTTCATACACATCCAGCCCCAGGTAGCCGAGTTGGCCGTCCTTGAGCGCTTCGATCAGCGCGGGGGTGTCCACCAGGCCGCCGCGCCCGGTGTTGATCAGCATTGCGCCGGGCTGCATCTGCGCCAGGGAGCGGGCGTTGATCAGGTGCTTGCTGTCGGTGGTGAGCGGGCAGTGCAGGCTGATGATCTGCGCTTCGGCCAGCAGCTCGGGCAGGCTCACATAGCGCGCACCGAGCGCTTGGACCAGCGGGTTGGGGAACGGGTCGTAGGCCAGCAGGTGGCAGCCGAAACCGGCCATGATCTTGGCGAAGGTGGCGCCGATCTGCCCGGTGCCGACCACGCCGACGGTCTTGCCGACAAGGTCGAAGCCGGTCAGGCCATGCAGGCTGAAATCGCCCTCGCGGGTGCGGTTGTAGGCACGGTGCAGGCGCCGGTTCAGGGCGAGAATCAGTGCCACGGCGTGTTCGGCGACGGCATGAGGCGAATAGGCGGGCACACGCACGATGGTCAGGCCCAGGCGTTTGGCAGCGGCGAGGTCGACATGGTTGTAACCGGCCGAGCGCAGCGCGATCAAGCGGGTGCCGCCCGTGGCCAGGTGCTCGAGCACGGGCGCGCTGAGGTCATCGTTGATAAACGCGCAGACCACTTCGTGGCGTTCGGCCAGCGCCACGGTGTCGAGGGTGAGCCGGGCGGGCTGGAATTGCAGTTCCAGGCCGGGCGGCAGCGGCACGCCGAGAAAACTGTCGCGGTCGTAGGTCTGGCTGCTGAAAAGAATGACGCGCATGAAAAAGCTCCCTGCAATGTACGTTTTGGTAACGCGGACCCTGTGGGATCGGGCCCGGCGTTGTAAAAAAATCTCAGGCGCTGACCCGCGCTTCACTGGCCAACCGGGCAATGGCCATGTCCAGCTCGTCCAGCGCGGCCATGGCCTTGGCGTCGTCCTGCTTGAGCAGGGTTTCGGCGCGTTGGCAGGCGGCGCGCAGTTGCGGTACGCCGCAGTAGCGGGTGGCGCCATGCAGGCGATGGACGCGTTCGATCAAGGCATGGTTGTCATTGGCCTCACGGGCGAGGGTAATGGCCAGGCGGTCGGCTTCGAGGGAGGCGAGCAACATGGCGAGCATGTCCGCCGCCAGGTCCGCCTTGCCCGCGGCCAGCCGCAGTCCTTCCTCGTGGTCCAGCACCAGCAATCGCACGCCTGGGCCGAGGCCTTCGGTCGGGCGCTCCGGCCCTTGGTTGCGCAGGGCCAGGCCGGTCCATTTCAGCACCACCTGGGCCAATTGCCGTTCGCTGATGGGTTTGGTCAGGTAGTCGTCCATGCCGCTTTGCAGCAGCGCACGCTTTTCGTTGGCCATGGCGTGGGCGGTGAGGGCCACCACCGGCAGCGGTGTGCCGTGGCGCTCGCTTTCCCACTGGCGAATCGCCTCGGTGCTTTGACGACCGTCCATGCCGGGCATCTGCACGTCCATCAGCACCAGGTCGAAGGTTTCCTGCTGGACGGCATTGATGGCCGCATAGCCGCTTTCCACGGCCTGGACCTTGGCGCCCATGTCTTCCAGCAGGGTTTGCACCAGCAACAGGTTCGCCGGGTTGTCATCCACGCAGAGCACCCGCGGCGCGCGGCTGGACAACGGTTCGCCCGGTTCGCAGCGCGTGGGGCGCGGGCTGATCAGGTCGGTCAGGGCGCGGCGCAGCTTGCGCGTACACGCGGGCTTGGCCTGCAACTGGCTGTTGGGGTTGGGCACCGACGGGCTGAACAGCATTTGCTCGGTGGTCGGGCACAGCACCAGCACCTTGCAGCCCAGGTGTTCGAGGTCCCACAGATGCTGGTTGAGGCGCTCGGGCGGGAGGTCATTGGCGGTGACGCCGAGTACCGCCAGGTCGATCGCCTGTTCGGTCTGATGCGCGCCGGTGATGCCGTTGGTCAGGCTTTCCAGGGTATTGAACGGCGTGACATCCAGGCCACAGTCTTCGAGCTGGTGTTGCAAGGCCTGGCGCGCCAGTTCGTGGTTTTCCAGCACGGCCACGCGGCGGCCGAGCAGCGGCGCGCAGGGCAGGTCTTCGACGTCGTCGCGGGTCTTGGGCAGGTTCAGGCTGATCCAGAATTCCGAGCCTTCGCCGGGTGTGCTGTCGACGCCGATTTCACCGCCCATCTGCTCGATCAAGCGCTTGGAAATCACCAGGCCCAGGCCGGTGCCGCCCGGTTGGCGCGACAGCGAGTTGTCGGCCTGGCTGAACGCCTGGAACAGCGCGCGCACGTCCTGGTTGGACAGGCCGATGCCGGTGTCCTGCACGCTGATGCGCAGTTGCACACTGTCTTCCTGTTCATCCTCGATCATCGCCCGGGCCACGATGGTGCCTTCGCGGGTGAACTTGATCGCATTGCTGATCAGGTTGGTCAGGATCTGCTTGAGGCGCAGCGGGTCACCCACCAATGCCAGCGGCGTGTCGCGGTACACCAGGCTCACCAGTTCCAGCTGTTTGGCATGGGCGGCGGGGGCGAGGATGGTCAGGGTGTCTTGCAGCAGGTCACGCAGGTTGAAGGGCACGCTGTCGAGTACCAGCTTGCCGGCTTCGATTTTCGAGAAATCGAGGATCTCGTTGATGATGCCCAGCAGGTTATCGGCGGACTTTTCGATGGTGCCCAGGTAATCCAGCTGACGCGGTGTCAGCTCGCTTTTTTGCAGCAGATGGGTGAAGCCGAGGATGCCGTTGAGCGGGGTGCGGATCTCGTGGCTCATATTCGCCAGGAACTCCGACTTGATGCGACTGGCCTCCAGGGCTTCCTTGCGCGCCAGGTCTAGCTCGATGTTCTGGATCTCGATGGTTTCCAGGTTCTGGCGCACATCTTCGGTGGCCTGGTCGATGCTGTGCTGCAGTTCTTCCCGGGCGTTCTGCAGGGTCTCGGCCATGCGGTTGATGCCTGAGGCAAGTTGGTCCAGCTCCTGGCTGCCCAGCGCCGGCAAGCGGGTTTCCAGGTTGCCGTCCTTGAGTTGGGCCACGGCTTGCTTGATCTGGCCGATCGGCGAATTGATGGTGCGGCTGATGCGCAGGGCCAAGGTCGCCGTGCAGATCAGGCCGATGGCGATCAGCAGCAGGCTGGCGAACAGGCTGCGATAACCGCGCAGCAACATGCCGTTGTGGGACAGTTCCACCTCGACCCAGCCAAGCAAGCGGTCGGATTCATCGGGAATCAGCTCGCCGGCAAGGTTGCGATGACGGCCAAACACCGGCAGCAGATAGCGCGTGGCGTCGTTACCGGTGCGCTGCAACAGGTGCGAGCTGTTACCCACCGGCGGCTGGTTGAGCATGGTCGGGCCGGCGTGGGCCATCGACGAGCGGTCCGGCGCAAGGAAGGAAACGGCGCGCACGTCCTGTTGTTCCAGGGATTGGGTGGCGATGCGTTCGAGCAGGTCGGCGTTCTTGCTGCTCAGCGCCGGAGCCACCAGTGGGGCCAACTGCTCGGCGATCATTTCGCCACGTTGCAGCAACTGGGACTGCAACTCCGAGAGCTGCATCCAGGTGAAATAGCCGCCCAACAACAAGGCCATCAGACTGGTCGGTAATAAGGTCAGCAACAGTACGCGGCCTTTTATCCCCATTCTTCTAAGCACGCCACTCTCCTGCTACCACGTTGTGATCGATCGCCCGTGCAGGCATCCGGCCCGCACCCCTGCGCAGTGTAGCCATTTGCGCGGCGTGGAATCTTGCAAATTAATGACAGCGGGCAATCTTCGGGCCATTTGGCGCGACGTGGCGATTGCCTGGCGCGGGGGAATCTTGAATAATCAGTGATTGAGAATGACTTGCAGGCGCTAATGAATCCCGTGGAAGTTGGTCTACCCACTATCCTGACCATCGAAGATGACCCCGTGCTGGGCGCCTATGTCCACGAGCATCTGGGGCGCTGTGGCTTTCAGGTCACGTGGTGTCGGAACGGCCAGCAAGGCCTGCAGATGGCCCGCGAGCACGTCTTCGACGTGGTGTTGATGGATATTCTGCTGCCGGGGCTGGACGGGCTGTCGATCCTCACGCATCTGCGCCAGAGCCATGCGGTCCCGGTGATCCTGGTGTCGGCCCTGGGCGCCGAAGCCGATCGCGTGAACGGCTTTCGCCTGGGTGCGGACGACTACCTGCCCAAGCCGTTCAGCATGATCGAGTTGCGCGTGCGTATTGAAGCCATCCTGCGCCGGGTGGCCCTGGATCGTCGTCCGCCGCTGAGTTTGCCGCCCGCGCGCGACGACGCCCGGAGCCTGCGCTTTGATGATGAACTGTCCGACGTCTTCTACCAGCAGCAGTGGGCCGGGCTGACCCGCAGCGAGTACCGCCTGCTGCAGACCTTGCACAACAACGGCGAGGAAGTGCTGAGCAAAGCCTTCCTTTATCAGCACGTGCTGCAGCGCGGTTATGCGCCCCATGACCGCAGCCTCGACATGCATATCAGCCAGATTCGCCGCAAACTCAAGACCATCGGCTATAGCGAGCGTGAAGTGCGTACCGTCTGGGGTAAGGGCTATGTGTTGAGCGGTCACGATGACGGCCTTTGAGGGAGGCTTGAAACGTCTGCCGGGCAGGCACTCGTTATTCTGGAAGTTGGCCTGCCTGCTGATTGCCTTCTGCTTGTTGATGATCTGGCTCAGTTGGTCCTGGGGCCGGTACATGGAGCAGCAGAACGCTTATCTGTCCGACACCTCCCGCGAGATTCTCAGCGGTTATGCGGCGGGAGCGGAGTTGGCCTGGAGTACCCAGGGCGCTGACGGCGTGGACGCCTGGTTGCAACTGATGGCTGCGCGTGAGCGCACCTGGATCGGCGTGATCGGCAACGACCTGCAATCCCTCGCCAGCACGCCGTTGACCGACAAGGAAAGCCAGCGCCTGACTTTTCTGCGCGGCCTGGACTGGCCGGTCAGCCGCCACGCCAAAGGCCTGCCATGGTTGAAAATCCCGTTTCCCCTGGACCCCAGTGTCGGCTCGTTGGTGATCGAGTTGCCCCAGCGCTTTATGCCGGGGCGCTACCAACTGTTCTGGCGGGTGGTGACCAATGGCGTGATTCCCGGTCTGTTTACCCTGTTGTTGTGCATCGGCCTGTACCGGCTGCTGATCATGCCGCTCAATCAACTGCGCGAGCAGGCCAACGCCTGGCGTGCCGATCAATTGAACACGCGGCTATCCCACGATGCCACCAGCCGCCAGGATGAATTGGGCGAGCTGGGGCGGGCGTTTGACCATATGTCCGAGCGGTTGCAGGGCACGGTGGTATTGCAGCAACAGCTGTTGCGGGACATGTCCCATGAACTGCGCACCCCCCTCAGCCGTTTGCGTGTGGCCTGTGACAGCGAGCAGGATCTGGCGCAACTGCGTGAACGGCTGGGGCGGGAGATCGACATCATGCAGCGCCTGGTCGAGGACAGCCTGCAATTGGCCTGGTTGGACACCGAGCGGACGCCGCTGCCTGTCGAAGACATTCAGGTTCAGGCGTTGTGGGACATGCTCAAGGACAACGCCTGTTTCGAAAGCGATTGGCCAGCCTCGCTGCTGCCATGCCTGCTGGGGCCGGATTGTTGGGTACGCGGCAATCTGAACGCCCTGGCCCAGGCGCTGGAAAATATCCTGCGCAACGCCATACGGCATTCACCTGCCGGCGGTGTCGTCAGCCTCGATGGGCGCCGTGATGGCGCATATTGGCACCTATGGCTGGAGGATCAGGGCGGAGGTATTGACGAACGCGATCTGGAACGGATCTTCGCGCCGTTCATCCGCCTGGACGGCTCACGGCCTGGCGACGGTGGCTTCGGGCTGGGGTTGAGCATCGCGCGCAATGCGGTGCAACGTCAGGACGGCAGCTTGTGGGCGGAGAATACCGGCCAGGGCTTGCGTGTGCATCTGCGTTTGTGGGCAGCCTAGGACTCAAGCGCGACGCAGTTTGCGTTTATTCCATTGGTGCGCGACCCACCAGCGCCAATAACCCATGGTCAGGCAATAGGCCAGCGCGCCCAACACCACACCCAGTACCAGCGAGCCGAGCAGGAACGGCTGCCACAGCGTGCTCAACTGACCGCTGATCCACTCTCACGTCAGGTCGTCGGGCAGGCTGCGCGCCGGCACGTTCATCAGCCAGGCGCCGGTCATGTAGGTACACAGGAACACCACTGGCATGGTGATCGGGTTGGTCAGCCACACCAGGCTGATGGCAATCGGCATATTGCCCCGCACCGTGATCGCCAGCACCGCCGCCAAGAGCATCTGCAAGGGGATCGGGATAAACGCCGCAAACAGGCCTACCGCCATGGCGCGGGCTACCGAGTGCCGATTCAGGTGCCAGAGGTTCGGGTCATGCAGCAAGGTGCCCAGAAACTGTAATGACTTGTGTTCCCTGATACTGGTGGGGTCGGGCATGTACCGTTTGAATAAGCGCCGGGGCATAAGGGGTCCAGATCAAGTCGAGGGGCAAGTATGCGCGCATTCTATAAACAGAAAATTCAGACTTTGTGACAAAACATCATAGGCTGCGGCCGGGGGGCAGCTAAGACTGAATGGATCACGTCAAAGGAATGATCCATGAGGACAGGGATGTTCGCGCTTGCACTCGGGCTGCTTGCGCTGCGATTTCTACCCGCACTGCCGCCTGCCGGGATGCTGTTGGCCCTGGCCCTGGTGGCGTTGATGTTGCTGCCGTTTCGCACTTATCCGCTGGCGTTTTTCCTGTTCGGCTTGTGTTGGGCATGTGTGAGCGCGCAGTGGGCGCTGGATGACCGCTTGCGTCCGCCGCTCGACGGCCAGACGCGTTGGCTGGAGGGGCGTGTGAGCGGGTTGCCGCAGCAGACTGACAGCGGCGTGCGTTTCGAACTGAGCGACAGCCGGTCGCGCAACGCCCGCTTGCCCGTGCGCATTCGGCTGTACTGGCACGGTGGCCCACCGGTACGCAGCGGTGAGCGTTGGCGCCTCGCGGTGACGCTTAAACGTCCGTCGGGGCTGCTCAACTTCCATGGCGTCGACCATGAAGCCTGGCTGCTCGCCCAGCGCATCGGTGCCACCGGCTCGGTAAAGGACGGCGAACGCTTGGCGCCGGCCCGCAATGCTTGGCGCGACGCGGTCCGTCAGCGCTTGACGGCGGTGGACGCCCAAGGGCGCGAGGCGGGGTTGGCGGCCCTGGTGCTGGGGGACGGCTCCGGGCTGACGGTCGACGACTGGCGTGTCTTGCAGGACACCGGCACGGTGCATTTGCTGGTCATTTCCGGCCAGCACATTGGCCTGTTGGCGGGGTTGATCTACGCGCTCGTCGCCGCTCTGGCGCGCTACGGCTGCTGGCCGCGCACCTGGCCGTGGCTGCCGTGGGCGTGTGGCCTGGCGTTTACCGCGGCGTTGGGGTACGGCCTGCTGGCGGGGTTCGGCGTGCCGGTGCAGCGCGCCTGTGTAATGGTGGGGCTGGTGTTGCTGTGGCGTTTGCGTTTCCGTCATCTGGGCATCTGGTGGCCGCTGTTGCTGGCGTTCAATGGTGTGCTGATCCTTGAACCCTTGGCCAGCTTGCAGCCGGGGTTCTGGTTGTCCTTTGCGGCCGTGGCGGTACTGGGGCTGACGTTCGGCGGTCGGTTAGGCCGCTGGAGCGCTTGGCAGGCATGGACCCGTCCGCAATGGTTGATAGCCATCGGTCTTTTCCCGGTGTTGCTGGTGCTGGGTTTGCCCATCAGCCTCAGCGCGCCGCTGGCCAATCTATTTGCGGTGCCGTGGATCAGCCTGGTGGTGTTGCCCCTGGCCCTGCTCGGGACGGCATTGCTGGCGGTGCCGTTCGTGGGCGCGGGCTTGTTGTGGCTGGCGGGTGGGGCGCTGGACGGCTTGTTCAACGCCCTGGCGCTGCTGGCGGGGCAATTGCCCGCGTGGATACCGGCCGAGGTGCCCATGGGTTATTGGCTGGTTAGCCTGGTCGGTGCGGTGTTGCTGTTGCTGCCCAAGGGTGTGCCGTTTCGGTTGCTCGGCTGGCCGATGCTGTTGTTGGCGGTGTTCCCGCCGCGCGAGCCGGTGCCCCACGGGCAGGTGGACGTACTGCAACTGGATGTCGGGCAGGGGCTGGCGTTGATCCTGCGCACCCGCCATCACACCTTGCTCTACGATGCCGGCCCGCGCTCCGGGGCGGTCGATCTCGGCGCGCGGGTGGTGTTGCCGTCGCTGAAGAGGCTCGGGGTAGACGCTCTGGACATGATGTTACTGAGCCATGCCGATGCCGATCATGCCGGCGGTGCGGCGGCTGTCGCCCGTGGGCTGCCGATCAAACGGGTCGTCGGTGGTGAAACCGAAGGGTTGCCGGCGCTTCTCGACACTCAGCCTTGTATCAGCGGTGAACAATGGGCGTGGGACGGCGTGTCCTTTGAATTGTGGCAATGGCCAGACGCAGTTGATGGCAACCCGAAATCCTGTGTATTGCACGTACAGGCCAATGGCGAGCGCCTGTTGCTCACCGGCGATATCGATCGCGCCGCAGAGCAGGCGTTTCTGGCCTCGACCCTGGCGGTGCCGACCGATTGGCTGCAAGCCCCTCACCATGGTAGCCGCAGTTCGTCATCCTGGCCGTTTCTGCAGCGGCTGGCGCCGAAGTCGGTGCTGATTTCCCGAGGGCGCGGCAATGCGTTCGGTCATCCTCATCCACAGGTGGTGGAGCGCTATCAAGCGTTGGGAACGCAGGTGTATGACAGCGCCGAACAGGGCGCGGTACGTTTGCGATTGGGCGCCTTCGCGCCACCGATTGTTGCGCGCAGTCAACGCCGCTTCTGGCGAGAAGCGCTACCGTAACCGCACGTTACCAATGGCCGAAGCCTGTGATCGGCGGGTCGTGGGTCGACGAGCCCCGCTGCCTGACCTATATGGTAAAGTGGCGCACTTTTTCGAGGGGACATTCACTGTGTGGGAATTGGTCAAATCCGGTGGCTGGATGATGTTGCCGATCATCTTGAGCTCCATCGCCGCACTCGGCATCGTTGCCGAACGCCTGTGGACCTTGCGCGCCAGCCGTGTCACACCCGAGCATCTGCTGGGGCAGGTCTGGGGCTGGATCAAGAACAAGCAGCTCGACAAGCAGAAACTCAAGGAACTGCGTGCCAATTCACCCCTGGGTGAAATCCTCGCGGCCGGGCTGGCCAACTCCAAGCATGGTCGCGAGATCATGAAAGAGTGCATCGAAGAGGCCGCGGCGCGGGTCATCCATGAGCTGGAGCGTTATATCAACGCCCTAGGCACTATCGCCGCCATGGCACCGTTGCTCGGCCTGCTGGGCACGGTACTGGGCATGATCGATATTTTCAGCTCGTTCATGGGCTCGGGCATGAGCACCAACGCCGCGGTGCTGGCCGGTGGTATCTCCAAGGCCTTGATCACCACGGCGGCGGGCCTGATGGTCGGTATTCCCTCGGTGTTCTTCCACCGTTTCCTGCAGCGCCGGATCGATGAACTGGTGGTCGGCATGGAGCAGGAAGCCATCAAGCTGGTGGAAGTGGTGCAGGGCGACCGTGACGTGGACTTGGTCGGGGACAAAGCGTGAAATTTCGCCGCAAGCAACGGGAAAATGTTGATATCAACCTCGCGTCGCTGATCGACGTGGTGTTTATCCTGCTGCTGTTTTTTGTCGTGACCACCACCTTTACGCGGCAGACCGAGCTACGGGTCGATTTGCCGGAAGCGGTCAGCGGCTCGCCGGCCGAGGACCAGGAAGTCAAGCAACTGGATATCGCCATCAGTGCCGACGGCGTGTTTTCGGTGAATAACCAGTTGCTCGCGAAGAACGACCTCAACAGCCTGATGGAGGCCCTGCAGAAAGAGTCCGGTGGCGATACCAAGATGCCGCTGTCGATCAGTGCCGATGGCAAGACCCAGCACCAGGCTGTCATTACTGCGATGGACGCTGCCGGCAAGCTGGGGTTCAGCCACTTGCGCATGAGCACCGTCGAGGCGGTGAGCCAACCCTGATGGCCATGTCCGATCGCTTGCTCAAGGCCTGGTACGAAGGCCATCCGGCGCTGACGTTGCTGCGGCCGCTGGAGTCGCTGTATCGCGCGGTGGTGCAGCGCAAGCGCGCGCGCTTCCTGGCGGGCGAGGGCGAGATCTACCAATCGCCGGTGCCGGTGGTGGTGGTCGGCAATATCACCGTGGGCGGGACTGGCAAGACGCCGTTGATCCTGTGGTTGATCGAGCATTGCCAGCGCAGAGGTTTGCGTGTGGGCGTGGTCAGTCGCGGGTATGGCGCGAAGCCACCGCAGTTGCCGTGGCGGGTCGAGGCCGGCCACGCTGCTGAAGTGGCTGGCGATGAACCCTTGCTGATCGTGCAGCGCTGCGGCGTCCCCTTGATGATCGACCCCGATCGCAGCCGCGCAGTGAAGACGCTGCTGGCCAGCGAAACCCTGGACCTGATCCTCTCCGACGACGGCCTGCAGCATTACCGCCTGGCTCGCGACCTTGAGCTGGTGCTGATCGACGCCGCCCGGGGCCTGGGCAATCGCCGCTGCCTGCCTGCCGGGCCGTTGCGCGAACCGGCGGAGCGCCTGAAGAGCGTGGATGCGCTGCTCTATAATGGCGCCGGGGCCGATCGCGAAGATGGTTTCGCCTTTCGTCTGCTGCCCACGGCGTTGGTCAACTTGCAAACCGGCGAACGCCAGCCGGTCGATTACTTCCCGGCGGGCCAGCAGGTGCATGCGGTCGCCGGTATCGGCAACCCGCAACGTTTCTTCAACACCCTTGAAACGCTACACTGGCAGCCGATACCCCATGCTTTTGCCGACCATGCGTCCTACAGCGCGGAAGTCTTGAATTTCACGCCATCATTGCCGCTGGTCATGACCGAGAAGGACGCGGTGAAGTGCCGCGCCTTTGCCCAGTCCGACTGGTGGTACCTTGCGGTGGATGCGGTGCCGTCGCCAGCGTTTGTCGCCTGGTTCGACATGCAACTGATGCGTCTGTTGCCCGCCCGTCTCTTGCCTTAAACGCTTCATTCCAGGAAACACTCATGGACACCAAACTGCTCGACATCCTCGCTTGCCCGATCTGCAAAGGCCCACTCAAGCTCAGCGCGGACAAGACCGAACTGATCAGCAAAGGCGCCGGCCTGGCTTACCCGATCCGTGATGGCATCCCGGTGATGCTGGAAAGCGAAGCCCGCACGCTGACCACCGACGAGCGCCTGGATAAATGACTACAGCCTTTACCGTTGTCATTCCATCGCGCTACGCCTCGACCCGCTTGCCGGGTAAACCGCTGCAACTGATCGGCAACAAGCCGATGATTCAGCTGGTGTGGGAACAGGCCTGCAAAAGCAGCGCCGAACGCGTGGTGGTGGCCACCGATGATCCGCGCATTATCGATGCGTGCAAAACCTTCGGTGCCGAAGCGGTACTGACCCGCGAAGACCATAATTCCGGCACCGACCGCCTGGCCGAAGTGGCCACACAACTTGGCCTGGCGCCTGATGCCATCGTGGTCAATGTGCAAGGTGACGAGCCGTTGATCCCGCCGCGCGTGATCGACCAGGTGGCCGCCAACCTGGCGGCCCATGGCGAAGCGCGCATGGCGACCCTGGCCGAGCCCATCGAAGACATTGAAACGCTGTTCAACCCGAACGTGGTCAAGGTGGTCAGCGACATCAACGGCCTGGCGCTGACATTCAGCCGCTCGACGTTGCCCTGGGCGCGGGATGCTTTTGCCAGGCATCCTGACCGGTTGCCAGAAGGCGTGCCGTACCGCCGTCACATCGGTATCTATGCCTACCGCGCCGGTTTCCTGCATGACTTCGTCAGTTGGGGCCCGTGCTGGCTGGAAAACACCGAATCCCTGGAACAACTGCGTGCCCTGTGGCACGGCGTGCGTATCCATGTCGGCGATGCTCTGGAAGCACCGCCTGCGGGTGTCGACACCCACGAAGACCTCGAGCGCGTCCGCCGCCTGCTGGGGGCCTGATGGAGGTTCTGTTTGTCTGCCTGGGCAACATCTGCCGCTCGCCCACCGCTGAAGGCGTATTGCGCCATAAATTGCGCGAAGCGGGTTTGGCTGGCCAGGTCGACGTAGCGTCCGCCGGCACGGGGGAATGGCATATCGGCAACCCACCGGACTCACGCAGCCAACAGGCAGCGCGGCAGCGCGGTTACGATCTGTCGGCCCAGCGTGCGCAGCAGGTCTCCCGCGCCGACTTTGCGCGTTATGACCTGATCCTGGCCATGGACCACAGCAACCTGCGTAACCTCAAAGCGATGCAGCCGGGGCAGGGCAAGGCCGAGCTCGACCTGTTCCTGCGCCGCTACGACTCTGAAGTGGACGAGGTGCCAGACCCTTACTACGAAGGCGAACAAGGCTTTGAGCGGGTCCTGGACCTGATCGAACGAGCCTGTGATTTATTGGTGATCGAATTGAAGGGGCGGTTATGACCTTGCAAGTGCTTGCGCAGGTATCGCTCAAGCCATTCAACAGCTTCGGCATCGACGTGCGTGCCCAGCTCTTCGCCGAGGCCCACAGCGACGCGGATGTTCGCGAGGCCCTGGCCTATGCCGCCGCCCAGGCAGTACCGCTGCTGGTGATCGGTGGTGGCAGCAACCTGCTGCTGACCCGGGATATTCCGGCCTTGGTATTGCGCATGGCGACCCAGGGTATTCGGGTGCTGCAGGATGACGGCCAGCATGTGGTGGTCGAGGCCGAAGCGGGCGAAGCCTGGCACCCGTTCGTACTGTGGACCCTGGAACATGGCTTCTGCGGCCTCGAAAACCTCAGCCTGATCCCGGGCACCGTGGGCGCCGCACCGATGCAAAACATCGGCGCCTACGGAGTGGAGATCAAGGATGTGTTCGCCGGCTTGACGGCCCTGGATCGCCAGACCGGCGAGTTACGTGATTTCAGCCTGGAAGAATGCAACTTCGCCTACCGGGACAGCCTGTTCAAACACGAAACCGGACGCTGGCTGATCCTGCGGGTGCGGTTTGCCCTGAGCCGCGTCAGCCACCTCAAGCTCGACTACGGCCCCGTGCAACAGCGCCTGGCCGGGCAGGGGATTACCGACGCCACCCCGAGCGATGTCAGCCGGGCGATCTGCGGCATCCGTCGGGAAAAACTGCCGGACCCCGCAGAGCTGGGCAATGCCGGCAGCTTCTTCAAAAACCCATTGGTGTCCCAGGCGCTGGCCGCCGAGTTGCAGGGCTTGTATCCGGACTTGGTGGCCTATCCCCAGGCCGACGGACAGATGAAACTCGCTGCCGGCTGGTTGATCGACAAGGCCGGTTGGAAGGGCTTTCGTGATGGAGATGCCGGCGTGCATAAGATGCAGGCATTGGTGCTGGTCAACTACGGCGGCGCCACCGGGCATGACATCGCCAACCTGGCGCTACGTATCCAGCAGGATATTGCCCAGCGTTTCAAGGTCGATCTGGAGATGGAGCCCAACCAGTACTGAGCCCTGAACAAAGCGTCCTGAAACAAAAATGCCCCGTATCTTGCGATACGGGGCATTTTTATACTGCTGGCAATCAGTCGTCGCGGCTCATGATGCCGAAGATCTGCAACAGGCTGATGAACAGGTTGTAGATCGACACATACAGGCTGATGGTCGCCATGATGTAGTTGCGCTCACCGCCGTGGATGATGGCGCTGGTCTGGAACAGGATGCACACGGAGGAGAACAGCACAAAACCTGCGCTGATCGCCAACTGCAGACCGCTGATCTGGAAGAACATGCCAGCGACCACCGCCCCCAGCAACACGAAGAAGCCGGCGGTGATGAAGCCACCCAGGAAACTCATGTCCTTGCGGGTGATCAGCACATACGCCGACAAACCACCAAACACCAGGGCTGTCATGGCAAACGCCGAGCTGACCACTTCCGCGCCGCCGGCCATGCCGAGGTAACGGTTAAGGATCGGGCCGAGGATAAAGCCCATGAAACCGGTCAAGGCAAACGCCGACACCAGTCCCCAGGCCGAGTCACGCAGCTTGTTGGTCAGGAAGAACAGACCGTAGAAGCCGATCAACACGACAAAGACATTCGGGTAGCCGACGCGCATCTGCTGCGCCATGAACGCCATCACGCCGCTGAATGCGAGGGTAAGGGCGAGCAAGCCATAGGTGTTGCGCAAGACGCGGCTGACTTCAAGCTGCTCAGCCTGCGCGTTACCATTCACTGCGTAATTCTGTTCGCGCATGGCGACACTCCTTCGGTTTTGAAACGTTCAGTCGCAAAGATCATAACAGACGCTCTGTAACAAGCGATGGCGAGAGTTTGACAGTGTGTTTCATTCGGGTATTATGGCGCCCGCTGAGACAGGATGGGCTGCTATAATCCTGTGATGCAAAAGGGAAATTGGCAGAGTGGTTGAATGCACCGGTCTTGAAAACCGGCGAACGTTAATAGCGTTCCCAGGGTTCGAATCCCTGGTTTCCCGCCAAGATTTACACGAAAGCCCCGCTGATGCGGGGCTTTTGCGTTTCTGGGGTTTAGGAGTGTCGGCAGTGAAGCATCTGATCGTTTCCGCTTCATTTCAGGCGGTTTCCGCAACTCCGCCAGATTCGAGATCTACGAGTCGGCTTTACGATCTCGCCAATGCGTCTGTAGACCGTCTCCGTGATGCGCTTGTCCGTGTGCCCCAGGAAGCGGCTGGCATCGCCCAGGTCTAGGATCTCGCTGGCGGCTTTCGGCCGGATATCGCGGAGTTGGAACTGGCGAATGCTCGCAGCGAGAATCCCGTCTCCTTTCTCGCGCGCTGTCGCAATCGCCAGGTTCCTGGCATCGTCAAAGCGCAGCCGCAGCATCGGCTTGGTCACCTGCCGCCCATCCTCAGTGACAATCAGGTAGGGGCAGCAGCCGTTGACGACGTGCTTGGTCACAGGTCTGCCGTAACCGTCCCGGCCGTAGTTGGAGCGGCCTACGCAGAAATTGCCACTGGCATCGATATGCGGCTGAACCTTGATTGCCCGCCGTGTGACCGTCTTCCGGCCTTCCAGGATGGCGTGCACCATCGGTGCCGAGAACAGGATGGGTCTTTGTTTATTTTCGGGTGTACGAGTATTCTCCGCAGATAAAAAGTGGATGGAATTTAGGAAAAATAATGACTGATAAAATAGCGACGACTATTTATTGCGTCTTGCTGTTTCTTTCCGGAAGTGTCTTTGGTTTCATATTTTCCAAGGATGGGCAGATTGGTTTGGTGAGCTTTCTTAGTGCAAGTTCCAGTATTGCCACTGTGGCTACTGCGGTAGTGGCTCTCGTTGCTTTAAATAGCTGGAAGCATCAGTTCAAATTGCAGAAGCGCTATGACGCCGTCATGGAGCTAAGGTCCCATGCCTTAAATGCAAGTCCTCCACTTGTTTACTTGAACAGCATGTGTGAGCATTTTTCTCACTACCTAAGGTCTCGAGACGATAATGCGTTGGCTGAGCTGTATCCGTATGAAATCCAGCGCGAGTGGTTTGTTAAAGTAAATGAGATGACCAGGACTTGGAATGTTGTTTCTATCCTGTTGTCAGATTTAGAGCTGTCTATGCTGCCAAGTAATCCAATGTCGCTGGAAAAGATGGTGAGGGATGTTGTGAATGAGATGATGCAAATGGCGGTTGGGGAAGATAGGAAATCGCTATTATCTGTTCACCAAGCCGGAAGTCAGGGAGCGGTTAAGGTTGAGAAAGCTTTTTCAGATTTCGAACAGCGATGCCGAGACCTTTTAAAACACATCTCCAAGTAGCAAGTGACGGGTTCATTCTTCCTTGCCGCTATAGCGGCTGACTTTGAAGGGGAGGGGGAGCGAACAAGGGAGGGTGGTTGCTAGTGTATTGAGGTTGCCGATGGCTGCGTTGGTGCAGCCATCGGCTTGTGGTCATCAGGCGCTTGTCACAGCGCTCGACTTAGAAATGCCAGTATCCCCAGTAGTAGAAGAAACCAGCCACAACGACGGAAAAGAAGATTCCAGCACAGAAGTGTTCCCTTTTTTCCCGGTCTGAAATGGTTTTGCAGCACTCACATTTTTTACTCATAGAAACAGCACCTACTCGCGTTGATATGAATCTAGAAATGATTCACATGTATTGATAGTGGAAAGGCCGGGCGCCTTTTCTGGTGGTATTTCTCGACCGTTCGTCGGGTTTCTATAAAATCTATGCTGCTTTATGAATCGAGACCGCTACCCGCCACGGGTCGTTGGCCCGTGCCAGCGCGGCCATCGGCGGCGGGCTGACGCTGTTGCCGCACATGTGCACCTGTTGGGTCTTGGTGAACGGCTTGCCGTCTGCGCCGTGGCTGATGATGTAGTCGGCCGGGAAGCCCCGAGCCTTGTACAGCTCTTTGGGTTTCAGCATTCGCAAGCAGATGTCGACGATCACGTATGGCGTGCCTTTCACCATTACGGTGACCGTTGCGAGGCGGTCCTTGGTGGTGATGGTCGGTGCTGGTGAGTCACAAGCGCTAGTGTTCTCGGTGCCGTAGTAGCTGATCAGGAAGGTGGCGACGCGAAGGGCGCCAGCTTCATGCTCTGGCGACAGCATGAGCGGCACCAGTGAACTTTTACCGCCGCCTCCGGCAGTAATGGTCGGCGCCGGATCATCCAGGCCCTGGCCCACGCTGCCGCCGAATGCCCGCTCCGTGAATGCGCTGACCAACCCGTGGTGTTGGCCGCTGGCGCTGACGGTGTGCAGCGGGTCGTTCAAGTCGCGTGCATCACAGTTGCCGCGCAAGTGCACCAGGTTCGCCACAGCCAGTTGCTGCTGGCTGCCGGTGTTGGTCACTGTGGTCATCGGTTCGTGGATGTCCTTGGCGTGGGTGGTGTTGAAGCCACCGTTGGCCTGGATCATCACCGCGGTGCTGATGGACTGGCCGCCGCCGCTAGCTGTTACGGTGCCGATCGGCCCGCATATATCGTTCACCCCGTGGGAGCAGATGGGAACTCCAGTGGCTTCGGCCAGGTAGTGGATGTAGTCGTAAGTCTCTCTGGATGCTCATGCCCGGTGTCAGCCACCACAGTACTTAGGTTCGGCACCTCCAGCTCGCGGGCGACCAGCAGCGTAGCTGTGCTGTCTTTGCCGCCGCTCATGCTGACGATGTTGTGAGTAGGCATAGGGGATCTTCGCCTGCTGGCGGTAAATGGAATGATGTGCCTTACTTCTGGCTCAAATATGAGGAGGTTGAGGCGATGGGATTGATTTCACGCGAAAGGACAAAGGCGTATTTCGATTGGGCGGCTGTACGCGAGCCCTATAAAAGCAAAGAGCTGACGCTGAGCAACGGGGTATTTGTGGAATCTTGTGGACGACACCGAGGTGATGGCCAGATTCAGCTTTTTGTTGGTGTTTACACGGCCGAAGGGAAGCCAGTGCTCGAGGACTACACTTCCGACGTTCAAGGCATGACAGTTGATGAGGCCATTGACTGGGGTATGGATCGCGCGAAAAGCATCGGCAACGGGCAAAAGTCTTCTTGAGCTGGAATCGTTATCTGACATGGCCCTTTGATATGGGGTATTACGGGTGACCGGCATGGGGCCGGGTCAAGGAGTGTTGCAAGTGGCTCTGTACAAATACGTCACCGCCGGTACAGCGTTGAGAATTCTCAAAGGCAGCATTAAGTTCACACAGCCTGGCGCGTTCAATGATCCGTTCGAGCTACTTCCTCAATTTATTATTCCTGCCGATATTGAAGAAAAGGATCGCGAGTTTTCATTTTGTGTAACGAGCCCTAGGCGGAAGGGTATTGATCGAAGCCACATCCCTGGTCCCGAGGAGCATCGTAGTGACATTCAAGCCCGTAAAATCGTCAGCTCTTTGAATCGAAGTTTGGGCATCCTCTGCTTGAGTAGAAATCCGGACAGCCTTTTGATGTGGGGGCATTACGCTCAGGATTACGCCGGGGCAATCATAGAATTTGATGAATTGCACGAATTCTTTACTGGATTAAACCCCGTCAAATACCAGAAACGTAGGCCTGTATTTAATATTGAAGATTTTTTTGACCGTCATGTACCGATATCAGACCTGTGCGTTAAGTCAAACGTCTGGAGTTATGAACGCGAAGTCAGACTGGTCCGGTCATTGTCTGACTGCAAAGTCGCTGATAGCGAAGCTTCGAACTTTCCGATTGTGACGATGGACCTTCCTCGCGAATGTATCAAAGCGGTCTATATCGGCGAGCGTATGAGTATCGAAAATCAGCGACTGGTATGGGACTTGATTAAAAATACCGATATAGAGCTCAGCCTGGCGGCAATCGCAAATTGGGAGTATGCGTTCCGATATGAATTGATCAAATTTAAAGGCCCTTTGGTCGGAAGTCCTGTGATTTCACCCCGAACTGCTCATATGTTCAAAGAAGAAGGTGGGCAATTAGGTGAACTCGCGAGGTGGGCAATTGAAAAGCATCCCATGTCTGAGTTCGTCAATCACAAGTGCTAGCAGGGAATAAACTCCGGACGTTAATCGACCTCATCAGGATCTATCTCAGCTATGCCCAGCTTTTTCAGTTTCCGTGATACGTTTTCGCTGATAGTGATTTCGCGTCGCGGCGGTGTGAAGAACGGCGCTGATCCTGCCGGCCCTAGTGCATGCAGATGATGCAGGGCCAATGTCATTGCCTCGCCTTGTTCCTCGATTTGGTGCCAAGTCATCAGGTCAGAAAGCACCTTCCGTGTATCGGCAAGGGCGTGCATCCGCAATTCCTCTTCGCCGCGGTTTTTGCTGACCGCGCTTTCTGCTCGACAGCCATGGCCTACCTCTTCTATCCCGCTGGCCGGCAGTGCGAGCCAGGTTTGTCGTTTGCGTTACTGGATGCGGGCTATGCGATGCAACTCCTGCTCCGCTTAGTGTCAGCTAATGCCTTTGAAGGCCATATATTTGGTACTGGCTTTTTGGCGGCGTGATTTTCTAAACTACTTTGCCATTCGCTTCACAGAGGATTGAAAACAGTGACCGTCTCATCCGCAGAAATCGTCATTGAGCGATTCACTGATGCTCACGTGGAAGGCGTGACCGCGCTCTACAACGAGCCGGCTGTATGCCGCCAAGTGCTTCAGATGCCCTATCAGCCAAACGATATTTGGCGTAGTCGTCTAGCGGGCTGTGATGAGCGTCGCGTTCAGCTAGTTGCCATCAATCAGGCTAAGGTTATCGGCAATATAGGCTTGGACCAATACGCGCGAATCCGCCAAAGCCATGTCGGGTCGGTCTACATGGGCGTGGCTCAGGACTGGCACGGTAAAGGTGTCGGATCCAAGTTGATGGCCGCTGTGTTAGACATCGCTGACAACTGGATGAACCTGGTCCGGGTTGAGCTGACTGTGTATTCAGACAACGAAGCCGCTCTGGCCCTCTACCAGAAATTTGGGTTTGAAGTGGAGGGGACTCTACGGAAATACGCCGTCCGTGACGGCGTGCTGGTCGACGCCCTTACTATGGCTCGCATACGTTAACCTTTAGTGCCCCGTTGCTTGTCTGGCGCGCCCGGTGGCGTAAGCCCGCCAAGGTAGTTGTCGGTACCCAGCTCATGAGAGCCAAAATCAACCGAATAACCCTCGCCGAGCCTTGCAGTTTCGGCATCTGCCGCATCTTTTGAGGCATAAATATCTACAAAGTCCCATGTCGCATTGCGGCACATGCCCCATCCGAGTACGTGACCCTTGTTGTTTGGATCGGCGGGTAGGTTCTTTGCAAGACTTCTGATCGACATGACCATTCCTTGGTTGAGTGAAAGCCAGAGGCTACTATCGACGCGCTCCCCGGCGCCACTGGCATTCCATTCACGCTGGATGCCTGGACAGGTCAGCATGTGAGATCGTAGAAAATGGCGCTTCCGCTAGCGCCCGCTACGATCTTGTTGTGGCAATAAGCCATATAGGGGAGGAAGTGGGCATGAAACGGTTTATGATTTTTTCAGTGATAGCAGTGCTGGCAGGATGCTCAGGGAAAATTGTCACGTATGAGCAATCTGACTGCAAGAATGGTTGTGAGGGTGTTCCTTTTTTTCGGCTAGTTCAGGTAAAGGAGCATTACATTCAGGACAAAATCCTGAATAAAGAAGGTGAGATGCTACGTTACGCCGGCGGCGACGAAAACACTGGCTGCTTTGCGGTCCAAGTCACTGAAACGAAGCTAATCCCGGCGGCCCAGGAAAGCTATATCCGTTACGAGGCTGGATGGCTCGAAACCTCTAAATTCTCGGTAGACCTAAACGATAACGGTAGCTTGGCAAAGGTGGGCGCCGATTCGACACCCGGACTGAAGATGGCAGTGGACGCGGTGTCCACACTAGCAACCGCCTATGGGACGGTGAAGTCCGCCGATAAGTCTAAATCAAAGATTCAACTACCTTACTGCAACGCTGGCAGAGTTCCCGTGACCGGAGCCTAGTTGAACCAGTTAGGCCCAGCTCATCGCTGGGCTTTTTGCATCTGTACTTGGTTGTAGCGTACTGTATTTTCCCCTCTTTAGTATGCGGCGTGTTACCTATGTCTGATGAAGTTCGGCTTGTCGTCATCATCAATACCCAGCCAGGTCGAGGCTCGGGCCAGCTCGCGGCTTTTGAAAAACTCGCTCCTTTGGTCAGGGCTGAGCAAGGGTGCATTCAATATGATATCCATCCTGTAGTCGGAAATAGCGATAGCTTTGTATTGATCGAGAAGTGGGCATCAAAAGAAGCGCTTGATGCCCATGATCTCGCTCCGCATATGCTTGAGGCAGCCAAGCACAACCCGACGTTCCGTGCGGGGCCGGCTACAGTGCTGTTTTTGGAATCGGCGGTGCTTTCATCGCACTGAAGAAGGGCTGAGCTCACAACAGAAGAGCCCAGCCCCACGCAGGGCTCTTTGCATCTGGCTTTCCCAGTGCTATTTTTCCGAATTAACCCCCACACGGAGAGTGCAATGGCCCGATACTTCAAAAGTCTAGACAATGGCAAGGTTGAAGAAGTCGATGCGTTTCAGGTTCTGGCAATATTGTTCCTAGGCCCACTCTATCTTTGCTTCGCCGGCCTTTGGCGCCATTTATTGATCTGGGGTATTGCTATAGGGTTGGGGCTGTTTGCAGGCCCGCCTTGGGCAGCTATACCTATTGCTGGACTGCCAATCATCTACTGTTTTTTGATACGTAGAATTGTGGCAGATGAGTATTTGAAGAAGGGCTGGGTAGAGGTGGCTGATCCAAAGCTTGCACTCGATAAAGAAGTTCCAGACGCTTAGTCTCTTGCAGATTAGTTGCTTTGAGCCCAGCCTCGCGCTGGGCTTTTTGCTTTCTGCGGCCAGGTGCTACAGTCCCGCCAAACCAAAGAGGGAACGACATGCGAAGTGTTGTAGCGGGACTGGCGGTTATTCTGCTGGCTGGGTGTTCGTGATCGGTGCGCTTCTGATCGTGACCGGTGTACTGGTACTAACGTTAATCGAGAGCAAAAAAGCGAGAGCAGAGGTCGCAGCGACCCTCGGTTCGAGCGTGGTTCGTCAGAACGCCCTAAGCCAGGAGCTCCGCGCCGAAATTGAGGAAATCAATAAACAGAATCTGCTCGAAATGGCTGCGGTATCCAAGGATCATCATTACGAGATGGAGAATCTAAGGATCATTCTTTCCATCGCTGAGCAGGATCTCGACGCGGCTCTGAAGGTCGCTTCTAAGGCTACACAGTAAGACATACAAATGCAGAGCCAGATCGACCATACCAATGCGTTGATGGCTTCTTGTGCCTGACCACCCCTCTTTTTTTAGGTTCTTCACGGATTGCCGGGAAAGACGCTCTTGATCTTCATGAAAAAGAATTCGCTGTCCCGGTAACCGTACGCCATTCGTTTGATGACCTTTATTCGATTGTTTATTCCTTCCAACTGACCAGTGTGCATTGGCCAGCGTACCCGGCTCACGATGCCCCGCCAGTAGCCCTTTAGTCGCTTTGCGAACTGGATCAGTGCGGGTATTTCGCTTTCTTGAGCATGACGCAGCCACTGCTTCCAGGCTGATCTCCAGTCCCAGGCATCGCTCGGCGCCCAGAGCATTTTGAGCTCGGCCTTCATCAAGTAGACCGTCATTAACGATTGGTTAGCGGCCAGCAGATCCTGTAAATGAACCTGCTGTTCCGGCTTTTTCAGGTTCTCCGGGTTACGCAATAGCAACCATCGCGCTTGCTTTATGATCTTTCGAGCGGGCTTGTCATGGCGCAATCGGTTCGCCTCGTCAACGCGAACACGATCAATCACTTCTCGGCCATATTTGGCGACCACATGGAAAAGGTCATAAATCACTCGTGCTTTTGGGCAGTGTTGGCGAACTTCCAGGTCATAAGCCGTGTTCATGTCCATCGCTACCGCTTCAATTCGGGCGCACCCTTCTGGCCCCAGCTCTTCGAAAAACGGTCTGACTGCCGCTCGGCTACGGCCTTCGCCGATCCAAAGCACTCGCCGAGTATCAGCGTCCAACACCACGCTGGCGTAGCGATGACCTTTGAATAACGCGAACTCGTCCATTATCAGGCGCCGTGGCTGGGCCTTGGGTAAGGCACTCAACGCCGCTTGCAGAGCGCGCCGCTCCAGCAACCGAACGGTGTCCCAGTGCAGCCCGAACATTTGCGCAACATGCAGTGTAGGAAGGCGTTCGCAGGCTTGAATAACGGCCTCCGCCAGCCGGCGCGTCATGCGGGCATAGCGATCCAGCCAACTGACGACCTCCATGCGCTTGCCACAATCACGGCAACTAACACGCCTGAGCTGCACGTTGAGGCGGACTGCGCGACCGAGAATCGGCAAGTCACGCACGACTCGATCGCAGTACTCATGAGTTGTTGAACAGAGCTTTTGGCAGCCACCACAGGTGGGAAATCGCGTGGCCTGGGGGATCAGATCGATTTGAAGGGCATCGCCGTCAGGTTTGATCGCAACGACAGAAAAGCCCTCCCAAAAAGGAAGGAAAGTATTAATATTGCGCATAAGAACGCCGGTTTTTTAGATGTGTTTGCTCGCACGAACATCATCCATCAAATCGGCGTTCTTGTTTCTGTGTTTCCCGGGATTCCGTGAAGAACCTTTTTTTAGCTGCGGATTCCACGGGCATCCGGCCACCCATTCCATGAACATCCGGCCACTGATTCCACGATGATCCGGCCACCCGTTCCACGGCCATCCGGCCACCCACAAGGCAGGCAGCAACGCAGGATTAATTCACTACCATCGACCTCTTTTATCGAAGCAGAGAGGTCGTCGTGGAGCGGTTATCCATGCGTAAAATTAAGGAAGTGCTACGTCTCAAGTTTGAGGTCGGCCTATCTGCTCGCCAGATCGCTGTCAGCTTGCAGGTGGGTCGCGCAACTATCGGTGAGTACCTCAATCGCTTTGCTGCCAGCGGGCTGACTTGGCCGTGTGCGGCGAGCGAGGCGCAGTTGCAGCAGCGTCTTTTTCCGCCACCACCCGACGTCCCCAGCGATCAACGTCCGATGCCGGACTGGACTCATGTCCACGCAGAGTTGCGCCGCCCCGGCGTAACCCTGGCCCTGCTTTGGCAAGAATATCGACTCGCCCATCCGCAAGGCTTCCAATACAGCTGGTTCTGCGAGCACTACCGGCTCTGGGCCGCCAAGGTCGACGTGGTCATGCGCCAGGAACATCGCGCCGGCGAAAAGCTGTTCGTCGATTACGCGGGTCAGACCGTGCCGATCATCGACCGGCGAACCGGAGAGATCCGCCAGGCCCAGATCTTCGTCGCCGTCCTCGGCGCCTCCAGCTACACCTTCGCCGAGGCGACCTGGTCGCAGAAACTGCCCGACTGGCTGGGCTCGCATGCCCGCTGTTTTGCTTTTTCGGCGGCACCGCACAGATCCTGGTGCCCGACAATCTGCGCAGTGGCGTGACCAAGGCGCACCGTTACGAGCCCGATATCAACCCCAGCTACCGCGATCTGGCCGAGCACTACGGCGTCGCCGTATTGCCCGCTCGCTCACGAAAACCCAAGGACAAAGCCAAGGTCGAAGTCGGTGTTCAAGTGGTCGAGCGCTGGATCCTGGCGGTGCTGCGCAATCGGCAGTTCTTTTCGCTGGGTGAACTCAACACCGCCATCGGACTGCTGCTGGATCGCCTCAATCAGAAGCCCTTCAAGAAACTGCCCGGCTCACGCCGCTCGGCCTTCGAGACCATCGACCAACCCGCGCTGCAACCGCTACCAGAACATCCGTATGTCTACGCCGAATGGAAAAAGGTGCGAGTCCACATCGACTACCACGTCGAAGTCGACGGCCATTTTTACTCCGTGCCGTACCAACTGGTGAAACACCAACTCGAAGTACGCCTGACCGCGCAGACCGTCGAGTGCTTCCACGCCAACCAGCGCGTGGCCAGCCATCTGCGCTCGCCGCACAAAGGCCGCCACACTACCCACACCGAGCACATGCCCAAAAGTCACCGCGAACACGCCGAGTGGACGCCCCAGCGGCTGATCCGCTGGGCTGAGCAGACGGGCCCGAATACGGCCGGTGTCATCGCCTACATCCTCGAACGCCGAATCCATCCGCAGCATGGCTTCCGCGCCTGTCTGGGCATCCTGCGCTTGAGCAAACAGCACGGCGAAGAGCGGCTGGAAGCCGCTTGCCAACGTGCGCTGGCCCTAGGCGCATGCAGTTACAAGAGCCTCGAATCGATCCTGCGCCAAGGCCTGGAACGGCTACCTCTTGCCCAGCAAAACCTGCCGTTACTGCCCGATGAACATATCAATCTGCGCGGCCCTGGCTACTACCACTGACTGAAAAAGGAGCACGAACATGCTGCCTAACCCGACCCTCGACAAGCTGCAAATCCTACGCCTGCACGGCATGATCAAGGCGCTTGGCGAACAACACGCAACGCCCGACATCAACGATCTCAGCTTCGACGAACGCCTCGGCCTGATGGTCGACCGCGAGCTGACCGAGCGCGAAGACGCCCGCCTGACGACTCGCCTCAAAGCCGCACGACTGCGCCATAACGCCTGCCTGGAAGACATCGATTACCGCAGCCCTCGTGGCCTGGACAAGGCGCTGATCCTGCAACTGGGTAGCGGCCAGTGGCTGCGCGATGGCCTGAACCTGATCATCGGCGGGCCGACGGGCGTAGGCAAAACCTGGCTCGCCTGCGCGCTGGCTCATAAAGCTTGCCGCGACGGTTACAGCGTGCGCTATCTGCGCCTGCCGCGCTTGATGGAAGAACTGGGCCTGGCACACGGCGACGGCCGCTTCGCCAAGCTAATGGCCGGCTACGCCAAGACCGACCTGCTGATCCTGGATGACTGGGGCTTGGCGCCGTTTACCGCTGCTCAGCGGCGCGACATGCTTGAACTGCTGGACGACCGCTACGGCAACCGCTCGACGCTGGTAACCAGCCAGATGCCGGTGGACAAATGGCACGCACTGATCGGCGATCCGACCCTGGGCGATGCGATCCTCGACCGGCTGGTACATAACGCTTATCGGATCGAACTGAAGGGCGAATCGATGCGCAGACGCGCAACGAAATTGACGGCGACAGAGACTTCAGACTAACAATGCAAGCCTGCGTCGCTGCGCTCCGACTGCCCGGCCGGATGAGCGTGGAATAGGTGGCCGGATGTTGGTGGGCTGGGTGGCCGGATGGCGTGGAATGCGCATTTTAGCGCTATCGTTTAGCGAACGCTCAAAATATGAACTTCATCACCAGAGAGCGAATTGCTCTGCGTACCCCATGCGAAAAAATAGCCGTAGTCAGCCAAATAATAAAATTTTCTAACGATTGCGTGCTTGTCGCCTTGAGTCGTGCAGCCCATTTCCTTGGCTTTTCCAGTCAGTCCAGCACTGAGCTCATCGGCGTCAAGTTCGCGCTTTACAGTGCAGTCGACCGCGTAGCCTTTCCCGTCGCCCCAACGTTGCTCAGCGCCGTGCTGGCGCCCCTGAGCGGAGTAACTCAGGAGAGAGCCTATGGGCATGCGCTGCCAATCCCCGGAAAAACTCAAGCTTTTGAGTTCATAGGTGCCCACTTTCTGGTCAAACGTAGTGATGGTACTGGCGAGCACAATCAACCCCCGCCAAGTAACTCTACGTATCTCGTACGCCTCACTGCGTACATCGACAACTACTTGCCCGCTCGCTGAGTCCGTGGTGAGGAAATTCTCTTCGTACACCAACGAAGCACCACCCTTGCGGGTGGGTGTCCGGCTCGTCGCAACATAGCTGAGTTTTTTGGCTGCCGGTTGCAGATTGAGGGCGTTGATTGCAGAAAGCATTGGCGTACCAACACTATATGGGCTTGGCACAGCACGCACTTTGTAGCGCGGTTTATACGTGGGCAGTTGCTTCAGTTGTTCAGCGCCGGCGCACAGCGTCTTGAACAACAGCTTGTAATCATCGCGGGCTTGCGCAACAGTCTTGACGACTGGATTCTGCGGGGTCTCACCGTCTATCACACTGTTAAATATATCAACGTCATAACTGGCCAGCCGACGAAACTTCTGCTCGGTGCAATCGACAGCATAGTGTTCACGCTTTTGGGCAGACGGCGTGCCTTGCGAGGCATCCGTCACTATTTTTTTATTGTCATACGCCCCCCAGAACAGCGTTTCCGAGCCTTGCTGTTTGATGCTATGCCTATCAAGCATCACCCATTGGTCATCCTCTTTTACGCTGACGACTCTCCAGTCGGGCTGCGGTGTCTCAGAACAGGCGTGAATGAAACTCGGGTTACTGGTGAGCCCTGAATAAAGGGATGACGTCAGGGAGCGTGCGCCCACGTACACCCCGTTTTGCCGATTGATGTAAACCCGCGCAAAGGGAGAATCAATGTAAGCGGCACGCAGTTGTGCCACGCTGCAAGACGCCTCCAATTGCACAACGGTGCGTTCCGGTTTTGCATCTGTTTTCGGAGCGACGAGCTGGAAATTCAATCTGTCTCCGTCACGGAATACCGTATCAGCTACCACAGGTTGACCCAGAAAAACGCCATATGCCTTTACCGCACTTTTGCTCAGCGACACTGGCTGACTAACACACCCCCCGACGGCTGCCATGGAAAGCAGTAACGCAATTCGTTGCACAGGTATTCCTTAGAGAAGTTCTGGAGTAAGCGCCGTTTTTCAAGAGTCATCTCGGTGCGCGCCGTATTTTGCGCGTCGTGACCGGTCATTTCGCTACCGGTAAAACCAACTCCTTCTGCCCTTCCACCGTCACGTCATAAACCTTCTCGCTACACACCGAGAACCCCTGCAAATCAAACTCCACCAGATAGGTCTTGTTCGCTTTCGGCAGAAAGCTGCGCGACAACGGCCCGCACTTTTCCAGGCTGTACGAGGTCCCGCGATCATTGCGCCAGTTCGCAACGCCTTCCACCACCGTCAACTGATTCGCCGGCACCAACGTCTCCCGGAACGGCCGGGCACGATAGAGCCCATGGGCCAGGCCCTTGTATAACCCTCGGACAAACGCCGGCGCCTGTTGCTCCAGGGAATCGTTGTAAACAACCCCCACGCTGCTCAAATTCCCCTCGGGCCCAGCGCTGAAGCTCACCTGCGATTCGGTGCTGAGCATTCTGAAAATAACCTTCGCATGGTGGTCGTCTGCCGTCAGTACGACCGGCTTGGGTTTGGCCGGCGGCAGGCCTTTATGAGAAGAACAACCCGCACCAAAAACAGCCACCAGGCACAACGGAAAGACCCAAGCAAAGGAACGACCCATAGATAAATTCAAACCCTGTTAAATGCCATGATGGTTAAGTGCGAGATAGCTTAATGCCATCACTTGAAAAAGTATCTCCCCAACCGCCCATGGGCCTCGTAATATTCCCGGTCGGGAGCTGATGAAGGGCCGCAATGGCAGCCTGTTGACCCTGTCTTACCTGGGCGCAGAACGCACCATGCCCAACTACAACGTGATGGGCATGGCCAAGGCTTCGCTGGAGGCTGGCGTACGGTATCTGGCCGGCTCGTTGAGCCCCGAAGGCACGCGGGTTAACGCGGTGTCTGCCGGGCCGATTCGCACCCTCGCCGCTTCCGGCATCTAGAATTTCCTCAAGACGCTGGTGGCCAACGAGGCGCAAACGCCGTTGCGCCGTAACGTCACCATTGAAGAGGTCGGCAATGCCGGCGCCTTCCTGTGCTCGGGCCTGGAGTCGGGAATCAGCGGGGAAATCATGTACGTGGACGGCGGCTTTAACACCACAGCCATGGGCAATCTCGACGAGTGATCGTCAGGCCGTAACAGTGCCCCATTTACTGGGGCGCTGTTGCGTCAAACCCCTTGCCGCACAAAACACTGCTCCACCACCGACTTGCACCACTGCTGTCCTTCCTGCTCCGACTCCAGCACAAAGCCCACGTTTTGATACAGCTTATGGGCGGCGACCACTGGTTCAGATATGACGATAAAGGTACCAGTAGTACTCGGTTCGCACATACGGCCCGCGAGGCTCTGCCTTACCTGAGCGGTGAAGCATTGGCCCACTGGGCCAAAGGGCCTCTCCCGGACACCAAAAGCTCGTAAACGCTTCACCGCTACCGTCAACAAGGGCGTCTTGCTCGCGCCATGGCCTAAGATGATTTCGTCAAGATGTGTCTACTGTACGGTTACTTTTAACGCACGGCTTAGCGGTGTTGGTGGATTTTAGTGCTCACCCTCTCCACGGAATTGCTGTAGCGGTCGCCCCGGGCGTCGATGCACATGGCGCTCAGGTAGATCGGCCTGGCCAATTTTCCCCGGCGCGACGCTCTTCAGCGACGTGTAATTGATCATGCCCTGGCGGCCGCTCGGGCCGATGTTTATTCGCGGGCACGGCTGAATCATTGGGCTGATTTGCAGTCAAAAAATTAACCCTCTCAAGCAATTAGGACGTTCAAGATGAAGCGCGCAGCAATAACCCTTTTGGCCATTTCTGGTCTTATTCTGCTTGGTGGTTGCGTGCCTATCTGGGACGACGGAGGACGGTATGGGCATGATCGTTACAGAGGGGATGATCATGGGCGCAGATACGACCAGGGCTACGATGACCAAGGTCGGGGCCGTGGGTATGATCGCCGATACGATGATCGCGGGTATGATCGTTATCACGGTCGAGATCGTGATGATCGGGATGACTGATTCCTTGAGTATCAGTGGCGGCCTATAGCGTTATAGGCCGCGAATTCGTCCGCATCGGATGTCGCTTGAATCCCTTCGAGTGTTGCCCGTCTACGCCGCGACAAAATCCGCTAAGGCCAGGGGCAAGGCAACCACCCTGCTGTCATCACAGAGGGCTGAGCGATATCCGATACACCGCGCTGGTTGATCAGTTTTCCTGGTTCGCCTCGATCATCTTTTCGATGTCGGTGGCGACCGGCTTCCTCCAGTTCTTGATCCGGCCTGGCTTCAGGTCGATGTTCAGGATCAGGTAGTCACCGTAATGCTGGGCGGGGAAGAGGTCCGGCACGTAGCCTTCATCGCACCCACGAACCTCGGCCACCTCGCAATAAGTCGCAGATAGCGAAACGCCCGCTCAGGGGTGGGATACGCATTCAGGTCGGGGAGGGCATCAATCGTCATGCTTGCGGCTCCAGGGGAGGGAGAAGCCAGAAGCGCAGCACAAGCAAGGGCGCGCGATCAGCCTTCGAGTCCCGCAATCCTCGCGTGACCCGAAGGGTGTTAAGCGCGCTTAGATGCGGATGATCTGGGTGATGTGCGGCTTACCTTTGAGGGGGGCGTAGATTTCTACGATTGCTGCCCAGATTGCTGGCGAACCAGGCTGCTGTGCTTTGGCGTGATAGCGATAGTTTGTGCCGGCGACGACCTGGGTCGCAACCGTCTCAGGGGTGTATTGCACCCCCACAAAGCCTTCCAAGGCTTCTTTGAATACAGCGTGGTCCTTTGGAGTCAGTTCGTGGTAAGCAGTCCATCCGCCAACACCAACGTAGTTTTCTTGAGCTGACATACTATAAATCTCCATATTTAAGTTCCTACTCGTTTGGCTTTTCGGAGTTCGCCCCGTTTATTGAATGGTTTCCGGAATCCATTTCCTGAGGGTGCTCCTGGGCAACGACTGTTGGTCGCAAAACAGATTCCTGGGAAGGCACCAATGCTTAACGCTTTGGTCGGGCAGGGTCAGCCATAGGCGCGCGTGCATGCCTGAGCATTTGGCTATGGAGGATGGGGTGGCGGTCACCCGCTTCAGATCCTCTTCCCTGATAGAAACAATTCACCAATGAGTGATGATTGCCAGACGTCCACGTCTTGTCCAAGGTGGCTCTGCGCATGAGGCATGCCGCTTGATGGCTTTAAGCTATCAAATACAAGGGGAATGTATGTACGTGTTTGGCAGTGCTGGGTGTAAGGCATCGACGATTGGTGAAATCGAAAGCAGCACCTGATCCCGCAGTTTTTTAACCTGGAGGGTGCCTAATCGGCGGTTATCGTTGGGTGCCACGCTCCGTTAACGGATGCAGCGAGTGGGATGGGTATTACGGAACTAAAACCTTCAATACCGTCTACATTTCAGGGAGCATTCCCTTCCGGAGAAGACAGTCATGTTTAGATCACGCACGCTTGTAGCTGCTATCTGCCTTACTTTGGCCGTTGGCTCGGTGGCTGCACTCGCAGACCCTGGCAATGGGAAAGGTCAAGGCAATGGAAAAGGCAACTCACAAGGTGGTCAAGGTCATGGCAACCAGGGTAATAAGGGGAAAGGTCCGAGCGGAGACGACTGGTCTCGCGGACCAAGCGTTGACCGAGGCAGCGTATTGGGAGTGCTCGGTGGCTACCGTGACTACTGGAGCCCAGGCCCTTCACTGCCACCCGGAATACAAAAGAACCTGGCCAGAGGGAAGCCTCTTCCTCCAGGCATCGCCAAGAAGCTTGATGGTCGATTGCTGGGCAGACTTCCACATTACGACGGCTACGAATGGCAGCAGGCAGGCACGGACTTGATACTGGTCGCAATTGCTTCCGGCATAATCTACGAAGTCCTCAACGGCGCCTTCGATTAAGGCGATAACGCTTCGACGATCTATGCCAAACGCCCGCCGCCACGCGGGCGTTTTTGTATCCGCGCTAAACGCGACCATGAGCAATCGCAAGGTCGGCTGTCTCAGGGGCTGATCGTAGGCTTGCTTCACGGCTATGCCAATGCACAAACACACCAAATCCATGACAACCAAACAATCCGGCGGGGGGCAATCGAACGTGTCTATCGGGAAAGATCAAGGCACATAACAACCATTCCGATTTCGGCCATGTCGGTACTGAAAGGGATTTCGCCCAGCGCCCTGAACAATTTAGGGCCAAAGGAAAAATGCCCAGAAGAGTTGGGTGTCAGCCTGCGCCAAAAAAGCAAAGCCCCGGAGGTTCGCGGCTCCAGGGCTTCTATTTTCGCCTCCATCCCTAAACGGCTGGCGAACGTGGTCGCAGATTATCAGCGGCCCCCGGATGTTTCACTACGACTATTGGCGATAGTGTTCGATCGGCAGCACGCGGGGGAGGGCGGAATGATTTCTGCAACCTTATGCGCCCCAAGATCGGCGCGGGCTCCAACGCATTCAAAAGTGCCTTGGTGCGGTAATTATTAGAATCTAACGTATTGTTTTAAAAAGTTACTTTGGACTCCTGGAAGCCAGTGAACGTTACTGGCGATTCCAGGGTTCGAATCCTGCCGTACACCTTTTATTAAGGCGTTGACCCGAGTGAGAGGTTCGCCAACGTGACGAGTCCACTCGCCGCGTTACCCGATAATGTTCGAGGGGCGAAGCACCCGATGTTGCGCTGCTGATCCGGTTTGCTTTTCCAAAGCTGGGAGCCAATCTAAGCGATTAACTGCTGAACAGACCTCGCCTGGGTTGCGACATGTGCAGCCCCTGGCGAACTCGGGGATCAGCACGAAAGGCTTCGCTCAGTCGCTATGCCCGCTCCTCATTCGTATTAGCCATTTCACGACTTCGAACCACATTACGCTCAGCGCGACGATGCCAAATGCGAAAAGTAGCAGTGCTGGCGCGGGTGTCACGAATGAGAACAGCTGGGTAACCGGCGGAAAAAACAGCGCTATCGCCAACATGGCCAACGTTGCGAAAGCGATCCAACTGAGCTGGGTGCCAAACGCGCCAGGCCCCACCCAGCGCGTGCGGCCCCATGACTTATTGGTATGGATCAGGGCGAGGTTGGCCAGCGCCAGGACGACGAAGGTCAGTGTTCTCGCAAGCTCATCTTGCTCAGACGCTACCGGCGCAAAGAACCTCATACCCGCATACGTCGCGAGAAGCAGTATCAGTAAGCCAATGCCCTGGCAGAGGCCGCGTATCATCACTGCGCTGTCGAACAACCGTTGCTCCTTTCGACGTGGAGGAGCCTTCATCGCATCCGGCTCAAGCGGTTCGGCCTCGAACACGACCGAGCAGGCAGGATCGATGATCAGTTGCAAGAACAAAATGTGCGCCGGCATCAGCACCATCGGCCAGCCGAAAAGCACTGGAAGCATCGATAGGCCGACGATCGGCACGTGTACGGCCACCACAAACACAATCGCCTTGCGCAAGTTGGCGAAAATGCGGCGGCCATAGCGCACGGCGGTCACCAACGACTCGAAATCATCATTGAGCAAAACCAGCGCGGCCGCCTCGCGTGCGACCTCGGTGCCACGCGCACCCATCGCAACGCCAATATCGGCTGCCTTCAGCGCAGGCGCGTCGTTGACACCGTCGCCGGTCATGGCGACGACATCACCCTGTGTACGGAACGCGCGTACCAGGCGCAGTTTCTGCTCTGGCTGAACACGGCAGAAGATCTGCGTGGTGATCAGTCGTGCGGCCAGTTCAGAAACGTTCAGCGTGGACAGTTCGGTTCCCGTGATCACCGGCGCATCGGTGCCCAGCCCGGCCTGCCTGGCGACCGACATCGCTGTGGCCGGGTGGTCGCCCGTCATCATCACCACACGGATGCCTGCGGCCCGGCACTCGGCAATAGCCTGCGGCACATCTGGACGAATCGGATCTTCGAGCCCGACCAATCCTAGAAACCTGAAGTCGAAGTCGTGCTGTAAACCGGGCAATACCTCGGCGGCGAAGGTCGCCTGTGCGACGCCGAGAACGCGAAGGCCGTCTGCCGCCATCGCCAGCACCTGAGCCGCAATGCGCGCGCTGCGAACGGGATCCATATGGCACAAATCGACGATTGCCTCGGGCGCTCCCTTTGCGGCAATGAGTCGCTCTCGTTGATTCGGTGATTGCCAGACCCGCGACATTGCCAGCATCTGGGGTGACAAGGGATAGTCGTCGATCAGGGTCCAGTCGGCGTGAAGGTGCTCGGTGAGCGCCAGCAGGCTCTGCCCGGTCTCGCCGATGGCCGACTCCATCGGGTCGAAAGCACGGCGGTGGCTGGCGAGAACCGCGTACTCAAGCACACCATGGAGCGCCTCCTGCAAAGGCATGCCGCCGTCAGTACCGTCCCTGGCGACTTCATACTCAGCCTCCTCGGACCAAAGGCGCCTGACCGTCATTCTGTTAGCCGTCAGCGTACCGGTCTTGTCGACGCATAAGACGGTGGTCGCACCGAGCAATTCGACGGCAGGGATGCTACGCGCTAACACCTTCTCACGGGCGAGTCGCCAGGCGCCGAGGCCTAGAAAGAGCGTCAGTACAACCGGCAACTCCTCCGGTAGGATTGCCATCGCCAGCGTCAGGCCCGCCAGCATCCCATGCAGCCAGTCACCGCGCAGCAGCCCGAAAGCGATAGCGAGCGCCGCCGCCAGCGCCAGGCCTATGACAGCGACCCGCTTGACCACACGACGCGTTTGCTGTTGTGTCGGGGTGGGTTCCACCTCGATGTCCGCCAGTGACTGGCCAATCCGGCCCAGCGCACTGCGCTCGCCTGTGGCGGTGACACGTCCCTGGGCGGTGCCGCACGTGACCAATGTGCCTGAAAATGCCTGCGCAAGGGCCGTATTCATTGGCGGCGGCGCTGGATCACCAAGTGTATGAGACTGCGACGCGACCAGCTTGCTGACTGGCATGGATTCTCCGGTCAGCAAGGACTCATCAATTGATAGGTTGGCGCATGTTGTCAGTAGCAGGTCAGCGGGTACGCGATCGCCTTCAGCCAGCATCACAACATCGCCAACGACCAGGTCCCGCGCGGGAACGCTGCACTCCTTACCTTCCCTTAGCACTTTAGCCCTTGGGCTGGAGAGGTCCCGCAACGCATTCAGGGAGCGTTCACTGCGTCGCTGTTGGACAAAGCTGATGCTCATCACGACGAAGACAAAGCCCAGCAACATCAGGGCTTCCTGGACATCGCCCAGCACCATGTACAAAGCGCCGCACGCGACCAGCAGGAGAAACATCGGCTCGAAGACCACGTCACACATCAGGCGCAAGGCGCTGCGTCGGCGGGAGGCGGGGAGTTCGTTCGGCCCGTCCTGCGCCAGACGTTGCTGCACCTGCGCCTCGCACAAACCCTCAAGCGGCGTCTGCGAACCTGAATGAGGTAGCTCAGCGTTCACAACGCGGCCGTTATGAGTGGGTGATCGTGACTCGAATCAAGGGGGGGCAATGGGGCAATGTGTGTCATCAGGTTCTGTACCCCCATGGCGCTGCGATACCTGCAGGCTGGCTCTATAGCGATGTGATGTCCTGCCTCGAGGCTTGTAGTCGTATCGACCTCGAGGCATGCGTCTAAGACCATCATGTAATCCGTCCTACAGGTACGCTAGCACAACGTTGCTTTAAATATTGCGGCATTCGCCGCTCTCGATAAGGGAGCCCCAAGAACGCCTGAATCAGTTTGGCCCTTTGCGGATATCCAGGCTCAGAGCGTGCCGTTTTCATCGTGCAGTTGGGACTTTAGATGTATGCGAAACATCGATGTCCAGCTCATTTCACGCGTCCGGCTGTCTTGTATAAACCTGAATTGTTACAGAAATGGAAAATTACTTTCACGGGAAACGAGGTCATTCCATCGGCGGGAAAGTGTTATAAGTTTTTCACCTTAGGCTCTGCCCTGTACTAAAAATAAACCGTTATAAAACGGTACCTTGCGCTGCGCAGTCAATGCGTTGCGACTTAGAAACCTTCTCATCTGCCATCGACTTATGACTCTTCGCTTTTGACCGCCTGACTTCAGGGGAGACCCTGCTGACTGTGCGTTGAGAGACGAGGCAGCTCTATTAAAAACAGGGGAACAAACAATGTCTTTTAAGTGGAATTTGGTGGCGCTGACGGTCTCGCTGGGTGCTAGTCAACTAGCGTCAGCCGCGGGTGTGGAGGACCAGGCGACTGCCAAGGGGTTTGTTGAAGGCAGTAGTTTGAACCTGCTGCTTCGTAACTTTTATTTTGATCGTGACGGTAAGAATTCGGCGGGTGATAAACAGGACTGGTTGCAGGTGATACAAGGCAACTTCTCCTCCGGCTTCACCCAAGGCACCATCGGTTTTGGTGTAGATGCTTACGGATACTGGGGCGTGAAGCTGGACGGTGGCAAAGGCAATGCAGGCTCTGGCAACTTGCCGGTCGACAGCAACGGCCGGCCGGAGAATGACTTCAGCAGTGCAGGCGCGTCGATCAAGGCACGGTTCTCCAAGACTGAACTGCATTATGGCAACTTGCAGCCCAACAACCCGGTCCTGGCCACGGCGGGTACTCGCGCCACGCCTCAAACAGCGACTGGCTTCAACCTGTTGAGCAGCGAAATTGAAGGGTTGAACTTTGACGCCGGGCACTTCACCAGCAGTAACGGTCCGACCACGACCAACAATAGCCACGAATTGTATGCCGGTTATGCCAATATACCGGCCAAGAGCATTGACTACCTCGGCGGTAAGTACACGCTGACCGATAACTTGTCCATGAGCGTGTTTGCCTCGGACCTCAAGGACGTCTGGCATCAATACTACGGTAATGCCAACTACACGATTCCGTTCACTGCCGATCAATCATTGAACCTGGACTTCAACATCTACCGCACCACCGATTCCGGCCAGTCCAAAGCCGGTTCTATCAACAACACCACTTGGTCGTTGGCAGCGGCGTACTCTTTCCTGAGTGCTCATACCGTCACACTGGCGTTCCAGAAAGTTCACGGCGACACGCCGTTCGACTATGTGGCCGTGGGTAATAACAAGTCGGGTGATCTGGCCGACTCCATCTTCCTGGCCAACTCGGTTCAATATTCTGACTTTAACGGCCCAGGCGAAAAGTCCTGGCAGGCCCGTTACGACTTGAACATGGCGACTTATGGCGTGCCAGGGCTGAGTTTTATGACGCGCTACCTCAACGGTGACAATATCGACGGCACGCACATGCCGGTCGGCAGCGCCTACCGTGCCTATGGTTATGGTGCTGACGGCAAGCACCATGAAACCAACTTTGAAGCCAAATACGTGGTGCAGAGCGGCCCGGTCAAAGACTTGTCGATGCGCGTGCGTCAAGCCTGGCACCGCGGTAACGCTGATCAGGCGGAAGGGGATTACAACGAAACCCGTCTGATCGTGGATTACCCAATCTCGATTTTCTAAGCGGACGATCGCCGGTCAAGCCCGGAAGACGCAACGCATTGACGGCCAGTTTCAGCTCTGCTGAAGCTGGCGTTTTTGTTTGTATAACGCGTTCTTTGTCGGCGGGAGGCTATGTCCGACGCTTGCCCTACAAGGTTGAGGTTCCCGTTTTGGCAGCCTGAACCTGCGGATCGTTACGCGCTTGTGCTGATTCGGGTGCCGACCGGCCCTGAGGTCGCTTTGTTGCGAAACCCACTGACATGCACTGGGCATTTCTCATGACCTTCCGGATGTTCTGTTGCCCAATCCTGCACTTTTTCGGATTTTTCGGATCTATCTCTATCCCAGCCATACTCATACTGCGTGTGGACATAAGAACTAGACCTGGTGCCGATGGATCATACGTTCCCGCCTCTTACCTGCCGATGGATGAACCGCCCGCGCTGGCTCGTCCTCGTGTTTCTGCTCTGCACCACCGCCTGCAGCCAGCAACAGGGGCGCGATATCGCCAGGCAATTCAGCAATGGCAAGCCTGATGAGTTTCTCCAGACCAGCGTCGACCGCATGGCCACCCTCGGCATGCGCGATAACCTGCAAAGCCTGTATCTGCTGATGAACAAGCTGTACCTGCGCAACCCCAACCAGTGGCGGCAGTCGGGTTACCTGGACGCGGTGAGCGCGGCGCGGGAAATCCGTTCGGCCATCGAAAACCGTCAACCGCTGCCCGCCCTGGGGGATCGTCGCGATCTGGCGGCCCTGAGTTACTCCTTGAGCCCCGAGTTTCGCGGCGATCGGGTCGGGGCGTTTATCTATGCGATTGGCAGCATGCTGGTGACTGCACATGGCGGGCGCACCCGGTTCTATATCTCTGACACGATCAACCCGCAATTCGTCAGCAACGCGGCGCGCAATATCGAAAAGGCCACCTGGCTGCTCAGCCAGCGTCAGGATGCCAATGGCGTGCTGCTGCTGTTTTCCAACGAGATCTCGGAGGAGGGCAGTAACCTCAGTTTCGCCGTCGAGTTCGGCAAGATCGTCGCGCGGCTCGACCTGCTGACCCAGATGCTCGATGAGCGCTACCGACGCATTGGCGTCAATTACGCGCAAAGCCTGTTGCTGATGAATTTTCTGCCGGTGCAGTGAGCGTTAGGGCCGTTGAGTGCGGTGTTTCCGTTTCCTCTGTAGGAAGTGCCCTATCTTGCACTGCACTGCTTGAAACGCCCATCTGTCGGCAATAGCCTCGGACTTTTCTTAAATATGAGGCCCTACCTTGGGTAAGCGAAAAACGGTTTGGCCCACGGATCGCGAAATCCGCCTGCGATTTATCCTGTTTGCGGTGATTGACGCCGCGAGTGCGCAAGGCGTCTCTGCCGAGCTGTTGTTACCGGCACACAAACTGCTGCAGGAGTCGCCGACTGAGGCGCAATTTCGCGACGCCCTCAACAGCATTCTGACGACCGACGAAATGTACGGTTTCCGCTTTCCGGCGGGGTCGGAGGCGGATGACTTCATGCGCGCGCTGGCGTCCGCCGCGGGCTAGGAGACAGGTGGTTTTTTCAGGGGCCGGGAAGGCTCTGCGCCTTGAATAAGGCGTGACCTGGCGAGCGTCCCGGTCTTCCCATCACAGTTCGCGTGCGAGGCCTTGCCTTCACGCCCCCGCATTCCAAGGACCCGCCCCATGTTGCTGCGCCAACCCCCGCTGCTTTTTGCTGCCCTGACCCTCAGTTCCCTTGTGCAGGCCGAAGACCTGCAACTGGCGCCGGTCGAAGTCACCACCAGCGAAGCCAGCGCGGCTGAAGTGGCGCAGGCGCAGCTCAAGCGCGTGCCCGGCGGCACCAATTACATCGACATGAGCAGCGTGCAACAGGGGCGGGTGAGCACCAACGAGGACGTGTTCAAGTATCAGGCCGGGGTGTACGCCAAGGCGGCGAATAATGAAGGCGTCAAACTCTCGATCCGTGGCTCGGGCCTCAACCGCAGCCCCGGCGCCCATGCTTCCGGGTTGTACGAGACGTTCGACGGCTTGCCGCTGACAGGCCCCGGCGGTACGCCCTATGAACTCAAGGACCCCTTGTGGCAAAGCCGCGTCGAGGTGCTGCGCGGTGCCAACGGTTTTGATCAGGGCGCGCTGGCCCTGGGTGGGGCGGTCAATTACGTGACCCATACCGGCTACGACGCGCCCAAGCTGCAAGTGCGCTACGAAGCGGGCAGCCGTGGCTACGCCCAGCGCGAGATCAGTTCGGGCCAGGTGCTGGGGGATGCCGACTATTACATCAGCCTCACCGATTCCGAATCCGACGGCTATCAGCAGCAGAGCGCCGGCACGGGCAAGGGCGTCGCGGCCAACTTCGGCTACCGTTTCAACCCGAACCTGGAGACGCGCTTTTACTTGCGCTACCGCGAAACCACCAACGACACGCCAGGCAAGCTCACGCGCTACCAGATCAGCCATGATCCGCGTGCCGCCAACAGCCTCAACGCCGCCCGCGATTCAAAACGCCTGCAACCGGGCTCCACCTGGATCGCCAACAAGACCACGTTGCAGCTCGACGACAACGCACGGCTGGAAGTCGGCCTGGCCTATCACGACTACCCGATGGACCTGCGCGAGGGCACCAATCGCCTGAAAGTCGCCTACACCGATATCAGCGGCACGCTGAACTACATTCGCCAGGACACCCTGTTCGGTCACGACAGTAAAACCACGATCGGCCTGCGCACCACCCAGGCGATGCCCAACAATGGCGCGTCGGAATACGTGCGAATTCCTGTCGGCAATACCGCAGGCTATGCCCCCGGCACCAAGACCCGCGACTACAGCTACCTGGGCTCCGACACGGTGCTGCATATCGGCAACGACCTGGAACTGGTCCCGGACCTGTGGCTGACCACCGGCCTGGCCGCGATCTACACCCGCCGCGAAACCCAGGTGACCTATCCCGACGGCCAGGCGCCGCTCAGTCAACATGACTGGGACTATGCGCCGCGCATCGGCCTGCGCTATGACTTCACCCCGCAATTGCAGGTGTACGGCAACCTGAGCCGCTCGGTCGAGCCGCCGCATGCCTGGTCGATGATCTGGGGTTCCAACAAATACTTCGGGCCGGGCAGCGGCCCGGCCACCGGCCTGCAACGCGAAGGCGTGAGTTTGAAAAACCAGACCGCCACCACCCTGGAAGTCGGCGGCCGTGGTGACGCGTGGTTCGGCCAATGGGACCTGGCACTGTACCGCTCGGAAGTGCGCCACGAGTTGCTCACCGTTGAAACCCAGGCCCAGACCCCCACCACCAACGCGATCCTCGCCGAGGCCAACGCCAGCCCCACGGTTCACCAAGGTGTCGAACTGAGCCTGCTCAGCCCGCTGTGGGATGGCGGCCGCAGCGGTAAGCTCGCCCTGCGCCAGGCCTACACCTTCAGCGACTTCCACTACCGCAACGACGACCGCTTCGGCGACAACACCTTGCCGGGCATTCCCAAGCACTACTACCAGGCACAGTTGCGCTACAGCCATCCGACCGGTTTCTACACCAGCCTCAACACCGAGCATTCCTCGCGGGTGGCGGTGGATTACGCCAATTCCTACTACGCGGCGGCCTATACCTTACTCGGCGCCACGTTCGGCTACGACGCCCCGCAGCAGGACTGGCAAGCCTGGGTTGACCTGCGCAACCTGACCAACCGCCGCTACGCCAACACCGTCACCCCGGGTTATGACGACAAGGGCCTGGACGCCGCCCGCTCCACGCCCGGGGATGGTCGGGGCATCTACACCGGCGTGTCGTGGAGCTGGCGCTGAGACACCGACAACAGGCGCTCGACTTGCGCGTGCTCCCACATACTCATCAATGCCACTGGGTTGGTGCCATAGCGTTGCCAGCTGTCCAATGAGCCATGCCGCCCGTCGGGTGAGCGGCAGTGCTGGCACCCCACCAGCGCCGCACCTTGGGTCAGCAGCACCATCCGCCAGCCGTCGGTTTCCACGCTTACCGTGTCATCCGCTGCCGCACAGGCGCTGATGACCCGCGTTTCCAGGGCCATATCCTTAAGCACTTGATAAGCCTCCCGTGCAGAAACGGTGGCGGCGGTTGCGGTCATCGGCGGTGTCCTCGTGATGGAGCGGTGCAGTGTCGCGTGCGGGCAGGGCGGTTTCAAGCTCGAGAGGGCAGCGGTCGATTGCTGCCCGGGTTTCAGTCATTGCCTTGGCGCAGGCGCTTGTACAGGGTGTTGCGGCTCACGCCGAGTTCCCGCGCCAGGTGGGAAATATTCCCGCCTGCCGCTTTCAAGCGCCGCGTCAGGTCAATGCTGTCCTCCAGAGGCGCGCTGGCGGGCAGCGGCGCCGTCACGTTCAGATCGACGAAGAAGTCGTCCGGCAGATGCTCCGGGCGGATCGGCTGCTCCTCGGCCATGGCCAACGCCACCTGCAACACACTGCTGGCCTGGCGCAAATTGCCCGGCCACGGGTGCTGCTCGAACAACGCCAGCACCTCGGCGCTCAGCCCGGCCCACTGCTTCGGTTCGCGGTGTTGCTGCCACAGTTGTTGGAACAACGCCTGCTTGTCAGTGCGCTCGCGCAGTGGCGGCAACTCCAGGGTCAGCCCGCCAATGCGGTAGTACAAATCCTCACGGAAGCGCCCGGCCTGCACCTGCTCGCGTAGCACATGGTTGGTGGCGGAGATGATGCGCAAATCCACCGGGAACAACTCGCTGCTGCCCACCGGTTGCACGCAGCGTTCCTGTAAGACCCGCAGCAAGCGGGCCTGGGTCGGCAGTGGCATATCACCGATCTCGTCGAGAAACAGCGTGCCCTTGTCGGCCTTGCGGATCAGGCCGACGCTGCCTTTTTGATTGGCGCCGGTGAAGGCGCCTTTTTCGTAGCCGAACAGTTCCGATTCCACCAGCTCAGCGGGAATCGCCGCACAGTTCACCGCGATAAAGGCCTGTTGGCTGCGCGAACTGGCCTGGTGCAGGGCTTTGACGAATACCTCTTTGCCCACGCCGGTTTCACCGTGGATCAGCAGCGGAATGTCCTTTTCCAGCAGGCGTTCGGCCTGGCGCACGGCTTTTTCCACGCGCACATCGCCAAAATGCAGGGTCTTGAGGCTGATCGGTACGGCTTGCGGCGGCGCCGGTTCGCTGAAAACCCGCGCGTGTACCGGCATCTGCTTGGGCCGCTTCAATAAACACTGGAAGCGATTGCGGCCGGCCGCCTGCAAGGAGAACGGCAAACCCTCCGGCTGATTCAGTAACTCCAGCATCGACACCTTGAACAAACGGTCGATCATCACCCGCGACAGGCTGATGCCCAGCAGGTTGTCGGCGCGGCGGTTGGCCGATAACACCTGGCCGCTTTCATCAAAGATCAGCAGGCCCGCCCATTGGCTGTCGAGGTTGTTCAGCCCGGTGTTGAAGGTCAGCTGGAAATGCTCGCCGCGAAACAGGTTGAGGATCAGCCGGTTTTCCACGGTCTGGCTCATCATCTTGACCATGCCCAGGGTGTGGGAGGGCGGCAGGTAGCTGTCGCTGGACACGTCCAGCACCGCGATGATTTCGCGCTGGGCGTCGAAGATCGGCGCCGCCGAACCGGTCATGAAGCGGTTGGCCTTGAGGAAGTGTTCATCGTGTTCGATATGCACCGCCTGGACACAGGCCAGCGCGGTGCCGATGGCATTGGTGCCGCTGGAACGCTCCATCCAGCTGGCGCCGGGGCTGAAGCCACGGGCCAACTTGGGGTCGATAAAGCGCTGGGTGCCCCACGACGTCAAAACCTGGCCCCGGTTGTCGGCCAGCATGATCAGGCAGTTGGAGTTGCTCAGGATGTTCTCGTAGTAAGGCAACACTTCCTGGTGGGTGGTCTGCACCAGGGAATGCTGGCTCTCCAGCAATTGGCTGATGCCCTCGGCGGGCAGTTGGTCAAAGCTGGGTGGGCTCTGGTGGTCCAGGCCGAATGCGCGGCAGCGGCGCCAGGACTCCTGGATGAGGGTGTCGTGAGTCAGCGGTTCGGCCATGGAGACCTTCTTTTTATTGTTTTTGGGTCTTGCGCAATCTAACGGATGTCACCCGGTCAATGTGGGAGGGGGCAAGTCGAATAGTCGCACCGCCCCTCCCACATGTGTTCTGCGTTGTTCAGTCAATCGGGTTCAAACAGTGTTGTTCAGAACTGTTCATTGTCAACCCGCTGAGTGTTCAGTTGTTCAGTCCGAATTGTTCATTTTTGTTCGCTCCCGAACCTCGCTTTCAGGGCATTTCCTTGTGGATCAAGCACCTGCTGCGGTTGGCACGAAACTCGCTGTGACCACTGGCCAGATTCATTCCAATAATAAAAAAGGGCGTGTCATGTCATTGACCCTGGAACATGTCTCCCGCGTCATCGAAGGCCAGACCTGGATCGACGACGCCAACCTGCGTTTCGAGGCCGGCTCCTTCAATGTGCTGCTCGGTCGCACCCTGTCCGGCAAGACCAGCCTGATGCGCCTGATGGCCGGCCTGGACAAGCCCGACAGCGGTCGCATCCTGATGAACGGCGTGGATGTCACCGCTAAACCGGTGCGCCTGCGCAACGTGTCGATGGTGTATCAACAGTTCATCAACTACCCGACCATGACCGTGTTCGAGAACATCGCCTCGCCGTTGCGCCAGGCCGGTGTGTCCAACGAGCTGATCCAGAGCAAGGTGCTGGAAACCGCGAAGATGCTGCGCATCGAGAAGTTCCTCAAGCGCCACCCGCTGGAGCTGTCCGGCGGCCAGCAGCAACGCACGGCGATGGCCCGCGCGTTGGTGAAGGATGCCGAACTGATCCTGTTCGATGAGCCGTTGGTGAACCTGGACTACAAACTGCGCGAAGAGCTGCGTCAGGAAATGCGCGAGCTGTTCAAGGCCCGCCACACCATTGCGATTTACGCCACCACCGAGCCCAACGAAGCGCTGGCACTCGGTGGCACCACCACCATCCTCCACGAAGGCCGGGTGATCCAGAGCGGCAAGGCCGCCGAGGTGTATCACCAGCCGCAGACCGTATTGGCTGCCGAGTTGTTTTCCGAACCGCCGATCAACCTGATGCCGGGCAGCATCAGCGGCAATGAAGTGAGCTTCGCCAATTTCGTACACTTCCCACTCAATGTTGACCTGCGTCCCATCGGCGAGGGCGAGTTCCGCTTTGGCGTGCGCCCCAGCCATATCAGCCTGGTGCCCAGCAACGACGACGACCTCGAACTGGCGGTGACCGTGGAAGTCGCCGAGATCAGCGGCTCGGAAACCTTCCTGCATGTGCGCAGCGAGCATTTCCTGCTGGTGTTGCACTTGCCGGGGGTGCATGAGTACGACGTCGACGCGCCGATCCGTGTGTATATCCCCACCCATAAACTGTTTGTGTTTGATGGCCAGGGCCGCTTGGTCCAGGCCCCCGGACGCCGTGTCGCGAGGGTTGCCTGATGGCCGAGATCCATTTGCAGAACCTGGCGCACAGCTACAGCCCTACGCCGACAGGTCCCGAGGACTACGCCATTCGGGAAATGAACCACGTATGGGAGCAGGGCGGCGCCTACGCCTTGCTCGGGCCTTCGGGCTGCGGCAAATCAACCCTGCTCAATATCATCTCCGGCCTGCTCAGCCCGTCCGAAGGGCAAGTGCTGTTCGACCATAAAGTGGTCAACGAGCTGACCCCGGAAAAACGCAACATCGCCCAGGTGTTCCAGTTCCCGGTGGTGTACGACACCATGACGGTGTTCGACAACCTGGCTTTCCCGTTGCGTAACCAGGGCATGGCCGAGGCGAAAATTCACAGCAAGGTGCAGGAAATCGCCGAAGTCCTTGACCTGCAAAGCCTGCTGAGCAAAAAGGCACGCAACCTCACCGCCGACGAAAAACAGAAAGTCTCCATGGGCCGGGGCCTGGTGCGTGACGACGTCTCGGCGATCCTGTTCGATGAACCGCTGACGGTGATCGACCCGCACCTCAAATGGAAACTGCGGCGCAAGCTCAAGCAGATCCACGAGCAGTTCAATATCACCATGGTCTACGTGACCCACGACCAGCTGGAAGCCTCGACCTTCGCCGACAAGATCGCGGTGATGTACGGCGGGCAAATCGTGCAATTCGGCACGCCGCGGGAGTTGTTCGAGCGGCCGAGCCATACGTTTGTCGGCTATTTCATCGGCAGCCCTGGGATGAATCTGATCGAAGTGCAGGCTGAGGCCGGCGGAGTGCGCTTTGCCGACACCCATCTGCGGTTGTCCGAGGCCGTGCAGCAACGCCTCGCCGACACGCCCTACACGACCTTGCAGGTGGGCATCCGCCCGGAATTCATTCATGTGTGGGATGAGCATAACCCTGACGCACTGCAAGCCGACGTCACCCATATTGAAGACCTCGGCACCTACAAGATCCTGACCCTGAACCTGGACGGCGCCACCCTGAAAGTGCGCCTGGCCGAAGACAAACCGGTGCCCGAAGGCACCGCCTCTATCAGCTTCCCCGCGCAGTGGCTGATGCTCTACGTCGACGATTACCTGCTGGAGGTGCGGCCATGAACAAGGTGCAGAACAACAAGGCCTGGTGGTTGGTGTTGCCGGTGTTCCTGCTGGTGGCATTCAGTGCGGTGATCCCGATGATGACGGTGGTCAACTACTCGGTGCAGGACATTTTCGACCAGTCCAGCCGCTATTTCGTTGGCACCGACTGGTACAAGCAGGTGCTACTCGACCCGCGTCTGCACGACTCGCTGCTGCGCCAGTTCATCTACTCGGCGTGCGTGCTGCTGATCGAAATCCCGCTGGGCATCGCCATCGCCCTGACCATGCCGACCAAGGGCCGCTGGTCATCGCTGGTGCTGATCATCCTCGCCATTCCGTTGCTGATTCCGTGGAACGTGGTGGGCACCATCTGGCAGATTTTCGGCCGCGCCGATATCGGGTTGCTCGGTTCCACCCTCAATGCGATGGGCATCAGCTACAACTATGCGGCCAACACCATGGACGCCTGGGTCACGGTGCTGGTGATGGATGTCTGGCACTGGACCTCCCTGGTGGCGCTGCTGTGCTACTCGGGGCTGCGCGCTATTCCAGATGTGTACTACCAGGCGGCGCGTATCGATCGGGCGTCGGCCTGGGCGGTTTTCCGACATATCCAGCTGCCGAAGATGAAAAGTGTGCTGCTGATCGCGGTGATGCTGCGCTTCATGGACAGTTTCATGATCTACACCGAGCCCTTCGTACTGACCGGTGGCGGGCCGGGTAACGCCACCACGTTCCTCAGCCAGACGCTGACCCAGATGGCTGTCGGCCAATTCGACCTGGGCCCGGCCGCGGCGTTTTCCCTGGTGTACTTCCTGATCATCCTGTTGGTGTCCTGGCTGTTCTACACCGCCATGACCCATTCCGACGCCAACCGCTGAGGCCACCAACATGAGCAAGCGCAAAGTCATACCGCTGCTGATCTACATCCTGTTCCTGCTGGTGCCGATCTACTGGCTGCTGAACATGTCCTTCAAAAGCAATACCGAAATCCTCGGCGGGCTGACGCTGTTTCCGCAGGATTTCACCCTGGCCAACTACAAGGTGATCTTCACTGACCCGAGTTGGTACACCGGCTATCTCAATTCGCTGTACTACGTGAGCCTGAACACGCTGATCTCCTTGAGCGTAGCGCTGCCGGCGGCGTATGCGTTCTCGCGCTATCGCTTCCTGGGCGACAAGCACCTGTTTTTCTGGCTGCTGACCAACCGCATGGCGCCGCCGGCGGTGTTTCTGTTGCCGTTTTTCCAGCTGTATTCGTCCATCGGCCTGTTCGACACGCATATCGCGGTGGCCCTGGCGCACTGCCTGTTCAACGTGCCATTGGCGGTGTGGATTCTCGAAGGCTTCATGTCGGGTGTGCCCAAGGAAATCGACGAAACCGCCTACATTGACGGTTACTCCTTCCCCAAGTTCTTTGTGAAGATTTTTATCCCATTGATCGGCTCCGGCATCGGCGTGACGGCGTTTTTCTGCTTCATGTTTTCCTGGGTCGAACTGCTGCTGGCGCGCACCCTGACTTCGGTCAATGCCAAGCCCATCGCGGCGGTGATGACCCGTACCGTCTCGGCGTCGGGGATCGACTGGGGCGTGCTGGCGGCGGCGGGGGTGTTGACCATCCTGCCCGGCATGCTGGTGATCTGGTTTGTACGCAACCACGTGGCCAAGGGCTTTGCCCTGGGCCGGGTCTGAGGAGTCGATGATGGAATGGATGGCCTGGACCACCCCCACCGCGCTGTTCTTTGGCGGTATCGCCCTGATTCTGGCGGGCATGACCACTTGGGAACTGCGCGCGCCGAGTATCCCTCGGCGCGGGTTTCTGCCGATCAGCACCACCCGTGGTGATCGTTTGTTTATCGGTCTTCTCGGTAGCGCTTACCTGCACCTGCTGGTGATCGGCGCAACCGACTGGAGCATCTGGGTGGCGTCCGCGCTCTCCCTTGTATGGCTGTTGTGTGTGATGCGTTGGGGCTAGTGCGGATGCCTCTATTCCCTGTAGGAGCGAGCGTGCTCGCGAAATTCGTCAACGATAACGCGGCGTTTCTGGGCGTGCGCGGTGTCTGGGCGTTTTTCGCGAGCAAGCTCGCTCCAACAAGGGGTGTGTGGCGTTTGTAGTCCCTTTTGAAATCAACCAGGAGGTCTCTATGTTCGATAAAAACAATAAGCTGCGACATAGCATTTCATTGGCCGCCGTACTGGCCCTCAGTGGTTTGAGTGCTACGGCCTGGGCCGATGCGTATGAAGAAGCGGCGAAAAAATGGATCGGCAGCGAGTTCAAGCCGTCGACCCTCACGGCCGACCAGCAGCTCGAGGAACTCAAGTGGTTCATCAAGGCCGCCGAACCGTTCCGTGGGATGAAGATCAACGTGGTGTCGGAAACCCTCACCACCCATGAATACGAATCCAAGGTGCTGGCCAAGGCCTTCAGTGAAATCACCGGTATCAAGCTGACCCACGACCTGCTGCAGGAAGGCGATGTGGTGGAAAAGCTGCAAACCCAGATGCAGTCCGACAAGAACATCTATGACGGCTGGGTCAACGATTCCGACCTGATCGGTACGCACTTTCGCTACGGCAAAACCGAATCCATCACTGACCTGATGGCCAACGAAGGCAAGAACTTCACCTCGCCGACCCTGGATATCAAGGACTTTATCGGTATCTCCTTCACCACCGCGCCGGACGGCAAGATCTACCAGTTACCCGACCAGCAATTCGCCAACCTGTACTGGTTCCGCGCTGACTGGTTCGAGCGGCCGGAGCTGAAAGCCAAGTTCAAGGAAAAATACGGCTACGACCTCGGCGTGCCGGTGAACTGGTCGGCCTATGAAGACATCGCCAAGTTCTTCAGCGAGGACGTCAAGCAAATCGACGGCAAGCGCATCTATGGGCACATGGACTACGGCAAGAAAGACCCGTCCCTCGGCTGGCGCTTCACCGATGCCTGGTTCTCCATGGCCGGTGGCGGCGACAAGGGTTTGCCCAACGGTTTGCCGGTGGACGAGTGGGGCATTCGCGTCGAGGACTGCCACCCGGTGGGCTCCAGCGTGACCCGGGGCGGCGACACCAACGGCCCGGCCGCCGTGTTCGCCACGCAGAAATACGTGGACTGGATGAAAGCCTACGCACCGCCGGAAGCGGCCGGCATGACCTTCTCCGAATCCGGCCCGGTGCCGTCCCAGGGCAACATCGCCCAGCAGATCTTCTGGTACACCGCGTTCACGGCCGACATGACCAAGCCGGGCCTGCCCGTGGTCAACGCCGACGGCACACCGAAATGGCGTATGGCGCCGTCGCCCGTCGGGCCTTATTGGGAAAAGGGCATGAAGAAGGGTTATCAGGACGTGGGTTCCTGGACCTTCCTCAAGTCGACGCCTGAGAAGCAGAAGCTCGCGGCCTGGCTGTACGCGCAGTTCGTCACCTCGAAAACCGTGTCGCTGAAGAAAACCATCGTCGGCCTGACGCCGATCCGTGAGTCGGACATCAATTCCCAGGCCATGACCGACCTGGCGCCGAAGCTTGGCGGCCTGGTGGAGTTCTACCGCAGCCCGGCCCGGGTCGAGTGGACGCCGACCGGCACCAACGTGCCGGACTATCCACGCCTGGCGCAATTGTGGTGGAGCAACATTGCGGCGGCGGCCAGCGGCGAGAAAACCCCGCAACAGGCGCTCGACAACCTGGCCAAGGAGCAAGACGCGATCATGACGCGCCTGGAACGCTCCAAAGTGCAACCGGTGTGCGGTCCGAAAATGAACCCGGAGCGTGACGCCCAATACTGGTTCGACCAGCCGGGCGCGCCGAAGCCGAAACTGGCCAACGAGAAACCCAAAGGCGAAACCGTGGCCTACGGCGACCTGCTCAAGCAGTGGGAGGCTGCACGTAAATAATCAGTTCAGGCAAACGCGGTAAATACTGTAGGAGGGGGCTTGCCCCCGATAGCGGTGGTTCAGTCAATACACGTATCGACTGGCGCAATCGGGGGCAAACCCCCTCCCACATTTTGATCTTCATCTGCCAGGGGAATCTGCCGGTTCCCCGACAAACCGCTTGGCCAGGAAGCCATACAACAGATACCCGAACGCCAGCACCAGCATCGCGCCAAATACCGCCTCTTCACCGCAGGCATAAATCGCATACAGCGAATACCCCACGGCCACCAGCACCACCAGCGTATTGCGCGCCTGCACCGTTGCGCTGGCGTGTGCCTTGTACATCATCACCAGCAGGCCGGTGAGGGCGGTCACGTAGGGCAGCAGGTTGGTCACCACCGCCAGGTTCACCAGTTTGCTGAACTGCGCGCTGGCGCTGGGCGAGATGGTCGACAAGGCAATCAGGCTTTGCAGCGTGGCACACGCCAGCAGCCCCAGCACCGGTGCATTCGCGGCGCTGATGCGGCTGAAAAACCGCGGAAACAGGCGTTGGTCCGCCGACATCTTGGCCGTTTGCGCCAGGGTGAATTGCCAGCCCAGTAACGAGCCGATACAGGCCACCACCGCCAGCGCCATGATCAGCTTGCCGACCCAGGGGCTGAACATCTGTGCGTAAACCAGTGCGAACGGTGCGGAGGACGCGGCCAGTTCGGCATTGGGCACGATGCCCTGGATCACTGCGGTCGACAGCACATACACCACCGCCACCCCAAGCGTGCCGAGCAGGCAGGCCAGGGGCACGGTGCGGTTGGGGTTCTCCACCGCGTCGTAGCCCTGGGCGGCCGACTCCATGCCAAGAAACGCCCACAAGGTCAGAGGAATACTCGCACTGACGGCGTCCCACAGGTGCCGTTGGTGTGGGTTCCAGGCGGCCGTGAACACCTCGGGCTTGAAATAGAACCAACCGATCACGCAGAGCCCCGCCACTGGAATGATCACACCCCATACCGTGACCACTCCGATGCGCCCGGTGATGCGCGGGCCGCCGAAGTTGGCCACGGTGGTCAGCCAGATCAGCGCCAGGCTGCCGACGAACAACGGCCCCGGCCCGCTGCCCAGCCACGGAATGAACGACGACAAATAACCCACCGCCGAAATCGCAATCGCCACATTGGCAATGATCAGCGACAGAAAATACAGAAACGAACACAGGAAAAACCCCGACTTGCCGTGGGCCTCCTCGGTATACGCCGACATCCCGCCGCTGCGGGTACAGAACAGCCCGCATTGAGCGAAGCCGTAGGCGATCGCCATCGAACCGAGCGCAGTGACGACCCACGACAGCAGTGAAATCGCGCCCAGTTGCGCCATGCTGGCCGGCAACATGATGATCCCCGAGCCCATCATGTTGATCGCTACCAGGGTGGTCAGGCCCAACAGGCTCATCTTCTTGCTTGGTGCGGCCATCCAGAACTCCTTGTGATCAACGCAAAACCTGAGCTGTGCTTTCGCTGCGCCAACCCTGCGCGGCGGCAGTCGGGCGACATCGTCACGCGCAGGATGCCCGTCTCGGTGCGACGGTGTTCGGCTTTGGTGGTGAAGGCGCGTTATTCGATCAAGCGGCTATTCATTGAGGGCCATGCTGATCCCACTGATGAAACTTGCGCAAGGAAAAAGCCGAAATAGGCAGGATTGGCGTAGGGACAGCGGCGTCCCTGGGTAGGACGCTCGCTACTGTGCTCACTCAACGGTTCGATTTATCACCCCGACGCCTGAGCCGCGCATTCAAGGGGGGCTCAACGGGCGGGATCAGGCCATGGCCTGCGGTTGGATGCGCAGTTCGCCGTCGACATCCTTGGCCAACCCACTGGCCAGAAACAACGGGGCGAGGCGCTTGTGCAACTGTGGCTCGACAAACTCCTTCACCGTCGGCAATGCCAGCACACCACTGAGCGGCAACTCCGCCTTGGTGTACGACAGCCACGCCTTTTTCAACATCAACAGCACATCGCTGCCGGCCGTCGAGGCAAAGCGGCGGTGGGTGGGTTTGGTGTCGAGGTTGAAGGTGTGCTGGAACTCATAGCCGGTTTCCTCCCCGCCAGCGGCAGCACAGCGCACGCAGGTGCAGGGGCCGTCGCCGAATGCGTTGCGCAGGTAGGCGTTGAAGTCCACCACGGGTTTGAGTGACAGACGCTTATCCACCTCGAACAGGTCCCCGGTCATTTTTTCGTCAGTGTTCAACGTCCAATTCCTTGCTGGTAGGCGGCTTTTCAAAGCGCGGCACAATAGCAGCCAAGCACGGTTTTGGGGACTATTTGCATCACATTAGCGCCGGACGCCGGCTTGCCGGCGACAGCGTTTCGGTCGCCGGCAAGCCCGCCGCCATCCTCAATCGGCGGAAAACTTCAAGATGGTGCGCTGGGTGTAGGTCTGCCCGGGGTCCAAGCGTGTCGAGGCAAACGTCGGTTGGTTCGGCGCATCGGGAAAGTGCTGGGTCTCCAGTGTGAAACCGCTCCAATGCAGGTAGGTTTTGCCTGCCTTGCCCTTCACCGAGCCATCGAGGAAGTTGCTGGTATAGAACTGCACCCCAGGTTCCGTGGTGTAGAGCTGCAAACGGCGGCCGGAGGCGGGGTCGTACACGTCGGCGGCGAGTTGCTTGATGTCGCCCTGGGTATCCAGCGCCCAGTTGAAGTCAAACCCGCCCTGTTTTGGCTCGGCGAATTTGAGTTGCGGATGCGCGTCCTTGATGTGCTGGCCGATGGCGGTGGGCTGGAGAAAGTCCATCGGCGTGCCCTTGACCGGTGCCACTTCGCCGGTGGGAATCAAGGTGGCATTCACCGGCGTGTAGTGGCTGGCGTGCAAGGTCGCCACCTGCTTGAGGATGTCGCCGTTGCCCGCGCCGGCGAGGTTGAAATAGCTGTGGTTGGTGAGGTTGAGCACCGTCGGTTTGTCGGTGGTGGCCTTGTAGTCGATGTGCAATTCGTTGTTGTCGTTGAGCCGATAGGTGACTTCGGTGGTCAGGTTGCCGGGAAAGCCCATCTCGCCGTCCTTGGACAGGTAGGTCAGGGTCACGCCGACCGAATCCTTGTCCTTGACGGGCTTGGCTTGCCACACGCGCTTGTCGAAGCCCTGGGCGCCGCCATGCAGCGAATTGGGACCGTCGTTGAGCGGCACCTGATAACGCTTGCCGTCGAGCTCGAACGCACCGCCGGCCAGGCGATTGCCGAAGCGGCCAATGGTCGCGCCAAAAAACGCCGTACCGCGCTGATAGCCCTGCACATCATCGAAGCCGAGCACCACGTCCTCGACCTTGCCGTGCTTGTCCGGCACTTTCAGCGCCTGCAACACGCCGCCATAGGTGATGACCGTGGCTTGCATGCCATGGCTGTTGCGCAATATGTACTGCTCGACAGCGGTGCCGTCGTTGGTTTTTCCGAAGGGTTTGTGTTCACTGGACAGACCGGCGGCCTGCGCGCCACCGCTGGCGATCAGCATGGACAAGGCGAGGCCGGACAACAGGTATCGAGGGTGCTTCATGGTCGAACTTCCTTTTGTTGTTTTGAGTGGAATAGTTCTACTAATGTGCGATATTTTGTCGGTGAGGCCGCAAATTTATAGCCTTAAACGCCGATTTCGTAAAATAAAATAAGACTAATTGATCGAGGCAACCTTGATATGAGTACTGAACAGGCCGTTTATCCCGACCTCAAGGGCAAGACCGTATTGATTTCCGGAGGCGCTTCGGGGATCGGCGAATTCATGGTGCGAGCCTTCGCTGGGCAGGGGGCCAAGGTGGCGTTCGTCGACCGCGCGCAAGGCCAGGGCGAGCGCCTGGCGGCGTTGTTGAGTGCCCAGGGGCACACCGTCGAGTTCGGTCACTGCGATATCACCGACGAGATTGCCTACAAGGCCGCGATTGCGCGCTTCGAATACGCCCTGGGGCCGATCACCGTGTTGGTGAACAATGCCGCCAACGACGTGCGTCATACCCTGGAGGAAGTTGATTCGGAGACGTTCGACAAGCTGATCGCGGTCAACCTCAAGCACGCCTTTTTTGCTGCCAAGGCTGTGGTGCCGATGATGAAACGTGCGGGCGGCGGTTCGATCATCAACCTGGGCTCCGTTGGCTGGATGATGGCCTCCGCCGGCTACCCGGTGTACGCCGCCAGCAAGGCCGCCGCCCACGGCATGACGCGGGCGCTGGCGCGTGAGCTGGGCCCGGACCGTATCCGCGTCAATACGCTGGTGCCGGGCTGGGTGATGACCGAAAAACAATTGACGATGTGGGTCGACGACGCCGCCAAGGAACTGATCAGCCGCAGCCAGTGCCTGCCTGGCAGCGTATTGCCGGAACACATCGCCAGCATGGCGCTGTTTCTCGCCTCGCAGGCGTCAGCGATGTGTTCGGCGCAGAACTTCATTGTCGATGGCGGCTGGGTGTAACTCCGGTCACTCGATGGGGTAGCGCTTGAAGGCCGGGTGCTGCTCCAGGCGTTCGGCGTGGCGTTGCACATGGGGGAACGCATCCGCCTTGACCACCGAGGCCACGGTGAACTGGCTGAAGGACCAGGCGACCGCTACCGTCAGCGAGGCCTGGGTCAGCGCTTCGCTGTCGGCCTGGCTCAGGTGTTTGTCCAGCAGCGTATACGCGGCCAGCAATTGCCCGCTGACGCGGTCGAGCCACGGCGCATGCTGCTTCTCGGCCGGCCGCAGGTTGTGTTCATAGACGATCTGCACGCTTTTCTCACAGGCCGCCAGGGCCAGCCCGAGCAACTGTAGGTCCTTGGCGCGTGCCGCCGGGGGCTGCGCCAGCAACTTTCTGTCAGCTGGCGCGAGGGCTTCGAGGTAATCCAGGATCAGGCTGGAGTCCATCAACACGGTCCCATCGTCCAGCACCAGGGTGGGCGCCTTGACCACGGGGTTGATCCGCGCGAATGCGTTGTAGGTGCTGAACACGGACAAGGGCTCATGCACAAAATCCACCCCGTACAGTTCCAGGGAAATGGCCACGCGGCGTACATAAGGCGAGTCCAGCATGCCGACCAGTTTCATAAAGCCTCCTTGGTAATGGGTAGTTGGCAGGATTGGTTAATTTAGGTAACTTTAAAGCGGCTGTAGGTCCTGCAATATCGATTATTTTTACCGTAAAAGGTTAGCTGAGCTTACATGAGCGTATTTCCTCCCTTGACCTGCCTGCGCAGCTTCGAAGCCACCTCGCGATTGGGCAGCGTGACCTTGGCGGCCAGGGAACTGCACGTTACCCACTCAGCCATCAGCCAGCAGATCAAAGTGCTGGAAGAGCTCGTCGGTCTGGCCCTGTTCGTGCGCGAAGGTCGCGGCCTGCGGGTGAGCGAAGACGGGCGCCTGTACGCCTTGCAGATTCGCAAGGCGCTGGGAGATATCGCCGAAGCCACGCGCTTGATCCAGGCCCAACCCAAGACCGATGAACTGGTGGTCGCGGTGCTGCCCTCGTTCGGCTGCTCCTGGCTGGTCCCACGCCTGCCGACGTTCCAGGCGTTGTACCCGCATATCCGCATTCGCTTGCAAGCCAGTCTGAGCATTTCCAACCTGCATCAGGAATCGGTCGATATCGGCATCCGCATGGGCGAGGGCGATTGGGACGGCGTGGAGCAGCGGCTGTTGTTTCACGATGAAGTGATCGCCGTGGCCGCGCCTCATTTCAATCACGGGCAGTTGCCGCAGACACCACAGCAGATCGTCGACAGCCCGATCATCCGTAGCACCGAGTCCTGGCTGCCATGGTGCGAGGCGGCGGGCGTCGAGATGTCCGGTGAGCGCGCCTGCTTATGCAGCAATGACTCCAACCTGATCCTGGAGGCGGTGCGCCTGGGGCAGGGCATCGCCCTGGAGCGGCGCAGCCTGGTGCAGGACGCCATCGCCCGTGGCGAACTGGTGCAGCTCGGCGATATCAGTGTGCCCTACGCGTATCCCTACTGGCTGGTCTGGCCGCCCCGCGAAGGTTCGCACACCAAGCAGCAGGCGTTTTCCCAGTGGTTGTTCAAGGAAGTGGACAGCTACCTGGGGCAATTGAAAGGCGTTACCGATAAGTGTCCACCCAGCGCTCAAGGATGAAGGCTGGGTTGTGACGCAACCCCAACCTTTGGTTTAGTCTGGGTCGATTCGTTGACCTCAAGCACATCAGGAGTCGTAAGCATGACCGAATACGTACCCCCCAAGGTCTGGACCTGGGACACCGAAAGTGGCGGCACGTTCGCCAGTATCAACCGGCCCATCGCCGGGGCGACCCACGACAAGGTACTGCCGGTCGGCAAACACCCGCTGCAGTTGTACTCGCTGGCCACGCCCAATGGGCAGAAAGTCACGATCCTGCTCGAAGAGCTGCTGGCCCTCGGGCATACCGGCGCGGAATACGACGCCTGGCTGATCAAGATCGGCGACGGCGACCAGTTCGGCAGCGGCTTTGTCGCGGTGAACCCGAACTCGAAAATCCCCGCCTTGCTCGACCGCAGCGGCGCCACGCCGATTCGCGTGTTCGAGTCCGGTGCGATCCTGCAGTACCTGGCGGAGAAATTCGGGGCGTTCTTCCCGACCGAACCTGCGGCCCGCGCCGAGTGCTTGTCGTGGCTGTTCTGGCAGATGGGCAGCGCGCCGTACCTGGGCGGTGGCTTCGGGCATTTCTACGCCTATGCGCCGAGCAAGATGGAGTACCCGATCAACCGCTTTGCCATGGAAACCAAGCGCCAACTGGATGTGCTCGACAAGCGCCTGGCCGTGAGCGAGTACATTGCCGGTGACGACTACACCATCGCCGACATCGCCATCTGGCCCTGGTACGGCGGCCTGGTCAAAGGCCGCCTGTATGACGCGGCGCAGTTCCTTTCGGTGCAGGATTACAAACATGTGCTGCGCTGGGCCGATGCGATCGAGGCGCGCCCGGCGGTGCAGCGTGGACGGCGGGTCAACCGGGTGTCCGGGCCGCTCGAAGAGCAACTGCCGGAGCGGCACGATGCACGCGATTTCGAGCGCTGAGGTCGATGAGGCTCAGCTCAACAACCCGGTGCTGACCGCGACGATCAGGAAGATCCCCAGCAGCGCGCGGTAGATCACGAACGGCCAGGTGGAGAACCGCTCCAGGAACTTCATCAGGCCCCAGATCGCGAAGAACGCCGAGACGCTGGCGACTACCAGGCCAAACAGCAAGTGCGGCCAGGCATGCACCGGCATATCGGCGTGCAGCAGCACCCACAGCTCCTTCAAGCCGGCGAGGGCGATCGCCGGCAGGCCCAGCAGAAAAGAGAAACGCGCAGCCTCTTCACGCTTGAAATTGAGGAACAGCGCGGCGGTCAGCGTGGAACCGGAACGCGAGACCCCGGGAATCAAGGCGCCAATCTGTGCGATACCGACGATCAACGCATCGCGCAGGCGCATTTCGCTCACCTCCCGCGTATGCCGCGCACGCAGTTCGGCGGCCGCCAGCAACACTGCCATCACCACGCAAGCGATGCCGATCACCATCAACCCGCGCAGCGGCGAGTTACAGGCATTCAAGGTCGACGACAACGCCAGGCCGGCAATGCAGATCGGAATGGTCGCCAGCACAATCGCCACCGCCAGCTTGAACCACTGATTGTTATAGTCACCCTGGCGCACCGCGCCAATGCTGCCGGTGACCACCTGGCGCACATCGCGCCAGAAGTAACTGACCACCGCCGCCAGCGCCGCCAGTTGCATCGCCGCCGAAAACGCCGAGCCCGGATCCTGCCAGCCGAGCAGGGCGGGGACCACACGCATATGGGCGGTGGACGACACCGGCAACAACTCGGTAATGCCCTGGATCACGCCAAGGATGAAAATCTGCAGGTAATCCAGGGAGGCGAAGCCCACATCCAGGCCGGCGGAACAGACGTTGGTCAAAGTACATGTCCTTGAGAAAAAAAGAGGCAGCCGGCGAAGTTTATTCGAAATGTTTCGAAGGTTCGGGCGAGGCGGCAGCTATCTGCAATCGATTCAGCAAGTAGAAAGGTTCATGCCGCTATTGGACTGGGGCAGCGTTTTGTGAACAATGGCGCCCTGCGTTTTTTCACCGAGAGCCTCATGCCTGAAACCACCGTCGAATTGATCCAGACCGGCCCGGAAGCGTCCGAGCTGATCCGCAACCTGTACCAGTACTACGCCTATGAATCCTCGGACTGGGAGCAGGAAGATGTCGAGGCGGACGGCCGTTTCTACATCCATGACGAACACCTGAACCGCTATTGGCACGACCCGCAGTGGAGCGCCAACCTGCTGCTGGTCGACGGTTATATCGCCGGCTTCCTGCTGATCGAAGGCAGTGAATTGCCGGGCATCGATGCCCTGGAACTGGCCGACCTGTTCATCCTCAAGCGCTACCGGCGCAAGGGCATCGGCAGCGCGATCGCCACCCAGGTGCTATGCAGCGGCGCGGCCAACTGGCTGGTGCGTTTCTATGACCAGGATGAAGTGTCCCAGGCGTTCTGGCGCACCGTGCTGGATAACCTGCCACGCCCGGTGCAGACCCTCGAGCTGGACGATGATCCGCAACTGACCAGTTACCTGATCACGCGGGCGTCGTTGCACTAAACGCTGCGCTCGTTGAAAAAAGCCTGCTGCATGGCCTGGGGCGGCTGCCCGAAGGCACGCAGAAACGCCTGGCGCATGCGCTCGCGGTCGCCGAAGCCGGTTTCGCGGGCGACCACCTCGACCGGGTGGCGGCTGGTTTCCATCATCGCCCGCGCCGCTTCCACCCGCAGCGATTCGATGGCCTTGGCCGGTGTCTGCCCGGTTTCTTCGCGAAACACCCGGCTGAACTGGCGCGGGCTGAGCCGGGCGACATCGGCCAGGGCTTCCACCGACAGGTCGTGGGTCAGGTTCTCGCGGGCATAGGCCAGGGCCAGTTGGATGCGGTCGGATTTGGGGTCCAATTCCAGCAACGCCGATAACTGCGACTGTTCGCTGCCCCGGCGCTGGGCAATCACCAGCTTGCGCGCGATACGCCGGGCGAGGTCGCTGCCCAGGTCGTTCTCCACCATTGCCAGCGCCAGGTCGACCCCGGCGCTCATGCCGGCGCCGGTCCAGATCTGGCCGTCGACGATGAACAGTTTGTCTTCTTCCAACTGAATATCCGGGTAGCGCTTGCGAAACGCCGGTGCGTGAATCCAGTGAGTGGTGGTGCGCTTGCCCGCCAATAACCCGGCCTCGGCCAGCACGAAGATGCCCATGCACAGCGAGGCGACACGCCGCGATTGAGCGGACGCGGCCTTGACCAGCGCCAGCAGGTTGGCCTCCGGCAGGCGAAATTCCAGGTAACCGCTGACGATCAGGGTGTCATAGCCCTGCGGCCGGATCGGCGTGGTGTTCACCGAGAACCCCTGGGACGTCATCACCGCGCCGCCGCTTTCCGACACCAGGTGAAACTCGTAGGCCGGCTCGCCGCGCAGCAGGTTCGCGCACTCGAACACCGAGCCCAGGCTGAGGCTCAGGGACTGGAAGTTCGGGTAAACCATCAGCGCAACGCTATGCATCGCCATACTCCAACGCGGGCGGGAGGGGCGATTGTCGGCGCGTGCCGGGAAAACGGCAACCGGGTTCGGCGCATGTCCGCAATCCTTGCGGATATGACATTGTGGGCGCCCGGCCCGGCTCCTAACATTCACCCCATGCACTAGACGACTGGTCTAATCGGACGGAGTGAAGCATGCACAGCGCCAGCAAACGTCCACGGCAGACCATTCTCGACGCGGCGCAATCGATTGTCGGCGCCAAAGGGTTTTCTGCGGTGGGGTTGAACGAAATCCTGCAAGCCGCCGATGTGCCCAAAGGGTCGTTCTATCACTACTTCCACTCCAAAGATGCATTCGGTGTGGTATTGCTCGACCACTACTTCGATCACTACGTAGAGGGCATGACGCAACTGTTCGAGCAGCCCGGGTTGTCCCCGCGCGCCAAGTTGATGCGCTACTGGCAAGGCTGGATCGACAACCAGACCGGCTGCACCGACGCGGGCAAATGCCTTGCCGTCAAACTCGGTGCCGAAGTGTCAGACCTTTCAGAACCCATGCGCTTGGCCCTGGATCGCGGCACATCGAGGACCATCGCCTTGCTTGCCGGCGCGATCGGGTGCGGCGTCGAAGACGGTTCGCTGACCGTGGCGCAAGCCCCGCAAAGCCTGGCCCGGAGCCTGTATGCGTTGTGGCTGGGGAGCAGCGTCATGAGCAAGATCACCCGTACATCCGCGCCGTTTGATCAGGCGCTGCTGCTGACCCGACAGCTGTTGGGTTGCCCTGACACACACTGACCTTAACCCTATCGAGGCACTGGAACATGAAAGTATTAATGGTACTGACCTCTCACGACCAGCTGGGCGATACCGGGCGCAAGACCGGTTTCTGGCTCGAAGAATTTGCCGCACCGTACTACGTGTTCAAGGACGCCGGCGCCGATGTGGTGCTAGCGTCCCCGGCCGGCGGCCAGCCGCCACTGGACCCGGCGAGCGATCAAGCGGATGCGCAGACCGAACAGACCCGCCGCTTTGCCGCCGACCCGGCCGCGCAGCAGGCCCTGGCCAACACCGTCAAGCTGGACACGATCAACACCGCCGACTTCGACACCGTGTTCTATCCGGGTGGCCACGGCCCACTGTGGGACCTGGCGGAGTCGCCGGTGTCCATCGCCCTGATCGAGGCGTTCGAGCGGGCCGGCAAGCCCATCGGTTTTGTCTGCCACGCACCGGGCGCCTTGCGCCACGTCAAGGCGGTCAATGGTGAGCCGCTGGTCAAGGGCCGTCGCGTCACTGGCTTCTCCAACGCGGAAGAAGCCGCGGTCGGCCTGACCGATGTGGTGCCGTTCCTGATCGAAAACGATTTCAAGGCACTGGGCGGCAAGTATGAGAAGGGCGCCGATTGGCAAGCCTTTGTGCTTGAAGACGGTTTGCTGGTCACCGGGCAGAACCCTGCCAGTTCCAGCGCTGTTGCCAAGGCCCTGCTGAAGCTCACCGCATAAGTTAATCAACGGTTTTAAACCTGCATGGATTGGCGGCTCTCAAGAGCCGCCAACGGTTTCGCTCGTCCTGAATTTGGAATCTTTCAAATGACCCACAGTGTTTTAAGTACCCCGATAAAACTCGGGCATCACACCTTGGCCAACCGCGTCGTCCTGCCACCGCTGACGCGTCAACGCAGCGCGCAACCCGGCGATGTCGCCACCGAGCTGATGGCCGAGTATTACCGTCAACGCGCCTCGGCCGGTTTCATGGTCAGCGAGGGTACCCAGATCGAGCCGCGTGGCCAGGGTTACGCCTGGACGCCGGGCATCTACACCCCGGCGCAGATCGACGGTTGGCGCACCGTCACCGACGCGGTGCATGCCGAAGGCGGGGTGATCTTCGCCCAGCTCTGGCATGTGGGCCGGGTGTCCCACAATGCGTTGCAGCCTGACGGCGCCGCGCCCGTCGCACCGTCCGCGCTGCAGGCCGAACAGGCGAAGGCGTTCATCGCCACCGGGCCTGGCCAGGGTGAACTGGTCCAACCGCCCGTGCCCCGTGCCTTGACCACCCTTGAGGTCAAGGCATTGGTCGGGCACTACGCACAGGCGGCACGCAATGCGTTGGACGCCGGGTTTGACGGGGTGGAGATCCATGCGGCCAACGGTTACCTGGTCAACCAGTTCATCTCGGCCCACGCCAACCAGCGCGACGATGAGTACGGTGGTTCGCTGCACAACCGTCTGCGTTTTTTGCGGGAGATTGTCGAGGCTGTGAGCCAGGTGGTCGGCCCGCAGCGCCTGGGCGTGCGCTTTTCGCCGTTGTTCAGCGGCACCGACGAGGACCGCGTGTACATCGGCCTGGTGGAAGACGACCCGCACCACACCTACCTGGAAGCGATCAAGGTGCTGCAAGCGGCGGGCATCGCCTATGTCTCGATTGCCGAAGCCGACTGGGACAACGCCCCCGACCTGCCCGACACGTTCCGTCAGGCCGTGCGTGACACCTTCACCGGGCGGATTATCTACGCCGGGCGTTACACCGCCGAGCGCGGTGCGCGGTTGGTCGACGCGGGGTTGGCCGACCTGATTGCGTTCGGGCGGCCCTTCATTGCCAACCCGGACTTACCGCAACGGCTCTTCAATGGCTGGCCGTTGAATCCGCTGCGGGCGGAGGGGATGTATGGTGGCAATGAAGTGGGCTATATCGATTACCCGGTGCATGCCCAATAGGTCATTTCTTGTGCGAGCTGTCGGGCCCTGCCAAGGCCCGACAGTGACGGCATCAGGCGTCACGCCACCTGCAACACAATCTTGCCGATATGATCCCCACCTTCCATCCTGGCATGGGCCTGGGCGGCGTCGGTGTAGGCGTAGACCTTGTCGATGATCGGCAGGCAACGCCCGGCGGCCAGCACAGGCCATACCTGTTCGCGCAACTGTTCGGCGATCACGGCCTTTTCCTCGCGGGTGCGGGGGCGCAACAGTGAACCGGTTATCACCGCGCGTTTGCCGAGGATGGTCAGCAGGTCGACGTCATGCGCCTTGCCGCCGCCGAGAAAGCCGAGCATGACCAGGTGACCATCCATGGCCAGGGCCTTGAGGTTATTGTTCAGGTACGAGGCCCCCATGATGTCGAGGATTACATCAACCCCCTGATCGGCGGTCTTCTGCGCGATGACGTCGGCGAAGTCCTGCTCGCGGTAGTTGATCGGTTCGGCGCCCAGCTTGGCGATGGCGGCGCATTTGTCGGCGCTGCCGGCGGTGGCGAAGGCCTCGATACCGAACTCGCGGCAGAGCATCAGCGCGGTGGTGCCGATGCCACTGGTGCCGCCGTGGATCAACACGCGCTGGCCTTTATGCGCGCCAGCGAGGCCGAACAGGTTGGACCACACCGTGAAGAACGTTTCCGGCACGGCGGCGGCTTGAATCCAGTCCATGCCCTCGGGGATCGGCAACGCCTGGCTGGCGGGCACCGCGCAAAACTGGGCATAGCCGCCGCCATTGGTCAGGGCACACACCTTGTCGCCAATGGCGTATGCGCTGACGCCGTCGCCGAGCGCCACCACTTCACCGGCCACTTCCAGCCCCGGAATCAGGCTCATGCCGGGTTTCAGCGGGTATTTGCCGGCGCGTTGCAAGGCGTCCGGGCGATTGACCCCGGCCGCCTGCACACGGATCAGGATCTCGCCGGGGCCCGCCACCGGTACGGCGACCCGCCGCGGTTGCAGGACGTCGGGGCCGCCGGGCTGGGTGATTTCGATCAGGGTCATTTCGTGCGGGAGCGTCATTCGAGAGTTCCTGTGGCGATGAGCGTATGGGTTGGGACCGCCTCTGACGGGCGGCGGTTCAGCAGGATCATGCCCAGTTCCAGCAGCAGCGCGACCACGATGGCCCCGGCCGCGATCATGAACAACAGGGCATGCTGGCCGCCGCTGCCGTTGAACAGCGCCGAGTAGGCAAAGCCTGCCAGCGCCTGGAACGTGGCGAAAGATACCGTTGCGCGGCTCCAGGCGAGCTGTTGATGGTGATGGTTGGGCACCAGCTCGTGAACCCGCGCCAATGCCAGCGGCACGATACCCGGCGGGAACGAACCGAGGATCACCGCCAGCAGCGCCAACGCGGTGAACGAACTGGAGACCGGCAGCAGGCCGACCGTAATCGCCTGTACCGCCAGCACCAGGCGGATGCTCAGGCGCGCACCGAGCTTGTCGGCGAGAAATCCATACGTGACCGGGCCGACAATCGCCCCCAGGCCGTACATTACCCAGATCATCGCCCCGACGTGCGGCCCGGCCCCCAGGCCACGGGCGACGTAGTCCACCAGGAACACCATGGCCGGCACCAGCCCGGCGGCCATGAACGCGTATTGCCCAAACAGCAGGTATACGCCCGGCGGGGTCGCGACGGATGCGTTGGCTTGCGGTGCCGCTTCATGCAGGGTGCCCGAAGGCCAGCCGAACCAGCTCGCTGCCGTCAATACCAGCGCCAACAGGCCCAGGCCGAACCACGTCTGTTGCAAACCCAGGCTCAACAACGGCGGCACAATCGTCCCGGAGCCTGCAATGCCCAGGCCGATGCCGAGGAAGATCGCGCCGCTGGCCAGGCCCCGACGCGCCGTGGGTACGTGGGGCAACACCGTCGCCGCCACCAGCACCATGATCGCGCCCCCGGCGATGCCCGACAGCAGGCGCCAGGCGAAGAACCAGAGCAACGACAAGGGAAAGCCACAGGCAAAGAACGCCAGGGTCACGGCCACCATCATCAGCCGCAAGGCGGCCGTGTTCGAGGTGCGCCGGGCGAGGGGCCGTCCGATCAGTGCGCCGACCAGGTAGCCCACCAGGTTGGCGGCGCCGAGGTACACCACGTCACTGGCGGCAAACCAGTGAGCCTGGATCAGCGAGGGGATCAGCGGGGTATAGGCGAAGCGCGCCAGGCCGATGCTGACCAGGCTGGCGCACAGGCCGGCGAAGATCGGTAACCACAGTGCGCGGTGGGGCGGGGTGTGAGTGTCGGGCATGACGGCGGTCCTGAGGGTTTTCTCTGGCGCTCAGCATAGCCCCGTTGCATGATGCAATAACGCTGCGAGTATGCGGCGCATCGATGCATATATGCAGCATAAGGAGAGGGCATGAATTGGGACGATGCACGGGTCTTCCTGGCGGTATGCCGCGAGTCGACCTTACGTGGCGCGGCGCGGGTGCTGGGGGTTGACCAGGCCACCGTCGGCCGACGGATCAACGCGCTGGAAAAGTCCTTGAGCGCCACCCTGTTCCTGCGCACCTCCGAAGGCTACGCGCTGACCGCCGTCGGCGAAGCCGCCCTGCGCAGCGTGGAAAAAATGGAGCGCTCGGCCCTCGACCTGGAGCGCCAGATACAAGGCTTGGACGAACGCCTGACCGGCACCGTGCGGGTCAGTACCACCGACTCGTTGGCCATCGATTTCCTGATCCCGGCGATTGCCCGCCTGCACGAGCAGCACCCCGACGTGCGCGTGCATCTGGACGCGTCCACCCAGTTTCTCAGCCTGGCCAAGCGCGAAACCGACATCGCCGTGCGTAACATGCGCCCGGACAGCCCTGACCTGATCGCGCGGCGTATCGCACGTTGGCCGGTTGGGTTGTTTGCCTCCCAGGCTTATATCGACCGCCACGGCGCACCGGAGCCCGGCAGCCTGTTCGAAGGCCATGATCTGGTGGTGTACCACGCCTATCTGCAGAGCCAGAAGGACATGACCCTGGTCTGCGAACCCCTGGGCCGCGGCCGCATCGCGGCCACCCTGAGCTCCGGCCTGCTGGTGCGCCGTTCCATTGCCGCCGGCATCGGTATCGGTGAGATGCCGGTGTGTACCGGCGAACGCGACGGGCTGGTGCGTCTCTGGCCGGAGCGCACTCGGCCGATGCCTTACGACGTCTGGCTGGTGACCCACGCCGACCTGCGCCACACCGCGCGGGTGCGGGTGGTGATCGATGAAATCGTCGCGGGGTTTGCCGGCACCGGGGAGTGAGGTCAGCACACGCTTGCAAGCTCGCCGGCATCTTTGTGCACACAATCGGCGGCAGTCATCTCACGGACAGCTCGCTTATGAACGAATCAAGAAATCAGGATGTGGGTCTGCTGTTTCTGCGGGTCAGCGGCGCGCTGTTCCTGTGTTGGGTGCATGGCATGCCCAAACTGCTCAATTACAGCGAGCAATTGAAACTGATCGAAGACCCGTTTCACCTCGGCGCCCACGTCACGTTGCTGCTGGCGATTGGCGCCGAAGTGCTGTGCCCGCTGTTGATCATCGCCGGGGTGCTGGTGCGCCTGGCCTGCCTGCCGATCCTCGCGGTGCTGTTGATCGCGATGCTGGTGGTGCACCCGGAGTGGACGTTGCTGGAAGGGCAGTTCGGCTGGCTGCTGTTGATCATTTTCACCAGCGTGCTGATCGCCGGGCCGGGTCGCTTCACCCTCGGTCAGCGTTTTGCCTGAGCAAAAAAAGGCCGGGCAAGCCCGGCCAAATAAGGAGAGGGGGTCTAAGCGGTTCAGCGGTTCAGGAACGCCAGCAGGTCTTCGTTCAATGCCTGGGCGTGGGTCACTGCAAACCCGTGCGGCGCGTCTTTGTAGACCTTCAGCTCGGCACCCTTGATCATCTCGGCCGCTACCTTGCCGGTGGTTTCGAACGGTACGATCTGGTCGCCATTGCCGTGGATCACCAGGGTCGGCACGTCGATCCTGGCCATGTCCGGGCGGAAGTCGGTCTCGGAGAAGGCGGTGACGCAATCCACGGTCGACTTGAGCGATGCCAGCAGGGCGATCTGCAGGGTTTGCGTCAGTACGCCGTCGGAGACTTTCTGACCTTTGTTGATGCCGAAGAACGGCAGGTTGAAATCAGCAATGAACTGCGCCCGATCCTTCAGCAGGCCGGCCTTGATACCGTCGAACACATCGGTGGGCACACCCTGCGGGTAGTCCGGTTTCTGACCGAACAGCGGCGTCACCGCGCCCAGCAGCACCAGGCCGGCGACACGGGCACTGCCGTGGCGGGCGATGTAGCGCGCGACGTCGCCGCCACCCATGGAAAAGCCGACCAGGGTTACGTCCTTGAGGTCCAGGTGTTCGATCAGTTGGGCGATATCGTCGGCAAAGGTGTTGTAGTCGTTACCGCTCCACGGCTGATCCGAGCGCCCGAAACCCCGGCGGTCAAACGCGATGGTGCGAAAGCCGCGGCTGCTCAGGTATTCCATCTGGTATTCCCACATGTCGGCATCCAGCGGCCAGCCATGGCTGAACAACACGGGTTTACCGTTGCCCCAGTCCTTGAAGTAGATCTGGGTACCGTCTTTGGCAACGAATGTGCTCATGGAAAACTCCTTGGTTGAGGAACGAAAAACATCAGGATCACTATTGCCCCAAACCGGGCAACGGGCTTGTATGGGTGTGCTTGCTTGGGTTCACCAACTGAACTTGAGCTCTACCCCCAAATAATTACTGTCGTCGCCTCCGGCATCGCGCAAGGTCCGGCCGACTGCGTAATGCACCGCTTCAACCGCGCCGCTGAGGTTTGGCGTAAACACATAGTCGGTACGCAGTTGAGCGTAAGCACCGGTCCAGCGATCACCCTGGCCTGCGGTGCCGGCGACCGGCAAGTTCGGCTGGGTGTAGACCGCGTCGCTGGTGGTCTGCCGCCAGAGCAGGCCGACGGCGGTCTGCACGCTCAGCTTGTCGACAGGCTGAACGGTGATCGAGGGCTTGACGTGAATCAGGTTGCTGTAGCCCGTATAGCCCGCCAGGGAAAAATAGTAGCCGTTGGGAAACAGCGGGTTGAAAGTGCCGAGGGTGCCATCGCCGGCTTTACGGTCGCCCGAGGCAATATCCAATTGCAGGCCGATGCGCGGTTTCCACGCCAGGCTATCGAAGGTGTATCCGGTGCGGCTGCCGCCGGCCCAGGCGCGAATGTCCTTGTGGCCTACCGAGCCGCTTTGCAGCATGGCTTCGATGTCCCAGTCGAAACCCTGGGCCGCCCCGCCCAGGCGTGCGTCGACGAAATGCCGGGTTTCATCGCCGTCCGCATCCAGATAGTGCGCGGCGCTGCGCTCATACACGCCGTAGTAGGCTGACAGTTCATTCTTGCCGCCTACCAGTCGCTCGACCCGCAGCATATGAAAGCGCGCATCGCTGTTGGATGTGTCGTCGAAGTGCCGCCCGTCCTGATACTGCACCGGCTGGCTGGCGATGCCGATAAAGCGCCACTGACGGGTCTCCCAGTCGGCCCACAGCGCATCAAAGGATTGCCGCACATTCGGGCCGTCCCGCGACGAGATGAAACGCTGCAAGTCAAAGGCAAAGTCCTGGCGGCCGATACGGCTCTTGAAGGTGCCGGCGTCGAAGGTGTTGATGTATTCGGCGAAGGCCAGGCGCAGGTCCACGCGGTTCTGATCGGCGCCGCCGATCGTGGTCTTGTCGTAGGCCCGCACATCTTCGAGTTGGGTGAACACACGCCAGTTTTCATTCAAGTGCAGGTCAGCATGGACCTGGAAGCGTTGGAGCAAGTAGCTATCACGGGCCACATTGTGTACGCCAAAACCGCTGGCATCGTTCATCTCGAAGCGCTCGCGCAATGTTGCGCCGAGGGACAGGTAGGTGAATGGGTTGGCGCTGGACAGCGGGAGGTACTTCAAGCTGTCCAGTGGCTGCGTGCGCAGCGCCGGATCGCTGAGTACGGACCAGTCTTCCTGCCAGCGGTTGGTCTTGATCGCCGGTCGTGTGGCCAACTCGTCTGCGTGGCCGCTGCTGGCGAGCAGCGGCCACAGCACAGCCAGGCCCCAGCCGGTGCGTCGAGTCATGGGCATGGGCTCAGTGCGCCATATTGAGCTGGTGAATTTCCGCGATATAGCCGCCCGGGAATTCAACCAGCGCGCTGCGCCGGTTTTTACTGGTGAAGGCCGGCACCAGCACTTTGGCACCCGAGCCGGTGGCTTTACCGAGCGTGGCGGTCAGGTCCGCCACTTGGTAGCCGGTGGTTTCATGCCCAAACGGGTAGGGCAGTTGGCCGTTAGTGACCAGCACCGCCATGCGTCCGAACGGCGACTCGATCTCGACGCGCCGGTAGGTGCCGCTGACCTGGCCCACATCGACCGCGGATGCGTGCTTGTCGTCGGCCAGCACCTTGCCATGGGAGAAGCCCAGGAACGACCGGATGAACGTGTCGGCCCGATCGGCGGAGAGGTAAACACGGTTTTCCGGTAGGGTCTGGAACGCCGCGTAGTCTGGGGTCTTGGTGTGCCAGTAGAGCTGCATGTTCACACCACCTGGCCATTGGATCACCGCGTCCCGGCCAATCGGGTCGGGAAAGTCGCTGACGATCACCGCCGCACCGTTGTCCCGGGCGGCTTTGAGCGCTGCGTCCATGTCCTTGACCAGATAGCCGTTGCGTTCCTGGCCGAACGGATGCGGGATGGGGGTGGTGAAGCCAAACAGCGACACCGTGCCTACAGGCGTCTGCAGCAACTGCGAGGTGGTGCTGCTGGGCACCGGCAGCACATTCACCACCACCTGGGGCGTGCTCCTGCCGCCGAAAGTGGCGAGGAAGCTCTGGGTGAAACGGTCCACATCGGCCGGGGCGACGTACACATGGCTAGTGTCATATTGCGGTGCCACGGCGACCGCTGGCGTCGCCGCAAAGGCGCAGTTCATCATGGCGCCGGTCAACAGCGTCAATGCCAGCGATACCGTTCTCACTTTTTTGTACATGCCTACTCTCCCGCCTTTTTGGAAAGTCAGGAGATTAGGGGGTAGGGCAGCCAAGCGAATTGTATGGGCGTGCTCGGTTGAGCGGTTCAGCCTTGATGGCTTGTCAGAGGTTCAAGGCCGCTGCGGTTTGACCGACGTCCCGAACGTATTGCCCATGCGAATGCTGGTCGCCGCCGGGGTGGACAGTCCCACCTGATTCGGCGGCCGCTTCTGCACCGGTACGTTCTGCGCCTCGCGGTTTTTCTGCGCCGCCTTGGCCGCATCCGCGTTGTTGCCCATCTGCTGGCCCAGGCAGCCATAGTCGGGAGACTTATAGCCATCCACCGTCACCTCGGTGCAGCCTTTGGCGGCGGTTTCGGCGTGGGCGAGCAGGGGCAGCGCGGTACACAGCAACAGGCTGGCGAGGGTGGGGAGTCGCTTCATGGGGCCTCCTGGCGGGCCTGGGGAATTGGGCCGATAAGGCTTGAAAGTGTAGTGCAGCGGGTTTCCCATCACCGTGATGTTTTTTTTGCTATCACCGTAACATCAGGTTCATAAACTGGCCTCAGGATGACGGTTTTCAAGGACACGTCGGCCGTGCAGCGATGCAGAGCGGGGGGTGAACAGTGGGGCTTGCGGCGCGCCATCGGTGCCCTGGCCTTGCTGTTGCTGCTGGCGCTGGGTACCCCGGCGAGGGCAGAGCCGCCGCTGTTGATACTGGACCTGCCGGCACAAGATCTGGAACACGCACTGCAAGCGTACAGCCGCGCCACCGGCATGGCGGTGCTGGTCGACCGTGAACTGACGCGGGGCCGGCGCTCCATCAGCGTGCGCGGGCGCTTCACGGCGCAGGAGGCTTTGGCGATGTTGCTGACGGGGAGTGGCCTGATGGCGCGCTATGCACGCAGTGACGCGTTCACCTTGCAACTGCCCGCGGTCAGCCAACCTCCTGTTACCCGTGGTGCATCGGCACGCAACGCAGCACGGATCAACAACAGCTATGCCGCGGCGTTGCAACAGGCGATCGAAACCAGCCTGTGCCGTTCGCCGTTGACCCACCCCGGCAGCTTCAGAGCGCTGGTGCAGGTCTGGGTCAGCCCTCAGGGGTTGATCGAATACAGCCGGTTGGTCAGTTCCACCGGCGATGAACAACGCGATGAAGCCCTGGTGCGCAGCCTGGGCGCTGCCCGGGTCGAACGCCCGGCGCCGAGCTCGCTGCGCCAGCCGGTGACTTTACTTTTGATGCCCGACACAACAGGAACGCGCATGGAATGCACAGCAGGGAAAGGAGCCTGGGGCGGATGAAAGATTCCGGGCACAGCACGATGGTCAGCCTGTTCCTGGCGTCCTACGAGGAGTTCAAGGTGCGTCTGCGCAAGCGCCTGGGCTCGGAAGACCTGGCCAACGATGTGCTGCACGAAACCTACCTGCGCGTCGACCGCATGGACATGCCGCCGAACCTGGCGCAGCCCAATGCCTACCTGTACCGCATGGCCTTGAACATCGCCGCCGATCGCCGCGAAGCCGACGCCCGGCTGTTGACCGGCAGCGAAGTCGAAGAGCTGCTGCAAAGCGCCGACGAAGCCCAGGACCCCTCGCGGGTAGTGGGCGGGCAGAAAGAAATCCAGTCCCTGGTCAAGGCGCTCTACGAACTGCCGGCGCGCCGTCGCAAGATCCTCATCGCCGCGCGCCTGGAAGAAGCGCCGCACCTGGAAATTTCCCAACGTTTCGGCATTTCCACGCGCATGGTCGAAAAGGAAATCAAGGCCGCCCTGGGCCACTGTGCCAAGCGCCTGGAAAGAAAAGTGATCCAGCGGTTCGGTCCCGGGGCCGGAAAACCGTCTTAGTGTTGAGTCCCTGATAAATCCGTGAGTATTTGCGCGCTTGAACATTTTTAGCCTCTCCACCGCCCGGGCAACCCCCGCCAGCCCATTGCACGATGAAGCCCGCGACTGGCTGCTTCTGCTGACCTCGGGCCGCGCCACCGTAGCCGATGCCAAGGCCCTGAAAGCGTGGTGCGCCCAGAGCCCGGAGCATGCCCAGGCGTTCGAGCAGGCCAAGACGTTATGGCGGCAAGTGGGCACGGCGGTTGAACAGGCGCAGCCCCCGCGCCATTTTGGCCGGCGAGCCTTCCTCGGCGGCGCGATAGCGGCGTCGGCGGCGTTGGTGATGGTGGGCGTCGGCGCCCCGGGTGGGCTGGCCGGCTTGACCGCGGACTATCGCACCGCGGTCGGCGAGCAGCGCCAGGTACTGTTGAGCGACGGCGTGAGCCTGGAACTCAATACTCAGACGCGCATCAGCCGGGTGGGGCAGGGGATCGAATTACTCGAAGGCGAAGTCGAAGTGCTCGCCCACGTGGCCCAGCCGCTCAAGGTCCAGGCCGGCGCTGGCTGGGTCAGTGCGGCGCAGGCGCGGTTCAATGTGCGGCATACCGATCGCAACGTGTGCGTCACCTGTATCGAAGGGTGGCTGTCGGTGGATGTCGCTGGACGCACTGTGCATATGGAGAGTGGCCGACAACTCACCTATGGCGCCGCCGGGATCGGCGCGGTGGAGACGGTGGACGCCCAGGCGGTGGTGGCTTGGCGCGAGCAGGTGCTGGTGTTCAACAACGCGACGCTGGCGACGGTGGTGGACGAGATCAATCGCTACCGGCCGGGGATGTTGGTGTTATTGAACAAACAACTGGGCCAGCGCCGGGTGCAGGCGCGGTTCAGTTTGCAGCAGTTGGCGGGGGTGGCGTTGTTGATTCGTGATGCGTATGGGGCGAAGTGTACGGAATTACCGGGGGGGGTGGTGTTGTTGAGTTAGGTTGACCGGGCATTTTTTTGGATTGGGTTGGATTGAGTACATATCCGTTATTTAGGTTACGGCGGCTTATGGTTCCGGTCCGTACAAAAAGCCCCAAAGTAACCAAAGGGCTCTTGCCCCACCACTTGGAGCCTCGCCTAAGATCAAAAGCCAAAGCGAGGCGGCCTTATAGTCGACCTGATCCTGGAAGCCGAACCGGGTCAAAAATGTGGGAGGGGCTTGCCCCCGATAGCAATATGTCAGCCACTACATGCATGACTGATCCACCGCTATCGGGGGCAAGCCCCCTCCCACATTTGGATCTCCATAGATCAGATAGACCTTGCTCTGCTTTTGATCTGCTTTTGATCTGCTCTTGATCTTAGGCGCCCCGTAAAACCACTTGGTGCCTCGCCTAAGATCAAAAGCCAAAGCGAGGCGGCCTTATAGCCGACCTGATCCTGGAAGCCGAACCGGGTCAAAAATGTGGGAGGGGCTTGCCCCCGATAGCAATATGTCAGCCACTACATGCATGACTGACCCACCGCTATCGGGGGCAAGCCCCTCCCACATTTGGATCTCCATAGATCAGATAGACCTTGCTCTGCTTTTGATCTGCTCTTGATCTTAGGCGCCCCGTAAAACCACTTGGTGCCTCGCCTAAGATCAAAAGCCAAAGCGAGGCGGCCTTATAGCCGACCTGATCCTGGAAGCCGAACCGGGTCAAAAATGTGGGAGGGGCTTGCCCCCGATAGCAATATGTCAGCCACTACATGCATGACTGATCCACCGCTATCGGGGGCAAGCCCCCTCCCACATTTGGATCTCCATAGATCAGATAGACCTTGCTCTGCTCTGCTCTGCTCTGCTCTGCTCTGCTTTTGATCTGCTCTTGATCTTGATCTTAGGCGCCCCGTAAAACCACGCTGGCCGAACGCAGGTATTACGCAGCGGGTAAACCGGCAGGGATGCCGGTTTAGCCGTCCCGGGCCATGGATGGCCCGTGACGGCGGCCCGCGGAGTAATGCCTGCGTTCGGGCACACCGAGCCTAGGCGAGGTGCCGAGTGGTGGGGCAAGAGCCCTTTGGTTACTTTGGGGCTTTTCCAAAGTGACCCGCTGTAAGAGCGGAACCCTAAGCCGCCGTTACCAAAAAAACGGATATGTCCCCCATCAAAACCCCAAGCCGCCATTACCAAAAAAACGAATATGCCCCCATCACCCACCCCCTACCAAAGCGGCCCCACCACCTGCCGATACCGCTCCACCCCCTGCGCCGTCTGCCGCACCAGGCTCACCTCCAGCCCCAGCGGATCTTCCCGCCGATTCCCGCTCAACTGCCGCCAGCCCTTGTCCGCTTCCCACACCCGAACCTGCAGATCACTGACCCCGGTCAACACCACCACCCCATCCTTAGCCGCCGGCAACGGAAAGCGATCCCGCGCCGGTGCGGCTGCGCGGTACAGGCTGTCGCCCTTGAGCCACCACCGCACCCGTTGCAGCCCATCCGCCGCGACCGGCGCGCTGCGGATCACGTCCAGGCGAAAGCCCTTGCTGTCGGAACTGCGCACCGTCACCGCCGCCAACCCGCTGGGCTTGGTTTTATCGGCTTGCAGAGAAGCCGGCACGCTCAGCTCCACGCTGGCGCGCATGTTGAGATCGCGCTGCAACTGGTTCAGCGCCCGCAACAACGCCTCGGTCTGTTCCGTGCTGGCCTGCAAGTGCTGATCCGCACGGGTCACGCTGTCGAGGCCGCGCCAGGCGATGAGGCTGACCAGCGCCATCAGCATGATCGCCACCATCACCTCAATCAGCGTGAAGCCTTTCTGCGAGGCACTCATGGCTGGCTCACCACGCGCATCAAACCGGCGGCATCACGTTGCAGGCTGAGGCGGTGTTGCCCGTCGGACAGCTCGACCCGCACCGGCGGGTTGATCCATTCGGCGTCGAGCACCAAGGTTTGCCGGGGCTCGATCGTGACCTGCATCGGCGTGCTCTCCCATAGGCGCGGGCGCAGTTGGGTGTCGCCCTGGAATGACTCCACGCCGAGGCCGTCATCGCTGCGACGGTTGAAGCGGAAACCCTTGGCGTCCGCGCGCCAGGTGATCGGCCGCCCATCGGCGCGGGCTTCGGCCTGGGCCACTTGCAGCAATTGACTCAAACGCTCGGCATCTTTGCGCAGCAGGTGCAGCGGGTCGGGCTTGATGGTCAGGCTGATGGCGGCGCTGGCAATGCCGATGATCACCAGCACCACCATCAGTTCGATCAGGGTAAAACCTTGCTGTTTCATGGGGCGGCACCTGGAAAGCTGGCGAGGTTATGAAATAAAAACGTGCGAATTGGCCTGTAGGCTGATGCCACGGACAAACAGGAGGTCCACCCATGGCACTTGCCCTTCGTTTTTCTCCCGCCCTCGGCGTGCAGGCACTGGCCGTGGTTGCCGCGTTGGCCGGCGTGGCGGTCTGGACGCCGTTGCTGCTCACTTCCGCCGAATCCCACACGCCGCCGGTGGCCGCCGAGGTGTTGGCGGCGCGCAGCGATAACCCGGCGTTGCAGTGGTTTTCCACGGCGCCGACGGCATTGCAGGTCAAGGTCTCGGGGGTCTTGGCCGGAGCGCGGGGCGCGGTGGCGATCCTCAGCCTCAACGACGGCCCGCCGCGCAGTTTTCTGCTCGGCGAGCGCCTCAGCCCCGGCGTGCGCTTGACGGCCATCGCGGGTGACGGTGTCGAGATCGAACGCGGCGGCGAGAAGGTGCGCGTGCAGCTCGACACGTTGCCGCAGGCGCCCGCATTGCCACGCCTCACTCGGCCTTGACCTGCGGCCTGGCCAGGGTCGTCGCCAGGCGCGCCAACGGCGGCGCCTCGCGGCTGGCGTCCCGCACCTGCACATCGACCTGCACCAACTGACTGTCGGGGCTGTTGCTGAGGGTCTGCTCGCAACGCAGTTTCAAGCGGCCCTGATCGCACGCGAAGGTCTTCTTACCGCTGCTCAACCGCCCCTCCAACTGCAACTCCGCCAGCCGGCTTTGCGCCGCCAGCATCGCCATCGACTTGTCGCGCAACAGGCCGTTGCTCTGAGTCATCAGCCCGGCCACGCGCACGGCCGCGGCCATGGCCACCGCGATGATCGCCAGCGCCACCAGCACTTCAATCAGGGTAAAACCTCGCTCGTTGCGGTGCCTGCGCATGGCGTTCTCAAAGCCTGGAAACAGGTGCGCAGCCTAGCGCTGGCAGTTGACCGATTGGCGACCGAAACTCCCGAGGATTTTCAATACGACTGACATGTGTTCTTGCAACACTGCGCCCCGAAATGCACTCAAGCCAAGGAATGTCGAGATGGATATCGCACGCCTAACATCCCCACTGCCAGGCCCTCGCGGCCAGCGTGGCTTCACCCTGATCGAGATCATGGTGGTGGTGGTCATTCTCGGGATTCTGGCGGCGATGGTGGTGCCCAAGGTACTCGACCGTCCGGACCAGGCGCGGGCCACCGCGGCGAAACAGGACATCGGCGGGTTGATGCAGGCGCTGAAACTCTATCGCCTCGACCACGGCACTTACCCGACGATGAACCAGGGCCTCAAAGTGCTGGTGGAACGCCCGGCGGATGCGAAAAACAGCAACTGGCGCGCCTACCTCGACCGTCTGCCCAATGACCCGTGGGGCCATCCTTATCACTATCTCAACCCAGGCGCCAACGGCGAGGTCGATGTGTTCTCCCTGGGTGCCGACGGCCAGCCGGATGGCGACGGCGTGAATGCCGATATCGGCTCCTGGCAGCTGTAAAGCGCGCGATGAAACGGGATTCGCCCGCAGCGGCGAAGCAGCGCGGCATGGCGATTATCAGCGCGTTACTGATCGCGGCGGTGGTGGCGGTGATCGCCGGCGCCATGCTCACGCGCCAGAGCGTATTCACCCGCAGCGTGGAGGCCGAGCAATTGCGCATTCAGGGTCAGTGGCTGTTGCAAGGCCGCCTGGAACACAGCCGCCTGTTGCTGTGGGAGGCGCGCCAGAAGGACGTGCTGACGCGCCTCGATCAGCCGTGGGCGCGGCCCCAGGGCGGGGCGTTTGAAGGGCGCCTGGAGGACGAGCAGGGCAAGTTCAACCTGCGCAATCTGGTCAATCACCAGCGGCTCGACGCCGAACAACTGCAAGCTTTCGAGCGCCTGTGCCGCCTGATCGACATCGACCCGGCCGTGAGCCGACGTATCAGCCGGCGAGTGATCGCCTCCTATGATCAACGTACCGACAAGACGCTGCTGCCGGCGCGCTACCCGATGCTGCGCAGCCTGGATGACCTGAGCGGTATCGAAGGGCTCGACCCGCTGCTGCTGCGACGCCTGCAGACCTTCGTCGGCGTGCTGCCCGGCAATACCTGGGTCAACGGCAACACCGCCAGCGCCGAAGTGCTCAGCGCGGTGGTGCCGGAACTCAGCCTGGCCCAGGCCCAGGCATTGGTGGCCGAGCGCGACAGCGGGCGCTGGTTTATCAACCGTGGCGATTTCGTCAACCGCCTGCACCTGCCCCAAGTGGCGGTGGACAGCGTGCAAGTGGGCATCACCAGCGAGTGGTTTCGCCTGCAGGGCCAGGTACGCCGTGAACAGCGCCGGGTGACAATCGACGCGTTGTTGCATCGCCCTGAAGACCGCCGGCCCCAGGTGATCTGGTCGCGGGTGGGCGCATGAAACGCCTGCGGATCGGCTTGCCGCCACTTGATCAACTGACAGTCGACAGCCAGGTGCAATTTGCCTGGCTGGAGCGCGGCGCCGTGGTGAGCGAGGGTGGCGAAAGCCTGCTGCAGTTGGGCCGGTCCAAGCCGTCGGTGGAGTGCTTTCTGCACCCCGCCGACAGCCTGTCGACCAGCCTCGAGCTGCCGCCGCTGGCCGCCGCCAAAACCGCCGCCGCCGTGGCCTGTGCCGCACAGGCGTTGATCCTCGGGCCGGTGGAGCAGATGCAGGTGGCCCACGGCCCGCGCGACAGCGATGGGCGCGTGCAGGTGGCCTGGGTGTCCACGGCCGGGTTGGAGCGCCTGGGCCAGGTGTTGGTGCAGGGCCAGTTCAGGTTGCGCGGTCTGTACCCGGCGCCGTATGCCTTGCCGCTCGGCGCCGCGGCCATGCACGACGGTTACTTGCTGACACGCCATAGCCTGCACCAAGCGGCTGTGCATCCGCTCGGGCAACAGGTGTTGGATCAAGGGCTGGAGGTGCCGCTGGCGCCGGAGGCGCAACGCTGGAGTGGCGCCGTGCCTGGCTGGGGCTTGCACGGCCGCCTCAACCCACCGGCGAGCGGTGGCTGGGGCAGGGCGCTGGCCGCTGTCGCCCTGGCCACTGCCGTCTGGACCCTGGGCCTGAACCTGTACGCCGCGCGCCAGGCGGGCGAAGGCCAGCAGCTCAAGGCGCTGCTGAGTCAGCAGGTGCGCCAGGCCTTCCCCGAATTACCGGTGATCCTCAACCCCTTGCAGCAGGCCCGCCAACAGTTGGCCGCCCGCCAAACCGGCGCCGCCGCCGACCCCGCCCAGCGCTTTGGCAGCCTGCTGCAAGTGGCCGGCAGCAGCCTGCCGTTCATGGTCGGCAACGTCGACAACCTGAGCTTCGAACAGGGCCGCTTGCACGTGGGCTTGCTGGCCGACAGCCGTAGCCCGACGGCGCCGGGCGATGGGCAAGCGGCGCTGGCCCAGGCCGGGTTTAGCGCGACCCGCGATGAGCATGGCTGGACGTTGGGCCCGGTGGAAAGCGCCGAAAAACCGGGAGCCGCTGATGAATAAGTGGCGCCGTCTACGCAGCCAGGCCCAGGCATTCTGGAGCGGCCTGGCCCTGCGCGAACAACGCATGCTCAGCGGCGCCGGCCTGGTGCTGGCAGGTCTGTTGACCTGGCTGGTGCTGATTCAGCCGCCCTTGAAGACGATCGCGTATTGGCAGGCCGAAACCCCCAAGTTGCGCACCCAGGCGGCCACCTTGCACGCGCTGTTGCAGGGCGTCGCGGCGCCGCGGCCCGCCGATGCCGCCACGCTGCAACAGGCCCTGGACAGCGCCGGCCTGCAAGGTCGTTACCAGTTGCAGGCGCTGGATGCCGGCGCCTGGCGCCTGAGCTTCGACAACGCGCCGGCCGATGCGGTGATGGACTGGTTACTGGGCAATCCCCGTTCGTTTTCCCTGGAGGTGTCCGAGGCGCGCTTGCAGCGTAGCGCGGACGCTATCGACAACTCGGCCGGCACTGTGTCCGGGACCGTTCGCATGGATCAGGCGCTTGGCGCTAAGGAAGCTTCATGAAGTGGTCAGTCCCCAACCCTGCGCCTTTTCGCAAGATCGCGCCGCTGCTGTTACTGGCCTTGAGCGCGTGCAGCAACAACCCGTCGCCGACCAAGCCGTTGCAGGTGGACAGCGAACTCGGCCAGCCCCTGGCCGACACCCGGCGCAGCAGCGAGAGTGTGCTGGAGCGCCAGCGCGAGCCGGCGCCCAAGCCCCGCGTCCAGCACCCGCTGACCAACAGCGCCCGTGGCCACGCGCCGGCTGCGGTCAAGACGCGCAACCCACTGGGCGATCAGCCGGTGCAGTTGAATTTTGTCGATGCCGATATCCAGGCGGTGGTGCGCGCGCTGTCCCGTGCCACCGGCCAGCAGTTTCTGGTCGACCCTCGAGTCAAAGGCAACCTGACCCTGGTCAGCGAAGGCCAGGTGCCGGCGCATCAAGCCTACGACATGCTGCTGGCTGCGCTGCGCATGCAGGGCTTCAGCGTGGTCGACGTCGGCGGCGTGGCCCAGGTGGTGCCGGAGGCCGATGCGAAGTTGCTCGGCGGGCCGATCTACAGCGCCGGCAGCAGCGGCATGCAGACCCGCACCTTTCGCCTGCAATATGAAAACGCGGTGAACCTGATCCCGGTGCTGCGCCCGATTGTGTCGCCGAACAACCCGATCAACGCCTACCCGGGCAACAACAGCATCGTCATCACCGACTACGCGGAAAACCTTGCGCGGGTGGCGCAGATCATCGACGGCATCGACACCCCCAGCGCCATCGACACCGACGTGGTGATGGTGCAGAACGGTATCGCCGTGGACATCGCCGCCATGGTCAGCGAACTCCTGGAAACCCAGGGCGCCGACCAGACCCAGAAGATCAACGTGATCGGTGACCCGCGCTCCAACTCGATCATCATCCGTTCCGGCAGCCCCGAGCGCACCGAGTTGGCGCGCAACCTGATCTACAAACTCGACAATGCCCAGAGCAACCCGAGCAACATGCACGTGGTCTACCTGCGCAACGCCCAGGCCGGCAAGCTGGCGCAGTCGCTGCGCGGCTTGCTCACCGGCGAGAGCGAGTCCGGCGTCAGCGACGAGGCGCGGGGCAAGCTCAGTGCCATGGGTGGCAATGCCCAGAGCACCCGGGGCAACAGCACCGCGCAGAACAGCAGCGGCACGCCCACCGGCAGCGGCGTGCAGGCCGGGTATAGCCAGGACAAACCGGCGACCGGCAGCAGCCCCAGCGATCAGAACACCGCGTTCAGCGCCGGCGGCGTGACGATCCAGGCCGACGCCACCACCAACACCTTGCTGATCTCCGCGCCGGACCCGCTGTACCGCAACCTGCGCGAAGTGATCGACATGCTTGACCAGCGCCGCGCCCAGGTGGTGATTGAAAGCCTGATCGTCGAAGTCAACGAAGACGACGCCAGCGAGTTCGGCGTGCAGTGGCAGGCCGGCAACCTCGGCGGCAAGGGCGGTTTTGGCGGGGTGAACCTGGGGGGCAGCGGGGTGAATGGCACGTCGACCAGCAAGACCAGCATCGATGTGCTGCCCAAGGGCCTGAATATCGGCCTGGTCGATGGCAGCGTCGACATCCCCGGGATCGGCAAGGTGCTCGACCTCAAAGTGCTGGCCCGCGCCTTGAAGAGCAAGGGCGGCACCAACGTGCTGTCGACACCGAACCTGTTGACCCTGGACAACGAAGCCGCGAGCATTTTTGTCGGGCAGACCATTCCGTTCGTCACCGGCAGCTATGTGACGGGCGGCGGCGGCACCAGCAACAACCCGTTCCAGACCGTGCAGCGCGAAGAAGTGGGGCTCAAGCTCAACGTGCGCCCGCAGATTTCCGAAGGCGGCACGGTGAAGCTGGATATCTACCAGGAAGTCAGCAGCGTGGACGCGCGGGCGTCGGTGGACGCGGGCACGGTGACCAACAAGCGGGCGATCGATACCAGCATCCTGTTGGACGACGGGCAGATCATGGTGCTCGGTGGGTTGTTGCAGGACGGCTACAGCCAGAGCAATGACGCGGTGCCGTGGCTGTCGGATATCCCGGGGTTGGGCGCGTTGTTTCGCAATGAAAAGCGCAGTGTGAACAAGACCAACCTGATGGTGTTTTTGCGCCCCTACATCATTCGCGACAGTGGCGCGGGGCGCAGTATCACGCTGAACCGCTATGAGTTCATGCGCCGCGCCCAGGGAGGCTTGCAGCCGGAGCGCAGTTGGGCAATGCCGGATGTGCAGGCACCGCAGTTGCCGTCGGTGGAGAAGGCGATTCCGGGGGCTGGGCCGAGGGCGGTGATCAGGGCGGTGCCGGCTCGTGATTGATGTTGAGCGAGTGCATATCCGGGGCTTCGGTAACGGCGGCTTATGGTTCCGCACTTACGGCGGGTCACTTTGGAAAAGCCCCAAAGTAACCAAAGGGCTCTTGCCCCACCACTCGGCACCTCGCTTGGGCTCGGTGTGCCCGAACGCAGGCTTGCGTGGTTTAAGATCAAAAGCGGCTCGCTTCGCATCGTGTTTACGCGGGGGGCGGTGTTTTTTCATGGCCTGGATTTGTGCCACAACCCCGCTGCAATCAATGCAGTGCCCAGACGGGTGCAGTCGGATTTGACTGAGAATCCCCAGGCACTCACCGCTTCAAAATGTGGGAGGGGGCTTGCCCCCGATAGCGGTGGTTCAGTTACAGATGAATTGACTGACACACCGCTATCGGGGGCAAGCCCCCTCCCACATTTACACTGCGCGGCGGCCCGCCGTGAGGGCGGAACCATAAGCCGCCGTTACCGCAGCAACGGATATGTACTCAATCCAAAAGGGTCAACCCCATGAGCCTGCTGCCCTACGCCTGGGCCAAATCCCAGCGCATCCTCCTGCGTCCCGGCGAGGCCGGCCTGCTGCTGACGGTCTGCCCGTCGACCCCCGGCTGGTCGATCAGCGAAGTGCAACGTCAGTTCGGCCAGAGCCGCCTTGAGCAGGTGCGCGACGACGAACTCGACGGCCTGCTCGCCAGCGCCTATGCCGACACCGGCAGCGCCGCTGCGGTGGTCGGTGCCGCCGAAAACGAAGTCGACCTCGACCGCCTGATGCAGGACATGCCCGAGATCACCGACCTGCTCGACACCCAGGACGGCGCGCCGGTGATCCGCATGATCAACGCCTTGCTGACCCAGGCCGCCCGCGATGAGGCCAGTGATATCCATATCGAACCCTACGAAACCCACTCCGTGGTGCGCTACCGCGTCGACGGCACCCTGCGCGACGTGGTCTCGCCGCGCAAGGCGCTGCATGGCGCGCTGGTGTCGCGGATCAAGATCATGGCCCAGCTCGACATCGCCGAAAAACGCCTGCCCCAGGACGGCCGCATCGCCCTGCGCGTGGCCGGGCGGCCGATTGATATCCGCGTGTCGACAGTGCCCACCGGGCATGGCGAGCGCGTAGTGATGCGCTTGCTGGACAAGCAGGCCGGGCGCCTGCAACTGGAGACCCTGGGCATGGAGCCGCAACTGCTGGCCCGCCTCGACACGCTGATCCGCCAGCCCCACGGCATCGTGCTGGTTACCGGGCCTACCGGCAGCGGCAAGACCACCAGCCTCTACGCCGCGCTGGCGCGGCTGGATGCGAGCACCAGCAATATCCTCACCGTCGAAGACCCGGTGGAGTACGACCTGCCGGGTATCAGCCAGATCCAGGTCAACGCCAAGATCGACATGACCTTCGGCCTGGCCCTGCGCGCGATCCTGCGCCAGGACCCGGACATCATCATGATCGGCGAAATCCGCGACCTGGAAACCGCCCAGATCGCCGTGCAAGCCTCGCTCACCGGCCACCTGGTGCTCGCCACCCTGCACACCAACGACGCGGTGTCGGCGGTCAACCGCCTGATCGATATGGGCGTCGAACCGTTCCTGCTGGCGTCTTCACTGTTGGGCGTGTTGGCCCAGCGCCTGGTGCGGCGCCTGTGCCCGCACTGCAAGCAGGCAGACCCGGCCATGCCGGGCACCTGGCGCCCGGTGGGCTGCGCGCAGTGCAACCAGATCGGCTACAGCGGGCGTACCGGTATCCATGAATTGTTCTGCGTCGACGACGAGGTGCGCAGCCTGATCCACCAGGGCGCTGGCGAGCAGGAGCTGCGCCAGGCGGCACGCCGCGCCGGCATGTTCAGCATGCGTGAAGACGGCGAGCGCTGGGTGCGCAGCGGCACCACCGCGGCCGAAGAAATCCTGCGCGTAACACGGGACGCCTGATGAATCGCTATCGCTATGAAGCCGCCGACGCCAGCGGCAAGGTCGAGGCCGGGCACCTGGAGGCGGACAGCCAGAGCGCGGCGTTTGCCGCGTTGCGCAGCCGTGGCCTGACCGCGCTTCTGGTGCAGGTCGAAGGCAATCAACAGGCTGCGGGCGGCAGCAGCCTGTTCAGCGCCAAGCTGTCGGATAACGACCTGGCCTGGGCCACGCGGCAACTGGCGAGCCTGCTCGGCGCCAGCCTGCCGTTGGAAGCGGCGCTGAGCGCGACGGTGGAGCAGGCCGAGAAAAAACACATCGCCCAGACCCTGGCCGCCGTGCGCGCCGATGTGCGCGGCGGCATGCGCCTGGCCGATGCCCTGGCGGCACGGCCACGGGACTTTCCGTCGATCTACCGTGCGCTGATCGCGGCGGGGGAGGAGTCCGGCGACCTGGCCCAGGTGATGGAGCGCCTGGCCGACTACATCGAGGAGCGCAACAACCTGCGCGGCAAGATCCTCACCGCTTTTATCTACCCCGGCGTGGTGGGGCTGGTGTCCATCGGCATCGTGATTTTCCTGCTCAGCTACGTGGTGCCCCAGGTGGTCAGCGCGTTCTCCCAGGCGCGCCAGGACCTGCCGGGGCTGACCCTGGCGATGCTCAACGCCAGCGACTTTATCCGCGCCTGGGGTTGGCTGTGTTTTGCCGGGATCGTCGGCAGCTTCTGGGGCTGGCGCCTGTACCTGCGCAACCCCGTGGCGCGCTTGAACTGGCACAGCCGCGTGCTGCGCTTGCCGCTGATCGGGCGCTTTGTGCTGGGCCTGAACACCGCCCGATTTGCCTCGACCCTGGCGATCCTCGGCGGTGCTGGCGTGCCGCTGTTGCGCGCCCTCGAAGCGGCGCGCCAGACCTTGTCCAACGAGCGTCTGAGCCAGTGCGTCAACGACGCCACCGCCAAAGTGCGCGAAGGCGTCAACCTCGCTCCGGCGCTGGCGGTGGAGAAGGTGTTCCCACCGGTGCTGATCCACCTGATCGCCAGCGGCGAAAAAACCGGCTCACTGCCGCCGATGCTCGAACGCGCGGCGCAGACCCTGTCGCGGGACATCGAACGCCGTGCCATGGGCATGACCGCGCTGCTCGAGCCACTGATGATCGTAGTGATGGGCGCCGTGGTGCTGGTGATCGTGATGGCGGTGCTGTTGCCGATCATCGAAATCAACCAACTGGTGACCTGAATGTGGGAGGGGCTTGCCCCCGATTGCGATGGGTCAGTCTATGCATCTTTGGCTGACACTCCCTCATCGGGGGCAAGCCCCCTCCCACATTGGACCCTACCTGTTCAGTTGATTTTGGGGTGGGCCGATACCGCCAGCCCGCAACCTCGGGTTCATCGTTTCGTCACAGCCAAGCCCCTCGCCGTAGCCTACGCCGCCTTGACGAAACCCCCACTGAAACCGCGCTGTCACCTGCCTCCAAACCGCTCAAAACCATGACCAAAACACCCGAGAATCTTTTTAAAAATCAAGCCCTTCCTCCCGAGGTTTTTTCCCTTAGCTGTCATCGGAAGCTGCGAAATTCTCTAGCCATGGCCTCACCCCAGTCACCCCCGGAACACGGCTTGGGACCGAAGCCATGGCGTCATGCAAGAGCCATCTACCTCAAACGTACAAACACGACGAAAGGAGATTCTTCATGTTTAAGCGCACTATGATCGCGGCCTCTTTGGCAGTTGCAGCACTGGCTTCGGCCCAATCCATGGCCGCAGTGGTCGGTGGCGGGGCCACCTTGCCGGAAAAACTCTACGGCAGCACTGCCACATCGACGACGGCTACCGGCATCCTCTCTGCCAGCATTCCAGGTTTTAGCCCCTACATCGGTGTGGGCAGCGGCGACGGCAAGAAGGCGTTCTTCGGTAACGATTCGACCAAGCTGAAATTGGCCGCGGGTATTACCATTGATTATGCCGGTAGCGACTCGGTGGTGAGCGCCGCGGAACTGGCTGCTTACAACGCTGACACCGTTAAAGGCCGCGCCGCCTATGGCCCGCTGGTTCAAGTCCCGGCTGAAGCCACTTCGGTGACCGTGCCTTACCACATCGACGGTAAAACCTCGCTGCAGCTCACCAGTGCTCAGTTGGCCGATATCTTCGCCGGCAAGATCACTAACTGGAAAGACGTGCAATTCAACGGGGCTGCCGGTCCAGACCTGCAGATCAAAGTGGTCTACCGTCAGGAAACCAGCGGGACCACCGAGATTTTTACCAACCACCTCAAAGCGGTAAAACCCGCATCGGTACCGAATGTCAGCAACAGCTTCGTCACCGCCATCGGCTTTGACCCAGCCACCAGCGCTCCGGTCGGTTCAAGCTACCTCGCTGTAACCGGCAGTCAAGGTGTCGCCACTGCTATCACCAATAACAATGGTGCCATCGGTTACGTCAGCCCTGACTACGCAGCGTTCAACAGCGCCGCCGCCGTTGCCTCGGTCAATGGCTTCCTGCCGACTGAAGTGAACGTTCAAGCTTCTCTCGATACTATTGCGCCACCGGCCGTCGGTTCCACCGCCGCCGCCGACCCGTTGAACTGGGTCCCTACGTTTGCCAACCCGACTGCGGGCTACCCCATCGTCGGCTACACCAACCTGGTCTTCAGCCAGTGCTACAAAGACTCCACTGACAACATCCGCATCCAGACTTTCCTGAAACGTCACTACACCGGCGTGAATAACGCGGCTATCAGCAGCCACTCGTTCATTCCGTTGTCCACCACCTGGCAGAAAGCGGTCTACGACAACTTCGTTGCCACCACCAGCTCGCTGCGCATCGGCGACACCAACACCTGCAACGGTATCGGTCGTCCGTTGTAACACCCCGTCTCGACAGGGTTGGCCCCACAACCGGCAATGACTTCGCGTCATTGCCGGTTTTGTCGTTGTGCATCGCGACCCGCCAGTTGAACCGCGTTGTATGAACATTGTGTGACATCAGTTCGGTCGCACCCCTCGGCAACCGCCTTAAGCAATAACCACAACACGTGCCCGCGCAGTGTTCGCGCGCCCGTCGTTCGCCTGCCCCGTCAAAAGGACCTGTAAGTGATGCGTTCCCGTCTGAAGCTGCCTGCCAACCGCGCTGCCAACGTGCCTGCCACTGCCGGTCAACCGGTGTTGCGCCTTAAACCCCTGGCCCATGTGATCGCACTGCTGGTGTTTACCGGCGGTGCCCACGCGGCGCAGCCCCATGCGTTCAGTTCGGGTTGGTTTGCCGCCAAGGGCGTGACGCAGGTCGATGGCGGCGCACGCCCTGGCGCGACGTCGCCGGGAACGCCGCCGCCGTTGGCCCAGCAACAGGCGCTTGGTCAGCAGTTGCAACGCTCCTTTCAGACCCTCAACACCAGCGTCGCCGCAATTGCCGCGCAACAGGCGGCGCAGGCCGCTGCCCGCAATAACGCCAGCGCGGGGCCGGAGACGATCCATAACGGTCTGGGCGGCAACGGCTTGAATGTGGTGATCGGCGCGGATGGCAAGCCGCTGTTCGTCAACGCCGAGGGGCCGGTGCAAACCGATGCCAACGGCAAGACGCTGGTCTCGATCAAGCAAACGGCCGATAAGGCGATCCTCAATTGGGACACCTTCAACATCGGTCGCAACACCACCGTGCAGTTCCAACAGAACAGCGATTGGGCCGCGCTCAACAAGGTCAACAACAGCACGGCGCCGAGCCAGATCCAAGGGGCTCTCAAAGCTGACGGCACGGTGCTGATCCTCAACAGCAACGGCGTCGTGTTCAGCGGCAGCAGCCAGGTCAACGTGCGCAACCTGGTGGCTGCCGCCACGGGCTTCAGCGATGAGCAATTCACCGCCAAGGGGCTGTACAGTTCAAGCAACAGCGCGCCCGGATTCACCCAGGCCGCCGGCAAGGTGACGGTCGAGCGTGGCGCGCAGATCCAGACCCAGGTGCCCGCCACCTCCACTGCGGGCGGCGGTTATGTGCTGTTGCTCGGCAAAGAGGTGGAGAACGCCGGGACCATTTCCACCGCGCGAGGCCAGACCACCCTGGCGGCGGGCGACAGCTTTGTGATCAAGAAGGGCTACAGCACCGATGGCAATGTCGCGTCCACCACGCGGGGCAATGAAGTCAGCGTCACCGGCAACGGCAAGGTCAGCAACAGCGGGCTGATTCAGGCCTCTACCGGTGACATCACCCTGGCCGGCCAGCAGGTGTTGCAAAACGGCGTGTTACTTGCCAGTTCGTCGGTGGAAGCCCGGGGTACCCTGCATGTAAAGGGCACGGGCAACAACGCTAGCGTGACTCTGGGCGAGGGCAGCCTCAGCGCGATTTTGCTCGACAGCAGCAGCGCCCTCGACAGCCAGCGCGCTGGGCTGATGACGCCGTCGCTTGATCAGAACGGCAACATTGTGCCGGCCGATACCTACCGCCGTGACCAGTCCCTGGTGGAAATCACCAGCGACGGCACGGTGGATTTTCGCAGCGGTTCCGTGACCCTGGCCACTGGCGGCCAAGTCGGTATCAAGGCTGCGCAGCGCACCTTGGTGCGCGACGGCGCGGTGATCGACGTGTCCGGCGCCACCGGGGTCAAGGTGTCGATGGCGTCCAATAGCGTCAAGGTCAATATCCAAGGCAACGAGCAGCGCGATGCGGCGGTCAATCGCGACGACAAGTCCCTGAATAACAACGATGTGTGGGTGGATGTCCGCGACTTGATTTTTGTCGCGGCTGGCACCAATGGCTATGCCACCGACCGCTGGTACACCGCGGGCGGCCTGCTGGAAGTGGGCGGTTATTTGGGCACCCGTAACCACGGCATTGGCGAGTGGATGGCCCAGGGCGGTACGGTGACCTTCAGCGGTAAGGACGTAGTGACCCAACAGGGTTCGCAGATCAACTTGTCCGGCGGCACCCTCGATGTGCAGGCGGGCAAGGTCCAGCAAACCTGGCTCAAAGGGCCGGACGGGCGTTTGTATGAACTGTCCACCGCGCCGGGGGACTTGCTCTACAGCGGGATTTACAAAGGCTATGAGGACCACAGCCAGCGCTGGGGCGTGACCGAGTATTACTACAACCCGTTGATCGCCCCGCGTGAGCGTTCAGAAGGTGCCTACACCGTAGGGCGCGATGCCGGACGCCTGGTCGTCAGTACCGCCAGTGCGGTTCTGGAGGGCCAGGTTGTGGGTGACACCTATCAGGGCGAACGCCAGACCCAGGCCGCGCAAAAAGGCCTGGACGGTTATTTGCAGTCGCAAAAAGCCGTGGCCCGCGGTGCCCAATTCGTGGTCGGTAGTTACGTGCCGTATTACGTCAAGGACAGCGCCACGTTGCAGTACGCCCTGGGGGCGGATGCCAGCACCGTGAAAAACGTCGTGCTCGGGCAGCGGGCGGCGGCTATCGCCGCAGGTCTGGACTTGACCACCGCACTGCCAGCTGATCGGGTGTCCACGCTCTATCTGGACACCGATGCCTTGAACGCGACGGAGCTGGGCGCGATCAAAATCGCCAGCACCGGTTCGATTCTGGTCAACGGTGCGCTGGAGGTGGCCGCAGCCGGCGACATCACCCTGTTTGCTCCGAAAATCGAGGTCAATGCCAACCTGACCGCGCATTCCGGCAGCCTGCAACTGGGTAACGTACAAACGCAGATCACCCCCGCCGGCAAAGTCGATGTGACCCTCGGCGGGCGTGGCAGCCTGACGGTGAACAACGGCGTGTCCCTGGATGCCAGCGGCCTGTGGAGCAATCAGCGGCTGGGCACCGGCGATGGCAGCCGTTTGCCCTATCTCAACGGCGGCAGCGTGGCGTTGCGCAGTAGCGGTGATATGACCCTGGCGGCAGGTAGCCAGGTCGACGTGTCATCCGGCGCAGCCCTGGATGCCAAGGGCCAGCTCACTGGCGGCAAGGGTGGTGACCTGACGCTCGCGGCCAACGCCAATAGTGGCGACAGCCGAGGCAGCCTGGCCCTCGACGGTGAGTTGCTCGGGTATGGGGTCAATGGCGGCGGGCGCCTGAGTGTGCAGGCCGGCCAGGTGCTGATCAGCGATTCGGCGGTTGCCCCAGGTACCGGGACGTTGCAGCTCGGCAGTGGGTTCTTCAATAAGGGCTTTGGCGCCTATGACATTACGGGCAATGAAGGTCTGGTGGTCGCCGATGGCACCCAGCTTGCAGTGACAACCCCGGTGTACCGCCTCAATGACAACGCACAAAGCGTGGCGAGCGGTGCAGCGCCACGCACTGCGCTGGAGATCTGGACCCCGCCGCAGTATCAGGAAAACCCCACCAAGGGCCTGTTGACCCCCCGCAAAGGCGCGAGCATGAGCTTGCAAGCCGGTACGTTGTTGTCGACAGCGGCGCAGATGGCGTCGGCGCAACTGCGCATCGGCCAGGGCGCGCGGATTGAGGTTGATCCGGGTCAAGCGATCAGTCTACGCAGCATTGGCCAGTTGACCGTGGATGGCAGCCTGAATGCCTGGGGTGGCAGCATCACGCTGGGCGCTGTCAGCGTGCAACCCAACGTGGCCGATGGCGTTGAAAACCAGGGCCATGGCCGTTCGATCTGGATCGGTGAACACGCAGTACTGGACGTGGCCGGGCGGGCGTTCACCGCAGTGGACAGTCTCGGCCGGCGCTACGGTACGGTCGGCCAGGGCGGCACTATCGTGATTGGCGGGGTGATCGACCCGGCCACCGGGATCGCCTCCGCCGCCAACTTGTTTGTGGTGGTGCGCGAAGGCGCGCGCCTTGACGCTTCCGGCAGCCAGGCGGTGCTGGACCTGGACGGTGCCGGCCCGAGCGTGATCGCCAGCCGTGGCGGCAACATCTCCCTGGCATCCAACACCGGCGTGTACCTCGACGGTACGCTCAAGGCCGGCAGCGGTGGTGCCGGTGCGGCGGGTGGTTCCCTGAGCCTGGCCTTGGAAACGCCGCTGTACGCCGAATCGGCCGCGGCTCGCGTGCGGCAAGCCCGTGAATTGATTGTCAGTGCCGCCGATCCGGGCGTGCCGTTGCCCGCCGGCAGCACCCCCGAATCGGCCGCGGGCAGCCTGGTCTACGGTCATGGCCGGCTCACGGTCAGCCAGGTCGACGCCGGCGGCTTCGATAACCTGTCGCTGTTGAGCAATGGTCTGATCAGCTTCGACGGTGATGTGTCCCTGCGTCTGGGGCAGAGCCTGAGCCTGTATTCCGGGGCCATGGCGTTGACGGATGGCGCGCCCCGACAGTCCCAGGTGCTCCTGGCGGCGCCTTATGTACGCCTGGCCGGGGTTGGCAACAACAGCCAGGGCAGCGACGGCGCCGTTCGTCCGACGGTCCAGGGTGGCGTTTCCACGCAGGGTACAGCCGGGCTCTTGAGGGTTGAAGCGGCAAACGTGCTGGATGTGCGTGATAGCCTCAACTTCGGTGCCCATGCCGAGCGCTCCAAGGCGTTGGCCAACGGCATTGACCGACGCGCCTTCGATCAGGCCCAGTTGGTCAGCCTGGGGGATATGCGCTTTCTGGCCCGCAGCGCGAACAATACTAAAACCGCCTTGACCACCCAGGCCGACTTGAGCCTGACGGCGGCGCAGATTTACCCGGCTACGGGGGCCGTTGCCGAGGTCACGGCCGGCTACACGGGGCCCAACAGCGACTTTGACCCGACACGCACCTTGCGCATCGGCCGGGTCGGCAGTGAGGCCCCGGCGCAACCTTATTCAGTGTTTGGCAGCTTACTGCTGAGCGCCTCGACCATCGAACAAGGCGGCGTGTTACGGGCGCCCATGGGCGTGCTGACCCTGGGCATGGATGGCGGCATCGTCCGTTCCACCAAAGTGATCAACCTGTTGCCTGGCAGCCTGACCTCCGTCAGCGCCGGTGGCCTGGTGCTGCCGTATGGCGGGACAGTCGACGGTGTGACCTGGCAGTACAACGGCAAACAGGTGGAGTTGCTGGGTGTCGGCGGCACCTATAACACGGGCAGTCTGGCCGTTGGTATGCAATTGGTCGGGCGCTCGCTGAATGTGCAGCAGGGCGCGGTGCTGGACCTTGCCGGTGGCGGTGAGTTGCTCGGCGCGGCGTTTGTCTCCGGGCGCGGCGGCTCCACCGATGCGCGCTACAACCCGTTGGTGCAAATCGGTGCGGACGGGCGCTTTACCTTGCCGGGGCTGGCCACCAACCCGATCTATGCGATTGTTCCCGGCGCCCAGCCGGGAGTCGCGCCCAGCGGTGGCGAGCCGGGTGCGACCCAGCCGCTGGTGGGGCAACAAATCAGTATCGGTGCCGGGGTTCCAGGCTTGCCGGCGGGGACCTACACCTTGCTGCCGTCTAGTTACGCCTTGTTGCCGGGGGCGTTTCGGGTCGAGATCAACGGCTTGGCAACGGCGTTTGCCGCAGGTTCGATGCCGAACGCTTCGGCCATGAATAACGGTTCCTGGTCAACCGAGGGCTTCCTGTCGATTGCCCACACCGGCATTCGCGACAGTCTGTCGAGCCAGGTGATCGTTACGCCGGCGGCGGTATTGCGCCGGTATTCCCAGTACAACGAAACCCGTTACGCAGACTTCGTGCGCGCTGACGCCGCGCGCCTGGGCGTCCCGCGTGCGGCCCTTGAAGCCGACGCCAAAACCCTGAAGTTGCAACTGATCGCCGGTCAAAAAGACGTGGGGTTCACCTTTGATGGCGAGGGGCGTTTTAAACCCGCGGAGGGTGGATTCGGTGCCACTGTAGCGGTGCAGGGCAACGCCATCGAGGTGATTTCTGACACTGCCCAAGCCAGTACCACACCGTCGACGGTGGCGGTACGCGCCAGCGATTTGAATGCCTTGGGGGCCGCCCGTTTGGTGGTGGGCGGCTTGACGACGGTGATGTACGGCCAGGGTGGTAATTTCGTCGGATTCGACACAGGATCCAGCGCGAACTCGGTGGTTGTGCGTCAAGGTGCGAGCTTGGCGGCGCCGGAAGTGTTCTTGATGACGGGTACGTCCTCGGGCGCCATTGAGATCGAACAAGGTGCGTCGATCAACACCCTGGGGCTCGGCAAGGCTACCTATGACTCGGATGATGGTTTTATCTATCGACCAGGCGCTCATAGTGTCCTGGCAGTGTCCAACGGGCGCTTGCAGATGCTGGCCCCAACCGCTGGCGACAATAATAGAGGACCAGGCAGCATCCTGATCGGCCAGTGCAATCCAGGGGCTTGCAGCGGTGAAACGTCACTGTATTCCGAGGGCTCGATTGCCTTTGCCACCACCAACCGCTTTGCCTTGGGTGACGGTGTGCGCTACGGCACCCGTCATCTGGCGCTGGCGGTGGGTGGGATCAACGTCGGCAGCCCGGAGGCGTTGGCCGAGGCAGCCGCGCGCGGCGTGTTGCCGTCGGGCTTGACCCTCAATCAGCAAGTGATGGATCGCCTGTTGCGCGGCGATACCTCACGCGGCGCACCGGCCCTGAAAAGCCTGGCACTGACAGCTGGGCAATCCTTGAACTTCTATGGCAGCGCAACCCTGAGCACCCTCGACAGCTCGGGTAAGTCACTGCTGGATGAACTGTTACTGACGACTCCGGCGATCTATGGCTATGGCAACGCGGCGGATGTGGCGTTGATCCAGACCGGCACCTTGGTGTGGGGAGGCGATACCAGTGCGCCGCCGGCCGTGATCAACCAAGGCGCGGGCACTGGCAGCGGCACCCTGGAGCTGCAGGCTCGGCGCATCGAATTCGGCTATGGCCGCAACGCCCAGCCCGATGGCCTGACCGAGAATGGCCGCATGACCCTGGGCTTTGCCAATGTCCACCTCAACGCCGACGAACGCATTACGGCCAACCACAAAGGCAGCCTGGCGGTGCATCAGTCCCAGGGCGCTTATGAAGCGGGCAAGGGCTTTGCCTACAGTGGCGGCAACTTGACCATCACCGCGCCGTTGTTGACCGGTGAAGCCGGTTCGATCAACCGGATCACCGCCGGTGGCGCAGTGACCGTAGTGGCCCCGGCCAACGGTGCGGCCCCGGCGGATGCGACGGCCATCGACGCGTTGGGCGCCGAGTTATTGCTGTCCGGGCGCAGCGTGGCGGTCGATACGGCGGTGGTGTTGCCCAGCGGCAAGCTGACTCTCAGCGCCGATGAAGCGCTGACCCTGGGCGCTTCTTCGCGTCTGGACCTCAGTGGTCGCACCGTGCGGAACAACGACGTGAGCAAATACAGCTGGGGCGGTGACGTCAGCCTGGAAAGCCGCCACGGCAACATTTATCAGGCGGCAGGTGCGCTCGTCGACCTGTCCGCCCGATACAACCAAGGTGGCCTGCTCAAAGCCGTGGCGGTGGACGCCGGAGCAGGGCAGGTCGACTTGCAAGGGCAGATCCGCGCCGGTAGCAGCGGCTATTACGATGCCGGTGGCACCCTGGTACCGTACCAGGCGGGCGGGGTGGACATTCGTGCGCAGCAGATGGGGGATTTCGCCGCGTTGAACCAACGCTTGAACCAGGGGCAGGTGTGGGGTTCGCGCAGCTTCCAGCTCAAGCAGGGCAACCTGGTTATCGGCGATGAACTCAAGGCCAATCAGGTCAACGTCTCGGTGGATAACGGCAGTTTGACGGTGGTGGGCACTATCGACGCCAGTGGTGAGCGGGTCGGCAGTATCCGCCTGGCCGGCAAGCAGGGTCTGACCCTCGCCGGCAGTGCGGTGCTGGATGCCCACGGTACGGCGTTGCGGGTCGACAGCTACGGCAAAATCATCGATGCGCCGAACCGGGCGATGGTTGAACTCAACAGCGGTGACGGTCAATTGACCTTGGCCGATGGCGCGCGTATCGACGTGCGCCACGGCACGGCTGCGGTCCTGGGCCGTGGCCCGGGGCAATACGACGGCCTGGCCCGTGGCACCCTGGAACTGAATGCCCCCCGGCTGAATGCCAATGATGTGGCCATCGATGCGCGCGGGCGCGTCGATATCCTTGGCGCTCGCTCCATCGCGCTGAACGCTGTCGCCCGTTACACCGATGCGCCGCCCGGCGTTGAGCCGTCGGTCAGTGGCCGGCCGTATCAGATGATCGATCAGGATTACCTGAATAAAAAACACGCGCTCAGTGAAACCTTTATCAACAATGCCTTGAACAACCTCGGGTTGACGCAAGGCAAGCTGGCGGGCTTGAACAACAGCCGCTACGCCGACGCCTTCCACCTGCGCCCAGGCGTGGAAATCGTCGCCGAAGGCGATCTGGTGGTCAGTGGCGACTTGGACCTGTCGGGCATGCGCTATGCCAGCCTCAACCGCAATACGCCTTCGGGCGAGGTCGGCAGCCTGGTGGTGCGTGCCGGTGGCAATCTGGACGTCTACGGCAGCATTAACGACGGTTTTGCCCCGCCGCCGCCCACCCCGGACGACAACGGCTGGGTGCTGACCCCCGGCCTGCAAGGGTTCGGCAGCGATGTGATCGTGCCCGGCCCTGGTGTGGTGCTGGCAGAGGGCAGTGCATTCCCCACTGGCAAGACCCTCAACTACTCGTTACCGATCCAGGCCACCACGCTGGCGCAAGGCACTGTGCTGCCGACGCAGGGCATCCTCGATGCGCCACTGACCCTGCCGGCCAATACCGTGTTGAGCGCGGCGGTGCGCGACAGCGCCGGCAACCTGCTGTATGCCGCCGGCACGTTGTTGCAACAACCTGTGGTGCTCGCTGCCGATACACGACTGGACGCCGGCACCGTATTGGCGGGCGCTGCCGCCCTGCGCGCGATGACCTGGCCGGCCGGCGTGCCGTTACCCAGCCGAGGGGTGCTGATCGGCAGTGCGACCGACGGTGTTTTGCTGGCTGTGAACCTGGCTCTCAAGGTTGGCGCGCTGATTCCTTATGGCACGGACGTCAAACTGCCGAACGGCGCGATATCGGTGCCGTTGCGCACCGTGACCGGCGCCACGGCACGCCAGAACTGGGCTGTGGCGCCGATGTTGGCCGAAGGCTCGCAGTCGTGGTCGTTGCGTCTGGTGTCCGGTGCTGATACCCAGGCGGCCGACACGCGTTCTATCCAGCCGGCCTTTGCCGGCGACCTGACCCTGGCGGACACGCACTACGGCATTTACGAGACTCACAGTAAAACCATCATCCCGGGGCAACCGGCCCGGCCAGGCGGCGCCTGGTACTGGAGTGACTTTGCCGCCGAGCTGTTCGGCGTCACGGCGGGTACTCCGGTGCCGGAGTCCGAGTGGGCTTCTTGCCCGGACTTGTGCGTGCGCGTCAACTATGTGTGGAGCGACTTAGCCGAGTTGTTTGGCTTTACTCCCGGGGCGCCGGTGTCACCCGAAAACGAAAGCACGTGCGACGCAGATCTGTGCGTTTCCTTGGGCGAACCCACTCCAGCAATCCCTGAGCAGGTGATCGTCGGTCCGGTCAAACTGGTTTCACCCGTGAGTCAGCATTTCAGTGTGCTGCGCACCGGCACCGGTGATCTGGATCTGATCGCTGCGGGCAACGTCTCAATGCAATCGCCCTACGGCGTGTACACCGCAGGGGCGTCCAGCGCGTCTCGCGCAGGTGGTGCCGCCGCCGACTTCAACCAGGCTCGCGTCACCGCTGCGGATGTGACGGTGCTGGGCAGCGCGGCCAAGGCGTATGAAGCCTTGGTCGATGAAAGCAGCGCCAGCCCTTACGCCGCCTGGTACCCCGACGGCGGCGGCAACGTGTTGCTGCGCACCGGCGGTAGCCTGACGGGCGCTGTCTGGACGCCGATGCAAGATAGGCCAATGGACAATGACGGTCGCAGCCAACTCAACAGTGCGAACCTGGGCAACTGGTTGTGGCGCCAAGGCACAGGCAGCACGGCGGGTGTCACCCCGATACCGACCAGTTGGTGGATCAACTTTGGCACTTATATAAAGGGCAAAAGCGGCACTGCCAACCGGTATTTTGACGACGCTGCACAGATAGACCAGCTGCCACGCCTGGTGGGGTTCACCGGTGTCGGCACGCTGGGCGGCGGCAATCTGACCCTGGACCTGGGCAGCGATGGTGGCATGCAGACGCGCCGTGGCTCCGTGGATGGCTTGAGAGCACCGCGCAGTGAAGGCCTGGTGTTGGCAGTGGGGAGTACCGGGCGGGTGGTGGACGGTCAATTGCTGTTGACGGGGGGCGGCGACCTGGATGTACGCATGGGAGGCGATTTGAACCCTGGGCTGGACGCTCGTGCGACCCGCAGTAATACCGCCAGCTTGCAATCAGTCGACTATAAGGCACAAACACTCAGCCTCAATGGCGTGCTGACCAACCTGCGTGGCGCCTTGAACCTGCAGGCAGGCAGCCTGGGGGCATTGCCTTGAACTATGGCAGTATGCGTAACGATCAGGATGTCAAGGAAAGCCGAGCCTACTCGCCGTACACCGCAAGCCTGGGCACGGCCACGGGCGGGATCACCTTGATGCTGGGCGACGCCACGGCCACCCTGTCGACGCGAGGTGACCTGGTGTTGGCGGGGACCGGCGACCCTGGACGCGTCTTTACCGAAAATACCCAAGCGTTCAGTTACAACGGTAGCGCTTATGGCAATGGCACCACATGGTTCTCATTATGGACCGAGCGTACCGCCATCGACTTGTTCTCCGCAGGTGGCAGTTTGACGCCTAGCGTGCAGAGCATGTCGCTGAGCGCCAATGGCCAGCTGAATCCTCTGCCCGAGCAAAACTACTCCAGTTCGGACGGGCGTTTCATCTTCCCCTCCAAGCTCGGCGTGGTAGCAGCCAATGGCAGTATTTATCTCGGCGCATCCGCGCTGGGTGCTGGCCCGCTGCCTAACAATCCTGCTTATTCGCTGTTATTGGCGCCGTCGAGCAAAGGACGATTGGCCATGTTGGCCGGGGACTCAATTTACGCCAGCGGTTATGCGGTCAACCAGTCGGGTGACAGCCAGGGTGCTATACCGACACCGTTCGCGCCAGCCTTTGTCGGCAGGAATGGGTTCAGCCTGGTCGTCAACAACCTGGGCAGTGACGCGATACAGGACGACCTTTCCTTGTTCGCCTTCCGCAGCGCGACTGATCTTGCGCGTCCGGCTTCCCAGGCAGAGCCGGCCAGGTTTTATGCCCAGCAGGGCGACATCGTGGGGCTGCGCAGCGGTGAGATCCTGACGTTCGGCAGCCCGCGTCAAGGCCAGGTCCGCTATGAGTCCGCAGGCCCGGTCTGGATGCGGGCGGGGCGCGACATTGTCAGTTCAGGTACCGATATGGGCTCGTCGACGGTGCTTCCTAAACTGTTGGGTTACAACGGCGATTACTTGGGTGAAAGCCGCGGCAACCTGTTCGTTCACAGCCGCCCTGAGGACGTGTCAGTGGTTTCCGCCGGGCGCGACATTCTCTACAGCAGCTTCAACGTCGCCGGCCCCGGCACCCTGGAAGTCAGTGCCGGGCGCAACCTGTTGATGGCCGACAAAGCATCCATCACCAGCCTGGGACCGGTGGCGGCGGGCGACTCCCGTCCGGGGGCATCCATCGTGCTGGAAGCCGGGGTCGGGCTCAACGGCCTGGATTACCTGAAGTTCGTCACGCCCTACCTGGACCGCGCCAATCAGGCGGTCGAGGGGGTCGCGCTGGCTGCGCAAGCCGGCAAGGTGGCGAAAACCTACGAGGCCGAACTGTTGCAATGGCTCAACGAGCGCTACGCCTTCAGCGGCGATGCCGAGCAGGCGCGGGCGTACTTTGCAGGCTTGGGCCCCGAGCAGCAACGCATCTTCGCCCGTTCGGTGTACTTCGCCGAAGTGCGCGAAGGTGGTCGCGAATACAACCTGGCCGCTGGCCCGCGTTCCGGTAGCTTTGTCCGCAGCCGCGCGGCCATCAACGCACTGTTGCCGAGCAAGGACGTGGCGGGCAACCCGATCGTGTACAACGGCGACATCACCCTGTACGGCGGTGCCGGGGTGCATACCCTGTTTGGCGGCAATATCCAGATGCTCAGCCCTGGCGGGCAGCAGGTGTTCGGGATTGAAGGCAACGTGCCGCCGGCCAGTGCCGGGGTCCTCACGCAGGGTGCCGGGGATATTCAATTGTATTCCCGGGGCAGCATCCTGCTAGGCCAGAGCCGGATCATGACCACCTTTGGCGGGGCGATTCTCGCCTGGTCCAACGAAGGCGACATCAACGCCGGCCGTGGCTCGAAAACCACCGTGCTGTACACACCGCCCAAGCGGCTCTATGACACCTGGGGCAACGTGACCTTGTCACCCAATGTGCCAAGCGCCGGTGCCGGTATTGCCACACTGGCACCGATCGCCGAAGTGCCGGCCGGTGACATCGACCTGTTGGCTCCGGCCGGCACCATCGACGCGGGCGAGGCGGGCATTCGGGTCTCGGGCAACGTCAACATCGCCGCCTTGCATGTGGTCAACGCGGCGAACATCCAGACCCAGGGCAAGTCGTCCGGGGTGCCGGTGACGGCCACCGTCAACACCGGCGCCATGACCTCGGCCAGCGCCGCGGGGGCGGCGGCGTCCCAGGCGGCGGAAGACGCGGCGCGCAGCCAGCAGGCGGCGGCCAAGCAGGGCAGGGCGTCGATCGTGACGGTGGAGGTGTTGAGCTTTGGCTCCGAGCCGGTGCAGCGCGAACCGCAGGAACAGCCGAAGACCTCGGGGTACAACCCCAACAGCCCGGTGCAGGTACTGGGCGCCGGGCCGCTGAGCGAACAGGCGCGTGCGCGGTTGACGGATGAGGAGCGCAAGCAGATCACGTTGTAGGTGGAAGGACCTCTCGATGTACGTTTGGGGCAATCAGTGATTGCCCCGTTTTTTTTGCTGTTGGCGCGGCGGCCTAATAGTCGGCTGGTGTTTCATGGCTAACTCGGCTGGAAGGGTGGGAGGGGGCTTGCCCCCGATGGCAGTGTGTCAGTCACTACATGCATGACTGATCCACTGCCATCGGGGGCAAGCCCCTCCCACATTTTGATCTCCATAGATCAGATATCTCCATGGATCAGATAGACCTCATTCTGCTTTTGCTCTGGCTTTGGATTTTGATCTTAGGCGCCCCGTAAAACCACGCTGGCCGGAGTGAGGGCACACCGAGCACTAGCGAGGTGCCGAGTGGTGGGGCAAGAGCCCTTTAGTTGCTTTGGGGCTTTTCCAAAGTGACCCGCTGTAAGAGCGGAACCGCCAGCCGCCACACCCAAAGAACCGGACATGTAGCCGATCACCCCCTCCCCAAAAAATGCCCCCCACTCAATCCAAAATGAAGCTTTCGTGACAAAAGTTCGGTAGTGCCCGGCCACGCCCGTCTTGCCTATGTAACGCGCTGGAGGCGGCCACAAGTCGTCTCCCCAGCCGTCAGCAGGACGCCAGGAGTGGGGCACATGGGAACTATGGAACGTTACTCGAAAGTCGGCATGCAGGAGCTCGATCAGCGCCTGTCGAAGATCGTCGAAGCCGCGCGCAAGAAGCCGGTTTCGGTGTACCGCTACGGCGCGCCCTGGGTGTGGATCGTTTCGCAGGACGATTGGCAGGGCGCTTTGAAGGAAGTCTCCAGCTACATCCCCGCCGGCCATTCGCTGGTGTTGTTGCGCCCGCAGATCGATGCGGTGTTCGACCGGCACCACGACCTGCTGCAGCCCGCACCCGGGATGCAGATCGCGCCGCGCACCGTGTTGCAGATCCTGCTGCTGCAATTGCTGTACTCCGTGCCCAGCGAACAGCAACTGCACGAACAGCTCAATTACAACCTGCTGTTCCGCTGGTTCGTCGGCCTCGACCTGCACCAGAAGGTGTGGGGCATCCAGGTGCTGCAGCGCGATATCGCCACCCTGTTGAGCAACCCGCGGGCGGTGCAATTGATCCAGACCGTCATCGGTGAAGTGTTTTGTGGCGCCTTGCTGCACATGCCGGAGTTCTCGTTGAACTTCGCCTTGTTGCACACCTGGCTGGCACGGCACAGCCAACTTTCGATAACCCGCAATTGAGCAGGCCAAACGCCGTGCAATCGGCGAGGGCGCAACATTTTAGACATTTAGGGGGCTGTGTGGAGCATCTGTTCAAGTCAACGCTGGCGCTGTGTTGCCTGGCGCTGGGCACCTTGGTGCAGCCGGCGCTGGCCGAGGAGGGCGATGCCCCGGCGCGCCGGGTGGACGTCAACGAGTACTTCGTGCGCGGCAATACCGTGCTCGATGCGGCAACGATCGAAGAGGCGGTGTACCCGTTTCTCGGCCCGCAAAAGACCCTGAACGATATCGAAGGCGCCCGCGACGCGCTGCAGAAGATCTACCAGGCGCGTGGCTACCAATCGGTGTTTGTGGAGCTGCCGGAGCAGAAGGTCGATGACGGCATCGTCTACCTGCAAGTCAGCGAAACCAAGGTCGGCCGCGTGCGGGTGGTGGGGGCCAAGCATTACTCGCCGGTGGAAATCCGCGAGGAAGTGCCGGCGCTCAAGGAAGGCGCCGTGCCGGATTTCGCCAGCGTGCAAACCCAGCTGGCCGGGCTCAACCGCAGTGCCGGGCGCCAGGTCACGCCGCTGGTGCGCGAGGGGCAGCGCCCCGGCACGATGGACGTCGACTTGCAGGTGGAGGACCAGAACCCATGGCACGCCAGTATCGGCCTGAACAACGACTACAGCGCCGACACCGAGAAGCTGCGCTCGGTCGCGACCCTGGGCTACGACAACCTCTGGCAACTGGGCCACAGCATCTCGCTGACGTATTTCACCGCGCCCCAGGACAGCTCGAATGCCAAGGTCTGGTCGGGTTCCTACAGCGCGCCGCTGGATGAGCGCTGGACCTTGCAGTTTTCCGGTTATCAGTCCGACAGCAACATCGCCACCATCGGCGGCAGCAACGTGTTGGGCAAGGGCCATTCCTACGGGGTGTCGGCGATCTACAACCTGCCGCTGGACGGGAACTGGGCCAACTCGTTCTCCTTCGGCATCGACTTCAAGGACTTCGACGAACAACTGAAATTCGGCGCCAGCAGCGACCAGGTGCCGCTCAAGTATGCCCCGTTCACCTTTGGCTACAACGGCTACCGCTACAGCGAAAAATCCCAGCTGGGCCTGGGGTTGAACCTGGTGGTGGGCACCCGGGCGTTCTTCGGCTACGGCAGCGATGCCGAAGAATTCCGTGCCAAGCGCTGGGACTCCAGCCCGAGTTTCGCCGTGCTCAAGGGCGATGCCAATTACACCTACACCTTCGCCAACGACTGGCAGTCGGCGTCCAAGGCCGGCTTCCAGCTGGCCTCGGGACCGCTGGTGTCCAACGAGCAGTATTCCGCTGGCGGCGCCACCTCGGTGCGCGGTTACCTGGCGGCCGAGCGCACCGGGGATGAGGGGTTGCTGCTCTCCCAGGAGCTGCGCACACCGTCTTTGGCCAAGTTCCTCGGCAGTTATGTGCAGGAGTGGCGCTTCTACGCGTTCGCCGAAGGCGCGCGCCTGCGTCTGCACGACCCGCTGCCCGAGCAGGAGGACGAATACAGCCTGGCCAGTGTCGGCCTTGGCACCCGCGCCAGTTTGAGCAAATGGTTGTCCGGCAGCCTGGATTGGGGCTACCCGCTGCTCGACGGACCAAACACCCAGAAACAGGACTCGCGACTGCACTTCAGTGTGCAGGCGACCTTCTGACCCTTTTTCCCGGAGATTCTTCCCATGCAACGCCTATTCCTGAGCCTGTTGATCTGCCTGGGCTTCGCGCTCCCGGCCACCGCCCATGCCTGGTGGCAGGACGATTGGCACTACCGCAAACAGATCAGCGTGGACACCACCGCCCAAGGCGCCGCGATCAACCAGGCCCTGGGCCGCACCGCGCTGCTGGTGCGCCTGCACACCGGCAACTTCACCTTTGACGGGGTCAAGGATGACGGCAGCGACCTGCGCTTTGTCGGTGCTGATGACAAGACCGTGTTCAACCACCAGATCGAAAGCTTCGACCCGCTGATGGGCATGGCGCTGATCTGGGTCGATGTGCCCAAGGTCGAAGGCGCTCAGCGCCAGGACCTGTGGATGTACTACGGCAACCAGAAGGCCCCGGCCACCGCCAACGGCCAGCTGACCTTCGACCCGAATTACACCGCGCTGTATCACTTTGACGGGGCCAGCGGCACACCGCCACGGGACACCACGGCCTACGCCAACACCGCGCTGAATGCCACCGGCAGCAGCATCGACGGCGTGGTCGGGCGGGCCTTGCAGTTCAGTGGCCAGCCCTTGCTGTTGCCGGCCAGCCCGTCGCTGCAACATGCCGCCGGTGGGGCCTTCACATTCAGCGCCTGGCTGCGCCTGGACCAGGCCAGCGGCGAGCAGATCGTCCTCGCCCGGCGTGAGGCTCCGCATAGCCTGTTGCTCGGGTTGAACCAAGGCATGCCGTTTGTGGAAGTCGACGGCCAGCGCGCCGTCTCGACCCAGCCATTGAACCCTGGTCAATGGCAGCACCTGGCGTTCACCGCCGAGGGTGAAAAAGTCACGCTGTATGTCAACGGCCGCGAAACCGCGAGCCTGGCGGTGGCGATGCCGGCGTTCAATACACAACTGGCGATCGGCGCCGATCTGCCGGAAGCAGCCGGCCCGCACTTGCCGTTTGCCGGGGCGATGGATGAGCTGCGCCTGTCCAAGGTGGCCCGCCCGGCGACCGTGTTGCTGGCCGATGCGAGTGCCCAGGGCGCCGAGTCGAAACTGGTCGCTTACGGCGTGGATGAAGAACAGTCGGGCTTCGGTTTCGGCAGCCTGGGCTTTCTGCTCAACGCGGTGCCGATGGATGCCTGGGTGATCATCCTGGTGCTGGTGGCGATGATGTTCCAGTCGTGGGTCATCATGATTCGCAAGAACCGCATGGTCAGCCGTGTGAGCAGTGCCAACGAGGCGTTTCGCGAGCAGTTCGCGCAGATCGGCACCCGCCTGGAAATGTTCTACGACGACAACGTACTCGCCGAACGCCTGACCCACTCTTCGCTGTGGCGCCTGTACTGCGTGGCGGTCAAGGAGATCCGCACCCGCCGCGCCCAGGGCGCCGACACCTCATCGGTGTCGGCGGCCACCATCGAAGCCATCCGTTGCTCCATGGACGGCGTGCGTACCCGCGAAAACCAGGCACTCAGTTCCAAACTGTCGACGCTGTCCAACGCCATCGCCGGCGGCCCGTACATCGGCCTGCTGGGTACGGTGCTGGGCATCATGGTGGTGTTCCTCGGCACGGCCATGGCCGGCGACGTGAATATCAATGCGATCGCCCCAGGCATGGCGGCGGCCTTGCTGGCCACGGCCATGGGCCTGTTCGTCGCGATCCCCGCGCTGTTCGGCTACAACCGCCTGATTACGCGCAACAAGGAAGTCAGCGCCGACATGCGCGTGTTCGTCGACGAGTTCATCACACGCCTGGCGGAGATGCACGGCGAGAGCCAGTTCAGTGACGCGGCGCACCGCGTGCCGCACCACGCGCCGGTTTCGGCCTGAGGAGAATCGCCATGGCTTCCGTAAATGCCTCCCACGACGATGACGACGATGCCGCCGTCGACAGCATCAACATCACGCCCCTGGTGGACGTGCTGATGGTGGTGCTGGTGATGTTCATCCTCACCGCCACCGCCCAGGTCTCGGGCATCCAGATTCATCTGCCCAAGGCCAGCGCCTCGGTGTCGCTGTCGGAGGCCAAGACCAAGGCCATCTCCGTCAACGACGGCGGCCAGGTGTTTCTCGATGCCTACCCGGTCACCCTCGGCGAGCTGGAGGAGCGCCTGCGCATCGAGAAAGCGCTGAACCCGGATTTCCCGGTGATCGTGCGCGGCGACGCCACGGTGCAGTACCAGAAGGTGATCGAGGTGCTCGACCTGCTGCGGCGGTTGGAGCTGTCCCAGGTCGGGCTGGTCACCGGCAAACCGAGCCAGGGCTGAGTCATGACCGCACAGATCCCGATGCCGCCGTTGCCCGTGAAGAACAAGCCGCCGCTGCGCCCGCTGAAGTGGGGCGCCGGCCTGCTGCTGGGCGCCGTGGCCGCCTGGTTTCTCTGGCAATGGGCCAATGACATGAGTGGGGTACGCCGCGAAACACCCAAGGTGCCGACCATTATCCCGTTGCCGCCACCGCCGCCACCGCCGCCGGAAAAACCCAAGGAACCCGAGCCCCAGGTGGAAGAAAAAGTACCCGAGCCGGTGCCCACGCCGGAGCCCGAAGAGGTGAAACCGGCGGAAGAAGCACCGCCTTCGCCGGCCGACGACTTGGCCAACCCGATGCAGATCGATGGCGATGCGCAGTCCGGCAATGACGGCTTCAACATCGGCGCGGGCAAGGGCGGTGGCATGGCCGGTTCCGGCGGCGGTGGCCTGGGTGCCGGCACGTACAAGCAATACCTGGCGGGGGTGTTTCAACGCCTGCTGAGGGAAGACCCGGAGTTACGCAAAAAGGCCTACGCGGTACAGGCGGATGTGTGGTTGAGCGCCGAGGGCCAGGTCACGCGTGTGGAGCTGGCCAAGTCCAGCGGCGACCGCGAGACCGACGCCCAGGTGCTGGCGGCGTTGCGTGTACCGCATGCCGCGCAACGCGTTCCAGCCTCGGTGAGCATGCCGGTGCGCCTGTCCCTCAAGGGTCGGCGTCCGGATTGATCGAACCCATTTTTTGCAGTTTTTTACAGGAGTTGCTTACGAATGATTTCCCCCGTGAATCGCCTGACCCTGGCGGTCGGCATGGTCATCGCGACCCTGGTCGGCCAGGCGACGGCCGCCCCGGTCGCCCCTTCGGAAAACGTCACGATCAACCTGATCCGCCTGCTGGTACAGCAAGGCGTGCTCACCCAGGACACCGCCAATGGGCTGATCGCCCAGGCGGAAAAAGAAGCCCAACAGGCACGCCAGGCCAATGCTGCGCCGGTAGTCGCCAGCGGCCCGACGGCGGCACCTGGCGATGTGCGCGTGCAGTATGTGCCGCAAGCGGTACGCGACCAGATCCGCGATCAGGTCAAGGCCGAAGTCATGGCCACCGCCAAGCAGGAAAACTGGGCCCAGCCCAATACCTTCCCGGATTGGGTCTCGCGCATCAGCTTTGATGGCGATATCCGCCTGCGTGACGAGTCGCGCTATTTCTCGGGGAGCAACAGCAATGAAATCCTCGATTACGCCAAGCTCAATGAGAACGGGCCTTACGACGTCAACCGCAACTCCAACACCAAGTTGCCGCCGCTGCTCAACACCCGTGAAGACCGCGAAAGCCTGTTCCGCCTGCGTGCGCGCCTGGGCATGAAAGCGGTGATTTCGCCGGAATGGACCGCCGGCATTCGCCTGGGCACCGGCTCTGACAATAACCCGGTGTCCACTACCCAGACCCTGGGCGGTGGCTTCGGCAAGAAGGACATCTGGCTCGACCAGGGTTACCTGAGGTGGAAAACCACCGACTACATGACCTTGACCGGCGGGCGAATCGCCAATCCGTTCTACGCCACCGACATGATGTATTCCAACGAGCTCAATTTCGACGGCGTGGCTGCGATCTTCAACCACAAGCTCAACAACGAGTGGGGTCTGTTCGGCACCCTCGGCGCATTCCCGGTCGAATACACCGCGGATGCCGCCAGCAGCAACGGCATCGACAAGGAAGACAGTCAGACCAAATGGCTGTTCGGCGGGCAAATCGGCGCCGATTGGAAGATCAACCGCGGCAACAGCCTTAAGCTCGCCGCGGCCTATTACCAGTTCCAGGACATCCAGGGCGAGCGCTCCAGCCCTTGTTCGCCGTGGGCCGGCGCCCCCGGTTGCGACACCGACGGCACGCGTGTGGCCTTTATGCAAAAAGGCAACAGTGTGTTCCTGCTGCGTAACAACACCACCAACCCGGCGGACCCTGTCAGAACGCCAGACCCGCAGTACGTAGGCTTGGCGTCCAAGTTCGACGTGCTGGACCTCAACCTGGTCTGGGACAGCGAACTGCCCAGCGACTTCAAGTTGCGCACCCAAGGCAACTACATCCGCAACCTGGCCTACGACAAAGGCGAAATGCTCAAGCGCAGCGAAGGCCAGATCGTCAACAACATCAACAGCAAGGGCCAGTTTGAAAGTGGCGGCAACGCCATGATGGTGCAGTTCACCCTCGGCAGTGCGCTGGAGATGCGCAAACGTGGCGATTGGAACGTGCTGGCCGGCTACAAGTACATCCAGCCTGACGCCTTGCCTGACGGTTTCAACGACTCCTCGTATCACCTCGGCGGCACCAACGCCAAGGGCTACTTCATTGGCGGCAACTACGGCATCGACAAGAACATCTACGCCAGTGCGCGTTGGTTGAGCGCGTCGGAAGTGTATGGCGCGCCGTTCGAAGTCGATGTGATGCAACTGGAACTCAACACGCGCTTCTGATGCGCAGGGAGATGCCCCATGAACACGCGAATATGCGCGCTGCTGTTGCTGCTGGTTACCACCGGTGCTTCGGCCGAAGGCATGGAAGAGCGCCTGCGCACGCAACTGCGCAGCACCACCCAGCAGTTGCAGGCGCTGCAAAGCGAGCAGGCCCAGGCCAGTGCCGCGCGTCTGGCGGCGGAAAACCAGGCCAAGCAGGCCCAGGTGCAAATCAAGCAATTGACCGCCGAGCTGGAAAAGGCCCGTGGCGTGGCCGAGCAACTCGCCGGCCAGCAACAGAACCTGCACAGCCAGGCGCAAGCCCAGGCGGCGGCGAGCAACGAGCAGATCGGCAAGTTCAAGAAGGCTTATGACGAACTGCTGGTGTTGGCCAAGGGCAAAGAAACCGAGCGCGCACGCCTGCAGGCGCAACTGAGCGAACGTGACACACAAGTGCAGCAATGTTCAGCCAAGAATCAGCAGATGTACGGCGTGGCTCAGCAGTTGCTCGCGGCCTACGAAAAAATCGACGTGGCCGAGGTAATGAGTATTCGCCAACCCTTCGCCAGCGGTGCGCGGGTCAAGTTCGAGGAACTGGCCCAGGGGTTTGGCGACGATCTGTACAAGACCCGCTTCGATGCGCCCCAGGCGGGCGTCAATCATTGATCCACAAGGAAGAGCAGACCATGAACGAATTGATCACCAGCGTCACCGCCCAGAGCCTCACCGAGTTGCTGCAAGAGGCCGGCTACCGGGTCAACCAGAGCGAGCAGAACGGCATCGTGCAACTGCTCAGCGCCAGCCAGGGCATCGGCTTTGCCGTGCGCTTCGGCAACCCGGCGACGGAGCCGGGCAGCTACGTGGATTTCACCTACAGCTGCGCGCTGCGCGTGCAGGGCGACTTGCCCGAAGGCCTGGCCCAGGTGTGGAACGCCTCGCGCCGTTTTGCGCGGCTGTCGGTGCAGGGTGAATTTCTGCTGATGGAAATGGATGTGGTGGTGGCCGGTGTCGGCGCCACGCACCTGCGCAGTCAGTTGGAACTGTGGGACCGCCTGCTGCAGGAATTTATCGTCTACCTGCGTGAGTACAGCCAGCACGCCGCGCAGTTGCAGGCCCAGGCGGCTGAACCTGTAGCTGAAGAGGTACCGGTGCTGTGAAGAAGCGAACTGTGGTTGTCGGCGCGGGGGCGCTGACGTTGCTGGTGGTGGCGGTGGGGTTGAGCCTGCGACCGGGCAGCGACCCGGTCGCCGCTCAGCAACCGGCGCCTGTCGTCACGCCCTCGCCCAACGAGCGTGGCGCGCCGGCGGTGGCACGCCTGGGCAACCAGCAGATCGACGTGCCTGAACTGAAAAGCGTGCTGGCGAGCCTGCCGGCCGAATCCCGTGAGCAACTGCGCGGCAACCGTGGCGCCCTGGAAAGCTGGCTGCGTTCGCGCCTGGCGCAAAAGGCCGTGCTCGAACAGGCCGACGCCCAGGGCTGGCGCCAGCGCCCGGAGGTGGAGCAACAGACCCGCGCCGCCACCGAACAGATCGTGTTTCGCGACTACATGCTCTCGGTCAGCCAGGTGCCGGCCGACTACCCCAGCGCCGCTGAATTGCAGCAGGCCTACGACGCTGGCAAAGCACAATGGATGACGCCGCCGATGTACCGGGTCAGCCAGATCTTCCTGGCGCTGAATGACCCGCAAAGTGTCGACGCGGTACGTCGCCAGGCCCAGGAACTGAGCCGCAAGGCCCAGGCCGCGCCGGGGGATTTTGCCGCCCTGGCCACGCAATACTCGCAAGATCCGGACACCGCCCAGCGCGGCGGCGACTCGGGCTTGCAGCCGTTGCAGCAACTGGTGCCGGCGGTGCGCGAAGCGGTGTCGCGGCTCAAGGTCGGCGCGGTCTCGGAGGTGGTGCAAAGCCCGGCGGGGTTCCATGTGCTCAAACTCACCGCCCAGCAACCGGCGCGCACCGCCACCCTCGACGAACTGCGCGAGCGCCTGACCCAGGCCCTGCGCGCGCAACGCCAGGAACAGATCGCCAAGGCGTATCTGGAAGGCATGCTCAATACCGCGACCTTGAGCATCGACGGCGCGCAGTTGAACCAGGTGCTGGAGTAACCCGCGTCAACCGCATTGGATGCACAAGACCTACAAGACAGGGAGTCTCCCATGGCATTTCTAGAACCGTCTGGCCCCCAGGGGCCTGCACCCTATCGCGAGCCGAGCCAGTCCCGCAGCGCCTGGTTGGCCCTGGCCAACGACATCGAGCCGGAGGTCGCGCGCTACTTTCTGGTGAGTGCGCGCTGCGGCTGTTTCATGCAGGCGGCGCGCAGCCTGAATATCAAGGCGACGCTGCTGCGCAAACGCCTGGCGCAACTGGAGGAACAGCTGCGCCATGTGTTGTTCATTTTTCAGGGCAACGGCCTGGTACTCAGCCGCGATGGCCAACTGCTGCAGGCGCAATTGATTGCCCTGGCCCATGCGCGGCGCCTGCCGGTGGTGGAGCAACCGCTGATTCGCCTGGCCGTGGCCGAGCCGATCCTGCACGACATCCTCGGGCGCGACCTGATCGCCTTGCTGCGCCGCAACGCCAGCGTGCGCCTGGAGATCATCTCCATCGACAGCCAATTGTCCCTGCAAGCGGCGGACGTTGACGTGGTGCTGTGGCTCTCCGACGCCGATGGCCCTACACCCGGCCCGAGTTTCCCCACTGCGCCGCCTCAAGTGCTGGCGCGCTTGGAGTACCTGCCGCACATCGCCAAGCGTTACTCGCGGCTGACAACCCGCCCCGACAGTGTCGAAGACCTGGATGACTACATGCTGGTGCAGTGGCAGCCGGATGGGCAGGTGAACGCCTTACAGCCATGGAACACGGTGGTCGCACAGCGCCTGGCCGCGGTCGTGCAGGTGCATGCCTATTCGTTGATGCTCGAGATGATCCGCTGCGGCGCCTGCATCGGTTTGCTGCCGCGCTACATGGGCAGCTTCGACCGTGGCCTGGTGGCCTTGCCGGGATTGCTCGCCGAGCCCATGCAGCGCCAGGTGTGGCTGGCGGTGAAAGCGCAGGTGCAGCATGCCGAGGCGGTGCAGATGATTGTCGAGTTGATCACCAGTACGTTCGAGGGGCGGCGGGAGTGGTTTGATTAGTGCAGGATCCGGCCCCGGACGTTGCGTGATCGCCCCAACTGCGCCAGTCTTGGCGGCCTCATCCTTCCTGTAGCTGCGATCCGCGATGCAAGCCACCCGTTTGACTCTGATCTGCCATGCCGTCACGCCGTTGCAAAAGCGCGGCTGCTTTGCCGATGACGAATCGTTGGTGATGGATTGGCAAAACGCGGCGTTATCCCTGGCCGGTCGCTTCAAGAAAAACGTGCGGCTGCGCTGTGGGCCCGAGGCGCGAACCCGTCAGACGGCGAGTTTGTTCGGCGATCGGGCGCAGATCGACGAGGCCTTGCGCGATGGCGATGTCGGGCACTGGAAAGGCCAGGACATCGCCGCGCTCGACAGCGCCGAACTGACGACCTGGCTCACCGACAGCGCGAGCGCACCCCACGGTGGCGAGTCGGTGGATCGGCTCTGCGCGCGCGTCGCGCAGTGGATGCAGTCGCTGCAAACCGAATCCGGCCATGTCGTGGCCATCACCCACCCGTTTGTCATCCGCGCCGCGTTGCTCTACGTCATGCAGTTTCCCGTCGCGATGTTCTATCGCATCGATGTGGAGCCGCTGTCTTGCACTGAGCTGCGTTTCAACGGCGTCTGGCGCCTGCGCCTGGAAACTCACGCCTGAGTGCGTGAACATGGCAAAATCCACGCCCCGCAATGAGAGCAACCCATGAAACGCATCCTGATCATCGGCATTGGCGCCGGCAACCCTGACTACATCACGATGCAGGCCGTGAAGGCGCTGAACCGCACCGACGTGTTTTTCCTGATGGACAAGGGCCAGAGCAAAGACAAGCTGATCGACCTGCGCCGTGAGATCTGCGCGACCTACATCACCGAGCCCGGCTACCGCTTCGTCGAGGCCGATTGCCCCGAGCGGGTGCGCGGGGACATCGACTACACCCGCGCCGTGCAGGACCTCAACCGCGATAAGCAGCAGACCTTCGAGCGCATGATCAACGAAGAAATGGCCGACGGCGAAGTGGGGGCTTTTCTGGCTTGGGGCGATCCGGCGTTGTACGACAGCACCATCCGCATTCTGCAGGCGATCCTGGCCAGTGGCCGCTGCGTCTTTGAATTCGAAGTGATCCCCGGCATCACCAGCGTGCAGGCCCTGGCGGCCCAGCACAAAGTGCCGCTGAACCGCATCGGCCGCTCCATCGAGATCACCACCGGGCGCCGTTTGGCGGCGGGGCAGGCGAGCGATGCCGACACCCTGGTGGTGATGCTCGACGCCGAAGACTCCTACCGCAGCGTGGCCGATCAGGATCTGGACATTTATTGGGGGGCCTACCTCGGCACGCCGGATGAAATCCTCATCAGCGGCAAGGTGAGTGAAGTCGCTGAAGACATCCAACGGGTGCGCAAGGCTGCGCGTCTGGCCAACGGCTGGATCATGGACACTTATTTGCTGCGCAAACCCTGAGGTCGATCTCCATGTTCAAACTGTTCGCGCTGGTGTTGACCCTGGTGGCCGGTGCCGCCCACGCCGATTCCGACCTGCACACCGACTTGCCGTTGTTGTACCTGGAACAGACCCAGAGCGATGCGCGCAACCAGCCGCTGGTGATTTTCCTGCACGGTTTTGGCAGCAACGAGGAAGACCTGTTCGGCATCAAGGATGCGCTGCCGTCCACCTGGACCTACCTGTCGGCGCGCGCGCCGATGCCGGTGGACGCCCAAGGGTTCCGCTGGTTCACCAAGACGCCGGGTGACGGCGATTACGATGGGATGACCGACGACCTGCAGAGCAGCGCCAGGCTGATCAAGGCGTTTGTCGTCAAGGCTACCGTCAAATACCACACCCAGCCTGACCGGGTGTTCCTGGTGGGGTTCAGCCAGGGCGCGATCATGTCATACGAGGTGGCGTTACGTGACCCTGAGTTGGTGCGCGGGATTGCGGCGCTCAGTGGCAGCGTGTTGCCGGTGCTCAAGGCGCAGCTCAAGCCGGATGAGCGATTGGGCCAGTTGGCGATTTTCATCGGCCACGGCACGTTGGACCAGGCGCTGCCGTATGCCTCGGCGACGCGGGCGAACGAGGTGTTGTCGGGGTTGGGGCTCAAGCCGCAGTTTCATACTTATCCGGGCATGAACCACACCATCAGCGCAGCGGAAGTGCAGGACTTGAAGGCCTGGCTGGAAACCAATGTGAAGTGAACACCGCTAAAAATGTGGGAGGGAGCTTGCTCCCGATAGCAGTGTGTCAGCCAACACATGCATGACTGATGCACCGCCATCGGGAGCAAGCCCCCTCCCACAGTTGATCGGTGTGGTTTTAACGGTCGGTTTACTTGCCGCCGGTGATCAGTTTCACCAACTGCGCATGCCCCTTCACATCATCTGCCCGCGAAATCGCCTGGATCACCAGTAAGTGATTGCCGGAACCGCCGAGGAAGGTGGAGTTCAAGGTTTTACCGCCGCCTTGGGTGGCCGTGCTGTCCACCTGGCGCAGGCCGAGGCCCTTGAAGGTCAGTTTCTTTTCGTTCTGTTTCTTGAAGTCGGGCAGGGCGGCGCTCTGGTCCTTGACGAAGCCGGCGACTGCGCCGTCGAGAAACTGCGGGTCATTATCTTTAATGGTCACCCCGTCGTTGCGCACGGTTTCGGCGACGATGACCACACTTTTCGTGGTTTGGTTCGCGTACATCGTACCTTGGGTATCCCCGGTGCCGTCTGCTGCCTTGCCGGCTGGCAGGGTGTCGGCGACATAGGCCTTGGGCAGGTCGAAGCTGAACTTGCCGCCCAAGGTGGAGATGGTCTGATCCGCCGGCTTGGCCGCGGCGAATACGCTGCCGGCGCTAAGCGCCAGGGCCAGCAGGACGGCGGTCTTGGTGAAAGTGGCCATGAAGAAGCGCTCCGGTAGATGAACGAAATTGCGCCATATTCTGTCAGAAAATTCGCAAGATCGTTCATCTGCACCATCACACCTTGTCGGACTCTTCCTCAAGACGGTCCATTTCAAACAACCGCGCCAGTTCCGCACGGGCTTCCTGGGCGGTCTGCATGACCTTGGCCGCGTCGTCGTACACCGCGTGCTGGGCGGCGAGGACCTGCAGGTCGTGGTTCTTGAACCGGGTGATGCGCGCGTCGGCCTGGGCTTGGCTCAGGCCGAGGCCCACCAGGGTGCGGCGGCTCATTTCCAGGCTGGAATAGAAGGTTTCGCGCACCGGTGACGCGTCGAGGTCCACCAAACGGTGGACGTGCTGCCGGTTACGGGCGCGGGCGATGATCTTCATGTGCGGATAGAGGCTGCGCACCAGTTCGGCGGTTTTGATGTTGATCTCCGGGTCATCCATCGCGATGACGAAGAACTCCGCCCGGTCGACCTTGGCCGCGTGCAGGATCTCCGGACGTTGCGGGTCGCCGTAGAATACCGGCATTCCGCCGAAACTGCGGGTCAGCTCGATGGTTTCGACCGAGGTGTCCAGGGCGATAAACGAAATGTTCTGCGCGCGCAGGATTCGCGCGACGATCTGCCCCATGCGGCCCATGCCGGCGATGATCACGCGCGGCGCATCGCTTTCGATGGTGCGGTATTCCTCGGGGACTTCCACGGGTTTGACCTTGGGCTTGAACAGCTTCGGGCAGACCAGCAACAGCAGCGGCGTCACGGCCATCGACAGGGTGATGGTCAGCACCAGGATGTCGTACAGGTGCGGTTCGAACAGGCCCTGGTCGCGGCCGATCTTGAACACCACGAAGGCGAATTCACCGCCTGCCGCCAGCACCACGCCCAGGCGCAAGGCGCTCTCGCGGTTGAGATCGCCCACCAGCCGGCCGACGGCATACAGCAGCGGCAGTTTCAAACCGATCAACAGCAGGGTCAGGCCGATCACCACCAGCGGCGAGCTGAGCAGCAGGCTGAGGTTGGCGCCCATGCCCACGCTGATGAAAAACAGGCCAAGCAGCAGGCCCTTGAACGGTTCGATCTGGGATTCCAGTTCGTGGCGGTATTCCGAGTCCGCCAGCAGCAGGCCGGCGAGGAACGCGCCCAGGGCCATGGACACGCCGACCAACTCCATCAGCCAGGCGGTGCCGATCACTACCAGCAACGCGGTGGCCGTGGACACTTCGCGCAAGCCGGTCTTGGCGACGACGCGAAACACCGGGCGCAACAGATAGCGCCCGCCGATGATCACCACGGCGATGCTGCCGAGGATCTGCAACACGTGCTGCACGCCCTGGGCCTGGGTACTTGGGTGATCGCCCCCGGCCAGCAACGGCACCATGGCAATCAGCGGGATCGCCGCAATGTCCTGGAACAGCAGAATCGCAAAAGCCAGGCGCCCGTGGGGCTGGTTCAGCTCCTTGCGCTCGGCCAGGCTTTGCAGGCCAAAGGCGGTGGACGACAGCGCCAGGCCCAGGCCCAGCACGATTGCGCTGTTCCACGACTGGCCGAACAGCCACAGCGCGACCCCGCCCATCACCAGGCCGGTGAGCAGCACCTGGGCCAGGCCGACACCGAATACCGCCTTGCGCATCACCCATAAACGTTTCGGCGACAGCTCCAGGCCGATGATGAACAGCAGCAGCACCACGCCCAACTCCGAGAACTGCGCGACGCTTTGCGGGTTGCCGATCAGGCCCAGTACCGACGGGCCGATGATCACACCGGCGAACAGATAGCCCAGCACCGCGCCCAACTGCAGGCGCTTGGCAAGGGGCACGGTCAGCACGGCGGCGAGCAGGAACACCACGGCTGCTTGTAACAGGTTGCCTTCATGGGGCATTGCGAACTCCAAAATCTTTAAAGCCAATCAACAGGCGGCTATTAGAGCGCTTTTTACATGTCGATAATTGTGTTTTTGCAGTGTGGGATCGTGCTGGGCAGGTGATTTTTTGCTGGGCGACCGCGTTCTCGCGGGCGTGTCTTTCACTGGCTGAGTGTTTTTCCAGGCGCACTGGCGGGCGTGCGGTACAACCCCACGGCCAGTCCCGTGATGATGAGCGCAATCGAGAGCAGGTTGGGCGTGGATATGCGCTCGCCGATGATCAGCATCGAACTGGTCATGCCGAACACCGGAATCAGCAGGGACAGCGGCGCTACGGTGGATACCGGGTATGCCTTGAGCAGTGAGTTCCAGCCCCAGTAGGCAAAGTGCGTGGCCAGGTAGACCTGGAACAGGATGGAACCCGCCGCCGTCAGGTCGAGGTTGGCGCCCACGTTGGCGAACGCTGCGCTGCCGTGCAGCCACCAGGCCATGAGCCACAGCGGAATCGGTGGGAACAGACTGGCCCACACCATGAACGAGAAGATCTCTTTCACGCCCGATTGCTTGATGATCACGTTGCCGACACTCCAGGCCAGCGCGCTGAAGACGATCAACAGAATACCCAGCAGCGCGTGGTCGCCGTGTTGCGTCGCGATAATCCCCGCCAGGCCGGTCACCGCGAGCACGGCGCCGAGCACTTGGGCCCTGCGGATTTTTTCCTGGAACAGCACATAGCCCCAACCCATGCTGAAAAACACGCTGAGTTGGATGATCAGCGAGGCGATTCCCGGGCTGACACCGACCTGAATGCCATAGTTGATCACGCCCCACATCCCCAGCCCGAAGATGAGCCCGTAAGCCGCCACATAGTGGAAGCGCACGACGGGGCGCTTGATGAAGAACACCAGCGGCAGGGCGGCGAGGGCAAAGCGTATGCCGGTGAGGACAAAGGGGTCGATTGCACGCAGGCCCAATTTTGTCAGGGGGAAGTTCACCCCCCAGACCAACGTAACCAGCACGGCAAGCACCAGGTGTTTTTTCTGCATGGGGTTTCCTTTTAGGCCGAGTGCAGCTTCAAAGGCGTCGATGTTAGGCGGCAGGGCAGTGGCCCGCTTGCTATGCCAGGTCAACTTTTGACAGAATCGGGCCATGATGCCGACTTTTGATGCCGACAGCCCCGACGCGCTGGTGACGCTGCGCGAATACCCCTCTGGCACCGTGTTTGCGCGGCACACGCACCCGCGAGGTCAGTTCGCCTACGCTTCCACCGGCGCACTGAAAATGTTTACCGACCTGGGCAACTGGGTGGTGCCGCCGCAGCGGGCGATCTGGGTGCCCGGCGGCGTGCCCCATGAAATGCAGATGCGCGGCGATGTGGTGATGCTCAATACCTACCTGGACGCCGGCGCCGCCGCACGGGCGGGGTTGCAGGCACGCTGCCAGGTGTTTGAAGTGTCGCCCCTGCTCAGGCATCTGTTGCAGGCGGCGCTGGCCATCGAGCCTTCGACCTTACCCAATGCCCGGCAGGCCTGCGTGCTGACGCTGCTGATCGACGAGATCGGAGCGATGCCCGAGTTGCCCCTCAGCGCGCCGTTGCCCCGCGAGCCACGGCTGGCGAGCGCCTGCCAGCGTTTTCTGGAGGCCCCTACGCAACACACTTCGATTGACGAAATGGCCGCGTGGTCGAGCATGAGCCGGCGCACCTTTACCCGCCATTTCCTTGAGAACACGGGCATGACGTTCGTCGCCTGGCGCCAGCAAGTCTGCCTGCTGGAAGCCACTGCCCGGCTCAGCCACGGCGTGTCCATCACCGAGGTGGCGTTTGAGTTGGGCTTCAGCAGTGCCAGCGCCTTCACTGCGTTGTTCCGGCGCAACCTGGGCGATACCCCGGCGCGTTATCTGACTAAATCAAAGGCCGCGCCGTTGTTCTGAGGGGGTTGCGGCGTCCGCGCCCGTCAGGATTCACCTTCCTGTGGCCCGCCCTTTGTTACTATCGGCGTCCTTCGTCACCAGGAGTCACCGGCCCATGCAGCACCAGTGGGATGAAATGCACCGTACCCGCAAGCCCACGTTCGTACTGTGCGGCGAGCCTCAGGGGGATGTGCTCAATCTCTATGTTCACGGTTACTCGGCGTTCTTCAACCGGCAGCAACTGGGCAACTTCTCGGCGCAACTGGCAAGTATCGAAGGTTCGACCAACCTGATGCTGTTCTGGCCGGCCGGGCATTTTCTGGAAAACCTGTTCGCACCGTTCAAGGACGTGATCACCGCGATGCTCGGCGGCGGCGGCCTGGGAGCGGCGACGGTAGGGGTGGGCAAGGCGATCGGGTATTTTCTCGACCATTACAAAAGTGTCGAGGCGCGGGTGGATGAAGTGGCCCGCAGCCTGTTGCCGGAATTGGCCGAATTCCTCCACGGCGAGTCGCTGCAGGTGCGGCGCATCAACCTGATCGGGCATTCCCTCGGCGCGCGCATCCTGGTCAAGAGCGTGTTGGCCAACCCCGACACTGCGCGCGAACTGCCGTTGAACCATTTGCTGTTGATGGGCGGGGCGATCTGTACGTCGAGCCCTTGGGATGAAGTGTGCGCAGCGCTTTCGGGGCGGGTGATCAATTGTCATTCCAGTAAGGATTGGGCCCTGGCGATGAAACCGGATACCGAGCGTTGCATCGGTCGCTACGCCATCCCGATCACGCCCGCGCTCAAGGCCAAGGTGACCAACGTTCACCTGGCCAGCTTCGATCACGCGGCCTATTGGCCACAGTTGCAGACGGTGGTGCAGTACACCGACCTGCTGCAGGAGCGACGCGGCATGATCCGCGCCGACCAGCGCAGTAGCGAGGTGCGCTTTGCCGAAGAAGATGACGAACTGTTCCCGGTGCTGGTGCGGGCGCGCCCGGACGAGCTGAAATTTCTCGCCGAATTGATCGCGCAAAAGCGCAGTGCCTCGATTGATGCCACGGTGCGCGAGCCGCTGAAGTTGGCCATCGAGTTGCAGCGCATGGGCGGCGACAGCTTCATGAACCTCGCCCGGGGGCACGGCGTGGGGTATCGCCAGATCGCCGAGGATGTGGCGCAGCGGCTGGGGATCAAGTTCGATGAACCGATGGAGACCGTCGTGCTGGCGGACATCGAAGCGCAGGTCGCGGAAAAACTCATCGAACAATACAAGGATAAACTCAGCCACGCCGACCGCCAGGCGTTCGACGCCGAGCTTCAGGCGGCGGCGCAAAAGGAGCAGGGCCTGTTCCATCGCATCGATGTCGGCCGTTCGGCCGCCACGGCGTTGAGCGGTACGGCGTTGGCGGGGCTGACCGGGTTCATCCTGCGGCGCGGCGCGGCCACGGCGATTCCGCTGGTGGGCCAGGCACTGGCGGCGGCGATGTTGCTGGTGAGCGGGGTGCGTGCGTTTTCCGGCCCGGCGTATTCGATCACGACCTTGGCGGTACTGGTGATCGGGGTGATCCGCCAGCGCATGGAGCGCGAAGCGTTGAACCAGGAAACGGACCTGGTGGTGCAAGTGGTCGAAGCGTTTGACCTGCCGCGGGACACGGTGATGCGAACGGTTGCATCCGACTGATAAGCTACGGGCTTGTCTAGAGTGTTTGCCTGGGATACTGCGTGAAATTCAGCCTGCCGAAAATCGCTACCGCTCCGTTTTGCCCGCCGGAAGTGGCTGGCTCTGTCATCGTCGACCCCAAGGCGTCGTTTTTCAAACGGATGCTGATGTTTGCCGGCCCCGGCTTGCTGATTTCCATCGGCTACATGGACCCGGGCAACTGGGCCACGGCGATCGAGGCCGGCTCGCGCTACGGCTACAACCTGCTGTTTGTGGTGCTGCTGGCCAGCCTGGCGGGCATGGTGGTGCAGTGCCTGTGCTCGCGCCTGGGCATCGCCACCGGCAAGGACCTGGCGCAACTGTGCCGCGAACGCTACAGCCAACGCTCGGCCCGCACCCAGTGGGTGTTGGCGGAAATTTCCATCATCGCCACCGACCTCGCCGAAGTGCTCGGCTGCGCCCTGGCGTTTCACCTGCTGCTCGGTGTTTCGTTGACCACCGGCATTGTCATCACCGCGTTTGACACGCTCTTGGTGCTGGCCCTGCAAAACCGTGGTTTCCGTCGCCTGGAAGCGATCATGCTGGCGCTGGTTGCCACCATCGGCGTGTGTTTCTTCATCGAGCTGGTGCTGATCAAACCCTACTGGCCGGACGTGTTCAGCGGCTTTGCGCCGTCGTTGTCGGCCATCAGCGATGCCGCACCGTTGTACCTGGCGATTGGTATCCTCGGCGCCACCGTGATGCCGCATAACCTCTACCTGCACAGCTCGATCGTGCAAACCCGGCTGATCGGCAAAGACCTCGCCAGCAAGCAGGACGCGGTCAAGCTGGCGCGTATCGACACCATCGGCTCCCTGGCCCTGGCCTTGCTGGTCAACGCCGCGATCCTGGTGCTTGCCGCCGCTGCGTTCCATAAAACCGGGCATACCGATGTGGTCGAGATCCAGGACGCCTACCACTTGCTCGATCCTCTGGTCGGCGGCGCCTTCGCCAGCATCCTGTTCGGCATTGCCTTGCTGGCTTCCGGGCAGAGTTCCACGTTCACCGGCACCATCGCCGGGCAAGTGATCATGGAGGGCTACCTCGACCTGCGCATTCCTTGCTGGCAGCGACGCCTGATCACCCGTGGGCTGGCGCTGATCCCGGCGTTCGTGGGGGGGTGGCTGATGGGCGACGCGGCCATTGGCAAATTGCTGATTCTCAGCCAGGTGGTGCTCAGCCTGCAGTTGCCGTTTGCGTTGTATCCGCTGATCCGCATGACCGGCGACGCGCGACTGATGGGCCCGTTCGTCAATCGCCTGCCGACGCGCGTGCTCGCGTGGTTTCTGTTTGCGCTGATCAGTGGCGCGAATGCGTGGTTGATCGGGCAGTGGTTGTTTTGATCCAAGGCCCGCGGTGCTGGGGCGCTCTACACCAGGACCGCCAGCGATGTGTATTGGGCAACCTGCGGATCGGCCGTCAATAGCTTCATTGGTTCGCTCAGGGCGGTTGCAGCGATGAGCCGATCGAAAGGGTCTTTGTGATGAGGCTTGAGATCCTTGACCGCAATGGCGTGTTCTGACGTGATGGGGAGTTCGACGAAACCGCTTTGCAGGCAGCACTCACGGATTTCATCCAGATCGACAGTGAGTTTCCCCAGGCCGACCTTGATCGCCAGTTCCCAGAATGTGGCGGCACTGACGTAGATCTCTGCGGCATGTTCAATCAGCTTTCGGGCTTTGCTGGAGAGCTTGGGGTCATCGTTCAACGTCCACAATAGGATGTGGGTATCCAGCAGCACTCTCATGAATGAGTGCCCTGGAACGCCGCGATGAGGTCGTCGGACAAAGGCGCGTCGAAGTCATCCGGGATCACCAGCTTGCCTTGCATGGCGCCAATTCGCCGGCCTTTGGATTTTCCAACAGGGACAAGCTGCGCCATCGCTCGCCCATGTTTGGCGATGGTGATGATTTTGCCGGCAGCCGCCTCATCAACCAGTTTTGACAGCGTGTTTTTGGCTTCGCCCAACGGCACTGTAATCATGGGGCTCTCCGCATATTTTGGCCAAATATAGCCAGAACTGCTGGCGCTATCAAAGACAGCCTGACCGCTGGTTGACGCCAACCGTTTTGAGCGCGACGGGTTGCGGTACATGACATCCATGGCATTGCTCCAAACAAGGGTTTCGCCGAAGTCTGTCGCAGCGTGCCGGGCTTAGGAATAGTGGCCCGAAAAATCGGAATGGACCTACTTTAACCGCGAGGCGTTTTCCCCATGAGCGTGCTGATCGACCATTTCGGCTGGCTGGGCCACCCGGCCATCGAACTGTCGGGCAGCCGGATCGTGGCAATGGCCTGCCTGGCGCTAGCGCTGGTGTTCAGGTACCGCAGCAACACCCGCACCGACTGATGGTAGGAACCATCCGCGCCGGCCCGCAGTCACTGCTAAAGGTGTCGGCGCCCGCCGCACCGGGACGACCATGACGAAGGAGTCTGACCATGCCAGATACAACCTGTGCCTGCCCACACTGCAAATGTGTGCTGGGAGTAGAGGCGGTGATGAAAGACGGTAAGGGCTATTGCTGCCAGGGCTGTGCCGAACACCATGCCCATGGTGAGCCGTGTGTGGCACCGACGGGCTGCGAATGCGCCAAGTCGGCTAAAGGCTGAGCGCGGTAAAAATTCGCTCGGTTTGTCGGGCGCTGGTCATTACCATGGCCGCTCACCCTTGCCGGATGTGTTCCCCATGGCCCTGGCCACGCCCCCCGACCTCAGTGATCACGCCGTGCCCGTGCAGCCGCTGGCGCGGACCTACCCGCGTGGTTGGTACGTAGAGCCCCATCGGCATGACTGGGGCCAGTTGCTCTATGCCATGAGCGGGGTGATGTGGGTCGAGACGCCACGCGAAGCGCTGGTGGTGCCGCCCCAACGCGCCGTCTGGCTGCCGCCGGGCGTGGAACACGGGATACGCGTGGTCTCGGATTTGCAGATGCGCAATATCTACCTGCGCCCGGCGCTGGCCGCGACGCTGGACAGCCAGGTGCAGGTGATTGAAGTCGGCGGGCTGCTGCGCGAGTTGATCGTCACCCTGGTGGAGCAGGGCGACAGTGGCGATGCCGGCTATTACGACGCGGTGGTCGGCCTGGCCCTGCTGGAGTTGCAGCGCGCACGCCGCGCGTCAATCCGCATCGCCATGCCGCCGGAGGCCGACCGCCGCCTGGTCAATGCCTGCCAGGCGGTGATGGCGGCGCCATCCCTGGCGATTCCCTTCGAGCATCACGCCGAGGCCGCCGGTGCCAGTGTGCGGACCTTGGCGCGGCTGTTCCAGAACCACCTTGGCATGGGCTTCGCCGAATGGCGCCGCCAGGTGCAACTGGCCACGGCGGTGGCTGAGTTGATCCAAGGCCAGTCAGTCAGCGCGATCGCGCGGTCCCTGGGTTACTCGCCCAGCAGTTTCAGCGACATGTTCCGTCGTGAACTCGGCGTGGCACCGTCGCAGTACCGCGGTTAAAGGTTTGGCCGAAATCCTGAAGCACTTGGCCGATGAGGTGGGCGGCGGCTTCCTACACTAAGCGCCATCCAACCACCAGGCGCTGCCCCCATGAGTTACTTGATCTCCCTTGCCATTGGCCTCTTCGTCGGCGTGATCTACGGTGCGCTGGATTTCCGCTCGCCCGCGCCGCCGGCCATCGCGCTGGTAGGCCTGATGGGCATGTTGCTCGGCGAAAAACTGTGGCCGATGGGGCGCCAGTTGGTCAGTGGTTGGTTGTCCTGAATGTCCTTTCCCCTTTGATGGATGCCGCTCATGAAAGCGCTGCAATTTTCCGCCACCGGCGACCTCTCCACCCTGCGTTTCGTCGACGTCGCCACCCCGGTGCCCGCCGCTGGGGACGTGCTGGTACAGATCAAGGCCGCCGGTCTCAACCCCAGCGACGTGAAGAATGTGCTCGGTCGCTTTCCCTACACCACGCTGCCGCGCATTCCCGGTCGCGACTTCGCCGGCGTGGTGGTCGAAGGCCCGCAGGAATGGGTCGGGCAGGCGGTCTGGGGCACCGGGCGTGACCTCGGTTTCTTCGCCGACGGTTCCCACGCCCAGTACCTCACTGTGTCGGCCAAGGGCGTGGCGCACAAACCCAGCCACCTGAGTTTTGCCCAGGCCGCCAGCCTCGGTGTGCCGTACACCACCGCGTGGGACGCCCTGCAGCGCAGCGCGGTCGGCGAGGGCACGCGGGTGCTGGTCATCGGTGCGAACGGGGCCGTCGGCAGTGCGGCGTTGGCCTTGGCGAAAATCCTTGGGGCGCAGGTACTGGCGGCGGTGCGCCGCCCTGAGCAGGCCGAAGTGTTGCAGGCGCAAGGTATCGCCGCGATTACCCTGGGCCAGCCGGAGGATTTGGGCGCGCAGGTCAATGCCGTGTTCAAGGGCGGCGCCGATGTGATCTTCGACACCACGGGGTTCTGGTTGCCCACCGCCGTGGCGGGGCTGGCGCCGTTCGGGCGCATCGCGATCATCGCCGCGCCGGTCGACGGTCATGTGCAACTGCCGGCCCTGGCCCTGTATCGCAAGGGCGGTTCGGTGGTGGGGATCAATTCGTTGCTCTACAACTGCGAGCAATGTGCAGTGATGCTGGAGCAGTTCGGGCACTTCTTTGACGAAGGGTTGCTGCCGCTGCCGAGCGGCCTGCGCGAAGTGGCGTTGGCCGAGGGTGTGAAGTGCTTCGAGGAGGTGAATGTGGGCAGCGCCGATAAGATCGTCTTGCTGCCCTGACGCGCTTGAACAGGTGGGAGCAAACCCGCTCCCACCGGTGGTTTTTGACTAGGCGTCGGGCACGCCTTTTTCCCACGCCGACCAGTGTTTCAGGATCGCCTGGACCAACGGGTTGCCCGTGCGGTACAGGTTCTCCAGCGCCGGCACGAAGCCGCCCTGGTCCGCATATTTGAGCAGGTTATCCACCTCGCTGTAGCCCGGATAAGGTCGGTCGAAATCCGACCCGGCGCGCACCACCGCCAGGCGCTGGATATCCACCAGCCCTTCGCGACTGGCGCGCAGCAGGGCTTCATAGGTGGAGTTGTCTTCCTGCTGGGTGGTGCAGTATTCGCCTTGGTTGTCGGTGAGCAACCGCGTCCAGACTTCGGCGCGCTCGCTCAGGCGCGTGCCGGAGAACCAGGTGTTGCCCGCCAGGGTGTCGCAGCGGGTGACTTGCGGCGGTTGGTTGGCCGGTGCCGCAGGGTAGTGTTTGCGCCAGGCGCTGGATTCCTGGCTTTCCGTCAGCTCAACCTTCTGCGACAGGGCAAACGCCTTGGCCTGCAGTTTCGGGTTCAGCTCGAACACTTCGGTCTTGTAGTCCAGCGGCGGTTTTTCGTTCGGACCCTTGGTGTTGATACCGATGTAGCCGGTCGGCCAGTCTTTGGGCGCGTCCCGCGAATCGATTTCCCACTGGGTGCCGAACTCCACCAGGTAATGCGCCCAGGCGGTGGTGCCGAGGGTGCCGTGTTTGGGGCTGATGCCGGCGATCCCGGCGATCAGAAAGTAGCTCTGGCGCAAGTCGAACTTGGGTGACAGCGCCAACGCCAGGGTGGAGGCGGCGGCGTTGGTCTGGCCCATGCCGGTCACCAGCAGGCAGACGTCTTCGGTATTGCAACGAATCACCGGGTATTCGGCGGATAAGCCCGGCACGCGGACTTCCTGCTTGAGCGCCAGGCGATCGATCCAGGTTTGCGCCTCGGGGGCGAACATGGTGACCAGCATCACCTTGGGCTTGATCGGCGCAGGCGCCTGCGCCAGTACCAGGTGGGGCAGCAGCGCCAGGCCGACGGCCAGCGAGACACGGGTAAACAGACTCATCTAAAACTCCTTGATCAGAATTGGTAGCCTACGCCGGCGTAGTAACCCCAGCATGTTAGCGGTGTGCGCCGGGTTTTCCTTGCGCAGGTCCTTGCCGAAATCGCAGTTGGTGAAGCCGATATAGGTCAGTGAGGCGCCGTCGTTCAACTGCCGGATGGGCACGATGTATTTCAGCTGCGCACGGTGGCCGTCCCACGCGTATTCATTGCTGGCGCCATCGTGCTGCCGTGGTCGTAGATCCAGTCAAAGGCTGCGTACCATTCCTTGACCGCGCCGATGGCCAGGCTGCACGCCGCCGGATCGTCGATGGAGGTCCGTGGTTCGTGCTCGATGAACAGCGGCGAGCCATGATCCCATGCGCCTTTGTCATTACGGTTACCGATGCCGAGAATCTTCGACACGTCGATATACCCCTTCCGTTCGAAACAATCCTTGTGGCCGAAGACTGATGTCCTGGCTGCCGATCAATGTCGGGTTCTTGGGGTCAGTATTGACGCGGTGTCATTTTTTCGCTGCGCTGGAACAGGTGCATGGCCGTTTCGCGCCGATATTCGCTGGGCGTCTGGTGCATTTCGATGCGAAAGTGCCGGTTGAAATTGGACAGGTTGGCGTAGCCCACTTCAAAGCAGATCGCCGCCACGGACAGCTCGCTTTGCAGCAACAGCCGGCACGCCCGCTGTATGCGGAACTTGCGCATCAGGTCGATAAAACCGTGACCGGTGTTGCGCTTGAAGAAGCGTGAGAAGCCCGCTTCGCTCATCTCCAGTTGCCGGGCGATTACCGACAGGCGCACATCGCCGGTCAATTCGCGCATCAGGTAGTCGAACGCCTTGTTGATGCGCTCGGCGCTGCGCGCGTCCAGGGTCGGCGCATAGCACGGGCTGGCCAGGGCCTTCACCTGCGGCGGCGGGGCGTTCTTGAGGGTGTCGAGCAGTTGCAGGAACAGGATCAGGCGTTGCAGGCCGTGGGCGCTGCCGATGTCTTCCAGCAGGCGGGCCGCTTGCACGGCGGTTTCGCCGCTGAATGCCAGGCCGCGCCGGGCCTGTTCGAACAACGGCTGCACGTCGCCGAGTTCCGGCAGGGTCTTGCGCAGGGCGAGGAGGGCGCTGCCGTCGAATTGCAGCACCACATCGCGGCCGTTCAGGTGTTCGCCGGGGGCCAGGTCGCCGATCCAGTCGTGGGGCAGGTCCGGGCCGATCAGCGCAACATGCCCGGCACCGAATGCGCCGATGTAATCGCCCGCCACCAACTTGCCGCTGCCTTGGCGGATCAGGTGGATCTCGAATTCCGGGTGGTGATTCCAGCGCGCCAGTTCGTAGGGGTAGTCATGTTCGAACCAGCGAAAACAGTGTTCCGGCTCGGGCAGGATCACTTCGAGTTCCGCGGGGCGGTGTTCGAACAACTCGGCGCGGCTGATGGGCATGGTGATGCCTCTTGTACTTGGGGAATTGCGCCAAAATACGCGTGTTGGTGACAGCCGCGCTACCGAAGCTTTCGCCCGGTACTGATACTTTTTTGATCCCGGGCCTGCGGTTAAAAAAGTATCGGTCGGGCATTCGCCACGGGTTTGTGAGGGCCCGGCCAAGCTGCTGTAATCGGCCCTCGACCATAAAAACAAGCGGTGGACACCGCCGAGCACGAGATCAACCGCGCCGGTTATCCCCCATCAATGCCCGAGGGACACGCACCCCATGAAACGACTGGAAGGTAAGAGCGCGCTGATCACCGGATCGGCGCGAGGCATCGGTCGCGCCTTTGCCCAGGCCTATATCCATGAAGGCGCCACGGTTGCCATCGCCGATATCGACCTGCAGCGGGCCCAGGTCACAGCGGCCGAACTGGGCCCGCAGGCTTACGCGGTGGCAATGGACGTCACCGACCAGGCGTCGATCGACGCCGCGATTGCCGCCGTGGTGGCCCATGCCGGCCAGCTGGATATTCTGATCAACAACGCGGCGCTGTTCGATCTGGCGCCGATTGTCGACATCACCCGCGAGAGTGTCGAGCGGCTGTTCTCGATCAACGTCGCCGGCACCCTGTTCACCCTGCAGGCCGCGGCTCGGCAGATGATCCGCCAGGGCCACGGCGGCAAGATCATCAACATGGCCAGCCAGGCCGGGCGGCGTGGCGAGCCGCTGGTCGCGGTGTACTGCGCGAGCAAGGCAGCGGTGATCAGCCTCACCCAATCGGCGGGGCTGAACCTGATCAAGCAGGGCATCAACGTCAACGCCATCGCCCCGGGCGTGGTCGACGGCGAGCATTGGGACGGGGTGGACGCACTGTTCGCCAAGCACGAAGGCCTGGCGCCGGGCGAGAAGAAGCAGCGAGTAGGCGACGAGGTGCCGTTCGGACGCATGGGCACCGCTGAAGACCTCACCGGTATGGCGATCTTCCTCGCGTCGAAGGACGCCGACTATGTCGTCGCCCAGACCTACAACGTCGATGGCGGGAACTGGATGAGTTAGGTCATACACCGATCAAAATGTGGGAACGAGCATGAGGCTGCGATAGCGGGCTGTCAGGCAGCAAAACTGTCAGCAGTACCGGCCCCGTCGCAGCCTCGCCGGGGCTCGACACCTCCCACACTAGATCGCCATGTCCGCCCGCAGCGCGGTCTCCTTGTGGGAGTTGTCGAGCTTCAGCGAGGCTGCGATAGCGGACGGTCAGGCAGCAAAACTGTCAGCAGTACCGGCCCCGTCGCAGCCTCGCCGGGGCTCGACACCTCCCACATTAGATCACCATGTCGGCCCGCAGCGCGGTCTCCTTGTGGGAGCTGTCGAGCTTCAGCGAGGCTGCGATAGCGGACGGTCAGGCAGCAAAACTGTCAGCAGTACCGGCCCCGTCGCAGCCCCGGCGAGGCTGCGATAGCGGGCTGTCAGGCGCCAAAAATATCAGCAGTACCGGCCCTGTCGCAGCCTCGCCGGGGCTCGACACCTCCCACAGTAGATCGCCATGTCAGCCCGCACCGCGGTCTCCTTGTGGGAGCTGTCGAGCTTCAGCGAGGCTGCGATAGCGGACTGTCAGGCAGCAAAAAGTCAGCAGTACCGGCCCCGTCGCAGCCTCGCCAGGGCTCGACACCTCCCACAGTAGATCGCCATGTCCGCCCGCACCGCGGTCCCTTTGTGGGAGCTGTCGAGCTTCGGCGAGGCTGCGATAGCGGACGGTCAGGCGGCAAAAATGTCAGCAGTACCGGCCCCGTTGCAGCCTCGCCGGGGCTCGACACCTCTCACAGGAGATCGCCATGTCAGCCCGCAGCGCGGTCTCCTTGTGGGAGTTGTCGAGCTTCAGCGAGGCTGCGATAGCGGACGGTCAGGTGCCAAAAATATCAGCAGTACCGGCTCCGTCGCAGCCTCGCCGGGGCTCGACACCTCCCACAGTAGATCGCCATGTCAGCCCGCAGCGCGGTCTCCTTGTGGGAGTTGTCGAGCTTCAGCGAGGCTGCGATAGCGGACGGTCAGGCGGCAAAAATGTCAGCAGTACCGGCACCGTCGCAGCCTCGCCGGGGCTCGACACCTCCCACAGTAGATCGCCATGTTCGCCCGCACCGCGGTCTCCTTGTGGGAGCTGTCGAGCTTCAGCGAGGCTGCGATAGCGGACGGTCAGGCGCCAAAAATATCAGCAGTACCGGCCTCGTCGCAGCCTCGCCGGGGCTCGACACCTCTCACAGGAGATCGCCATGTCCGGCCGCAGCGCGGTCTCCTTGTGGGAGCTGTCGAGCTTCGGCGAGGCTGCGATAGCGGACGGTCAGGCGGCAAAAATGTCAGCGGTACCGGCCCCGTCGCAGCCTCGCCGGGGCTCGACACCTCCCACAGTAGATCGCCATGTCCGCCCGCAGCGCGGTCTCCTTGTGGGAGTTGTCGAGCTTCAGCGAGGCTGCGATAGCGGACGGTCAGGCGGCAAAAATGTCAGCAGTACCGGCACCGTCGCAGCCTCGCCGGGGCTCGACACCTCCCACAGTAGATCGCCATGTTCGCCCGCACCGCGGTCTCCTTGTGGGAGCTGTCGAGCTTCAGCGAGGCTGCGATAGCGGACGGTCAGGCGCCAAAAATATCAGCAGTACCGGCCTCGTCGCAGCCTCGCCGGGGCTCGACACCTCTCACAGGAGATCGCCATGTCCGGCCGCAGCGCGGTCTCCTTGTGGGAGCTGTCGAGCTTCGGCGAGGCTGCGATAGCGGACGGTCAGGCGGCAAAAATGTCAGCGGTACCGGCCCCGTCGCAGCCTCGCCGGGGCTCGACACCTCCCACAGTAGATCGCCATGTCCGCCCGCAGCGTGGTCTCCTTGTGGGAGCTGTCGAGCTTCAGCGAGGCTGCGATAGCGGGCTGTCAGCCAGCAAAAAAGTCAGCAGTACCGGCCTCGTCGCAGCCTCGCCGGGGCTCGACACCTCCCACAGTAGATCACCATGTCCGGCCGCAGCGCGGTCTCCTTGTGGGAGCTGTCGAGCTTCAGCGAGGCTGCGATAGCGGGCTGTCAGGCAGCAAAACTGTCAGCAGTACCGGCCCCGTCGCAGCCTCGCCGGGGCTCGACACCTCCCACACTAGATCGCCATGTCCGCCCGCAGCGCGGTCTCCTTGTGGGAGTTGTCGAGCTTCAGCGAGGCTGCGATAGCGGACGGTCAGGCAGCAAAACTGTCAGCAGTACCGGTCTCGTCGCAGCCTCGCCGGGGCTCGACACCTCCCACAGTAGATCACCATGTCCGCCCGCACCGAGGTCCCCATGGGGGAGCTGTCGATTTCCATTTCAACCCATGCCGGGGTTTCCTCGCTGACGGGCAGGTCCCCAGCGCGAGGTTCAGTGTGATGTGCCTTCGGCAAATTCGATTTTGTTGCCCACGTTGTACTTGCCCGACGGTTTGTTCATCGGGATGCGCTTGATCTCCTTGAGTGTCTGGCTGTCATAGACGATCAACGCTCCATCGTTGGCCCAGATGCTCAGCAACAGGTAGCGGCCGTCGCGGGTGAATTCCACGTGGGCGGCGGTCTTGCCCGGCATTGGGCGTAGGGTGTGGGCGATTTCCAGGGTCTGTTTGTCGATCAGGTGAATCGCATCGTTGTCCGGCCCGAAAAACACATCGCTCCACACATAACGCGAATTGGCATGGCTGCGCATGAAAAAGCCCGGGCCGAGGGTGGGGATCTGCTTGATCAGCGTCCAGGTCTTGAGGTCGATCACCGAGATTTGCCCCTTGCTGATATTGGGCGTGGCAAACACCCACTCACCATTGCGCTGCCAATACGTCCCCGAGCCCAGGTGCGGCATGCCGGACAGTGGGATGTTGGTGACCACGTGGCCGGTGTCCAGATCGATTACCTGGCCGCCGCCGGCCTTGCGTGAGGTGGCGACCAGTTGGCGATAATCCGGGGAAAACGAAAAGTCATCGAGCACGTCCTGGGCCTGGATGCGCCGGGGTTCGAAGCTGGGCCGGGCGGCGGCATAGGACAGTTCCCAGACTTCATTCACGTCCTTGAGTGCCACGATAAAGCTGTTGCGCGGCGGAGCGGTGTACACCGCGCTGACCCGCGACGCGGTGTCGAGGGTCTTGACCAGCGACAGGTCGCGGGCATCCAGTACCACCAGATTGCCCGGCAGGTAATTGCCCACCAGCACCCAGCGTCCGTCCTTGCTCACCGCGAGGTTGCGGGTGTTGAGCGCCACGCGGGTTTCGGCGATCAGCTTGAGGTTGTGCAGGTCGTACAGGCTGATCCAGCCGTCGCGCGAGGCGAAGTACACAAAGCGCCCATCGGGGGAGAATTTCGGCCCGCCGTGGACCGCGAAATGGGTCGGGAAGCGGTCCAGCACGGCAAAGGTGTCACCGTCGAGAATGTCGATGTGATGGTCGCCGGACTCCACTACCACAAACAGGTTGAGCGGGTCGGCATGATGCTGAGGCGTAGTCGGCAAGCGGCTCAGGTCTGCCAGCAGGGTATGGCTGTTATGGATGTCCTGCGCGTTCCAGGTCGCCGGTGTGGCGGGCGGTTGCTGCAGGAAATTCGCCAGGCCGTCGATCTGCGCAGCACTCAACTGTGGCGCAAACGCCGCCATTTGACTGGCCGGGCGCCCTTGCTCGATGACCTTGCGCACTTCGTCCGGCTTGATCCGTCCCAGGCTTTCCGGCAGCAACGCCGGGCCGCTGGCGCCGATGCGGTTGACGCCATGGCAGCTCGCGCAGTGACGCTGGTAGTCCTCGGCCGGCGTGCCGTGGGCGGCGGCGGCCCAGAGCAAGGGCAGCAGTAGCAGGCGTTTCATACCGCCACCGCTTCGCGGGCCGGCGACAGGCTGGCGGGGAAGTGCAGGGCGGCTCCGGCGAACAGGTTGACCACATGGCCGATCACCGTCAGGGTCGGCACACCGGGTTCGCAGTCGGCGGCCATCGTCGGCAACTGGCGCAGGGTGCCACGGGCCACCTGCTGGTCGGCTCGCGCGCCGTTGCTGATCAGCGCCGCTGGCGTGTCCGCCGGCAGGCCCGCTGCCACCAGGTGTTCGGCGATCAGCGCGAGGTTCGACAGGCCCATGTAGAACACCAGCGTCTGGCTCGGCTCGGCAAGGCTGGCCCAAGGCAGCTTCAACGCGCCGTCGCGTTGCAGGTGCCCGGTGACGAAGCGGCAGGAGTTGACCAGATCGCGGTGGGTCAGGGGGATGCCGGCATAGGCGCTGCACCCGGACGCGGCGGTGATGCCCGGCACCACCTGGCAGGGCACGCCTCGGGCCAGCAGGTATTCCAGCTCTTCGGCGCCACGGCCGAAGATAAACGGGTCGCCGCCCTTGAGGCGCACCACCCGTTGCCCCTGGTCGGCCAGTTCGGCCAGCAGTTCGTTGAGTTGATCCTGCGGCAGGCTGTGACAGCCGCTGGCCTTGCCCACGTAATGGCGCGCGCAGGTCAGCGGGATCAGCGCCAACATCTCGGCGCTGATCAACCGGTCGAAGACCACCGCATCGGCCTGCATCAGCAGGCTCCAGGCCCGCAGGGTCAGCAGGCGCGGGTCGCCGGGGCCGGCGCCCACCAAGGCGACTTCGCCGGGGTGGAAGGGGCTGTGCAAACTGGCAGGTAAGGTGGTCGGAGTGTGCATGAGACGTCCTTGATACATCATCAGGTAGGCTGCCCCCGGTTGTGTCACCGGGTGGTCGAGCAAGGGATCAGGTTGCGAGGCTGCAGGGCGATCTCGGCGTCGCTGAGGTGGCAACCCGGGTCGGGGCCCCAAAGGTCGCCGTTGGCCCAGGCGCGGGTGCGTGTGTTGCCGTTGCAGATCGGCAGCCAGCGACACTCGGCACACCGCCCGCCGATGGTCCGCGGGTGTTCGCGCAGGCGCAGCAACAATGGGTCGGGCCGGTCCAGCCAGAGCTGGCGGAACGTGGTGTTGCGCACATTGCCCACCGAGTGCTGCCACCAGTACGTGTCGGGGTGTACCTCGCCGGTGTTGTCGATATTGGCGATGCCGCTGCCCGACGCATTGCCGCCCCAGCCGTGCAGCAGGTGTTCCAACTGCGGATAATGCTCGGGCAGATGCTGGTGGACCCACTGCAGCAACAGCACGGCGTCGGCGTCGTTGTTGCCGCTGACGAAGTCACTGTCGACGCCGTTTTCGATGTCGTGCCAGGCCTGCTGGAAAATCAGCGTCATCGCATCGCGGCTCATCTGCCGGTGCGCGTCCAACTGGCGGCTGCGTTTGCCGCGCCCGCTGTAGTTGAGGTGCGACAGGTAGAACTTCTGCACATCGTAGTCACGCATCAGCGCCAGCAGTTGCGGCAACTGCCCATGGTTTTCCTGGGTCAGGGTGGTGCGCAGGCCCACGCGAATGCCGGCCTCGCGGCACAGGCGGATGGCGTGCATCGAGCGCTGGAAGCTGCCCTGCAACTGGCGAAATGCATCGTGGGTCGCCTGCAGTCCGTCGATGCTGATACCCACGTAGTCGAAGCGCGCGTCGGTGATCTGCTGGATATTGTGTTCGTCGATCAGCGTGCCGTTGCTCGACAGCGCGACGAAAAAACCTTTGTCCCGGGCATACGCGCTGAGCTGGAACAGGTCTGCGCGCAGCAGCGGTTCGCCGCCCGACAGAATCAGCACACGCACCCCGGCCGCGTGCAAATCGTCGATCACCTGGAGCGCCGCCGGGGTGTCCAGTTCATCGCGGAACACGCTGTCGGCGCTGGTGGCGTAACAGTGTTTGCAGGTGAGGTTGCAACGCCGCAGCAGGTTCCAGATCACCACCGGCGGCCGCTCCTTGCCGGGCGGCGAGGTCCGCGGTGGCGGGCATTTTCCGGCCAGGGTACGCAGGTACTGACTGATCCGTAGCATAGGACGCTCCTTCTAAGGTGCCGGCGTCAGGCGCAGGCCGGTTTTTTTCAGGATGCGGCTGCTCACCAGCATCTCGTCGCCGCGGCAGGCATCGCCGAGCAGGAACCGCAGGTGCTCGCGGTAGCTGTCGATTTCCTCGCGGCTACGCCCATGCACCATGGCGAACAGGTTGTAGGGCCAGTCGGGACGGCGCGGGCGGCGGTAGCAATGGCTGACAAACGGCTGCGCACCGATCAATTCGCCCAGGCGCGGCATCTGCACGTCGGCCACGTCCCACACGGTCATGCCGTTGTGGCGATAGCCCAGGCGGTAATGGTTGGGCACGGCGGCGACACGCCGGATCGCGCCTTCAGCCTGCAGGTGCTTGAGCAAGTCGAGGGTCGACTCGACGCTGATGCCCAACTGCTCGGCGAGCCAGGCCCAGGGATCGTCCAGCAGCGGCAGGCCACCCTGGGTGAGGGCGACCAGGCGCAGGGCCAGGTGGTGGTCAGACCGGGAAATACAGACCGACATGGTAGGTTTGCTCCTTCGGCAGATTGAGCACCGCCAACCCCGTCAGGGCCTCGATGCGGGACAGCGTGGCGGCCAGTTCAGCCTCGGTGCCGCAGGCCAGCACGAACCACATGTTCCAGCGGTGTTCGCGGCGGTAGTTGTGGGCCACCTGGGGCAGCGCGTTGAGTTGTTCGGCGACCGCGTCAAAGCGCGCGTCGGGTACGGCCAGCGCAGCCAGGGTGAAGGCGCCGCCGAGGCGTTCGACATCGAACATCGGCCCGAAGCGCGTCAGCACCCCGTCTTCGAGCAGGTCGTGCAGGCGGTCGAGCACTTCACTCGGGTGGCTGTGCAGTTCCTGCGCCACCTGCCGCCAGGGTTCGCGCACCAGCGGCAGGCCATGTTGCAGGCGATTGATCAGGCGCCGGTCGAGATCATCCATGGGCCCATACCTGCGACGACGGCGGCGTAAAGCGCCCGCCGCATTGCTTGAAGGCGTGGGTGCTGAACAGCAACTGGTGCGGCAGGTCACTCAGTTGCTGCTGTTCCAGCATCCGCTGGATATGCGCCGTGACCTCCTTGCGTTCGCGGCCATGCACCATGCAGAACAGGTTGTAGCGCCACTGCGGCAGGCGGCGTGGGCGCTGGTAACACAGGTTGACACCGGGCGCGCGGCCCAGGCGGTTGCCCACTTCGTCCACCAGCGCATCGGGCACGTCCAGTACCAGCATGGCATTGGCGACAAAGCCCAGGGCGCGGTGATTGAGCACCAGGCCGACACGGCGGAACAGGCCCTGGTCCTGCCATTGCTGCATCTGCTGCAACACCTGGTCGTGATGCGCGCCGATCTGTTCGGCGAGGTTGTCGTAGGGCCGCGAGACAAGAGGCAAGCCGCGCTCCAGGCATTGGCGCAGGTCGAGCATTTGCTCCTGGCTCAACGGGATGATCACGGATGCGCTCCCAGGGAGAACCCGAGGTCGATGCGATAGGCGGTGAGCATCGGCAGATCCAGGGGAATGAGGCCGGTGTCTTGTTCCAGCTCGTCGAGGATCTGTCGCAGGTGCTGACGGTGTGGGCCGGTCAACACGAACCACAGGTTGTACTGATGCTCGCGTGCATAGTTGTGGTTGACTTCCGGGTACTGGCTGACACGCCGTGCCACCTGTTCCAGGCGTTCGACCGGCACCGCCAGGGCAGCCAGGGTGCTGGCGCCGGCGCGGGTGTGTTCGAACACCGGGCCGACCCGCGACAGCGAACCGGCCAGTTCCAGGCGGTGCAGGCACGTCATCAACTGGGCCTCGCTGCAGCCCAGCACCTGGGCCATTTCGCGATAAGGTTCGGCGCACAGCGGCATGCCGTGCTGGTAGCGTTCGATCAATTGACGGCTAAGCAGGTCAAGGTCCATCTCAATACCCCATTTTTTGCGCGCGGCTGCTGAAGAAAATTCCACTGGGACTCAAGGCCGGCAAGGTCTTGAGCAAGGTCATGCGGTACGGGTCCCAGACCTGCACCTGCTCACCGTCGCGCACCGACAGCCACAGCTGTTCGCCACGCCCGGTGAACTCCATGTGCAGCACCCCGGGACCGGGGCGCAGGTCGGCCACCACTTTGTGGGTCTCGGTGTCGATCACCTGTACGCGGTCGTTGTCCGGGTAGGCGAAATTGACCCATAGCTGGCGCCCGTCGGGGCGTGCGGTGACGAAAATCGGTTGGCCGGCGACGTCGATGGCGGCGGTCTGCTGCCAGCTGCGCGCATCCATCACCAGCACCTGGTGATGGCCGACGGCGGGCACGAAGGCTTGGTTGTCGGCCACGGCCCAGCCTTCGAGGTGGGGCATCTTGTACACCGGCAGTTTTGCCTGGCCGCGCCCGTAATCCGCGAGCACGCGTTTGACCCCGTGCTCGGGATGCCACAGGTCGAGCTGGGCCATGCCGTCCTCACCGAACAGCCCGGCCATGTAGTAACGGCCATCGGCGGTGATCAGCGCGTCGTAGGGTTGCTCGCCGATGCCGCGGAACCGGGTGATCTGCGGGGTGTTGCCCTGGCTGAAGTCGGCGCTCCAGATCTCGCCGGTGTCGAACAGGCTGAACACGAAGCGCTGGCCGGGCGCATCCACCAGGCCCACCACCCGCGAGCGTTTGCCGTCGGCCAGGGGCGTGGCGGGAATGTCGGCCACCTGGGCCAGGGTCTGCGCATCGAACACCTTGACCCCGCCGGGTTGGTAGTTGGACACGGCAATCAGGCGGCCATCCTGGCTGATGGCGCCGCCGATGCTGTTGCCGCCCTGGATGATGCGTTTTTCAACGCGTTGGCGCAGCAGGTCGACTTTGCTCAGGCCGCCATCGCGGCCGAAAATGTAGGCGTAGCGCTGGTCGCGGGAAAACACCGCCGAGGCGTGGGACAGGTCGCCCAAGCCGTCGATCCGGCCCAGCTCCGTCATCCCGCTGGTCTCGATGATTTGCACACTGGCGCTGGCGCGTTCGATCACCAGGCCCAGGTCGCCAGTACCGCGCAGCGCCGGTTGGGCACAGGCACCGAGCAGCAGGCACAGCGATAGAAGAGTAGGGCGCATCATGGTGCGGGGCTTCCTTGCAAGAGGCGTTCGACCAGCCAGGCGATCTCGCTGGAACTGAGCAACGGCGCCCAGCCGGGCATCGCGCGGGCAGGGCGGCCATAGGTAATGGTGGCGGTCAGGCTGTCGCGGCTTTGCCCGGCGAGGGCCGCCGGGGTGAGGGGCGGGCCCAGGCCGCCGGTGAGGTACAGGCCGTGGCAGGCGCCACAGTCCTGGGTCAGCAGGTGTTCGAGGCGGGCGGCGTCCGGTGTGGCCAGCGCCGACGTGGGAATCAGCAGGAACAGCGCCATGGCCGTACCGATCATCGATGCATTCATGGCGCGCTCCTTGTGCTTATTTCAAGGTCAGGACCCATTCGGCCAAGACCTTGGCTTCGTCTTCCGTCACCATATTCGGTGGCATCGGAACCGGCCCCCAGTTGCCTTGGGTGCCGTTTTTGATGTGGCTGGCGAGGGTCACGGCGGCGTCTTTCACGCCGGCGTTCTTGGCCGCGACGTCCTTCAAGGCCGGCCCCACCAGTTTGCTGTCAACCATGTGGCAGCCGACGCAGGGTTTGCTGCTGAACAAGGCCAGCCCGTCTTGGGCGAAGGCCGGTTGCAGGCTGAATGCGGCGGCACAGGTCAGCAGTGCGAAGAGAGTATTTTTCATCGGAAGTCCTTGTGTTGATGGGGCTCAATAAATGTCGTGTTGGGTGTTGTAGACGTTGAATTTTCCGGTTGGGGTGATCAGGCGCTTGTCCTTGATAACCGCTTTGAGCTTCAGGGACTTGTCGTCGATCACTACCAGCGCCGATTCCTCGGTCTGGCCGTTCCATACCGAGAACCACACCTCGTCGCCGGCCTTGTTGTATTCCGGCTGCACCACGCGCAGCGCGCCTTGCTTGATGCCGGCGTATTCGGCGATCGGCAGCACGGTGTAACCCTTGTCCAGATGGTCGATGTCAAACACCGCGGCCGACTGGCTCAGCTTGGCGTCGGGGTTGAGGGTGGTGTCGACATACAAATGCCGGGAGTTGGGATGGGTCTTGATGAACAGCGAGCCGCCGCCCTGGCCCTTGAGCGATTCCACCTGTTTCCAGGCGTATTGCGGGTGGTTGATCGGGTCGGTGCCGATCACTGAGATGCCGCCGTCGCCCAGGTGGCTGGTGGCCCAGACCGGCCCGTAGGTAGGGTGTACGAAGTTGGCGCCACGGCCTGGGTGCGGGGTCTTGCCGACCTCGACCAAGGCAGTGAGCTTGCGCTCCTTGGAGTCGATCACCGCGACCTTGTTCGAGTTGTTGGCCGCCGTCATGAAGTAGCGGTGCGTGCTGTCCCAACCACCGTCATGCAGGAACGGCGCGGCGTCGATGGTGGTGATGGTGAGGTTCTTGATGTCCTGGTAATTGACCAGCATCACCTTGCCGGTTTCCTTGATGTTGACGATGAACTCCGGCCATTCGTGGGAGGCGATGATCGCCGCGACACGGGGCTCGGGGTGATATTCCTGCTTGTCGACGGTCATGCCGCGGGTGGACACGATCTGTTTGGGCTCCAGGGTCTCGCCGTCCATGATGGTGAACTGTGGCGGCCAGTAGGAACCGGCGATGGCGTACTTGTCTTCGTAGCCCTTGAATTTCGAGGTCTCCACCGAGCGCGCCTCGATGCCGACCTTGATCTCGGCGACCTTGGTCGGTTCGGCGGGCCACAGGTCGATCATGTCGATCTTGGCGTCGCGGCCGATCACCAGCAGGTAGCGGCCCGAGGCGGAGATCCGCGAGATGTGTACGGCATAACCGGTGTTGATCAGTTTGACGATTTTCTTGCTGTCGCCATCGATCAGCGCAATCTTGCCGTCGTCGCGCAGGGTGACGGAGAACAGGTTTTCCAGGTTCAGATCGTTCAGCTGTTTCTTCGGCCGGTCTTCGGGCTTGACCAGCACTTTCCAGGTCTTGAGGGTTTCGGCCATGCCCCATTCCGGCGGGGTTGGCGCGGTGTGCTGGATAAAACTGGCCATGTGGCTGATCTGGGTTTTGGTCAACGCATTGGAGGTGCCCCAGTTCGGCATGCCGGCGGGGGAACCGTAGGTGATCAGCGCTTCCAGATAGGCCTGGCCACGGGCCTGGGTGATGTCCGGTGTCAGCGGTTTGCCGGTGGCACCCTTGCGCAGCACGCCGTGGCAACCGGCGCAGCGCTCGAAGTAAATCTGTTTGGAGGTGTCGAAGTCCGCCTGACTCATGTCCGGCGCGCCGGCGGTTTTCACTTCGGCCGGCTGGGGTGCGCCATGGGCGCTCAAGGGCAGTGCCAAGGCCAACGCGCAACTCAGTGCGGCGAGGCTCAGGGTGAAGGGTTTTCTGTTGCGAGTCAGCATTCCATTTACTCCTCAGGCGGGACCTTTGCGTTGCCTCGCAACACGGTGCGGGGCGCAGGTTCTTCGTGCGGGGCCAGACTAGGGGGCAGCACCGCAAACTTCGCTTGATCACGATCAAGTTTGTCTCGGGCGGTGCTTGCCAGGTTGTCGCAGGCGCCCTTAGCGTGGCCATCAAACCCGCTGTGGATGCCTGTCATGACTGAGCCCTTCTACCAACCCCTGGACAATGAACACCTGCTGTTCGAACACGCCTGGCGCCACCGCATGCCGGTGCTGATCAAGGGCCCCACGGGCTGCGGCAAGACCCGTTTCGTGCAGCACATGGCGCATCGTCTGAACTTGCCGCTGTACACCGTGGCCTGCCACGACGACCTGAGTGCCGCCGACCTGATCGGCCGTCACCTGATCGGCGCCGAGGGCACCTGGTGGCAGGACGGCCCGCTGACCCGTGCCGTGCGCGAAGGCGGCATCTGCTACCTGGACGAAGTGGTCGAGGCGCGCCAGGACACCGCCGTGGTGCTGCACCCGGTGGCCGACGACCGCCGCGAGTTGTACCTGGAGCGCACCGGCGAAGTGGTCAAGGCGCCGCCGTCGTTCATGCTGGTGGTGTCCTATAACCCCGGTTACCAGAACCTGCTCAAGGGCATGAAACCCAGCACCCGCCAGCGTTTCGTCGCGATGCGCTTCGATTACCCGGCCGTCGAGGGCGAAGCGCGCATCGTGGCGCGCGAGGCCCAGGTGGACCTTGCCCTGGCGACCCAGGTGGTGCGCCTCGGCCAGGCCTTGCGCCGCCTCGATCAACACGACCTGGAAGAAGTGGCCTCCACGCGTCTGCTGATTTTCACCGCGCGCCTGATCGCCGCCGGCATGCCCATTCGCGAAGCCTGCCTGGCATGCCTGGCCGAGGCGCTGACGGACGACCCGCACACCGTGACCGCCTTGATGGACGTGGTCGATGTGTACTTTGCCTGAACCGCGCCGCCTGCCGGGCGACCTGGCGATGTGGTTTTTCATCCTTGCCGAGTTGTCGGTGTTTGCGATTCTGATCCTCGCGTTCGCCGTGACCCAGGTGCTCAAGCCCGAGGTGTTTGCCGAAGGGCGCGCGCAACTGGACACCTCCACCGGGCTGGCGATGACCTTGAGCCTGTTGACCGCCGGGCTGCTTGCGGCGTTGGCGTTGCAGCAGGTGCGATTGCAGCGCTGGCGACGCGGTGCCGGTTTGTTCGTCGCGGCGCTGTTGGTGGCGCTGGTCTATGTGGCGATCAAACTCACCGAGTACGCCCACCTCGGCGCTGCCGGGTTGGGCCTGGAGCACAGCACGTTTTTTACCTTGTACTGGCTACTGACTGGGTTCCATTTCCTGCATGTGCTGCTGGGCATGGTGATTCTCGCGTGGCTGGCGCTGGGCTGCTGGCGCGGCGGGCTGTCGGTCGGCGGGCTGGAGTCGGGGGTGCTGTATTGGCACATGGTGGACCTGGTGTGGGTGGTGCTGTTTCCGTTGGTTTACGTGATTGGATGAGGTACCGATGTCCATTTCCCAAGGGCTGATCGTGTGTTGGGCCACGTTGGTGGTGCTCAGCGTCGGCACCGTGCTCGCCGGCGGCTCCGGGCTGTGGCTGGCGGTTTTGCTGCTGGCGGTGGTCAAGGCGTGGCTGATTGCCGATGGGTTCATGGAGTTGCGGCATGCTCCCAGGTTTTGGCGTCGGCTGGTGCTGGGTTGGCCGGTGGTTCTGGTGTTGGTGGTGGGGCTTGTCTAGGCTCGGGGCGCCCAAGATCAAAAGCCAAAGCGAGGCGGCCGTATAGCCGACTTGATTCTGGAAGCCGGGCCCGGTCACCAGTGGGAGCTGGCTTGCCTGCGATGGCATCGCCTGGGTGGACCTGATGGACTGAGATGTCTGCATCGCAGGCACCTCCGCTCCGCCTGCTTTGGGAAAATTCTTACGCCTCCCTCGGAAAGTCTCACCTGAGCAACACGTTAGTCGCGTGATTTGATTCCGGCCTTTTCAGGCAGGGATTGCTGGTCATGACTGACGCGTTTTGGGCCGCCCGCGAAGGCGACGCGCTGCTGCACGCCTCAATGATGGCCGATGTTCTCGGCGGTGTGCTGGAAGTCGCCGCCTATGCCGCCATCACGTCCGTGGGCTGCCTGGCCGCTGGCGCGCTGATTGCCGCAGCGACCGGCGTGACCATTGCCACAGGTGGCGTTGGATGCGTCGCCCTGGGACTGGCGGTCGGCGCGGTGGTGGGGATCAGCGCCGGGCTCTCGGGGGCTGACGTGAAGATCTCCAGTTGGTGCGAAACCGCCGCCAACTGGGTTTTTCCGCCGGTGATCGAGGCCTTTATCACCAGCGGCTCAAACGACGTTTTCATCAATGGCAAACCGGCGGCCCGGGCCGCCGGACAGATGATGGCTGTGCCGATCGCGCCCAGTGAGCCACCGGCCCCCCGTTTTCTGGACATCGCACAGGGATTTTTCTCACAACTGTGGCGCCCGACGGTCGCCACACCCGCTGCCGGTACCGTGCCGTGTCCGCTGGACACGGTCGCCTGCACCAAGCACCCGCCCATGCCCGAGCAATTTATTGCCGAGGGTTCCAGTTCGGTCTTCATCAACGGGCAACCGGCCGCACGCAGCGGTGACCGCAGCACGTGTGACGCCAAGATCGGCAGCGTCGAGGGGCTGATTTCTGCCGATGTGCGTATCGGTGGCGACCCCGTCGTGGTGCGCGAAATTCGCAGTGGCAAGACACCGGGCGTCGGCTTGGCGATTGCCGCGCTGCTTGCGCTACGCGGCAATGTGAAAGGCTTTTGGAGCAAATTGCCGTGCCTGGCCGGCGGCGCGCTGGCGGGCGGGGCCGTGGCGTATGGAACCGGCAAGCTCACCTCGGCACTCAACAGCGCGGTCAACGGTTCGCCCAACCCGGTGCATAGCCCGACCGGGGCCAAAATCCTCGGCGCCGAAGAAGAACTGGACTTCGTCCTGCCAGGCCTGCTCCCCATCGACTGGCAGCGCTTCTACAGCAGCCTCGATCAACGCCACGACGGCCTTTTCGGCGCCGGCTGGAGCGTTGCCTATGAGGTCGCCGTCGAGATCGATCAAGATGAACACCTCACCTACATCGACGAACAGGGGCGCCGCGTAGACATCGGCTACCTCCCGTTGTCAGGCGGCGCCTTCAGCCCCGGCGAAGGCCTTGTGGTCAGGCGCAGCGCCGACGGCGCCATCCTGATCGAAAGTATCGACGGCCTGTATCGGCTCTTCGAGCCCGACCCTCTGAACCCCTTGCGGATGCGCCTGTATCTGCTGGGTGATCGCAACGAAGGGCGCCTCTTTCTGGATTACGACGCCCAGGGGCGCCTGTGTCGCCTGCGCGACAGCCATGCGCTGATGCATGTCGACGTGAGCTACACCGTCGAGCATCCGCGGCGCGTGAGCCATATCGAGCGCCGTTACCTGCATCGGCAACATTTTGCTGGGCGCAGCGACGTGCTGGTCAGCTATCGCTACGACACCCACGGCGACCTGGCCGAAGTCCTCGACGCACAAGGCACGAGCCAACGACGTTTTGCTTACGACAGCGCGCGGCGCATGGTCGAACACCAACTGCCGAGTGGCTTGCGCTGCTTCTACCAATGGCGCGCAGTGTCTGGCCCGCAGGGTGAAGAATGGCGGGTCAGCCGGCATTGGACCGACGCCGGCGATGAATTCACCTTCGATTACGACCTGGATGCCGGTATCACGCGCGTTACCGATGGCCTGAAACGGGTCAGCACACGCTATTGGAACCCGCAGTACCAGATCACCCGCTACGTCGATAACCTGGGCCATACGTGGCAGTTCGAATGGAGCGAAGATCGCCAATTGCTCGGCGCGATTGATCCGCAAAACGGCCAGTGGCGCTTCAGTTACGACGAATCCGGCAACCTGAGCGCAGTGACCGATCCACTGGCCAGGATCAGCAACACCCAGTGGCTGGCGCATTGGGCATTGCCCGAAGTGGAAACCGACCCGGCGGGTAACCGTTGGCATTACCGCTACGACCGGCATGGCAACTGCATCGAAGAGATCGATCCGCTGGGCAACCGCACCCGTTATGTCTACGACGATTTCGGCCAGCCGGTGCAGATCATCGATGCCACCGACAAAACCCGGAAGCTGCACTGGGACGAGTGGAGCCAACTGATCGAGGAGGTGGATTGCTCGGGCTACGCCACCGCCTACCAGTACGATGCGTTCGGCAATGTGGTGGTGCACACCAATGCTGAAGGTGAGTCGGTGCGCTATCAGTACAGCCGGCAAGGGTTGTTGCTGGAATGCCGACTTTCGGACGGGCGCCTTGAGCATTTCCAGCGCAACGCCAGTGGTTATCTGACGGGCTATGTCGACCCCGCCGGCAACACGTCCCGCTATGCCTACGACCGGAGCGGCCAGGTCAAACAACGCTGGGACGCGCACAACCGCTGCGTCACCTTCGACCACGACGCCTACGGGCGACTGCTGAAACTGACCAATGAAAACGGCGAAAGCTATCGCTTTGAGTGGGACGCGGCCGACCGCCTGGTGCAGCAACAAGACCTCGACCACAGTCGGCGCTGCTATGCCTATGACCCGCTGGATAACGTCGTCGCCGTCGGTTACCTGCCGGGCACCGAAGGCGAGCCGGTAGACGCCCTGACACACCAGTTCCAACGCGACCCGCTCGGGCGCCTGGTCAGCAAAGTCACCGCCGACGGCACCACCGTTTATAAGCACGACCTGAACGACCAACTGGTCGCGGTCACCTTCACCGCTCTCGACGGTCGCGAGCAAGCACTTGGCTTTAGCTATGACGCGCTGGGGCAACTGTTTGAAGAACACAGCTCGGCGGGGTGTCTGCAACACCATTACGACGAATTGGGCAACCTGACTCAAACCCACTTGCCTGACGGACGCTGGCTCAATCGCCTGTACTACGGCAGCGGCCACCTGCATCAGCTGAATCTCGACGGCCACGTCATCAGCGACTTTGAACGCGACCGCCTGCACCGCGAACTGCAACGCACCCAGGGTCAACTCAGAACAAATACCGACTACGACCGCAGTGGCCGGGTCCGCTCACGCCAGCGGCGCAGCATCGACCAGCCGTGGCAGTTGCCGCCATTGGTCGAAACCCACTACAGCTACGACCCCAGCGACAACCTGATCGGACGCCGCCGTACCGATCGCCAAGAGCACCTGGCCTACGACAGTAGCGGACGTATCCTCGTCAGCCAACAGATAGGCCGGATCGAAACCTATGCCTACGATGCGGCGGCCAACCTGCTCGACGGGCCACAACAAGGCGGCCTGGTACGGCATAACCGGCTGCTGACGTATCAAGACAAGCGCTATACCTACGACGCTTTTGGGCGAATGGTTGAAAAGCGCAGCGCTGCACGAGGTTTGCAGCGCTTTGCCTACGACGCCGAAAGCCGGTTGGTTGAAGTGCGTAATGAAAACGGCAGCGTGGTTAGGATGGTCTATGACCCGTTGGGTCGGCGCATTGAAAAAACTGAACACGGCAGCGATGGCTATCCGCTGGGCGAAACCCGGTTCACCTGGGATGGCCTGCGGTTGTTGCAGGAGCATAAACACAGTCAGACCAGCCTTTATCTCTACGATGGCGACAGCTACGAGCCACTCGCCAGGGTCGACGGTGAAGGTGAACACCAACGCGTGCGGTATTACCACAACGACCTGAACGGCTTGCCGGAGCAACTCACCGAGGCCGACGGCCACGACATCTGGCGAGCGACTTATCGGGTGTGGGGCAATACGCGGGAGGAGGTGCGGGAACCTTACTTCATTGAAGAGCAGAATTTGCGGTTTCAGGGGCAGTATCTGGATCGGGAGACGGGGCTGCATTTTAATACGTTTAGGTTTTATGATCCCGATATAGGCCGCTTTACAACAACCGACCCTATTGACCTGATGGGTGGGTTCAACCTTTATCAGTATGCCCCTAACCCGGTCACATGGATCGATCCTTTTGGCTGGGCATGTGGTCACCATGGGCATCACTCCGATCCAAAATTCATGGGGGGAAAACATAACCAAAATCTGACGAAACTTACCGACACTGATCACAAACAGCTTCACCGTGATATGAATGACTTCTTAGTCGGAAAAACAAAAAACATCAATGGCGGCACCGTGCATATGCGGCCTCAACGAGGTAACAGCGGCAAAAAAATACGGTTGAATTTCACCAGGACTGAAAGGCTCAGAGCGCTTGCTGACTTCTACAAAGGTAAGGGTGCACAATACAAAGATGCTGTTTTTGACTTCTTCATACAACACCAGGGGCTAAAGTAGTGACTCAGTTCTTAACCATTGCCTACGACTTAAGCGCTATAGATAATCACGCGTACTTTTTTGATGGAGCACCTGATAGTGTTTTTTGCAAAACCTGTGGTTGCTGCATTGATAAAAACTATCTGCCTAGAGAACTTAAAACACCAAACAAAGCTGATATTGGTGCAACTTATGATGGGCGCTTCATCGCGTCGCTACGTTTCAAGGAATACATCGAAAATTTAAAATTGAGTGTTGGATTTTCATTAGTCAATGAAAAAAATCAGCTATTCATGATGCAGCCTCAAAAAATCATCAAATACAGTGCTCAACAGTTGGAAAATCTCTGTAGTACGTGTGGTCAATATTTTGACTGTGTGGTTCCCATCCCGAGTTTCTATCAAGAAACTGGGAAGCGTCTAGAATATGGAATGTTTTTCACAAGTATTGGCTTCGGTAGCGGGAAAGAAAAAAGCCCGGCCATTATTCTCGGCATCGAAACCGCACTTGAAATAAAGAGCGCAATAAAATCATTAAAATTAAGAGGCGCTGATATTAGTGAGATTCTTATGCCTAATGACTAAGACTATCACTCAGCGCTTATCGCTCAGGCGCGTAAGACGGGATAGGTCTATTTGTTATTTAGTCTGTTTATTTTTCGGCCACTTAAGCGAGTGCGAAAAGGCATAAATAAGACGGTCCTGAAGGGCATGAATTCCTCTCGCGCATGCTCGAAGGCAAGGCGCTGGCGGGTGTGCGGATCAGTAGCAGGGAAAACGAACTGCACTACGACTTCAGCGACACCGAATAACGACTGTTGGAATGCGGTTTAAATGTGGGAGGGGGCTTGCCCCCGATGGCGGTGAATCAGTCACCAGATGCATCAACTGACACACTGCTATCGGGGGCAAGCCCCCTCCCACATTTGCAGCCGGTTTCTTCAGCTATTACGCAATTTACGGGTTAACCGATGCTATTCAACCAAACCTCACGCCTGGCCAAAATCACCAGTCCCCTCGGGCCGGACGTGCTGTTGCTCAATCAAATGGGTGGCGGCGAAGAGTTGGGCCGGCTGTTCGCCTATGAGCTGCAACTGACCTCCCTGGACGCCAACATCGACCTCAACCAGTTGCTGGGCAAGCCGATGAGCGTCGGCGTGCAATTGGCGGACGACGGCGAGCGGCACTTTCACGGCATCGTCGCGCAGTGCAGCCAGAGCATCGACCAGGGCCAGTTCGCCAGCTACCAGGTGACGCTGCGCCCGTGGCTGTGGCTGCTGAGCCGCACGTCGGACTGCCGGATTTTTCAGAACCTGAGCATCCCGCAGATCATCAAGCAGGTGTTCCGCGACCTCGGCTTTTCCGACTTCGAAGACGCCCTGAGCCGGCCGTACCGCGAGTGGGAATACTGCGTGCAGTACCGCGAGACCAGCTTCGATTTCGTCAGCCGCTTGATGGAACAGGAAGGCATCTACTATTTCTTTCGCCATGAACAGGACCGCCACGTGCTGGTGCTGGCCGATGCCTACGGCGCCCACGCCACGGTGCCGGGCTACGTGTCGATTCCGTACTACCCCAAGGACGAGCAGCAACGCGAACGCGACCACCTGTACAACTGGCACCTGGCCCAGCAAGTGCAGCCGGGCTCGCTGGAGCTCAACGACTACGACTTCCAGCGCCCCAGCGCGAGCATCGACGTGCGCTCGGCGATGCCGCGCCCGCACGCCGCCGGCGACTACCCGCTGTACGACTACCCCGGCACCTACGTGCAAAGCGCGGACGGCGAACACTACGCGCGCACCCGCATCGAAGCCCTGCAAACCCTGCATGAACAAATCGAATTCAACGGCAACGCCCGCGGCCTCGGTTCCGGCCACCTGTTCAGCCTCACCGGCTTCAGTCGCCAGGACCAGAACCGCGAATACCTGATCGTCGGCTGCCGCTATTACATCGTTCAGGAAAGCCTGGAAAGCGGCGGCGGTTCAAGCTCGGCGCAGTTCGACAGCAGCCTGACCTGCATCGACGCCCAACAAAGCTTCCGCCCGCTGGCCAACACCTATCGCCCCATCGTCAAAGGCCCGCAGACCGCGCTGGTGGTCGGCGCCAAGTCTGACAGCGCCGCCACGCGCTATACCATCGAAGCTGGAGACAGTATTCGCCTAGTGTGCGGCGACAGTGTGATTGAGCTCACGGCAGACGGAGCCATCAACCTGACCTGTGGCTCGTTCAATCTGTTTTCCTCCGGCAGCAGCAAGATCCAGACACAAGGCAAACTGGATATCAACCAGGGCAGTGACGAGGGCACATCACCCGGTCAGCAGGGTGTGCGAGCCACTATCCATAACGCCGTCGAATCAACATTTGCGGACAAGCCGGGCGCCGGCCAATAACGAGATACTTGCACCATGAACTACTTGATCAATGAAGCCCAATTCACCTTGCCCGATGCAGCCTTACAGGATGCCTCGATCAATATCCTCAAGTTCGCCCACCTGGGCACCACGCTGGTCGTCAGCCGTAGCCCGCTGGCGGACGGCGAAACGTTGCAAAGTAACTTCGAAGCGCAGCTCAAGACGCTCGAACAACAGGAGAAGTACCTTCGTTACTCGCCAGTGCAAGCCATAAAGGTGGGGGCCGCACTGGATGTCGATGCCTATGAAGTGCAGAACAGTTTCAACAAAGGCAGCGACAGCTTTTACCAGTACCAGTTGGCGCTGCAACTACCGGGCACACGCCGCCTGATCGCGTTGAGTTACGTCAAGACCCAACCCCTCGGGCCCGCCGAAGCGGCTCACTGGGCAACGCTAAAGAGCACGCTTAGCTTCTTCGCCACACCCTGAATCACACGGAGCCAAACCGACTGCTACTCAATCCCCCCAAGAATACCTGACCAACCCGATCAACAATTCTTGATCGCCATCAAGCGGTTTTCACCCTCCACCTTCCTATCATGACCCCCGCCAAGCCATGAGGAAGCGACCATGTCAGAGACCTTCACCAAGGGCATGGCCAGGAACATCTATTTCGGAGGAAGCGTGTTCTTCTTCCTGATTTTCCTGGCCTTGACCTACCACACCGAACAAACCTTTCCCGCCCGTAGCAATGTCGACCAGCTCACTGAATCGGTGATCCGAGGCAAGAGCGTCTGGGAGCGTAATAACTGCGTCGGTTGCCACACCCTGTTGGGCGAAGGCGCGTACTTTGCGCCGGAGCTGGGCAATGTGTTCAAGCGTCGTGGGGGTGACGAAGGGTTCAAGCCGTTCCTGCACGCCTGGATGAAAATGCAGCCCCTTGGGGTGCCGGGGCGTCGCGCCATGCCGCAATTCAACCTCAGCGACCAGGAGGTGGACGATATGGCCGAGTTCCTCAAATGGAGCTCGAAGATCGATACCAATAACTGGCCACCCAACAAGGAGGGCTGAGCCATGCGCAGCGCCAATCCCTATCTGAAATTCCAATCCCAGGCCGTGGCCAAACCCTACTTTGTGTTTGCCTTGATCCTGTTCGTCGGCCAGGTGCTGTTTGGCCTGATCATGGGCCTGCAATACGTGGTGGGCGACTTTCTGTTCCCGTTGATCCCCTTCAACGTGGCGCGGATGGTCCATACCAACCTGTTGATCGTCTGGCTGTTGTTCGGCTTCATGGGCGCCGCCTATTACCTGATACCCGAGGAGGCCGACCGCGAGCTGCACAGCCCCAAACTGGCGATCTTGCTGTTCTGGGTGTTTGCCGCAGCCGGGGTGTTGACCATCCTCGGTTACCTGTTGGTGCCCTATGCGGCACTGGCCAAGCTGACCCATAACGAACTGCTGCCGACCATGGGCCGCGAGTTCCTCGAGCAACCGACCATTACCAAAATGGGCATCGTGGTGGTGTGCCTGGGCTTTCTCTACAACATCGGCATGACCCTGCTCAAGGGCCGCAAAACCACGGTCAGCATGGTGATGATGACCGGCCTGATCGGCCTCGCGGTGTTCTTCCTGTTCTCCTTCTACAACCCCGGCAACCTCGCACGTGACAAGTTCTACTGGTGGTGGGTGGTGCATCTTTGGGTAGAAGGCGTGTGGGAACTGATCATGGGCTCGATGCTGGCGTTCGTGCTGATCAAGGTCACCGGCGTCGACCGTGAAGTGGTGGAGAAATGGCTGTACGTGATCATCGCCATGGCTTTGATCACCGGGATCATCGGCACCGGGCACCACTTCTTCTGGATCGGCGCACCCGAGGTGTGGCTGTGGGTCGGCTCGATCTTCTCGGCCCTGGAGCCGCTGCCGTTCCTGGCGATGGTGATGTTCGCCTTCACCATGGTCAAACGTCGGCGGCGCCAGCACCCGAACCGCGCGGCGACCTTGTGGGCCAAGGGCACCACGGTGACGGCGTTCTTCGGCGCCGGGGTCTGGGGCTTCCTGCATACGCTGGCACCGGTCAACTTCTACACCCACGGTACCCAGCTCACGGCGGCCCACGGTCACCTGGCGTTCTTCGGGGCCTACGCGATGATCGTGATGACCCTGATCAGCTACGCCATGCCACGCTTGCGCGGCCTCGGCGAAGCGCCCGATGCGCGTTCGCAGACCATTGAAATCTGGGGCTTCTGGCTGATGGTGCTGTCGATGGTGATGATCACCTTGCTCCTCACCGCAGCCGGTGTGGTGCAGGTGTGGTTGCAGCGCTGGCCGGCGGACGGTGTGGCCTTGCCGTTCATGGCCACGGTCGAGCATTTGACCGTCTTGTTCTGGGCCCGGTTGGCCAGTGGCGTGGTGTTCCTGCTGGGGCTGCTCTGCTACCTGTACAGCTTCCGCCAACGCCAAGCCGTCGCCGGTGCGCCGGCGCCGATTGTGTATTGATCGTCAATCCCTAAGACGGCGGCCCGGCTGGTACAGCGGGCCGTTTTACGTTTGGAGCACGGCTCATGGCCTTTACCCTGGAATTGGAAGAGTGGGTCGGCAGCGTCTGGCACCGCTTCATCACCCGCCGTGCCAATGTCGATTTCCCCGAGGCGCAGGTCGCGCTGACGGACCATCAGCGCAGCCTGGCCCTGTTGTTCCGCGCCCTGGGCGGCGCTGGCGGGATGGCGCTGGAGGCGGCCTGCGAGCGCGACCTGTTGCTGCGCCGCAACCTGTTGATGCGTATCGCCGGCACCTGCAAGCAAGCCCCCCTGGCGTCCTGCGACGGTAACCGCTTGCGCTTGCCGGCACGCCTGGCGGTATTTCCCGACGCGGCGCTGAATCACGAGTTGTACCGCTGGCTGGCGCTGCTCGCGGCCCACGCCGGGCCGATGAGCCACTGGGCCCGCGACAACCAACGCTGGACCTGGCTGCTGTTGCAGCGCTACCCGGCGATGCTGCCGCGCTACCAACGCCTGGTGGAGGCGCACCTGCAACTGCGCCCCGACCCCGCCAGCCTCAAACCCGACGAAGCCGCCCTGGAGCGGGCCTTGCGCAAGGCCCTGCGCGAACCCGGCAGCGTGCGTCACTTGCCGCGCAGTTCACGGGCCGCCTGGCCGTTGCCGTTATGGCTGTACCCGGCGCTGCAGTTGGACACCGCGCAAAATACCGACCTGGAGGAGGAGGGCGACGACCTCTCAGCCCCGCCCGGCGAGCAGCAAGGCGGGCCCAAGCGTGCCACCCGCGTTGACGACGCGAGCCGCGATGGCGGCCTGCTGGTGGTGCGCCTGGAAAACCTGTTCAGTTGGAGCGAACACGTCGACCTCGATCGCTGGTCCGACGACAGCCAGGACCCGGACGCCGCCCGCGTCGCCGAAGACCTCGACCAGTTGAGCCTGTCGCGCCAGCGCGTGCGCAAGAGCGGCGGGCTCAAGCTGCACCTGGATCTGCCGCCCGCCGATGTCGACGACATCCCCTTGGGCGACGGCATCAAGTTGCCCGAGTGGGATTACCGCCGGCAGTGCTTGCAGGAAGGCTTCGTCAACCTGCAATTGATGCAGCCGCGTTGCGACGCACCGCAACCCTTGCCCGCGCGGTTGCAGGCCCAGGCCCAGCGCTTGCGCCGGCAATTCCAGAGCCTGCGCACCGACCGCCAATGGCAGCGCCAGCAGCCCCAGGGGTCAGAGGTCGACCTGCAGGCCTGGCTGGATTTTCATGTGCAGCGCCAGCAGGGCGCCTGCGCCGAACGCGGGCTGTTCCTTGAACAACGCCACACCCACCGCGACCTGGCGTGCCTGTTGCTGGCCGATCTGTCGATGTCCACCGATGCCCATGTCAACGATGAGCAAAAGGTCATCGATGTGATACGCGACAGCCTGCTGCTGTTCGGCGAAAGCCTGGCCGGGGCAGGGGATCGCTTTGCGTTGTATGGGTTTTCTTCACTGCGGCGGCACCAGGTGCGCTTGCAGGTGCTCAAAACGTTCCAGCAAGCCTATGACGACCGCACGCGCGGCGCGATCCAGGGCCTCAAGCCGGGCTACTACACGCGCATGGGCGCGGCTATCCGTCAGGCTACCCAGTTGCTGGGCGCCTGCCCGCAGCGGCGTAAGTTGCTGTTGTTGATCACCGACGGCAAGCCCAATGACCTGGACCTGTATGAGGGACGTTATGGCGTGGAGGACACGCGCCAGGCGGTGGTCGAAGCGCGGCGCCAGGGCTTGATTCCGTTCTGCATCACCATCGACAAACAGGCCGGCGACTATCTGCCGTACATGTTCGGCGCCCATGGTTTTACCCTGATCCATCGCCCCGAACAATTACCGCAACGCCTGCCGCAGCTGTATCGGCAGTTGACCGAGACTCAGTAAAAGTCCCTGGGCAACCAGAAGAACATCACCACGCAGAACAGCGTCAGGCCCAGGCAGAACCACTGGAAACGCTTCAGTCGGCGCGCCTGGGTGCTGGCGTGGGCCTCGGGCAGCGGTGTGGCGCAACGCTCGCACAGGTCGCGCTCCACGGCATTGCCGTGCTGGCAGACCAGGCAGGTTTTCACTCGAATTGCTCCAGGCGCGGGCGGTCGAGAATTGCGATCTGCCGGCCGTCCTGGGTGATGATTTTCTCGTCGATCAAGCGTCGGATAATCCGCGAAAACGTCTCCGGCTGGATCGACAGGTGCCCGGCAATCAGTTGCTTGGCCATCGGCAGCTCGAAGCTGCAGTCGGTAGTGCTTTGCAAGCGCACCAGTTGCGTGAGCAGGTAGCGCACCACACGGTGGGTGGCGTTTTTCAGCGACAGGGTTTCGATCTCGTTGACCCGCTGGTGCAGGCGCACGCACAACTTGCCGAGCAGGGCGAAGGTCAGGCGGCTGTTGCTCTGCAGCAAACGCATGTAGGTGAGATTGGACAGCCGGTACAACTGCGTGGGGCACACCGCTTCGGCGCACGCTACGTAGTTGGGCGTATCCATCAGCATCATGGCTTCGGCGAAGGTCTGCCGTTCGCCGATCACCTCGAACACCTTCTCCTGGCCGTCCGGGGTGAGGCGGTAGATTTTCACCGCGCCGGCGATCACGAAGTAGAACGCATCGGCCGGTTCGCCCTGGCGGAACAGCGGTTCGCCTTTGTCGACACTGAGCAATTGGCTGCTACTCATCAGTTCGTTCAACTGCGCCTCGTCCAGGGGTTCGAACAAGTGGTGGCTGCGCAGGATCTGGTGATGAACACGATGGAGCACCATCTTGACCTCGGGGAATATCGGGAAGGGATACCCAAGGTTAATCCTGTTGGCGTCGGCCGTACTTGATCTACGACAAGGGCAGCGCACAGGCAACGCTGCACGATCGTCGCAGTGAACGCTTGTGAAAGTGCGCTATGCGCGGGCCGCGGCGAGGCTGGGCGCGGCCCGGGCAAACAATATGTCGTTCTCCAGGCGGATGTGTTCGCGCAGGTCGGCATGGAAGGCGCTCAGCTCGCGGTACAGGCTGCGCCAGGTATTACAGGCCTCGGCCGGCGGGGTGATCTGGTTCGTCAGGCTCAACAACTGCTCCAGGGCCTCGGCGTGTTGGTCGTGCTCGTAGCGCATCACCTGGATCGGCGTCGACGCCTGCGGCCCCATGCCCATTTGCAGCATCGGGAACAATACCTGTTCCTCCTTGAGCATATGGCTCTCCAGTTCCTGCTGCATGTCGAGCAGCAGGTCGGCCAGGCCGTTGGGGCATTGCAGGTGCTGACCGTGGACCTGTTCGACGCGGCTCGCCATGCGGACCAGTTCCGGCAATTGCTCGCGATGACGTGCGTGGTAGCGCGCCAGCAGATGGTCGATCAAGTGGTCCTGGGTTTGGGTGTTCCAGTCGCTCACGGTCATCGGGCTTTCCTCATCGGCAGTACGGGTATGAACCAGTGATTGCAGGCAGCGTGCCAATTTTAACGCATTGAAAAGTAACGATTTATCCCGGAGTAAGGTAATCATGACCACACGCTGCCAGGGTGCTCTGAACCCCAGGAGGGTCGAAATGACCGCGCCGCTCGACGGCATCCTCGGCCAGAGCGCGGTGTTGCAGGAGTTGCTCGACGAGCTGGCGTTGCTGGCCGAAACGCAGTTGCCGGTGTTGTTGCTCGGCGAAACCGGGGTCGGCAAAGAGCTGTTCGCGCGGCGCCTGCATCGCCTGTCGCAACGCGGCAACAAGCCTCTGGTGCAGGTCAACTGCGCGGCGCTGCCGGAGGCGTTGGCCGAAAGCGAGCTGTTCGGTCACGTCAAGGGCGCCTTCTCCGGCGCCACCCACGACCGCGCCGGGCGGTTCGATGCGGCCAACGGCGGCACCTTGTTCCTCGATGAGGTCGGCGAATTGCCCTTGAGCATCCAGGCCAAGCTGCTGCGTACCCTGGAGAATGGCGAGATCCAACGCCTGGGCGCCGATCGGCCATTGCATGTGGATGTCCGCATCATCGCCGCCACCAATCGCCACCTGCCCGACCGCGTGCGTGACGGCCTGTTTCGCGCCGACCTGTATCACCGGCTGTCGGTGTACCCGCTGCCGATCCCGGCGTTGCGCGAGCGTGGCGAGGATGTGTTGCTGCTGGCGCGGCATTTCGCTGAGCTCAACCGCGAGCGCCTGGGCTTGCATGACCTGCAACTGTCGCCGGCGGCGCAACAGGCGCTGCTCGAGTACGCCTGGCCGGGCAATGTGCGTGAGCTGGAGCATGTGATCAGTCGCGCCGCGTTGAAGCAGCTCAGTCGTGGCGAACCGCGCAGTTCGGTGATCCGCCTGGAACCGCACGCTCTGGGCCTGGACACGGCCGCCGTCGCGGTGGAACGAGCCATGCCCGCGTCATCGATCGAGGCCTTCCAACCCTTGGCGGTGGCGGTGGACGAGTGCCAGCGCTGGAACATTCGCCACGCCCTGGAACACTGCGCCGGCAATTGGGCGAGTGCCGCGCGTTTGCTCGGCGTGGACGCGAGCAACCTGCACAAGCTGGCGCGGCGCCTGAAGCTCAAGTAAGGGGTGTGACAACACGCCAGCTGTGCGTATCTGCCGCACTACCTACCGGCCAGACTTGATTCTGGTCAAGGGCCACCTGCCATCACCACCCCTACCATCCGTCCCATCTTCAGCCCGACGCCTCAAGGGACTCCATGACTCGCTCCGCGCGCTTGACACGCCACTGGCTGACGCTGCTGGTGGTGTTGCTCATCACCAGCTTCACCGCCCAGGCCCGGCCTTACGGCGACATCGAACAGCAGCGTATCGAACGCGCTTTCCCCGCCCAGGATGCGGTCTCCGCACCCGACGGTCCGTTCAAGGTGCGGACCATTTCGACTGCCGGCAAGCCCATTGGCTACGTGTTCCAGAGCCTGGATGTGGTGGCGATCCCGGCGTATTCAGGCAAACCGATCAATACCCTGGTGATCCTCGACGCCGCCGGGGTGATCCGCGATGCCTACGTACTGGAACACCACGAGCCGATCCTGTTGATCGGTATTCCCGAGATCAAACTGCACGAATTCACCGCGCACTATTCCGGCGTCGATGTGCGCCAGCGCGTGGTGGTCGGGCGTTCCAGCGATCCGAAGGCGGTGACGGTGGACGCGATTGCCGGCGCGACCGTGACCGCGATGGTGGTCAATGAAGTGGTGATGCGGGCGGCCCATGACGTGGCGGTGTGGCTCAAACTGATCGACGGCAAGGCCGCGACCGCGCAGAAAGTCGCGCTGATCCGCACCGACCGGTTTGACCCCGCCACCTGGGCACAATTGACCGGCAATGGCGCGATCCGCCGCCTGCATTTGACCCGGGGCCAGGTCGACGCGGCCTTCAAGGACACCGCCGCCGAAGGCGCCGAGGCCGCGGACGAGACCTTCATCGACCTCTATGTGGCCGACATCAACCCGCCGAGCATCGGCCGCAACCTGCTGGGCGAAGAGCACTACCGCACCCTGATGCAGGGGCTCAAACCCGGCGAACAGGCCATCGCCGTGCTCGGCCGTGGGCTGTTTTCGTTCAAGGGCTCGGGTTATGTGCGCGGCGGGATTTTCGACCGGGTGCAGTTGCGCCAGTTCGGCAACGTGATCAGCTTCCGCGACCTCGACCACCAGCGCATCGACGATGTCTACGCCGAGGGCATCCCGGCCTTCGACGAGATGTCGGTATTCATCGTGCGCCCGCAGGCCGGCTTCGACCCAGGCTCGCCCTGGACCCTGGAACTGCTGGTGCGGCGCCAGACCGGCCCGGTCAGCGGCACGTTCAGCAGCTTCGAATTGCCTTACCAGATGCCCGAACAGTACCTGGAACGGCCGCTGCCCACCGCCGCCGAACAAGCCGCGCTGGATGAGGCCAGCCGCCCACTGTGGTTGAGCATCTGGTACCAGAAACAGGTGCAGGTCATGGTGCTCGGCGTCGCGCTGCTGCTGCTTACCGCAATCCTGTTCCTGCAGGACAGCCTGGCCCGGCGCCCGCGCCTGCTGCACTGGCTGCGCCGCGGCTACTTGGTGTTTACCGTGGGGTTCATCGGCTGGTATGCGCTGGGGCAGTTGTCGGTGGTCAATGTGCTGACCTTCGTGCATGCGCTGGTCCAGGACTTCCGCTGGGAACTGTTCCTCACCGACCCGCTGATCTTCATGCTCTGGGTCTTCACCGCCGCCAGCATCCTGTTGTGGGGGCGTGGGGTGTTCTGCGGCTGGCTGTGCCCGTTCGGGGCCTTGCAGGAACTGCTCAACGAGGCCGCGCGCCGCCTGAAGATCCGCCAGTTCGAATTGCCCTTCGCGGTGCATGAACGGCTGTGGGCGATCAAGTACCTGATCCTGCTGGTGCTGTTCGGCCTCTCCCTGGAATCCATGGCCACCGCCGAACGCTTTGCCGAAGTGGAACCGTTCAAGACCGCCATCACGCTCAAGTTCGACCGCCAGTGGTGGTTTGTGCTCTACGCCGTGGCGTTGCTGGTGATCAACCTGTTCACCCGCAAAGTCTACTGCCGCTACCTCTGTCCCCTCGGCGCCGCCCTGGCGATCCCCAGCAAATTCCGCCTGTTCGATTGGCTCAAGCGGCGCCAGGAATGCGGCAACCCGTGCCAGCTGTGCGCGAAGGAATGCGAGATCCAGGCGATCCACCCGGACGGCCATATCAACGCCAACGAATGCCACTACTGCCTCGACTGCCAGATGACCTGGCACAACGAAAACAAATGCCCGCCGCTGATCAACAAACGCAAGAAGCGCAACAAGGCGGCGCCCGAACAGATTCCCGTAGTGCAGATCAATCCCAACACTTGAAGGAGCAACCCATGAACGATACAGACGATAAACATGACGGCCTGACCCGGCGCAGTTTCCTCGGCACCGGTGCGGTGACCGGCGCCGTACTGGCGGGTGCGTCGGCCCTCGGCGGCGCGGTGTTTACCCGTGAATCCTTCGCGGCGGCGGCCAAGGACGCCAAATCGAAAATCCATGTGGAACCCGGCCAGCTCGACGATTACTACGGCTTCTGGAGTGGCGGTCACCAGGGCGAAGTGCGGGTGATGGGCGTCCCGTCGATGCGCGAGCTGATGCGTATCCCGGTGTTCAACGTCGATTCGGCCACCGGTTGGGGCCTGACCAACGAGAGCAAGCGCATCCTCGGCGAGGGCGCCAAGTACTCCAACGGCGATTGCCATCACCCGCACTTGTCCACCACCGACGGCCACTACGACGGCAAGTACCTGTTTATCAATGACAAGGCCAACAGCCGGGTGGCGCGCATCCGCCTGGACATCATGAAGTGCGACAAAATCCTCACCGTACCGAACGTCCAGGCCATCCACGGCCTGCGCCTGCAAAAGGTGCCCTACACCAAGTACGTGTTCTGCAACGCCGAATTCATCATCCCGCACCCCAATGACGGCCGAAACTTCGACCTGCAGGATCGCAACAGCTTCACCATGTTCAACGCCATCGATGCGGAAAAAATGGAGATGGCCTTCCAGGTGATCGTCGACGGCAACCTCGACAACGCCGACATGGACTACACCGGCAAGTACGCAGCGGCCACCTGCTACAACTCGGAAAAGGCCACCGACCTGGCCGGCATGATGCGCAATGAGCGCGACTGGGTGGTGGTGTTCAACATCCCGCGCATCGAAGCGGCGATCAAGGCCGGCAAGTTCATCAATGTGGACGGCGTCAAGGTGCCGGTGGTGGACGGACGCAAATCCGAGGACGGCAAGGACAGCGAGTTCACCCGCTACATTCCGGTGCCGAAAAACCCCCACGGCTGCAACACCTCGCCGGATGGCAAGTACTTCATCGCCAACGGCAAGCTGTCGCCGACCTGCACCATCATCGCCATCGACAAACTCGACGACCTGTTCAGCGGCAAGATCAGCGACCCGCGCGGTGTGGTGGTCGGTGAACCGGAGCTGGGCCTGGGCCCGCTGCACACCACCTACGACGGACGCGGCTTTGCCTACACCACGCTGTTCATCGACAGCCAGGTGGTCAAGTGGAACATCGCCGAGGCCATCCGTGCCTATGGCGGCGAGAAGGTCAACTACATCAAGCAGAAGCTCGATGTGCAGTACCAGCCCGGTCACAACCATGCGTCGCTGACCGAAACCCGCGACGCCGACGGCCAGTGGCTGGTGGTCTTGAGCAAGTTCTCCAAGGACCGCTTCCTGCCCACCGGCCCGCTGCACCCGGAAAACGACCAGTTGATCGACATCTCCGGCGATGAAATGAAACTGGTCCACGACGGCCCGGCCTTCGCCGAGCCCCATGACTGTGTGATGGCGCGTCGCGACCAGATCAAGACCAAGAAAATCTGGGAGCGCAACGATCCATTCTTCGCCGAAACGGTGGCCATCGCCAAGAAGGACGGGATCAACCTGGAAACCGACAGCAAGGTGATCCGCGACGGCAACAAAGTGCGCGTGTACATGACCTCCATGGCCCCGGCCTACGGGCTTTCGGAGTTCACCGTCAAACAGGGCAATGAAGTCACCGTGACCATCACCAATATCGACATGATCGAAGACGTGACCCACGGCTTTGTCATGGTCAACCACGGCGCGAGCATGGAAATCAGCCCGCAGCAGACCTCGTCGATCACGTTCATTGCCGACAAGCCCGGGCTGCATTGGTACTACTGCAGCTGGTTCTGCCATGCCCTGCACATGGAAATGGTCGGGCGGATGAAGGTCGAGCCCGCCTGACACGCTGTTTGAGAAACGACACAAGGCAAATGTGGGAGGGACGGTGCGACGATTCGACTTGCTCCCGATGGCGGTGAATCAGTCACAGATGCATCAACTGACACACCCTCATCGGGAGCAAGTCGAATCGTCGCACCGTCCCTCCCACTTTTAGCCGCATTTCCTTTAAGAGGACATCATCGTGGCTCGATCACTCGTCATCCTGGTGATGCTGATAGTGGCTTCGGCGGGAGCGGTCGCCGCCGTTCGCCCCATCACCGACTTACCCCTGCAAGCCGACGGCCCCAACCGTTGGCGCTTGCCTGCTGGCGAGTACCGGGGCTCGTTCCGCATCGACCAACCGCTGCAATTGACCTGCGCCCCCGGCGCCATCTTCCAGGCCGAAGGGCAGGGCAACGGCCTGCTGATCAGCGCGCCGGATGTCAGCGTCCAAGGCTGCACATTCCTCGATTGGGGCGACGACCTCACGGCCATGAACGCCGCTGTGTTCATCCAGCCCCAGGCGCGCGGCGCGCAAGTGCTGGGCAACCGCCTGCAAGGCCAGGGCTTTGGCATCTGGGTCGATGGCACCCAGGACGTGAGCGTGATCGGCAACCGCATCCAGGGTGACACCTCGGTACGTTCGCAGGACCGGGGCAACGGCATTCACCTGTACGCGGTACACGGTGCCCGCGTCATCGATAACCACGTGCGCGACACCCGCGACGGCATCTACATCGACACCTCCAACGGCAACCTGCTGCAAGGCAACACCCTGGAAGACCTGCGCTACGGCATCCACTACATGTTTGCCAACGACAACCAGGTCCTGGGCAACACCACCCGCCGCACCCGCACCGGCTATGCGTTGATGCAAAGCCGCAAGCTGACGGTGATCGGCAATCGCTCCGAGCAGGACCAGAACTACGGCATCCTGATGAACTACATCACCTATTCGACCTTGCAGGACAACGTCGTCACCGATGTGCGCGACGGCTCCACCGGCGACACCATGATCGCCGGCGGCGAAGGCAAGGCACTGTTCATCTACAACTCGCTGTTCAACCGCATCGAAAACAACCGCTTCGCGCGCAGCGCGGTGGGCATCCACCTGACCGCCGGCTCCGAAGACAACCGCATCGCCGGCAACGCCTTCATCGACAACCAGCGCCAGGTCAAATACGTCGCCAGTCGCTTGCAGGAATGGTCGGCGGACGGCCGGGGCAACTACTGGAGCGACTACCTCGGCTGGGACCGCAACGGCGATGGCCTCGGCGATGTGGCGTATGAGCCGAACGACAACGTCGACCGCCTGCTGTGGTTGTACCCCCAGGTGCGGCTGTTGATGAACAGCCCCGGCATCGAGTTGCTGCGCTGGGTGCAACGTGCGTTTCCGGTGATGAAGTCGCCGGGTGTGATGGACAGCCACCCCCTGATGCAAGCCCCCACTCAGAAGGAACCTGCATGATGAATGTCGTCGAGATCGAAGGCGTCAGCCAGCGCTATGGGCGTGCCACGGTACTGCACGACCTGGACCTGAGCCTGGCCCCCGGCGAAGTCCTGGGGTTGTTCGGGCACAACGGCGCGGGCAAGACCACGGCGATGAAGCTGGTGCTCGGTCTGCTGCGCGCCAGCGCCGGCGAGGTGCGAGTGTTCGGCCGTGCGCCGAGTGATCCCCACGTGCGCCGCTGGCTCGGTTACCTGCCGGAAAACGTCACGTTCTATGCACAGTTGAGCGGCGTCGAAACCCTGCGTCACTTCGCCCGGCTCAAGGGCGCGCCGATGCATCAGGTCGACAGCCTGCTGGACGACGTCGGCCTGACTGCGGCGGCAGGGCGGCGGGTCAAGACCTATTCCAAGGGCATGCGCCAGCGCCTCGGGTTGGCCCAGGCCTTGCTCGGCGAGCCGCGCCTGTTGCTGCTCGACGAACCCACCGTGGGCCTCGACCCGTTCGCTACCCAGGACTTGTATCGCCTGCTCGACCGCCTGCGTGCGGCCGGCACCAGCACCATCCTGTGTTCCCACGTGCTGCCGGGCGTCGAGGCGCACATCAACCGTGCGGCGATCCTGACCCAGGGCCGCCTGCTGGCCTTGGGCAGCCTGGCGCAGTTGCGCGCCGAGGCCGGCTTGCCGACGCTGATCCGCACCTGCGGCTTGCAGCGCGTCGAATCGCTGCAACAACGCTGGAGCGCCGCCGGCCATGTCACCCGGCGCTGGGGCGTCGAAGGGCTGCAAGTGGCGGCGCACAACGGCAGCAAGGTGCAACTGCTGCGCCAACTGCTGGCCGAGGACAGCCCCAGCGACGTGGAAATCCTGCCGCCGTCCCTTGAAGACATCTACCGGCATTACATGGACAGCGCGATGGTCACGGCACAGGAGGCGGCCTTATGAACCCGATCTGGAACATGGCCCGCAAAGAGTTCTGCGACGGCCTGCGCAACCGTTGGCTGTTGGCGATCAGCCTGTTGTTCGCGGTGCTGGCCATCGGCATCGCCTGGCTGGGCGCCGCCGCCGCCGGGCAACTGGGCTTCACCTCGATCCCGGCGACCATCGCCAGCCTGGCCAGCCTGGCGACGTTCCTGATGCCGCTGATCGCGCTGTTGCTGGCCTACGACGCGATCGTCGGCGAAGACGAGAGCGGCACCTTGTTGCTGTTGCTCACCTATCCGTTGGGGCGCGGGCAGATCCTGCTCGGCAAGTTCGTCGGCCATGGGCTGATCCTCGCGCTGGCCACGGTCCTCGGCTTCGGCTGCGCGATGCTCGCCATTGCGTTGCTGGTCGACGACGTGGACTTCGCCATGCTGCTCTGGGCCTTTGGCCGGTTCATGCTGACCTCGGCCCTGCTTGGCTGGTGCTTTCTCGGGCTGGCTTATGGCCTGAGCAGCCTGTGCGCGGAAAAATCCACCGCCGCCGGGCTGGCGCTCGGCGTGTGGTTCTTCTTCGTGCTGGTCTTCGACCTGGCGCTGCTGGCCTTGCTGGTGCTCAGCAAAGGCCAGTTCAACCCGCAGGGGCTGCCCTGGTTGCTGCTGCTCAACCCCACCGACGTGTATCGGTTGATCAACCTCTCGGGTTTCGGTACGGGCACCCACTCCGTCGGGGTCATGGCCCTGGGTTCGGACCTGGACGTGCCGCCGCTGGCCCTGTGGGCGTGCCTGCTGGCGTGGGTGGCCGTGCCGCTGGCGCTGGCCTACGGGCTGTTCCGCCGCCGCGCGGCGTGAGGATTTTTTATGACTGCTGGAGTGAGTGAAATGGGTTTCAAGACACGGGTAGTGGCGGCCTTGCTGGTCGGCTTGTTGATGAGCGCCTGCGACAAGGCGCCGGAGTCGAGCTTCAGTGACGCGCCGGTGGCGTTTCATCCCAACGACGAGTGCCACGTGTGCGGTATGGTGATCAACGAATTCCCCGGGCCCAAGGGCCAAGTGGTGGAGCGGGGCGGGGTGAAGAAATTCTGTTCTACCGCCGAAATGCTCGGCTGGTGGCTGCAACCGGAAAACCGGCACGACGACGCGAAGCTGTACGTACACGACATGGGCCGCAGCCAATGGAATGCACCGGACGACAAGCACCTGATCGACGCCCGCACCGCGTACTACGTGATCGGCACCGGGCTCAAGGGCGCCATGGGCGTGGTACTGGCTTCGTTTGCCGATGAGGCCAAAGCGCAGAAAGTCGCGGCGGACACCGGTGGTCGGCTGTTGCGTTTCGAGCAGATCGACCTGGCGTTGTTGCAGCAACCGATGCCGATGATGCACAGCGGGCATTGACCGCGAGGGGGTATCAACCGGCTTGATACCCCATCAACTGTTCTGCGTTCAGGATTCGAATGGTGCGTTGGCGCACCTCGATCAACCCGCCTTCCACCAGCCGATGCAGAATCCTCGAAAACGTCTCCGGCTGAATCCCCAGCTTCGACGCCACCAGGCGCTTGGGCACCTGCAACACCACCTCACCGCTGACGTCGTCGCGCTCCTGGAACAGGAAATTGATCACCCGGCGACTGGCATTGGCCAGGGTCAGGGTGTCGATGTCCTGGAGGCGCTGATGCAGGTGAATACTCATGCTCGCCAGAATCGCCAGGCAAATGGCCGGTTGGTCTTCCAGGGCGCGGCGATAGTGTTGGCCTTCGATACTCACCAGCACGCTGTCCTTGAGCGCGGTGCCGCTCACCGGGTACGCCTTGGCCTGGGTGAACAGCAGCGCTTCGGCAAACGTCTGGCCGGGGCGGATGACTTCCACCAGATGCTCCTGACCTTCGCCAGTGACCCGGTGCAGCTTGATCTGGCCGCTGACCAGCAGGAAGAACCGATCGGCGGGATCGCCCTGGTGCATGAGCGGGGTGTGATTGGGCAAACGCTTGAGACTGGCCAGGGTGCAGACATCCTGGAAGGTTTTTTCAGGCAGCCGGCTGAACAGGTGATGCCTGCGCAGGGTTAGAACGATGTTGGGATGGGTGAGCATAAGGGCCTCCGCGGTTCATCAGGGTAGGGCGGCCCGGGGTTTGGGGATATGCCTCGAAGGGGGTACCTCTTCCCATGTTTGGTCAGGTTGGGTTAAAGAGACGGCCTTAATGTGAGAGGGGGCTTGCCCCCGATGGCGGTGGATCTGACCTCATTCTGTATTTACTCTTGCTCTTAGGCGCGGCCTTATAGCCAACCTGATCCTGCAAGCCGAACGCGGTCAAAAATGTGGGAGGGGGCTTGCCCCCGATGGCGGTGGATCAGTCATGCAAGTAGTGGCTGACACACTGCTATCGGGGGCAAGCCCCCTCCCACATTTGGATCTCCATGGGTCAGATAGACCTCATTCTGTATTTGCTCTTGCTCTTAGGCGCGGCCTTATAGCCAACCTGATCCTGGAAGCCGAACGCGGTCAAAAATGTGAGAGGGGGCTTACCCCCGATCGCGGTGAATCAGTCATGCATGTAGTGGCTGACAGACTGCTATCGGGGGCAAGTCCCCTCCCACATTTGGATCTCCATGGGGCAGATAGACCTCGTTCTGTATTTGCTCTTGCTCTTAGGCGCGGCCTTATAGCCAACCTGATCCTGCAAGCCGAACGCGGTCAAAAATGTGGGAGGGGGCTTGCCCCCGATGGCGGTGGAGCAGTCATGCATGTAGTGGCTGACAGACTGCTATCGGGGGCAAGCCCCTCCCACATTTGGATCTCCGTGGGTCAGATAGACCTCATTCTGTATTTGCTCTTGCTCTTAGGCGCGGCCTTATAGCCAACCTGATCCTGGAAGCCGAACGCGGTCAAAAATGTGGGAGGGGGCTTGCCCCCGATGGCGGTGAATCAGTCATGCAAGTAGTGGCTGACAGACTGCTATCGGGGGCAAGCCCCTCCCACATTTGGATCTCCATAGATCAGATAGACCTTGCTCTGCTTTTGATCTGTTCTTGCTCTTGCTCTCGCTCTTGCTCTTGCCCGAGCATTAGCGAGGTGCCGAGTGTTGGGGCAAGAGCCCTTTGGTTATTTTGGGAGTTTTCCAAGATGACCCACTGTAAGAGCGGAGCCACCAGCCGCCGCTACCGAAGAAACAGATATGTACCCAATCCCCCGAAAAACCATCAACCCGCCTGCCGCAAGTGCTCCATCGCCCAAACCGCCGCCTCCACCCGTGACCGCAACCCCAACTTATGCAGCAGATTCTTCACATGCACCTTCACCGTCCCTTCGGTAATCCCCAACTTATGCCCGATCACCTTATTGCTGTAGCCACTGGCAATCGTGCGCAGCACCTGCCGTTCTCGCTCCGTCAAGTCCACTGCCGCATGGGGTTGCGGCGAGCGCAGTGCCTGGGCCAGCACCCGCGTCAACCCGGGGCTGATCACCAGCGCTCCATGCAACGCATCACGGATGAACTCCACCACCAACTCCGGCTCCATGTCTTTAAGCAGATACCCGTTGGCATCCAGGCGCAATGCATCGCGAATGTCATCCTCGGCATCGGACACGGTAAACAGCAGCACCTTGCCCGCATAGTTCATGGCGCGCAGGCGGCGCAGGGTTTCCAGGCCGTTCATCTGCGGCATGTTGTTGTCCAGCAGCACCAGGTCCGGTTGCAGGGTTTCGATCTGGTCCAGGGCTTCCTGGCCATTGCCGGCTTCGCCGACCACCTGCAGATCGTCTTCGAGTTCGAGTATCTGACGCATGCCGTGGCGCATCATCGGGTGATCGTCGACCAGCAAAATGCGGTGGCGGGGGAGTGTGCTCATGGGAGGTTACCTTGTAGAGGTTGCCCGAGAAATTCCGGTTGAAAACGTAAATGCACCCGCGTGCCCTGGGGCTCGCGGGGGCTGATGTCGAGTTGGCCGTGCAGGCTGCGCGCGCGTTCGTCCATGATGGTCAGGCCGTGGTGTTCGCGTTGGTCGACGGCGCCGCAAAAGCCACGGCCGTCGTCCTCGATGCTCAGGCTCACGGTCTCGCCCTCCTGGCGCAGTTGCAGCCAGGCGTTTTGCGCATGGGCGTGGCGCAGGCAGTTGGACAGGGCTTCGCGGGTGATCTGCAGCAAGTGGATCTGTTCGCTGGCCGACAATTGGAAGGCGAGGGCGTCGACGTGCAGGTGGACCTGGAATTCGCCGCGCCGGGAGAACTCTTCGGCGGTTTCCGATAGCTCCTGTACCAACCCGGCATCGTGGATTTGCAGGCGGAAGGTGGTCAGCAGCTCGCGCAGTTGGCGGTAGGCGTTGTTCAGGCCGTCGCGCAGTTCGGCGGTGACGGTGGCCAGGGTTTCCACGGGTTCGCCCCGGCGGATCAGGGTTTGCATGCGGCTGACTTGCAGCTTCATGTACGACAGCGCCTGCGCCAGGGAGTCGTGCAGTTCCCGGGCGATGATGGTGCGCTCGTCGAGCAGCAGCAAACGATGGTCCTGTTCGCGCTGGCGTTTGAGCGACAGCGAAGTGCCGATCAGGTTGGCCAGGGCCTGGATCAATTGCTTTTCCCAGTCTTGCGGAGGGTGGCCATCGTCGAAGTGGGCCTTGAGTTCGCCCAGTTCCGAGCCCTGGTTGCTGATGCTGAATATCTGCGGCGGCGCCACTTTGTGTTTATGGCAGCTCGCGCAATCGCCGATGGCGCAGATGTTACGGCTGTCGCCGCCGTGCAAGGCGAGCATCTGCTGGGCCGGTGCGAGGAAGTGGCCTTGCAGGCACAACGACAGGCGCAACCCCGGCAGGCGTTTCTGGAAGCGCCGGATCAATTCGTCCAGGCCCTCGGCATTGGCCAGGCGCGTGGCCAGGCTGCTGCTGCTCTGGTACAGCAGTTCGAGGGCGGCGTTGGCTTGTTGCAGGTTGAGGGTCTTGAGGCGCACCTGGCTTTCCAGGGTGCGGTGGGACGCCTCGATGGTCTCGGCCATGGTGTTGAAGCTCAGGGCCAGTTGCCCCAGCTCATCTTCGGAGCGGTGGTTGACCCGGGTCTTGAAATCGCCGTCGCGAAAGCGCCGGGTGGCCTGTACCAGTTCCTGCAAAGGGTTGACCACGCCGTACTGCAACTCATACAGGCCGATCAACAGGATGATCAACGTGCTGAACAGCGCCAGGCCCTGGATGCCTTGCTGCCAGCTTTGTTTGCGTTCGCTCTGTTGCTGCAACAGGCTGACGAATTGATTCATTTGCTCGACGAATGTCGGCGCGCTGGCCTGGAACTGTGCCGTATCACCGCGCGTCAGGGCCGGGCGCAGCTCGTCGTTCCAGCGTTGCTGGATCTGTTGGTAGCTCTGCAGCAGGGCGCTGTTCGGGCCGTCTTCCAGCACCGCCTTGAGCGAGTCGCTGTCGAGGCGCCCTTGCAGGCTCTGGGTGATGCTGTCGATCTCTTCGGCCGGCGCGGCGGCGGCGAGCCGCCAGCTGAGGTGGTAGGTCTCCATACGCACGGAGCCGGCGGTGTTGATTGCGGCGGCGTCGCCCTGGCTGAACCAGGCGATCAGCCCCGCACTCAAGGAACTGGCAAGGGCCAGGATAGCGATCAGGATCACAGCCAAGCCGGCGCGTGCGGGCAGGGAGCTGCGTAGCCAGCTAAACATCACGGCGTAGTCGGAGGGGGGAGAAAGCCTGCATGGCGGCACCTGAAAAGGAAAAACGAGCTGGAAAACGGCGATCCCTGGCGCACTACCTCTAAAGAGTTGCCGGCAAACCCTCCCACGGGAAAACGCCGGCACAAGAGATCAATCCATTGATAAATAAAGACTTTCTCTTGTTATAGGAACTACCTCCTTAGAGGTATATGGGATCAGCATAGCCTTATACCCACCTGGCCGACGTTGATCTGCGTCAAGTTCCAAGGGGGTGTCGCCCCTAACCTGCGCTCATGAAATCACCTTTCGGAGCGCATACCGTGACTCAACCCCGTATAAGACAAGGCTTGGTGCTGGGCATGAGCACGCTGGCCTTCACCGTCTGCTTTATGGTGTGGATGATGTTCGCCGTGTTGGGCGTGCCCATCAAAGAGCTGCTGCAACTCAACGAAACCCAGTTTGGCCTGCTGGCCGCCACGCCGGTCTTGACCGGTTCCCTGGTGCGCCTGCCCCTGGGCTTGCTGACTGACCGCTTCGGCGGGCGCATCGTGTTCTTCCTGTTGATGCTGGCCTGCGTGCTGCCGCTGTACCTGATCACCTACGCCACCGCTTATTGGCAGTTCCTGGTGCTGGGCCTGTTTGTCGGCCTGGCCGGTGGTTCGTTCTCGGTGGGCATCGCCTACGTCGCCAAGTGGTTCGACAAGGACAACCAGGGCTTCGCCATGGGCGTGTTCGGCGCCGGTAACGCCGGGGCCGCGGTCACCAAGTTCCTCGCTCCGGCGCTGATCGCCCTCGGCACCTGGCACCTGGTGCCCAAGGTGTTCGGCGCGATCCTGTTCATCACCGCGCTGTTGTTCTGGTTCCTCACCAGCGAGAACAAGGCCCACCGCAGTGCCGGCGGCGCCACCTTGCGCGAGCAACTGCGGTGCCTGAAAGACCCGGCCGTGTGGCGCTACTGCCAGTACTACTCGATTGTCTTCGGCGGCTACGTCGGCCTGGCTTTGTGGATGACCAAGTACTACGTACAGGAATACGGTTTCAGCCTGCAAAGCGCGGCGCTGCTGGCCGCCTGTTTCTCCCTGCCCGGCGGTGTGCTGCGCGCAGTCGGCGGTTGGATGTCCGACCGCTGGGGCGCCCAGAGCGTGACCTGGTGGGTGTTGTGGGTGAGCTGGGTCTGCCTGTTCCTGCTCAGCTACCCGCAGACCCAATTGCAGGTGCAGACCGTCAACGGTCCCCTGGATTTGCACATCGGCCTCAACCCCACCCTGTTCACCGTGCTGCTGTTCGTGATGGGCATCGCCTTCGCGTTCGGCAAAGCCTCGGTGTTCAAGTACATCGCCAATGACTACCCGCAGAACATGGGCGCGGTGTCCGGCATCGTCGGCCTGGCCGGTGGCCTGGGGGGCTTTGTGCTGCCGATTCTGTTTGGCGCCCTGGTGGACCTCACCGGCGTGCGCTCGTCCTGCTTCATGTTGATGTACGGCGTGGTCTGGGTGTCCCTGACCTGGATGTACCTCAGCGAAATCCGCAAACAACCGCTGCTGGGCAACACCGCCCAACGTCTCCAAGGAGAATGAACATGTCCATCGCGCAAAAGCCCGATTCGGGCCCGGTGATTCACGACTGGCGCCCCGAGGACCCCGCGTTCTGGGGGGCCAGCGGCAAAAAGACCGCTACCCGCAACCTGTGGATCTCGATTCCCGCGCTGCTGCTGGCCTTCGCCGTGTGGATGGTGTGGAGCACGGTGATCGTGCGCCTCAACGCCATCGGCTTCAGCTTCACCACCGACCAGCTGTTCTGGCTGGCGGCGTTGCCCGGCCTGTCCGGCGCGACCTTGCGGGTGTTCTATTCGTTCATGGTGCCGATCTTCGGCGGGCGTCGCTGGACTGCCCTGAGCACCGCGTCGCTGTTGCTGCCGGCGCTGTGGATGGGCTTCGCGGTGCAAGACCCCAACACCCCTTACAGCGTGTTCGTGCTGATCGCCTTGTTGTGCGGCTTTGGCGGCGGCAACTTCGCCTCCAGCATGTCCAACATCAGCTTCTTCTACCCCAAGGCGCAGCAAGGCACGGCCCTGGGCCTGAACGCCGGCCTCGGTAACCTGGGCGTGTCGGTGATGCAGTTTTGCGTGCCGCTGGTGATCACCTTCGGGGTGTTCGGCATGGTCGGCGGGCAAGCGCAAACCCTGCCCGACGGTAGCCAGCTGTGGCTGCAGAACGCCGGGTTCATCTGGGTGCCGTTCATCCTCACCGTCACCGTGGCGGCCTGGTTCGGCATGAATGACCTGTCCAGCGCCCGCGCTTCGTTCAGCGAGCAGGCGGTGATCTTCAAACGCAAGCACAACTGGCTTATGTGCTGGTTGTACCTGGCGACCTTCGGTTCGTTCATCGGCTTTTCGGCGGCGTTCCCGCTGCTGATCAAAACCTCGTTTCCGGACGTGGTGGCGTTGAAGTTCGCCTTCCTCGGCCCGCTGGTCGGCGCCCTGGTGCGCCCACTGGGCGGCTGGCTGGCGGACAAACTGGGTGGCGCGCGAGTGACCCTGTGGAACTTCGTGCTGATGATCGTGATGGTATTCGGCGTGCTGCACTTCCTGCCGCAGAACGGCCAGGGCGGCAACTTCTACGGCTTCCTCGGCCTGTTCATGTTGCTGTTCATCACCACAGGCGTGGGCAACGGCTCCACCTTCCGCATGATCCCGGTGATCTTCCGCACCCAGCACGAGAAAGCCAGCGCCGGTAAATCCGCCGCCGAGCGCGAGCAGGCCATCAAGAATGCCGGCAAGGAATCCGCCGCCGTACTGGGGTTCAGTTCGGCCATGGGCGCCTTCGGTGCGTTCTTCATTCCCAAGTCCTTCGGCACCTCCATGGCCGCCACCGGTAGCCCGGCGATGGCCTTCTACATGTTTGTCGGTTTCTACCTGAGCTGCATTGTCGTGACCTGGTGGTGGTATGCCCGCAAAGGTTGCGCCACCCCCTGCTAGTCCGACCTGAATTCGCGGGGCAACGCACCCCGCAGCACGCCTGATGAGGAAAGCACCATGAGTCATTTGTTGGATCAACTGCGGTTCTTCAACCGCAAACAAAACGAATTTTCCGACGGCCACGGCGAGACCCGTAAAGAGTCCCGCGACTGGGAAAACGTCTACCGTTCGCGCTGGCAGTACGACAAGATCGTGCGTTCCACCCACGGCGTGAACTGCACCGGCTCCTGCTCGTGGAAGATCTACGTGAAGAACGGCCTGATCACCTGGGAAACCCAGCAGACCGACTACCCGCGCACCCGCAACGACCTGCCCAACCACGAACCCCGTGGCTGCCCGCGCGGTGCGAGCTACAGCTGGTACATCTACAGCGCCAACCGGCTCAAGTACCCGAAGATCCGCAAGCCGCTGCTCAAGCTGTGGCGTGAAGCGCGCCAGACCCTGGCGCCGGTGGAAGCCTGGGCGAGCATTGTCGAGGACAAGGCCAAGGCCGACTCCTACAAGAGCAAGCGCGGCATGGGCGGTTTCATTCGCTCGAACTGGGAGGAGGTGAATGAAATCATCGCCGCCTCCAACGTCTACACCATCAAACAATACGGCCCGGACCGCATCGTCGGCTTCTCGCCGATCCCGGCCATGTCGATGGTCAGCTACGCGGCGGGTTCGCGTTACCTGTCGCTGATCGGCGGCGTGTGCCTGAGCTTCTACGACTGGTACTGCGACCTGCCACCGGCCTCGCCGATGGTGTGGGGCGAGCAGACCGACGTGCCGGAATCGGCCGACTGGTACAACTCCAACTACATCATCGCCTGGGGTTCCAACGTCCCGCAGACCCGTACCCCGGACGCGCACTTCTTCACCGAGGTGCGCTACAAGGGCACCAAGACCGTGGCGATCACCCCCGACTATTCGGAAGTGGCCAAGCTCACCGACCTGTGGCTGAACCCTAAGCAGGGCACCGACGCCGCGTTGGCCCAGGCTTTCAACCATGTGATCTTCAAAGAATTTCACCTGGACAAGCCGAGCGCCTACTTCACCGACTACGCCAAGCGCTTCACCGACTTGCCGGTGCTGGTGATGCTCAAGCCGATGACCGGTTTCGCTCCCGGCGCAGGCTTCCAGCCGGACCGCTTCCTGCGCGCCTCCGACCTCACCGGCAACCTCGGCCAGGACAACAACCCGGAATGGAAAACCATCGCCCTCGACGAGAGCGGTGAACTGGTCTCGCCGCAAGGCTCCATCGGCTATCGCTGGGGCGAGAAGGGCAAGTGGAACATCCTCGCCAAAGAGGGCGGTGAAGGCCGCGCGATCGACCTGAAACTCAGCCTGATCGGTGACGACGTCGCCGAAGTGGCGTTCCCGTACTTCGCCGGCGAAGTCCAGGAGCATTTCCAGCACGTCGCTGGCGAGGCGGTGCAGTACCGCCGCGTGCCGGTCCACAACGTGACCCTGGCCGACGGCAGCGTGGCCAAGGTGGCGACCGTGTTCGACCTGTCGGCGGCCAACCTGGCCATCGACCGTGGCCTGGGCGGCCACAACGTGGCCAAGGACTACGACGACGCCAGCGTGCCGGGCACCCCGGCGTGGCAGGAAGCGATCACCGGCGTCAGCCGTGAGAAAGCCATCCAGATCGCCCGTGAGTTCGCCGACAACGCCGACAAGACCAAGGGTCGCTCAATGATCATCGTCGGCGCGGCGATGAATCACTGGTACCACATGGACATGAACTACCGCGGGCTGATCAACATGCTCATGCTCTGCGGTTGCGTCGGCCAGACCGGCGGCGGCTGGGCCCACTACGTCGGCCAGGAAAAACTGCGCCCGCAGTGCGGCTGGCTGCCCCTGGCCTTCGGCCTGGACTGGAACCGCCCACCGCGCCAGATGAACGGCACCAGCTTCTTCTACGGCCACAGCTCGCAATGGCGCCACGAAAAAATGAGCATGCACGATGTGCTCTCGCCTCTGGCCGACAAGTCGCAGTTCCCCGAACACGCCCTGGACTACAACATCCGCGCCGAACGCGCCGGCTGGTTGCCCAGCGCGCCGCAGCTCAACACCAACCCGCTGCACATCTGCCGTGAGGCCGCCGCAGCCGGCATGACGCCGAAAGACTACGTGGTCAAATCCTGGCAGGACGGCAGCCTGCGTTTTGCCTGCGAACAGCCGGACAGCCCGGTGAACTTCCCGCGCAACATGTTCATCTGGCGCTCCAACCTGCTCGGTTCGTCGGGCAAGGGCCATGAGTACATGCTCAAGTACCTGTTGGGCACCAAGAACGGCGTGATGAACGAAGACATCGGCCACAGCACCGAATGCAAGCCCACCGAGGCCGAATGGGTCGAGGACGGCGCCATCGGCAAGCTCGATCTGGTGACCACGCTGGACTTCCGCATGTCCTCCACCTGCGTGTATTCCGACATCGTCTTGCCGACCGCCACCTGGTACGAAAAAGACGACATGAACACCTCGGACATGCACCCGTTCATCCACCCGTTGTCGGCGGCTATCGACCCGGCGTGGGAATCGCGTTCCGATTGGGAAATCTACAAAGGCATCGCCAAGGCGTTCTCGGCCATGTCGGTCGGTCACCTGGGTGTGGAACAAGACCTGGTCACCGTACCGCTGATGCACGACAGCGTCGGCGAACTGGCCCAACCGTTTGGCGGCACCGACTGGAAAAGCGCACGCGTGGCCCCGGTACCCGGCAAGAACGCGCCGAACATCGCAGTGGTGGAACGCGACTACCCGAACATCTACAAACAGTTCTCCTCGCTGGGCCCGATGCTGGAAAAACTCGGCAACGGCGGCAAGGGCATCAACTGGAACACTGATGAAGAAGTCGAGTTCCTCGGCGAACTGAACCATCACGAAAACGATGCCGGGATCAGCCATGGCCGGCCAAAAATCGACACGGCTATCGATGCCGCCGAGGTGATCCTGTCCCTGGCCCCGGAAACCAACGGCAAGGTGGCCTTGAAAGCCTGGGCCGCGCTGTCGGAATTCACCGGCATCGACCACAGCCACCTGGCGATTTCCAAGGCCCATGAAGCGATCCGCTTCCGCGATATCCAGGCGCAGCCGCGCAAGATCATCTCCAGCCCGACCTGGTCCGGCCTGGAAGACGAACACGTGAGCTACAACGCCGGCTACACCAACGTCCATGAAAACATCCCATGGCGCACCATCACCGGCCGCCAGCAGTTCTACCAGGATCACCCGTGGATGCAGGCGTTCGGCGAGCAGTTGATGAGCTACCGGCCACCGGTCAACACCAAGACCATCGAAGGCGTGAAGGGCAAGCGCAGCAATGGCGAAACCGAGATCGTGCTGAACTGGATCACTCCGCACCAGAAGTGGGGCATCCACAGCACCTACAGCGACAACTTGCTGATGCTCACCTTGAGCCGCGGCGGGCCGATTGTGTGGCTCTCGGAGATCGACGCCAAGCGCGCCGGGATCGAGGACAACGACTGGATCGAGTGCTTCAACGTCAACGGCGCACTGACCGCCCGTGCGGTGGTCAGCCAGCGCGTCAAGGAAGGCATGGTGATGATGTACCACGCTCAGGAACGCATCGTGAACGTGCCGGGTTCGGAAACCACCAAGACCCGCGGCGGCCACCACAACTCGGTGACCCGCGTGGTGCTCAAACCGACCCACATGATCGGCGGCTATGCCCAGCAAGCCTACGGTTTCAACTACTACGGCACGGTCGGTTGCAACCGCGACGAGTTTGTCGTAGTGCGCAAAATGGCCAAGGTCGACTGGCTCGATGGTTCCACCGGCGATGACTTGCCGCGCCCATTGCCGACTGATATCGAGGAGAACTGAGATGAAGATTCGCTCACAGATCGGCATGGTCCTGAACCTGGACAAATGCATCGGCTGCCACACCTGTTCCATCACCTGCAAAAACGTCTGGACCAGCCGTGAAGGCATGGAATACGCCTGGTTCAACAACGTCGAGTCCAAGCCCGGCATCGGTTACCCGAAAGAATGGGAAAACCAGGACAAGTGGAAGGGCGGCTGGGTGCGCAACGCCAACGGCTCGATCAACCCGCGCATCGGCGGCAAGTTCCGCGTGTTGGCGAACATTTTCGCCAACCCTGACCTGCCGAGCCTGGACGACTACTACGAGCCGTTCGACTTCGACTACCAGCACCTGCACACCGCGCCTTTGGGCGAGCACCAACCGACCGCGCGTCCGCGCTCGCTGGTGTCCGGCAAGCGCATGCAGAAAATCGAGTGGGGCCCGAACTGGGAAGAAATCCTCGGCACCGAGTTCGCCAAGCGCCGCAAGGACAAGAACTTCGACCAGATCCAGGCCGACATTTATGGCGAGTACGAAAACACCTTCATGATGTACCTGCCGCGCCTGTGCGAGCACTGCCTCAACCCGGCGTGCGCGGCCTCGTGCCCGAGCGGTGCGATCTACAAGCGTGAAGAAGACGGCATCGTGCTGATCGACCAGGAAAAGTGCCGCGGCTGGCGCATGTGCATCAGCGGCTGCCCGTACAAGAAGATCTACTTCAACTGGAAGAGCGGCAAATCCGAGAAGTGCATCTTCTGCTACCCGCGCATCGAAGCCGGCATGCCCACCGTGTGTGCTGAAACCTGCGTCGGCCGGATTCGCTACCTCGGTGTGCTGCTCTACGACGCCGACCGCATCAGCGAAGTGGCGAGCACCGCCAACGAGCAAGACCTGTACGAGAAACAGCTGGAAATCTTCCTCGACCCGAATGACCCGGCGGTGATTCGCCAGGCCCTGGCCGATGGCGTGCCGCAGTCGGTGATCGACTCGGCCCAGCGCTCGCCGGTCTACAAAATGGCCGTCGATTGGAAACTCGCACTGCCGCTGCACCCGGAATACCGCACCTTGCCGATGGTTTGGTACGTACCGCCACTGTCGCCGATCCAGAACGCTGCCGCCGCCGGCACCGTGGGCATGAACGGGGTGATCCCGGATGTCGACAGCCTGCGCATTCCGCTGCGTTACCTGGCCAACCTGCTCACCGCTGGCGATGAAAAACCGGTCAAGCGTGCGCTCAAACGCCTGTTGGCGATGCGTGCCTACAAACGCTCCCAGCAAGTCGACGGCGTGCAGGACCTGCAAGTGCTCGAAGACGTCGGCCTGAGCGTGGAACAGGTGGAAGAGATGTACCGCTACCTGGCGATCGCCAACTACGAAGACCGCTTTGTGGTGCCGAGCGCGCACCGTGAAGACGCCATGAGCGACGCGTTCGCCGAACGCTCCGGCTGTGGTTTCAGCTTCGGCAGCGGTTGCAGCGGCAGCTCCGACACCAACATGTTCGGCGCCAAGAAGGCCAACCGTCGCGACGTGTTGAAAACCGTACAGATCTGGGAGGACTGAGCATGCGTATTCTCAAAGTGATTTCGTTGCTGCTGGACTACCCCACCGAAACCCTGGTGAACGGCCGCGACGAACTGGAACAGGCGATCATCGAGTCGCGGGAGATCAGCCCCAAGCAGCGCGGCGCGTTGTTCGAGTTGCTCGAGCTGATCTGCGCCAATGACCTGATGGACGGCCAGGAACACTACGGTGCGCTGTTCGGCCGTGGGCGCTCGCTGTCGTTGCTGTTGTTCGAACACGTCCACGGCGAGTCCCGCGACCGTGGCCAGGCCATGGTCGACATGATGGCCCAGTACGAAGAGGCCGGGTTTGCCATCGGCGTCAAGGAGCTGCCGGACTATATCCCGCTGTACCTGGAGTTCCTCTCGACCCGCGAAGACATCGAGGCCCGCGAGGGCCTGGCGGATGTGGCGCACCTGCTGGCGCTGCTCGCCGCACGTCTGGACGAGCGCGAGAGCGGCTACGCCAGTTGCTTCCGTGCGTTGCTGCAGATCTCGGGTGCCGAGCCGCACCAGGCCGTGGCCGAACTGCGCGCGCAGGTCGCCGCCGAGCCGCGTGACGACTCCCTCGAAGCCCTGGACAAGATCTGGGAAGAGGAAGCGGTGGACTTTATGCAGGCCGAACAACAGGACCGTTGCAGCTCGATGCCCAGCGCACCGGGCAAAGCCCGCGAAGAAAGCGCGGTGCCGTTGCACTGGGTGGATTTTCAGCAAGAAGGGCAGGCCGCAGTGCCGGCCACGGAGGTGGGTAATGTCTAAGTGGAATTTGCTGGTATTCGGGGTGTACCCCTATGTCGCCCTGGCGATCTGCCTGTTGGGCAGTTGGGCGCGGTTCGACCTGTCGCAGTACACCTGGAAGGCTGGCTCCAGCCAGATGCTCAACAACCGTGGCATGCGCGTGGCGAGCAACTTCTTCCACATTGGCGTGCTGTTCGTGCTGGCCGGGCACTTTGTCGGCCTGCTGACCCCGGCGTCGGTCTATCACCATGTGATCAGCACTGAGCACAAGCAGTTGCTGGCGATGGTCTCCGGTGGCGTCTTCGGCCTGCTGTGCCTGGTGGGCTTGCTGATGCTGGTCAAGCGCCGCCTGGGCGACCCGCGTGTACGGGCCACGTCGAGCCCGTCGGACATCCTGATCCTGCTGGTGCTGCTCGTGCAGTTGGTGCTCGGTTTGCTGACCATCGTCGCGTCCACCGGGCATATGGACGGTTCGGTCATGGTGATGCTCGCCGACTGGGCGCAGAACGTGGTGCTGTTGCGGCCAGTGGACGCGGCGGCGTCGATCGAGCCGGTCAGCCTGATCTACAAGGCGCATGTGGCGCTGGGCTTGACCCTGTTCGTGCTGTTCCCGTTTACCCGCTTGGTGCATATGGTCAGCGCGCCGATCTGGTACCTGGGGCGTCGTTATCAAATCGTGCGGCAGAAGTATTGAGGAGAGCGTCATGACAACTGGATGCGGATGTGGTGGCGGTAATGGCGGCAGCGGCGGTTGCGGCTCGTCGGTCAAAGAACCGGTGGTGGCCGAGGTTGCGGCCCCGGCTCTGTTCGAGGAACTCAAGGCGCCTGAATTGATCGCCAGCAGTGAACAGGAATGGCCGATCATCAGCGTCAACGGCGTGCCCGTCACGCCGGAGGCCATGGCCCTGGAGTTGCAATATCACCCGGCCGAAAGCCGCGAGGAGGCGGTGTATCTGGCCGCCCGTGCGCTGGTGATCCGCGAGCTGTTGCAGCAGCGGATCGCCGAGCTGGGCCTGGCGGTGGAGATCGCCGCCGGCGAGAACGAAGAAGAAGCCGCCACGCGCTTGCTGCTCGAGCGTGAGGTCAAGGTGCCCGAGTGCGACGAGGCCACCTGTGTGCGCTACTTCGAGAACAACCGCGGGCGCTTTCACAGCGCGCCGTTGCTGGCGGTGCGGCACATTCTGCTCGAATGCGCGCCGGACGACGCCGAGGCGCGCCATCTGGCGCACGGCCAGGCGGAAGTGCTGCTGCAGAACCTGAACGAGCAGCCCGGCCAATTCGCCGAGCTGGCCCTGCAGTATTCGGCGTGCCCGTCCAAGGCCCAGGGCGGTTCGCTGGGCCAGGTGAGCAAGGGCCAGACCGTGCCCGAGCTGGAGCGTCAGTTGTTCACCCTCGCGCCGGGCCTGGCCGGCAAGCCGCTGGAGAGTCGTTATGGCTGGCATGTGATCTATGTCGATCAGCGTATCGAAGGCCAACCGCTGCCGTATGAAGCGGTGGCGGTGGCGATCCGCACCCAGTTGCAGCAAGGCGTGTGGCAAAAGGCATTGGTGCAGTACCTGCAAACCCTGATCGGCGCGGCGGACATTCGTGGCATCGCGCTGCAGGGCGCCGACTCGCCGCTGGTGCAGTGACATGAGCCTGGTGGATGGGGTGGGCCGTTCGATCGATTACCTGCGCTTGTCGGTGACCGACCGTTGTGATTTCCGCTGTGTGTACTGCATGGCGAAAAACATGACGTTCCTGCCGCGCCAGCAGGTGCTGACCCTGGAAGAGCTGGAACGCCTGGCCGCGCTGTTCGTCGGCCAGGGCGTGCGCAAGATCCGCCTGACCGGCGGCGAGCCGTTGATCCGCCCGGGCATTGTCGGGTTGTGCCGCAATATCGCGGCACTGCCGGGCTTGCGCGAACTGGTGATGACCAGCAACGGCTCGCAGTTGGCGCGCCTCGCGCAGCCGCTGGTGGACGCCGGGGTCAAGCGCATGAACATCAGCCTCGACAGCCTGGATGCGCAGCGCTTTCGCGCGATCACCCGCAACGGTGATCTGCGCCAGGTGCTGGACGGTATCGAGGCGGCGCGAGAGGCCGGGTTCGAGCGGGTCAAGCTCAATTGCGTGGTGATGAAAGGGCGCAACTTCGATGAAGTGCCGGCGCTGGTGCAGTACGCGATCGACCAAGGCATCGACATCAGCTTTATCGAGGAAATGCCCCTGGGCGACGTGGGCCGCTCCCGCGGCGAGACGTTCTGTGCCAGTGATGAAGTACGCAGCGTGATCGCCCGTCACCATGCCTTGCTCGACAGCACCGAAAACAGCGGCGGCCCGGCGCGCTATGTGCGCCTGGCGCGGCATCCGGGCACGCGCATCGGCTTTATCTCGCCCAACTCCCACAACTTCTGCGGCAGTTGCAACCGCGTGCGGATGACCGTCGAAGGGCAGTTGCTGCTGTGTCTGGGGCAGGACAACGCGGTGGACTTCCGCGCTTTGCTGCGGCGTTACCCGTTGGACGACGCGCCGTTGATCGAGGCGTTGCACAAGGGGTTGCGGGGTAAGCCGCTGCGCCATGATTTCACCGGGGCAGGGGAGGTGCAGGTGGTGCGCTTCATGAATATGAGCGGCGGTTGAATGTGGCAGGGGACTTGCTGTGGCAGGGAACTTACTGTGGGAGGAGGCTTACTGTGGGAGGGGGCTTGCCCCCGATAGCAGTGTGTCAGCCAATACATGCACGACTGATCCACCGCTATCGGGAACAAGTCGAATCGTCGCACCGCCCCTCCCACATTTTGATCTTCGTTCAGACTTGACCTTGATCAATGGCAGCCCAAACGCTTGACCGTAATATCACTGCATATTGTGTTTCAAAGATTTATTAAATCTATATGTAGTGTCTGGAGCCTTCCAATGCAAAGCATGCTCAGCCCGCTGGTCAGTAACCGCCTGCACAAACGCGACGGTAGCCTCGTTGCCTTCGACGCCGAAAAAATCCGTCAGGCGCTGATCGCCGCCGGCAATGCCACCGGCGAGTATCGGGAGGCCGAGGTCGACCTGTTGCTCGGTGCGGTGCTGGCGCGGCTGCGCGGCATCGAACGGCTGGATGTGGAGCAGATCCAAGACAGCGTCGAGCGGGTGTTGATGGATGCCGGTTACTTCCTGTCGATGCGCGCGTATATCGTCTACCGCGAACAGCACGGTCGCTTGCGCCGCGACCGCAAGACCCTGGTGGAAGTCGCCACCTCGATGAACGAATACCTCGACCGTGAAGACTGGCGCGTGCAGGCCAATGCCAACCAGGGGTATTCCCTCGGCGGGCTGGTGCTGAACGTATCGGGCAAGGTCACTGCCAATTACTGGCTGGACGAGGTCTACAGCCAGCAGATCGGCCGCGCACACCGTGAGGCGGATCTGCATATCCACGACCTCGACATGCTCGCCGGCTACTGCGCCGGTTGGTCGCTGCGTTCGTTGCTGCACGAAGGCCTCAATGGCGTGCCGGGTCGCGTCGAAGCGGGGCCGCCCAAGCATTTGAGCAGTGCCCTGGGGCAGATGGTCAACTTCCTCGGCACCCTGCAAAACGAATGGGCCGGCGCCCAGGCGTTCAGCTCGTTCGACACCTATCTTGCGCCTTATGTGCGCAAAGACCAGTTGAGCTACCCCGAGGTGCGCCAGGCGGTGCAGGAGTTCATCTACAACCTCAACGTGCCGTCGCGCTGGGGCACTCAGACGCCATTCACCAACCTGACCTTCGATTGGGTCTGCCCGGAAGACTTGCGCGAGCAGGTGCCGGTGATCGGCGGTGAGGAAATGCCATTCGCCTATGGCGACCTGCAAACGGAAATGGAGCTGATCAACCGCGCCTACATCGAAGTGATGCAGGCCGGGGATGCCAAGGGGCGGGTGTTTACCTTCCCGATTCCGACCTACAACATCACCCATGATTTCCCCTGGGACAGCGAGAACGCCGACCGCCTGTTCGAGATGACCGCGCGCTATGGCTTGCCGTATTTCCAGAACTTCCTCAATTCGGACATGCAACCCAACCAGGTGCGCTCCATGTGCTGTCGCCTGCAACTGGACGTGCGTGAGCTGCTCAAGCGCGGCGGCGGGCTGTTCGGTTCGGCGGAGCAGACCGGCTCGCTGGGCGTGGTGACAATCAACTGCGCGCGCCTCGGTTACCTGTTCAAGGGCGATACCGGCGGCTTGCTGCAACGCCTGGACAGCCTGATGGAAATGGCCATGGAAAGCCTGGAGGTCAAGCGCAAGGTGATCCAGCACCACATGGACGCCGGGTTGTACCCCTACACCAAGCGTTACCTGGGGACGTTGCGCAACCACTTCTCCACCATCGGCCTCAACGGCATGCACGAGATGCTGCGCAATTTCACGGATGACACGCAGGGCACGCACACCGAAGAAGGCCGCGCGTTCGCCCTGCGCCTGCTCGACCATGTGCGCGCCACCTTACTGCGCTTCCAGGAAGAAACCGGTCACCTCTACAACCTCGAAGCCACACCGGCGGAAGGCACCACCTACCGCTTCGCCAAGGAAGACCGCAAGCGCTACCCGGACATCCTGCAAGCCGGCAGCCTGGATGCGCCGTACTACACCAACTCGTCGCAACTGCCGGTGGGCTTCACCGAAGACCCCTTCGAAGCCCTCGAGCTGCAAGACGAACTGCAATGCAAATACACCGGCGGCACCGTGCTGCACCTGTACATGGCCGAACAGATTTCCTCGGCCCAGGCCTGCAAGCAATTGGTGCGCAAAGCGCTGGGGCGTTTCCGCCTGCCGTACCTGACCGTGACCCCGACCTTCTCGATCTGTCCGGTACACGGCTACCTCGCCGGCGAACACGAGTTCTGCCCCAAGTGCGATGAGATCCTCGCGCTTGCCGCCCAGTCTTGAACCTGTTTTTCAACCCGCAAGGAGATTCACCATGCAAACATCCCAGCCACAACGTCAGCGCTGCGAAGTCTGGACCCGGGTGATGGGTTACCACCGGCCGGTGTCCGCGTTCAACCCCGGCAAACAGTCCGAACACAAGGAGCGTGTTCACTTTACCGAAGCGGCTTGCGCGGCCGGGCGCCAATGAGTCGAATGCTACGGGTTGGGGGCATGGTGCCCCTGACCACCCTCGACTACCCCGGTATGCTCGCCTGTGTGCTGTTCTGCCAGGGTTGTGCCTGGCGCTGTCGTTACTGCCATAACCCGGACCTGATTGCACCGCGCGGTAGCGCGGAGATCGATTGGCGCCGGGTTTTGCTGTTTTTGCAGCGCCGCCAGGACCTGTTGGACGCAGTGGTGTTCAGCGGCGGTGAACCGACCTTGCAGGAAGGTTTGCCAGCGGCGATGGACGAGGTACGCGCCATGGGCTTTCGCGTGGGCCTGCACAGTGCGGGGATCAAACCGGCAGGCTTTGCCAATGCGCTGCGCCATGCCGACTGGGTGGGCTTCGATGTGAAGGCCCTGGTCGAGGACTATCAACTGGTCACCCAGGTCAAAGGCAGCGGCGCCGCCAATTGGCGCAGTTTGGAGACCTTGCTGGCCAGTGGCGTGGACTACGAGTGTCGCACCACGGTGCATTGGCATCTGATCGATACGTCGCGCCTGTTGCGCCTGGCCCAGCGTTTGCAAGCCAGTGGTGTCAAGCGCTTCGCCGTGCAGATGGTCCGCACGGCAAGCATGCTCGATGAGCAATTGCCGATTGCCCCGGCACAGATGGCATTGCCGGAGTTGTGGGGCCACATGCGCGAGTTGTTTCCGGCTTTTGTATTACGAGGGTGACCGATCGCCCTTCCAGGATTTTTAAAGATGCTGCCCGTTTCGGGCAGGTATTCATCAAGGAATGTTTAGAATGACGCAGTTAACCACGGCACAACGCATTGTCATCGGCTTCGCGATTGCGCCGCTGGCTCTGGTCGGTTTGGTGTTTTACGCCTTGCACGACCTGGCAACCCTCAAGCAACAGTCCGAACAGATCGTGCAGCAGGACTGGCCGAAAATCGCACCGATCATGGTGATCGCCACCGGCGTGCGCGATAACGGGCGCAACACCCGCGACCTGCTGATCGACCAGGATAACCAGCAGGCCCAAGAGGCCATTGGCACCACCCGGCAGCGCATTACCCAGGCGTTCGCCACCCTGGAGCCACTGTTCGATACCACCGAAGGCAAGGCGGCCTATGCCGCGTTGAAAACCCATCGGGAAACCTACGTCGCGGCCTTTACCCAGGTGCAGGCGCTGATCAAGCAGGGCGCCCGCGAGCAGGGCCTGGCCCAGCTCAAACAGCAGGTGGTGCCGGCCGAGCTTGAGGTGTTCAAGAGCCTCGATGCGTTGATGGCCATGCAAGGCCGACTGTTCGTCGAGCGCGAGCAGGCTGCGCAAATTCTCTACGACGATGCGCGCCGCACGATGATCGGATTATTCCTGCTATGCGTGAGCCTGGTCGTGGCGGCCGCCGTGATCGTCACGCGCAGCGTCACCCGGCCTTTGGGCGGCGAGCCGGACGAGGTGGCGCGGGTGCTCAGCCATATCGCCCAGGGCGATCTGACCATCGAGGTGCCGCTGGGCAACAGTGCCGACGGCAGCGTGATGCGCAACCTGCACCAGATGCAGCAGAACCTCAACCAGATGGTCCGGCAGATCGCCGCCTCGGTGGATGGCGTGGCCAGTTCATCCGAAGAGTTGAGCGCGGTCAGCAGCCAGACCAGCAGCAGCCTGCAGTTGCAGGGCCAGGAAATCGAACAGGCCGCCACCGCGGTGAACGAAATGACCGCCGCCGTCGATGAAGTCGCGCGCAACGCGGTGAGCACCAGCGAAGCCTCGCGCCTGTCGGAACAGACCGCCCAGCTTGGGCGGGCGCAGGTGCAGGAAACCGTGGCCTCGATCAACACCCTGGCCACCGGCGTGGTGGAAACCTCCGAACGCATCCAGCAACTCGCCGGCCGCGTGCAAGACATCAGCGGCGTGCTGGACGTGATCCGCAGCATCGCCGACCAGACCAACCTGCTGGCCCTCAACGCCGCGATCGAAGCGGCCCGGGCCGGCGATGCCGGGCGCGGTTTTGCGGTGGTCGCCGATGAAGTGCGCGCCCTGGCCCATCGTACCCAGACCTCGACCCAGGAGATCGAGCAGATGATCGGCAACATCCGCCAGGACACCGAACACGCCGTGGCCGCCATGCACAGCAGCAGCGAACGGGTGCAGGCGACCTTGGGCGTGGCGCAACGCTCGGGGGAGGCGCTGGATGAAATCACCCGCTCGATTTCGCAGATCAATGAGCGCAACTTGATGATTGCCAGCGCCACCGAAGAACAGGCACTGGTGGCGCGGGAAGTGGATCGCAACCTGGTGGGGATTCGGAACCTGTCGCAACAGGTATTGCAAGGGGCCTTGCATACCGAAACGGCGGGGCATGATCTGGCAGGGATGGCGGGGGAACTGCATCAGACGGTGGCGCGGTTTAAGGTTTAGGTGGTGTGGCGATGCGTTTCTTCGGTAATGGCCAACCCGAAAAGTAACCAACGCGCGGCGGCCTTATAGCCGACCTGATCCTGAAAGCCCAACGCGGTCAAAAAATGTGGGAGGGGGCTTGCCCCTCCCACATTTTGATCTCCATGGATCAGATAGAGCTCGTTCTGCTCTTGCTCTTGGGCGCGGCCTTATATCCGACCTGATCCTGCAAGCCGAACTCGGTCAGAAATGTGGGAGGGGCTTGCCCCCGATGGCAGTGTGTCAGTCACTACATGCATGACTGATCCACCGCCATCGGGGGCAAGCCCCTCCCACATTTTGATCCCCATGGATCAGATAGAACTCGTTCTGCTCTGGCTCTTGCTCTTGGGCGCGGCCTTATAGCCGACCTGATCCTGCAAGCCGAACTCGGTCAGAAATGTGGGAGGGGCTTGCCCCCGATGGCAGTGTGTCAGTCACTACATGCATGACTGATCCACCGCCATCGGGGGCAAGCCCCTCCCACATTTTGATCCCCATGGATCAGATAGAACTCGTTCTGCTCTGGCTCTTGCTCTTGGGCGCGGCCTTATAGCCGACCTGATCCTGCAAGCCGAACTCGGTCAGAAATGTGGGAGGGGGCTTGCCCCCGATGGCAGTGTGTCAGTCACTACATGCATGACTGATTCCACCGCTATCGGGGGCAAGCCCCCTCCCACATTTTGATCTCCATGGATCAGATAGAACTCGTTCTGCTCTGGCTCTTGCTCTTGGGCGCGGCCTTATAGCCGACCTGATCCTGAAAGCCCAACGCGGTCAAAAAATGTGGGAGGGGGCTTGCCCCCGATGGCAGTGTGTCAGTCACTACATGCATGACTGATCCACCGCCATCGGGGGCAAGCCCCCTCCCACATTTTGATCTCCATGGATCAGATAGAACTCATTCTGCTCTGGCTCTGGCTCTGGCTCTGGTTTTTGATCTTGATCTTAGGCGCCCCGTCAAACCACGCTGGCCGGAGTGAGGGCATGCCGAGCCTAGGCGAGGCACCGAGTGGTGGGGCAAGAGCCCTTTGGTTACTTTGGGGCTTTTTTTTCCAAAGTGACCCGCTGTAAGAGCGGAACCATAACGGATATGTACTCAGCCGCCGCCGCAATCACCGAAAAAAACGGCACTCAACCCCACCCCCAAAACTGCAACCACCATCCACCCCCCACCAACCCAACACTCAACCCCACACACAACCACCCACCCCAACGCCGCAGCCCCCAACCCCCCGAAGCTGCCGCCACCCCAACCACAAACACCACCCAACCGCCGCCATCAACAATACTGCCCGCGCCGATTGCACCCAAGCCAACCCCAAGCCCTCATACCGCAACAACTTCACCGTGGTCGCCGACAACCCCAGGAACAAACCCGCACCACCGAGGGGCGTCAGCGTCAGCGCCAAGGGCCGAAACAGTGCACGATCACCCGCCACCCACGCGGCCAACCGCAGCAGCAGCCAACAGCCGCCCCCCAATACCAACGAACTCCCCCCCAGATACAACACAATGCACAAGCCATCCAACCAACTGAAGCTGTCATTGAGCTGCGGATAATGAGTGAGCAACCACCACGGCGCGTTGTCTTGCAGCGGCCACAGCCAGTCATGGCCGACCAGCCACGTCGCCAGGGTTTGTTTGAGCGCGATAAACCACGGACTGACGGTCCATTGAAACGCCCCCATCGCCAGGCCGATCACACCAAACAGCAACAGCCGCGCGTCCCACACTGAGCCGGGTTGACGCGGCGCCTGCAGGATCTCCTGGTTGCACGAGCGGGCGATCAGTTGCACCGCGCCGCGTTGCCCGCTGCAACGGCCGCAGGCATGGCACTCGCTGGCCCCTTGCAGGCGGCGGATATCCAGCAGCGGCGCGCAGTTGGGCAGCGGCAGGCGCGGTGCGTCGTTGGCTTTCCAGCGCTGCTCATCCACCGCGAAATGCACCGGCGCCAGGCGGGCGAGCAGGGCGAAGACGCCGCTGACCGGGCACAGGTACCGACACCACACGCGCTTGCCGCGCACGAACAACAGGCCGACGATCACCGCGCCGAGGGTCGAGCCGCCGAGAATCAACAGTGCCGCCTGGGCGTAGTCATACACGCTGATCAATTGGCCGTAGAGGGTGGTCAGGCAAAAGCCCAGCGTCGGCCAGCCGCCCCAGCGCAGCCAGCGCGGAATACCGAGGCCGCGCCCGTGCTGGCTGGCCCATTCGCTCAGGGAACCTTCCGGGCAGAGCACGCCGCACCACAGGCGCCCGAACAACACCATCGACAGCAACACGAACGGCCACCAGAGGCCCCAAAAGATGAATTGCGCGAGCAGCGTCAGGTTGTTCACCAGGCGCGCCTGGCTGTCCGGCAACGGCAGCAGCGCCGGCAGCACCAGCAGCACGGCGTAGACCAGCACCACCGCCCATTGCACGGCACGGATCAAGCGCCCATGGCGGCGCATGCCATCGCCCAGGCGCTGCAGCCAGCTCATGCCGCGTGCCGCGAACGGCGCAGGCCGTTGCCCACCCACAACCAATAGCCGAGCAGCACCAGCACGGTGACCAGGCTCGGCGCGGCGCGGTAGCCGACAAAGTCAGCCAACATCGCGCCCAGGCCGTGGCTGTCGCTGAGCAGGGTACTGCTGTCCCAGCGGCTTTCACCGAAGCTCGAATAGACCCACTCGGGCATGTCCATCGCCAGCAATTGCCCGCTGATACGGTCCACGGCCGCCACCAGCAAAGCCCCGCCGAGCAGCAGCAACAGCGCTTCGCTGAGGGCGAAAAACAGCGACCAGGAAATGAAGCGCCGCGTACTGCGCAACAACAGCACCGTGAGCCCCGCCAACACCAGGCCCAGCACGCCGCCGATCGCGAACAGGTTCAGCGCCGGGCCCTGCAGACGCGCGCCGGCACCGTACAGAAACACCACGGTTTCACTGCCTTCGCGGCTCACCGCCAACAGCGTCAGTAGCAACACGCCCCAACCGCCCTGGCGCGCCAGGCGTTCATCGGCTTCGCGTACCAGGGTGTTTTTGAGCGTGGCCGCGTGGCGATGCATCCAGAACACCATCTGCACCATCAGGCCGCTGGCCAATAATGTCAGTGCCGCTTGCAGCCATTCGCCCTGGGGGCCGGTCATGGCCTCACCGGCCCACAGCATCAAGCCGGCCAGGCCGGCGGAGCAGAACAAGCCCAGGACCACCCCGGCCCACAGGAAACGCCCCAGGCGCGAGTGCGCGGTCTGGCGGCTGATCCAGACCTGCAGAATGCCGATCACCAGCAGCGCCTCGACGCTTTCGCGCCAGACAATAAACATCGATTGATTCATCAACGGCTCCCGGGGCTATTGGGCGAGGATGCTGCCTTCGGGCAACTGTGGGTTGAACTCGTCAAAGAACGGATACAACCCCGGCGTGAGCGGGTGGATCACGACGAAGGTGGTCACGCCGGGGGACAAGACTTTCTCCACGCGCAGCGGCGTGCTCTCGAATTCGGCCGGGCCTTGGCCGAGGTTGTGCAGCACGATCTTGAAGCGCTCGCCGGCCTTGACCGTGAGTTGCGGCGGGATGAAGTGGCCGTCCTGCAGGGTCAGTTCATAGGTCGGCAACGGCGCCGCCAGGGCCGCGCCGCTCAGCAGCAAGCTGCCCAGCAGCAAGGCGCGACGCATCAGTAACCGCCTTTCTTGCCGATGCCGGCATAGACGAATTCGTAGTGGACTTCGCAGCGTTCGAACCACGGTGCGACCCCGGTTTCCTTGTCGGTATGGCGGCCCAGGGACTGGTGGCCGCTGGGCGGCAATACGCTGAAGGTCAGGGTGTATTTGCCTGGGCCTTGCAGCTTGACGTTGTCGCCGTAGTGCGGCCCGTCATTGGCGACCATGGCGTGGAAATCACCGGTGATCGGCGTGTCGCTGCCTTGCTTTCTCAACGTAAAGGACAGGTTCAGGTACGGCACGAAACTGCCTTCCTGGAAGCCTTGGGCATTGTCCGCCGTGGCGCGCACATCGGCTTCAAGGTGGACGTCGGAGTCGGCCGTGGCGCGCATCATGCCGGCGGGTGCCATCTCGATCGGTTGTAGGTACACCGCGCCGATTTCCAGGCCTGGGCAGTGCTGCGGCTCGCCGATCGGGTACTCCTTGGCAAACGCCGCAGAGGTGGACAACAGCAGGACCAGGGACACAGTAGAAGGAATACGCATGGAGGCTTCCTGACGGGTGAGGGGGAAAGAACCCGAGTCTAGGAAGGTTGATCGTAAATAATAATGATTCTTGTCAAGTTTCTGCGATATTTCATGTTGGCCAACCTTGACTGCAGTCAAGGCCATGCCCCCTCGAGCAGGTTAGGTTGACTCTATTGTTCGCCGGTAGGGAACCTCATCATGGCCAAGCCTTTTCCGCTGCACCCCAAGCACCCCGAACGCATCTGCTGGGGCTGCGACCGCTATTGCGCCACGACCGATCTGGCCTGTGGCAACGGCGCCGACCGCACCATGCACCCGGCCGAGATGATCGGCGATGACTGGTACGAGCACGGCGACTGGGGGCTCACCCCCGAGCCACCTGCCACGGACGAACCGTCAGCGGCCTGATCAATCAACGCAATGGCTGGTTGTACGGCGGATGGGCGGTTACTCTTCCTACTCAGTTCAGGGAGAGGTGACGCAGATGTCGTTGATCACAACCATCGAAGACTTACGCAAGCTGGCGCAAAAACGTGTTCCAAGGATGTTTTACGACTACGCCGATTCCGGCTCTTGGACTGAAAGCACTTACCGGGCGAATGAAAGCGATTTTGCCCAGATCAAATTCCGCCAACGGGTGGCGCGCAATATCGATAAACGTTCGATCCGCGCCACCATGATCGGCCAGGACATGGCCATGCCAGTCGCCCTGGCGCCCACCGGCCTGGCCGGGATGCAGCATGCCGATGGTGAGATTCTCACCGCCCGTGCCGCTGCTGCCTTTGGCCTGCGCTACACCTTGTCGACCATGAGCATCTGCTCCCTGGAAGACATCGCCGAACAGGTCGGCCAGCCGTTCTGGTTTCAACTCTATGTGATGCGCGACCGCGCCTTTATCGAGCAGTTGATCGAGCGCGCCAAGGCCGCCGGTGTCGATGCGTTGGTGTTGACCCTGGACCTGCAGATCCTCGGCCAACGTCACAAGGACCTGATCAACGGCCTGTCGGCGCCGCCCAGACTGACCCTGCCGAATATCCTCAACATGATGACCAAGCCGCGCTGGGTGATGGGCATGCTCGGCACCAAACGTCATGGCTTCGGCAATATCGTCGGGCATGTCAAAGGTGTGGCGGACATGAGTTCGCTGTCGGCATGGACCGCCCAACAGTTCGACCCGCGCCTGAGTTGGGACGATGTGGAATGGATCAAGAAATGCTGGGGCGGCAAGTTGATCATCAAGGGCATCCTCGATGTGGAAGATGCGCGCCTGGCGGCGAATGCCGGCGCCGATGCGTTGGTGGTGAGTAACCACGGCGGTCGTCAGTTGGATGGCGCGCCGTCGAGCATCAGCCAATTGCCGGCGATCGTCGAGGCGGTGGGCGAGCGTATTGAAGTGTGGCTCGACGGCGGTATCCGTTCCGGCCAGGACGTGCTCAAGGCCATGGCATTGGGCGCCAAAGGCACCCTGATCGGTCGCCCGCATTTGTACGGCCTGGGCGCGATGGGTGAAGCGGGGGTGACCAAGGCGCTGGAGATCATCGCCCGCGAGTTGGACGTGTCGATGGCGCTGTGCGGGTATAACGATATACGCGATGTGAATCGCGAAATTTTGCTGCCTGGCACCTTTCCCCAAGGCGCGGGCTGAGCAAAAAAATCGTAAAAAAATAAAAAGAGTTGTCCACGAAAACCGTGGGTATCTCTGTGGATAACTTTGCGAGGGCCCGGCAGGGGTTGGCGATTCAACCCAAGATCAATATTTGATCAACTTCTGGCGCGGGCCAGCATAGGCTGGGTTTGCGCTTGACAGCCCCGCGCGAACCCAGTGCCGAAAACACATTTTATGAGTCGTTGGCGCGCCCGGTTGAGTGGGTGACAACCTGTGTCGGCATCTTCGCTTGCATCAGGTTGTCCAGCGCTTTGCGATAGCTGCGCCCGGCCAGGCTCATGCTGTTGTTGTGGCTGGCGCCGGGCACCAGCAACAAGCGCTTGGGTTCCTGGGCGGCGGCAAATAATTGCTCGTTGAACCGTGGGGGAACGTAGCGGTCGTCCAGGCCGTGGACCACCAGCAGTGGCATATGGATGTCGGCAATCTTGTCGATGGAATCGAATTTCTGCGACAGCAGCCAGCGCACCGGCAAGGCGGTATCCGCCACGGCGGTGGCCACATCCGCCAGGGAATGCCCGTAGATCAGGCGTTTACTGATTGCTTGCAAAGTATTGCGGCATTCAAGCGTCGTCCGCTCAGGCGAGCGCCACCACCTGCACGCGATTGCGTCCATAGGCCTTGGCCTGGTACAGCGCCTGGTCGGCCTGGGACAGTAAGTATGAGAGGTCGTGGCCTGCCGCCGTGGTGGTGACGATGCCGATGCTCACGCTCAAGAACCCCGGCGTCAGCAGGTCCAGTTCGGCAAACCCGCGGCGGATGCGCTCGGCCACTTCAAACGCCCCGGCCGCATCGCTGTCGGCCAGCAGGCAGGCGAACTCTTCACCGCCGATACGCGCAAACACATCACCGCTGCGCAGCATGGCCCGCGTCATCTGGCTGAAGGCGATCAGCGCCTGGTCGCCCATGGGGTGGCCGAAGCTGTCGTTCAGGCGCTTGAAGTGGTCCAGGTCGCACAGCAGCAGGGCCGTGCTGCGCTGGCGACGGCTGCAGTCGGCCAGCAGTTTTTCGCCCCTGAGCATAAAGGCGCGGCGGTTGCCGGCGCCGGTCAGCGCATCGCTGAAAGCGGCGGCCTTGAAGCGCAACTCGGCACGCTCCTTGACCATCGCCAGGGTGATGTAGGCAATGCCGATGGCATACAGCATCGATTCAAACAGCATGAACGAGAAAAACGGCGCGCCTTCACCCCCGAGGCCTGGGCGTTTTTCAGCGGCAGGCCGGCGTCGGTGATTGCGCGTATGCCATAGAACGCGGTGTGCCAAAGGATCAGCGCCAGCGCGGGAGCGTAGGCGACTTCCAGGGTCGCGCGGTTGCGCCACAGCTCCAGGGCCGACAGCACGCCATAACCGGCCGCCAGCAGCGAATACAGGGTGACCCGCGCCGACAGCGAACCATAGAACTGCGGCAACAGGCACATCAACAGCCACACGCCACACCCGGCAAAGATCCCCGGCAGGCTCGGCTTGCGCTGCACGAAAGCGCGCATGGCGGTCCAGTTCATCGCGGCGCTGAGCAACAGCACGACATTGCCGAGGATCAACGCGACAAAGTCCAGGCCCACGCCGCGCACCGCGATCAGCCCGGTGCCCAGGGTGGCGAGCAGCAGCATGATGCCGAGATAGCCCAGGGTCGGTTCACGGCCACGGCTCCAGGCATGCACGGTGAGCAGGCCCATCAGGCAGAACACGAACACGGCGACTATCAATAGCGTCGGGATATGCAGCGACATTGCCTTGCCCTTGCAGAGACTTTTTGTGGGGCCCGATTGTAGCGGTATGCGACCGGCTTGACGTTGGCGTTGCTGGCGCGACATGCTCCTGCTCCTTTGAGCAAAGGCCCGACCATGGACAACAGCCCCGTTCGCATCACCGCCGAAGAGACGCTCTCGGAGAATTGGTACCTGCTGAAAAAATACAGCTTCGACCTGCGCCGCCGCGACGGCAGCTGGCAGGCCCAGACCCGCGAAGTGTACGACCGGGGCAACGGCGCGACCATCCTGCTGTACAACCGCGCCCAGCGCACTGTGCTGCTGATCCGACAGTTCCGCATGCCCACCTTCGTCAACGACTACCCCGGTTACCTGATCGAAGCCGCGGCCGGGTTGCTGGACAACGCCAGCCCCGAAGAACGCATTCGCCTGGAAGCCGAAGAAGAGACGGGCTATCGCGTGGGGCATGTGGAGAAGATCTATGCGGCATTCATGAGCCCGGGATCGGTGACGGAGCGGATTCACTTTTTCCTCGGCGAATACCAACCGGAGGATCGGGTGGGAATGGGCGGCGGGATCGAAGAGGAAGGCGAGGACATTGAGGTACTGGAACTGGGGTTCGAGCGGGCGTTGGCGATGGTGGCGAGCGGTGAGATCGTGGATGGGAAGACCATCATGCTGTTGCAGCATCTGGAATTGCGGATGTTGAAAGAGGGATGGTGAGAGTGGGGCGTGTCGATATCCGTTTTCTCAAAAGTAGCCAAAGCTAGGCCCGGTGTGCCCCAGATCAAAAGCAAAGCGGCCTTATAGCCGACCTGACTCTGCGAGCCGAACTCGGTCAAAAATGTGGGAGGGGCTTGCCCCCGATAGCAGTGGATCAGCCATGCATGTATTGGCTGACAAGCCGCCATCGGGGGCAAGCCCCCTCCCACATTTTGATCTCCATGGATCAGATAGAACTCGTTCTGCTCTTGCTCTTGCTCTCGGGCGCGGCCTTATAGCCAACCTGATCCTGCAAGCCGAACTCGGTCAGAAATGTGGGAGGGGCTTGCCCCCGATGGCAGTGTGTCAGTCACTACATGCATGACTGATCTACCGCCATCGGGGGCAAGCCCCCTCCCACATTTTGATCTCCATGGATCAGATAGAACTCGTTCTGCTCTTGCTCTTGCTCTTGGGCGCGGCCTTATAGCCAACCTGATCCTGCAAGCCGAACTCGGTCAAAAATGTGGGAGGGGCTTGCCCCCGATGGCAGTGGATCAGTCACTACATGCATGACTGATCCACCGCCATCGGGGGCAAGCCCCCTCCTACATTTTGATCTCCATGGATCAGATAGAACTCGTTCTGCTCTGGCTCTGGCTCTGGCTCTGGCTTTTGATCTTGATCTTAGGCGCCCCGTAAAACCACGCTGGCCGAACGCAGGCTTGAATCCGTGGGTAACCCGGCAGGACGCCGGGTTAGCCGTCCTGGGCCAGGGATGGCCCATGACGGCGGCCCACGGATTCAAGCCGGAGTGAGGGCACACCGAGCACTAGCGAGGTGCCGAGTGGTGGGGCAAGAGCCCTTTGGTTACTTTGGGGCTTTTCCAAAGTGACCCGCTGTAAGAGCGGAACCAATAGCTGCCATTACCTAAATAACGGATATACCCCCAACCCCCAACCCCCCGACTACCGGCGCTTGTCAGAAATCTCCCACAAGAGTACAAATGTACTCCATGACAACCCTAACCCCCCGCCGCACCGCCATCCTGACCTTCATCCGCGACCGCATCGCGCAACAAGGCCAATCCCCCAGCCTCGCCGAGATCGCCGAGGCATTCGGCTTCGCCTCCCGCAGCGTCGCCCGCAAACACGTTGTGGCCCTGACCGAAGCCGGCTTCATCGAAGTCAACTCCAACCAGGCCCGTGGCATTCGCCTGCTCAACCCGCCAGCGCGGCCCGAATGGCTGGACGTTCCGGTCCTGGGCCGTGTCGCCGCCGGTTTGCCCATCGGCGCCGATGCCGAAGTCCACAGCCGCCTGCAACTCGACCCGGCCACTTTCGCGAAAACCCCGGACTATCTGTTGCGGGTGCAGGGCGACTCAATGATCGAAGACGGCATCCTCGACGGCGATTTGGTGGGCGTGCGCCGCAGTGCCGAAGCCGTGAACGGGCAGATTGTGGTGGCGCGCCTGGACGGTGAAGTCACCATCAAGCGTTTCGAACGCAATGGCGACAGCGTGCGGCTGCTGCCGCGCAACCCCGCGTATCAACCCATCGTGGTCGGGCCCGATCAGGACCTGGCCATCGAAGGCGTGTTCTGCGGCCTGGTGAGGCAAGGCTGATGGGCGCCGTCGTTGCCCTGGACGCGCTGTTCAATGGCGGGCGTGTGTGGAAGGGCCGGCCCGCCGCGCCACCGGCCAGTGTCCACCCCACGGGGCTGGCGGCGCTGGATGCGGTGCTGCCCACGGGCGGCTGGCCGGAGTCGGCCCTCAGCGAAATCCTCATGGCCAAGGACGGCGTGGGCGAACTGCAACTGGTGTTGCCGACCCTGGCGCGTTTGTCAGCGGCGGGGGAGCGCATAGTGCTGGTGGCGCCGCCCTACACGCCGTACCCCCACGCCTGGCAGAACGCCGGGGTGGATTTGCGTCAGCTCGCGGTGGTCCAGGCCGAGGAGCGGGATGCGTTGTGGGCGGTCGAGCAGTGCCTGCGTTCGGGCAGTTGCGGTGCGGTGTTGTGCTGGCCGCGCAAGGCCGATGATCGTGCCTTGCGGCGCTTGCAGGTAGCGGCGGAAACCGGGCAGACCCTGGCGTTTGCCTGGCGCGCCCTGAGTGACGCGCTCAACGCCTCGCCGGCCGCTCTGCGCCTGGCGGTCGACGCCCGGCCCGCGCAAGTGCGGGTGCTCAAGTGCCGGGGCGGGCTGGCCCACCCGGCGCCGATTGCGCTGGCCGGGCACTGAGGTTGGCATGCGCTGGGTGTGTATTGTCTTCCCGCAATTGGCGCTGGACGCGGTGCAGCGTATGCATCCGACGCCGCACGAGCCGCTGGCGCTGCTGGCCGGCACGCCGCAGCGGCGCGTCCTGCAAACCGTCAACGCGGCCGCGCATGCCTTGGGCCTGCGCCCCGGTCAATCGCTGACGGCGGCGCATGCGCTGGTCAAAACCTTTGCCTGCGCCGAATACGACCCCGTGGAGATCGAACGCTGGCAGCAGTTTCTGGCGGCCTGGGCCTACCAGTTCAGTTCCCAGGTCAGCGTGTTTTACCCGCGCGCCTTGCTGTTTGAGATCGAGTCGAGCCTGGGCCTGTTCGGGCCCTGGCCGCGCTTCGAGGCCCGCCTGCGCAAAGAGCTGAGCGAGCTGGGCTTTCGTCATCGCATCGTCGCCGCGCCCAACCCGGTGGCGGCGCGGGTGCTGGCGAACCGCTACGATGGCCTGGCCGTGGCCGATGATCACGCGTTGATGCAGGCCTTGGCGCCACTGCCCATCGACCGCGCCGGCCTGGACCCGCAGGCCGCCATCGCTTTGTCGCGGATGGGCTTGCGCAGCCTGGCCCAGGTGCAGGCGTTGCCCCGGCACACCCTGGCGCGGCGCTTCGATGCGGCGTTGCTCAAGCATCTGGATGCCCTGAGCGGGCAGCGGCCGTTGGCGCTGGGCTTCTATCAGCCGCCGGACCGCTTCGATGTACGCATCGAGCTGAACTACGACGTGCAATCCCACCAGGCCCTGTTATTCCCGCTGCGTCGTCTGACCGGCGACCTGTCCGCCTTCCTCTGTGGCCGCGACAGTGGCGTCCAGCGTTTCGCCCTGCACCTGGAACACGCCCAGGCCCCCGACAGCGTGATCCCGGTCGGCCTGCTCAGCGCCGAGCGTGAAGCGCCGATGCTGTTCGAACTGGCCCGCGGGCGTCTGGAGCAGGTGCAAGTGACGTCCCCCGTGCGCGGTGTTCGCCTGGTGGCCCAGGACCTGCCGGTGTTCGTGCCGCAACGCCAGGACCTGTTCGACGACCGCCCGCAACAGACCCTGCCCTGGGCGCAACTGCGCGAACGCCTGCGCGCCCGGCTTGGCGATGAGGCGGTACACGGCCTGCGTTTTCACGCCGACCACCGCCCCGAATGCGCCTGGCAAGCGGCGACCGATAAAAACCCGTGCCCCACTTTGAACAACGTGCAACGCCCCGGCTGGCTGCTCGCCGAGCCGACCTTGCTGGCCGAGGCGGGCGTGCAGATCCTGAAGGGCCCGGAGCGCATCGAATCGGGCTGGTGGGATGGCGCCGATATCCGCCGCGACTATTACCTGATCCAGACCCGCGCCGGCCAGCAAGGCTGGGCCTACCGCACCGTGGGGCAATGCGACGGGTTGTGGCTGCAAGGCTGGTTCGCATGAGTTACGCCGAGCTGCATTGCCTGTCCAACTTCAGCTTCCAGCGCGGCGCCTCCACGGCGCTGGAGTTGTTCGAGCGGGCCAAGCGCGAGGGCTACAGCGCCCTGGCGATCACTGACGAATGCACCCTGGCCGGCATCGTGCGCGCCTGGCAGGCGGCGAAAGCGGTGGGTTTGCCGCTGATCATCGGCAGTGAGATGCGCGTCGAAAACGGCCCGAAACTGCTACTGCTGGTGGAAGACCTCAGCGGCTACCAGCACCTGTGCCGCTTGATCACCCTGGCCCGGCGACGGGCGGAGAAGGGCCGTTATCGCCTGCTGCCAGAAGACTTCGACCAACCGCTGCCCGGCCTGTTGGCGCTCTGGATTGCCGAAGACAGCGACACCCAGGCCTCGATCCAATGGCTGCGCCGTACCTTCGCCGAGCGCCTGTGGCTGGCGGTGCATCTGCATTGCGGGCAGGACGATGCGCGTCACCTGGAGCAACGCCTGGCCCTGGCCGCCAGCCTGCAGCTCCCGGCGGTGGCCTGCGGCGATGTGCATATGCATGCCCGCGGCCGCCGCGCCCTGCAAGACACCATGACCGCCATCCGCCATCACGTACCGGTGGCCGAAGCCGGTACGCGCCTGCATCCCAACGGCGAGCGGCATCTGCGCAGCCTGCCGGCGTTACAGGCGTTGTATCCGCCGTCGTTGCTCGACGAAACCCTGGCCATCGCGCGCCGTTGCACCTTCGACCTCAGCCAACTGCGCTACCACTATCCGCGTGAGCTGGTGCCCGCCGGCCATGACGCCCGATCCTGGCTGCGCGCCGTCACCGAAGAAGGCATCGCCCGGCGCTGGCCGCAAGGGGTCGACGTCAAGACCTTGCAGCAGATCGACCGCGAGTTGGAACTGATCAGCGAGCTGGGCTATGAAAGCTATTTCCTCACGGTGCATGACATCGTGCGCTTTGCCCGCAGCCGTTCGATCCTGTGCCAGGGCCGGGGTTCGGCGGCCAACTCGGCGGTGTGTTTCGCCTTGGGCATCACCGAGATCAACCCGAGCCTGATGAACATGCTGTTCGAGCGCTTCCTGTCCCGGGAGCGTAACGAGCCGCCGGACATCGACGTCGACTTCGAGCACGAACGCCGCGAAGAGGTGCTGCAATACGTATTCCAGCGCTACGGCCGCACCCGCGCAGCACTGACGGCGGTGGTCAGCAGCTACCACGGTGCCGGCGCGGTGCGCGATGTGGCCAAAGCCCTGGGTTTGCCGCCGGACCAGGTCAATGCCCTGGCCGAGTGCTGCGGGCGCTGGAGTGACCAAGCGCCGCCCCTGGAACGCCTGCGCGAGGGCGGTTTCGACCCCGACAGCCCGGTGCTGCGCCGCATACTCGCGCTGACCCAGCAACTGATCGGTTTCCCCCGGCACCTGTCCCAGCACCCCGGCGGCTTCGTGATTTCCGAACACCCGCTGGACACCCTGGTGCCGGTGGAAAATGCGGCGATGGCCGAGCGCACCATCATCCAGTGGGACAAGGACGACCTCGACGCCGTCGGCCTGCTCAAGGTGGATATCCTCGCCCTGGGCATGCTCAGCGCGATCCGCCGCTGTTTCGACCTGCTGCGTCGCCACCGTGGCCACGACCTGTGCCTGGCGACGATCCCCAAGGAAGACCCGGCCACCTACGCAATGATCAGCAAGGCCGACACCCTCGGCGTGTTCCAGATCGAGTCGCGGGCGCAGATGTCGATGTTGCCCAGGCTCAAGCCGCAGACCTTTTACGACCTGGTGATTGAAGTCGCCATCGTGCGCCCGGGGCCGATCCAGGGCGGCATGGTGCATCCGTACCTGCGGCGGCGGAACAAAGAGGAGCCCACCACCTATCCGTCGCCGCAGCTTGAAGCGGTGCTCGAACGCACCCTCGGCGTGCCGTTGTTCCAGGAACAGGTGATGCAGATCGCCATGGTCGCCGCCGATTACAGCCCCGGTGAAGCTGATCAGTTGCGCCGTTCCATGGCGGCCTGGAAGCGTCACGGCGGCCTTGAACCGCACCAGCAACGCTTGCGCACCGGCATGCTCAAAAACGGCTACAGCGACGCCTTCGCCGCGCAGATATTCGAGCAGATCAAGGGTTTTGGCAGCTATGGCTTTCCGGAATCCCACGCCGCCAGTTTTGCCTTGTTGACCTACGCCAGTTGCTGGCTCAAATGCCATGAACCGGCGGCCTTCGCCTGTGCGTTGATCAACAGTTGGCCCATGGGGTTCTACAGCCCGGACCAGATCCTGCAGGACGCGCGGCGCCATCGTTTGCAGATCCGCCCGGTGGACGTGCAGGCCAGTGACTGGGATTGCAGTCTGGAACCCATCGCTGGCGCGCAACCGGCGATTCGCCTGGGGTTGCGCATGATCGCGGGGTTTCGCGAAGAGGATGGGCGACGGATCGAAGCGGCGCGCGAGCACTGTGCATTCAGCGACATTGCCGACCTCGACCGACGCGCCGGGCTGGATCCCCGCGCCCAAGCCTTGCTGGCGGATGCCGGAGCCTTGCGGGCGTTGGCCGGCAACCGGCACACGGCGCGCTGGGAAGTGGCGGGGGTACACAAACAACTCGGGCTGTTCGCCGGCCTGCCCAGCCCCGACGAAGCGCGGGTGGAGTTGCCGACACCCACGGTGGGCGAAGACCTGCAGGCCGATTACGCCACGCTCGGCACCACCCTGGGCCCGCATCCGTTGGCGTTGTTGCGCGAAGAATTGCGCAAACGGCGCTGCCGCAGTTCCCGTGAGCTGATGGCGGTGGAGCATGGCCGCACTGTCAGCGTCGCCGGCCTGGTGACCGGTCGCCAGCGCCCCGGCACCGCCAGCGGTGTGACCTTTGTCACCTTGGAGGATGAATTCGGCAATCTGAATGTGGTGGTCTGGCGCGACCTGGCAGAACGTCAGCGCCAGGCCCTGGTCGGCTCGCGCCTGCTCAAGGTGGACGGGCGCTGGGAGGCGGTGGGCGAGGTGCGGCACCTGATCGCCGGGCGCCTCACCGACCTGTCGCCGCTGCTGCAAGGCATCGCTGTGCGCAGCCGGGATTTTCACTGAGCGCAGTTGCTCTGGCCTGCGTGGATAAGCTATATGCAATGAAACGAATGATTGCTGGCAGGCTCCTATTTTCTATGCGTGGTGCTGCACCACCTACCCACGCTTCTCTTCGCCAAGAGCCAACCGATGCATTTTTTAGCCAATTCCGCACCTGCTGAGCCCCGACATTCATCTGCTGAGCAAGCCCTATAACCCCGAAACCCAGACGCATCGGGTGCGCCGCGTGCTTGCCGCGCCACAAGGTTGACCATGACTTCATCGCGCAACATCCCTCAGATCACTGCCCAGCACCTTGGGTTCGTCCGGGTTCGCGGCGCTCGCGAACATAACCTGCGTAACGTCGATGTGGATATCCCGCGGGATGCCCTGGTGGTGTTTACCGGCGTGTCGGGTTCCGGCAAGTCGTCCCTGGCTTTTTCCACGGTGTATGCCGAGGCCCAGCGGCGCTATTTCGAATCGGTGGCGCCCTATGCGCGACGCCTGATCGATCAGGTCGGCGTGCCCGATGTAGACTCCATCGAAGGCCTGCCGCCTGCCGTGGCCCTGCAACAACAGCGCGGCACGCCGAGTGCGCGTTCGTCGGTGGGCAGTGTCACGACGTTGTCCAGCCTGATCCGCATGCTCTATTCGCGCGCCGGCAGTTATCCGCCGGGGCAGGCGATGCTGTATGCCGAGGATTTTTCGCCGAACCTGCCCCAGGGTGCCTGCCCGCAATGCCACGGCCTGGGCCGCGTGTATGAGGTGACCGAGGCGCTGATGGTGCCCGATCCCTCGCTGACCATCCGCCAGCGTGCGGTCGCGTCCTGGCCCTTGGCGTGGCAAGGCCAGAACCTGCGCGACATCCTGGTGACCCTGGGCTATGACGTCGACATCCCGTGGCGTGATTTGCCGAAAAAGCAGCGCGACTGGATCCTGTTCACCGAAGAAACCCCGACCGTGCCGGTGTACGCCGGTTTCACCCCGGAGCAGACCCGCGAGGCGCTGAAACGCAAGCTGGAGCCGAGCTACCAGGGCACGTTCAGCGGCGCGCGGCGCTATATCCTGCACACCTTCAGCCACACCCAAAGTGCGCTGATGAAAAAGCGTGTCGCGCAGTTCATGCAGGGCAGCGCCTGCCCGTTGTGCGACGGCAAGCGGCTGACCCAGGCGGCGTTGTCGGTGAAGTTTGCCGGGGTGGACATCGGCGAACTCTTGCAACTGTCGCTGACTCAATTGGCCGAGCTGCTGCGGCCGGTGGCGGCGGGGCAGGACACGATGAAACTGTCGCTGGAAAAGCGCCTGGCTGCCCAGCGCATCGCCGAGGATCTGCTCGAGCGGGTCAGCACCCTGACCGAGCTGGGGCTGGGCTATCTGTCCCTGGAGCGCAGCACGCCGACCTTGTCGTCCGGCGAGTTGCAGCGCTTGCGCCTGGCCACGCAATTGGGTTCGCAATTGTTCGGCGTGATCTATGTGCTGGATGAGCCGTCGGCGGGGCTGCACCCGGCGGATGGCGAAGCGCTGTTCACTGCGTTGGCGCGTTTGAAAGCTGCCGGCAATTCGTTGTTTGTGGTGGAACACGACCTGGAAACCATGCGCCGCGCCGACTGGCTGATCGACGTCGGCCCGGCGGCCGGTGAACACGGCGGGCAAGTGCTGTACAGCGGACCTCCGGCGGGTTTGGCGCAGGTTGAAGCGTCGCAGACCCGTGAGTACCTGTTTGCCGAACGGCGCCCGGCCAATCCCCGGCGCCGCGAACCGACCGGCTGGCTGAGCCTGGAGGGCGTCACACGTAATAATCTCAAGGATTTGAGTGTCGATTTCCCGCTGGGTTGCTTCACTGCGGTGACCGGTATTTCCGGCTCGGGCAAATCCAGCCTGGTCAGCCAGGCGCTGCTGGAGTTGGTGGGCAGCGGCCTCGGCCGCGTGCCGGAAAGCGAAGACGAACCGAGCCTGGAAGATGACGCCCCGCCCACCAGCGGCGGGTGCATCAGCGCCGGGCTGGAACGGATTCACCGGCTGGTGCAGGTGGACCAGAAACCCATCGGCCGCACGCCGCGCTCCAACCTGGCGACCTACACCGGGCTGTTCGACAACGTGCGCAAACTGTTCGCCGCCACAGCGGCCGCGAAGCAGCGTGATTACGATGCGGGGCAGTTTTCTTTCAACGTCGCCAAGGGCCGCTGCGCGAATTGCGAGGGCGAAGGGTTCGTCAGCGTTGAGTTGCTGTTCATGCCCAGCGTGTATGCGCCGTGCCCGACCTGCCACGGGGCGCGCTACAACCCCGAGACCCTGGCGATCCAATGGCATGGTTTGAACATTGCCCAAGTGCTCGGCATGACCGTCGAGCAGGCGGTGGCAGTGTTCGCCGAGCAGCCGGGGGTGCTGCGGTCGTTGCTGGTGCTGCGCGATATCGGCCTGGGCTATCTGCGCCTCGGCCAACCGGCGACGGAACTGTCCGGGGGCGAAGCGCAGCGCATCAAGCTGGCCACCGAACTGCAACGCAATGCCCGGGGCGCCACCTTGTATGTGCTGGACGAGCCGACGACCGGCCTGCACCCACGGGATGTGGACCGCTTGCTCCGCCAGCTGAACCATCTGGTCGACGCCGGGCATACGGTGGTTGTGGTGGAGCATGAAATGCGCGTGGTGGCCCAGAGTGACTGGGTGATCGATATCGGGCCGGGTGCTGGGGACCTGGGCGGCAAGGTGGTTGCCAGCGGCACGCCGCGACAGGTGGCGAAGAGCAAGAAAAGCCGCACCGCGCCGTTTCTCGCCCGGGAGCTGGTCTGACCATCAATGGGGCGCACTTCAGTGGTTCGGGTACTCATGCAGTGACTGATGCACCGCTATCGGGGGCAAGCCCCCTCCCACATTGACCGCATTCCCTTGGTTGATCGGCGGGGTTAGTGGCATTTGCTCATGCTCGGGTGCCGGCGGTGAGCCCCACTCTCCCATGTGGGAGGGGGCTTGCCCCCGATAGCGGTGTGTCAGTCACCGTTGTGATCAATGTTCCTGCCGTTGGATCTGTTGCTTGGCCAGCTTCACCACATTCTCCACGGTAAACCCGAACTTCTCCTGCAACTTGGCCAGGGGCGCCGATGCGCCAAAGCTGTTCATCACCACTTTGGCGCCGGTCTGTCCGACATAGCGGTCCCAGCCCAACGGACCGGCCTGTTCCACCACCACCCGCGCGGTCACCGCTGGCGGCAGTACGCTGTCGCGGTAGGCGGTGGGCTGCTCTTCGAACAGCTCCCAGCTGGGCATCGAGACCACCTGCGCGGCAATGCCTTCGCCTTTGAGCTGTTCATACGCCGCCACCGCCAGGCTGACTTCGCTGCCGGTTGCCAGCAGGATGACCTCGGGGTGTGCGGCGCCGGCCAGCACATAGGCTCCCTGGGCGGCACCGGACGCGGCTGCGTACTGCGTGCGGTCCAGAGTCGGCAGCGGTTGGCGCGACAACACCATGCAGCTCGGCCGGTGGGTCTGGGCCAGGGCGACCTTCCACAGTTCCAGGGTTTCATTCGCGTCGCCGGGACGCAGGGTCAGCAACCCCGGCGTGGCGCGCAGTTGGCTCAGGTGTTCGATCGGCTGGTGTGTCGGGCCGTCTTCGCCGACGCCGATCGAGTCATGGGTAAACACGAACACCACCGGCAATTCCATGATTGCCGCGAGGCGGACCGGCGGCTTCATGTAGTCGCTGAACACCAGGAACGTCGAGGTGTACGGGCGCAGGTAGGACAGCGCCATGCCATTGGCGATCGCCCCCATGGCATGTTCACGGATGCCGAAGTGCAGGTTGCGTCCGCTGTAGTCGTCGGCACTGAAACGTCCGGCGCCGTCGAAGGTCAGGTTGGTTTTGGTCGACGGCGACAAATCCGCCGAGCCGCCCAGCAGCCAGGGAATCTGCCGGGCGAAGGCATTCAGCACCGCGCCGCCGGCGGCACGGCTGGCCACGCCTTTGGCGTCGGAGTCGAAGCTGGGCAGTTCAGCTTGCCATTGCTCGGGCATGTTCCCGGCGCGCATGCGTTGCAGTTCGTCGGCCAGTTGCGGGTCGAGGGACGCCAGGGTTTGCTGCCACTGTCGGTACGACGGCTCGGCGCGCGCGTGCAATGCATCACGCAACACCGTGCGCGCCTCCTCGGGCACCAGGAAGCTGGCGTCTTCCGGCCAGCCATACGCGGCCTTGGTCAGGCGGATCTCCGCCTCGCCCAGCGGCTCGCCATGGGCGGCGGCGGTGTTGTGTTTGTGCGGCGAGCCGTAGCCGATCACGCTGTCGACCACGATCAGGGTCGGCGCACCGGTATTGCGCTGGAAGGTCTGCAGCGCCGTGCTCAGAGCGTGCAGGTCGTTGGCATCGGTCACGTGCAAGGTGTGCCAGCCATAGGCCTGGAAGCGCTGGATCACGTCCTCGCTGAAGGCCAGTTCGGTGTGGCCTTCGATGCTGATGGTGTTGTTGTCATAGATCCAACACAGGTTGTCCAACCGCAAATGCCCGGCCAGGGAGGCGGCTTCGCTGCTGATGCCTTCCATCATGTCGCCGTCGCCGCACAGGGTGTAGACGTTGTAGTCGAACAGCACCTGGCCGTCGCGGTTGAAGCGCTCGCCCAGCCAGCGCCCGGCCATGGCCATGCCGACGCTGTTGGCGCACCCCTGGCCGAGGGGGCCGGTGGTGGTTTCTACGCCGGTGGTCATGCGGTACTCGGGGTGGCCTGGGGTCTTGGAACCCATCTGCCGGAACTGCTGGATATCGTCCAGGCTGATCGCCGGCTGCCCCGAGCGCTGGCCCTGGGCATCGATCTCGACCACGCCGGCCAGGTGCAGCAACGAATACAGCAGCATCGATGCATGCCCCACCGACAACACAAAACGGTCGCGGTTGGGCCAGTCGGGATGCTCCGGGTGATAACGCAGGAAGCGACTCCACAACGTATACCCCACCGGCGCCAGGCCCATGGGCGTGCCGGGGTGGCCGGAATTGGCCTTCTGCACGGCATCCATGGCCAGGGTGCGCAGGGTGTTGATGCATTGGGTGTCGACAGCGGTGGCGGCGTGATTCATGAAACCGGTCTCCCTCGGGTAGCGATCTACAGTGGAGGGCAGGGCGCGGCAAAGGTTTGATTCCATCGCCGGTGTAGCGACGAACGGAACTGGTTTGCCCGCAAACATGACAAGACCCCCTGGAATGGGCTAGCTTCAAGGGCGTAATCATTGATCAACTTGCGGAGGTAGGCCATGCCAGTGAAACACGACCTGTATCAGGACTTGGGTTTGAGCAAGGACGAAGTCGATGGACACCGGGCGAAAAATCCGCGTCTGAACGCGCTGTTTGATAAATACAACGCCGTCGACGAATTGGTGGTGAGCGCTGAAAAGGCAGCCGGCAGCGATGAGGAGCTGAAGAAGTTAAAGGAAAAGCGCTTGTTGGTTAAAGATGAGATCAAGGATTTGCTGCAGTAAAGCGCGCGATCCATTCACCACGGAGGGAGCGCGTCAGTCGCTCCCTTGCACATTTTTTCAGATTTGGCTGAACGACATCCTTCCCTCCGATACTTATGATGCCCGCCGTCCACCCGGCTCTGGGGGATTATAGGGCGCGAGGATTGCGCTGCTGAGCCGGGCGGGCAGTTTGTTTCAGGCCAGTAGCGTGTGGGTGCATTCATCCATCGAGCGCTGTTGCGTCTCGGCATACAGCGCCAACTCATCAAGGGTCTTGCGCCCCAGTGCCTGTTCGAATTCGGCCTGGTTCGAATTGGCCGCGTAGTGACTTTGCGCGGCATCCCCCAGGTTCGACTGGAAAATCCCCGCGGCACTCACCGGCAGAAAATCCTCATACACCAGCGGTTCTACATCGACGTGACCGGCGGTGATCAGCGCGTCCAGCGTGCGCGGTTGGTCGGCTTGGCCGCGTGCCGCCAGGCCTTTGTCGGTGGCGAAGTAGCGGAAGTAGGCCAGGCCTTGTTCGCGCATTTGTGTGTGGTCGTCCGGGAAGGCCTGGAAGTGCTGTTCCATCAAGTGCATGTAATGCGCGGCGTTGGCTTCGTTGGGGAAGGCGCCGAGTGCGTCGCGGGCGGCATTCAGCAGTTGGTCGTACAGCGCGCGGCCTTTGGGTGTGAGGGCGACGCCGCGTTGTTCGATTTCGCCGAAGCGTGCGCTGTGGCTGCCTTGGGCGTCGGTGAAGGCGATGGTTTCGTCGAGGGCCTTGAAACTGGTCTGGCGCAGCAGGATCGGGCAGCGGCGGCGCGGCGGGCCTTCGATCACGGCTTTGGGGGTGATGCCTTTGCCGGGCATGGCGGCCTGGACCTGGTCGATATCCAGGGTGCGCGGGGTCAGGTGGTTGATGTGCGGGCCCTTGAAGGCCACCACGTCGGCGATCAGGCGATGCTGGTCGCTCAGTTGCCGGTACTGCGCAGCGGTGACGGTGGCGGTGTGGTGCCAGCGGAAGGTTTCCAGGGCCTGGCGGATGAATGCCTCGGCGTCGTCAGCGTTGAGGCCGCCATCGCGTTCCGCTTGTTCGATCAGGGCGAGGGCGCCGGGGGTGAAGATCGAACGCTTGGCCAGGGCGGCTTCGGCGAAGGCGCGCAGTTCGGGGTTTTCGATCAGTTCCAGGCGCAGCAACGAGGTGAATACGCGAAACGGGCTGGTTTGCAGCGCGCATTCATGCACGGCGCGAAATGCGGTGGAATGCACCGGCACGCCGGCCGGGGTCAGGTCGTAGTAGCCCACCGGTTGCATGCCCATCACCGCGAACAGGCGGCGGATGGTCGCCAGTTCGGCGGCGGTACCCAGGCGAATGGCGCCGTGGCGTTCCATGTCCAGGCGCTGGATTTCGCCGGTCCGTTGCAGCTGTTGCGCCAGGCTCGGGTCGGCGTCGAGCACGCGGCGGTTGATGTCGGCCACCAGCTCCATCAGCGCGCCGTACAGGGGCACTTCATCGCGGTACATGTCGGACATGGCCTTGGAAAAGCCTTTGCGGATGTCGTCGGGGCTGATAAACGCGGTGCTGGGCATAGAAAAATTCCTGGCTGCGGTAAGAGTAATGAATGCCGTTACCCCCGATTCTGTTGGGCGCCGCAGGCCCGCGCAAACGAAGATTCCTCTGGACTTCATTCTGCAAACGAATGAGTGGGGTAAAACCGTCTTCATGTGCATCCCGCCGGGAATGGGTTCTACACTGGCCTTACGCGATGGCTGAGGGAGGATTGGATGAGCGCCACTATTGTGCAAACCACTGAAGGCCAGCGCCTGGCCGCCGATTCCGCCGAGTGCTGGCGCGAGTGGGGCCCGTACCTGAGCGAACGCCAATGGGGCACGGTGCGCGAGGACTACAGCGCCGACGGCGATGCCTGGCGTTACTTCCCGCACGAACATGCGCGCAGCCGCGCTTACCGCTGGGGCGAGGATGGCCTGGCCGGGTTCAGTGACAAGGCGCAACGCTGGTGCCTGGGCCTGGCGCTGTGGAACGAGCATGACGCGATCATCAAGGAGCGCCTGTTCGGCCTGAACAACGCCGAGGGCAACCACGGTGAGGACGTCAAGGAACTGTACTTTTTCGTCGACGGTGTGCCGAGTCATGCCTACATGCGTATGCTCTACAAATATCCCCACGCGGCGTTTCCCTACGCCGACCTGATCGCCGAAAACGCCCAGCGCGGGCTGGCGGACGCCGAGTACGAAATCCTCGATACCGGCGTGTTCGAAGACAACCGGTATTGCGACGTCAGCGTCGAATACGCCAAGCACCAGCCCGACGATATCTTCATGCGCGTCAGCGTCCACAACCGCTCCGACCAGCCGACACGCCTGCAAGTGCTGCCGCAGGTGTGGGCGCGCAATGATTGGAGCTGGGCCGTCGGCGCGCCGAAACCGCAGTTGCGGCTGGACGGCGAGCGCGTGCTGGCGCGGCATCATGAATTGCCGGACCGCCACCTCAGTGCCTGGGGCCAGGACGGCGTCGAATGGCTGTTCTGCGAAAACGAAAGCAACGCCCCCAAGCTGGACGGGCAACCGGCGCCGGGGCCGTTCAAGGATGGGATCAACGATTACGTGGTGGCGGGGCAGGAAACCGCGATTCGCCGCGACAGCGGCACCAAGGCGGCCGCGCGTTTCATCCTGGAGTTGGCGGGGCTGGAGCGCAAAGTCGTGTATCTGCGTTTTGCGCCCAAGGACGCGCCCGAGGTCAATGCGCGCAAGCTGTTTGAACAGCGCCGCCAGGAAGCCGATGACTTCTACGCCGCGTTGCAGCAGGGCATCGCCGATGCCGACGCGCGCAATGTGCAGCGCCAGGCCCTGGCCGGTTTGCTGTGGTCCAAGCAGCTCTATTACTTCGACGTGAACCAATGGCTCGACGGCGACCCGACCCAACCCGCGCCGCCGCCCGAGCGTTTGCAACGGCGCAATAGCCATTGGCGGCACCTGTCCAACTTCGACATCCTCTCCATGCCCGACACCTGGGAATACCCGTGGTACGCCTCCTGGGACCAGGGCTTTCAGGCGGTGGCCATGGCGCTGATCGATCCGGGGTATGCCAAGCAACAATTGTTGCTGCTGGTGAAGGACCGCTTCATGCACCCCAACGGCCAGTTGCCGGCCTATGAATGGCGCTTCGACGACGCCAACCCGCCGGTGCATGCCTGGGCCTGTTGGCGGGTGTATCAGCAGGACAAGGCGTTGACCGGCGTCGGCGACATGGATTTCCTGGAGCGGATCTTCCACAAGTTGCTGTTGAATTTCTCCTGGTGGGTCAACCGCAAGGATGCCGAAGGGCGCAACCTGTTCCAGGGTGGGTTCCTCGGCCTGGACAATATCGCCTTGTTCGACCGCTCGGCCGCACTGCCGCCGGGCTACCAACTGGATCAGGCCGACGGCACGGCGTGGGTGGCGGCGTATGCGCTGGACCTGATGCGTATCGCGCTGGAACTGGCCAAGCGCAATGTCGTGTACGTCGATATCGCGGTGAAGTTTTTCGAGCACTTCCTGTATATCGCCGGTGCGATCAACCGTGTCGACGACAGCGCCGAGGGCCTGTGGGACGAACAGGACCTGTTCTTCTACGACGTACTGCACCGTCCCGACGGTCAGAACGAACCGGTGCGCCTGCGTTCCATCGTCGGCCTGATGCCGCTGTTCGCCGTGCTGGTACTGGAACAGCGCGAGCATGAGGGCCTCGAAGGCTTGCGTGAGCGGTTGTTGGGCTTCATGCACCACCGGCCGGACCTGGCCAAGCTGGTCTCGCGCTGGAACGAACCGGGGCAGGGCAATCGCCTGTTGCTGGCGTTATTGCGCGGCGAGCGCACCAAGGACTTGCTGCGGCGGATGCTGGATGACGGTGAGTTTCTTTCGGCGTTTGGCGTGCGCTCAATGTCCAAGGCCTTCGCCGAGCAGCCCCTGGCGCTGAAGATGAACGGCGACACGTTGTGCGCGCGCTACCAACCCGGTGAATCCGATTCGCGTCTGTACGGCGGCAATTCCAACTGGCGCGGGCCGTTGTGGATGCCGGTGAATTACATGCTGATCGAATCGTTGCGCGAGTTTCATCGGTACTACGCGGATAACTTCTCGGTGGAGTACCCGACGGGCAGTGGTTATCTGTCGTCCCTGGAGGAAGTCGCCGACAGCCTCAGCCAGCGCCTGAGCCGATTGGTCCTCAGGGATGACAATGGCCTGCGTCCGTCGATGGCCGGGTATGCGCAGTTGGAGGCGGACCCGGCCAGCCGTGATCTGGTGTTGTTCCATGAGTATTTCCATGGGGAGACCGGGCGCGGGTTGGGGGCGTCACACCAGACGGGGTGGAGTGCGTTGGTGGCGTTGCTGTTGCATGTACCCTCCACGCCTTGAATCGGGTAAATTCGCCGCCCCGACTTTTACAGGGATGTAGATCATGGCGAACGCTGCCATCCCCCACCAGATTTGGAGCAGTTCAAGAAAGTCGACGCCGCTGATCGCCGGCCGAGAAACGACAAATCCCGCCATTGGCGGGATTTGTCATTTCAATGCGTGCGTTACAGCCAGCGTTCTCAGGAAGGGAACAGATCGCTCAGCTTCATCGCCAGCATCATGTCGCCTTCGGTGCGCAGGTTGCCGCTCATGAAGGCCTGCATGCCGTCGGTGTCGCCGCTGACGATGCCTTCCAGTGTTTCGCCGTTCATGACCAGGGTCACCTGGGCGTCAGGGTTTTCGCCTTCCTGCAGTTCACAGGTGCCGTCTTTGACGATCAGCGAGAAGTGTTTGCTGTCATCGATACAGAAACCGAATACCAGGTCCAGGCCGGCAGCAGCGGCTGGGTTGAATTTGGCTTTCATTGCTTCTACGGCTTTAGCTACGTCAGTCATGGTTTCGATCCTTTAGGGTAGAGTCCAGCGACCTTGGGGTCACGGTTGGCCGCACTTCATCGGAAAGTGATGAGCTGCGGCGCCTTCAACAGTTGCAAGTGGGTATGACTGTTGAAGGAAGCCAGTGCCACCTCGCGACCGCGGAATTTCAGCTGGTTGAGCGAGGTGTTAACAATTTGCCAGTTCAGTTCGAAGGCCTGGGCGGCCGGCATCCGGGTAATCAGGTGGAGCAGGGCGGTAATAGTGCCGCCGGAGGTAAACACGGCGATCTTGTGCGTGTTGTCGGCCGCTTCCAGCAGACGCTGCAGGCCACCCTGGACGCGCTCGACAAACCCCAGCCAGCTTTCCAGCCCCGGCGTATCGTAAGTGCCGGCCACCCAGCGCTCGATGATCAGGGCGAAGATGCGCTGGAATTCGCTGCGGTTCTGCGCGGCGTTGCGCAGGATGTCCAGGGCGTCGGGTTCGCGGGTGAGCAGGTCGGGGAGCAGGGCGCGGATGATCGCGTCGGCGTCGAATTCGTTGAAGGCGCTGTCGACTTCCAGGGCTGGAACCGCCAGGCCGAGGGCGCTGTATTGATCGAACGCGGCCGTGGCGGTGTGCTGCTGGCGGCGTAGGTCGCCGGCGACGCAGCGGTCGAACGTCACGCCCATGTCTGCCAGGTGGCGACCGAGGATTTGCGCTTGTTCCACGCCGACGGGCGACAGGACGTCATAGTCGTCTGCACCGAAGGAGGCCTGGCCATGTCGAATCAGATAGATGCTGCCCACGTCCGTTTTCCCGGTACGTTGAAAGTCTGGCGAGGTTATGAGGATGCCTGCGAGCTGTCAATGAAAAAACATACGCTTGTTTTAAAAGCGTGTTAGAGCGCCTGCCTGCTGGCGGTTTGAGCACTGGCTCCCCGGCGGTCCCGTCGGTATGCTTGGGCGATCCGCGCCTGGCGCCGTGCATTGTTAAGGAGACACATGGATTTTTTGGCTGAATACGCGAGCTTTCTGGCGAAGACCGTCACCCTGGTGGTCGCGATTCTGGTGGTACTGATCAGCTTCGCGGCACTGCGCAGCAAAGGCCGTCGCAAATCGGCTGGCCAGTTGCAGGTCAGCAAGCTGAATGATTTCTACAAAGGCCTGCGCGAGCGCCTTGAATCGACCGTGCTCGACAAGGATCAGCTCAAGGCCCTGCGCAAGTCTGAAAGCAAAGCCGAAAAGAAGAACAGCAAAAAGAAACCCGAGGCCAAGCCACGGGTGTTCGTGCTCGACTTCGACGGCGACATCAAGGCCTCGGCCACCGAGAGCCTGCGTCATGAAATCACTGGCTTGCTGAGCCTGGCCACGCCCAAGGACGAAGTGGTGCTGCGCCTGGAAAGCGGCGGCGGCATGGTTCACAGCTACGGGTTGGCGTCGTCGCAACTGGCGCGGATTCGCCAGGCGGGCGTGCCGTTGACCGTGTGCATCGACAAGGTCGCGGCCAGCGGCGGCTACATGATGGCGTGCATTGGCGAGAAGATCATCAGCGCACCGTTCGCGATCCTCGGTTCCATCGGGGTGGTGGCGCAGTTGCCCAACGTCAACCGCCTGTTGAAAAAGCACGATATCGACTTTGAAGTGCTGACCGCCGGCGAATACAAACGCACCCTCACCGTGTTTGGCGAAAACACCGAGAAGGGCCGGGAGAAGTTCCAGGAAGACCTGGACATCACTCACCAGTTGTTCAAGAACTTCGTGTCGCGCTATCGCCCGCAGCTGGCGATCGACGAAGTGGCGACCGGGGAAGTGTGGCTGGGTGTTGCAGCCCTCGACAAGCAACTGGTCGACGAGCTGCAAACCAGCGACGAATACCTGGCCACCAAGGCCAAGACCGCCGAGGTATTCCACCTGCATTACTCTGAGCGCAAGAGCCTGCAAGAGCGCGTGGGCCTGGCGGCCAGCGGTTCGGTGGACCGCGTGCTGCTGACCTGGTGGAGCCGGTTGACCCAGCAGCGGTTCTGGTAAGCCTCTTTGGGGTATAGGTAATACCTGTGGGAGGGGGCTTACCCCCTCCCACATTTAGTTCGGTGTGGGTATCGGCTTGCGCATCAGCCTCCCCACCACCAGCGCTCCGAGCAATCCCAATAACCCTGCCACCCACAACACCCCGCTGAACCCGTCCACAAACGCCTGCCGCGCCAGCGGTTGCAGCCTCACCCGCGCCGCCTCGGGCACCAGGTTCAGCGCCGCCGGCATATCACCCGCCACCACCCGCGAAGCGATTCCCGCCACCTGCGCCTGCCATTGCGGGTCGATACTTGCGCGCAACAGCTGTTCGCTGTGGCTGCTCAGCAGTGCCCCATACACGCCGATGGCCAGCATGATCGCGCTGAAGCGCATGGTGGTGCTCATGCCCGAGGCCATCCCCGCACGCTCCCGTGGCACGCAGGCCATGATGTTTTTCTGCGTATCGCCGTTGAGCAAACCGGCCCCGGCCCCGGTGACTGCAATCGCCAGGGCAAAGGGCAGGTAGCCGCCGACATTCAGCGCCCAGGCGCTCAACAGGTTGCCGCAGCCGACGAGGGTCAAACCGCTGGCCATCATGGTCGCCGGCGCCAAGCGTTGCGCCAGGCGTGCGCCGATCCGTGGGCCAATCAGCATTGTCAGCGCGAACGGCAGCATGCCCAGGCCCGAGGCAATCGCGGAAAAGCCCAGGCCGTTCTGCAGGTAAAACGGCAGCAACGTCATCATCACCTGGGCGCAGCCGGCGTAGGCGAACATGCCCAGCAGGGCGCCGATAAAGCGCGGGTGACGGAACAGTTGCAGGTCGACCATCGGCCGCTGTTGCAGCCGCTCGACCAGTACGAACACGCCCAGGAGCAACCCGCCACCGAGCAGGCGCGCGTAGGTCAGCGGGTTGTCCCAGCCGATGCGGTTGGCCTCGATCAACCCCCAGATCAAACACAGCAGGCTGGCGCTGAACGCCAGGCTGCCCCACGGGTCGAGCCGCGCAGCCAGGGTATCGCGGGACTCGGGGATGGCGTGCAGCACCAGCGCCATCAACCCCAGGCCCACCGGCAGGTTGAGGTAGAAAATCCAGCGCCAGCCCAGGAACTCGGTGATCAAGCCGCCGAGGGTCGGTGCGGCGGTCATTGCCACGCCCATGCACGCGCCCCAGAACGCCCAGGCCTTGGCCCGCTCCACTTCGTCGTGGAAGGTGTGGCCAATGGAGGCGAGCGCCGAGGTGAGCAGCAGCGCGGCACCGACGCCTTTGACGGCGCGCGCGATATCCAGCCACAGCGCGCTGGGCGCGGCGCCGCAGCCGAGGGAGGCGAGGATGAAAATACCCAGGCCCCAGATCAGGCTCCTCTTGCGGCCGAAGCGGTCGGCGACGCTGCCGGCGGGCAACAACAGCGCGGCGAAGGCGAGCATATAGGCGCTGACCACCCACTCGATATCCGCGAAGTTGGCCCCCAGGTCGCGGGCGATACTCGGCAGGGTGACGGCGACGATATTGGTGTCGAGCACGATCAGCGAGCAGACGCCGGAAGCGGTCAGCAGTGTCAGGTGTGGACTGACCCGGCTCATGCTGTAATTACCCTACAGGCAATATGGAAAAGGCAGTTGACGGACATCGCAAGGGCTCTCTACTGTTGAAGTACCTTGAGCTTATCCCCGCACGCTGCTGCCTTTGTTAGCCACGGCGAAGCACTTCATTACCTTTGAGCTAATCCTCGTATGGACATCCGCCATTTTCGCTACTTCCTGGCCGTGGCCCGACAGCGCAACTTCACTCGCGCCGCCGAGCAGTTGGGCATCGCCCCGCCGACCTTGAGCCGGCAGATCCAGGACATGGAAACCAGCCTGGGCACGCGCTTGTTTATCCGTCAGCAGCGCGAAGTCAGCCTGACCGAAGCCGGCGCCGCGCTGCTGGTCGAGGCTGAAGCCACCGTGCGTCAATTCGAATTTGCCCAGCGCAGTGCCCAGCGTGCCGGGCGTGGCGAGACCGGCCACATCGAATTGGGCTACGTGGCTTCGGCGGTGTATTCCGGGTTGTTGCAGCGACAAATGCACGGGTTCAGCCAGGCGTTTCCCGACGTCAGCGTGAACGTGCGCGAATGTGCGATGGCGACCTTGCCCGGCGCGGTGGCGGATGGGCGCTACGACATAGGCTACATCCGTTCGCCGATGACGTTGCCCGACGGCGTGGAGGCGGTACGCCTGCACCGCGAAGGTTTCGTGTTGGCGCTGCCCCAGGATTCCTGGTTACTGGGCTTGAAGGGCATCGGTTGCGAGCATCTGCAAAACGAGACGTTTATCCTGCCGGAGCAGATCAGCGGCACGTTGCACGTCGCCGCCCAAGGCGGTTATGCGCCGCGCCTGGGGCCGCAGCCGGGCGGGTTGGTCGCGGTGGTGGCATTGGTGTCGTTGGGGCAGGGCGTGGCCGTGGTGCCGGCGTCGGTGGTCGGGCATGTGAGTCTGCCGGGCGTGGTCTATCGCAGTATCCAGGGCAGTGAGGCGGCGTCGTGGCTGTCGTTGATTCACCGGCGCTTCGAGCAAGCGCCGGCGGTGGCGCGGTATATCCAGCAGGTCAAACAAGCGCCAGCCTGAAGCGTTACACCAGCCGCGGCTGCACGGAATCGGCCAGGCGGGTGAGGATCAGGCAGCACGACACCGCGCCGGCATCCAGCACGCCCAGTGAGCGTTCGCCCAGGCGGCTGGCGCGGCCGATCTTGGCCACCAGGTCCTTGGTCGAGTCGCGCCCCTGTGAGGCGGCGGTTTTCATCGTGTCGAGCGCATCGCCGAAGGACGCCCCCTGTGCATGGGCCCGCTCGAACGCTTCGACCGCCGGGATCAAGGTGTCCATCAGGCACTTGTCACCCACGCCGGCCTCGGTGATGTCCTGCAACGAGGTCAGGCCGCCGCGCAGCAGGTGAGCGAAGGTGGCCGCGTCGATGTCTTCGCAGCCGCGCACTTCATCGGCCATGCCGATAAACAGGCTGCCGTACAACGGCCCCATGGAGCCGCCGATGCCTTCCATCAGGCTCAGGGTCAGTTCGTCCAGGGCTTCGGCCAGGCTCAGTTGGCGGCCTTCGATCGAGCGCCCGCAATGGGCGAACCCCTTGGCCATGTTGATGCCGTGGTCGCCGTCGCCAATCGCGCCGTCGATTTCGCTGAGGTACTCACGGTTGGCCACGATCACGCTGACCAGGTCGGCGACGATGGCGCTGCCATCGCGGGTGGAAAAATGCTCGCTCATGGTTCACTCCGCCTGGGTCATGCCGATGGAACGGCAGGGTTGGTCGATCAGGGTTTTCAGCTCGGTGTCGAGGCCGAGCAGGGTCAGGGTCACGCCCATCATTTCCAGGGACGTGAAGTAGTTGCCCACGTAGCAACGGTGGATCTTCAAACCCTTGGCGGTGAGTTGGCGTTCCACCTCGGCGTAGAAAATATACAGCTCCATCACCGGCGTGGCGCCGAGGCCGGAGACCAGCACCACCACGCTGTCGTCCTGGCTGAAGTCGCGGTCGGCGAGGATCGGCGCGAGCATGCGCTCGGCCATGGCGGCGGCGGGTTCGATCGGGATGACTTCGATGCCCGGTTCGCCGTGATGGCCGATGCCCAGTTCCATCTGGCCGTCCGCAATCTCGAAGTTCGGCTTGCCCACGGCGGCAATGGTGCAGGGGGTGAGGCCGATGCCGATCGAGCGGCAGTGGTCGACGGCTTTCTGGGCGACGCGGATCACACCGTCGAGGTCGTAGTGCTGGGCAGCGGCGGCACCGCCGATCTTCCACATGAAGATTTCCCCGGCCACGCCGCGCCGCTTGGCGATCTCGGCCTTGGGCGCGGACGCCACGTCGTCGTTGGCGACCACGGTGCGGATACGCATGTCTTTGCTGGCGGCCATTTTCATTGCCAGCTTCACGTTCATGTTGTCGCCGGCATAGTTGCCGTACAGGCAGGCCACGCCGGCGCCGTGGTCGGCGGCGCGGAACGCATCGAAGAAGCTCTTGGCGGTGGGCGAGGAAAAGATCTCGCCGACGGCCACGGCGTCGACCAGGCCGGGGCCGACGTAGCCGAGGAAGGCCGGCTCATGGCCCGAACCGCCGCCGGTGACGATGCCGACGCAGCCTTGGCCCGACGGTTTGGCTTTGACGATGACCCGTGGATTGGTTTCGTACTGGCGCAATTGCGGATGCGCGACCAGGATGCCGCGCAGCATGTCCTCGACCACGTGGTCCGGATCGTTGATGACTCGATTCATAACGCGGGTTCCTGTGTTCTTGTTTTATGGGTTCACAGCTGTTCAGTGTGGGAGGGGGCTTGCTCCCGATGGCGGCGTGACAGTGAGCTCATCAATTACTGAGCCACCGCTATCGGGGGCAAGCCCCCTCCCACATTGGGATGTGTGGTGTGCTTAGGGTTCGAGGACGACCTTGAGTGATTTGTCGCCTCGTTCCATCACCGCAAACGCTTCCTTGAAGTCCGCCAGGGCGAACTTGTGGGTCACCACGTCACGCATGTCGATCTTGCGGTTGCCGATAAAGTCGATGGCGCGCGGGTACATGTACGGCCCCAGGTGCGAGCCGAGGATGTCCAGTTCCTTGCGGTCGCCGATGATCGACCAATCCACCGTAGCCTCGTCGTTGAACACGCTGAACTCAACGAATCGCCCGAGTTTGCGCAGCATCGCCAGGCCCTGGTTGACGGCCTTGTGATGACCGGTGGCTTCGATATAGATGTCGCAGCCGTAGCCGTCGGTGATTGCGCGGATCTTCGCCAGCACGTCCACCTCGGCCGGGTTCCACACTTCGTCGGCGCCCATGCGCAGGGCGAGGGCGGCGCGTTCGGGTTTCATGTCCAGCACGATCAGCTTTTTCGGATTGCGCATGCGTACCGCGCCGATGATCCCCAGGCCCAGAGTACCGGCGCCGGCGACCACCACCACGTCGTCGAAATCCACATTGGCGCGTTCCGCCGCGTGCAGCGAGCAGGCCAGCGGTTCGATCAGGATCGCCTCGTCCGGCGCAATCGAGTCCGGCACTTTATGGATGATGCCTTCCTTGGTGAAGATCATGTACTGCGCCATGGCGCCCTGCACATTGTTCTGGAAGCCATACAGGTCGTGTTTCTGGCACATCCAGTACTGGCCGTGGTTGCAGAAGCGGCAGCCCCAGCACGGCACGATCTGTTCCGAGATCACCCGGTCGCCGACCTTCACCCCACGCTTTTCCGCGCCGGGGCCGAGGGCCACCACGCGGCAGACGAATTCGTGGCCGGGGATCATCGGCGGTTTGACGTAGCGCGGTTGTTCGGCGTCGCCCCAGAACGACGGGGCGCCGCGATAGGTCTTGATGTCGCCCATGCAAATGCCGCACAGCTCGACCTTGGTGAGGATTTCATCGGGGCCGGGGGTGGGCACGTCGACGGTTTCCAGGCGGTAGTCTTCCGGGCCATGGCAGACCACGGCCTGCATGGTTTTCGGGATGATCGGGGTGAGTTGCTCGGGCGTGCGTTCGGTAACGGTGGACATGACAAAACCTCACGACAAATAGATGAATTATTGAATGCTGTAGCCGCCGTCGATCACCATGTTGGCGCCGGTGATCATTTGCGCCGCGTCGCTGAGCAGGTACAGCGCCAGCCCGGCGATTTCTTCCGGCTGGGCAAAGCGGCCCGCCGGGATCTGCAATTTGGCCCGTTCGCCGACTTCGCCGGCCCAGGCCTGCTTGCCCAGCGCGGTCTCGACGATGGTGGGGGAGATGGCGTTGACGTTGATCTGTGGCGCCCATTCCATGGCCAATACCTTGGTCATGCCGACGATGGCCGCTTTGCTCGCGCAATACGCGACATGCCGGTCCAGGCCGATCACCGCGGCCTGGGAGGCCAGGTTGACGATGCGCCCGCCGCCCTGGGCGAGCATGTGCCGGGCGCAGGCCTGGGCGACGAAGAAGCTGGCCTTGAGGTTGATGTCGAGGGTGGTGTCCCAGGCGCTTTCGCTGACGTCGATGGCCTTGTCCAGCAAGGCCACGCCGGCGCTGTTGATCAGGTAATCGAGGCGTTGGAAGTGGGCGAAAACCCGGTCGACGCTGTGTTGCACCTGGTCGATCTGGCTGAGGTCGACGGTAATGCCCAGATGCTCGGCGCCGAGGCCGGCGGCCACGGCCACCACCGCCGGGTCGCGGTCCAGCAGTGCCACCCGCGCGCCGCGTTCGACCAGCAGGCTGGCGCAGGCCAGGCCGATGCCGGTGGCACCACCGGTGATCACCGCGCAACGGCCGGTGAGGTCGAAGGCTTGGTTCCAGAATCCAGACATGAATGACTCCTCTTTTAATAGCACTGGAGATTCAATGTGGGAGGGGGCTTGCCCCGATGGCGGTGTGTCAGTCACCTGATCTATCACTGGTGCACCGCTATCGGGGGCAAGCCCCCTCCCACATTTGCTCCCACATTTGCTCCCACACTAGAGTGTGTTTCAAGCCAGTAGTTACTTGCCGCCGCTGACTTGTTGGTACAGCGCGTCGGCATTGGCGTTGGTCACCGGCACCCACGGCAGGATGTAGGTCTTGGCGGTGCCGTCGGCCCATTTCACGTCCTTGGCATAACGTTCCCAGATCACCGATTGCGGTTTGTAGTCCTTGCCGGCGAGGGCGCGCAATGCCACGTCCAATGCGCCTTGGGACTGGGCCTGGGCGTCCTGGAGGAAGGTGGTGACTTCGTCTTTCTTCGCCGCCTGGATCGCATCCGGCATACCGTCGATCGAGGTAACGGGCACGTCCTTGGAGGTCAGGCCGTGGGACTTCAGGGCCTGCACAGCGCCCAGGGCCATGTCGTCGTTCTGCGCGATCACGCCGTTGATGCCTTTGGGGTGGGCGTTGAGCCAGTCTTCAGTCAGCGCCAGGGCTTGGGCGCGGTCCCAGTTGGCGGTTTTTTTCTCGATGATCTTGATGCCGGGGTGCTTGCCCAGCACTTCCAGCTCGCCTTTTTCCCGGTCGATCTGCGCCGACTGGCCAATCGGGCCCTGGATGATCACCACGTTACCCTTGCCGTTGAGCTTGTCGACCATGGCCTGGGCCTGCAGGCGGCCGCCTTCGACGTCGTCGTTGCCTACATATGGCACGGCGGCGTCGGCCACTTTGGTGTTGGAGGCGATCACCACCACGTCGTTGCTCATGGCCTGCTTCACGCTGCCGACGCCGGCCTTGGTGTCGATGGGCACGAACAGGATCGCGTCGTAGTGTTGGGTCACCATGTTTTCGATCTGGTTGTTCTGCGTCAGGGCGTCGTAATTGCCGTCGAACACGGTCAATTGCACGGTGCCGTCCTTGACCGCCGGGTGTTCCTTGAGCTCGCGAACCCAGTTCTGCATGAACTGGCCCTTGAGGCCGTAGACGGCTGCGCCGACCTTGTAGGTCTTGCCGTCGGCGGCCACGGCGATACTGCTGGCGAGCAGGGAGAGGGCCGCCACGGCGGCCAAGGTGGTACCAAGTTTCATGAGGGGAACTCCGTTATTGTTGTAGTTGGGTCGTTCTCTAGCGTTTTTTCTTGCGCCACACGTCGATCAGTACTGCGAACACGATGATCAGGCCCTTGGCGACCTGCTGGTAATAGGACGACACGCCGAGCAGGTTCAGCCCGTTGTTGATCACGCCGATCAACAGCGCGCCGAACAGCGTGCCGACAATGCTGCCGGTGCCGCCCGACAAGCTGGTGCCGCCGATCACCACGGCGGCAATCGCGTCCAGCTCATAGGACACCCCAGCCTGGGGCAGGGCGGAAGTGGTGCGCGCCGACAACACCACGCCGGCCAGTCCGGCGAGCAGGCCCGAGACCACGTACACCGAAAACATCACCTTGCGCACGCCGATGCCGGAGGTGCGCGCGCTCTTTTCATTGCCGCCCACCGCGTACACATAGCGGCCGTAAGTGGTGTAGCGCAGCACCATCCAGAAGATCAGCGCGACCACGGCAAAGATGATGATGGGGATGCCGATCGGGCCGATCTTGCCGATGCCCAGCGCCAGGTAGGCATCCGGCAGGTCGGTGATCGGGCTGCCGTCGTTGAGGATGAAGGTCATGCCGCGCGCAATGCTGAGCATGCCGAGGGTGGCCACGAACGGCGGGATCGACAGGTTGGCGACCATGAAGCCATTCACCACGCCGAGCATCGCCCCGGCGAACATCCCGGCGCTCACCGCCGCCAGCAGGCCGTAGCCCTGGGTCGCGACCATCGCGCTGCACAGCCCGGCAAACGCGAGGATCGAACCCACGGACAGGTCGATGCCCTTGGTCAGGATCACGTAGGTCATGCCCACGGCGAGGATGCCGTTGATGGAGGTCTGGCGCAGGATGTCCATCCAGTTGCGCCAGGTCATGAAGTATTCGCTGGAAAATGCCATCACCACGCACAGCAGGATGAACACCAGCGGCAGGCCGAAGCGGTCGAGGGACAGGCGCAGGCGATTGCGCGGCGCGGCGGTGATGGAGGTGGCTGGGGTGGACAGGGTTTTGGCATTCATGAGGCAAGACTCAACAAGGCTTCCTGGGAAAGGGCGGTGTCGGTGCTGATGGTCACCAGCCGGCCGCCTTTGAATACGGCGATGCGATCGCTCAAATGCAGCAGTTCCGGGGCTTCCGACGACACCACGATGGCGGCGCCGCCGGCACGCACGAACTGGTCGAGCAGGTGGTAGATCTCCTGCTTGGCGCCTTCGTCGATGCCGCGAGTGGGCTCGTCACACAGCAGGCACACCGGTTCGGTCGACAGGCATTTGGCGAGCACGACTTTCTGCTGGTTGCCGCCGCTCATGGAGGCCACCGGCAGTTCCAGGGAGGCGGTCTTGATCTGCAGGCGCTTGACCATGTCCTGGGCCAAGCGGGTTTCCTTGCGCGCGTTGATCAGCGACCAGCTCGACAGGCGTTTGTAGGCCGACAGGGCGATGTTCGACAGAATGCTGCCGGTCAGCACCAGGCCGCTGTCTTTGCGGTCTTCGGTGACCAGCGACATGCCGGCGTCGATGGTTGCCTTGGGCTGCCCGATCGGCATGGGCTTGCCTTGCAGGGTGACGTTGCCGGAATCGGCTACCGTCAGCCCGTAGATGCAATTGAGGAACTCGCTGCGCCCCGAACCCATCAGGCCATAGATGCCAAGGATCTCGCCCTGGCGCAGTTGCAGGCTGATGTCGTGGAACTCGCCTTTACGGCTCAGGTTATCGACCTGCAGGCAGGTGGCGGCGGCGCATTCGCGGCCGACCTTGTGGTCGATGCGCGTCAGTTCCTGGCCGACGATGCCGCGCACCAAATGGTCGCGGTCGATATCCGCCATGCGCCCGCTTTCCACGAAGGCGCCGTCGCGGAAGATGCTGTAGTCATCGGCAATCTGCGCCAGTTCGCTCAGGCGGTGCGACACATACACGATGCCGGCGCCACGGGCGGTGAGGCGGCGGATCGCCTTGAACAGGGTCTGCGCTTCGTGCTCGCCGATGGCCGAAGTGGGTTCGTCCATGATCATCACCTGGCAGTCATGGCTGAACGCCTTGGCGATTTCCACCAGTTGGATCTGCGCCACGCTGAGGCGGTGCATCGGGCTGCTGGCGTCGACGTCGAACTCCAGGCTTTCGAGCAGCTCGCGGGTGCGCCGGTTCAGGGCCTTGTTATCGACGATGCAGCCGGCACGGCGTGGTTCGCGGCCCAGCCAGATATTTTCGGCGACGGTCATGTAGGGGATGGGTTCCAGCTCTTGGGTGATCATTGCGATCCCCGATGCCAGGGCTTCACTCGGGCGGTTGAACTGCACCGCTGTGCCGTTGAGCAGGATGGTGCCGGCGTCGCGCGGGGTGATGCCCATCAGGATGCTCAGGAACGTCGACTTGCCCGCGCCATTACCGCCGCACAGGGCGTGGACGCTGCCGGCACGCAGAGAGAGGCGCCCGTCACGCAGGGCAGGGATACCGGCGTAAGCCTTGGCGACGTGTTCAGCCTGGAGCAGTAATGGCGTGGCCATCGGCGTGTCCTCGTGCTGTGAATTCTTATTAGGTCGCACAGTCATGTTTCGCTGTGAGCATATGTGTATCAAATGAAATTCTGATCAGTCAATCTCTTTCATGTAAAAGCTGGGATTCTGATGTTTTTCGCCAATAACGCCTTTCTAGACCGCTTTGACTGCCGGGTCAGTTAAATCATGCTTGACAGAGAGGGGGTGATGCCCGCGAAATGACTGAACGATATTTCACTGAGTGATCATCTGATCAGTCATAAGTACGACCTCGGCAGCGGAGCCAGACGCCATGAACACACCTTTCCCGGTGGCTATCGGATGCGATGAAGCGGGTTTTGAGCTCAAAGAGCTGTTAAAGCGCCATATCGAGACGCTGGGCTACCCGGTGACCGACTTCGGCACCCATTCCACCGCGCCGGTGCTCTACCCGGACATCGCGCTGGCCGTGGCCAATGCCATCAATGCCGGGCAGCAGCGCCTGGGCGTGCTGGTGTGCGGCACCGGGATCGGCATGGCCATCTCGGCGAACAAGGTGTTGGGGATTCGCGCGGCGCAGGCCCATGACACCTACTCGGCGGAGCGCGCGCGCAAGAGCAACGATGCACAGATCCTGTCCATCGGCGCACGGGTGATCGGCGCCGAGCTGGCCAAGAGCATCGTCACTGCATTCCTGGCCTCGGAGTTCGAGGCGGCGCGTTCCGGGGCCAAGGTCGCGCGCATCAATGCGATCGAGCGCGATGGGCATCAGTAGTGGACGTGGCGGGGCAAGAGTCGGGAGAATGTGCCTTTGACGCCGAAACGGAAGCCCGTCCCCATGAGTGACAGTAGCCAGCGCATTGCCAGCGATATCGATCAGATGACCGAAGTGGCGATGCTCTATTACCTCGAAAACGTCACTCAGGAAGCTATTGCCAAGCGCTTTGACCTGTCGCGGGCAAAAGTCAGCCGCCTGCTCAAACGTGCGCGCGATGAAGGCATTGTCGAAGTGCGCGTGTTGCAGCACCCGGCGATGAACAATGAGCTGGAACGCGCCTTGGTGGAGCGCTTCAAGCTCGACCGCGCCCTGATCGCCGTCGACCACAGCGACCCCGACACCCAGCGCTCGGCCGTCGCTAGCCTGGTGGCCAATTACCTGAACAAGACTTTGAGCGACGGCATGATCGTCGCCGTGGGCATGGGGCGTAATGTTGGCGCGGTGGCCGATAACGTGTTCCTGCCGGTGACGCGCAATTGCACATTTGTCTGCGCCATCGGCGGTTCGCTCAAGGCTGGCGAATACATGAACCCCGACCATATCTGCCGGCGCCTGGCCCTGCGCTTTGGCGGCGAGAGTGAAAGCCTGTACGCGCCGGCCCTGGTGGCCAACCCGGAACTGCGCGGCGTGCTGATCAATAACGACACGGTGCGCTCGACCCTCGATCGGGCGCGGCGTGCCGACATTGCGCTGATCGGCATCGGCGACATGAGCGAGAACAGCAACATGGTACGCATGGGCTGGTTCTCGCCCCAGGAGATTGCCCAGGCGCGGTTGTCCGGCACGGTGGGCGACATGATGGGGTATGACTTTATCGATATCCACGGGCAGCCGGCGGTCAACGCCATCCAGGGGCGGGTGATCGGGCTGACGGTGCAGGAGTTGTTCCGGATTCCGGATGTGGTGGCAATTGCCAGCGAGAACACCAAGGCGGCGGCCACGTTGGGGGCGTTGCGGTCGGGGGTGATCAACACCCTTGCGACCACGGTCACGAATGCTCATACCATATTGGCGCTGGATGAAGCGACCCGTAAAGCCTGATACGCCACAGGTCAAGGTGTGGGAGGGGGGGTGCGACGATTTGACTTGCTCCCGATAGTGGTCTTTCAGTTACATATATGCTGGCTGATACACCGTCATCGGGGGCAAGCCCCCTCGCACATGGAGTTTGGGGACAGGTTTTGTAATGGTTTTGTGTTGTAGGGAATTTGTATTTCGAATGTAGGATTGAGGTCCTTTTGTTATTTCAGGACTTGCATGAACGCCCTTTCGGAGCCCCCCAGTCGTCTTTCCCCAAGACAATCGTTGTTGCTGTTCCCGCTGAAGCGCCCCGTATTCCAATGGCTAACCCTTTCCCGGTCCCCTGACCGCGCTTTGCCGTGCCCGGCATTCTGAACACTGATAAAGAGACTCTATAAATGGAATGGTTAGCGGACCCTACGGCCTGGCTTGGCCTGTTGACGTTGATTGTGTTGGAACTGGTGCTGGGCATCGACAACCTGGTGTTTATCGCGATCCTGGCGGACAAGTTGCCACCGGAGCAGCGCGACCGTGCGCGGTTGATCGGCTTGTCCCTGGCCTTGCTGATGCGCCTGGGCTTGCTGGCGAGTATTTCCTGGTTGGTGACCCTCACCCAGCCGTTGTTCGAGGTGTTCGACAAGAGCTTCTCCGGGCGTGACCTGATCATGCTGTTCGGCGGTGTGTTCCTGTTGTTCAAGGCCACCATGGAATTGCATGAACGCCTTGAGGGTCATGTGGCGCAACGCTCGGGCAATGTGGCCTATGCGATGTTCTGGCCGATCGTCGCGCAGATCGTGGTGCTCGACGCGGTGTTCTCCCTCGACGCGGTGATTACCGCCGTGGGCATGGTCGATGAGCTGGCGGTGATGATGATCGCGGTGGTCATTTCCATCGGGCTGATGATTGTCGCGAGCAAACCGCTGACCCGCTTCGTCAACGCGCACCCGACGGTGATCATGCTGTGCCTGGGCTTCTTGATGATGATCGGTTTCGCCCTGACCGCCGAAGGCCTGGGCTTTCATATTCCGAAAGGCTACCTGTACGCGGCGATTGGTTTCTCGATCCTGATCGAGGTGTTCAACCAGATTGCCCGGGCCCGACGCAAGAAGTCGGCGCAAGGCGTGTTGCCCGTGCGTGAGCGCACCGCCCACGCGGTGATGCGCTTGCTCGGCGGTCGCAGCCTGGCGGAGGACGAGGTGGGCGAAGAGGTGGCTGACCTGCTGGGTGAGCCGGATGTGACTCAGGGCCCGCTGTTCGACCGACGTGAGCGCGTAATGATCAGCGGCGTGCTGCAACTGGCCGCGCGGCCGATCCGCAGCTTGATGACGCCGCGGGCCAAGGTCGACTTTATCGATTTGGCGGACGATCGCGACACTATCCGCCTGAAACTGATGCGTTCGTCCTACTCGCGCCTGCCGTTGATCCGCAACGGTGCTGTCGATGAGCCATTAGGTTTTGTGCATAAGAAGGAATTGCTCAAGGATTACCTGGCCGGTAACGAACCGGACCTTGAGCAACTGGCGCGCCGGGCAATCAACTTGCTGGCGAGTTGCTCGATCCTCAACGCCCTGGAACAGATGCGCCAGGCCTCGACCCACATCGCCTTCGTGATCAACGAGTGCGGTGAGTTCATCGGCGTGTTGAGTATGACCGATATTCTTGAGTCCATTGCCGGTGAGTTGCCGGACGCCATGGTTCATGCAGGTTTTCCGGGGGCTGGTGCAACAGGCGTGACCGGATAGGCTTGGGTGTACTGCTCGAAGGCGCTTTCCAGTGCGTCTTCGGCAAGGCCGGGGAGGGCGTCGAGCAGTACCTGGTCGCGGTAGATCAGCAGCATCGGAATGCGGTCGACACGCGGATGCCTGGGCGTGTTGACGCAGTCAAGGATCAAGACTTTGGCCTGGTCCTTGTAACGCTCGCTGATTCGCATGAAGCGCGGCATCGCATCACTGCACGCGGTGCAGTCATGTGACATGAACACGATAAATACAGGCTGCGGGGTATTCAGTTCCCGTTCAAACGCAGCCTTGTCCTCAACCACCGCGTTGACATAGTTCACGAGGGCTTCTCCCTGTTGCACCTGCGCTTACGCTAGGTGGGAAGAACGCCTGCGTCTACTGTCAATCTTCACAGGTCGCTCGCACGCCCGTCAGAACCCGTTCAAGTGCGCGCACTGCCATGGTGCGCGGTAACGCCAGGCTGGTGCGCCCAGGTGAGCCTGTCACCGCAGTGTGGGGCCTTGGGTAGCAAAGGGATTACACCTGCTGGCGATACGCCTTGTGCCGCATGAATGTTTATCTCGCTGATTTAAAACGAGTTTATTCCCAACCTATTTTCCCGCTCGTGCGTATGGCACACTTTCTGCTATCTATTCCGTTGTTACATACTAAGTTCCGGTATAGCGGAATACACAACTCCTGGAGTGCTTGTCATGCATCACCGACCTTCCGTGTTCAAAGCGTGTGTTTTTCTCTTCGCCGCATCGGCTTCCCTCGCAAGCACTGTGCAGGCGGCGGGCAGCAAGCTCGATGATGTGCTCAAGCGTGGGCATCTGATCGTGGGTACAGGCAGTACCAATGCGCCGTGGCACTTCCAGGGAGCGGATGGCAAGTTGCAGGGGTTTGATATCGACATCGGCCGCATCGTGGCCAAGGGCTTGTTCAACGACCCGAGCAAGGTCGAGTTTGTGGTGCAGTCCTCCGACGCGCGGATTCCCAACCTGCTGACCGACAAAGTCGACATGAGTTGCCAGTTCATTACCGTCACCGCCAGCCGTGCGCAGCAGGTGGCGTTTACCCTGCCGTACTACCGCGAAGGCGTCGGCCTGCTGCTGCCGAACAACAGCAAATACAAGGAGATCGAAGACCTGCAGGCCGCCGGCGACGGCGTCACCGTGGCCGTGCTGCAAAACGTCTACGCCGAAGAACTGGTCCACCAGGCGCTGCCCAAGGCCAAGGTCGACCAGTACGACAGCGTCGACCTGATGTACCAGGCGGTGAACTCCGGCCGCGCCGATGCGGCCGCCACCGACCAGTCTTCGGTCAAGTACCTGATGGTGCAGAACCCCGGCCGCTACCGCAGCCCGGCGTATGCCTGGAGCCCGCAAACCTACGCGTGCGCGGTCAAGCGTGGCGACCAGGACTGGCTGAACTTCGTCAACACCGCGCTGCACGAAGCCATGACCGGTGTCGAATTCCCCACCTACAAGGCCTCGTTCAAGCAATGGTTCGGCGTCGACCTGCCGGAGCCGGCGATTGGTTTCCCCGTCGAGTTCAAGTGATTCGTGAAAACCGGGGCGCCGCGAACGGCGCCCCCATCAGGTACTGTCGACCATGAACTATCAGTTGAACTTTGCCGCCGTGTGGCGCGACTTCGACACCTTGCTGGCGGGGCTGGGGCTCGGCCTCGAATTGGCGCTGCTGTCGATCGCCATCGGTTGCGTGATCGGCCTGCTGATGGCGTTTGCCATGCTGTCCAAGCACCGCGCGCTGCGCCTGTTGGCCTCGGTGTATGTGACGGTGGTGCGCAATACGCCGATCCTGGTGCTGATCCTGTTGATCTACTTCGCCTTGCCCAGCCTGGGTATCCGCCTGGACAAGATCCCGTCGTTCATCATCACCCTGTCGCTGTACGCCGGTGCCTACCTGACCGAAGTGTTCCGCGCCGGGCTGCTGAATATTCCCAAGGGCTTGCGCGAAGCCGGGTTGGCCATCGGCCTGGGCGAGTGGCGGATCCGCGCCTATATCACCGTGCCGGTGATGCTGCGCAACGTACTGCCGGCGCTGTCGAACAACTTCATTTCGCTGTTCAAGGACACCTCGCTGGCCGCCGCGATCGCGGTGCCGGAGCTGACCTATTACGCCCGCAAGATCAACGTCGAAAGCTACCGGGTGATTGAAACCTGGCTGGTCACGACCGCGCTCTACGTGGCCGCCTGTTACCTGATCGCCATGCTGCTCCGTTACCTGGAGCAGCGTCTGGCAATCCGTCGTTAGAAGAGGCTCGCATGTACCAATCCCCCAGCTGGCTGCATGAGTTGTGGATCGCCCGGGACACCCTCTGGGCCGGGTTCCAGGCCAGCGTCTATGTCTCGGCGCTGGCGATTATCTTCGGCACCCTGATCGGCATCGTCGCCGGGTTGATCCTGACCTACGGCAGATTCTGGATGCGCCTGCCGTTTCGTCTGTATGTCGACCTGATCCGTGGCACGCCGGTGTTTGTGCTGGTGCTGGCGTGTTTCTACATGCTGCCGGCGCTCGGTTGGCAGATCAGCGCGTTCGAGGCCGGTGCGGTCGGGCTGACGCTGTTCTGCGGCTCCCACGTCGCGGAGATCGTGCGCGGCGCGCTGCAAGCCATTCCCCGCGGGCAAATGGAAGCGGGCAAGGCGATTGGCCTGACGTTCTACCAGTCCCTGGGCTACGTGCTGTTGCCCCAGGCGCTGCGGCAGATTTTGCCGACCTGGGTCAATTCCTCCACGGAAATCGTCAAGGCCTCGACCCTGCTGTCGGTGATCGGCGTCGCCGAGTTGCTGCTCAGCACCCAGCAGGTGATCGCGCGCACTTTCATGACCCTGGAGTTCTACCTGTTCGCGGGTTTTCTGTTTTTTGTCATCAACTACGCCATCGAGTTATTCGGGCGCTACATTGAAAAGCGGGTGGCCTTGCCATGAACCAACCTCAAACGACCCAACCGCTGCTGGACATTCGCGGCCTGCGCAAACAATACGGCACGGTGGAAGTGCTCAAGGGCGTCGACCTGTCCATGCAGCGCGGCAACGTGGTGACGTTGATCGGCTCCAGCGGCTCGGGCAAGACCACGCTGCTGCGCTGCGTCAACCTGCTCGAAGAGTTCCAGGGCGGTCAGATCAGCCTGGATGGCGAGTCCATCGGCTACAGCGACATCGCCGGCAAGCGCGTGCGCCACCCGGAGCGGGTAATCGCCCAGCACCGCGCCATGACCGGCATGGCCTTCCAGCAGTTCAACCTGTTCCCGCACCTGACGGCGCTGCAGAACGTCACCCTGGGCTTGTTGAAAGTTAAGAAAATGCCTAAGGACGAAGCCGTGGCCTTGGCGGAAAAATGGTTGGACCGTGTAGGGCTCCTGGAACGCCGCAATCATTTCCCCGGCCAGTTGTCCGGCGGCCAGCAACAGCGCGTGGCCATCGCCCGTGCGATTGCGATGAACCCCAGCCTGATGCTGTTCGACGAAGTCACCTCGGCCCTCGACCCGGAACTGGTGGGCGAAGTGCTCAGCGTGATCAAGGGCCTGGCGGAAGAGGGCATGACCATGTTGCTGGTGACCCATGAGATGCGTTTTGCCTACGAAGTCTCGGACAAAATCGTCTTCATGAACCAGGGGCGCATTGAAGAACAAGGCTCGGCGAAGGACATCTTCGAACGCCCGCAGTCGCCGCGCCTGGCGGAATTCCTGAAGAACATTCGTTTTTAACTGTCAGTCAAGGAGCACTATTTATGAGCATTACTCGTTACGGCACCGGCAGCACCGCCGGCGGCGGCCAGCCTCGGCCTTTCGCCCGCGCGGTGGAAGCGGACGGCTGGCTCTACGTCTCGGGCCAGGTGCCAGCGGTGGACGGTGAAATCATCAGCGGCGGCATCGTCGAGCAAACCCGCCAGACGATGCGCAACGTGGTGGCGATTCTCGAAGAGGCTGGCTACGCCTTGAACGACGTGGTGCGCGTCGGCGTGTGGCTGGAAGACCCACGGGATTTCTGGAGCTTCAACAAAGTCTTCGGCGAATACTTCAGCCCCGAACACGCCCCGGCACGTGCCTGCGTGCAGGCCAACATGATGGTGGATTGCAAGGTCGAGATCGATTGCGTGGCCTACAAGAAAAAGGGCTAAATGCCCCACTCTCAAGACCACATCAAATCCAATGTGGGAGGGGGCTTGCCCCCGATAGCGGTGTATCAGCAACAGATGTGTCCACTGGCACACCGCCATCGGGGGCAAGCCCCTCCCACAGTGGACCTGCGCCAGCCCTACCATTTCGAGCGGACCGAAACTTCCATGACCGAAGACACCATCAAACGCCGCGCCAAAGGCCTGGACCGTGCATTCGACATCCTCGATTTCCTCAAGGAAGTCGGCCAGCCCCTGCGCCCGAATGATATCGCCAGCGGCATCGGCAGCCCCAAGTCCACGGTCTACGAGTTGGTCGCCTCCTTACTGGAACGCCGCATCCTGGAAACCGTGGGCAAGGACGGGCACGTCTACCTCGGCCGTCAGCTGTACTTCCTCGGCCAGGCGCACCTGCGCCATTTCGACCTGACCCGCGAGGCCGACCACGCCTTGCAGGCAATCGTCAGCCAGACCCACGAAACCGCGCAGATGTGCCTGCTCAACGGGCGCAAATACACGGTGGCGCTGATGCGTGAAGGCGAGCGGCATTTCCGGATTTCCTCGGACATCGGCGAAAACGCACCGATCCCGTGGACCGCGTCCGGGCGTCTGTTGCTGGGGCATTTGAGCGACCAGCAGATCGTCGACCTGATCGACACCGACGATTTCATCCTGCCGGACGGCCAGCGCTTGCCGCTGGAGACCTTCCTCGCACAGATCCGTCAGGCCAGCGTCGATGGCTTCTTTTCCTTCGACAGCGTGGCCGACACCTTTACCCATTGCTTTGCCGCCCCGGTCCGGGACGCGCAGGGCGTCAGCATTGCGACCCTGTGCATCGTCGCGCCCCGCGCCGATGCCAGTAAAAACTACAACGACTACCGCCGGGTGTTGATCGAAAGCGCCAACAACCTGGCCCGTCGCATCAACGAATAGGAGCAGTTCATGCCTGCCATCAACGCCGTTGCAAAGGGCGCCGCCGCTGTCGGCGCCCATCTGGTCCGTGACGTCAGCCTGCCGGCCCTGGTGCTGCACCGCGACGCCCTCGAACACAACATCCGCTGGATGCAGGCCTTTGTCAGCAACAGCGGCGCCGAGCTTGCGCCCCATGGCAAAACCAGCATGATGCCGGCCCTGTTCCAGCGCCAGATCGCCGCCGGTGCCTGGGGCATCACCCTGGCCAGCGCGGTACAGACCCGCGCCGCCTATGCCGGCGGTGTGCGCCGTGTGTTGATGGCCAACCAACTGGTGGGCGCGCCGAACATGGCGTTGATCGCCGACTTGCTGGCCGACGCAGACTTCGACTTCCACTGCTTGGTCGACCACCCGGACAACGTCGCCGACCTGGGCCTGTTCTTCGCCGCCCGTGGCCTGCGCCTGAACGTGATGATCGAGTACGGCGTGGTCGGCGGCCGTTGCGGTTGCCGCAGCGAGCAAGAGGTGCGCGACCTGGCCACGGCGATCAAGGCCCAGCCGGCGCTGGCCCTGACCGGTATCGAAGGCTACGAAGGCGTGATCCACGGCGAACACGCCATCACTGGCATCCGCGACTTCGCCGCGAGCCTGGTGCGCCTGGCGGTGGACCTGCAGAACAACGGCTCGTTCGACCTGGCCAAGCCCATCGTCACCGCGTCGGGGTCGGCCTGGTATGACCTGATCGCCGAGTCCTTCGAAGCGCAAAACGCCGCCGGGCGTTTCCTCAGCGTGCTGCGTCCCGGCAGCTACGTGGCCCATGACCATGGCATCTACAAAGATGCGCAATGCTGCGTGCTCGACCGGCGCAGCGACCTCAGCGAAGGCCTGCGCCCGGCGCTGGAAGTCTGGGCCCACGTGCAATCGTTGCCTGAGCCTGGCTTCGCGGTGGTCGCCCTGGGCAAGCGCGATGTGGCCTACGACGCCGGTTTGCCGGTGCCGCTCAAGCGCTACAAGGCTGGGATCGTGCCGGCGCAAGGCGATGATGTGAGCGCGTGCAAGGTCACCGCGGTGATGGACCAGCATGCGTTCATGAGCGTTGCGCCAGGGGTTGAGCTGCGCATCGGCGACATTATTTCCTTTGGCACTTCCCACCCGTGCCTGACGTTCGACAAGTGGCAGGTCGGTTGCCTGGTGGATGAGCAACTGCAGGTGATCGAGTCACTGCATACCTGCTTCTAGACCGCGTCGCCTCCATCGCAGGCAAAACCGCTGCGCCCTTTGGATGTGTGAACACATTCAAAGGTAGGAGCGGGCTCGCCCGCGAAGGGGCCATCAGCCGCACCGGAGACAACAGGCATGAACACCACACCCCGCATCGCCCTCATCGGCGAATGCATGATCGAACTGCAACACCGCGCCGACGGCAGCCTGCACCAGAGCTTCGGCGGCGACACCCTGAACGCCGCGGTGTACCTGCGCCGCGAGTTGGGGGCGCTCGGCCACGTCGACTACGTCACCGCCCTGGGCGATGACAGCTTCAGCGACGCCATGTGCCAACAGTGGACCGACGAAGGCCTGGGCCTGAGTATGGTCCAGCGCCTGCCCGGGCGGTTGCCGGGCTTGTACTGCATCCAGACCGATGCCAACGGCGAGCGCAAATTCCTCTACTGGCGCAACGAAGCGGCCGTGCGCGACTGCTTCACCACGCCCGCCGCCGCTCCGATCCTGGCAGCGTTGCCGGGCTATGACGTGGTGTATTTCAGCGGCATCACCCTGGCGGTGCTCGGTGAAGTCGGGCGCGAGCGCTTGTTGCAGGCCTTGATCGAAACCCGTCGGCGCGGCGGCCGGGTGGTGTTCGACAACAACTACCGGCCGCGTTTGTGGGCGAGTGTCGAGGTGGCGCGTGCGGCCTATCACAAAGTGTTGGCCGAGGTGGATATGGCCTTGCTGACCGAAGATGACGAGCGCGCATTGTTTGGTCATGCCGACAGCGAACAGGTGTTCGCGGCGTACCCGGCAGTCGCGGAAGTCGTGCTCAAGCGCGGTGCCGAGGACTGTTTGATTCGTTGCGCAGGCCAGCGTTTTGTCGTGCCGGCGTTGCCGGTCGAGACGGTGGTGGACACCACGGCGGCGGGGGACTCGTTCAGCGCGGCGTACCTGGCCAGTCGGCTCAAGGGCGGCTCGCCGCAAGAGGCGGCCTTGGCCGGGCATCGGTTGGCGAGCCGGGTGATCCAGGTGCCGGGGGCGTTGATTCCTAGGGGGTGAATGGCCGCCTGCGGCGGATCGGGGGCAAGCCCCCTCCCACAGTGAGCGCAATGCGGTCGAATGTGGGAGGGGGCTTGCCCCCGATAGCGCCCTAAAGCCAACCCCTCAATCCCGATAAAACACCTGCACCAAGTGATACCCAAACTTGCTCTTGACCGGCCCATGCACCACCCGCAGCGGCTTCTTGAAGATCACCGCATCAATCGCGCCGACCATCTGCCCCGGCCGGATCTCGCCCAGGTCGCCGCCGCGCTTGCCGGACGGGCAGGTGGAATACTTCTTGGCCAGCACATCGAAAGCTTCGCCCTTGGCGATGCGCTGCTTGAGCTGTTCGGCTTCTTCACTGGTTTTCACCAGGATATGGCGGGCTTGGGCTTTCATGGTTCTCTACCGGGGTGTGCGACGGCGCGCGATTATGCCTGAACTGGATCGTCGACGCTGATCATGCTGCGGATTTTGGTGGCGAGCACATCGATGGAAAACGGCTTGGCCACCATGTCCATGCCGTCTTCCAGAAAGCCTTGGCGTTCGGCGGCTTTTTCCGCATAACCGGTCATGAACAGGATGCGCAGGCCCGGGCGGTGCTGACGGGCGATTTCCGCCAGTTGCCGGCCGTTCATGCCCGGCAGGCCGACGTCGGTCACCAGCAAATCCACGCGCAAGTCTGATTCCAGCAGCGGCAAGGCGGTGCGTGCATCCGCGGCCTGGTGCGCGGTATAGCCCAGTTCATCGAGGACATTGACCACCAGCATGCGGACCGCCGGGTCGTCCTCGACCACCACCACAGCCTCCCCGGCCAGGGCCACGGGCGCGGCCTCACTGAGGCTGGCCGGCAAGCTGCTTGCCAGGGAAGTGCCGTGCAGGCGCGGCAGATACAAGCGCACGCAGGTGCCCTGGCCCGGTTCGCTGTGGAGGGTCACATGGCCACCGGATTGCTGGGCGAAGCCATAGATCATCGACAGCCCCAGGCCGGTGCCCTGGCCGATGGGCTTGGTGGTGAAAAACGGATCGAAGGCTTTGGCCAGGATTTTCGGCGCCATGCCGGTGCCGTTGTCGCGCACGCCGAGCATCACGTAATCACCGGCCTTGACCGGTTCCGGGGTGGAGATGTCGGTGCCGTCGAGGTAGCTGTTGGCGGTTTCGATCAGCAGTTCGCCACCATCGGGCATGGCATCCCGCGCGTTGATCACCAGGTTGAGCAGGGCGTTTTCCAGCTGGCTGGCGTCGCTGTTCACCGGCCAGATATCGTGGCCCAGTTGCACCTTGAGCGTGATGTGCGCGCCCTTGGTGCGCTGGAACAAGTCTTCCAGCGAGGCCACCAACTGGTTCGGGTCGAGCGGGCGGCGGTCCAGTGACTGGCGCCGCGAGAACGCCAGCAGGCGGTGGGTGAGGGCGGCGGCGCGATGGGCGGAGGCCACGGCGGCGTCGGCAAAGCGGCCGATGTCGTCGCTGCGCCCGGCGGCGATGTAGCGTTGCATCAGGTCCAGGCTGCCGATGATGCCAGTGAGCATATTGTTGAAGTCATGGGCGATGCCGCCGGTGAGTTGGCCCACCGCTTCCATCTTCTGCGCGTGGCGCAGGGCGTCTTCGGCGCGTTCGCGTTCGACCATCTCGTTTTGCAGGCGCTGGTTGGCCTCGGCCAGTGCCAGGGTGCGCTGGGCCACACGCTCTTCGAGGTTTTCGTTGAGGTGGCGCAGGCGTTGCTCGGTGCTTTGCTGGGCTTTGAGGCTGGCTTCGGAGCGCTGTTGCAGTTCCTGGGTGAACTGGCGGCGTTCGTTGGTTTCGATGGCGGTGACGAGGATGCCGGCGACGCTGCCGCGTTCATCGCGGATCGGGCTGTAGGTCAGGTCGAGCCAGATCTCGGTGTCGCGCTGGTTGCGTTGCAGCACAAAGCGCTGCTCACTGAAGGAGCGCACCTGGCCGCTGAAGACCGCGTCATAGATCGGCGCGGTGAAACTGTGCAATTCCGGCCAGGTCTGGTGCGCCGGCTGGCCCATTGCGTCGGGGTGCTTGTTGCCCGCCAGCAGGGCGAAGGCGTCGTTGTAGAGTTGGATGAGTTCGCGGCCCCACAACAGCTGCATCGGCATCGGCGAGTGGACGACGATATCCACGGCGGTACGCAGGCTTTGCGGCCAATCATTGGCCTCACCGAGGGGGCTTTTGGCCCAGTCCAGCCGCGCAATCAATGCGGCGGCTTCGCTACCGGTGGATGTTTCCTTCATAAAAAGCCCTGAGCGTAACGCTTTGAAAAATGACAACAGCGATTATCCGGTGGGATAGCGGTGGGTGACTACCCCCGAAAAATAGCATGCATTGGGTTTTTTTCTGCAAATGAGTGCGTTGGCGCTGAAACCTTTCATCTTAAAGCGCCAGCTCAGGCCGGTCGCGAAACTGTGCCAGGGCCTCCGGGTTGGCCAGCGCGTCGGTGTTTTTCACCGGTTCGCCGTGTACCACATTGCGCACCGCCAGTTCGACGATCTTACCGCTGATGGTGCGCGGGATATCGCTGACAGCGAGGATCTTCGCCGGTACATGGCGTGGTGTGGTATTGGCGCGGATCATCTGGCGGATCTGCTGTTCGAGGGCGTCATTCAGCTCGACGCCATCGTCGAGTCGCACGAACAGCACGACTCGCACATCGTCCTGCCAGCGTTGGCCAATGGCCAGGCTTTCCAGCACTTGCGGGACTTTTTCCACCTGCCGATAGATCTCGGCGGTGCCGATCCGCACGCCGCCAGGGTTGAGCACCGCGTCGGAGCGCCCGTGAATCAGCAGGCTGCCGTTGGGCCGCTGTTCGGCGTAGTCGCCCTGGGCCCACACGCCGGGGAATTGGCTGAAATAGGAGGCGCGCAGTTTGCTCTGCTGCGGGTCGTTCCACAGGCCGATGGGCATGGCGGGGAAGTGCCGGGTACACACCAGTTCGCCTTTTTCACCGAGCAACGGCCGCCCCTGGTCGTCCCACACCTCGATGGCCATCGCCAGGCTCTTGCATTGCATTTCGCCGCGGCGTACCGGCAGCACCGGGTTGCCGATGACGAAGCAGGAGACGATATCGGTGCCGCCAGACATCGATGACAGGCACACCTCGGCCTTGATCGCGCGGTACACGTAGTCGTAGCTCTGCGGCGACAGCGGCGAGCCAGTCGAAATCAGGCCCTTGAGGCTGCTCAGGTCATGGCTCAGGCGCGGCTGCAGGCCGGCTTTTTCCAGGGTGGCGAGGAACTTGGGGCTGGTGCCGAACACGCTGATCCGCTCCGCGTCGATCAGGTCGATCAAGCGCTCGGGGCCAGGGTGAAACGGCGAGCCGTCATACAGCACGGCGGTGGCGCCGAGCGCGAGTACCGAAACCAGCCAGTTCCACATCATCCAGCCGCAGGTGGTGTAGTAGAACAGGCAATCCTCGCGGGACAGGTCCGCATGCAGGCCGTGCTCCTTGAGGTGGGTGAGCAGCACGCCGCCGGTGCCGTGGATGATGCATTTGGGCACGCCAGTGGTGCCGCTGGAATAGAGGATATACAGCGGATGGTCGAACGGCACCGCGACGAACTCAGGCGCGCCGCCCGGTTGGTAGAAGTCACTCCACAGCGCGACATTGGCGTCGCTCCGATAGTCCTCGACCCGCGCCTGGGGCCGGGCATACGGCACGACGATCAGGTGCTGCAGGGAGGGCAGGCGTTCGAGGATCTCGTTGAGCTTGGCGCTCTGGTCGATGGTTTTGCCGGCGTAGCGGTAACCGGCGCAGGCGATCAGCACCTTGGGCTCGATCTGGCCGAAACGGTCGATCACGCCTTGGGTGCCGAAGTCCGGCGATGAGCACGACCAGATCGCGCCCAGGCTGGTGGTGGCCAGCATGCCGACCAGGGTTTGCCAGGTGTTGGGCATGCACGCGGCAACCCGATCGCCCAGCCCGACCCCGGCCGCCCGCAGGCTGCGTTGCAGGCCGGCGACGTGGGCCGCCAGTTCGGCGTAGCTCAGTTGCTCGCGCTGGCCGTCTTCGCTGATGGCGACCACGGCGGGGTGAGCGTCGCGACGGCGCAGCAGGTGCTCGGCAAAGTTCAGGGTTGCGCCGGGGAACCACTCGGCGCTGGGCATCGCGGCGCCTTCGATCAATACCGCGCTGGGCGGGCTGCGAAACTGCACGTCGAAAAACGCCACGATCGCCTGCCAGAAGTCGGCGCGCTGGTCGATGCTCCACTGGTGCAACGCCGGGTAGTCGTCGAGCTGCACGTTGTAGCGGTCATTGATAAAGCGCCGGAACTGGTCCATCCGGGTGTGGCGGATGCGTTCAGGGGAGGGTTGCCAGAGGATCTCGGACATAAGCACGTCTCTTATTCTTGTACAGGTCTTCCAAACAGTGGAGTTCGAATGTGGGAGGGGCGGTGCGACGATTCGACTTGCCCCCGATGGCGGAGTATCAGCTAGCACATGCGGTACTGACCCACTGCCATCGGGGGCAAGCCCCTCCCACATTGGATTTTCTGTGTTTGGTCTATTGGGCCAGCCAACCGCCGTCGATGTTCCACGCCGCGCCGCGCACTTGGGCACCGGCTTCGCTGCACAAAAACAACACCAGCTCGCCCAGTTGCGGCGGGGTGACGAACTCCAGCGACGGCTGCTTCTCTGCCAGTAAATCATGTTGCGCCTGCTGCGGGTCGACGCCGTTGGCCGCGCGATCATCGATCTGCTTCTGCACCAGCGGCGTCAGCACCCAGCCGGGGCAGATCGCGTTGCAGGTCACGTTGCTGGTGGCGGTTTCCAGGCCGACTACCTTGGTCAGGCCAATCACGCCATGCTTGGCCGCGACGTAGGCGGCCTTGCCCACCGAACCCACCAGGCCATGCACCGAGGCGATATTGACGATGCGCCCCCAGCCCTTGGCCTTCATGCCCGGCAGGCTCAGGCGCGTGCTGTGGAACACCGACGACAGGTTGATCGCGATGATCGCATCCCAGCGCTCCACCGGAAACTCGTCCACCGCTGCCACATGCTGGATGCCGGCGTTGTTGACCAGAATATCCACGCCGCCGAATTCGCGCTCGGCGTAGGCGAACATGTCGGCTATCTGCGCCGGGTCGCTGACGTCCGCCGGGTGATGCCCGACCTTGCCGCCGAACGCCTGTACCTGGGCGATCACCGCGCTGGCGTCGCCGAAGCCGTTGAGGATCAGGTTGGCGCCGGCCTCGGCCAGGCTCAGCGCTATGCCCAGGCCGATACCGCTGGTGGAGCCGGTGACCAGGGCGGTCTTGCCGTTCAAGTTCGTCATGAAAACCTCACACAATGCCGGTGGCGTAGAAAGTACCGATCACCACGAACACCGCGAGGGTCTTGATGATCGTGATGCCGAAGATGTCCTTGTAGGCTTCGCGGTGGGTCAGCCCGGTGACCGCCAGCAAGGTGATCACCGCGCCGTTGTGGGGCAGGGTGTCCATGCCGCCGCTGGCCATGGCCGCGACCCGGTGCAGCACTTCAAGGGGAATATTCGCCGCATGGGCCGCCGCAATGAAACTCTCGGACATCGCCGCCAGGGCGATGCTCATGCCGCCGGACGCCGAGCCGGTGATACCGGCCAGCAGCGTCACCGTAATCGCTTCGTTGACCAGCGGGTTGGGGATGCCCTTGAGCCAGTCCGCCAGCACCAGAAAGCCCGGCAGCGAGGCGATCACCGCACCGAAGCCGTATTCCGAGGCGGTGTTCATCGCCGCCAGCAGCGCACCGCTGACCGCGCTCTTACTGCCTTCGGCGAGCTTGCTTTTGATCGCTGACCAGCCGAACACCAGCACCATCACGATGCCCACCAGCAACGCCGCCTGCACCGCCCAGATCGCGGTGAGTTTGGCGATTTCGGTGGTCACCGGCGCGCTCATGCCCGGCAGGCTGAGGCTGTGGGTCTTGCCGTACCACTGCGGGATCCAGTGGGTGAACAGCAGGTTCATCACGCCCACCAGGAGCAGCGGCGACAGCGCGATCCAGGGGTTGGGCAGGCTCAGGTTCTCGGCGGTTTCCGGCTCGTTGCGCAGTTCGGTGCCGTAGCCTTCACCGGCCCGTTGCGCCTTGTTGCGCTGGCGCGCCAGGTAGAGCATGCCGGTGCAGAACACGAAGATCGTGCCGATCAGCCCCAGCCACGGCGCAGCCCAGGCGGTGGTGTTGAAGAACGTGCTGGGGATGATGTTCTGGATCTGCGGCGTACCGGGCAGCGCGTCCATGGTGAACGAGAACGCGCCGAGGGCGATGGTCGCCGGGATCAGGCGCTTGGGGATGTCGCTCTGGCGGAACATCTCCGCCGCGAACGGGTACACCGCAAACACCACCACGAACAGCGACACGCCGCCGTAGGTGAGCAGGGCGCAGACCAGCACGATCACCAGCATCGCCTGGCGCGTGCCGAGCAAGCGGATTGCGGCCGCCACGATCGAGCGCGAGAAACCCGACAACTCGATCAGCTTGCCGAACACGGCACCGAGCAGGAACACCGGAAAATACAGTTTGATGAAACCGACCATTTTCTCCATGAACACCCCGGTAAACGCCGGGGCGACCGCGGACGGGTCGGTGAGCAGGACAGCGCCGAGGGCGGCGATGGGGGCAAACAAGATGACGCTGTAGCCACGGTAGGCAGCCAGCATCAGCAGCGCGAGGGCTGCCAAGGCAATGATCACACTCATGGTGTGTCTCCATCAGATTGTTATTTTTGTGGGGTGATGCGTTGGAGGAAGGCTATAGCGAGATGCGTGCCATGTTCATAACCTATTGAAATAAATAGATATTATTGTATCCATGAACAAGCTTTTCAGATCTTGTCTCAATTCAGAGACAAAAACACATCAAAGGTGGGAGGGGGCTTGCCCCCGATAGCGGTGGATCTGTAAAGAATAGGCTGACTGAGGCACTGCCATCGGGGGCAAGCCCCCTTCCACAAAGATTGTCTTTGTTTTGAGAATTTTGTCTCTTTATTGAGATGTTGCCAGGCCCAGCGCGACCATTTTCTTGTACAAGGTCGACCTGCCCAGCCCCAAGCGCTGGGCCGCGTCCACCACATTCCCGCCGCAGGCCTTGAGCGCCGCGGTGATCAACTGCCGATCGAAGCGCTCCCGCGCCGCCGCGAACGTCTCGCCTTCGAACGTTTCCATCGCCTCGTGCGCCACCGGGCTGAACGTGCCGATCGCGGCGCGAATCTCAGCCGCGCCCAACACCCGGTCATCGCTCAACAACGCCGCGCGTTCCAGCACGTTGCGCAGTTCGCGGATATTCCCCGGCCATGCATGCCGCGCCAACAACGCCAAGGCCTCGCGGTCCAGTTCGTGGTGGCTGCGCAGGTCTTCGAGGATCGCTTCGCTCAGCGCCGGAATATCCTCCAGGCGTTCGCGCAACGGCGGCACCTGGATCGGCAGCACATTCAGCCGGTAATACAGGTCGGCGCGAAACTCGCCGCGTTTGATCGCCGCTTCCAGGTCCATGGACGTGGCGGCGATCACCCGCACGTCGCTGTGCCGCATCTCGTTGGAGCCGACCGGTTCGTATTCCTTCTCCTGCAACACCCGCAGCAGCTTGCTTTGCAGCGGCAGGGGCATGTCGCCGATTTCATCGAGAAACAGCGTGCCGCCCTGGGCGATCTGCAACTTGCCGGGGCGGCCTTTGCGGTCGGCGCCGGTAAACGCGCCGGGCGCGGTGCCGAAGAACTCGGCTTCGAGCAGGTCATGGGGAATGGCGGCGCTGTTGATACTGACAAATGCCTTGTGCGCCCGCGTCGAGGCGCCGTGGATCGCCTGGGCCAGCAACTCCTTACCGGTGCCGGTTTCGCCGAGCAGCAACACCGGCGACTCGGCACTCGCACTGCGCCGCGCACGGCGTTTGACTTCGAGGCTGGTGGCGCTGGTGCCGATAAAGTGCGCAAAGGTGTACTTGCTCTGGCGTGAACGCAGCAGCGAACGGGTGGACGCCAGCTCTTGCTGCATGCTCAGGTAACGCTCGATCAGCGGCGACAGGTTGCGCAGCTCATCGAACAGCGCAAAGCCGATGGCGCCGATCACCGCGCCGGCGTCGTTGTGGATCGGCAGGCGCATCACCACCAACGGGCCTTTGGGCGTGTCCTGGATATCCAGCAGGATCGGCTGGTCGTTGCGCACCACCTGGCGCAACAGGCTGTTGGCGATGACCTGTTCGCAGGGTTGGCCGATGGCTTCGTCGGCGCTCTTGAGGCCGAAGCGCTTGGCGTAGCGCTCGTTCATCCACACGATGTTCGCGTCGCGGTCGACAATCACCGTGCCTTCGCTGGACTGCTCGATGATCTCGAACAGCGACTGGATGGCCAGGCCGCGAACCTGTTGGTAGTCCTTGAGGCTGGTGTTCATGCGTGCAGAATCCTGTAGGAGCGAGCTTGCTCGCGAAAAACGTTAACGATGACGCGGGCCTGCTGGTTGAACGCGGTGTCCTTGCGCTTTTCGCGAGCAAGCTCGCTCCTACAAGGGGATGTGTGCGGCGGCCAGCAGTTCCTGGGTGTACGGGTGTTGCGGCGATTCAAACACATCATGGCTGGCGCCATGCTCCACCACTTTGCCGTCCTTGATCACGATCATGTCGTGGGCCATGGCGCGCACCACGGCCAGGTCATGGCTGATGAACAGGTAGGTCAGGCCGTATTTGTCCTGCAGCTCGCGCAGCAACGCTACCACTTGCTTCTGCACCGTGCGGTCGAGGGCCGAGGTGGGTTCGTCGAGCAGCATCAGCGCCGGCTTGAGCACCAGTGCGCGGGCGATGGCGATGCGCTGGCGCTGGCCACCGGAAAACTCGTGGGGGTAACGATACCGGCTGGCCGGGTCGAGGCCGACGTCCTTGAGCACCTGGATCACCTGTGCGTCACACTCGGCGAGGCTGCACGGTGCGTGGACTTCCAGGCCTTCGCTGATGATCTGCTGCACCGACATGCGCGGGCTGAGGCTGCCGTAGGGGTCCTGGAACACCACCTGCATCTGTTTGCGCCACGGGCGCATCTGTTTGTGGTTGAGCGCGTCGAGGGCGACGCCCTGGAAGCGGATGCTGCCGGTGGAGTCCAGCAGGCGCAGGATCGCCTGGCCCAGGGTGGATTTGCCCGAGCCCGACTCGCCGACGATGCCCAGCGTCTTGCCGCGCTGCACGCTGAGGCTGATGCCGTCCACCGCGCGCAGGTAGGTCTTGCGCTGAAACAGGCCGCCGCCGAGGGGGAATTGCACGCTCAGGTCGTCGACCTGCAACACCGTTTCGCGCGTTTCGCCGCACAGCACCTCGCCCGCCGGTTCAGCGTCGAGCAGCAAGCGGCTGTAGGGGTGTTGTGGCGCGTTGAACAAGGTTTCGCAGTCGGCCTGTTCGACGATCTCGCCGGTATGCATCACACACACGCGCTGCGCCATGCTGCGCACCAGGTTGAGGTCGTGGCTGATCAGCAGCAGCGACATGCCCAGGCGTTGCTGCAAGGACTTGAGCAGCAGCAGGATCTTGCGCTGCACGGTCACGTCCAACGCGGTGGTGGGCTCGTCGGCGATCAGCAGTTCCGGCTCGCAGGCCAGGGCCATGGCGATCATCACGCGTTGGCGCTGGCCGCCGGAGAGTTGGTGCGGATAGGCCTTGAGCCGTTCCTGGGGGTTCTGGAGGCCGACCAGATCGAGCAACTCGATGATGCGCGCCTGTGCTGCTTTGCCGCCCATACCTTTGTGCAACAGCAGGGTTTCGCCGATCTGCTTTTCGATGCTGTGCAGCGGGTTGAGGGAGGTCATCGGCTCCTGGAAGATCATGGCGATGCGGTCGCCACGCAGCTTTTGCAGGGTGGCCGCCGGTGCGCCGATCAACTCTTGGCCGCGATAGCGCACGGAGCCGCTGGTTTGCGTGCCGGCTTCGGGCAGCAGTTGCAGAATCGAAAGGGCCGTCACCGACTTGCCCGAGCCCGACTCGCCGACCAGCGCCAGGCACTCGCCGGGGCGCACATCCAGGCTCAGGTTGCGCACCACGGTCTGGCCGCTGAAGGCGACGCAGAGGTCGCGGATCTCGATCAGGTTGTCGCTCATACAGACTCACTCATGCACGGGGGTCGAAGGCATCGCGCAACGCCTCGCCGATAAATACCAGCAGCGACAGAATCAGCGCCAAGGTGAAAAACGCCGTCAGGCCCAGCCATGGCGCTTGCAGGTTCTGCTTGCCCTGGGCGATCAACTCACCCAGCGACGCGCTGCCCGCCGGCATGCCGAAGCCGAGGAAATCCAGGGCGCTCAAGGTGGAAATCGCGCCGGTCAAAATAAACGGCAGGTAGCTCAGGGTGGCCGTCATGGCATTGGGCAGGATGTGTCGGCGCATGATCTTGGCGTCGCTCAAACCCAAGGCCCGCGCCGCCTTGACGTACTCCAGGTTGCGCCCGCGCAGGAACTCGGCACGCACCACGTCCACCAGGGCCAGCCAGGAAAACAGCGCCATGATCCCCAGCAGCCACCAGAAGTTCGGTTCGACAAAGCCGGACAGGATGATCAGCAGGTACAGCACCGGCAACCCGGACCACACTTCCAGCACCCGCTGGCCGATCAGGTCGACCCAGCCGCCGTAGTAACCCTGCAACGCGCCCGCGGCGATGCCGATGCTCGCACTGATCGCGGTGAGGGCCAGGGCAAACAGGATCGACACCCGCGCGCCGAAGATCACCCGCGCCACCACGTCGCGCGACTGGTCGTCGGTGCCCAGCCAGTTCACCGCCGAGGGCGGGCTGGGGGCAGGGCGGGTCAGTTCGTAGTTGGGCGTGTCGTCGCTGAACGGCACTGGCGGGAACAGCATCCAGCCGCCGTCCTGCTTGATCAGCTTCTGCACGTAGTCGCTGCGATAGTCGGCCTGGAACGGCAATTGCCCGCCGAACTGCTGCTCGGTGTAGCGCTTGAACACTGGAAAATACAGCTCGTTCTTGAAGCTCAACACCAAGGGCTTGTCATTGGCGATCAACTCGCCGCCCAGGGTCAGGATGAACAGGCCGATAAACAGCCACAGTGACCACCAGCCGCGGCGGTTCTTCTTGAACCGCTCGAAACGCCGACGGGCCACGGGAGATAGATTGAACATCAGGCGTTCCTCGCGGCGAAGTCGATACGCGGGTCCACCAGGGTGTAGCAGAGGTCGCCGATCAGTTTTATCAAGAGGCCGAACAGGGTAAAGATAAACAGCGAACCGAACACCACCGGGTAGTCGCGGGACACCGCGGCTTCGTAGCTCATGCGCCCGAGGCCGTCGAGGGAAAAGATCACCTCGATCAGCAGCGAGCCGGCAAAGAACACGCTGATAAACGCCTGGGGAATCCCCGAGATCACCAGCAGCATCGCATTGCGGAACACATGCCCGTACAGCACCTGCCGTTCGCTCAAGCCTTTGGCGCGGGCGGTGACCACGTATTGGCGCGTGATCTCATTGAGGAACGAGTTTTTCGTCAGGATGGTCAGGGTGGCGAACCCGCCGATCACCAGCGCCGTAACCGGCAAGACCAGGTGCCAGAAATAGTCGGCGACCTTGCCCACCGTGCTCAGTTCGTCGAAGTTTTCCGAGACCAGGCCGCGCACCGGGAACCAGTTCAGCGAGGTGCCGCCGGCGAACACCACGATCAGGAACATCGCAAACAGGAACGCCGGCATCGCATAGCCGATCACGATGGCGGTGCTGCTCCATACATCGAAGTTGCTGCCATGGCGCACCGCCTTGCGGATCCCCAGGGGAATTGACACCAGGTAGGTGATCAGCGTGGCCCACAGGCCGAGGGAGATGGTCACCGGCATCTTTTCCAGGATCAGGTCGGTGACGGTCGCGCCGCGAAAGAAGCTGTTGCCGAAGTCCAGCCGGGCGTAGCTCTTGAGCATCAGCCACAGGCGCTCCGGCGCCGGCTTGTCGAAGCCGTATTGTTTTTCGATGTCCTTGATCAGTTTCGGGTCCAGGCCACGGCTGGCCCGCGAGCCGCTGCCGAGGCCTTCGCCGGCGGAACCGCCGATGCCGCCGCCGCCGATCCCTTGCAGGTGGGCGATCGCCTGTTCCACCGGCCCGCCGGGCGCGGCCTGCACGATCACGAAATTGACCAGCAGGATGATCACCAGCGTCGGGATGATCAACAGCAGGCGCCGCACGATATAGGCAAACATCAGCGCATCCCTCCGCGTTTTTTAAGCTCCGCGCTCATTTGTGCGTTCGTCAGTGGCGTGGGGCTGATTTCCCACCAGGTTTCCAGGGCTTCGTCATTCTTCGCCTCGATCGCCGGGCGGCCGAAGCGGTTCCACCACGCGGCGGACGTGCCGGGCGGGTAGTAATTGGGGATCCACAGGTAGTTCCATTGCAGCACCCGGTCCAGCGCATGGGCGTAGGTGAGCATCTGCGCCTGGGTGTTGGCCTTGACCAGGCCTTTGATCAGGCTGTCGATGGCCGGGTCCTTGAGCACTGTGTAGTTGTTGGCGCCCGGGTCGAACGCGGCGGCGGAGCCGAAGTAGTTGTACAGCTCCATCCCCGGCGAGGTGGTGACTGGGAAACCGGTGACGATCATGTCGTAGTCCCGTGTCATCAGCCGGTTGACGTACTGCGAGGAGTCGATGCGGCGGATGTTCAGGGTGATGCCGATCTGTGCCAGGTTGCGCTTGTACGGCAGCAACAGACGCTCCATGCCGGCCTGGGCATTGAGGAAGGTGAACTCCAGCGGCTCGCCCGCGGCGTTGACCAGCTTGTCGCCCTTGGGTTTCCAGCCGGCTTCTTCCAGCAGGGCCAGGGCTTGCAGTTGCTTGTCGCGGATCATGCCGCTGCCGTCGGTGACCGGCGCTTTGAAGACCTGGGTGAACACCTCATCGGGCACCTGGCCACGCAGCGGTTCGAGGATCGCCAGCTCTTCTGGAGTGGGCAATTGGCTCGCAGCCAGCGGGCTATTGGAGAAGTAGCTCTGCTGGCGGATGTACAGGTTGCGCATCATCTGCCGGTTGGCCCATTCGAAATCCCACAGCATCGCCAGGGCCTGGCGCACGCGACGGTCCTTGAACATCGGGTTCTGCACGTTGAACACGTAGCCCTGGGCCGGTTGCGGCATCTCTTTGGCCAGGTGCGCCCGTTGCAGGCGGCCGTCATCCAGCGCCGGGCCGTTGTAGCCGATGGAGTAACCGGTGGCGGAGAACTCGCGGTTGAAGTCATACGCGCCGCCACGCAGCACCTGGCGCGCCACTTCGGTGTCGCCAAAATATTCCAGGCTCAGGTGATCGAAGTTGTACAGGCCACGGCTGACCGGCAAGTCCTTGCCCCACCAGTCAGGGTTGCGGGTAAAGGTGATGGTGCTGCCCGCGTCGATCTTGCTGACCTTATACGGGCCGCTGCCCAGCGGCGCTTCATAGCCGCCGCCGTTGGCGAAGTCGCGGGTTTTCCACCAGTGCTCGGGGAACACCGGCAGGGTGGCGATATCCAGCGGCAGGGTGCGGTTTTCATCGCTGGAAAAATCGAAGCGCACCTGGCGTTCGCCTTCGACTTCGACGTGTTTGACGTCGGCGAACAGCGTGCGAAAGCGCAGGCTGCCCTGGGTCATCAGCAAATCGAAGCTGTAGCGCACGTCTTCGGCAGTGATCGGTGTGCCATCGGCAAAACGGGCCTTGGGGTTGAGGTAGAAGCGCAGCGACAGGCCGTCGTCCGCGCGTTCCATCTTCTCGGCGACCAGGCCGTAGACCGTGTACGGCTCGTCCAGGGAGCGCAGGGCCAGGGGCGAGTAGAGCCAGCCGTCGATCTGGGACACGCCGATGCCTTTGTCGATATAGGGCAGCACATGGTCGAAGCGCCCGATTTCGATGGCCGAACGCCGCAGGCTGCCGCCCTTGGGCGCGTTGGGGTTGGCGTAGTCGAAATGGCTGAAGCCGGCGCCATATTTGGCCGGTTCGCCATACACGGTCAGGTAGGTTTGCGGGGCCGCGATCACAGCGGTGCTGGCCAGCAGCAGAGCCAGGGTGGAGCTGAATAGAGTCGAAAAAGCCAGTCGCATTATCTGCCTTGAGCGCCGGGTGAAGGAGAATAGGGATTTGTACGCTAACGGCCTGAGCATCGCCAGTCATCCCATGCACAACGGCCCACCAAAAGGCGGGCCGTTGTTTCAAGCATCAGCGTGGACTGAATCAGTCCTGACGGCTGGTGACTTCCAGTAGGTGATAACCGAACTGGGTTTTCACCGGGCCTTGCACGGTGTTGACCGGGGCGCTGAACACGACGGTGTCGAATTCTTTAACCATCTGGCCTGGACCGAACGAGCCCAGGTCGCCGCCTTGACGGCTGGATGGGCAGCTGGAATTGGCTTTGGCGACTTCTGCGAAATCGGCGCCGCCTTCGATCTGGGCCTTGAGTTCGTTGCACTTGTCTTCGGTGGCAACGAGGATGTGACGGGCAGTGGCTTTGGCCATGGGAATTAACTCCTTGAGTAAAAACGCTGAGCGTACCGGATTCAGGCGGTTATTTCCTGGCAAAGTTCCCCTGTCTGTGGCGGGCGTGCTTGATCTACGACAAGGGCAAAGCGCAGGCTGCAGCGCAAGATTGTCGCATTCATCTGTTTAGGAGCCGTGCTATGCAAGTGCTCGATCGACGCAAGGCCATGGCTATTCCCCCATTGTTTCGCCTGGCATTCCGCCCGTTTTTCCTCGGTGCCTGCCTGTTGGCGGTGCTGGTCATTCCTCTGTGGCTGTTCGCCCTGGGCGGCGCCACCGGTACTTGGCAACCGGCTGGCGGCTGGCTGGCCTGGCACCGGCATGAGCTGCTGTTCGGTTTTGGCGTGGCGATCATCGCCGGCTTTTTGCTGACCGCGGTGCAGACCTGGACCGGCCGCCCCGGCCTCAGTGGCGCGCCCCTGGCGTTGCTCGCCGGGTTATGGCTGGCGGCGCGCCTGGGTTGGTTGCTGAACCTGCCGTGGCCGCTGCTGGCGGTGCTGGAACTGAGTTTTCCGCTGGCGGTGGCCGGGGTGATGGGCTGGACGCTGTGGAAGGTCAGGCAAACCCGTAACTACCCGATTGTACTGGTGCTGGGCTTGCTCGCCGTGGCAGACGCGTTGGCGTTGTATGGGTTGCTGACCCATGACGAAGGCGTGGAGCGCCAGGCGGTGCTCACAGGGTTGTGGCTGGTGGCGGCGATGATGGGGCTGATCGGCGGTCGGGTGATTCCATTCTTCACCCAACGTGGCCTGGGCCGGGTCGATGCGGTCAAGCCGTGGCCGTGGCTGGACCGTGTGTTGCTGGGCGGTTCGATCCTGGTGGCGTTGCTTTACGCCAGCGGGCTGGCGGTGTTCCCCAGCCGGTGGAGCGGCGTACTGTTCGCTGTGCTTGGCCTGGGCCACTTGCTGCGCCTGGCGCGCTGGCATGACCGTGGCCTGTGGCGCGTGCCGCTGCTGTGGTCGCTGCACCTGGCCTACGCATGGTTGGCCGTGGCCTGCCTGGGCATGGCGCTGTGGCATTTCGGCGCGCCGCTCAACCCGAGCCTGGCCGTGCATGCGCTGACGATCGGCGCCATGACCGGGCTGATCCTGGCGATGGTGGCGCGGGTCAGCCTGGGCCATACCGGTCGGCCGTTGCAGCCACCGGGCGGGATGACCCTGGCGTTCGCCCTGTTGAACCTGGCGGCTGTGTGCCGGGTGGCACTGGTGTTGATCTGGCCCGTGGCGGCCTTGTGGCTGGCGGGGCTGTGCTGGTCGGTCGGCCTGGGCTTGTACCTGTGGCGGTATGGCCCGATGTTGTGGCGGGCGCGGGTCGACGGGCACCCCGGTTAGGAGCATTGCATGCTGTATTCGTGGTTGTTGATCGTGCATCTGCTGGCGGCGATCGCCTTTATCGGCACGCTGTTCTTTGAAGTGGTGATCTGGCACAGCGCCCGCGAGGAGCTGGCCTGGTCGGCGCGTTTCACCGCGGAACACGCGATCGCCCGGCGTTCGCGGCGGGTGCTGCATGGCGTGGTGGTGCTGCTGTATGGCGCGGGTATCGGCCTGGCCTGGCATTACCGCGGTCTGCCATGGAACAGTCATTTCGGACTGTTCCTGAGCCTGAAAATCTTCCTCGCCCTGAGCATCATCGGGCACTACCTGCTGCTGGCCTACTGGCTGACCCGCGAGCGCCTGAGCCCCAAGCGTGCGCTGTGGATACGGCGCAGCATTCTCGCGCACATGGTGGTGATTGTGGTGCTGGCGAAGTCATTGTGGTGAGCCGCCTGCGGCGCCATGACGCGGCGGATTGTTGATCGCGGTCAAGGGCTAAAACCTGCGCAGTTCCCACACTGTGGCGAATTCTCTGGAGGTTCGTCCCATGCCCCTGTCCCTCGCGCAACTGCGCCGCAACTACACCCTCTACGGCCTGCGGGACGACGGCGAGCAAGACGATCCGCTGGTGTTGTTCGGCCAGTGGCTGAGCCAGGCGCGCAAGACCGAAGCGCCTCCCGCCGAGGCCAACAGCATGGCCCTGGCCACGGTCGACAGCGAAGGGTACGCCCATTGCCGCATCCTGCTGCTCAAGGGCTTCAGCGCCGAAGGTTTTGTGTTTTTTGGCAATTACCAGAGCGCCAAGGGCGAGGAACTGGCGAGCAACCCCCATGCCGCGATGACGTTTTTCTGGCCCGGCCTGGAACGCCAGGTGCGTATTGAAGGCGCGGTCGGGCGCCTCGATCCGGCGCTGTCGGACGCCTATTTCCTCGACCGCCCGGCCGCCAGCCAACTCGGTGCCTGGGCCTCGCCGCAGAGTCAGCCGCTGACCCACCGCAGCGAGCTGGAAGGTTTGCTGCGTGAGGTCACCGAGCGGTTCGCCGGCCAGCAACCGCCACGGCCCGAGCACTGGGGCGGGTACTGCCTGCAACCGCGCCGCATCGAGTTCTGGCAAGGCCGCCCCGATCGCCTGCATGACCGCCTCGACTACCGCCTGCGAGACGGCGCCTGGCAGCGCACACGGCTGGCGCCCTGACGAGGTACCTCCTTCGAGGAATAGGCCCTGCGCCCGTTGCGGCGCAGGCTGAGCGCATCTTTTTACCTGCCTGGAGCCTTGATCATGGCCCATTTGACCCAACGCAGTTTTGTCTCCCTGAACATCGCCGTACTGACCATCAGCGACACCCGCACCTTTGACACCGATACCTCCGGGCAGACCCTGGTAGAGCGCCTTGAAGGTGCCGGCCATGTGCTGATCGACCGTGGCCTGGTGATGGACGATATCTACCAGATCCGCGCCCGTGTTTCGCAGTGGATCGCTGACCCTCAGGTGCAAGTGATCCTGATGACCGGCGGCACCGGCTTCACCGCTCGCGACAACACGCCGCAAGCGGTGTTGCCGCTGCTGGATAAACAAGTGGACGGGTTCGGCGAGCTGTTCCGCCAGGTGTCCCTGGCGGAAATCGGCATGTCCACCTTGCAGTCCCGCGCCCTGGCGGGCATGAGCAATGGCGTGCTGGTGTGCTGCATGCCCGGTTCGCCCGGCGCGTGCCGTACTGCCTGGGACCAGATTCTGCTCAGCCAATTGGACAGCCGCACCGGCCCGTGCAACTTCGTTGCGCACCTCAAGCCTCAGTTCGAACAAGCGCTCAGCGCCTGCGAGGCGCGGTCATGAACACCCGCGTGTGCGACAGCGGGCAATTGATGCCGGTGGACGAGGCGATCGAGCAACTGCTGGCGCAGGCGCCACCTGCGCCGCCCACCGAAGTCATCCCCCTCGGCCAGGCCGCAGGTCGGGTGATCGCCGAAGAATTGTTTTCACCTCTCGACCTGCCGTGCTGGGACAACAGCGCCATGGACGGCTACGCCCTGCGCGCCGCCGATGTGCCGGAGCAGGGCGGCTACTTGGTGCTGGCCGGGCGGATTGCTGCCGGGCACAGCAGCGATGAGCTTTTACAGGCCGGGCAGACAGTACGGATTTTCACCGGTGCGCCGCTGCCGCCCGGCGCCGACAGCGTGGTGCCCCAGGAGCGTTGCCGCGTCTACGGCCAGCGTATCTGGTGCCCGCCGCTGCGCCTGGGCGAACACGTGCGCAAGCGCGGTGAAGAAATGCAGCGCGGGCAACGCCTGTTGCGTGTCGGCCAGCGCCTGCGCGCCCAGGAAGTCGGCCTGCTGGCGTCGGCCGGCATTCCGTGGGTCAAGGTCTATCGCCCCCTGCGCGTGTGCCTGCTGAGCAGCGGCGATGAACTGCGCGAGCCGGGCGAGTCGCTGGCGCCGGGGCAGATCTACAACAGCAACCGCCACCTGGTGACCGCGTTATTGCGCGGTTGGGGCGTGGAGGTGCTCGACTACGGGGTGATGGCCGACGCGTTGGCCGCCAGCCGCGACGCGTTGATCCTCGCGTCGTCCGAATGCGACCTGCTGCTGACCACCGGCGGCGTGTCGGTGGGCGAGGAGGATCATCTCAAACAAGCCATCCAGGAACTCGGTCGCGTGGATTTCTGGCGCCTGGCGATCCAGCCCGGCAAGCCCCTGGCGTTTGGCGAAGTGGCGGGCAAACCGTGGATCGGCCTGCCCGGCAACCCGTCTGCCGCGCTGATCACCGCGTTGGTGGTGGTGCGCCCGTTCCTGTTGCGCGCCCAGGGCGTCGAGCGCGTGTTGCCGGTGCCGGTCCAGGTGCCGGCCGGTTTTGAATGGCCTACCCCTAACAAGCGCCGCCAGTACCTGCGCGCGCGCTTGAGCCCCGGCGCGGATGGGCAATTGCGCGCCGTCCTGCACCCCCAGCAAAGCTCGGCGATGCTCACCGCCGCCTGCTGGGCCGATGGCCTGGTGATTGTCGAGCGCGAGCAACTGCTGCTCAAGGATGCACCGGTGCCTTTCTTGTCTTTCGCCGAGTTTCAATGAGGAGTCTCCATGCAACTGGTCTGCCCGGCAGGCAACCTGCCTGCGCTGAAAGCCGCGGTGCGCCAAGGCGCCGATGCGGTGTATGTCGGTTTTCGCGATGACACCAATGCCCGGCATTTCGCCGGGCTGAACATGGACGACAAGCAGTTCGACGCCGCCGTCGCCCATATCCGCCAGCACCAGCGCAAGCTGTATGTGGCGGTCAATACCTACCCGCAACCGAAGATCTGGTCACGCTGGCAACGCGCCGTCGACCGTGCGGCCGATCATGGCGTGGATGCGCTGATCGCCGGCGACCCGGGTGTGCTCGGCTATGCTGCCGCGCACCATCCGCAGATGGCGTTGCACTTGTCGGTGCAGGGCTCGGCCACCCATGCGGCGGCGCTGAAGTTCTACGTCGAACGTTATGGCATCCGCCGTGCGGTGCTGCCGCGGGTGCTGTCGCTGGCCCAGGTCAAACAGGTGGCGGCGAGCAGCGTGGTGCCGATCGAAGTGTTCGGCTTCGGCAGCCTGTGCATCATGGCCGAAGGGCGTTGCCACTTGTCGTCGTATATCACCGGTGAGTCGCCCAACCTGTGCGGCGTGTGCTCGCCGGCCAAGGCGGTGCGCTGGAGCGACGACGCCGATGGCCTCAGCGCGCGCCTCAGTGAAGTGCTGATCGACCGCTACACCCCGGAGGAACCGGCCGGCTACCCGACCTTGTGCAAAGGCCGCTTCCTGGTCGGCGGCAAGCGCTTCCATGCCCTCGAAGAACCGACCAGCCTCGACACCCTGGACCTGTTGCCCGAACTCAGCGCCATCGGCGTGGAGGCGGTGAAGATCGAAGGCCGGCAACGCAGCCCGGCCTATGTGGAACAAGTCACCCGAGTCTGGCGCGCCGCCCTCGACGCCCACCGCAGCGCCCCGGCCAATTTTGTGGTCAAGGACCAGTGGCGCCAGGTGCTGGCCGGACTTTCCGAAGGCAGCCAGACCACCCTGGGTGCTTACCATCGCGCATGGCAATGAGGAAACACAGATGAAGCTCAGCCTGGGACCGGTGCTGTTTTATTGGGATAAGGAACACTTGGGGCGCTTCTATTCAGACATGGCCGGCTTGCCCCTGGACGTGATTTACCTGGGGGAAACCGTGTGCTCCAAACGCCGCGCGTTTTCCCTGGATCAATGGTTGGGCCTGGGCCGCGAGTTGCAGTCGTGCAGCTCGGCGCAGATCGTGCTGTCGAGCCTGACCTTGATCGAAGCCGCCTCTGAACTGTCGAGCCTGCGCCGCCTGTGCGACAACGGCGAGGTGCTGGTCGAGGCCAACGACATGGGCGCGGTGCAGTTGCTGATCGAGCGCAAGCTGCCCTTTGTCGGCGGCCCGGCGCTCAACCTGTACAACGGCCACGCCCTGGTGCAATTGCTCGATGCGGGCATGCAGCGCTGGGTGCCGCCGGTGGAGTGCTCGCAAAGCCTGATTGCCGATGTGCTGGAACAGGTGCGCGAACTCGGCCGGCCGCTGCCCGAAGTGGAGATTTTCGCCTATGGGCATTTGCCCCTGGCGTACTCGGCCCGTTGCTTCACCGCCCGCGCGGAAAACCGGCCCAAGGACGATTGCCAGTTCTGTTGCATCAACTACCCCGACGGCATGGCCCTGACCAGCCAGGAAGGGCAACCGTTGTTCACCTTGAACGGGATTCAGACGATGTCGGCCGATGTCACCAACCTGCTCGCCGATTACCCCGGCCTGGTCGCGTGTGGCGCTGACCTGTTGCGCCTGAGCCCACGCGCCGAAGGGATGGTCGGTGTGGTCCAGGCGTTCGACCAGGTGCGCCAGGGCGCGATGCCGCCGTTGTGCGTCGACGGTTGCAACGGTTATTGGCATGGCCAGGCCGGCATGCTGCGGGTCGAGGAGGTGGGCCTGTGTTGAGTCGCAAACAATGGCTGCTCAAGGGCGCCGATCGCTTGTTGCCGCTGGTGCGCCACGTGCCGTTCCGGGTGCAGCGCCTGGCCTTGCAGCAAGGCCTCAACCGCTGCCTGGCCGAGCCGTTGCGCGATGGTGGCTTCGACCTGTTGCGCGGGCGCTGGATGTGCCTGCGCATCCCCGACCTTGGGCTGTGCTGGTACCTGACGCTGGCGCGGGATGGCTTGCGCATCGCTGAAAAAGCCGAGGCCCAGGTGACCATCAGTGGTAACTGGCGCGAGTTCTTGTTGCTGGCCAGTCGCCAGGAAGATCCGGACACCTTGTTCTTCCGGCGTCGCTTGGTGATTGAAGGCGACACGGAGTTGGGGCTGGGCTTGAAGAACCTGATCGACAGCCTGGACCCGGACGTATTGCCGGGCTGGTTGTGGCGCAACCTGGAGCGGGCCGGGCGCGGGCTGGCGGCCTGAGGCGAACGACCTATCCTTTCGCGCTGAACGGATAGGTCACGGCCCTGGGCTAAGGCGTCGGCACCAGAAACGCCGCCTCCAGCAACTGCCGGGTATAGGCATGCTGCGGGTTGGCGAAAATCGTCGGAGCGTCGCCCTGTTCCACCACCTGCCCATGCTTGACCACCATCAACTGGTGACTCAACGCTTTCACCACCGCCAGGTCATGGCTGATGAACAGATAGGTCAGGTTGTACTTGGCCTGCAAACCGCGCAGCAATTCCACCACTTGGCGCTGCACCGTGCGGTCGAGCGCCGAGGTCGGTTCGTCGAGCAGAATCAGGCGCGGCTTGAGCACCAGAGCGCGGGCAATGGCGATGCGTTGGCGCTGGCCGCCGGAGAACTCGTGGGGGTAGCGATGCCGCGACTGCGGGTCGAGGCCGACTTCCTTGAGCGCTGCGATGATCGCCGCTTCCTGCTCCGCCGGGCTGCCCATCTTGTGAATGCGCAGGCCTTCGCCGACGATCTCGCTGACGCACATGCGCGGGCTGAGGCTGCCGAACGGGTCCTGGAACACCACCTGCATTTCCCGGCGCAACGGGCGCACCTGTTGCTGGCTCAGGCGGTCGAGTTGCTGGCCTTCGAAGCGAATCCCGCCTTTGCTCGCGATCAGGCGCAGGATCGCCAGGCCGAGGGTGGACTTGCCCGAGCCGCTTTCGCCGACGATGCCCAGGGTTTGCCCCTGGGGCAGGCTGAAGTTGATGCCGTCCACCGCCTTGACGTAATCGACGGTGTTGCGCAAAAAGCCTTTCTTGATCGCAAACCAGACTTTCAAGTCGTCCACTTCCAGCAACGGTGGCCCGACGGCGGTGGCGGCGGGCCCGCCGCTGGGTTCGGCGGCGAGCAGCTCCTGGGTGTAAGGGTGCTGCGGCGACTGGAACAAGGTTTCGCAATCGGCTTGTTCGACGATGCAACCCTGTTGCATCACGCACACACGGTGGGCAATGCGCCGCACCAGGTTCAAGTCGTGGCTGATCAGCAGCAACGCCATGCCCAGGCGCGCCTGCAGTTCCTTGAGCAGCTCGAGGATCTTCAACTGCACCGTCACGTCGAGGGCGGTGGTCGGTTCGTCGGCAATCAACAGCTCCGGCTCGTTGGCCAGGGCCATGGCGATCATCACCCGTTGGCGCTGGCCGCCGGACAGTTCGTGGGGCAGCGCCTTGAGGCGTTTATGCGGCTCGGGAATGCCCACCAGTTCGAGCAACTCGAGGGTGCGCCGGGTCGCGACTTTGCCGGTCAGCCCTTTGTGCAGGCCGAGCACTTCGTTGATCTGCTTCTCGATGCAGTGCAGCGGGTTCAACGAGGTCATCGGCTCCTGGAAGATCATCGCAATGCGGTTGCCGCGAATATGCCGGATGGTTTTTTCGTTGAGGGTCAGCAGGTCCTGGCCGACGTATTCGATGGTGCCGGCGGGGTGCCGCGCCAAAGGGTAGGGCAGCAGGCGCAGGATCGAGTGGGCGGTCACCGATTTGCCGGAGCCGCTTTCGCCGACCAGCGCCAGGGTTTCGCCGCGCTTGATGTCGAAGCTGACGTGGTTCACCACGCGGTGGTGATGCTCGCCGGTGACGAACTCGACGCAGAGGTCGCGGACTTCGATCAGATTGTCCTGATTCATCTCATTTCCTCGGGTCGAAGGCATCGCGAGCGGACTCGCCGATAAACACCAGCAAACTCAACATGATCGCCAGCACGGCAAAGGCACTCATGCCCAGCCACGGCGCTTGCAGGTTGGATTTGCCCTGGGCCACCAGTTCCCCCAGCGACGGCGAACCCGCCGGCAGGCCGAAGCCGAGGAAGTCCAGGGCGGTCAGGGTGCCGATGGCGCCGGTGAGGATGAACGGCATGAAGGTCATGGTCGAGACCATGGCATTGGGCAGGATATGGCGGAACATGATCGCGCCGTTCTGCATGCCCAGCGCCCTGGCCGCACGCACGTATTCCAGGTTGCGCCCGCGCAGGAACTCGGCGCGGACCACGTCCACCAGGCTCATCCACGAGAACAGCAGCATGATCCCCAGCAGCCACCAGAAGTTGGGCTGCACGAAACTGGCGAGGATGATCAGCAGGTACAGCACCGGCAAGCCCGACCAGATCTCCAGGAAGCGTTGCCCGGCCAGGTCGACCCAGCCGCCATAGAAGCCCTGCAGGGCCCCGGCGATCACGCCGATGATCGAGCTGAGCACGGTCAGGGTCAGGGCAAACAGCACCGACACGCGAAAGCCATAGATCACCCGCGCCAAGACGTCGCGGCCCTGGTCGTCGGTGCCCAGCAGGTTGACCGAAGACGGCGGCGCGGGGGCCGGCACCTTCAGGTCGTAGTTGATGCTCTGATAGCTGAACGGGATCGGCGCCCACAGCGTCCACGCGTCCTTGGCCTTGAGCAGCTCCTGGATATACGGGCTCTTGTAGTTGGCCTCCAGGGGGAACTCGCCGCCGAAGGTGGTCTCCGGGTAGCGTTTGAGCGCCGGGAAATACCAGTCGCCGTCGTAATGCACCACCAGCGGTTTGTCGTTGGCGATCAGCTCGGCGCCCAGGCTCAGGCCGAACAGGATCAGGAACAGCCACAGCGACCACCAGCCACGTTTGTTTGCCTTGAACCGCTCGAACCGGCGGCGATTGAGGGGGGACAGATTCATCTCAATGCTCCCGGCTGGCGAAGTCGATACGCGGATCGACCAGGGTGTAGGTGAGGTCACCGATCAGCTTCACCACCAGCCCGAGCAGGGTGAAGATAAACAGCGTGCCGAACACCACCGGGTAATCGCGGTTGATCGCGGCTTCAAAGCTCATCAGGCCGAGGCCGTCGAGGGAGAAGATCACTTCCACCAGCAGCGAGCCGGTGAAGAAGATCCCGATGAACGCCGAGGGGAAACCGGCGATCACCAGCAGCATGGCGTTGCGGAACACATGGCCGTAGAGCACGCGGTGGTTGGTCAGGCCCTTGGCCTTGGCGGTGACCACGTACTGTTTGTTGATCTCGTCGAGAAAGCTGTTTTTGGTCAGCAGCGTCATGGTCGCGAAGTTGCCGATCACCAGCGCGGTGATGGGCAAGGCCAGGTGCCAGAAGTAGTCGAGGATCTTGCCGCCCCAGCTCAGCTCATCGAAATTGTTGGAGGTCAGCCCGCGCAAGGGGAACCAGTCGAAGTAACTGCCGCCGGCAAACACCACGATCAGCAGGATCGCGAACAGGAACGCCGGGATCGCGTAGCCGACGATGATCGCCGAGCTGGTCCATACGTCGAAGTGGCTGCCGTGTCGCGTGGCCTTGGCGATCCCCAGCGGGATCGAGACCAGGTACATGATCAGCGTGCTCCACAGCCCGAGGGAGATCGACACCGGCATCTTTTCCTTGATCAGGTCGATGACCTTGGCGTCGCGAAAGAAGCTGTCGCCGAAATCCAGCCGGGCATAGTTCTTGACCATGATCCACAAGCGTTCCGGTGCCGACTTGTCGAAACCGTACATGGTTTCGATTTCCTTGATCAGCGCCGGGTCCAGGCCTTGGGCGCCACGGTAGCTGGAGCCGGCCACTGCGACTTCGGCGCCGCCGCCGGCAATGCGGCTGGTGGCGCCTTCGAAGCCTTCGAGCTTGGCGATCATCTGCTCCACCGGGCCACCCGGGGCGGCCTGGATGATGACGAAGTTGATCAGCAGAATCCCGAACAGCGTGGGGATGATCAGCAACAGGCGGCGAATGATATAGGCCAGCATTTAATCGCCTCCGCTCGCCGGGTCGGCGCTCGTGTCCAGGGTGGTGGCAGGTTTGACGTCGGGTTTGGCCCACCAGGTGGCGGTGCCGACGTCATAACGCGGTGGCACTTTGGGATGACCGAGATGGTCCCAGTACGCCACGCGGAAGGTCTTGATGTGCCAGTTGGGGATCACGTAGTAGCCAAATTGCAACACGCGATCCAGGGCCTTGGCATGGGCGATCAGGCTTTTGCGCGAGTCGGCGTCGATCAGTTCTTCGACCAGTTGGTCGACGGCCGGGTCCTTGAGGCCCATGTAGTTGCGGCTGCCGGGCTTGTCGGCGCTGGAGGATTTCCAGAATTCGCGTTGTTCATTACCCGGCGAGGTGGACTGCGGGAAGCTGCCCACCAGCATGTCGAAATCCCGCGAGCGCAGGCGATTGACGAATTGCGAGACGTCGACCCGGCGAATCACCAGGTCGATGCCCAGGTCTGCCAGGTTGCGCTTGAAGGGCAGCAGGATGCGTTCGAACTCGGTCTGCGCCAGCAAAAATTCAATGCTCACCGGTTTGCCGGTGGCGTCGACCATCTTGTCGTCGACGATGCGCCAGCCGGCTTCCTGCAACAGTTGGTAGGCCTCGCGCTGCTGGGTGCGGATCATGCCGCTGCCGTCGGTCTTGGACGGTTCGAAGGCCTGGGTGAAGACTTCGGCGGGGATCTTGTCGCGCAGCGGTTCGAGGATCGCCAGTTCGTCCGGGCCGGGCAGGCCGGTGGCGGCCATCTCCGAGTTCTCGAAGTAGCTGCGGGTGCGGGTGTAGGCGCCGTTGAACAGCTGCTTGTTGCTCCATTCGAAATCCAGCAACAGGCTGATGGCCTTGCGCACGCGCACGTCCTGGAACATCGGCTTGCGTGTGTTGAACACGAAACCCTGCATGCCGGTGGGGTTGCCGTTGGGGATCTCTTCCTTGACCAGGCGCCCCTCGGCCACCGCCGGAATGTTGTAGGCGTTGGCCCAGTTCTTTGCGCTGAACTCCAGCCAGTAGTCGAACTGCCCGGCCTTCAACGCTTCCAGGGCTACCGTGCTGTCACGGTAATAGTCGGTGATGCGCTGATCGAAGTTGTAGAAACCTTGGGTGACCGGCAGGTCCTTGGCCCAGTAGTCCTTGACCCGCTCGTAGCGGATCATGCGCCCGGCCTTGACCTCGGCGACCTTGTACGGCCCGCTGCCCAGCGGGATTTCCAGGTTGCCCTTGGTGAAGTCGCGGGTGGCCCACCAATGCTTGGGCAATACCGGCAGTTGCCCGAGGATCAGCGGCAATTCGCGGTTGTTGGTGCGCTTGAATTTGAACAGCACCCGCAGCGGGTCTTCGGCGACCACTTCGTCGACGTCGGCGTAGTAAGTGCGGTAGAGCGGCGAGCCTTCCTTCATCAGCATCTGGAAGGTGAACACCACGTCTTCGGCGTGGATCGGGTGGCCATCGTGGAAGCGTGCTTCGGGGCGCAGGTAGAAGCGCACCCAGCTGTTGTCCGGGGCTTTTTCGATCTTGCCGGCCACCAGGCCGTATTCGGTGATGGGTTCGTCCAGGCTCTGCATGGCCAGGGTGTCGTAGATCAGGCTGATATTGTCCGCCGGCACGCCCTTGCTGATGTAGGGGTTGAGGCTGTCGAAACCGCCCATGCTCGACTCGCGAAAGGTGCCGCCCTTGGGGGCATCGGGGTTGACGTAGTCGAAGTGCTTGAAGGTGGCGGGGTACTTGGGTGGCTCGTCGTAGAGGGTCAGCGCATGTTGCGGGGCGGCGTTGGCCGCCGTGCAGAGCAACAGACTGCCGAGCAGTGCCGTACGCAAAGACATCATTGGGCTTTCTCCGAAGCTTTCAGCCACCACGCGCTCAGGCCCAGGCTGTAGGGCGGCGTGGTGACAAAGGCGAACCGGTTGCGGTAGGCCAGGCGATGATAGTTGAGGTACCAGTTGGGAATGCTGTAATGCTGCCACAGCAGGACCCGGTCCAGGGCCCGGCCGGCGGCCAGTTGTTCGTCGCGGGTGTGTGCCGCCAGCAGTTGTTCGAGCAGGCGGTCGACCACCGGGTTGGCGATGCCGGCGTAGTTCTTGCTGCCCTTGATCGCCGCCTGGCTGGAGTGGAAGTACTGCCACTGCTCAAGGCCGGGGCTGAGGGTCTGGTTGAGGGTCATCAGGATCATGTCGAAGTCGAACTGATCAAGGCGTTGTTTGTACTGCGCCCGGTCGACCGTGCGCAGGCGCGCGTCGATACCGACACTGTTCAGGTTTTCCACGTAGGGCTGCAGGATGCGCTCCAGGTTCGGGTTGACCAGCAGGATCTCGAAGCGTAGCGGTTGCCCGTCCTTGTTGAGCAGGCGCTGCCCGGACAGCTTCCAGCCGCCTTCGCCGAGCAGGGCCAGGGCACGGCGCAAGGTCTCGCGAGGGATGCCGTGCCCGTCGGTCCGGGGCAGGCTGAACGGTTGGGTATAGAGATTGGCCGGCAGTTGGTCGCGGTAGGGCGAGAGCATCAACCATTCATGGCCGACCGGGACGCCGGTCGCCGAAAATTCGCTGTTGGGGTAATAGCTCAAGGTGCGTTTATAGGCGTTGCTGAACAGGGTGCGGTTGGTCCATTCAAAGTCGAACATCAGCCCCAGGGCTTCACGCACCTTGGCCTGGCTGAAGGTCGGGCGCCGCGTGTTCATGAACAGGCCCTGGCTTTGGGTCGGGATCTGGTGGGCGATCTGCGCCTTGATCACGTCGCCGCGGCTGACCGCCGGGAAGTCATAACCATTCGCCCAGTTTTTGGCCTGATGCTCGATATAGATATCGAACTCGCCGGCCTTGAAGGCTTCGAAGGCGACGTCGCTGTCGCGGTAGAACTCCACTTCGACCTTGTCGTAGTTATAGAAACCCTGGTTGACCGGCAGGTCCTTGCCCCAATAATCCTTGACCCGCTCGAACACCAGTTGCCGGCCTGGGGTGACCTTGCTGAGGCGATAGGGCCCGCTGCCCAGCGGTGGTTCGAAGGTGGTGGCCTTGAAGTCGCGGTTTTTCCAGTAATGCTGGGGCAGCACCGGCAGTTCGCCCAGGCGCAGGATCAGCAACGGGTTGCCGGCGCGCTTGAACACAAAACGGATACGGTGGCGGTTGAGGATGTCGACCCGCGCGACTTCCTGCAGGTTGGTGCGGTACTGCGGATGACCTTCGGTCAGCAGGGTACGATAGGAAAACGCCACGTCATACGCGGTGATCGGCTTGCCATCGTGAAAGCGCGCTTCCGGGCGCAGGTTGAACACCACCCAGCTGCGGTCCTCGCTGTACTCCACCGATTGGGCAATCAGCCCGTAGCTGGAGGTCGGCTCATCGCCGGACGGCGCGTACTGGCCGGTGCCGACCATCAACGGTTCGTTCAGCTCATTGACGCCGTATTGCAGGAAGTTCGGTGTGGAAACCGGGCTCGAACCCTTGAAGGTATAAGGGTTGAGGGTGTCGAACGTGCCAAACGCCATGACCCGCAACGTCCCGCCTTTCGGCGCTGCAGGGTTTACCCAATCGAAGTGGGTGAATTTGGTCGGGTACTTGAGCGTGCCGAACTGCGCATAACCGTGGCTTTCGGTAATCGTCGCGTGCGCAGCAAAGCTCAAGGCCAGACTTATTAGTAGAAGGAGGGGACGCGTCAAGTCAGAGATCCGATCCAGGCAGCTTGGGCTTTATAATCGGTACAGTAACAGCTTGTTCCGGTTGGAAAAAGGCTGTTGGGAAGGGTGGCAGGAGGCTGGCGAGGTATTGAGCGGCGTAGAGATCAAATGTGGGAGCTGGCTTGCCTGCGATGGCATCACCCTGATGTAACTGATACACCTCGGTGTCTGCATCGCAGGCAAGCCAGCTCCCACAGGAGCGCGCTTGCCTGCGGTTTATCTTGGCCCGGAAACCACCAGCATCTGCCCAGGCTTGAGCGCCATGCCAGTGCGTGGGTTCCAGCGCTTGAGATGTTGCATCTCGACGTTGAAACGCTTGGCGACGATATACAGCGAGTCGCCTTTCTTGACCTTGTACTGCACCGGCTTCTTGCTGTCGGCCTTGGCCACCAGCTTGCGCGTGTCCTGCATCACCAGGGTCTGGCCGACCTTGAGTGCCTGGCCGTTGAGCTTGTTCCAGCGCTGCAGATCATGCACGTCGACCTTGTTGGCCTTGGCGATCAGCGTCAGGTTGTCGCCGTTGCGCACTTTGTAGCTACGGCTGCGGCCGGCCACGGATTTGCTCTCGACTTCGTCGAAAACCGGCTTTTTAGGGCGTAATGCCAGCAATTCTTCAGGCTTCATCGCCGAAAGGCTGCTGGTCAGCAGTTGTGCCTTGGAGCTGGGCACCAGCAAATGCTGGGGACCGTCCAGGGTGGTGCGTTGTTTCAGCGCCGGGTTGAGCTGGAACAGTTCGTCTTCGTCGATCTCGGCCAGCGCGGCGACCCGTGACAGGTCCATGCTTTGCTTGACTTCAACCATTTTGAAGTACGGCGTGTTGGCAATCGGGTTCAGGTTGATGCCGTAGGCCTCGGGGGCCAGCACCACCTGGGACAGCGCCAGGAACTTGGGCACGTAGTCCTTGGTTTCCTGGGGCAGGGGCAGGTTCCAGTAGTCGGTCGGCAGGCCGAGCTTCTCATTGCGTTCGATCGCCCGGCTTACCGTGCCTTCGCCGGCGTTATACGCGGCCAGGGCCAGCAGCCAGTCGCCGTTGAACATGTCATGCAGACGTGTCAGATAGTCCAGGGCGGCGGTGGTGGACGCGGTGATATCGCGACGACCGTCGTAGGCGCGGGTCTGGCGCAGGTTGAAGTAGCGCCCGGTGGAGGGAATGAACTGCCACAAGCCGACGGCATCGCTGCGCGAATAGGCCATTGGGTTGTAGGCACTTTCAATCACTGGCAGCAGCGCCAGCTCCAGGGGCATGTTGCGTTCTTCAAGGCGTTCGACGATGTAATGAATGTAGAGGCTGCCGCGTTCGCCGGCGTTCTCCAGGAAGGACGGGTTGCTGGCGAACCACAGGCGTTGTTGCTCGATACGCGGGTTGACGCCGAGACCGTCTTGCAATTGAAAGCCCCGACGCATGCGTTCCCAGACATCCTGGGGCGCTTCGGGGCTCGGCTTCTCTGAGAGCCAAATAGGTTTTTGCTTGATCTTGGCAGCAAGATTCGGTTTGGGTTGCACGGTGGATTGTGCAGCGAAATTTGTTGATTGGCAGCCCGCCAGAGTTGCGGAGACAGCCACCGCCACGGCTTGAGCCAGGCGGGTCAATGCGTCTGAATGATTGGATTTACGAGTAGATGACGACATTGGCTGGAAGTAAGTTCCGGGCAAAAATGTCGGGCGATTCTAGAAAGCGCTTTGGTTCCGGTCAACCATTCAGAAATTACGTATCAGATTGCGTCACGTTAGAACTTATCTTTCCAAGCCCTCAAGCTAGCAAATACCTCGTCCCCAGAGCGGTTGTCGCGGCCGTTCCGTTCGTCCGCTTTTTGTTTAACGGATGTTTCAGCGGTACGCAGGAACGGGTTGGTGCGTTTTTCCAGGGCCAGGTTGGACGGCAGCGTGATCTCGTCACGGGCGCGCAGTCGGTTGACGTTTTCCACCCGTTCGGCGATATCGGCGTTGTCCGGTTCCACTGCCTGGGCAAACCTGAGATTGCTCTGTGTATATTCATGGGTGCAGTACACCCGCGTGTCGGCGGGCAGGGCGGCCAGGCGTTGCAGCGAGGCATGCATTTGTGCCGGCGTGCCTTCGAACAGGCGGCCGCAACCGCCGGCGAAGAGCGTGTCGCCGCAGAACAGCACGCCTGGGTGGTAAAAGGCGATATGGCCGAGGGTGTGGCCGGGTACGGCGTACACCGCGAAGTCCCAGCCGAGCACGCTGATGCGCTGGTTGTCCTGCAGGGCAACGTCCCGCGCCGGGATCGTTTCGTGGGCCGGACCGTAGACCGTGGCGCCGCTCACGCGTTTCAGCGCTTCGACGCCGCCCACATGATCATGGTGATGGTGGGTGACGAGAATGTCGCTGAGCGTCCACCCCGGGTTCTGCTTGAGCCAGGCCAGCACGGGGGCGGCATCGCCGGGGTCGACCACGGCGCAGCGGCGGGACTGGGGTTCCTGTAACAACCAGATGTAGTTATCGGTGAAGGCGGGCAGGGCACTGATCTGTATCATTCTTCGATTCGCCAAGCTGAACACATTGGTGCATCTTAGAACGTCTAGGCGAGTTGGAGAATGCAATGACTGATAAAGCGTTCGCCCAGGCCGATCCTGAATGGCTGGCCCTGATCAGCGCGGCCCGTGACTGGCTGTCCGGGCCGATCGGGCAATTTTTGCTGGATGAAGAACGGCGCATGCTCGAAGACGAGCTGGGCCGGTTCTTTGGCGGTTACCTGGTGCATTACGGCCCGTCGGCCCAGACGCCGCCGTCCGCGCCGCAGGTGCAACGCAATGTGCGCCTGGGCGCGCCGTTGCCGGGGGTGGAGATCGTCTGCGAAGAGCAGGCCTGGCCGTTGAGCGAGCACGCCGCCGATGTGGTGGTGCTGCAGCATGGCCTGGATTTCTGCCTGTCACCCCATGGTTTGTTGCGCGAAGCCGCCAGCAGCGTGCGTCCAGGTGGCCATTTGCTGATTGTCGGTATCAACCCCTGGAGCAGCTGGGGCCTGCGCCATGTGTTCGCCCATGACGGCCTGCGCCAGGCCCGTTGCATTTCGCCGTCGCGGGTGGGGGACTGGCTGAACCTGCTGGGCTTCGCGCTGGAGAAACGCCGCTTCGGGTGCTATCGTCCGCCGCTGGCGTCGACCAAGTGGCAGGCCCGTCTGGCCGGCTGGGAGCGTCGGGCGGGGGCTTGGCAACTGTCGGGTGGCGGCTTCTATTTACTGGTCGCACGCAAGATCGTGGTCGGGCTGCGGCCGGTGCGTCAGGTGCTACGCCAACCCATGGGCAAGCTGGTGCCGATGCCGATGGCCAAGGTCAACCGCAAGCAAAGCCAACCGTAGAACCCTCTTTTTGATTTCAGGCCGGATCAGTCGGCCTCGGGATACTGCCGGCCTAAGCCCGGCAACCCGTTTTGATGGATGTAACCGATGACCGATAGCGTTGAACTCTTCACCGATGGCGCCTGTAAAGGCAACCCTGGCCCCGGCGGCTGGGGCGCCTTGCTGGTGTGCAAGGGCGTGGAGAAGGAATTGTGGGGCGGCGAAGCCAACACCACCAACAACCGCATGGAGCTGATGGGCGCCATTCGCGGCCTCGAAGAGCTCAAGCGGCGTTGCGACGTGCTGCTGGTGACCGACTCGCAATATGTGATGAAGGGCATCAACGAGTGGATGGTCAACTGGAAGAAGCGCGGCTGGAAGACGGCGGCCAAAGAGCCGGTCAAGAACGCCGACCTGTGGCAACTGCTCGATGAGCAATGCAACCGCCATAACATCACCTGGAAATGGGTGCGCGGGCACATCGGCCACCATGGCAACGAGCGTGCCGACCAGTTGGCCAACCGTGGCGTCGACGAAGTGCGGGGCTACAAGCAGGGCTGATGCCGGCTGACGTGTTAAGATTGCGCCCCTTGAAATACACCACACCGTTGAGAGCTGAACCCTGATGGCCATCCGATCTGTTGTACTCGATACCGAAACCACCGGCATGCCGGTGACCGATGGTCACCGGATCATTGAAATCGGCTGTGTCGAACTCATGGGCCGTCGCCTCACCGGTCGTCACTTCCACGTCTACCTGCAACCGGACCGCGAAAGTGACGAGGGCGCGATCGGCGTCCACGGTATCACCGACGAATTCCTCAAAGGCAAGCCGCGCTTCGCGGAAGTCGCCGACGAGTTCTTCGAGTTCATCAACGGCGCGCAGTTGATCATCCATAACGCGGCGTTCGACGTCGGCTTCATCAATAACGAATTTGCCCTGATGGGGCAGACGGATCGCGCGGATATTTCCCGGCACTGCTCGATCCTCGACACCTTGATGATGGCCCGTGAGCGTCACCCGGGCCAGCGCAACAGCCTGGATGCCTTGTGCAAACGCTATGGCGTCGACAACTCCGGCCGTGAGCTGCACGGCGCGTTGCTCGACTCCGAGATCCTGGCCGACGTTTACCTGACCATGACCGGCGGGCAGACCAGCCTGTCCCTGGCCGGCAATGCTTCTGACGGTGCCGGTTCGGCGGAGGGTTCGGGCAATCGCCCTTCGGAAATCCGTCGCCTGCCGGCGGATCGCAAACCGACGCCGATCATCCGCGCCAGCGAGCAGGACCTGGCCGAGCATGCGGCGCGGCTTGAAGCGATTGCCAAGTCGGCGGGTGCGCCGGCGTTGTGGACCCAACTGACCCAGCAATAATCTGGTTGAGCGCAATCCAGCAATGTGGGAGGGAGCTTGCTCCCGATAGCGGTGGATCTGTGGCATCAATGTCGACTGGCACGCCGCTATCGGGAGCAAGCTCCCTCCCACATTGGTCAGTCGCTGCTTTCAAAATCTTCATTCGCTACATCCGCTCACAGCTTCTACCCTGAGTGCATCATCCTCAGGACTCAAAGCCCCCATGTACAAAGACCTGAAGTTCCCCATCCTTATCGTGCATCGCGACATCAAGGCCGACACCGTTGCCGGCGACCGGGTTCGGGGTATCGCTCAAGAGTTGGAACAAGAGGGCTTCAGTATCTTTTCTGCGGTGGACTACGCCGAAGGCCGGCTGGTGGCCTCGACCCACCATGGCCTGGCCTGCATGCTGATCGCCGCCGAAGGTGCTGGGGAAAACACCCATCTGCTGCAAAACATGGTCGAACTGATCCGCCTCGCGCGACTGAGGGCGCCCAACCTGCCGATTTTCGCCCTGGGTGAACAAGTCACCCTGGAAAACGCCCCGGCTGATGCGATGAGCGAACTCAACCAACTGCGCGGCATTCTTTACCTGTTCGAAGACACCGTGCCGTTTCTCGCCAGGCAAGTCGCCCGCGCCGCGCGCACGTACCTCGACGGCTTGCTGCCGCCCTTCTTCAAAGCCCTGGTGCAACACACCGCCGACTCCAATTATTCCTGGCACACCCCCGGTCACGGTGGCGGCGTGGCCTATCGCAAAAGCCCGGTGGGGCAGGCGTTTCATCAGTTCTTCGGGGAAAACACGCTGCGCTCCGACCTGTCCGTGTCTGTGCCGGAACTGGGTTCGCTGCTCGATCACACCGGGCCGTTGGCCGAAGCCGAAGCGCGTGCTGCGCGGAATTTCGGTGCCGATCACACCTTCTTTGTGATCAATGGCACCTCGACCGCCAACAAGATCGTCTGGCACTCGATGGTCGCTCGAGATGATCTGGTGCTGGTCGACCGCAATTGCCACAAATCGGTGTTGCACTCGATCATCATGACCGGCGCGATCCCGCTGTACTTGTGCCCGGAGCGCAACGAACTGGGCATTATCGGCCCGATTCCCCTCAGTGAATTCAGCCCCGCGTCGATCCGCGCCAAGATCGAGGCCAGCCCATTGACCCGCGGGCGGCCGGCGAAAGTGAAGCTGGCGGTGGTCACCAACTCCACCTACGACGGCCTGTGCTACAACGCCGAGCTGATCAAGCAGCAATTGGGCAACAGTGTCGAGGTGCTGCACTTCGACGAGGCCTGGTACGCCTACGCGGCGTTCCACGAGTTCTTTGCCGGGCGCTATGGCATGGGCACGTCGCGCACGCCGGACAGCCCGCTGGTGTTCACCACGCATTCCACGCACAAGTTGCTGGCGGCATTCAGCCAGGCCTCGATGATCCATGTGCAGGACGGCGGCGCTCGGCAGTTGGACCGCGATCGGTTCAACGAAGCGTTCATGATGCATATCTCCACCTCGCCGCAATACAGCATCATCGCCTCGCTGGACGTGGCGTCGGCGATGATGGAAGGCCCGGCGGGGCGCTCGCTGCTGCAGGAAATGTTCGACGAAGCCTTGAGCTTCCGCCGTGCCCTGGCCAACCTGCGCCAGCACATCGCTGCCGAAGACTGGTGGTTTTCCATCTGGCAGCCGCCGTCCGTGGCCGGCATCGACCGGGTCGCCACGGCGGATTGGCTGTTGCAGCCCGAGGACGACTGGCATGGCTTTGGCGACGTGGCCGAAGATTACGTGCTGCTGGACCCCATCAAAGTCACGTTGGTGATGCCCGGGCTCACTGCTGGCGGCGCGTTGAGCGACTGCGGGATTCCCGCTGCGGTGGTCAGCAAATTCCTCTGGGAGCGTGGCCTGGTGGTGGAAAAAACCGGCCTGTATTCGTTCCTCGTGCTGTTTTCCATGGGCATCACCAAGGGCAAATGGAGTACCTTGCTCACCGAATTGCTGGAATTCAAACGCAACTACGACGCCAATGTCAGCCTTGCCAGTTGCCTGCCTTCGGTATTTGCCCAGGGCCCAGTGCGTTATCAAGGCCTGGGGCTGCGCGACCTGTGCGACCAATTACATAGCTGTTACCGTAGCAACGCCACCGCCAAACACCTCAAGCGGATGTACACCGTGTTGCCCGAAATCGCGATGAAACCGGCCGACGCCTATGACCAATTGGTCAGGGGTGACGTCGAGGCGGTGTCCATCGATGCCTTGGCTGGGCGCATCGCCGCGGTGATGCTGGTGCCTTATCCGCCGGGCATTCCGTTGATCATGCCGGGTGAGCGCTTTACCGAGTCAACGCGTTCGATCATCGACTACCTGGCCTTTGCCCGCACGTTCGATAGCAGTTTCCCCGGCTTTGTCGCGGATGTTCATGGGTTGCAACACGAAGACGACGGCAGTGGTCGTTGTTACACCGTCGATTGCATCAAGGGATAAGGATGTTTATGCAAGCTGTAATGAACCCGAAGTATCCAGGGCTCAGTGTGCGGGTCGCCGACGAAGGCTTCGACGCCTACGTGTGGGGCAATGATTTCAGTTTTGAGGTCAGCGCCTATGGCGTGCCGGAGCTGGGCAAGCGGGTCGAACAGTGGCTCGTGGAGCGCATCCTGCCGTACCGCAAGTGCTACGGCATCGACCCGGAGGAGTTCGCCAGCTTTCGCGACGCGCCCGACAGCGCGATCTTCATGGCCTTTCTGGACGACAGACCGGTCGGGCATGTCGTGGTCAGTACCAATTGGAATGGCTTCGCGCACGTCGATGAGCTGGCCGTGGCGTTGCCCGCGCGCCGTCACGGCGTGGCCAAGGCGCTGCTGGACGTGGCGCAGTTCTGGAGTCGCAAGAAAAACCTGCCGGGCATGATGTTGGAGACCCAGAACAACAACCTCGGCGCCTGCCGCCTGTATGAGCGTTGTGGGTACGTGGTGGGCGGGATCGACCACCTGCGCTATCGCGGGATCGACCCGCAAACCCGTGAGGTGGCGATTTTCTGGTATCGCTTGTTCAAGGCGGAAGTCGAAGCGGTCTGACGCGTTCAGCTCGCGAGCAGGCCTTCGGCTTTCTGCGTGACAATCTCCAGCAGTGCATTCAGTGCCGGTGAGGTCACGCCCTCCCGGAGGGTCAGCGCATACAGGCTGACCATGATCGGCGGCGATACCGGGCACGCGTCCAGCCCGGCCTCCCGGGCGCCGAACGCGGTGAACGGATCGACGATCGCCAGGCCTTCACCGGCCTCCACCATGCTGCGCATCATCTGGTAAGTCTGCACCCGCGTCTGCACCACCGGCAGCGGGCGCAGGGCTTGCAGCTTGGCGTCGAGCAGGCGACTGAGCGGGTCCTGGCCCTCCAGCCCGATCATCGACTGCCCGGCCAGGTCCTGCAGGGCGATGTACTTCTGCTTGGGTTTGAGCCAGCCATGGGGCGCGAGCAGTTGCAGTTTGCCCTGGGCCAATACGCTGCTTTGGATTTGCGGATGTTCCGGGTCATGCAGGCTCAGGCCCACGTCGGCCTCGTGCAGCAACAGGCTCCTGACGATCTCGCGGGTCGGCTGGCTCGACAGGTTGCACGGCGTGTCCTGGAAGCGTCGGCGCAGCACGGCGATGCTTTGCGGCAGCAGTTGATTGGCCAGGGGCGGCGTACACAGGGCACGCAGGGTTGGCGCGTGATGGTGCTTCAGGCGGCTAGCCAAGCGTTGTACCGGCTCCAGCGCTTCATACACATGGGCGATTTGCGCCTGTAACTCCAGGGTTTCCCGTGTTGGCTGCAGGCGTCCGCGCACGCTGGCGAACAACATAAAGCCCAATTGCTGCTCGGCGTCCTTGAGCGTCGCGTCCACATCGCCCACAGAAAGCTGCAACCATTCGGCGGCCGTGCCGAGGTGTCCGGTCTGCAAGATGGCCTGAATCACTTCGATATGACGTAAACGCATGGCCGGAGTCTAGGGTCAGCAGGGCCGGGATTCAATGGCCTGGAAAAAAACAGCGGGAGCGTTGATTCGCATCGACTTACGTTAGCCTTGCGCAACTGCAACAAGCAGGGCATATAACGAGCGTATCAACCGAGCGACAAGGGAGCTCAGAATGTCTGCACCAGTCATAGTCGGCAACCGGCGCACCCACGGCGGCTTTACGCGATGGGCGGTGCTGGTGGTACTCGTCGTCATCGGCGTGTTGGCCCTGGCATTGTGGCCGCGGCTGTTTGGCGAGATGACCCTGACGGAAATCGCTATGGCCAAGGCCCAGGTCGCCGAGCTGGGCAAGGCCGTCGAGCACTTCCATCAAGACACTGGCCGCTATCCGACCGATGAGGAAGGCCTGGAGGGGTTGATCAAGCCGCCCGCCGCCGACGCGAATTGGAAAGGCCCCTATGTCAACGAGGAGCTGCTGACCGATCCGTGGGGTGTTGCTTATCAGTATCACTTTCCGCCGAGCCAACCCCAGGTTCCGTTCGACCTGTTCTCCTTCGGCAAGGATCGGACGTTGGGCGGTGTCGGGGATAACAAGGATATTACCTACGGCGACAACTGATTCATCTGGCATTACCCATCGACCTGTTTAGAATGGTTGGTCTGATCATCAACGACCAATGCCGGTTACCCGGTACTTACAACAAAAACAGGTCTGGTCTCAAATGCCGATGCCCGCGAACTTCTTCGGGGTAACGGCCAGGCAACTGCTGGTCCTGGTGACCGTGGGAGGCGTGGCCGCTTATCTCTTGAGCAATCCCGACGACACTACGTCCGAAAACCTCGCACTCGATGCGTTCATCCGTTCCCAGGAACAGGTGGGCGCGCAGGTGGGTGCGGTGTTGGGCATCACGCTGGTCAGGCAGGTGGTGGCGTATCCCGCGTATGGTACGCCGGGCTACAAGCGCTTGATGTATGACGTCGAGGGCGAGAAGGGGCGACTGATGGTCACGCTCAAACAGGTTGAGGGAGACCCTGGGATTGAAGTGACGGAGGTTCGCCGCCCGTGATCGCCCGGCCCAGTCAATGCCGTCAATGGCCAGGACTGAGCAGGTACGCTCGGGGGCTCAAGCTTATTGCGCGCGGACGGTTTCCGATTCGCGGACGATAATGGTCCCGGACTGAATCAATTTGAATTCATCGCCTTCCAGTTTTTCTACACGGTCGCCAATGGCCAGCTTGTAGGTTGTGGTGGGCGCCGAGCCAGCCAGGCCGTCTAGCGGCGGGGTGGATTCCTGGAACTCATGCACCGAATACACGCGTCCTTCTGCGTCTCTGGCATGGAACTGTCCGACAAGTACTGCTGCCATCTGTTTAGAACCTCTGGAGATAAACACTCGATTTGCGGTTCTGTAGACCGTCATGGAGCGGGGTAGTTTACCTATGGAAAAAAAATACTATTCGTTGATGTTTTCAGACGCTTCCTACGCGGGTGGTCGCGAGGCAGACGCCGGGGGAATTATCAAAACCTTCTGGTGAACGCGTCGCGAAGGCTCTATAACTACAAGCTCCTTTAGTCAGACGTCGGGAAACCTCAATGAGCAAGGTCTACACGATTGCCGTCCTGGTGGGCAGCTTGAGAAAAGAGTCGATCAACCGCAAGGTCGCCCTGGCATTGGCCGAACTGGCCCCCGCCAACCTCACATTGAACATTGTCGAAATTGGCGATTTGCCGCTCTACAACGAGGACATCGACGGGGCATCACCGCCCGCAGCCTACAGTACTTTCCGTCAACAAGTGCGTTCATCCGACGCAGTGCTGTTCGTGACCCCTGAATACAACCGCTCCGTGCCCGCCCCGCTGAAGAATGCCATCGATGTGGGCTCGCGCCCTTACGGGCAAAGCGCCTGGAGCGGCAAGCCGGGGGCGATTATCAGCGTGTCGCCGGGGGCTGTCGGCGGCTTTGGCGCCAACCACCATCTGCGCCAGTCCCTGGTGTTCCTCGACGTGCCGTGCATGCAGCAGCCGGAAGCCTACCTGGGCGGCGCGGGCAGTGTGTTCGACGAGGCGGGCAAACTGTCGGAGAAAACCAAGCCGTTCCTGCAGGCGTTTATCGATGCCTACGGCAAGTGGGTAGAAAAACAGCACGGCTGATCGCCGATGTGGAAACGGGCTGGCTCGCGATGGCGATGTATCAGTTGAAGATGCATGCACTGAAGCCGCGCAATCGCGGGCAAGCCCGTCAGCCTGTGTTCACATCAGCGTAACCAGTTGGTGCGCGCCAGCTCGATCACTTCATCCCCGCGCCCGCTCATCACTGCCTTGAGCATGTACAGGCTGAAACCCTTGGCCTGTTCCAGCTTGATACTGGGTGGCATCACCAATTCCTGGGTCGCCGTCACCACGTCCACCAGCACCGGGCCGTCATGGGCCAGGGCGCGGCGCAGGGCCGGTTCGAGGTCTTCGGATTGCTCCACGCGAATGCCCAGGATGCCCATGGCGTTGGACATGGCGGCGAAGTCCGGGTTTTTCAGCTCGGTGCCGGCCTCAAGGTAGCCGGCGGCTTTCATTTCCATGGCGACAAAACCGAGTGATGCGTTATCGAACACGATGACCTTCACCGGCAGTTTCAGCTGCGCCAACGAAATGAAATCCCCCATCAACATGGTAAAACCGCCGTCGCCGGACATTGAGATCACCTGTCGCCCGGGGAAAGCCGCCTGGGCACCGATGGCCTGGGGCATGGCGTTGGCCATCGAGCCGTGGTTGAACGAGCCGATCAAGCGCCGTTTGCCGTTCATTTTCAGGTAGCGCGCCGCCCACACGGTGGGCGAGCCGACGTCGGCGGTGAAGATCGCATCGTCGTCGGCCAGTTCACTCAGCAGGCGCGCCACGTATTGCGGGTGAATCGGCCGGTTGGCCTTCGACGCTTGCGCCAGGTCATCGAGGCCCTGGCGGGCTTTCTCGTAGTGTTTCAAGGACGTTTCGAGGAAGCTGCGGTCGGCCTTGCGGGTCAGGCGCGGCAGCAGTGCGTCGAGCGTCTCGCTCACGTCAGCGGCGATGCCCAGGTCCAGGGTGGCACGTCGACCCAGCGCCTGGGGGTTGCGATCGATCTGGATGATCTTCGCGTCGGTGGGGTAGAACTGGCGGTACGGAAAGTCGGTGCCGAGCATGATCAGCGTGTCGCAATTGAGCATGGCGTGGTAACCGGAGCTGAAACCGATCAGGCCGGTCATGCCCACGTCGAACGGGTTGTCCCATTCCACGTGCTCCTTGCCGCGCAAGGCGTGTACCACCGGCGCGCCCAAGGCATCGGCCAGGGCCACCACTTGGGCATGGGCGCCAGCGCAGCCGCTGCCGCACAGCAAGGTGACTTTCTGGCTGCTGTCGAGGATTTCGCTGAGGCGTTGCAGGTCCTGTTCCGCCGGCAGGGTGCGCGGCACATGCAGGGCCGGCCAGGGTTTGAGCGTGTCTTCCACTTCCAGCAGCGACACATCCCCGGGGATCACCACCACCGCCACGCCGCGATTGAGGATTGCCGCGCGCATGGCGCGATGCAGCACTTGGGGCATCTGCTCGGGGTTGGTCACCAGTTCGATGAAGTGGCTGCACTCTTTGAACAGTTCCTGGGGATGGGTTTCCTGGAAGTAGTTCAAGCCGATTTCGGAAGACGGGATTTGTGCGGCGATGGCCAACACCGGTACATGGTTGCGATGGCAGTCGAACAGGCCGTTGATCAAATGCAGATTCCCCGGCCCGCAACTGCCGGCGCACACCGCCAACTCGCCGGTGGCGGCGGCTTCGGCACCGGCGGCGAACGCGGCGACCTCTTCGTGGCGCACATGCATCCACTCGATGCTGTCCATGGTGCGCAGTGCGTCGGTGAGGCCATTGAGGCTGTCGCCGGTCAGGCCCCAGATGCGCTTGATGCCTGCCTGTTCAAGGGTGGTTGCCAATTGCTGGGCCAGGTTGATTTTTGCCATGAAGAACTCCAATCGTCAGTGAGGTTAAAAGTGGCCTCTCAATAGAGGACAGTTCGATCACGGCGAATGCTCCGTGCTTAATGTGAAGATTGCGTCATGGTTGCGCGGTATTGGCGAGTGCGCCGGACGATAAACCATTGATCGCGGACCAGTGCCATGCACGGCGCAACGTTGGGATTGGGGCGATGGCCGCGGCTCAGGCAACGCATCTGGTGACGCACCACGGCGAGGGCGGCGAGGGGCTTGCGCTGCCAACTGATCGCTGTGAGTTGCGGGTTGGGGTCGCGACCTTCGCGCCAGTGTTTGATCAGTTGCGGTTCCAGGGTCAGGGCGGTGGCGATACCGGCCATGGCGATGCCGCTGTCGAGGACTTGCTGCACCACCGGCAAGCGGCGAATGCCACCGGTGACCATCACCGGCATGTTTGCGAGGGTCGCCAGCTCGCGGGCCATTTCCAGGAAATACGCTTCGCGGGCCAGGGTCCGCCCGTCCCGGGCTTCGCCCTGCATGGCCGGTGCTTCGTAGCTGCCGCCGGACAGCTCCAGCAGGTCGATGGGCAGGACATTGAGCAGCTTGACCACGGCACGCGCATCGTCCGCGTCGAAGCCGCCGCGCTGGAAGTCTGCCGAGTTGAGTTTCACCCCCACGCAAAACGAGGGGCTGACACTGGCGCGAACGGCCTTGATCACTTCAATCAGCAAGCGTGCGCGGTTCGGCAGCGAGCCGCCCCAGTGATCGGTGCGCCGGTTGCTCAAGGGCGAGAGAAACTGGCTGAGCAAGTAGCCATGCGCTGCGTGGATCTGCACGCCTGTAAACCCGGCTTTCTCGGCCAGGCGCGCGCTGGTGGCAAAGCGCGTGATCACGTTCTGGATCTCGTCTTCGGACATAGCCCTGGGCTTGGCGAACATCTTCGAAAAAATACCCAGGTCGAGGGCCACGGCGGACGGCGCCAAGGCTTGCTGGCGCAGGTTGGCCGGCGTCTGGCGCCCCGGATGATTGAGCTGCACCCAGAAGTGCCCGCCGTTGTTGCGTCCGAGGGCGGCCCATTCGCGAAAGCTGTCCAGTGACCGCTCGTCCTCCAGCGCAACGCCGCCGGGGCCGGTCATGGCGCGGCGGTCGATCATCACGTTACCGGTCAGCAGCAAGCCGGGCTCGCCATCCGCCCAGGCCTGGTACAACTGCTTCAATTCACGGGACGGCGCTTGTTGGGCGTCGGCCATATTCTCCTCCATCGCAGCCTTGGCGATACGGTTGACAAGGACTTGGCCGTTGGGCAGTTGTAAGGGTTCGAAAGGTGACATGGTTGACTCCTGAGCGGGGGAGGCCTCAGGCTAAGCTTAAAGTTAACTTTAATGTCAAGCGGGCATGGCGATGAATATTGGTGAACTGGCGAAACAGAGCGGGCTGGCGGCGTCGCGTATTCGGTTTTATGAGGCCGAAGGGTTGATCAGCCAGGTGGGCAGGCAGGCCAACGGCTATCGGCGTTATGCCCCCGAGGCCCTGCAAACCCTGCAACTGATCCAGAGCGCGCAACAGGCCGGGTTTACCTTGCAGGAACTCAAGGCGCTGATGCCGACGCCGGGCGAGCACAAGCGCGAGGCGCTGATTGAGGCGTTGGAGCGTAAGGTGCAGCAGATCGAAGGGATGCAGGCGCAACTGGCGCACAGCAAGGCGCAGTTGCTGGGCGTGATCGCGGCGGTGCGCGCGCAGCCGGAGGGTGTGCCGTGTTCCATGGAGCAGAAACAGGTGCTGGCGTCGATCAAACTCGATGTATAAAAAAGCCCTGGCATGCCAGGGCTTTTCACGATGCTAACGCTTAACGGCGACGGAACAGCGGCAGCGGCTCGTCCGTTGCAGCCTGGTACGTCACGGAAAAGTCCTTGAGGCTTTCCAGCGCTTCATACGGGTCTTTGTCGGGGCGCAAGGCGAAGGCATCGAACCCGCAGCGGTGCAGGTAGAACAGTTGGTCGCGCAGCACGTCGCCAATCGCGCGCAATTCGCCTTTGTAACCGTAGCGGTCACGCAGCAGGCGCGCATTGGAGTAGTTGCGCCCGTCGGTGAAGGCCGGGAAGTTCAGGGCGATGACCTGGAAGTGCGCCACGTCGTCACCGATCTCTTCGGCTTCTTCATCGGCGTCCAGCCACACGCCCAGGCCGCCGTCACGGGCCTTGAGCGCATGACCGTGCTCGCGCCACAGCGCCAGCGGCACGATCAGGTCGTCGCAGTTGGAGATGCCGTCGAAGGTCGCGTCCTTGGGCAGCAGGTGCCAGGTTTCGTCGACGACTTCGTTGTTCTTAATGATTCGCTGCATAGACGCGCTCCTTGAACAGGTCAATGCCGATGCGCTGGTAGGTGTCGATGAAACGCTCATCTTCGGTGCGCTGCTCGATGTACACATCGATCAGTTTGCCGATCACCTCGGGCATGGCTTCCTGGGCGAAGGATGGGCCGAGGATCTTGCCCAGGCTCGCATCGCGGCTGGCGCTGCCACCCAGGGACACTTGGTAGAATTCTTCGCCTTTCTTGTCCACGCCCAGGATGCCGATGTGGCCGACGTGGTGGTGACCACAGGCGTTCATGCAACCGGAAATGTTCAGGTCCAGCTCGCCGATGTCGAACAGGTAGTCCAGGTCGTCGAAACGGCGCTGGATCGATTCGGCAATCGGGATCGACTTGGCGTTGGCCAGGGAGCAGAAGTCGCCGCCCGGGCAGCAGATGATGTCGGTCAGCAGGCCGATGTTCGGCGTGGCGAAACCCCCTTCGCGCAGTTCGCCCCACAGGGTGAACAGTTGGCTCTGCTCAACGTCCGCGAGAATGATGTTCTGCTCGTGGGAGGTGCGCAGTTGACCGAAGCTGTAGCGCTCGGCCAGGTCGGCCACGGCGTCCAGCTGCTTGTCGGTGATATCGCCGGGGGCGACGCCGGTAGGCTTGAGCGACAGGGTCACGGCGACATAGCCCGGCTTTTTGTGCGCCAGGGTGTTGCGCACACGCCAGCGGGCGAAGCCTGGGTGCTGCTGGTCGAGCGCGGCGAGTTCGGCGTCCTGATTGCCCAGGGCTTTGTACTCGGGGTCGACGAAGTGTTTGGCCACGCGGTGGACTTCGGCGTCGGTCAGGGTGGTCTGGCCGCCGCGCAGGTGTTCCATCTCGGCGTCGACTTTCTGTGCGAACACCTCAGGGGTCAGCGCCTTGACCAGGATCTTGATCCGCGCCTTGTATTTGTTGTCGCGACGGCCATAGCGGTTGTAGACCCGCAGGATCGCGTCGAGGTAGCTCAGCAGGTCCTGCCACGGCAGGAACTCGTTGATAAACGCGCCGACCACCGGGGTACGCCCCAGGCCACCGCCTACCAGTACACGGAAGCCCAACTCGCCGGCGGCGTTGTGGACCGGCTCCAGGCCGATGTCGTGTACTTCGATCGCCGCACGGTCCGATGTCGAGCCATTGATGGCGATCTTGAACTTGCGCGGCAGGTAAGCGAATTCTGGGTGGAACGTGGTCCATTGGCGGACGATTTCACACCAGGGGCGCGGGTCGATCAGTTCGTCGGCGGCAACCCCGGCGAATTGGTCGGTGGTCACGTTGCGCAGGCAGTTACCGCTGGTCTGAATGGCGTGCATCTGCACGGTGGCCAGTTCAGCCAGGATGTCCGGCACGTCTTCCAGCGCCGGCCAGTTGAACTGCACGTTTTGGCGGGTACTGATGTGGGCGTAGCCCTTGTCGAAGTCGCGGGCAATCTTGGCCATCATGCGTGTCTGGCGCGAAGTCAGTTGGCCATAGGGCACGGCCACCCGCAGCATCGGCGCAAAGCGCTGAACATAAAGGCCATTTTGCAGGCGCAGAGGGCGGAACTCTTCTTCGCTCAGTTCACCTGCTAGGTAGCGTCGGGTCTGATCACGGAACTGCTTGACGCGGTCCTCGATGATGCGCTGATCGTATTCGTCGTATACGTACATATAGGTCCTGTTCTCGGCAAATCTGCGCGCACGGCCGCGCACTCCCAACGGAGCCGGGGCACGATACCAGTTTGCGTTTATGCGCAAAAGTGATGTTTGAGTATATGCAAAGAACCAAATCGACTAATGGGAACGATTGTCGGTATACACGCATTTGTCATGCGGGCAATCATCAACTTTACTGTGGGCGAGTCTGAATGCAATCACCTATAAAACCGACAAGAGGCGATGCGATGAGCCATCCGACAAAAGCCCGTAAACCCGACAGTACCGTGGATGCCTGGGCCATTCTATTTCTGATCATTCTCGTGGTAGGGACGGCGGTGTTCTGGGTTGGCCACCAGTAAACAGCGTTGACTGAGCCTCGAATGACTGTCCGATTGCCAGTATCATGGCGGTCAATGTTCAAGGCTTGAATAACCATGGTGAAGGTTCTGTTTGCGTGTGTGTGGTTGCTGGGGCCAGCATTTTGTGGCGTGGCTCAGGCGGCGTCGGTGGTGTTTCTCAACCCGGGCATGTCGACGGAAACCTTTTGGGTCAGTTACGCGCAATTCATGCAGGCCGCGGCCAAGGACCTCGGCCTGGATTTGCGCGTGCGCTATGGCGAGCGCGATCTTCACACCACATTGGTCCAGGCCCGGGAGGAACTGCAAGGCCGCGAGCGGCCGGATTATCTGGTGCTGGTCAATGAGCAGTATGTCGCCCCGCAGATTCTGCGCATGGCTCAGGGCAGTGGGGTGAAATTACTGGTGGTGAACAGCGCGCTGACCGCCGACCAGGTGCAATTGTTGGGCGCCCGCACGGGCATCGATCTGATCGGCAGCCTGGTCGCCGACGACGAAGAGGCCGGCTACCTGATGCTCAAGGACATGTTGCGCCAGCACGGCCGTGTTGCGCCCGGCGAATCCCTCGACCTGCTGGCCTTCTCCGGCATCAAGACCACTCCCGTTGCCCTGTTGCGAGAGCAGGGCATGCACCGGGCGCTGGCCGAACACCCCGAGGTGCGCCTGCGTCAGTTGGTTTATGGAGAGTGGAGCCGCGAGCGCGCCTTCGAGCAAGCGACGCAGCTGTTCAAGCGTTACCCGCACACGGCGCTGGTGTGGTCGGCCAACGATCAGATGGCGCTGGGTGCCATGCAGGCGTTTCGGGACAGCGGGCGCGTGCCTGGCAAGGACGCGCTGTTCAGTGCGGTCAACAGTTCGCCGGAGATCTTGCAGGCGCGTCTGAACGGGCAGTTGTCGTCCCTGGTCGCCGGGCATTTCACCGTGGGCGGGTGGGCGATGGTGCTGATCAATGATGATGCCAAGGGCGTGGACATCGTCGCTCACGGCGGGCGCGACCGCCAGGAGGCGCTATTCCAACTGATCGATTCCGCCCAGGCGCGGCGCTTGCTGGGGCCCATGCCGACGGTAAATTTCCGCGCACTGTCCGCCCTGGGCAAGCCTGCGTCCTATGGTTACCCCTTCAGCATGCGTCTGCTGCTGCACTAGACCCCGGCCAGCAGCAACACCAGTTTGACGATGCCGAACAGCGTCAAGGCAAACACCACTGTGAACAGAATGCCCAGGACCACAAAGTGGCTGGGCTTGCCATGGGTAAAGTCGCGGGCGCGGTTCTTGCCGCTCTGCACGCCAAAGGCGGCGGCGACGACGCTGTGCAGCATCTGCCACAGGGTAGGCGGTTTGTTGTTGGCTGGATCGTCCATACGTGCCTCGACACAAGATGTGTGAGGCAAGCATAGACAATCTGCGCGTGCTTAGTTGTCGTAACCCAGGTTCGGTGCCAACCAGCGCTCGGTCACGGCCAGGTCCTGGCCTTTGCGCGCGGTGTAGCTCGCCACCTGGTCTTTGTCGACCTTGCCCACGGCGAAGTATTGCGCCTGCGGGTGGGCGAAGTACCAGCCGCTGACCGCAGCCGCCGGGAACATCGCGTAGTGCTCGGTAAGGAACACGCCGCTGCGGCCGGCATGCATCTCGCGGGCCTCGGGGTCCAGCAGTTGGAACAGGGTGCCTTTCTCGGTGTGGTCGGGGCACGCCGGGTAGCCGGGGGCAGGGCGGATGCCGCTGTACTGTTCCTTGATCAGCGCGTCATTGTCCAGTTGCTCGTCCTTGGCATAACCCCAGTAATCTTTGCGCACCTGTTGGTGCAGCCATTCGGCGCAAGCTTCGGCCAGGCGGTCGGCCAGGGCCTTGACCATGATCGAGTTGTAGTCGTCGCCCGCGTCCTGGTAAGCCTTGGCCACTTCCTCGGCGCCGATGCCCGCGGTGGTGATAAACCCTCCCACGTAGTCGGTGATGCCGCTGTCTTTGGGCGCGACGAAGTCGGCCAGGGAGAAGTTCGGCTTGCCGTCGGTCTTGATGATCTGCTGGCGCAGGTGGTGCAAGGTTGCCAGGGGCTGCCCGTCGTCGCCGTAGACTTCCAGGTCGTCATCGTTCACCTGGTTGGCCGGCCAGAAACCAAACACCGCGCGAGCGCTGATCAGCTTCTCGTCGATCAGCTTGGCGAGCATTTCCTGGGCGTCGGCATACAGCGCCGTGGCGGCTTCACCCACCACTTCATCGGTGAGGATGCGCGGGAACTTGCCGGCCAGGTCCCAGGAGATGAAGAACGGGGTCCAGTCGATGTATTCGGCGAGCACCTTGAGGTCGATGTTGTCCAGCACCTTGGCGCCGGTAAAGGTCGGCGTGACCGGCGTGTAAGTGCTCCAGTCGAACTGCGGCTTCTTGGCGATCGCCGCCGGGTAGCTCAGGCGTTCGGTGCGTGCGCTGCGGTTCGAGGTGCGCTCGCGCACTTCGATGTATTCCAGGCGGGTCTTCTCGACGAAACCGGCCTTCAATTCCTTGGACAGCAGCTGCGTGGCCACGCCCACCGCGCGCGAGGCGTCGGTCACGTAGATCACCGCATCATTGCTGTACTTGGGCTCGATCTTCACCGCCGTGTGCGCCTTGGAGGTGGTGGCGCCACCGATCATCAGCGGCAGGTGGAAGTCCTGGCGCTGCATTTCGCGGGCGACGTGGACCATCTCATCAAGGGACGGGGTGATCAGGCCGGACAGCCCGATGATGTCGCACTTCTGTTCTTTGGCCACCTGCAGGATCTTCTCCGCCGGTACCATCACGCCCAGATCGACGATGTCATAGCCGTTGCATCCCAGCACCACGCCGACGATGTTCTTGCCGATGTCATGCACGTCGCCCTTCACCGTGGCCATGAGGATCTTGCCCTTGGCTTCCGGCTTGTCGCCTTTTTCCAGTTCGATGAACGGGATCAGATGGGCCACGGCCTGTTTCATCACCCGCGCCGACTTGACCACCTGCGGCAGGAACATTTTGCCCGCGCCAAACAGGTCGCCGACGATGTTCATGCCGGACATCAGCGGGCCTTCGATCACTTCGATCGGGCGCGCGAACGACTGCCGGGACTCTTCGGTGTCTTCGACGATGTGCGTGGTGATGCCCTTGACCAGCGCGTGTTCCAGGCGCTTGTTGACCGGCCAGCCGCGCCATTCCTCGGTTTCGGCTTCCTTGACGCTGCCGTCGCCCTTGTACTTGTCGGCGATGGCGAGCAGGGCATCGGTGCCGTCCGGGGTGCGGTTGAGCACCACGTCTTCCACCGCGTCGCGCAGTTCGGCGGGGATCTGGTCGTAGATCTCCAACTGGCCGGCGTTGACGATGCCCATGGTCAGGCCGTTGCGGATCGCATACAGCAGGAACACCGAGTGGATCGCCTCGCGCACCGGGTTGTTGCCGCGGAACGAGAACGACACGTTGGACACGCCGCCGGACGTCAGCGCATACGGCAGCTCGTCGCGGATGTAGGCGCAGGCGTTGATGAAGTCGACGGCGTAGTTGTTGTGCTCTTCGATACCGGTGGCGACCGCGAAGATGTTCGGGTCGAAGATGATGTCTTCCGGCGGGAAGCCGACTTCATTGACCAGGATGTCGTAGGAGCGTTTGCAGATCTCTTTCTTGCGCGCTTCGGTGTCGGCCTGGCCGGCTTCGTCGAAGGCCATCACCACCACGGCGGCACCGTAGCGTTTGCACAGCTTGGCGTGATGGATGAACTGCTCGACGCCTTCCTTCATGCTGATGGAGTTGACGATGCCCTTGCCCTGGATGCACTTGAGGCCGGCTTCGATCACTTCCCACTTGGAGGAGTCGATCATGATCGGCACGCGGGAGATGTCCGGCTCGCCGGCAATCAGATTGAGGAAGGTCACCATGGCCTTCTTCGAATCGAGCATGCCTTCGTCCATGTTGATGTCGATCACCTGGGCGCCGGCTTCCACCTGCTGCAGGGCGACTTCGAGGGCTTCGGTGTAGTTGTCTTCGCGGATCAGCCGGGCGAAACGGGCGGAACCGGTGATGTTGGTACGTTCGCCGACGTTGACGAACAACGACTGGCGATCGATGGTGAACGGCTCCAGGCCCGACAAACGGCAGGCCTTGGGAATGTCCGGGATCTGGCGCGGCGCGTAACCGGCCACGGCCTTGGCGATGGCTTCGATATGCCCCGGCGTGGTGCCGCAGCAGCCGCCGACGATGTTCAGGAAGCCGCTCTGGGCGAATTCTTCGATGACTTTGGCGGTTTGCGCCGGCAATTCGTCGTATTCGCCGAATTCGTTGGGCAGGCCGGCGTTAGGGTGCGCGGACACATAAGTGTTGGCCTTGTTCGACAGCTCTTCGAGGTACGGACGCAACTCGCTGGCGCCCAGGGCGCAGTTGAGGCCCACGGAAATCGGCTTGGCGTGGCTGACCGAGTTCCAGAACGCTTCGGTGGTCTGGCCCGACAGGGTGCGGCCGGAGGCGTCGGTGATGGTGCCGGAGATCATGATCGGCAGTTCGAAGCCCAGCTCTTCGAATACACCCTGCACGGCAAAGATCGCGGCCTTGGCGTTGAGGGTGTCGAAAATGGTTTCGATGAGGATCAGGTCCGCGCCGCCTTCGATCAGGCCCTTGGTGGCCTCGGTGTAGTTCTCCACCAGTTCATCGAAGGTCACGTTGCGGTAGCCGGGGTTGTTCACATCCGGCGACAGCGAGCAGGTACGGCTGGTCGGGCCGAGCACGCCGGCGACGAAGCGTGGCTTGTCCGGCGTCTCCAGGGTCTTGGCGTCGGCCACCTTGCGCGCGACGCGGGCACCTTCTACGTTCAACTCGTAGGCGAGCGACTCCATGCCGTAATCGGCCTGGGACACTTGGGTGGCGTTGAAGGTGTTGGTTTCGAGGATGTCGGCGCCGGCATCCAGGTACGCCTTCTCGATGGAGGCGATGACGTCCGGACGGCTGAGCAGCAACAGGTCGTTGTTACCCTTGACGTCGCTCGGCCAGTCGGCAAACCGTTTGCCGCGGTAGTCCTGTTCTTCCAGCTTATAGCTCTGGATCATCGTGCCCATGCCGCCGTCGAGGATCAGGATGCGTTCCTTGAGGGCTTGGTGAAGGGCTTGCAGACGAGCGCTACGATCGGACATGGGACTACTCTGTTCAGGCATTACGGAGGGCGTGGATCATAGCAAACCTGTGTGGATTTGGAGCATGTGCAGGTTTTGCATGAATATCGTTCATGTTGGTGCGCGTGTTAGATCGGTAGAATCCGCGGGGTTTTCTATTTTGGCTTCATATCGGGACCAGGCTCATGCCGTATCGCATCATCATCAGCTTCGTTTTGTTGCTGATTGGCAGCACTACACAGGCCCAAGATCCCGCTCCGGCGCTTTCCTACACCCGTGATATCCAACCGATCTTCACTGAGAAGTGCGTGGCGTGTCATGCCTGCTACGACTCGGCCTGCCAGTTGAACCTGGGCAGTGGCGAGGGCGCGGCGCGGGGGGCGACCAAGGTACTGGTCTACGATGGTGATCGCAGTCAGGCGACCAAGCCGACGCGTCTGTTCTACGACGCGTTCGGCAAGGCTGCCTGGCGGCACGAAGGCTTCACTTCCGTGCTCGACGCCCAAGGCAGCCAGGCTGCGTTGATGGCGCGCATGCTCGAACTGGGCCACAGCCGCGCGCCGTTGCAGCCCAACGGCAAGCTGCCGGACGACATCGTGCTGGGCCTGAACCGCGAGAACATGTGCCCGCTGCCAGAGGAGTTCGACACTTACGCCGACGTGCACCCCAATGAAGGCATGCCGCTGGCCGTGACCGGCTTGAGCGACCAGCAGTACCAGACCCTGCGACGCTGGCTGGCCTCCGGTGCGCCGATTGACCAGCAGGGCGTGGCGCCAAGTGCCCAGGAAGCCGCACAGGTGCTGCAGTGGGAAAACCTGCTCAACGCCCCCGGCGCCCGCGAAAGCCTGGTCGCCCGCTGGCTGTTTGAACACCTGTTTATCGCACATCTGTATTTCGAAGGCGGTGAGCCGGGGCATTTCTTCCAGTGGGTCCGCTCGCGCACCCCCAGCGGGCAGCCGATCGACCTGATCAATACCCGTCGCCCCAACGACGATCCCGGTACCCGGATCTACTACCGGCTGTGGCCGATACAAGGGGTGATCGTCCATAAGACCCACATCACGTACCCGCTCAGCGCGGCGAAAATGGAACGGGTCAAAGCCTTGTTCTACAGCGGCGACTGGCAGGTCAGCGCCTTGCCGGGCTACGGTCCGGGCCGTCGTGCCAACCCGTTCGAGACGTTCGAGGCGATTCCGGCCCAGGCGCGCTACCAGTTCATGCTCGATAACGCCGAGTACTTTGTCCGCACCTTCATCCGCGGCCCGGTGTGCCGGGGCCAGATCGCCACGGACGTGATCCGCGACAATTTCTGGGCGCTGTTCCAGGCCCCCGAACACGACCTGTACATCACCGATCCGCTCTATCGCGGCCGGGCCACGCCGTTGCTGGCAATGCCCGGGCAGAACGACGACGTGGGCAGCGTGCTCAGCCTGTGGCTCAAGTACCGTGACAAGCGCAACGAGTACGAAGCGCTGCGTCGCTACCGCTATGGCGAGTTGCCGGCGCCCGGTTGGTCGACGCTGTGGGCCGGCAACGACAATGCGTTGTTGAGCATCTTCCGTCACTTCGACAGCGCGTCGGTCAATAAAGGCCTGATCGGTGAAGTCCCGCAGACGATGTGGTTGTTCGATTACCCGTTGCTGGAGCGCACCTACTACCAATTGGTGGTCAACTTCGACGTGTTCGGCAACGTCTCCCATCAGGCCCAGACCCGCTTGTACTTCGACCTGATCCGCAATGGCGCCGAACAGAACTTCCTGCGCCTGATGCCGGCCAATTCGCGGGACGATTTCCTCGACGATTGGTATCAGAACGGCGGCAAGGTCAAGTTGTGGATGGACTATGAGTCGATCGACGACGATAAACCCACCGGCCTGAAACTGAATGAAAAAGACCCGAAACGCGATTTCGTCAACCAGTTGCTGGCGCGTTATGGCGACCTCAATGCCAGCCCGGACCCGATCAATCGCTGTGTCGGCGCCTACTGTTCGCGGCCGGGCCTCGAACCGGTGCTGCGCGATGCCGAGCAGGCCCTGAGTCGCCTGACGTTGCGCCCGGCGGCGGGGCTCAAGGTCATCGACCAATTGCCGGAAGCGACCATGCTGCGCATCGAAACCCGCACCGGTCATCGTGAGGTCTACAGCCTGCTGCGCAACCGTGCCCACACTAATGTCGCGTTCATGCTGGGTGAGGCTTCTCGCTATCAACCGGGCCTGGACACGTTGACGGTCTACCCCGGCGTGCTGAGCAGTTATCCGAACTTCATGTTCAATATCCCGGCCGAGCAAGTGCCGGCGTTCGTCGCGGCCATGGAAAGTGCCCGCGACGCCCAGCACTTCGAGAAGATCGTCGATCGTTGGGGTGTGCGCCGCAGCCATCCGCAGTTCTGGGAGTACTTCCACGATCTGTCGACCTACATCCGCGAAACCACGCCGGTGGAAGAGGGTGTGCTGGATATGAACCGCTATGAAAACCTCTGACGGCGATGGTGAGGCTTTTCCGACAAAATTACTGGGGCTTTGTATCTGCGTAATATTTTGGCGTAAACTGCCAGCAAGCCTGTGAGGAGTTTCCATGACTGCCATAACCATTACCGACGCCGCCCACGATTACCTGGCTGACCTGCTGTCCAAGCAGAACACCCCGGGTATCGGCATCCGCGTCTTTATCACCCAGCCTGGCACCCAGTACGCCGAGACGTGCATCGCCTACTGCAAGCCGGGCGAAGAGAAGCCGGAAGACACCGCGCTGGGGCTGAAAAGCTTCACCGCGTATATCGATGCCTTCAGCGAAGCGTTCCTCGACGACGCGGTGGTCGACTACGCCACTGACCGCATGGGCGGCCAATTGACCATCAAGGCGCCGAACGCCAAGGTGCCGAACGTCAATGCCGACAGCCCGGTCAACGAACGCATCAATTACTACCTGCAAACCGAGATCAACCCTGGGCTGGCCAGCCACGGTGGGCAGGTCAGCTTGATCGACGTGGTGGATGACGGTATCGCCGTATTGAAGTTCGGCGGCGGCTGCCAGGGCTGCGGCCAGGCGGATGTGACCCTGCGTGAAGGCATCGAGCGTACCTTGCTGGAGCGCATTCCGGAGCTCAAGGGCGTTCGTGATGTGACTGACCATACGCAGAAAGAAAACGCCTACTACTGAGTCAGGTGTTCACTGCGAGCAAAAAAAACGGCGCCCCGTGAGCGCCGTTTTTTTATGCTTAAAATTCAGCTTCTTACGCGATCTACCTAACGCTGAAAATTAAGTGTGGGAGGGAGCTTGCTCCCGATAGCGGCGGGTCAGTCGACTTATCAAGCAACAGATACACCGCTATCGGGAGCAAGCTCCCTCCCACATTTTATTTTGTGTTTGTTTAGTTAAATCAGTGTCTTATGTTTTGTTTTTGATGTTTTTGATTAGGGGCGGTACAGGTGTGCATGCCCGGCCCGATACAGCGACGACGCGCTGAAACTGTCACTGGCCAGCACCCGACCCACCACAATCAGCGCCGTGCGCCTGAAGCCTTTGGCCGCGACTTTGTCGGCAATGTCCGCCAAGGTGCCGACAGCCCAATCCTGATCCGGCCAGGTCGCGCGGTGTACCACGGCAATCGGGCAATCCGCGCCATAGTGCGGCAGCAGTTCGGCGACGATCTTCTCCAGGTGATTGACCCCCAGATGAATCGCCATGGTCGTGCCGTGGCGGGCCAGGCTGTCGAAGTCTTCACCGGCGGGCATGCGGGTTTTATCGGCGTAGCGGGTGAGAATCACGCTCTGGGCGATATCCGGCAGGGTCAGTTCAGTCTCCAGCAGCGCCGCGCAGGCGGCCACGGCGGTGACGCCGGGAATGATCTGGAACGCAATGCCCAGCTCGCGCAACTGGCGGATCTGTTCGCCAATTGCGCCGTACAGGCTTGGATCGCCGGAGTGGACCCGCGCCACATCCTGGCCCTTGGCATCGGCGGCCTTGATCAGCTCGATGATCTGTTCCAGGTGCAGTTCGGCGCTGTTGACCACCTGTTCGGCCTGATGCCCCTCCAGTACCGCCGCCGGCACCAGCGACCCTGCATAGATGATCACCGGGCAACTGCGGATCAGCCGCTGGCCTTTGACGGTGATCAATTCCGGGTCGCCGGGGCCGGCGCCGATGAAGTAGACGGTCATGGAGAAATCCTGTGAAAAAACGCGCGAGCATGAGGAACGCTCATGATCGGAAGCGGCGATTATCGCGGTTTCAGTCGACGCAGGCCAATGCCAAGGTGGCCCGGGCGGATTTTTTGCGCGGGACCAACAGGCGCGCAGGGGCGCCGCCGAGTTGTTCGGCCAGGGCCAGGGCGGCGCTTTCGGCGATGCCGTAACAACCGGTATGGGCAAAGGCGACGGCAGACCTGTGGCTCAGGCGGTCGTCATACATCGCCAGGTGCGCCGCGCTGAAGCAGTGCAGCGGCAGGTTCAGCCATTGGGCCAGGGCCAGCAAGCCCGGTTCATCCTGCTTGCGATCAAGACTGGCCAGGGCGGTGATGCGATGGCGCTCGATACCGCCCTCGGCGAGGGCGGCGTTCAGCAGGTCCAGCAGGGCTTGAAACTCGCAGCCGCGCTGGCAGCCCAGGCCGACCACGAGGGTCATGCGGTGTATCGATCGTCGCGGTTGCGGCGAAACAACCAGGCGCTGATCAGCCCCAACGCCAACCAGAACGCGATGTTGGTCAGTTGCGAGGCGATCTTGAACTGTGCTTCCAGGGCCTCAGGGGCCAGCATCGAATGCACTTCAGGTTGCGGAGCGCCAATCACATGAGGCACCACGAGGATCGCCGCGCCCAGCGCCTTGAGCAGCCAGTTGCCACCGAATACCAGCAGCGCGATACCGGCCGCGGTTGAGGCCGCCGTGCCGATCCACCAGATCTGCCGTTGTGCCAGGTCGGCAGCGGCAGTGCCCGGCAATTCCGGCGGCAGGCCCAGGGTTGGCGCCAGCACGAAGGTTGCGTAACCGGCCAGGCCCCACAGCAGGCCTTGAGCCGTGCGAGTCGGCGCGCGCAGGGTGTAGAGCCCGGCGAGCATCAAGGCGAAACCGACCGCCACCACCAGATTGCCGCCGGTGGTCGACAGCACGCGCTGCCAGCCGTCTTCCGGCTCCCAGGCTTCGGCGTCATGGGTGTGTGCAGCGGTGCCAGCGGCGTGCTCGTGTGCCACTTGTGTCGCGGCTGGGGCTTTTTCAAAGGTTTCCGCCTGCATGATCAGCGGGGCGACCCAGAAACTTTGCAGCAAGGTCAACAACAGGGCGGCCAGCAGCCCACTGAAACCTGCGGTTTGCGCAATACGCTTGATCATGTCGGCAGGTCTCAATGGCACGGGAACGCGGCGCTGTGGCGGGTATCGTGGGCGGCGTTGTGTACCGCTTCGATATGCGAGAACCCGGCGAAATACACCAGGCATGCGCCGAGGATCGACGCGCCGATGGCGGCGCCCAGGCGTTGGCTCAGGGTGGCGGTGCTGCTGGTGCTAGGCGAGGTGCTGCTGATGATCGACATGGCGCGTCCCTTCAGGGGTTCAGGGTGACACGAGCGCATGCAAAACCCGCGAGCCAGGCACGCAGGGTTCAAACAGCGCCCGCCCACCGCGGGTTTGTTAGATGATTTTTTTCGGGCCGGTCTCCGGGCTTGCGAGGGGGCTCTTGAACTGAGTCCTGAAAGCATCGCCTTCCCATGCACAAAGCACAGTGGCCGTGACGCTTCGCTCGCTTACCGTTGCGGGGGCAGCACCGGACTGGTCATATCGCTATGACGCACCGGTTTCCCGTTTCACCCTGTGAAGGGCACCCGAAACAAGGTGTGTAGGAAAGCATGCAGGGCGACGGTAGTCAAATTGACTGAGCCCCTGTAGCCTTGCACCCTCGAGGTTCTTCGGCCCAGGCCGGAGCTAAGAAGGGAACGCGGTTCAAGCCGCGGCTGCCCCCGCAACTGTGAAGGGTTTATCTGACTGCCACGCCACTGCCATCAAGGCGGGAAGGCGCAGCCAGCGCCGGTCGCAAGACCCGCAAGCCCCAAGCCAGGAGACCTGCCTCGCAACCGATTTTTCAATTCAACCGGGCGGGGTGATCCGGTGACGAAATCTGCTGCTGCGCGTCGCGCAGGGCCTATCGTCCCGTATGCCCGCCCCCAAGGGCATCCGATGAAAACACTGGCCAAACTCCCCGTCACCATCGTTACCGGCTTTCTCGGCTCGGGCAAAACCACCTTGCTGCGCCATATGCTCGATAACGCCCAGGGCCGTCGCATCGCGGTGATCGTCAACGAGTTCGGCGAGCTGGGCATCGACGGTGAAATCCTCAAGCAGTGCTCCATCGGCTGCACCGAGGAAGAAGCCAACGGCCGCGTGTATGAACTGGCCAACGGCTGCCTGTGCTGCACCGTGCAGGAAGAGTTCTTCCCGGTGATGCGCGAACTGGTTGCCCGTCGCGGCGACCTTGACCATATCCTCATCGAAACCTCCGGCCTGGCCCTGCCAAAACCTTTGGTCCAGGCGTTCCAGTGGCCGGAAATCCGCAACGCCTGCACGGTCGATGCGGTGATCACCGTGGTCGACAGCCCCGCCGTGGCGGCCGGCACCTTCGCCGCCTTCCCGGATCAGGTCGACGCCCAGCGCAAACTCGACCCGAACCTGGACCACGAATCACCGCTGCATGAACTGTTCGCCGACCAACTGGCCAGCGCCGACCTGGTGATCCTCAACAAGTGCGACCTGATCAGCCCCGACGACCTGGCCCGCGTGCGCCTGGAAGTCGCCGAAGAGTTGCCGCCGGCGGTGAAGATCATCGAAGCCAGCAGCGGTCGGGTACCGCTGGACGTGCTGATCGGCCTGGGCGCCGGCTCCGAAGAGCACATCGACGGCCGCCACAGCCATCACGATCATCATCACGAAGGCGAAGACGATCATGATCACGATGCGTTCGACTCCATTTCCATCGACTTGCCCCAGTCCGACGAAGCCCTGCTGCTCGACGCCCTGAGCCAATTGGTGGTGCAGCACGGCATCCTGCGCGTCAAAGGCTTCGCGGCGATCCCGAACAAGCCGATGCGCCTGCTGATCCAGGGCGTGGGCACGCGCTTCGACAAACACTTCGACCGCGCCTGGAGCGCCGACGAAGCGCGCATCACGCGCCTGGTGCTGATCGGCCAGGACCTCGACGCGGCGGGCCTCGAAGCGCAATTGCGCGCCGCCCTCAGCGTTTAACCCATGCACCTGCTCAGGACCCAGCCCGGCGGTTTCGTCGCGGACGACAACATTGCCGACCTTGGGCAAACCCCCGCCGAGCTGGTGATCCTGTGCAGCGGCGACTCCAGCCTGGCGCTGCTGGCCGAAGCGGCCCAGCAGTTGCCCGAGGATTACCCGAGCCTGCGCCTGGCCAACCCGATGCAGGTGCAGAACCATGCATCGGTGGACCTGTACGTCGATGAAGTGCTGCGCCACGCCAAGGTCATCCTGATTTCCCTGCACGGCGGCATCGGCTATTGGCGTTACGGCGTCGAGCGCCTGGTGGCGTTGGCCGAGCGCGGGGTCACGCTGATCCTGGTGCCGGGGGATGACCGCCCCGACCCGGAACTCAGCGGCCTCAGCACCGTGGATGCCGCAGCGCGTGACCGCCTGTGGCAGTTCCTGCGCCAGGGCGGCCTGGGTAATGCGCTGGATTTTTATCGCTGCCTGGCCAGCGCCTACCTGGGCCGCGACTATGCCTGGGCCGAGCCGCAAACCCTGGCGCGCAGCGCGATTTATCACCCGCGTAAAGCCCATGCGTGCCTCAACGACTGGCAGTTGGATTGGAATCCTGAGTGCCCGGTGGCGGCGGTGCTGTTCTACCGCTCCCATCTGCAAGCGGCCAATACCGGTTTTATCGATGTGTTCTGCCAGCGTCTGCAGGCGGCGGGCCTGAATCCGTTGCCGATGGCAGTGGCCAGTCTGAAGGAGCCCGGCTGCCTGACGGCGGTCGAGGACTGGCTGGATGAGGTCGGGGCGGCGGTGATTCTCAACACCACCGGCTTTGCCCAGTCCAGCCCCGAAGCGCCGCATTTGCGCCCGTTTCGCCGCAATATCCCGGTGATCCAGGCGATTTGCGCCCAGGACAACCAACCCGCCTGGCAGGTCAGCGAACAAGGCCTCGGCCCGCGCGACCTGGCGATGCACATCGCCTTGCCGGAACTGGACGGGCGCATCATCAGCCGACCGATCAGCTTCAAGGACCTGGCCTGGCGCAGTGAGCGCAGCCAGTCGGACGTGGTGTGCTACCGCGCAGCGCCGGAACGCATGGACTTTGTCGCTGAACTGGCGCGCCGTTGGGTCGAACTGGCGCGGGTGCCGAATGCCGACAAGCGCATCGCCCTGATCCTGGCCAACTACCCGACGCGCGACGGCCGCATCGGCAACGGCGTCGGCCTGGACACGCCGGCGGCGGCGCTGAATATCCTGCGGGCCTTGCAGGCCGAGGGTTATCCGCTGCCCGAAATCCTGCCGGAAAGCGGCACCGCGCTGATCCACGAACTGCTCGGTGGCGTCACCAACGACCTGGACAACCTCGACCTGCGCCCGTGCCACCAAAGCCTGGGCCTGGACGACTACGAGGCGATGTTCAAGCGCCTGCCCGAAGCCAACCGCCAGGCGGTGCTGGAACGCTGGGGCACGCCGCACAACGACCCGATGTGCCGCGACGGCCGCCTGATGATCGCCGGCCTGCGCCTGGGCTTGACGTTTATCGGCATCCAGCCGGCCCGCGGTTATCAGTTGGACGCCAGCGCGGTGTACCACGACCCGGACCTGGTGCCGCCTCACGCTTACCTGGCGTTCTATTTCTGGTTGCGCCACACCTACGGCGCTCACGGCGTGATCCACGTCGGCAAGCACGGCAACCTGGAATGGCTGCCGGGCAAGGGCGTAGGGCTGTCGGAAAATTGCTGGCCCGACGCGCTGCTCGGGCCGCTGCCGAATATCTACCCGTTTATCGTCAACGACCCGGGCGAGGGCGCCCAGGCCAAGCGGCGCACCCAGGCGGTGATCATCGATCACTTGATGCCGCCGCTGACCCGTGCCGAAACCTACGGGCCGCTGCGCGACCTGGAGCTGTTGGCGGACGAATACTACGAAGCGCAATTGCTCGACCCGCGCCGCGCCCGCGAGCTGCAAAAGGACATCCTCAAGCTGGTGCGCGAAACCTGTATCGACCAGGAGCTTGAGCTGGACAGCGAGGCCGACGCGGCGATCTGGCTGCCGCGCCTGGATACCTACCTGTGTGACCTGAAGGAATCGCAGATCCGCGACGGCTTGCATATCTTCGGCGAGTCGCCCCAGGGCCGCTTGCGTATCGACACCTTGCTCGCGTTGCTGCGTATCCCGCGTGGCGACGGCCGAGGCGCGCAATCGAGCCTGTTACGGGTATTGGCCAAGGCCTTCGAGCTGGGTTTCGACCCGCTGGACTGCGCCCTCGCCGAACCCTGGACCGGACGCTGCCCGGAGGTGTTGCAAACCATCGATCCACAGCGGTGGCGCACCGCCGGTGATACCCGCGAGCGCCTGGAGCTGTACGCTGCACGGTTGATCGAACAGGCGCTGGCGGGGCCGCTGGAACAGCTGGAAGAGCCCGGTTGGGAGGACGTCAAATCCGTCATCGAAAGCCTGCGCAGTGTCGTGGCGCCACGCCTGGATGGGTGCGGCCCGGCGGAAATGCGCGGCCTGCTCGATGCCCTGGGCGGCCGCTTCGTGCCGGCGGGCCCAAGCGGCGCGCCGAGCCGGGGGCGTCTGGATGTGCTGCCCACCGGGCGCAATTTTTTCAGCGTCGACGTGCGCAACCTGCCAACCACCACTGCCTGGCGCATCGGTTTCCAGTCGGCCAACCTGATTCTCGAGCGGCACCTGCAAGACCACGGCGACCACCTGCGCCAGCTCGGCCTGTCGGTGTGGGGCACCGCGACCATGCGTACCGGCGGCGACGATATCGCCCAGGCCATGGCCCTGATGGGGGTACGCCCGGTGTGGGCCACGGGCAGCCAGCGGGTGGACGACTTCGAAATCCTGCCGATCAGCCTGCTGGACCGCCCGCGTGTCGACGTGACTTTGCGCGTGTCCGGGTTCTTCCGGGATGCCTTCGCCAACCTGATCCGCCTGTTCGATGCGGCGGTACAAGCGGTGGCGGCGCTGGACGAGCCTGACGATATGAACCCGCTGGCCGCCAAGGTCCGTTGCGAGCGCCAGGCGTTGCTTGAGTCCGGCCTGGACGAGGCCGCGGCGGCGAAACAGGCGGGCTGGCGTATTTTCGGGGCCAAGCCGGGTGCCTATGGCGCGGGCGTGCAGGGCGCGATCGACGGTCGCTTGTGGCAAAGCCGCGAGGACTTGGCCGAGGTCTACCTGAACTGGGGTGGCTACGCCTATGGTGGCGCCGACGAGGGCACCGCCGCCCGCGGGCAATTCGCCCAACGCCTGAGCCAGGTGCAGGCGGTGCTGCAAAACCAGGACAATCGCGAGCACGACCTGCTCGATTCCAACGATTACTACCAATTCCAGGGCGGCATGCTCGCCGCCGTGGAAACCCTGAGCGGCGACAAGGCCGCCAGCTACCATGGCGACCACAGCCAGCCGGACGTGCCGAAGATCCGCACCTTGAAGGAAGAGCTGAACCGGGTGATCCGTGCCCGCGCCGCCAACCCCAAGTGGATCGAAGGCGTGAAGCGTCATGGCTATAAAGGTGCGTTCGAGATGGCGGCGACCGTGGACAATCTGTTCGCCTTCGACGCCACCACCGCGCTGATCGACGATCACCAATACGCCTTGCTCGCCGACGCCTACCTGCTCGACCCCGACACCCGCGCCTTTGTGCAACAGCACAACCCTGATGCCCTGCGGGACATGACCGAGCGCCTGCTCGAAGCCCAGCAGCGTGGCATGTGGCAAGCGCCGGGGGCGTATCGCGAGGCGTTGGAAAACCTGTTGCTGGATATAGAAGAAGACAGCTGATGACTGATATTCCCCATTTCCCGCTGTCGGCCGTGGTCGGTGCCGACGACCTGAAACTCGCGCTGTGCCTGACCGCCATCGACCCGAAGATCGGCGGCGTGCTGATCGAAGGCCCGCGCGGCATGGCCAAGTCCACCCTGGCACGTGGCTTGGCGGACCTGTTGGCCAGCGGTCAATTCGTCACCTTGCCGTTGGGCGCCACCGAGGAGCGCCTGGTCGGCACCCTGGACCTGGATGCGGCATTGGGCGAAGGCCGCGCGCAGTTTTCACCCGGCGTGCTGGCCAAGGCGGATGGTGGGGTGTTGTATGTCGACGAGGTCAACTTACTGCCCGATCATTTGGTGGACCTGCTGCTGGACGTGGCCGCCAGCGGCACCAACCTGATCGAGCGCGACGGCATCTCCCACCGGCATGCGGCGCGTTTTGTGCTGATCGGCACGATGAACCCGGAGGAGGGTGAGTTGCGTCCGCAGTTGCTCGACCGCTTCGGCTTCAATGTGGCCTTGAGCGGGCAAACCGTGCCGGCCGAGCGTGGGCAGATCATCCGCCGGCGCCTCGACTTCGACAGCGACCCCGTGGCCTTCTGCGCGTTGTGGGCCGAATCGCAGGCCGCCCTGCGCGAGCGTTGCACCCGGGCGCGCGCCTGTCTCGAGGCCATTGCATTGGATGACGAGGCGCTGGCACAGATCACCCAACGCTGCTTTGCCGCGGGCGTGGATGGTTTGCGCGCCGACCTTGTCTGGTTGCGTGGCGCAAGAGCGCATGCAGCCTGGCGCGGCGCGACCGCCATCGCCGAGGAAGATATCGAAGCCGTGGCCGAGTTTGCCTTGCGCCATCGTCGCCAGGCGCAGTCCCCGCCGCCCAGCCCGCCCAACCATGAGGGCCAGGCGCCTCAAGCGTCCGACACTTCACCCGGCCAAGGCCAGTGGGGCGATATGCCCGCACCGGCCTTGCCCACGGGCGCTCGCCGAGACGTGCCCGCCTGGCCAAAAAAGCCTTAGGCATCTGCCCCCGACCTGACGCGGGGGCGGATGCCCGGCCCAAGGCGGGGCGACTGGATAAAGGCAGGCACGGCAAGTCGCGCGACGCGCAGCAGGGCTCTATCAATTGGCCGGGCACCTTGCTCGGCGGGCGGCCGCAGTCTCGTGAGGACCTGCGTTTCCACCTGCGCAGCCGCTCGGCCCAGGAGTTATGGTTGGTGATTGTCGACGCGTCGGCGTCGACGCGGCGGCATCGTGCATTGACCGATGCCAAAGGGTTATTGGCGCAACTGTTGGATGACGCCTACCGCCAGCGGGCGCGCATGGCATTGCTGACGGCGAGCGGGCAGTCGCCGAAGTGGCAGGTGCAGGGCCTGAAAGCCGCGAAAAGCCTGGCTGGCTGGCTGGATCAGCTCGGCGCGGGTGGCGGTACGCCACTGTTGGCCGCGCTGGGCGAGGCGACGCAATGGCTGGCGGCACGCAGAACGCGCTACCCCGCCGAACAGCAGCGGTTGCTGGTGGTGACTGACGGGCGGCTCAAGGAGATTGCCGCGTTGCCATCGCTGGAGTGCCCGGGGTTGCTGGTCGATATCGAGCGCGGGCCGATTCGGTTGGGGAGGGCGCGAGAACTGGCTCAGCGCCTGTGCTTGGATTATCGACATATCGATAGTTTTTAGGCTCTAAAACCAGATCGGGAAGTGTCGCTCTTGTAAAGTCGAATCTTCCGACATTAATCACCGATAACAAATCTTTACTCTCTGGGCTTTCGCGTCCAGGAGTAAAGGGAATGACTTCCAGCGTACTGCCGAGGGTTCTTTTCGATCATGGCCGGCACACCTTGAGTGTGCGCAACATCGAAGCCCGTCTCGACGTGTTGGCCTTTGACGGCCACGAACACCTGAGCCAGCCCTTCACCTATCGCGTGGAATTCACCAGCACCGAACGTGACCTCGCCGCCGAAACCCTGCTTGGCCAGGACGCCCGTTTCAGCCTGCACGCCGCCCCGCAAAAACCACCGGCCTCAGGCTTCAGCGCACCCGCGGTCAAACCGCTGCGCACCTTGCACGGTGTGGTCACCGGCTTCAAGCGTCAGTCCGGCTCGAACGACCAGGCCCGTTATGAAATCACTCTGCAGCCGCGCCTGGCCCTGCTCGGCCAAGGTAGACAATTTCGCGTCTACCAGCATCAATCCGTGCCGCAGATCGTCGAAAGCATCCTGCGCAGCCGCCACGACTTTGAAGGCCAGGATTTTCTGTTCAGCCTGAAACGCGACTACCCCAGGCGCGAGCAGGTCATGCAATATGGCGAGAGCGACCTGGCCTTCATCGACCGTCTGCTCGCCGACGTCGGCATCTGGTACCGCTTCACCAGCGACGAACGCCTGGGTATCGATGTGGTCGAGTTCTGCGACGATCAGCGCCTCTACCAGTTCGACATCGCGCTGCCGTATCGCCCGCAATCCGGGTTGGGCAGCAGCGGGCAGGACGCGGTGTGGCACCTGCAATCGAACCACCGGGTGGTCGAACAACAGGTGCATATCCGCACCTACCACCCCCGCGACGCCGGCGCCCACCTGAGCGGCGAGATCGACCAGAGCCGCGGCGCCAGCGGCACCTACGGCGAGGCCTACCACTACGCCGAGCCCTACACGACCCTCGGCGACCGGCTGGATCAGGACGAAGACCTGCTCAGTGAAAGCGGCTACTTCTACGCACGCCTGCGCCACGAGCATTACCTCAACGCCCAGACCCAACTCAGCGGCATCACCAGCAGCGCCACGTTAGCGCCGGGGCAGGTGCTGCACATCACCGGCGGCGCGCCCGAAGCCTTCACACCGGGCGCGGTGATCACCGGCCTGACCACCACCGCCGCTCGCGACAGCAGCTTGGTCGCCACCTTCCAGGCCATACCCTATTCAGACACCGTGTGCTTTCGCCCCGCACTGCAGCCCAAACCCCAAATCGCCGGCACCGTCCCGGCCCGCGTCACCAGCCCACAGGCCAACGACCCCTACGGCCACATCGACCTCGAAGGGCGCTACAAGGTCAACTTCCTGTTCGACCGCGACACCTGGAAACCCGGCGAAGAAAGCCTATGGCTACGCCTGGCCCGACCCTACGCCGGAGATACCCACGGCCTGCACCTGCCGTTGATCGCAGGGACCGAAGTGGCGATTGCGTTCGAGCAGGGCGACCCGGACCGGCCCTACATCGCGCACGCGTTGCACGATAGCCAGCATGTCGATCATGTGACCTTGCGTAACTACAAACGCAACGTGCTGCGTACCCCGGCGAACAACAAGCTGCGGATGGATGACACGCGGGGGCGGGAGCACGTCAAGGTCAGTACTGAGTATGGAGGTAAGAGCCAGCTGAACCTGGGGCATTTGGTGGATGCCGCGAAACAAAAGCGTGGGGAAGGGTTTGAGTTGCGCACGGATAGTTGGGGCGCGATTCGTGGGGGGAAAGGTTTGTTTATCAGTGCGGATGACCAAGGCCAGGCTCGGGGTGAACAACTCGACATGGTGGCTGCCATTGAGCAACTGAAAAGTGCGCTATCGCTGGCGCGCTCTCTGGCGCAGGCAGCTCGTAGTGCTGGAGTGCAGCCTAGCGATATTGAGAGCCAACTGGATTTGGTTCAGTCACTCATAGGGCTGGCGCAATCGGGATTACTGCTGCATGCCCCGGCGGGTATCGGCGTAATGAGTCCTAAAGCCGTGTGTCTGTCTTCCGGAGGAGAGAGCGTGGGTATCATCGCCGCGCACAACGCCGACATCAGCGCCGGACACGATATCACCGCAGCCGCCGAGGGTGGCGTCAGCGTGCTTGCGCAAAGTGCTGACCTGCAATTCAAGGCGGCCCAAGGCAAAGTTGAACTGCACGCTCAAGGCAGTTACCTCCATGCTTTGGCAAAGACCGACGTTAAGATCGAAAGCCTGGAAGGTCGTATAGAAATCAACGCCCCGCAAGAACTGGTGCTCAACTGTGGCGGTGCCTATATCCGTTTAAAGGGCGGTGATATAGAGCTAGGGGCGCCAGGCAATATTTATCTAAAAGCTAACCATGTGCAAAAGTTTGGCAGCGCCAGCCTCAATACACCGGCGTCACTGTTGCCAGCGGGTTACTCCGGCGGCTATACCTTGAAAGACGACACGGAGACACCACTGCCATTTAGTCGCTACCGGATAACCACCCAACAAGGTGAGGTATTCAATGGAGTGACGGATAAGCATGGGCAGACGATGAGCGTTCATACCTTATTGCCCGGAGACCTGAAAATTGAATTACCAGAATCAGTAACACGCTATGACGAACAGCTTCGCTTGATCGGGCCTGATGGCGAGCTTGTAAGTAACTTTAAATATTCGGTCACTCTGGCAGATGGACATGTATTTGAGGGGGTGACAGGTGCGCAGGGTTTTACCCAGCGCTTCGAAACTCAGGAGCCGACACGGATCACGCAAATAGAACTTTTTCTTACGGAGGATTTCGGGGCTTTCTGCTGCGCTGCGGAAAGCATTAAAACCCCAATGGTCATTGATCTTACGTCAAGTGATGTATCAACTAACGAGGTAGCAATAGGTAGCTCGGTAAAGGAGGTTTCTCTACCTAGAGGCAAGAAGCGCTCTTTGACGCTTGGGGAAATTGCCATGGCAGGAACAATCTTTAAGGATGCTATTGATTACACAAAAGTTGAGGTGCATCACGCTGGGTGGTGGGGGTTCCTGGGGCGGCAGAATACGGCTGCAACTCCTAACGGTAATATGTATTACCCTTCAAGTACTGGGTACTATAGGCATGATTTTTCCGCTACTGATGATGATCGAGATAAAGCGCTATTTATACATGAGATGACCCATGTATGGCAGTACCAGTTGGGTTATCCGGTAAAGCGAATGGGGTTGGTGGTTACAAGTCGTGGCGCACCTGCTTATCGCTATGCTCTGACAGAACAGAGCGTTTTGTCGGACTACAACATGGAGCAGCAAGGTGAAATCATCTCGGATTACTATTTGATTTGTGTGGTGGGTAATCCGCACGGTGTGTGGAATGAGCGCAACTTCACCAAAAGTCCAGCGCTTCTTGCGTCGACACTCGAGTCGTTTCTTAAAAAGCCAGCCGACAAAAAACATCTTCCAAGTTGAAAAGGAGGGTCGTATGAAATTTGCACTGTTTTTAACGCTCAGCTTGCCATGGTTAGTAGTCGAAAGTGTTTACGCTGCATCATATGGCCGCAGAGAGGCTGGGGATGTGGTTTCGGTTAATGGTAAACCGGCTATTTGCGTGCCTAGCAATGCTAAGGGCGTCTTTGCAGTGAGCCGCGTATCATTAACAGAAAGCTATACACGAAACCCTCCTACTTGGGGGGCGTCCCTTTTGCCGGGATTTAAACCATTGGAGCTGAGTCCAGGTGCCTGTATCGTTTTAGGCACCGTGCCTGAGGGGTACGAGTACGACAACTACAAAATCAAAGCCCGCCCTCTGCTGCTTGAAGTTAATCAAACTTATATATTCAGTCTGCGTAATGCATATCGCTCTACTGATAGTTACGACGCCGTCTTCTGTGTCAATAAAACTGCGACCGGAGTCATGGAATATCTTCAGTACACCCGGCTGGCCGATGGAAGCCAGATCATTCCTTCGTGCGGTGGCAACCGTAACACTGATCCATCGAGTCAGGATGGCACAGGAGATGTTGATAAATGAATGATTCCCTGCACCGCACGGATACGCTCAATTCGCGCAAGGAGTTTACTGGCGGTAAACAGAAACAGCATTGGATTGAATTCCAGTTGGTGGACGAGCAGGGGGCCCCCCTGGCGAATATGCCTTATCAGGCGATCAACGACGCCATCCGACAGAGGTGCTTCCCCGAATGCTCCGGGCTCAGCGATGCTCAGGGCGTGATTCGTATCGAGGGGCTGCACCCCATCCCCATCACCCTGAAGGTGCAGGCCGATCCTTTTGCCGAGTTGCTGCAAACCCGTCGCTTGCGTGCCCTGCGTGCCGAACCGCATCGGCCTGTAATCGGCAACTGCACCCCATTGTATGGCCCGCAGCGTTCGGGTTTCTCGCCCGTCGAGAAGCAGGCACTCGCGGCAGGTCACCGCTACCACTACCTGCGTATCGGTCAGTTATGCGACCGATTACCGACCCTTGATCCGCCTTTGGAGGACCCGAAGCGGCCTCCGGCCTTTCACTTCCCGGACACAGCATTCAGCGGTTTCACCGTTGAGTACGAAGCGCTGAATCACCGCCACGTGTTGGAAGTTTGCCCCTTCCGCGCCTGGTCGTTGGTGCTGCATCACCAACCCGAATACAGCATGGCCAATGCCTATAACCTTGGGCTGATGGCTAACCTGTCCTACAGCATTGTCGCCCAGAACATCTTGAAGCAACGACCGGGCACCGATCCCAGTACCGTCTCAGGCTCGGTGGAGGAGTTCTTTTTACGTCAGTGCCTGGACCTGTCGCGCACGCCGGTGATGATTGACTCTGGAGGGACGCGTCTGCCAGCACTGGTGGTAGACGTCCCCTTCAACCAACGCTACACCACGGCGGTTATGCTGGATTCGCTGGAGGCCAAGCGACCGTCGGGTGCCTCCGATATTCCGCGGCTCATCATCGAAAACACCCAGTTGTTCTATTGCATCAACCAGACACAAGTGGTTGTGGCCTGGCGCGGGACACAGGAACCCAAGGACTGGCTGACGGATGTGCTGTACCGCCCGATGCCGGCCGATGGCAGCGGCTGTGACTTGAAGTCTGCGTGTACGCCTTTGACTGATGTCGGCAGTGTGCATTATGGGTTTTTGCATGCGTTTGAGGTGGCTAAGAGGTTGTTTCCTAAGCGCTTTGATGACATTCAAAAAGCGGTAGTTGAACAAAAGTTATTTATTTGCGGCCATAGCTTGGGTGGTGCCCTGGCTCTAATCCACTCTGCCGAGCTTATAGATCGCAGCCCTCTACTCTATACCTATGGTATGCCTCGCACCTTTACGGCCAAGGCACTGGAGCGCCTGAAAACGGTGACCCACTTTCGCCATGTCAACGACGCCGACACCATCACCAGCGTGCCACCCGAGGCGGAATTGGATAACTGGCTTTACGATGCCCTGGGGCCGCTGGGCCACGACCTGGGCTACATATGGTCCGTGGGTGAACTGGTGGCCGGCAAACTGGTGCGCTTTGGCGACCCCTACTGGCATCACGGCCAAATCGCCATGTTCTACCGTGCCGACCAGCATGTGGAGTCACGGGCCTCAAATAACCCCGCCGAGCGGAGTAGAGAAGGCCTGGGCGCGCCTTACCACACCACCATTCTTAAGCGTTTGCCACACCGAACCCGCCTCTATCTGGTGCCCAGTCTGAACGATGAGTTCAGCCGCTTCGCCCGTGAAGAGCAGAAGACCCTCATTCGCTCGATGAGCCGGGAAAGTCTGACTCGGTTCTTTCCGTCACACACCAATCCTGAACGCAGCACTCTCCGCAGTAACCCGATGGATCACTCGATGGTCGCTGCCTACTTACCCTTCTTGCACAACCAGTTGCTGGAGTTGAGCGATCCCGACCGGCCACTGGAGCGCAAGGCGCAACGGGCGAAGTTCGAGACGCAGATGCATGGGGTGGGCGTCCCCGAAGCGGAAAAACACCGCAACGAGCAGTTCCTTGCCTTGCAGAAGTTGTTACCCATGGCCTTGCGCATGACTCAAGACCTGGAAGGCGGTCCTGAAGCCCTGCAGCGCTTCTGCCGCGAGCGCGAATTTGGCGTGATGATCGAGATCACCCAGGCCTGAATCTACGCATCCGGGGTGCAACAGCCCACCCAACACACTAGCCATAAGGGAAGACATAAAACCATGAACATTCTGATCCACCCTGCGCAGGGGCCAGTGCAACACGTGAACTATCACGTAGTCGAGGAAATTGGGAGGGGCAGCCAACCCATTCCCTCCCGTTACCCAGATGCGAGAACCGTCGAGTTTCCCGACGCACTGCCAGCGATCACGGAGGAACACAGCCTATGAATGCTCGCCTAAGCCCTCTGAGCGGCGCTTTGTTGCTGTTGCTCAGCCTAAACGGTTGCGCCCAGAACCAGGCCTTGGCACCGCCACCGGGTGGAGAGCAGGTCAGCATCGTGGTGAAGGTCCCGCAGAACCTCGCGGCGGAACCCATGCAGGTGATGTACCGCTCGGAGAAATGCCCGATCAAACGCTCCGGGCCAGACTGGACCACTTATGAAGAGGATGGTTACTTGTCCACTATGGTTCAACCGCAACAGCAGGGGCAGAGCGACCTGTATGAGGCCAAGTTGCCCATCAATGGTGGTAGCCGATGCCAGTGGCAACTGAGCAATGTGACTTTTGGCGTTACCTACGCCAATACAACGCACTTTGGCGAGAATGTTAAAGCGGGCCCTGGGGGCGGGGTGATCGTGATGTTCGATCAGCATCTGCCACAACAACGTTCTGCTTTTGAGCCGACGATAGAGGTCAGTGGCGACTTGCTGATCCGTAAGGATTACTACCCTTGGGTAAACGAACAGTTTCTGGGCCGACATGAAAAGCTCGCTTGGATAGTCGGACAGGGTGAAATGTATTCGTATTATCGAGCTCCAACGACGCGAAAGGTGGTTTTCGAGCCTCTGCTACATGCTGACTACGTCGTTTATTCGGTAGGGCCGAAGGTGAAAAAAGAGGGTAATCGCAACATCTTCACCTATTCTGACGGCTGTGTTGTGGTTGGTGGCAGTGGCCCAAACTTCAAGAAGCTGCAATCCATTCGTCTGGGGCAATCACAATGACAGCGCTATGGATGGAACATGCCTCCGTGCATATGCAGCGCGTCACCCAAACAAGCGCTGCTTTGTTGTTGCTGCTCAACCTCAGCGGTTGCGCCCAGAACCAGACCTTGGCACCGCCACCGGGTGGAGAGCAGGTCAGCATCGTGGTGAAGGTCCCGCAGAACCTCGCGGCGGAACCCTTGCAGGTGATGTACCGCTCGGAGAAATGCCCGATCAAACGCTCCGGGCCAGACTGGACCACTTATGAAGAGGACGGTTACTTGTCCACTACGGTTCAACCGCAACAGCAGGGGCAGAGCGACCTGTATGAGGCCAAGTTGCCCATCAATGGTGGTAGCCGATGCCAGTGGCAACTGAGCAATGTGACTTTTGGCGTTACCTACGCCAATACAACGCACTTTGGCGAGAATGTTAAAGCGGGCCCTGGGGGCGGGGTGATCGTGATGTTCGATCAGCATCTGCCACAACGACGTTCTGCTTTTCAGCCGACGATAGAAGTCAGCGGCGATCTGCTGATCAGGAAGGACTACTACCCCAGGGTTAGCGAACACTTCCTTGGCGGACACGAAAAACTCGCTAGGTTATTCGGCGAGGGTGAGATTTATTTGTATTACCGTGCCAAAAATGCACGGCAGGTGGTGTTCGAGCCCGTGCTGCATGCCGACTACGTGCTTTATTCAGTGGGGCCGAAGGTGAAAAAGGAGGGTAACTATACCCGCTACACCTACCCCGATGGCAGCGTGGTGGCTGATGGTCGTGACCCAAGCTTCAAGAAGCTGCAATCCATTCGCCTGACTGCGGAGAAGGTTCGATGAATCGCATGTTTCCTTCTGTTCAGGCCTTACCGTTAACTCTTAATGTTTTATTCCGGATGTCGGATGACGTGAGTCTTAGATAAAACCTAGTCATGTATTTGTATTGGGTGGTTGCGATGATTTATTTGAATTTAATTGCGGGTGCTGGCCAGTCTCGCTTTAAAAATATTGCCGAGGTTAGTCTGGGCTGTGGTTGTGTGAAGCGCTTAAAGTTCGGGGTTTTAGGACTTTTTGCCGGACTGCATTCGGGCTGTGCGGCAATAGGGGCGGCAGTTATGAATGGCCCTGCTTGCCCTTATCAAGGCGTTCAGCTGGATTTTCATGCGGCGACTGATTGGACACTGATCAAGGGGAGTAATGGACTGATTATTCCGTTAGCTATTATCGACTTACCTTTTTCTTTTGTTCTCGACACGTTGACTCTTGGGAATGCATTAGATGCTGACAGCGGTGAGCTGAATTGTCCGCGAAAGTTTACGTAGCGCTTGGGCGCTGGTCAGCTAAAAGTTCGTGCGTTTTTGGGGGGAGTAGTTTTTATTGGTCGAGATCATTTCTCTAACGAATGTTCTGATCGTTTTTATGGAAGCCTGTTTTTCAATGGGCGAGTTTTGGATTGTTTTATTTATGTCCCAGGGATTTGTTTTATTGGGTGATAAAACCACCCATGGTGGAGAAGTGATATCAGCCTCATCCACGATGATCGTAAATGGCAAGCGAGTAGCACTGGTCGGAGACGAGGTTCGTTGCCCGCTGCCGGGGCATGGCGTCAACCGGATTGTCGATGGCTGCCCGGACTGGTCTGAGGGTGATCGGGCGATGGTGATCAACGGCTGCCGCTGCGAGTGCGATTGCCAGGTGATTTCCAGCGCTCTCGATTGCGGGGTGGGTTAGTCATGGGCTGGGATCGTCAGGCACCTCATGTAGTGGAAGCTCCAAAACCGCCTGTGCCGGGTCGTTGGCTATTGGCTGCACTCATAGCGGTACTGGTCTGCGTGCTGCTGTTTTTGCTGCATACCTCCGAACGGATGCCGTTACTGAGTACGCTCAACATTTGGGCATTGTCCGCTTCGCCATTGGTGGTCTGGATCCTGGCGTTCGCTGCGCGTGCCTATGCCTATGGGACTGCGTTGAGCCATTGCCAGTTTCTGGAGGAGGAGGCGCAAAGTGTGCAGCGTTCCTGGCAGGCTTGGGCGCAGCGCTACTTGGCAGTGTCTGCCAGTTGTGTGCTGCTGCCTGATCAGGTATCTGCGAGTGTATTAACTCAGGGTTCCTTTGATTTGCCTCCCCGCACAGGGCAAGCGCGGCGTATTGCGGCTTTGCCTGTAGGGCCGGAACGTACTCAAGCCGGACTGCAGATGTTGATTCAGGCATTGGTGCCGGCACTGCATGCGTTGCCGACGGGGCGGGAACTCCGGGTCACCCTGCTGAGCGATGCCGATCCCCGCGAATACGAAGCCTTGCGCGATACCTGGCAGCAGAGCTTGGTCATCACGATGAGGCTGCCGCTACCCGTAACGGTCACATTGATTAGCGAATTGTCGTACCGGTGGATCGATGAAACGTTGAAGGCCGCCACCGCAGTCATCGACTTGATCCTGGTGCTTCAGGTTCACGGTGAAGACTCTTACTCCGACGGGCTTGCCGCCTTGCTGCTATGCCCGGACAGCCTGGCAATCGCCTTGGAGCTACCGATCACCGCTGGTTTGTTGCGGCCAATGCCATTGGATATCGATGTGCTGGACAGCGAATTACCATTGTTTCTGCAAACCCAAGTGAGCGCTTGCCGGGCAACCGGCATGTTGGCCGACGCCGCCGACTGGCAGCCACTGACCGGAAAAATGCTTGCTGTAGCAGGCGCCCATGGTGCTTCGCTCAACGTGGAGCAGCGGTGGATTCAGGAAAGTCTGTGCGGGCTATCTGGTCCGTTCGGCCACTGGCTAGTAACTGCGCTGTGTGTGGAAATTGTCCGGCATCAGCGCGAGCCTTTGTTGGTATTGGCACGAGAAGAATCGCAGCACTGGATGAGCACTGTTGTCACGGGAGAGTTGGCATGAAAGTTTGGAGTAATTCATGGCGCCGTGCGGGGGCAGCAGTTTGGGTCATTATGCTGGTAGCCGCTCTGGGCTGGGTGATCTGGCGTTTTGGCGATCAGATCGGGCTAGCTGAGAATCACCACAAACTGTTGGTTTTTCTACTGATCATCGCCATCGCAATGGGCGGCGTTCTGGCACCGCGGTGGTTAGCGCATCTCAAACGTCAAAACCACCGCGAGCAGGGACGTGTGGGTAAGGTCTATCCCCCGGCGGACTCACAGATAGTTTTGCCTCACTCACCGACTACTCACCTCTTAGAGCTGCGCGAGCACCTACGCGAGCACTACGGCCTCTTCTGGCGCCACAAAACCCGCCTGCTGCTCATCATCGGCGAACCCACCGAAATCGAAGCCATCGCCCCCACCCTGGCCGCTCACCAATGGCTCGAAGGCCAAGGCACCGTCCTGCTGTGGGGTGGCAGTGCGCAGGCCGCGCTGGATCAATCATTCCCTGAGCGCTGGAGCGGCCTCAGCCGCTGGCGTGCGCTGGACGGAGTCGTCTGGGCGCTGAACGAAACCCAGGCCGCCGACGATGTCGCGATGGGCAAAGGTGTACGCCAGGTGCAGCGCCTTGCCCGTGACTTGCGCTGGCAGTTGCCGTTATCTCTCTGGCAGGTCTGCGGCAGTGCGTGGGCGCAGGACACGCGCAAAGCGCAGCCGGTGGGCTGTCAGTTGCCCGCGCGCTTTTCGGCGGCGGCATTGGACGCCGCGTTGAATCGTTTGCTGGAGCCTTTGCGTCGCGCGGGTTTGGCGCAGATGAACGCGGTGATGAAGGATGATTTTCTGCTGCGTCTGTCGCGGGATTTAAAGGGCGAGGGCATTGATCGTTGGCGTCACACCTTGGCGCACCTGGCCGGCGAATTTGCCCGTGGCGTGCCGTTGCGGGGGGTGTGGTTCAGCCTGCCGGTCCAGCGCTCGCCGCATGATAGCCAACATGAGTGGTCGGTGGCCCCGGTGTGGCATGGCGTACTCGGCGATAACCCCCGTGGCCGTCGGCTGGGCTGGAGCGTGCCGCGAGTTGGCTACGCATTGGCTTTCGGCCTAGCCATGCTGTGGAGCGCAGGACTGCTGCTGTCATTCATCAGCAACCGCACGCAGATCGCCCAGTTACACAGCTCGTTGTCGACCTTGCAGCGCGCATCACAAGGCGACGAACAGCTCCGGGCCCTTCATGAACTGGTCCGCGAATTGGCGCGCCTGGATGATCGCGTTCAAGGCGGCGCTCCGTGGTACCAGCGCTTCGGCCTGAATCAAAACCCAGTTTTGCTTGAAACCGTGTGGCCGCGCTACGTCGAAGCCAACAACCGCCTGATCCGCGACCCGGCCGTCGCCGCTTTACGCCAACAGCTCACGGCCCTGGTCAAGCTGGCCCCGGACAATCCCGAGCGCGCCGAACGCGCCCGTGCTGCCTACGACCAGCTCAAGGCCTACCTGATGATGGCGCGTCCGGCAAAAGCCGACGCCAGTCTGCTGGTGAAAACCCTCGGCGAAGTCGAGCCTTCCCGCGCGGGCCTCTGGCAAGCCCTGGGCCCCACTCTGTGGCAGTTCTACGCTGAACACCTGGCGGAAAACCCGGCTTGGCGCATCGACACCGACGCGCGGCTGGTCGCGCAAGTCCGGCAGGTCCTGCTCGGCCAACTGGGCCAACGCAATGCCGAAGCCAATCTGTACCAACAACTGCTCGATGACGCCGCCCATCACTACCCGGCCCTGGGCCTGCAGCAACTGGTCGGCGACACCGACGCCCAGGCCCTGTTCACCACTGAGGCCAGCGTGCCCGGCGTGTTCACCCGCCGGGCCTGGGAAGGCTCGGTGCGCCACGCCATCGATGCGATCGCCGAGGCGCGCCGCGAGGAAATCGATTGGGTGCTCAGCGACCAACCCGCCGATGTCGACACCCGCCTGAGCCCTGACCAACTGCGCGCCCGCCTTACCGAACGCTACTTCCAGGACTACGCCAGCGCCTGGCAGGATCTGCTCAACAGCCTGCGCTGGCAGCAGGCCGCGAGTCTCGATGAGTCAATCGACCAATTGACGCTGATGAGCGACGTGCGCCAATCGCCCTTGATCGCGCTGCTGAACAGCGTGGCCTACCAGGCGCAGGCGGGCAGCCGACCCCAGGCCCTGGCCGACTCGCTGGTGCAGTCCGCGCAAAAGCTGATCGGACCGGACAAGGCTCCAGCGATCGAACCGTTGGCCCAGGCCGCCACGGGGCCGCTGGCGGCGACCTTCGGCCCGTTATTGGCGCTGCTGGACAAGTCCAACACGGACGGCCTCAGTCTCCCTGCCTTCCTCACCCGCGTGACACGGGTGCGTTTGAAACTGCAGCAGATCAGCACCGCGCCCGACCCGCTGGAAATGACTCAGGCCCTGGCACAAAGCGTGTTTCAAGGCCGCAGCATCGACCTCACCGACACCCAATCCTACGGTGCCCTGCTGGCCGCCAGCCTGGGCGCGGAGTGGGGCGGGGCGGCGCAGACGCTGTTCGTGCAGCCGCTGGAACAGGCCTGGCAACGCGTGTTGCAACCGTCCGCCGCGGGCCTCAACAGCCACTGGCAGCGCTCGATCGTCAGCCATTGGAACGCCGCCTTCGCCAGCCGCTACCCGTTTGCCGCCACCACCAGCGACGCCTCGTTGCCGATGTTGGGGCAGATGATCCGCGCGGACTCCGGGCGCATCGCACAGTTTTTACAGCAGCAATTGAGCGGCGTGCTGCGCAAGGAAGGTAGCCGTTGGGTAGCCGATCCGCGCCACAGCCAAGGCCTGCGCTTCAACCCGCAGTTTCTGCGCGCGATCAATCAACTGAGCGAACTGGCCGATGTGCTCTACACCGACGGCGGCGTGGGGCTGAGCTTTGAACTGCAAGGCAAACCCGTGCGCGACGTGGTGCAAACCACCTTCATCCTCAACGGCGACCGGCACCAGTACTTCAACCAGAAAGAAAGCTGGCAGCGTTTCAACTGGCCGGGGCGCAGCGACTATCCCGGCGTGAGCCTCAGCTGGACCAGCGTGCATGCCGGCGAGCGGCTATTTGGCGACTACCCCGGCACCTGGGGCCTGATCCGCCTGCTGGAAAACGCCCAGGTCACGCCACTGGACGACGGCAACAGCCGCTACCGCCTGGCCCTCAAGGCGCCCGACGGCCTGAGCCTGACATGGCACCTGCGCACTGAATTGGATGCGGGGCCGCTGGCGTTGCTCAAGCTGCGTGACTTCAGGTTGCCGCAACAGATATTTCTCAATGAGGGCTGAGCCTTCGAGTCGGTGAGACCGCTCCTTGCAGGTCAGGGAGTGCCCGGCACATTCGGCCAAAGATCCGCCACCAGAAACAACCGCTCGGCTTCCTCCCACTCCTCGCCGTTCTGAACCAGTCGCACCAGCAACTGAGCCGGTGCCATCGGTGCCAGGTCCGCCAGCCATTCCAGCATCTGTTCTTCGCTCCACACCGCTTCTGCCTGGTAATGCGCTGGCGCCAGCCACGCATGTCGGGGCAAGGGCTGCCAGCGGCCGGGCGCGCTGGCGCTGACAAAGTCCCGCCAATCACGCTGATGCAGCCAGCGCCCACGCAAATGCTGCGGGTGAGCGCCATAGGGCGGTTCAGCCTGGCCAGGCCAGGGGTAAAGCAAATAGCCGCCGAGCCACAAGTGGGCATCGAACTGCGCGATGCCCAGCGCGGCCAACACCTCGCGGCTCTCCGGTCGTGCCGAAATCGGCAACTGATGCTGGGCCAGGTGCGCCAGCTTGCGATCCAGCCGATCATGACAGCCCGGCCCCAGCCACTGCGCGGTGTCCTGGCCATTGCCGTCCTGCGGGCCGAGGTAGAGTTTGATCGCCAGTTCCAGGTGATGCACGCCCTCGCGGTCGCGCAGCAGCATGTCCAGTTCGCCCAGGGTATGCCCGGCGCGGCGGATCGGCAGGTTGGCTGCCAGCAGTTCCACGCCCGGCGCATGCTGCACGGCGAACTGCCACAGGCGTTCGTAGTAGAGGCCCAGGCGCCGGGTGCGTGCCAGGTTCAGCCAATGCTGCAGGGGGCTGCTGTCCTGGTCCAATTGCCGCAGCCAGTGTTCGAGACGGTCGGGCGCCTGTACCCAGTCGCTGCCGGCCAGCGGATGGCGTTGCGGCCACGGCGTTTGCGCGAGCATCGGCGGGGCGAGCATCACCCACGCCAGGTCGCGCACCTCGGGATGGCGCAGTTGGCGGGGCAGGTTGTGCAAGTCGGGGAACACGGTCATGGTCCGAGCATAGCCTTTTACACAGGGGAGGGTGGCTGAGAAGCGTTGTCATCAAGGCTTCACGGCGACAAAGGATTTTGCCTGACGCGGCCTTTCGCCCATAATCGTTCTTTTTTGCCACACCCCAATCCCGCAGGAGCCCCATGGAGCAATTTCGCAATATCGGCATTATCGGTCGCCTGGGCAGTACCCAGGTGTTGGACACCGTCCGCCGGCTGAAAAAGTTTTTGCTCGAGCGCCACCTGCATGTGATCCTCGAAGACACCATCGCCGAAATCCTCCCGGGCCATGGCCTGCAAACCTCGTCGCGCAAGATGCTCGGTGAAGTCTGTGACATGGTGATTGTGGTCGGCGGCGACGGCAGCCTGCTGGGCGCCGCACGGGCGCTGGCGCGGCATAACGTGCCGGTGCTGGGGATCAACCGTGGCAGCCTGGGGTTCCTGACCGATATTCGTCCCGATGAGCTGGAAGTCGAAGTGGCCAAGGTGCTCGACGGCCATTACCTGGTGGAGAACCGCTTCCTGCTGCAAGCTGAAGTGCGCCGCCACGGCGAAGCCATCGGCCAGGGCGACGCCCTCAACGATGTCGTGCTGCACCCCGGCAAATCCACGCGGATGATCGAATTCGAGTTGTATATCGACGGCCAATTCGTATGCAGTCAAAAGGCCGATGGCCTGATCGTCGCCACGCCCACCGGCTCCACCGCTTATGCGCTGTCGGCGGGCGGCCCGATCATGCACCCCAAGCTCGACGCCATTGTGATCGTGCCGATGTACCCCCATATGTTGTCCAGCCGGCCGATTGTGGTCGATGGCAACAGTGAGCTGAAAATCGTGGTTTCCAAAGACATGCAGATTTACCCGCAAGTCTCCTGCGACGGGCAGAACCATTTCACCTGCGCCCCCGGTGACACCATCACCGTGAGTAAAAAAGCGCAGAAGCTGCGGCTGATCCACCCGCTGGACCACAACTACTATGAAGTGTGCCGCACCAAGTTGGGCTGGGGCAGCCGCTTGGGGGGTGGAGGCGACTGATGCTCGATCCCGCGCGTAGCTACGACCTGATTGGTGATGTGCATGGTTGCGCCCACACCCTTGAGCACCTGCTCGACCAGTTGGGCTACCACAAGCACGCTGGTACCTGGCGCCACCCGTCGCGCATGGCGGTGTTCCTCGGCGATATCATCGACCGTGGCCCGCGGATTCGCGAGGCGCTGCACATTGTCCACGACATGACCGAGGCCGGGCAGGCGCTGTGCATCATGGGCAACCATGAGTTCAACGCCCTGGGCTGGGCCACGCCCGCGCCACCGGGCAGCGGCAAGCAGTTCGTGCGCGAGCACACCCCGCGGCATGAGCGCTTGATCCACGAGACCCTGACCCAGTTCGAGGATCACCCGGCCGATTGGCACGACTTCCTCGGCTGGTTCTATGACATGCCGCTGTTCGTCGACGCCGGGCGTTTTCGTGTGGTGCATGCGTGCTGGGATGACGGGTTTATCCAGCCGCTGCGCGCGACTTTTCCCGATGGCTGTATCGATCAGCATTTCCTGCAGGCCGCCGCCGTGCCGGGCAGCTTCGCCTGCAATGCCTTTGACCGCCTGTTGCGCGGCACCGACATGCGTCTGCCGGACGGTTTGACCCTGACCGGCGGCGACGGCCTGACACGCTCGTTCTTCCGCACCAAGTTCTGGGAAGAGGACCCGAAAACCTACGGCGACATCGTGTTCCAGCCCGACGCGTTGCCGGAGCCCGTGGCGCGCACACCGTTGTCGTCTTCTGAAAAAAACTCCCTGCTGCGCTACGGCGTCGACGAGCCTGTGCTGTTCGTCGGGCATTACTGGCGCAGCGGCAAACCGGCGCCGATCCGTCCGAACCTGGCCTGCCTGGACTACAGCGCGGTGCTGTACGGCAAGCTGGTGGCGTATCGATTGGATCAGGAAACCCGCCTCGATCCGCATAAATTCGTATGGGTCGACGTTGAGCGCCCCGAGGTGATTACATGAGTGCCGTGCCCGTATTACGCTTGCCGCTGAGCGTCGACCTGGGCGGTTTCGTCAAACTGCTGCAACGCATGCAGGTGCCCCATCGCGTCAGTGAAGAAGCGGGCGAGCAGGTGTTGTGGGTGCCCGAGACCATCAGCGACGACGTGCGCGTCTTGTATCAACGTTTTCCGGCCGGCGATCCGGACCAACAACTGGATATTCCGGAGCGGGCAGCGGTCACGCGCCCGGGGTTTGTTCAGCAAGTGCGCCATAGCCCGGTGACGGCGCTGGTGCTGCTGGCGAGCCTGATCGTTGGCGCGGTGACCTTGCTCGGTGAAAACCTGCAAGCGATGAGCTGGCTGACCTTCCTGCCGTTCCGGGTGATGGGTGAGTACATCCAGTTCACGCCGCTGGCCGACACCTTGGCCTCGGGCCAGTGGTGGCGGCTGGTCACGCCGATGCTGATCCACTTCGGCATCCTGCACCTGGCCATGAATGGCATGTGGTACTGGGAGCTGGGGCGGCGTATTGAAGCGCGCCAGGGCAGTATCAACCTGCTGGGGCTGACGCTGTTGTTCAGCCTGGCCTCCAATTTCGCTCAATACCTGTATGGCGGCCCCGGCCTGTTTGGTGGCTTGTCCGGCGTCTTGTATGGGCTGCTGGGGCATTGCTGGATCTATCAACTCATCTCGCCCAACCCGGCTTATCGCCTGCCCCGTGGGGTGCTGGTGATGATGCTGGTGTGGTTGGTGCTGTGCCTGTCGGGGCTGGTCTCGATGATCGGTTTCGGCGAAATCGCCAATGCCGCCCATGTCGGCGGCCTGGCCATCGGTTGCCTGACCGGCTTGTTGGGCGGTTTATACAGTCGTCGCAAATCCACTATTCGTTAAGGAAGAGCCTGAATGTCCTCTTTTGCTGAAATGATCGAAAACATCACCCCGGACATCTACCGGAGCCTCAAGCTCGCCGTGGAAATCGGCAAATGGTCTGATGGCCGCAAGCTCACCGCCGAGCAGCGGGAGCTGTCGCTGCAAGCGATGATCGCCTGGGAGATCCAGAACCTGCCGGAAGACCAGCGCACCGGCTACATGGGAACGCAGGAGTGTGAATCGAAGTCGACCACGGTGCCGAACATCCTGTTCAAGTCGGACGCGATCCATTGATTGAAATCGGTCGCGGTGCAGTCAGCAAAATGTCGGCGCAACTCGGTGAGCCGACCGTTCAATATGCGTTTCGTCTGGGCGATACCGAAGTGCCGGTCAACCCGTTGATCGGCACCCATGTGCGCCTGGAATACCTGGGTGCGATCCATTGCAGCCATTGCGGCCGCAAGACCAAGACCAGCTTCAGCCAGGGTTATTGCTACCCGTGCATGACCAAGCTGGCTCAGTGCGACCTGTGCATCATGAGTCCCGAGCGTTGTCATTACGCCGCCGGCACCTGCCGTGATCCGGCGTGGGGCGAGCAGTTCTGCATGACCGACCATGTGGTCTACCTGGCCAATTCGTCGGGCATCAAGGTCGGCATCACCCGCGCCACCCAATTGCCCACGCGTTGGCTCGACCAGGGCGCCAGCCAGGCGCTGCCGATCGTGCGGGTGTCCACGCGCCAGCAGTCCGGTTTCGTCGAAGACCTGTTCCGCAGCCAGGTCGCCGACAAGACCAACTGGCGTGCCTTGCTCAAGGGCGATGCACAATCGGTCGACCTCAAGCAGGTGCGCGATGAGTTGTTCGCGTCTTGCGCCGAGGGCCTGGCGAGTTTGCAGGAACGCTTTGGCCTACAAGCCATCCAAACGATTGCCGACATTGAACCGATCGAAATCCGTTACCCGATCGAGCTGTATCCGACCAAGATCGTCAGCTTCAACCTGGACAAGAACCCGATTGCCGAAGGCACGCTGCTGGGGATCAAGGGCCAATACCTGATCTTCGACACCGGGGTCATCAATATTCGCAAGTACACGGCCTACCAGCTCGCCGTGCATCAGTAAAAGGATGCCACCCATGCGTACCGAACAACCGAAGATGATTTACCTGAAGGACTATCAGGCGCCGGACTACCTGATCGACGAGACGCACCTGACCTTCGAGTTGTTCGAGGACCACAGCCTGGTCCACGCGCAACTGGTGATGCGCCGTAACCCCGCACGTGGCGCCGGCTTGCCGCCGCTGGTGCTGGACGGTCAGCAGCTCGAACTGTTGAGCGTGAACCTGGCTGACCGGGAATTGACGGACGCTGACTACCAGGTGACCGACAGCCACCTGACCGTGCAGCCCACGAGTGAGACCTTCACCCTCGACACCAGCGTCAAGATCCACCCCGAAACCAACACGGCCCTCGAAGGCTTGTACAAGTCCGGCGGCATGTTCTGCACCCAGTGCGAGGCCGAAGGGTTCCGCAAGATCACTTACTACCTCGACCGTCCGGATGTGATGAGTACCTTCACCACCACCGTGATCGCCGAGCAACACAGCTACCCGGTGCTGCTGTCCAACGGCAACCCGATTGCCAGCGGTCCTGGCGAAGACGGCCGCCACTGGGCGACCTGGGAAGACCCGTTCAAGAAGCCGGCGTACCTGTTCGCGCTGGTGGCCGGTGATTTGTGGTGTGTCGAAGACAGCTTCACCACCATGACCAACCGTTCCGTGGCGCTGCGTATCTATGTCGAGCCGGAAAATATCGACAAGTGCCAGCACGCCATGAGCAGCCTGAAAAAATCCATGCGCTGGGATGAAGAAACCTACGGCCGCGAGTACGACCTCGACATCTTCATGATCGTCGCGGTCAACGACTTCAACATGGGTGCCATGGAGAACAAGGGCCTCAACATCTTCAACTCCAGCGCCGTGCTGGCCCGCGCCGAAACCGCCACCGACGCCGCGCATCAGCGGGTCGAGGCTATCGTCGCGCATGAATACTTCCACAACTGGTCGGGCAACCGCGTGACCTGCCGCGACTGGTTCCAACTGTCGCTCAAGGAAGGCTTCACCGTGTTCCGCGACTCGGGCTTCTCTGCGGACATGAACTCGGCCACGGTCAAGCGCATTCAGGATGTGGCGTACCTGCGCACTCACCAGTTCGCCGAAGACGCCGGCCCGATGGCCCACGCCGTGCGCCCGGAAAGTTTTATCGAGATCTCCAACTTCTATACCCTGACCGTGTACGAAAAGGGCTCGGAAGTGGTCGGTATGATCCACACCTTGCTCGGCGCCGAAGGCTTCCGCAAAGGCAGCGACCTCTATTTCGAGCGTCATGACGGTCAGGCCGTGACCTGCGACGACTTCATCAAGGCCATGGAAGACGCCAACGGTGCCGACCTCAGCCAGTTCAAGCGCTGGTACAGCCAGGCCGGTACGCCGCGCTTGGCGGTGAGTGATTCCTACGATGCTGCGGCCAAAACCTACAGCCTGACTTTCCGCCAAAGCTGCCCGGAAACCCCGGACAAGGTGGAAAAACTGCCGTTCGTGATTCCAGTGGCATTGGGCCTGCTGGACGGCAAGGGCGCCGCTGTCGCGTTGCGCCTGGCCGGTGAGGCAAGTGCTGCCGGCACGTCCCGCGTGATTTCGGTGACCGAGGCCGAGCAGACCTTTACCTTCGTCGATATCAACGAGCAGCCGCTGCCTTCGCTGCTGCGCGGTTTCTCGGCGCCGGTGAAACTGAGATTTGCGTACACCCGTGATCAGTTGATGTTCCTGATGCAGCACGACAGCGACGGGTTCAATCGCTGGGATGCCGGCCAGCAACTGTCGGTGCAGGTGTTGCAGGAGCTGATCGGCCAGTACCAGGCGGGTCAGCCGCTGAAGCTGGATCAGCGCCTGATCGACGCTCTGCGCACGGTATTGAACGACGAAAGCCTGGACCAGGCGATGGTCGCCGAAATGCTCTCGTTGCCGGGTGAGGCCTACCTGACGGAAATCAGCGAAGTGGCCGACGTCGACGCCATTCATGCCGCCCGTGAATTCGCCCGTAAGCAACTGGCCGACCAGCTGTTCGACGGTTTGTGGCTGCGCTACCAGGCCAACCGCGAACTGTCCAAGCAAACCCCGTATGTAGCGGCTGCCGAGCACTTTGCCCGGCGTGCCTTGCAGAACATTGCGCTGTCGTACCTGATGCTCAGCGGCAAGCCGCAAGTGCTGGCGGCGACGTTGGACCAGTTCGACACCAGCGACAACATGACTGAACGCCTGACCGCGTTGGCGGTGTTGGTGAATTCGCCGTTCGAGGCGGAAAAAGCCAAGGCCTTGGCGGTGTTTGCCGAGAACTTCAAGGACAACCCGCTGGTCATGGACCAGTGGTTCAGCGTGCAGGCCGGCAGCGTGTTGCCGGGCGGGCTGGCGCGGGTCAAGGCGTTGATGGAACATCCGGCGTTCACCATCAAGAACCCGAACAAAGTGCGTGCACTGGTGGGCGCGTTTGCCGGGCAGAACCTGATCAACTTCCACGCTGCGGACGGCTCGGGCTATCGTTTCCTGGCGGACCTGGTAATTCAGTTGAACGGTTTCAACCCGCAGATCGCCTCGCGTCAATTGGCGCCGTTGACCCGCTGGCGCAAATACGACAGCGCGCGGCAGGCGCTGATGAAGGCGGAACTGGAGCGTATTCGAGCTTCCGGTGAGCTATCGAGCGATGTGTTCGAGGTGGTCAGCAAGAGCCTTGCGTAAACCACGCAATTAAAAAAACGGCCGACAGGCCGTTTTTTTTCGTCCCGGATAATCGGCGGCCGAGCGGCTGCTGACATTTTCTGACAGGGTGCTCTGCTAAGCTGTGCCACTTTCTTTTTTTGATGGGCTCAACGTGTCGCGTACCACTCGTCTACTGACTTTGCTCCAGGCTCTGCGGGGCAAGAAGCGTCCGGTGACCGCTGCCGTACTGGCGGCGCAGTTGGAGGTGTCCGAGCGCACGCTGTATCGCGACATCGCCGAATTGACTGCGCTGGGCGCACCGATTTTTGGCGAGGCCGGAGTTGGGTATGTGTTGCGCAGCGGGCTGTTTTTACCGCCCTTGATGCTCAATGCCGAGGAAACCGAAGCCATCGTGCTTGGTCTGCGCTATGTGGATCAGCGTGGCGACGATGTCTTGAGCCATGCCGCGGCCAACGCCTTGGCAAAAATTGCGGACGTGCTGGACCCCGCCGCCCAGGAAGCGTTACGCAACCCGACGCTGCTACCTGGCCCGCCAGGGTTCGGCTACCCGGAAAACCGCGTACCGCTCAATGTGTTTCGCGAAGCCATTCGCAACCAGGCCAAGCTGCACATCGATTACGCCGACGCGAGCCAGACCCAGAGCCAGCGGCTGATCTGGCCCCTGGCGCTGGGCTTTCTCAATGAGGTGCGGGTGATCGTGGCCTGGTGCGAACTGCGAGACGCGTATCGCACCTTTCGCACCGATCGCGTAGCTGCCGCCGAGTCTCGCGGCGAGCGCTATCCGGGGCGCCGCAGTGATTGGTTGCGGGGCTGGCGCAAGTTGATGGAGCAGCAGCATTCCTCGCCGTTCACTCCTGACAAAAACTGACACAGCCCTGGTTTAGCATGGCGTCATAACTCATCACAAAGGAGCTGTGCCATGTCCCACGCTGATCTGGCCCCGGCCATCGCCGCCTACATTGCGGCAACCAATGCCTGCGACACTTCGGCCGTCGCCCATTGTTTTGCTGACGACGCCAACGTGTTCGATGAGGGCGCGCATCAGGTCGGCACCGCCGCCATCGCACGTTGGATGGAAGACACCGCGCAGCGTTATCAGCCCAGGGTCGAAGTGCTCAACGTGCAGCATCGCACCGGCAAGGTATTGGTCAGCAATGTGGTTTCCGGCAACTTCCCCGGCAGTCCGCTGGAGCTGCGCTATACCTTTCGCTTGAACGAACAGGGCAAGATTTCACGGTTGGATATCTCCTTGTAAGTCATAATGGCGCGCATGACTTTCGACTCGCCGCTCGCCGCTTATCAATACGCCACCACCCAACTGGGCTTCGTCGCCGACGATGCCCAGCGCCGTGCGGTGGATGCCCTGCAGACCTGCCACCAAGCCTTGCACCAGGGGCGCTCGCCGATTCTCGGGGTTTACCTCTGGGGCCCGGTGGGCCGGGGTAAAACCTGGCTGATGGACCAGTTTTACCTGAGCCTGCGCGTGCCTGCGCGGCGCCAGCATTTCCATCACTTCATGGGTTGGGTACACCAGCGTTCGTTCCAGCTCACCGGCACCCATGACCCGTTGCAAGCGCTGGCCCGTGAGCTGGCCCAAGAGGTGCGTGTGCTGTGTTTTGACGAGTTGTTCGTCAGTGACATCGGTGATGCAATTATCCTTGGCCGTTTGTTCCAGGTGATGTTCGAAGAAGGTGTGGTGATGGTCTGCACCTCCAATCAACCGCCCGAACAGCTCTACGCCGGTGGCTTCAATCGCGAGCGTTTCCTGCCGGGCATTGCGGCGATCAAGCAGCACATGCAAGTGGTGGCGGTGGACGGTGGCGAAGACCATCGCTTGCACCCGGGTGTCGGCGTGCAACGTTATTGGGTCGATCAGCCGGATGCGCTGGCGGCGGTGTTCGAGCAATTGAGCGAGGGCCAAGCGGTGCGCCATGGCCCGATCAGTGTCGGTCATCGTTGCATCGTGGCGGTGCAGGCCAGCGACACGGTGTTGTGGTGCCGGTATGCCGACCTGTGCGAGCAACCTTTGGCAGCGATGGATTTCATGCTGCTGTGTGATCGTTTCAAGGCGATCCTGTTGGGTGAGGTCCCCAACCTGAGCGCACAAAAGCGACCGGGACGGATTGCCCGAGGCACCGAGGACGGTGTCCAGCGAGTAGCGGCCGGTGATCGCGAATTGCCCGAGTTGTCAGTACACGATGACAGCGTGCGGCGCTTTATCGCCCTGGTGGATGAATGCTACGACCGCAAGGTGCCGCTGTTCATCGAGGCTAAAGTGCCGTTGGAAAGCCTCTACACCGAAGGCTATCTGGAATTCCCCTTCCGACGAACCTTGAGCCGCTTGCAGGAGATGCAATTGCAGCGCTTTGGGGGGTAGGAAAAAGCCTGGTGCAAGTCCTATGGCCGCTTTTGATGCGGGTAACCTTCGCGCCTTCCGGCAGCTATTTGTAGTTAATCTCCTTCATCTGGCGCCTGCTCCACGCTTACAATCGTCCTCCTCAAAGGGAACTGATTCCCTTGTTTGTCGTTATCGAGGACGGAAATGGATACCCCTGAAATCCTGGTGCTGCAAGCCAGCTACACCAATCCTGTGCATGCCGAGGCCATTGCCCTGCTGCTCAATCATTACGCTGAAGACCCAATGGGGGGCGGCCACAGCCTGCCCGCCGACCTGTTGCAACAACTGCCGGCTGAACTGGCCAAGCGCCCGCATGCGTTCAGTGTCCTGGCATTCGTGGGCGGCGAGCCTGCGGGATTGGTCAATTGCTTTGAAGGGTTTTCCACCTTCGCCTGTCGCCCGCTGGTCAATGTCCACGATGTTGCCGTGATGAATCGGTTCCGGGGCCTGGGGCTGAGCCAGAAAATGCTGCAGAAGGTCGAGGAAATCGCCCGTCAGCGTGGCTGCTGCAAGATCACCCTGGAAGTGCTCGAGGGCAATGCTGTGGCGCAGTCGGCGTACCGCAAGTTCGGTTTTGACGACTCGGTATTTGATCCGGCCCATGGGCGTATGTTGTTCTGGAACAAACCACTGTAATAAGGCACAGGCAAAAAAAGGCGCCATTGAATGGCGCCAAGTTAACCTTTGCCAACAGAGCGGATTGGCACAGGGTGATGCGAGTTAAATAAAAGTTAACTTAACTTTTAGGTTGTGCCTCGGTGCTGGATTGATCAGCTGTGTCGCGCTTTAAAGTTTTACCGTCAGCGGAGGCAGTTTGTTCATTACTGCCGTGGAGTTTCTGCTGCGTGAAGGTGAAGTTATTGTAGAACTCCTTCGAGCGCTCCGAGCCGCCTTCTGCAAAAGCCGCCGCGGAAGTCAGGGTCAGCAGGCCGGCAAGCATCAAAATCGAGGGTTTCATCAAGGTGTTCCCATTCAGTGTGGTCGGTATCCGCTCGGTCCTTGATCAGATTCATGGGGCGATTGTGCGGGCAGCTTATTAAGTGGGTATTAACGTCGAGAACTCCCGAAGTTAACAATGTTGTTAACTTCGGCGGAGGGCGGTTAGAGTTTCCAGTCGAGAGCCAAGGTTATCGAGCGCGGGTCGCCCCAGTACACGCCATTATAAAAGCCGACGCGTTCATAATATTTTTCATCGAATAGATTATTGACGTTAATCGAAGTCGAAACATGCTCGTCGAACTGGTAGCGCGACATCAGGTTGACCACGGTATAGGCCTGTTGGGTGATCTTGGTGGATTCGGTGAGCAGGTAACCCTCTTGGTCCCGGCCGCCGATCGGCCGCTCGGCGAAGTCGTAGAAGTCGCTCTGCCAGTTCACCGCGCCGCCCACCGTCAACCCGCGCCATTCGCCCGGTAAACGATAGGCTGTCGACACCTTCAGCATATTCATCGGCTGGCCAGTGTTGTTGCGTTGTTTATCGCCGTTGAGCGAATGGGTGTAGGTGTAGCCCGCCGTGAGGTTCCAGTCCGGCATGACTTCGCCGGACACCTCCACTTCAAAGCCCTGCACCTTGTTGCCCTTGCCACCGGATTTGTAGAACTGCTCGCGGGTGATCGGGTCCGGCGGGGCCGCATTGTCGAGTTCGGCGACGTTATCCTGGGTGCTCCAGAAATACGCGGTGGCCAGGTTCAAACGCTCGTTGAGCAGGCTGCCCTTAAGGCCGATTTCGTAGTTACTGCCGACCACTGGTTCGAGGTATTGCTTGCTGGCGTTGCGCTCGTCCTGCGGGTTGAAGATGTCGGTGTAGCTGGCGTACACCGTGTATTCCGGCGTCAGGTCGTAGAGCAGGCCCGCGTAAGGTGTCCACATGTCTGTGTGGGTCTGGCTGGATTTGCTTGAGGCGGTCAATTGATTGTCGAGGTTGTACGTGGGCGAGGCGCTTTCGATTTCCCAGCTGCCATAGCGGCTGCCCAGTACCGCATGCAGCGTGTCGGTCAAGCTCAAGCGTGTGGCGAGGTAGCCGGCCTTTTGTTTTTTGCTGCTGTGTTCGCCCTTGAGGCCGGTGGTGCGGTCGGGGAATTTGCCGATGCCGCCCATGTGTTTCCAGTCTTCGATGGTCTCGTAGCCTTGGGGCGTTGCAAAACGTTGGAAGGGTGACGTGTCGCGCTGCTCGGATTCGCCATAACCCAGCATCAACGCATGCTCGCGCCCCAACAGCGCGTAGGTGCCGGCCAGGTTGAAGTCGACCACATCCATTTTCGAGGTGCCGACCATCTGGTTGGTCCAGGCCGTCATGCCGCTGCCATCGGCATTCGGAAAACCGGCGCCGCCGTAATACACCTTGCCGTCGGTATCGCTTTGCCGATGGGTGTAGGCGGCTTTCAGGCGCCAGTCCGTCGCCAGCGTGTGATCGATGGAGGCGAAGGTGGTCTTGTCCTTCAGGGGCCAGGAGCTCCAGTCGGCCGCGAGGTTGGCCGAGCGCGACAGGCGGGCCTTGCTGCCGTCGCTGTTCCAGTAGGGCAGGGTGCCCCAGGAGCTGCCTTGCACATGCTTGTTCTGGTAGTCGAAGCCGACGGCTACCACGGTGTCGTCCGTCAGGTCGGCCTCCAGAATGCCGTAGCCGACTTCCCGTTGCAGCGCGTAGTTGTCGCGAAAGGATTGGCTGTCACGGTAAGCCATCACCGTGCGCCCGCGCAGCCGTCCGTCAAAGGCCAGCGGGCCGCCCACATCCAGGTAGCTGTAGTAGTTGTCATGGCTGGCGCCGCTGACGCCGGTCTTGGCTTGCCACTGCGCGGTCGGGCGCTTGCGGATCATGTTGACGGTCGCCGAGGGGTCGCCGGCGCCGGTCGTCAGGCCGGTGGCGCCGCGTACTACTTCGATACGGTCGTAGATGATGGTGTCCGAGTCGGACTTCATGCGCCCGAACGTATTGAGCATGCCGTCCACCTGGAAGTTATTGATCGAATAACCCCTGGAGGAATACCCGGCCCGGTCCGAATCCAGATGCTGGACCGTCACGCCGGTGGTCTGGCGCAAAGCGTCGGTCAGGGTATTGAGATTGAAATCGTCCATCTGTTGGCGGGTGACCACCGAAATGGATTGAGGCGTTTGCTTGATCGACAGGTTCAGCCGGGTGGCGGTACTCATCGAGCCGGTGGTATAGGCCCCGGTGTGCTCGGTATTGGCACCCAGGCCTTCGGCGCTGATGTGGGTGCTGCCCAGCTCCAGGGCGGTGGCGGGTGTCTGTTCGGGGTCGGTTTCAGCCAGCAGTTCCGGGCTCAGCGCCAGGCTGAACAGGCCGAGGGTAACGGTCATGGAACGGGTAAAGGGCGCGAACATCGCGGAAGACTCCTTGTCGTCTTTGCGGCCTTCTCAGTATGAAAAGGCCTTGGCTCAAAGACGAAAGGAGGCGTGGAACTTTAGGTGTAAACGAGAATGATTGTTATCGTTCTGTTACAAGGCGGTATTTACTTGAGTGCCACGCCGTCGTTTTCGGCCGTCTTCGGTTTGATCAGGCTAAAGTCGATCAGCGCTTTCTGCTGGCGCTCATAGGGGTTGCCGATCAACAACGGGCGCGGTTTGAAGCTGTCGCTGACCAGGCTTTTGCTGTGGTCCAGCTCATCGAAATTCAGGCCGGCCAAGTCGGCCCAGGTGTGGATCAGCTGCGAGCTGCTGTAGGGCCGTTGCAGGTCGCCGGCAAATTTCCAGTCGTGGGTTTCGCGCCATTTCGGTGAGGCGTAGGCCATGAACGGGATGGTGTACATCGGCGCCGTCGGCTTGCCTTCGTTGCGGCCCAGGGTGGTGTGGCCGGCGGAGTCGAATACGTCTTCACCGTGGTCCGACAGGTACAGCAGGAAACCGTTGGGGTCGGTCTTGGCGTAGTCCTTGATCAGGCTCGACACCACGAAGTCGTTGTACAGCACGGCGTTGTCGTAGCTGTTGTAGATCGGCAACTGGGCATCGGTGATAGCGTCCGGAACACCCTGGCGATCGGTGAACTTCTCGAAGGTTGGCGGATAGCGGTACTGGTAGCTCATGTGCGTGCCCAGCAGGTGGACCACGATGAGCTTGCGCTCGGCGGGGTCGGTCAGGGCCTTGGCGAATGGCGCCAGCACGTCACCGTCGTATTGGCGGGCGTTCTGGTTGCGGTTGTTGTTCAGGTAGACCTGCTCGTCGGCCTGTTCGGAAAAGGTCGTGAGCATGGTGTTGCGCTTGGTCATGGTCTGCTGGTTGGTGATCCAGAAGGTCTTGTAACCGGCCTGTTTCATCACGCTGACAATCGACGGCGTCTTGAGGTACAGGTCCGGGTTCTCTTCGTCGGCGAAGGTCAGCACCTGTTGCAGCGCTTCAATGGTGTAGGGGCGCGGGGTGATGACGTTGTCGAACACGGCCAACTGGTCACGCAGCTTGTCCAGCTCCGGCGTGGTATTGCGCGGGTAGCCATAGAGGCTCATGCGTTGGCGGTTGGTGGACTCGCCGATCACCAGCACCAGGGTCGAAGGCTGGCCGGCCATGCTGTCCTTGAGGTTTTTCAACGGCGGGATCTGGCTGGCGCTGGTCAGCATGCCTTGCATGTTGTCCAGTTGCTCGGTGTAGCGGCGGTAGGCGACGATCATCTGCCACGGCACAGCCGGCTCGATGCGGGTTTCAAAGCGGTCGATGGCCAGTTCCATGGTTTCGCTCGTGGCGATCTGCTTGACCAACGGGTAGCCGACGACGGCCAGCACAATGGCTACCGCTGCCAGTATCGACTGGCCGCGAGGCAGGTAAACCGGGCGCAAGCGCGTCCACAGGAAGATGGCGAAGGCGGTGTGGGCAATGAATGCCAGCACGATCCACCAGGCGAAATATTGGGTGGCGTATTCGCCCGCTTCAGAAATGTTCGACTCGAACATGATGAAGATGACGCTCTGGGAGAATTCCTGCTGATAGATGAAGAAATAACCCAGGCTGGCCATGGAGCAAGCCCACAGCACCACTCCGATCAAGGCGGCCAGCAGGCGAGTACGGCGCGGGAATAACAACATCGGCGCCAACCACAACGCACTCATGAAGAAGGCTTGGCGAAAGCCACTGAAACCGGAAGTGCCGGTCAGTTGAATCAGCAGTTGGGTAATACCCGAGAAGTACCAGAAGAACAGGAACAGCCAACCCAGGCCGGCCCAATCAAAACCTTTCGCAGACGTAGTGCTGCGTTTGAACATCGCCATCCAGCGCTCCAACCCGATAATTTTTCAGCTGACGCGCAGGGACGCACGCAGCAGAGGCCGCCCTTGTGTAAGGCAGCCCTTCGGGCGCGAGTATCGTGAAGGAGATGTGAAAACTTTGTGAGTTTTTTGTAGGAGTTACCTTACAAAACCGCTCAGCAGAGGGCGGGCTGTGTGCTGGAAGGCTGATCCAGCTGGCCTTGCAGGTGCGAGCGCAGGCGCAAGACTTCCTGTTGCAGTTGGTCGCGTTCGGCCTTCAATTGGCGCAACTCGTCGCGACGGATGCTGACGTAGAGGGTCTGTGGCGGGCGGGTCATCTGTGCTGTGCTCATTGCTTACCTCGCAAATAGCCGGTAGATCGCGGTGCCAGAACGCATGATTGGAGGTTCTGGGCATCAGTCGGAAGCAATTCTGGATTCTTTTATGTATCAAGGGAACTTTTTTATTTTTGGCGGTCGTGTGACTTTTGCGGCGGTAATGGTGAAATGCTGGCTACTTTTTCTCATGAAACTATACCGATCCGCTCTGAACTAACCCTCATTAGCCTCATTGCGCTATAAACTATGTCACACATTTTTTAGTAGTTAGGAGCATCAGCACATGCAACTGGGGATTATTGGACTAGGCCGCATGGGCGGTAATATTGCGCGGCGCCTGATGCTCAATGGGCATACCACCGTTGTTTACGACCGTAACGAAGCATTTGTCAAAGGCCTGAGCGAAGAGGGCGCCACCGGCGTTGCCGATTTGAAGGCGCTGGTCGCCGGGCTGCAGAAGCCTCGCGCCGTGTGGGTGATGTTGCCGGCAGGCGACCCCACCGAAAACACCATCAATGAACTGAGCGACCTGCTGGACCACGGTGACGTGATCATCGACGGCGGCAACACCAACTACAAGGACGACGTGCGTCGTGCCAAGGCCCTGTCGGAAAAAGGCCTGCACTACGTCGACGTCGGCACCTCGGGCGGCGTCTGGGGCCTGGAGCGTGGCTACTGCATGATGATCGGCGGCGACGCCGCGACCGTGCAGCGCCTTGATCCGATCTTCGCCAGCCTGGCGCCGGGCCTGGGTTCCATCCCCCGTACCAAGGACCGCTCGGCCGCCGCAGACCCTCGCGCCGAGCACGGTTACATTCATGCCGGCCCTGCAGGTTCGGGGCACTTCGTGAAGATGATTCACAACGGTATCGAGTACGGGATGATGCAGGCGTTTGCCGAAGGCTTTGACATCCTCAAGACCAAAAACTCGGAAAACCTCGCAGAAGACCAACGTTTCGACCTGAATGTTGCCGATATCGCCGAAGTCTGGCGTCGTGGCAGCGTGGTGTCGTCCTGGCTGCTGGACCTGACCGCCGACGCCCTGGCCACCGACCCGAAACTCGAGGGCTACTCCGGCTCGGTTGCCGACAGCGGCGAAGGCCGTTGGACCATCGAAGCCGCCATGGAACAAGCCGTGCCGGTGCCGGTGCTGTCCACGTCGTTGTTTGCGCGTTTCCGTTCGCGCCAGCAGAGCACCTACGGTGACAAGATGTTGTCTGCCATGCGCTTTGGCTTCGGTGGTCACGTGGAGACGTCCAAAAAATGACCGCCAACGGCAAGAAACCCAAGGCCGAACCCGCTCCTCCCACCACGCTGTTTCTGTTTGGCGCCCATGGCGACCTGGTCAAGCGCCTGCTTATGCCGGCGCTGTACAACCTGAGTCGTGACGGGCTGCTGGGCGAGGGCTTGCGCATTGTCGGCGTTGATCACAACGCCATCAGCGATGCCGACTTTGCCAAGAAACTCGAGGACTTCATTCGCACCGAAGCCGCGAGCAAGGTCAAGGGCAATGCCGACAACGCACTGGACCCACAGCTGTGGGCGCAGTTGGCCAAAGGTATCAGCTACGTCGAGGGTGATTTCCTCGACGACAGCACCTACGCGGACATCGCCGAAAAAATCGCCGACAGCGGCACCGGCAATGCGGTGTTCTACCTGGCCACCGCGCCGCGCTTCTTCAGTGACGTGGTGCAGCGCCTGGGCAGTGCCGGTTTGTTGACGGAGAGCGACGATCACTTCCGCCGCGTGGTGATCGAAAAGCCGTTCGGTTCCGACCTGGCCACCGCCGAAGCCTTGAACGCCTGTTTGCTCAAGGTGATGAGCGAGAAGCAGATCTATCGCATCGACCATTACCTGGGCAAGGAAACGGTACAGAACATCCTGATCAGCCGCTTCTCCAACGTGCTGTTCGAGGCGTTCTGGAACAACCATTACATCGACCACGTACAGATCACCGCCGCCGAAACCGTCGGCGTGGAAACCCGGGGCAATTTCTTCGAAAAAACCGGCACCCTGCGTGACATGGTGCCTAATCACCTGTTCCAACTGCTGGCAATGGTCTCCATGGAACCGCCGGCGGCGTTTGGTGCCGACGCTGTGAGGGGTGAAAAGGCCAAGGTGATCGGTGCCGTGCGCCCTTGGTCCGCAGAGGATGCGCGGGCCAATTCGGTGCGTGGCCAGTACAGCGCCGGAGAGATTGGTGGCAAGCCGGTTCCCGGTTATCGCGACGAGGCCAACGTCGCGCCCGACAGCAGCACCGAAACGTTTGTCGCCCTGAAAGTGATGATCGACAACTGGCGCTGGGTGGGTGTGCCGTTCTATCTGCGCACCGGCAAACGCATGAGCATTCGCGATACCGAGATCGTGATCTGCTTCAAGCCGGCGCCTTATGCGCAGTTCCGCGACACCGAAGTGAATGAGCTGCGGCCCACGTTCCTCAAGATCCAGATCCAGCCCAACGAAGGCATGTGGTTCGACCTGCTGGCGAAAAGGCCTGGGCCGACCTTGGACATGGCCAACATTGAGTTGGGGTTTGCCTACGAAGACTTCTTCGAAATGCAGCCGTCGACGGGTTACGAAACCTTGATCTACGACTGCATGACCGGCGACCAGACCCTGTTCCAGCGCGCCGACAACATCGAAAACGGCTGGCGTGCGGTGCAGCCGTTTCTCGATGCGTGGAAGGAAGACGACGGGATCCAGGCCTACAAGGCCGGTGAAGATGGTCCGGCGGCGGCCGATGCGTTGCTGGCCCGCGATCGCCGTGCCTGGCACTCGCTCGGATGAGTGATACTGCGAAGCATCCCATCCGGTTTGTGTTGAGTGATATGGACGGCACTTTGTTGCGCCCGGATCACACCGCGACCCAACGCACCCTTTCAACGGTTCGTGCCTTGCGTGAAGCCGGCGTGTTATTCAGCCTGGCCAGCGGGCGTCCGCCCAAGGCCATGATGCATATGGTCGAAGCGTTTGGCATCGACGTGCCGGTGGCGGGCTTCAATGGTGGCACACTGGTCAACCCTGACGGCAGCGTGCTGGTCGCGCACAGGCTGCCGGCGGAGGCGGCGCTGGTGGCGTTGGCGCTGTTTTCCGGCGAGCCGGATGTGGAAGTCTGGCTGTTTGCCGATGGTGAATGGCTGCGGCGCGATCCGCCTGGGCCCATGGTGGCAGTTGAAACTGCTGGCTTGGGTTATGGACCGCTGGTGGTGGAGAGTTTTGAACCGTACCTGGATCGGGTCGACAAGATCGTCGCCGCCAGTCGCAACACGCAATTATTGATGGAGCTTGAAGCGCAATTGCAGCCCAAGGTGCAGGGCTTGGCCCAGGTCTCGCGTTCGCAACCGATCTACCTGGATGTGACCGCCATGAAAGCCAACAAAGGCGAGGCCTTGAAAGCCTTGGCCGCGCACCTCGGAGTGCCGTTGGCACAGACTGCAGTGATCGGCGATGGTGGCAACGACCCGGCAATGTTTCATGTGGCCGGATTGTCGATTGCCATGGGGCAGGCTGAAGAGCCCGTCAAGCGCCAGGCCGATGTGGTCACCGGCAGCAATCTCGAAGACGGTGCGGCGCAAGCGATCGAGCGGTTTATTCTCAAGGTGCCACACAAAGTGTTCGATACGCCAAGTTAGAACGTCAGCGTTTAATACTGAACTTGCGAGCCCTGTCTTTTACAACACAGTGCTCGCAAGTTGCAGTTTCGGATTACTTCGGCATGGCCCAGGACTGCAACTGGTAGCCATCTTTATCGAGCTCGGCGCGCGCCTGCAACAACAAATCTTCCAGTTGTGCCGGGTCGGTATACGCGCTCGACGACAGTTGTTTAGTGCCGATGCGGGTATTGGTGCGGTCGATGACGCTCAGGCTGAGGGCACCGTTGCCATCGTGCCAGGCCACGCACTGGAAGGGTTGGAAAGCACGGTCTGCGATCAAAAGAGCTTCGTTGATGCGGAGCGGGGCGTTCATGTGGGTCTTCTCTCTAAATGCCCAATCAAGTGAGTGCCGTCGGCTGGGCTGACCGTGCGGCGAGTTACTTGTACTGATGCGCGATGGCGGGGTACGGGTCACATGTTAGAGCAACAATTTTCAACTTTCTGTGATTGACGTCATGTAAGCGGCTGTTTTGAAAGCTGAATACGCGATTCGGCAGGTACAACTTTTTTGCTGGGATGTGACGGTCGAGTGGCTTTTTGCCAAGACATATAGCAAAACGATACAAGGCAACTGTCAAGATTTTGATACTGTAATTGCCGGGCGTCACAAACCTTTGTTTATAAATAACTTTAGCAATTCTGGCGCCAAGGAATAGTCATGATTGTTACACCTGTGCAGCGCCGCTTGCTCGTGGTCGACCCCTGTGATGACTGCTATGAGTTGTTACCGGGTTTGCGTGCGGCGGGGTGGGAGGTGGACAGTTGTACGTTGGCGGCCGTGGGGGAGCGATCCTGCGATGTCGGCTTGCTGCGCTTGCAGCCGTATCACCTGGAGCGGCCCGAAGCCGTCAAGGAACTGATCAGCCGCAGCGGCACCGAGTGGATCGCGGTGCTCACCCAAGAGGTGTTGCGCTTGCAGAATGTCGGCGATTTTGTCTGCGAATGGTTTTTTGACTTCCATACCTTGCCGTTCGATGTGTCCAGGGTGCAGGTCACCCTCGGCCGCGCCTTTGGCATGGCACGGCTGCGGGGCAAGGGTTACACCGCGGTGGACGAGCCTGAACATGAACTGCTGGGCGACAGCCGACCGATCCGCGAGCTGCGCAAGTTATTGTCCAAATTGGCGCCCACCGAGTCCCCGGTCCTGATTCGCGGCGACAGCGGCACCGGCAAAGAGCTGGTGGCCAAAACCCTGCACCGCCAATCCCAGCGCCATGCCAAGCCGTTTGTCGCGATCAACTGCGGCGCGATCCCGGAGCACTTGATCCAATCCGAACTGTTTGGCCACGAAAAGGGCGCGTTTACCGGCGCCCACCAGCGTAAGATCGGGCGGATCGAAGCGGCCAATGGCGGCACGTTGTTTCTTGATGAGATCGGCGATTTGCCGATGGAGCTGCAGGCCAACCTGCTGCGATTCCTGCAGGAAAAACAGATCGAACGCGTCGGCGGCAGCCAGCCGATCCCGGTGGATGTGCGAGTGCTGGCGGCGACCCACGTCGACCTGGAAGCGGCCGTGGCGAAGGGTACGTTTCGTGAAGACTTGTATTACCGTTTGAATGTGCTGCAAGTAGTCACGGCGCCGTTGCGCGAGCGCCACGGTGACGTCGCCATGCTGGCCAACCACTTTGCGCGCTTCTACAGCCAGGAAACCGGGCGCCGCCCCCGCAGCTTCAGCGAAGACGCCCTGGTGGCCATGGGGCACCACCCTTGGCCGGGCAATGTGCGTGAGCTGGCCAACCGCGTGCGCCGAGGCCTGGTGCTGGCCGAAGGGCGGCAAATCGAAGCCGTTGATCTGGGTTTGCAGAGTCAGCAGGCAATTTCGTCGCCGATGGCTACACTGGAAGACTATAAACACCGCGCCGAACGCCAGGCGCTGTGCGATGTGCTCAACCGGCACAGCGACAACCTGAGTGTCGCGGCCCGTGTGCTGGGGATTTCCCGGCCGACGTTCTACCGGTTGTTGCACAAACACCAGATCCGCTAGGGCGGGTAAACCGAAAAGCCCCGCAACGACCCTTATCGTTGCGGGGCTTTTCCCTGTGCGCGGTTTAGAAGTAGTACGGGAATTTCAGGCTGAAGGTGAAGTCCGGCGCATCATCCGTCATGCCAATGGCCAGGTTCGGCACGATCGTCAGGTTATCCGACGCCGCGATGGTCATGCCCACGTTGAAATAACCGGCGTTGGCATCGCTGGAGACCACCGATTGCCAATCCCCGCCGTCTGGCTTGAGCTTGCTCTTGCGTTGGACCAGGTCGGAAACCGAGAACGACATACTCATCTTCTCGTTGAGGGCGAAGGCGACACCGACGCCGAACTGGAAGCTATCACCCAGGCGGACTTTGCCGCCGACCTTCTGATTCACGTCACTGCTGATATCGTCAAACGAGTCCTCGAAGTTATGGGTATAGGAGAGCGAGCCAAACAACACCGCCGGGTCGAACGTCTTGACCAGGGAAATGCCCGGCGTGACCGACCAGACGCCATTGCCGGTGGGCAGGCTTTCCGGCACGTAGAGGTTGTCGTTGGTGGTTTGCTTGACCAGTTTGATGCCAAACGGCTCTTTACCCGTTGGCGCCTTGACCCGCACCGACACGACTGCATCCGGCAAGTTGGCGGTTTCGTCGAGGAACTTGTAAGCGACACCGAAGTTGACATCGCCGATGGTCGGGTCACGGGTCACTGACGCTTCCGACGTGGCCTGGGCATTGTTGCCGGCACCGCCGGATTGGTAGGTGGACTCGCGGTAGACCACTGGCACGTTGACGTCGAATTGCCAGCGGTTATCGACGTTGTAGCGTCCGGTCAGGTCCAGCGTCCAGTTATCCGCCTTGATTCGGTCAAGGTTGATATTACCCAGGAAAATCGAGTCCAGAGCGAGGAAACCGTTGACGGTCAACTGACGGGCGTCGTAGCGCGCATAAGTTATGCCGGTTTCGAAGCTGAATTTGCCGTTGCCGAAGAAGCCGCTGGCTTCGTTGTAAAGGTTGCTGACGCTTTGCGCAGGCGCCGAGTCGTCCTTAAGCGACTGCCCATAGGAACTGCCGCCGCCACCCGCTCCCCCGGAGGCAGCTGCCGCGCCTGTACCTGCGACGGTGGTCCCACCTTTTTTGAAGTCCGACGGGGATTTTGCCAGACGTTTGGGCGCTGGAGTCGCCGGCTGGTCTTCGACCTGGCGCACCCGTTGTTCCAGCACCGCCAGGGCCTTTTGCTGCACGTCGTAACGCTGTTTGAGTTCCAAGAGTTCTTGTTTGAGCGTCTCGATATCGGCGTCCGGCGCGGCATACAACATGGACGCAGGTAAGAGCGTACTTAAACAAACAACCGCACGTAATGATAGCGATCGATGCATGAAATAAGCCGTCCTTTTTTAATGCGTAAAGTGTCGAGGCTCAGCGTAGTTCAATATCCGAGAGTGCGTAGGCCTTTGAGTTGGTCAAGATTGCAGTTCAGCGCGCCATTGTTCAGGCTGTTGCCCATGACAATGTTGAGCTGGGTCATATTGTTGACAAAATTCGTGTTGCCGGTAAGCACCGTACCTTGCAGTACATTGCCAGCACCGATCTGTTGAAGGCTGTTGCCCTGGTTGTTATTGGCCTGAATGGCCATTTGCAAGCCACCGTTCCTGGCCGAAACGGCAACATCGCCTGCCGCACTGCTGCCGGTGACCACGCCTCCGGCGACCAGCACCTGGCCTGATTGCACCAGGTTGCCCGGTGCGAGGCCGTTTTCGGTGACGTTGATGCCGACATTGTTGTAAGCGGTGTTGCCATCGCCGGCCGCACGCACGCTTTGGGTCACGCCTTGGCCGCTGCCCAGGCCCGCGCCGCCGACTACCGAACCGGTGCCTGTGGTCTGGTTGGTGCCCGTGCCTTTGACGCCGACGGTCTGTACGTAAAACTGCGGGGTGATGGTCGCTTTGTCGATCTGCATGCTGGCTTTGCCGGTGATCGAGTCACCCACCGAGTTGGTCCAGGTGCTGCTCATGACGATGCCGAAGCTGATGATCCGCCCCGGCATCACATAACGACCACGCAACTCGGCCATTTCCGAGTCTTTCAGTTCGATAGGCTTGAACCCCGATGAAGCATAAGCGGGCATTGAGGCTGCCAGACACAAGACCGTCAGCCAACGGGAAGTGTTCATCTCTCGCTCCTGGAGCTTCCTGCCCCTAATGGCGCTTCTTAGAAGAAGTCGCTTTGGATAAAACCGAAGTCCATCAGCTCGGCATCGCCCACGGGTCTGAATTCATTCAGTTTGTTCTTGGCACTGAGAGGGGTAGGCGGGTCAAGCAGGACATTGGCCTTGTCATAACCTTCGCCCAACACCGCAAATACGATGCCATTCCAACCCTTGACGAAATCGTCGCGCGAATAGCGTTTGTGGCCCAGCACCGGGTCGCCGATGTATACCCAGTCCTTGTCTGCGCGTTGCATCACCACGAAGTGCTTGTAGCCCCGGATTTCCAGCAGCACCACCACAGGGATCTTCACGGTCACCAGAGTGTCTGGTGCGATCTTGTAGCCCCGGGCACGCATGCCGATGCTTTCGAGATAGCGCTTCATATCCAGCATGGAAAAACCCTGGGTGCGTACCAGGTTCTGGTCGGCGTTGACCAGCATGCCTTTGATGATGTGTTCTTCGTCGACGTCCAGCCAGTAGGCTTGGCGCAGGATGGTGGCAAGTGCCGCAGCACCGCAGCTGAAATCGGTTTTCTGTTCCACCAGGTTGGCGAACCGACGCTCACGGATACTCTCGACCTTTTTATAGATGACTGCACCGCCGGGCATGGCGGAGATCGCCATCGTGCCTGCCCATGTTGGGCCGGTGAGCAACATCAGGAGGGTGAGGGTCGCGAGGCGCATGATCGAATGACCTGTTGGACACTGGAATAAAAAAGGGCCTTGTTGCCAAGGCCCCGTTGGATCAGAAGCGAACGCCGCTGGCGCAGCTGCTGCAACCCTGACCGATGGACAGGCTGTTGCTGCTTTGGTTGCCCAAGCCCGACTGCAGGTTTACGCCTACGTTGCCGGAGTTGCTGTTAACCGAGCTGTCGAGGCTCGAGTTGTTGGACACATACTGAGGTTTGCCGCCATAGCCATAGCCATAACCGTGGCTGGTAGCAGCAGCGTTCAGGTAGCTGTTGCCGAGCGAGTTTTGCTCGGTGTTGGCCGCTGCCGCGATGTTATTGCCGTCAGCGGTAGTGATTGCCATGTTGTTTTTACCCTGGTTGCCTTGACCGGCCTGGCCGTTGTAACCCAGGTTGCCAGAGTTGCTGTTAAGCGATTTGTCCAAGGAGGCGTTGTTTTGCGTGCCTTTGTTGGAGTAGGTGTTCAGCAAGCTGTTTTGATTGACATCGACCACGGCGAATACCGACGCGAAGTCGCCTTTGGCGCTGGAGATGGCAGCAGAGTTGTCTGCTTGGTTGCCACTGCCAGCCTGGACGTTGACCCCAGTGTTACCACTGTTGCTGTTTACCGAGCCATCGGCCGAAGCGTTGTTTTCGGTTTTGGTGTCGTCGAACTTGTTGCCAGCGCTATTTTGTACGTCTGTCACAACAGCGGCCACAACCCCGGTGGGTTGAGGGGCCGGATGCCAGCCACCACCATTTGCTTGTGCAGCAGCAGCCATCAGCGCGGCCAGAGCGAAAACCATTGGTTTCAGAGCCATTTGAGGTTTCATGGTGTTTCTCCTTGCTTCTAATTTAGTTGGTTAAGTGTTGGTACGGTCTAGCGAGTACTACCAAGCATTTACTTGATAGTGATGCCCAGGGTGTTAGCCACTCGGTTCCCCACCCCTGCACTCTGGTTCACCTGAATCACTCCTCGGCTGCCTGTGAAGGCCTGGTCGCTTGTGACGACCTGGCGACTGCCAGTGGTAGGGGTGAACCCTGAGTCGGTTGCCAGCGTCGTCGTGTTCTGCTGCAACAGGACGCTGTCGTCGATGCTTTGCGGGCCAGGGTTGATGCTGACCCGCACGGCATTGATTGATTGGTTATTCGCCCCGGCTGTCTGGTTGATGCCCAGCATGCCGTTGCCATTGGTAAAAGAGGTTCCTGCGATCGCGGCCTTGGCGTTCAGCGACGGATCGACCTTGCCGTTCAGGTTTTGGATATTGACGGTGGTGGCTTGTCCACCCAGTGTGATGGCACGGTTGTTGGCCGTTTGCTGTTGGATGCCGGCCGACTGGTTGATCGAGAAGTTGCCGTTGTAGTTTTTTCCGCTGTTGTTGATCACCGCGGAGTCGTCTGCCCATGCAGTGGTGCTGCTCAGCAGGGCGAGGATCAGAAGAGTGCGATTCATTACTTGCCCCCCATCATGTTGCCAATGTTGTTCAGGGGGGCCATGCCGCGCTGGATCGAGTTGCTGATCTGGCCGCCCATGCTGCTGCCCGCGCCGTGGCCGGCCGTTGCACCGGTACCCAGTGTCGACATGCTGCTTTGCGTGGAGGTCACGCCAGACAAGTTCCCCGCAGTCTGTATGGAACGGGCGATGCTCGAGCCACTGCTGATGCCGCCGATATCCAAATCACTGAGTTCACTTGAGGTGGCACTGTTGATTTCTCTGCTGGGATTGGCGTTGGCAGTGGTGGGGTAGGGGTCTGGACCGAACGATGCGCGACCGTACATATGACCTTGCACTTCACGCCCGGTCACGATGACACCGTCGGCAGCAAAGCTCGGAACGCTGACGCCGATGCTGAGTACACAGCTGACCAGCAGTACATTCATCGAACCTTGAGTGAGTGTGATCACGGCGGCATTCCTTTTTCGTTGCGCTGACCCTAAACAGCGCTGTAAGGAATAGAGCAGAAGGCGTGCCGCTTTTGTTTTGTTGTTGTTAATCAGATAGATATGAAACATAGCAGGCTAAGTGATGGCCACGCTGTTTCAGCGCTGATACACCGCGCCGATGCCAGCCCGATGGCCGGCCCGCAGGTCATGCTTTCGGGAGGTTGTATCAGTGATGTAACACTGCGTATGACAAAACGATGAAGCCGCGCCGTCAGGGCCGTTCAGAGGAGGAGGGTGTTTCAGAAATGGACACTGCGGGTTCGAACAGGCTCGCAGGGACAGGCAGAAGCCTCAGCCCTTGGGCGCTTTACGTGGGATGGAGTTGAGGACGGGATTGCCATCTTGGTTCTGGGTCAGGTAGACCGGCAAAACCTTGGGCAGGGAGGGAACGAGGTTGTTGACCTCGCTGATGTTATAGATGCCGCCGATGCGGATCGTTCCGGTGCCGATATCGGCCAGCATCACGGGTTTGTTCAGGTAGCGGTTGATCAACGGTAACGCGTCGGCCAGGGCCAGGTTGTCCAGGACCAATTTGCCCTGGCGCCAGGCGAGGGCGCTGTCGTTGGGGTTGATCGGGCGCACGCGCGGGGTGGCATCGCCTGGTTGATAGCTGGCTTGCATGCCTGGGGTCAGCGGCACGCTGCCGTGCGCCGGGTCGCTGGAAATCTGCACCGAGCCTTCGAGCAGCATCACCCGCACCTGATTTTCGTATTTCCACACGTTGAATTGGGTGCCGGTCACGCGCACCTGTCCTTCACCGGCCTTGACGACAAACGGATGGGTGCTGTCATGGCTGACCTTGAAAAACGCCTCGCCCTTGCTCAGTGTGACCCGGCGCTGGTCCTTGTAATCGGCGTAGACCAGTTCGGTGCCCAGGTTGAGCTCAACCTGGCTGCCATCGGCCAGGGTGACCTGGCGCAGGCCATTGCTGGCCTCGAACCGTTCATAGGCAGTCGGCAACCAGCCCGCTTCCCAGCCGGTGAACGCCGCCAGGGGCAGCGCGGCCAAGCACACTGCGGCAGCCACCGCGTAATCGCGCAGCCGGCGACGCGGTCTGAACGGCGCTACGAGCGGCGCATGGCGTGGCAAGTGATCGGCCACGTCCCAGATTTCCAGCATCGCCGCGTATTCGAAGGCATGCAGCGGATGAGCATCGTGCCATTGTTGAAAGGCCTGTCGTTCGTCCGCCGTGCAATCACTTGCATGCAAGCGCATGCACCAATGCGCGGCGGCGTCGGTGATGGCGTCATATTCGGCTTCTAAAGCAGACTTTTCGGTCATTAATTCATCCTGATTTCCCACATTCTAACCTCCCGAGACCGGGGGCGAGAACAGCCTTCATGGCAATTGCGCATCAATTGAACTTTTATTCTCGTTGGGGCACGCCCAAACAGGCTGGTGATGGAGTCGCGACACACCGTAATGGACGGCGAAGGGCGTCAGGCAGTAGATAACTCAAGCGCCCGTTGACAGCAGGCACGGGAGGCGTTGTTTAATCGTCGGTCTGGATTCTTGTTGTCTCTTCCAATTACAAAATCGGAGCTACCGATGTCTGCCCAGTCCCCGAGAGTTGACAATTCTTCAGCGTTCATCGGTTTCAACGACCTGGTGGGGTTGCTGCACGCGGTGTTTGTGAAGCACGGCACGTCGCCGCAAGTGGCGCAGATCCTCGCGCACAATTGCGCCAGCGCCGAGCGCGACGGCGCCCACAGCCATGGCATCTTTCGGATGCCCGGATACATCAGCACGCTGGAGAGCGGCTGGGTCGATGGCAAGGCCACGCCGGTGGTCACGGATGTCGCTTCCGGCTTCGTGCGGGTCGACGCCGCGAATGGCTTCGCCCAACCGGCGTTGGCGGCGGCCCGTGCGTTGCTGGTGGACAAGGCCCGCAGCGCCGGTATTGCGTTGCTGGCGATACACAACTCCCATCACTTCGCCGCGCTGTGGCCGGATGTCGAACCCTTCGCCGAGCAAGGCCTGGTGGCGCTGAGCGTGGTCAACAGCATGACCTGCGTGGTGCCCCATGGCGCCGATCGCCCGCTGTTCGGCACCAACCCGATCGCGTTTGCCGCGCCACGGGCGGACGGCGCGCCGATTGTGTTCGACCTGGCCACCAGCGCCATCGCCCATGGTGACGTGCAGATTGCTGCGCGCAACGGCGAGCGCCTGCCGCCGGGCATGGGCGTCGACAGCCTGGGCCAGCCGACCCAGGACCCCAAGGCCATCCTCGAAGGCGGTGCGTTGTTGCCGTTCGGCGGGCACAAGGGCTCGGCGCTGTCGATGATGGTCGAGTTACTGGCCGCGGCCCTGACCGGCGGCAACTTCTCGTTTGAGTTCAACTGGGCCGATCACCCTGGCGCCCGCACGCCGTGGACCGGCCAGTTGTTGATCCTGATCGACCCGAGCAAAACCGCCGGGCAAAACTTCGCCGAGCGCAGCCAGGAACTGGTGCGGCAGATGCACGCGGTGGGGTTGCGGCGGTTGCCGGGGGATCGACGTCATCGCACGCGGGCGAAGTCGTTGGCGGCAGGCATTGAAGTGGACGCGCAGGCGTTGAATCAACTACGTGAGTGGGCCGTCTGAAAACCCGCGTAGCCGCTACCTCGCCAGGGTTCGGTAGTGGCTACGCAAGGCCTACAGTATTAGTTGCGACGACCGAGCAGCAGGCCGACCACCAGGCCAAAGCCTGCCGAGATCGCCACGGTCTGCCACGGGTGACCGCCGATGTAGGTTTCGGTGGCATCCACCACCGGCTTGCTGCGCTCGCGCACATTGGACACCGAGTCGAGCGCTTGCTTGAGCTTGATAGCGACCTGCTCGCGCAGCGTTTCACCTTCTTCGCCGACCAGGGAAGCACTGTTTTTGAGCAGTTTGTCCGACTCTTCGATCAGTGCAGTGAGTTCGCTGAACGCTTGATCCTTGATTTGATCTTCGACGACTTGGGCGGCAGATTTACGGGCCATTGTGTGACTCCTTGCAGGTAAATGTGACAGTGAACAATGGAGTGTCGGGCGGCGGCAAAAGTTGCAGTTTTTTGCCGGCCGGCGTGGGTATGCGAAATCCGAATCAGGAAACTTAGACCTACAGTGTAAGATGTCACCTATTTGTGCAGCAGGAAATTCAACATGAGCTTCAATCTCGCCAACAAGACCCTCGCCGAACGCGCCGAGCTGGAAGATGAAAAGTCCCGTCTCTACGACCTGTGGCAAAGCAACCTGGGCAAGGCCAAGGGCGAAGCCGCGCGCCTGTTCGGCGAGCGCGCCAAACGCAAGGGCAAGTGGGCCGAATGGGTTCGCGCGGAACTCGACGGCATGTCGCCGCCGGAGTTCTCCAACATGGTGCGCAGCGAAGTCAACAAGCTGATGGCGGCGGCGAAGTAAAGCTGGCGACAATCGCCTCGCGCACTTTCAGCAACATCGGATCAAGCTGAGCCTGGGTGCGCCAGCCCAGTTCCACCGGGTAGCGCGGCAGCGCCAGCGGGCACGGCAGAACCTGCAAGCCGGTCATGCCGGCGATGGCTTCGGCGGCGTGCCCGGGAATGGTCGCCACCGCCTGGCTGCCCTTGAGCAGAAACGGCAACGCGGCGAAGTGGCTGGTGGAGGCACACACCTGGCGGCTCAGCCCTTGTGCCGCCAGCCCTTCATCGGTGATCCCGATAAACCCGCCGGATGACACCAGCACATGCTCGCGGCTAACGAACGCGTGCAGGTCGATGCATTGCTGGCCTGGCGCCAGGCTGTGCGGGTCGACCAGGCAGCGGTAATCACCTTCTCCCAGCACCTGCCGGCTTAGGCGGCGTTCGGCAAAGCCGCCGGCGGTAATCGCCAGGTCGAGGCTGCGGTCGAGCAGGGCGGCGGCGACGATCTGGCTGTGGGTCTGACGGAAAATCACACGCAATTTCGGCAACCGCTGGGCAATTTCCGCCATCAGGCGGCGGCCGTAGGCAATCTCGAAGTCGTCGGATAAACCCAGCACCACGGAGCGTCCCTGATACTGCTGGGTGTCCGGGTGGGTCATTGCCAGGCTCTGTCGGCAGCGGTCCAACGCCTCACTGATCACCGGCTTCAACTGGTTGGCCCGCAAGGTCGGCGCCAGGCCACGGCCGGTTCGCACGAACAGTTGGTCGCCATACACCTCGCGCAAACGCCGCAGGCCCGCGCTGATCGCCGATTGGGTGACGCCCAGGCGCAACGCTGCGCGGCTGGCGCTGGATTCGTCGTGCAGGGCTTCGAAGGTTTTCAGCAGGTTGAGGTCGACTTGGGTGATATTTATTTGGCTCATATCATTCAGCACTGAGGTGGGCTTTATTCATGATCCGGGCTGGCTGGAGAATGGGCAACCCCTCATTGTTCGGAGTGATCCTGATGCCTGTTTCTATTGTGGCCGCCTTGCAAATCGGTTCCTTGCCCGGCGGCAAGGCCGACACCCTGGCGCAAATCCTGGCCTATGAAGAGCCGATCCTGCGCAGTGGCGCGCAATTGGTGGTGATGCCCGAGGCGCTGCTGGGCGGTTATCCCAAAGGCGAAGGCTTCGGCACGCAACTCGGTTATCGCCTGCCCGAAGGTCGCGAAGCCTTTGCGCGATATTTTGCCAACGCCATCGACGTGCCCGGCGCCGAAACCGAAGCGTTGGCCGGTTTGTCGGCGCGAACCGGTGCCAGCCTGGTCCTGGGCGTGATCGAGCGCAGCGCCAGCACCTTGTATTGCACCATGCTGTACTTCGAGCCGGCGCACGGCCTGGTGGCCAAGCACCGCAAGCTGATGCCCACCGGCACCGAGCGGCTGATCTGGGGCAAGGGCGATGGTTCCACACTGCCGGTGATCGACGCGGCGGTCGGGCGCATCGGCGGCGCGGTGTGCTGGGAAAACATGATGCCCCTGCTGCGAACGGCGATGTACGCCAAGGGTGTGCAGGTATGGTGTGCGCCCACGGTGGATGAGCGCGAGATGTGGCAGGTGAGCATGCGCCACATTGCCCACGAGAGCCGCTGTTTTGTGGTCAGTGCGTGCCAGGTGCAGGCATCGCCCGCGGCGCTGGGCGTTGAGGTGGCCAACTGGCCTTCAGATCGTCCGTTGATTGCAGGCGGCAGTGTGATTGTCGGCCCCATGGGCGACATCCTGGCTGGGCCGCTGCTGGGTGAGGCCGGGCTCTTGAGAGCGCAGATCAATACCGACGATCTGGTGCGCGCACGGTATGACTATGACGTGGTGGGGCATTACGCCCGGCCGGATGTTTTCGAGCTGGTGGTCGATGAGCGGGCCAAGCCGGGCGTGCGCTACATCACGGACTGAGTGCGGTAAAAACCGGTGGGAGTCAGCCTACTCCCACCGGTTGATGTCTATCGCTTGAAAGAGCGGCGATCCAGCCACTCTTCACGGGTCATTTCCCAGATGTCCCGTGGAAAAATACCCTCGACAAACTCACCTTCGTCTGTCCTGATCAGACGCATGCCCGTGCGTTCTGAAATCCGCCGCGACTTCAGGTTGGGCGCAGCTTTCGGCACGCGCAGCACGGGCCGCTCAAGCACCTCGAACCAATAGGCGGTCACTGCCTCGCTCGCTTCGGACATCAACCCCTGGCCCTGCCATCGCGGCCCCAACCAGAATCCACGGTTATTATCGGGTTCGTCCATCAGGCTGATATTGCCGATCAATTGCTCCGGCGCGCTTTGCAGGCGGATCGCCCAATGCCATTCCTCGCCCCGGGCCATGGCGGGCAACGCGATGTGTTCCAGGTAGTGACGCGCGCCGTCAGCCGGGTAGGGCCACGGCACCAGCGCATTGAGATAACGCACCACTTCCCAATGGGGGAACTGTTGCTGGATGCCCTCGGCATCGTCGAGCGTCAGCGGGCGCAGAATCAGGCGTTGGGTGACCAAGGTCGGTTGCATGGGGGGTTACCAAGTAGCGGTATTCGGCAGGTCCAGTGTTCCACGATCGACAAACCGCATGGTGCCGAACAGCCCGCCGGCCAATTTGCCGCGCAATACGTAGGGCAGGTTGTTCAAACTCTGGGTCTGGCTCAGGCCGAGGGTTTGCCGCAACACGGAAAACGCTGAAACGCTGACCGGCACCATCAGAACCGTCTCGGAAAAGCGTGGGATGCTTCCGCGCTGATCACTCACCCCCGACGCCAGCGGCCGGCCATTGACCTCCAGGTCCAGGGCCACGCCGTTGTAGTCGATCGCCGTTTCATTGGGGTTCTGCACCCGCAGTTTCACGGCGAAGCGCACTTCCAGGTCCTGGCTTTGCAGCGGCTCGATGCCCACCACGTTGATAGTGACCGGGTCGCGATTGGGGAACAGGGCGCAAGCGCTCAAGGTCAGCAGCAGTATCGATAGAACCATGAGCTTGCGCATACGAAGGTGCTCCTAGTGCGTGACGTCCGGGTCTTGCATCACTTTGAGGGTTGAGGACTCCGGATCAAATTCATCTTCTTCCAGCTCTAAGAACTCTTCCGGCAGGAAAATGTTCAGCAGGATTGCACAGAACGCGCCTACGGTGATCGGCGATTCGAAGATGTTGTGCAGCGCCTTGGGCAGGTCGCGCAACACTTCCGGCACGGCGGCGACACCCAGGCCCATGCCCAGGGAGATCGCCACGATCAGCATATTGCGGCGGTGCAGGCCGGCTTCAGCGAGGATCTTGATCCCCGCCACGGCGACGGTGCCGAACATGATCAGCGTCGCGCCGCCCAATACCGGCTTGGGCATCAGTTGCAGCACCGCGCCGATCATCGGGAACAGCCCCAGCAGCACCAGCAGGCCGGCAATGAAGTACGCCACATAACGGCTGGCTACGCCGGTGAGTTGGATCACGCCGTTGTTCTGGGCGAACGTCACCATCGGCAGGCTGTTGAAGGTCGCGGCCATCGCCGAGTTGAGGCCGTCCGCCAGCAGGCCGGACTTGATGCGCTTGATGTACAGCGGGCCCTTGACCGGCTGTTGGGAAATCATCGAGTTGGCCGTCAGATCACCGGCGGCCTCCAGGGGCGAAATCAGGAAGATCACCGCCACCGGGATAAACGCCACCCAGTCGAACGAGAAGCCGTACTTGAACGGCACCGGCACGCTGATCAACGGCACCTGGGGCAAGGCCGCCATATCCACACGGCCCAGCCACCAGGCCACGATGAAGCCCAGGGTCAGGCCGATCACGATCGAACCCAGGCGCAGGAACGGGTTGTTGAAGCGGTTGAGTACCACGATGGTGAGTAGCACCAGCGCGGCCAGCCCCATATTGCTCGCGGCGCCGAGGTTGTCGGCGCCGAAGCCGCCGGCCATGTCGGTGACTGCCACCTTGATCAGCGACAGGCCCATCAGGGTGATGATGGTGCCGGTCACCACCGGGGTGATCAGCTTGCGCAACTTGCCGATGAACTGGCTGAGCACGACTTCGATAAACGCCGCGAAAAAACAGATGCCGAAGATCGTCGAGAGAATCTCATCGGTGCCGCCACCCCGGGCCTTGACCATGAACCCGGCACTGAGAATCACGCTGATAAACGAAAAACTGGTGCCCTGCAGGCACAACAACCCCGAACCGATCGGGCCGAACGTGCGCGCCTGCACAAAAGTGCCGAGCCCCGACACGAACAAGGCCATGCTCACCAGGTACGGCACCTCGCTTTCCAGGCCCAGCACGCCGCCGACGATCAGCGTAGGGGTGATGATGCCGACAAAGCTCGCCAACACATGCTGCAAGGCGGCAAACATTGCGGCAGAGAAGTGCGGACGGTCTTCCAGGCCGTAGATCAGGTCGGATTTATAGCGCGGGCGCGGGGCTTGAGCGTCAGACAAAATGCGGGCTCTGGACAGAAAATGGAGGCGCAGGATGCCAGAAACCGCTGATCGTCAGAAGTGTAAAAAAATATTTATGGAGGCCCTGCGAAAACCGCTGGGCCTGCCGATATCTTTCATAGGCCCACCCAACAATGACAACAAGTGGTGACCAAGGTCAGAGCAGCGTGTTGACGCCAGCTGATCATTCCGCTGCAGGGATGCGCGCAGACACTCCTTCTTGAGAATACCTCTATGTCTCTTCGTCATCTGAATATTGCCCCTCGAGCGTCTCTCGGTTTCGCATTCATTGCGTTGTTGGTGGTTGTATTGGGAGTGTTTGCAGTCAACCGCATGACGCTGATCCGTCAGGCGTCGGTGGATATGAGCAGCAACCAACTGCCCAGCGTGGCCTACTTGGGCAGCCTCACGGAAAACGTGTTGCGCATGCGTATCTTGTCGTTCCGCGTATTGGTCAACCGTGAACCGGCCGCGTTGCAAGAGGCGCAAACGCGCATCGCCGTACTGATCGACAAGGTCAGAGCCGCCCAGGCCGGTTACTCAGCGTTACCTTCCGTGCCTGAGGAAGCGGCCCTGTACAAGACGTTTGTCGGCACCTTGGACAACTACCTGACGGCCCAGGCCGAGATGCTGGCGCTGTCCCAGCAAAACAAGGTCGATGAGATGCGCGCCTTGATCAATACCCGGATCAAGAACGGCACCGATCAGATGGGCGAGCAGTTGAACAAGCTGATCGCCCTCAACTCCGCTGGCGCCAAGCAGACCAGCGAGCAGGCCGGACGCAGCTATGACAGCGCGATCAGTGGGATCGTCGTCGTGGCCGTGGCCGCCGCCTTGCTCACGGTGTTGCTGGCCTGGTTGCTGACCCGCAGCATCGTCACGCCGCTGCGCAAAGCCGTGGAAGTGGCGCAAACCATTGCCGGCGGCGACTTGAGCAAAGTCATTGAAGACGATGGCAAGGATGAACCGGCGCGTTTGATCAGTGCGTTGTCGGCCATGCAAACCAACTTGCGCCAGACCATCCAGCACATCGCCGGTTCGGCCACGCAATTGGCCTCGGCGGCGGAAGAGTTGAGCGCCGTCACCGAAGAAGCCTCCAAAGGCTTGCAGCAACAAAACAACGAAATCGACCAGGCCGCCACGGCCGTCAATGAGATGACCGCTGCCGTGGAAGAGGTGGCGCGGAACGCCGTGTCCACCTCCGAAGCCTCCACGCAGTCCAACCAGGCGGCACGGGAAGGCCGCGACCGGGTGGTTGAGACCGTCGGCGCGATCCAGACCATGACCCAGGATGTGCAAAACACCTCGCTGCTGATCGAAGGTCTGGCCACTCAGGGGCGCGACATCGGCAAGGTCCTCGACGTGATCCGGGCGATTGCCGAGCAGACCAACCTGCTGGCGCTCAACGCGGCGATCGAAGCCGCCCGCGCCGGTGAAGCCGGACGCGGCTTCGCGGTGGTGGCCGACGAGGTGCGGGCCCTGGCCCATCGCACCGCGCAGTCGACCCAGGAAATCGAGAAAATGGTCGCCGGTATCCAGAACGGCACCGGTGAAGCCGTGCAATCCATGCAACAGAGCAACCAGCGCACCCATAACACCCTGGAAATGGCCCGCGCGGCCGGCGTGGCACTGGAGCAGATCACCCAGTCGATCAGCCTGATCAACGAGCGCAACCTGGTGATCGCCAGCGCCTCGGAAGAACAGGCCCAGGTGTCCCGTGAAGTAGACCGAAACCTGGTCAACATCCGCGACCTGGCGACCCAGTCGGCGGCGGGCGCCAACCAGACCAGCGCGGCCAGCCATGAGCTGTCGCGCCTGGCGGTGGATTTGAATGCGATGGTGGCCAGGTTCGTTATCTGAGCCACTTTGCAGTGCAATCCCAATGTGGGAGGGGCTTGCCCCGATAGCAATGGGTCAGTCAACTCATCTACTGACTGATCCAGCGCCATCGGGAGCAAGCTCCCTCCCACATTTGCTCTATGTTGTGTCAGAAGCTATTGCATCCAGGCGCTTGGATTCACCAGGTTTTTCGGCTTCTGACCGGCGAGCGCCGCGAGCAGATTATCCACCGCGCACTCGGCCATCGCTTCCCGCGTCTCATGGGTCGCCGAGCCGATATGCGGCGTGGCCACCACATTGTTCAAGCGCAGCAACGGCGAGTCGTGGGGCAGCGGCTCGCGCTCGAACACATCCAGCCCCGCCGCGCGAATCGTGCGCTGCTGCAAGGCCTCGACCAGCGCGGCTTCATCCACCACCTTGCCGCGGGAGATATTGATAAAGATCGTCTCCGGGCCCATCAGGGCGAATTCTTGCGCGCCGATCAACCGCTCGGTTTCGGCGGTGAGCGGCAGTGTCAGGCAGACGAAGTCTGCTTGTTGCAGCAAGTCGTTCAGGCGACGGTACTGCGCGCCGAACCGTTCTTCCACCTGTGGCTTGGGCGAGTGACTGTGGTAGAGCACCGGCATGCCGAAGCCGAAATGCCCGCGCTGGGCCAGCGCTTCACCAATGCGGCCCATGCCGATGATGCCCAGGGTCTTGCCATGCACGTCGCTGCCGAAATGCGCCGGGCCGATGTTCTTGTGCCACTGGCCGGCACGCACCATATCGGCCAGTTCGACCACCCGGCGTGCGGTGGCGAGGATCAGCGCGAAGCCGGTGTCGGCGGTGGTTTCGGTGAGCACATCGGGCGTGTTGCTGAGCAGGATGCCGCGCCGGGTCAGGTACTCGATGTCGTAGTTGTCGACGCCGACGGACACGCTGGCCACCGCCTCCAGTTGCGGTGCCAGGTCCAGCAACGCGGCGTCCAGGCGCAGGCTCGCGCCCAGCAACCCCTGGGCGCCGGGGAGGGCGTCGCGCAGTTTGGCCAGGCCGGGCGGGTCGAGCGCGTCGATCAGCGTGACCTCGGCGTGCTCATGCAGCCGGGCCATCAGCGGCGCGGAGAGTTTTTTGTACAGAACGACAGACTTTTTCATCAGGTCTTCACCTTTAATTCGAGGGACTGCAACGGCGCGCACTCGCGGTCGCTGGCGCCGGGCTTGAGGAACATCGTCAGCACCACCGAGACCATCAACGCGCCGCTCATCAGCAGGTAAGAGGCGCCGGGGGAACCGGTGCTGCTATTGAGGTAACCCACCAGGTACGAACCGCCGAACGAACCGAGCGCGCCCATGCTGTTGATCAACGCCATGGCGCCGCCGGCGACGTTGGCCGGCAGGATCTCCGGGACAATCGCGAAAAACGGTCCATAGGGCGCATACATGCACGCGCCGGCAATCACCAGCAGGGTGTAGGACCACCAGAAATGTTCGGCGCCGAGCACGTAGGACGCATAGAAAGCGATAGAGGCGATCAACAACGGCGGCCACACAAACCGTTTACGTTTTTGCAGCTTGTCCGAACCCCACGACACCACCAGCATGCCGATCACCGCCGCCAGGTACGGCAGCGCCGACAACCAGCCGGCCTCGACCATGTCCATCTGCAAGCCGGCCTTGAGGATCGACGGCAGCCACAGCACAAAGCCGTACACGCCGATGCTCCAGCAGAAGAACTGCAGCGCGAGGATGATCACCTTGGGCGAGCGAAACGCTTCGGCGTAGTTCTTCACCGCTTTGATCCCCACCTGTTCGGCGGCGAGGGCGGTTTCCAACTGGTGCTTTTCGCTGTCGCTCAGCCACTGGGCATCCTTGGGCCGCTCATCGGCCAGGCGCCACCAGATAAACGCCCACAGCACCGCCGGCAGGCCTTCGACGATGAACATCCAACGCCAGCTGAAATGCTGCACCAGGTAGCCGGACACCACCGACATCCACAGCATGGTCACCGGGTTGCCGAGGATCAGGAACGTATTGGCCCGCGAGCGTTCGGCACGGGTGAACCAGTGGCACAGGTACACCAGCATCGCCGGCATCACCGCCGCTTCGACCACGCCGAGCATGAAGCGAATGGCGACCAGCATGTAGGCGTTGGACACCACGCCGGTCAGGGTGGCCAGGCCGCCCCAGAGGATCAGGCTGACGAAAATCAACTTCTTCACGCTGCGCTTTTGCGCGTAGATCGCGCCCGGCACCTGGAAGAAAAAGTAACCGAGGAAGAACAGTGCGCCGAGCAGGGACGACATGCCGGGTGTGATCATCAGGTCTTCAGCCATGCCGCTGGCGGCGGCGAAACCATAGTTGGCGCGGTCCAGGTACGCCAGGCTGTAGGTGATAAAGACGATGGGCATGATGTACCACCAACGGCGGGTGGCGAGTTTCAAGGTATCCATGGGGTTGCTCCTGAGCTTGTTGTAGTTGTGGCAACAGGGAGTGGGTCAAGCAACGGATCGGGTCGGCAGCTCCGTGCGTGTGGGTAAGCCTTCCATATCGCCGCGGCTCTGCACGGCACGGCTGCCGATCCAGTTGCCGCGGTGTACCGCCTCGGGGAAGCTGAGGTTTTCCAGCAGGGCGCTGATCATGCCGACGGCAAAGCCATCACCGGCGCCGACGGTGTCGACCACTTTGTCCACGCTCACGGCGGCGACAAAGCCTTGGTCCAGTTGGGTGCGGTAATACGCGCCGTCCGGGCCGAGCTTGATGGCCACGGCTTCGGCGCCCTGGTCCAGGTAAAACGCGGCGATGTCCGCCGGGTCGTCGAAACCGGTAAGCAGGCGACCTTCGTTCAAGCCCGGCAAGACCCAATCGGCCAAGCCTGCGAGGGCGTTGATCTCGCGGATCATCTGCTGCTGGCTGGGCCACAGCGCCGGGCGCAGGTTCGGGTCGAACGACACGCTGCGCCCGGCCTTGCGCATTTGCGTCATCAGCTCGCGGGACAACTCGCCGGTGGCCTCGGACAAGGCCGGCGGGATGCCGGTGGCGTGCAGGTGGCGCGCCTGCAGCAGCGCCGGGCTGATGGCCGCGATGGATAAGTGGCTGGCCGCCGAGCCCTTGCGGAAGTACTCGACCTGGGGATCATCGCCGGCTTCTTCGCGGGACTTGAGCTGAAAACCGGTGGGGTGCAGCGGGTCGACCGCCACGTGCCGGCAATCCAGGCCTTGTTGCTTGAGTGTGTCGAGCACAAAGCGGCCCAGGGAGTCGTTGCCCACCCGGCTCAGCCAGGCGACGTTGAAGCCCAGGCGCGACAGGCCGATGGCGACATTGCTGTCGGCCCCGGCGATGCGTTTGTGGAAGTGGCCCACCTGGGCCAGGTCGCCGCTTTGTTCGGCGACAAACATCGCCATGGTTTCGCCGAACGACAGGATATCGATCTCAGACATGGGCGTACTCCGCACGGGGTTGGCCAAGCAGGGCGAGGGTGGCGACCTGCCGGGCGGTGACTTCGACCAGGTCATCGCCTTGCAGCGGGAATTCCACCGCCCGGGTAATACCTTGAGTCATGTGGCCCAGCAGTTGTTCCCACAGATGCAGGTCGGTGGCGCCGGGCGGCAGCGCCACCAGCTTGCCGTCCGCACGACGCGCCACGGCCTTGCAGTGCAGGTAGTCGACATGCCGGCCGAGCAGGCGCGCGGCGGTGAGCGCGGACTGGTCCTGCCAGTGCCAGTTACCGATATCGAACGTCATCTTCACCGGCAGGCCAAGGCGCTCGACTTCGCTGAAGAAACGTTGCAGCGGTTCGATGCGGCCGCCATGCAGGGTCTGGTCGTTTTCCACCAGCAACTTGACCGGGTGGCGGTTGAGCAGGGCGTGCAGGCTGTGCAGGTCGTTGGTGTCGGTGAAGTAGCCGAGGGAGACTTTCAGCCAGCGCGCACCAAAGGCCTGGGCGCGATCAAGGGTCGCGGCGAGCTCGGCATTCGGCTGGGCGCGGCCGGCGACCCACAGTTCCAGCGGCGAAGAGAACACGCACTCCAGGCCTTGTTCGGCCGCCGCCCGGGCCAGTTGTGCCGGTTGTTCAATGGTCAGCAGCTCTTCGCGCCACTCGATGCGCCGGGCACCGGCCGCCGCCAGCAGGGCGACAAAACTCAATTGGCCCTGCTGGCGGACGAGGTCGGCGCCGTAGCTGGAAAGGCTGATGGAGACGGGGTATTCATGCATGATTGTGTACCTCTGAAACCGGTTTCATTTTTCTGCGCAACCTATTGAATTGACGTCCGCGAGGGCTCGACAGCGGCTACGAGGTGGGTTGGGTGGAACCGCGAACGATCAGTTCGGGCAGGAAATCCAGGGTGCGGGCCGGCGCCGTATCGCCGCGCAGGCGCTTGAGCAGGCAGTCGAAGGCACTCGCGCCAATCGCCTGCGTCGGTTGGGCGAGGGCGGTGATGCCGGTGCCCACCAGCGGGTACCAGTCCAGGTCATCCAGGGCGATCAGGCCGACGTCCGCGAACAGGTCGCACTCCAGCGCCTTGAGCGCGCGGGTGCAGGCGAGGGCGGCGATGCCGTTGGCGCAGAACACGGCTTTGGCGCCGGGCTTGGCCAGGAAGCTGCGCAGGCGCTTTTCCAGCGCGCCGTCCAGTTCCAGCACCGTGCCACTCAACGCCGGGCGGCGGGCAATCTCGGCGGTGAAACTGTCAAGGCGCTCCAGGCGCGAACTGGTGCCATCGGTGGCCTCGCTGACCAGCACTATCTCGCGGTAGCCCTGTTGCTCAAGGTGTTCCAGCGCCATGTGTACCGCGGCCGGGTTATCCAAACCCACCAGGTCGCTGTGCAACGGTGCGACCTTGCGGTCCACCAGCACCAGGGGCATTTCCCGTTGCAGTTCCAGCAGTTGTTCGAGGTGGTGGCCGAGGGTGTTCACGATCAGCCCTTCGATGTTGTACGAACGCAGCGCCGCCAGGTGCTGGCGTTCCTGCTCGTCATCGCGGTCGGTGTTGCACACCACCAGGCTGTAGCCGTGCTGGCGGCAGGCGGTTTCGACACCGTGCATCACGGCAATGGAATAGGGGTTGCGGATATCGGCCACCAGCATACCGATCAGGCGCGTGCGTCCGCGTTTCAAGCCACGGGCCATCTGGTTGGGGCGATAGCCGAGTTCGGCGATGGCGTGCTCGATGCGCAGGGCGATGGCGTCGGAGAGCAGGGCGCGGTCGTCGCCGATGAAACGCGACACGCTGGCTTTGGACACGCCGGCGCGCTGGGCGACGTCGAGCATGGTCACGCGGCTGCGCTGGGCGGCAGAGAAACTGTTCACGGTCATCGACCTTCTATTTTTATTGGAATGACTGAAACCGGTTTCAGGAAACCACTAAAGTACGAAAGCCGTCAAGAAGTTGTAGGACAAAGCCAGATAGCCGGTGTGTTCAGGCCAGCACACTTAACCAAGCCGCCGCCAACAGCAGCACGGCCATACCGCGGTTGAAACGCTGCATGGCGCTGGTCGAACGCAACACCCGTGCGGACCCGGCACCCAACAGCGCCCAGGTGCCCAGGCAGGGGATCGATATCAGGAAAAACGCCAGGGAGAGGTACACCACCTGGCTTTGGCGCTCCGCACCATTGCCGGTAAAAACGCTGACTACCGCCAGTGCCATCATCCAGCTTTTCGGGTTGATCAATTGCAGGCTGGCGGCGCCGATCAGGCTCAGGGGTTTTTGGCGTGTATCCGCTTCGATGGCCCGGGTGGGGGCGCTGAAAATCTGCCAGGCCAGGTAATTCAGCCAGGCAATGCCGATCCATTGCATGGCAGTTTGCAGCTTGGGTAGCTGCACCAAGGACTGGCCAAACCCCGAGCCCACCACCAGCACGAGCAGCGCCGCGCCGGCGCAGGCGCCCAGGATGATTGGCAGCGTGGCCCTGAAACCGAAACGGGCGCTGTTGCTCAGTACCAGGATATTGGTCGGGCCGGGGGTAATTGAGGCGACGAAGGCAAACAGCATGAAAGGCAGCAGTGTGGACAGCATGGTGGACGACTCCGATAGACCCATTGATGGCGTCGATCTTCACAAGCCCGCGTATCACCTGTCTGGAAGGTTTGAGCAGCGCTTGCGGTAGGCCGCCGGCGTCAGGCCATAAGCGCGCACGAACCAGCGGCCCAGGTGGCTCTGATCGGCAAAACCCAGGGCGATCGCCACATCGGCCGGTTGTTCACCTTTGGCCAGCAAGTGCCGCGCGCGGGCCAGGCGCAGTTGCACCAGATAAGCATGGGGCGGCAGGCCAAACGCGCTCCTGAACGCACGGGTCAGGCGGAAGCGGTCGACGCCGCAGGCCAGCGCCAGCGCGTCCATGCCCACATCGTGATGCAGGTGGGCATGCAGGTATTCCCGGGCTTTGTGGGCGACCAGCGGCAGGCGTGGGTCGTCACGGTAACGGCTGCGCCAGTGGAGCTGGCCGGTGAGGCGTTCGAGCAACTGGTCCATGGCCCGTTGTCGCACGATGCGCAATTCGCCACTGTGCAGGGTGCGAAAGGCTTGGCTGGTGGCGAGTGCCAGGCGCGGGTCGTTGGTCAAGGTCGCGGCAAAACTCAGCTGGCTGTTGACGGGAGCCTCTTCGAAGACCGCGCTCACTTCCCGCGTCAACCACTGCGGGTCGAGGTAGAGCATATGGTAGGTAAAGCCGTCGGCCGTGGGCGCATCGCCGTCATGCAACTCGCCGGGTTCCACCAGGAACACCTGGCCGGGCACGCTGTTGTGGCGCGTGCGGCGGCAGTTGAATTGCTGCACGCCTTGTTCGGTCACGCCGATCAGGTAGCTGTCGTGCCAATGGGGATCATAGGCGTGCCCCTCGAAATGCGCGCGCAGGGTCTCGATGCCGGTGTCGGCGTCCTGGGACAGATCGATCCAATTGTGCGCGGCCATCACAACACCGAGGCGGAATAGACGATGTTATCTAGCGCCCATCGAGCCGTGGGCGTCTAGAAGGTTTGTGCAGCGTCAATTGAACAGTCCTGCGGCAATATTGATCGAAAAGCCGAGGATCGCCGTGTTGAACAGAAACCCGATCAGCGATTGTCCCAGTACCACCTTGCGCATGCTGCGGGTGGCAACACCCACGTCCGACGTTTGCACGGCGACGCCGATGGTGAAGGAAAAGTACAGGAAGTCCCAATAGTTGGGGGTCAACAACCCCTCGGCAAAGCGCAGCGCCGGCTCTTTGCCGGCCCAGGTGTAATAGAGCCGGGCGTAGTGAACGCTGAAGATCACCCCGATCAACAACCATGAGCCGATGACCGTCAGGCCGGTAAAACCGTAGTGCAACAGCCGCTCGGCGGTGCTCAGGTCCTTGCTGCCGACCAGTTCGAAGGTGATGGTGGCCAGGCTGGCGATGGCCGCGATGCACACCGTGAACAGCACCAGGCCGGCGTTCTCATCCTCGATCTCGGCGATGCGTTTGACGTCTTCGGCCTTGGCGCGGATGGTCAGCCACAGCATCAGCACCAGGTAGATCCAGACGCCGGCATTCCAGCCGATCAGGATTTTGCTCACGAGTGTATCGGCGGGTACCAGGATGCCAACGGCAAGGCCCAGGACGGCGGCGCAAGAGAGGCGAGGGTGGGTGCGGGCGAGGAAGGGCATGGGTGCTCACAACAAGGGCGGTTGTGAGCACCATAGCGCATTTTTGCGCGGGTTATGGACGCTTGCGCACCAGCTTCATGACGACCACAAAGAACACCGGCACAAACACCACCGCCAGCGTCGCGGTGATCATCCCGCCGATCACCCCCGTACCGATCGCTTGCTGGCTCGCCGAACTGGCGCCGGTGGCAATCGCCAGGGGCACCACGCCGAGGATGAACGCCAGCGAGGTCATGATGATCGGCCGCAAGCGCAGCCGCGCGGCCTTCAAGGTCGCGTCGAGCAAGTCTTCGCCCTGCTCGTACAGGTCCTTGGCGAACTCGATGATCAGGATCGCGTTCTTCGCCGACAGGCCGATGATGGTGATCAGCCCGACCTTGAAGAACACATCGTTGGGCATGCCGCGCAAGGTCACGGCCAACACCGCGCCGAGCACGCCCAGCGGCACCACCAGCAGCACCGACGTCGGGATCGACCAGCTTTCATACAGGGCGGCCAGGCACAGGAACACGATCAGCAGCGACAGGCCCAGCAACAGCGGCGCCTGGGAGCCGGACAGGCGTTCCTGCAACGACAGGCCGGTCCATTCCTGGCCCAGGCCCGCCGGCAGTTGGTTGACCAGGCGCTGGATTTCTTCCATCGCCTCGCCCGTGCTGTGCCCCGGTGCCGCTTCACCGGAAATGGCGATGGCCGGGTAGCCGTTGTAACGGGTCAACTGCGTCGGCCCCTGGGTCCACTTGGCTACGACGAACGCCGACAGCGGCACCATCTCGCCGGCCTTGTTGCGCACGTTGATCTTCAACAGATCCGCGACCTGGCTGCGTTGGTCGCCTTCGGCCTGCACCACCACGCGCTGCATGCGCCCCTGGTTGGGGAAGTCATTGACGTAGGTCGAACCGATGGCCGACGACAGTACATTGCCCACATCGGCGAAGGACACACCCAGCGCGTTGGCCTGCTTGCGGTCGACCTGCAGCTGCACTTGCGGCGCTTCGGCCAGGGCGCTTTCACGCACGTTGGCCAGGATCGGGCTTTTTCCCGCAGCGTCCAGCAGTTCGGTACGCGCCGCCATCAACGCCGCGTGGCCGACGCCGCCACGGTCCTGCAGGCGGAACTCGAAACCGCTGCTGGTGCCGAGGCCGTCCACCGGTGGAGGCAGGATCGCATAGGCAATCGCGTCTTTCAGTTCGGTGAACGCCATGTTGGCGCGGTCGGCAATCGCGGCGGCCGAATCGTCGCTGCTGCGTTGCGACCAATCCTTGAGCGTGGTGAACGCCAGCGCCGCGTTCTGCCCGGAGCCGGAGAAACTGAAGCCCATGATCATGGTGGTGTCACCAACCCCGGGCTCTTTGGCGTTGTGCGCTTCGATCTGTTCGGCCACCTGCACCGTGCGGTTCTTGCTCGCGCCCGGCGGCAACTGGATATCGGTGATGGTGTAACCCTGGTCCTCCACCGGCAGGAACGAGGAGGGCAGGCGACTGAACATCAGCCCCAGGCCCACCAGCAGCACCAGGTAGATCAGCAGGTAACGGCCGCTGCGCTTGAGGGCATACGCCACCCAGCCTTCGTAGCGGTCGGTGAGCCGTTCGAAACGCCGGTTGAACCAGCCGAAGAACCCGCCCTTGGTGTGGTGCTCATCCTTGGCGATCGGCTTGAGCAGGGTCGCGCAAAGTGCCGGGGTCAAGGTCAGGGCGAGGAACGCCGAGAACAGGATCGAGGTGGCCATCGACAGCGAAAACTGCTGGTAGATCACCCCCACCGAGCCTGGCATGAATGCCATCGGCAGAAACACCGCCACCAGCACCAACGTAATGCCGATGATGGCCCCGGTGATCTGGCCCATGGCCTTACGCGTGGCCTCTTTGGGCGACAGGCCCTCGCTGACCATGATCCGCTCGACGTTCTCCACCACCACGATCGCATCGTCCACCAGGATACCGATGGCCAGCACCATGCCGAACATGGTCAGCACGTTGATCGAGAACCCGAGCAACAGCATGGTGGCGAAGGTGCCCATCAACGCAATCGGCACCACCAGGGTCGGGATCAGCGTGTAGCGCACGTTCTGCAGGAACAGGAACATCACCGCGAACACCAGCGCCATCGCTTCGAGCAGGGTGTAGACCACCTTGGTGATTGAGACTTTGACGAACGGCGAGGTGTCATACGGGATCTTGTATTCGACATTGGCCGGGAAGTAGCGCGACAGCTCATCCATCTTCGCCCGCACCATGTTCGCGGTGCTCAGCGCATTGGCGCCCGGCGACAGTTGCACACTGACGGCGGTGGACGGCTTGCCGTTCAGGCGTGTGGAGAACTGGTATTCCTGGCTGCCGACTTCCACCCGTGCCACATCGCCGATACGCACGGTGGAACCGTCGGGGTTGGCCTTGAGCACGATGTCGGCGAACTCGGCCGGCGTGGACAACTGGCCCTTGACCAGGATTGCCGCGGTGATTTCCTGGGTCTTGGTGCCCGGCAAGTCGCCGATGCTGCCGGCGGAAACCTGGGCGTTCTGCGCGCTGATCGCGGCATTCACGTCGGCCGGGGTCAGGTTGAAAGCGATCAGCTTCTGCGGGTCGATCCACACCCGCATGGCCCGCTCGGCGCCATACAGCTGGGCCTTGCCCACCCCGTCAAGGCGCTTGAGCTCGTTCATCACGTTGCGCGCCAGGTAGTCGCTGAGCGCCACGTCATCGAGCTTGCCGTCGCTGGAGGTCAGGGTCACCAGCAGCAGGAAGCCGGCGGAGACTTTCTCCACCTGTAAACCCTGCTGGGTCACCGCCTGGGGCAAGCGCGATTCCACGGCCTTGAGGCGGTTCTGCACATCGACCTGAGCCATCTCCGGGTTGGTGCCCGGCTGGAAAGTCGCGGTGATGGTGGCCGAGCCGAGGCTGCTCTGGGATTCGAAATACAGCAGGTGATCGGCGCCATTGAGCTCTTGCTCGATCAGGCTGACCACGCTTTCATCCAGGGTCTGCGCCGAAGCGCCGGGGTACACCGCGTAGATCTCGACTTTCGGCGGTGCGACGTTGGGGTACTGGGCCACCGGCAACTGCGGGATGGCGAGCGCGCCGGCCAGCAGGATAAACAGGGCGACCACCCAGGCGAAGATCGGGCGGTCAATAAAGAACTGCGGCATGGTCAAAGATCCTTATTGGCCGGAAGCCTGGGCGGGCGGCGGCGTGCTGTCATCCACTTGAACTTTTTCACCGGGACGCACGTGTTGCACACCCTCGACGACGATGCGGTCACCGGCCTTGAGGCCGGCGCTGACGATCCAGCGGTCATCGATCACGGCGCCCAATTCCACCGGTTGCAGGCTCACGGTTTGTTCGGCGTCCAACAACAGCACCATCGGGATGCCGGCGCTGTCACGGGTGATCGCACGTTGCGGCACGCTGATGCCTTGGCGGTCGACCGCCTGCTCCAGGCGCACGCGCACAAAACTGCCGGGCAGCAGGTCGAGGTCCGGGTTGGGGAACTCGCTGCGCACGATGATCTGCCCAGTGCCGGGGTCGACGCTGATCTCGGCGAAGAGCAATTTGCCCGGCAGCGGATACAGGCTGCCGTCGTCCTGGATCAGCGTGGCCTTGGCCTGGTCCTGGCCGACCTGTTTCAGGCTGCCGGCGCGGAAGGCGCGGCGCAGCTCGTTCAACTCACGGGTGGACTGGGTCAGGTCGGCGTGGATCGGGTCCAATTGCTGGATGATCGCCAGCGGCGTGGCCTCGTTCTGGCCGACCAGCGCGCCTTCGGTCACCAGCGCACGCCCGATGCGCCCGGAAATCGGCGCGGTGACGGTGGCATAGCCCAGGTTCAGTTTGGCCCGTTCGACGGCGGCCTTGTTCGCGGCGACCTCGGCGTTGGTCTGGCGCAGGGCGGCGCGGGCGTTGTCGTAGTCCTGGCCGCTGATGGCGTTGCCTTCGACCAGTTGGCTGTAGCGCTGTTCTTGCAGGCGCGCCTGGAACGCATTGGCCTCGGCCTTGCTCAGGTTGGCCTGAGCGCTGTCCAGGTCGGCCTTGAACGGGGCTGGGTCGATGCGAAACAGCACGTCGCCCTGTTTCACGTCATGGCCTTCCTTGAACACCCGCTGCATCACCACCCCGGCGACCCGCGCGCGCACTTCGGCGATGCGCGGCGCGGCAATGCGCCCGCTCAGTTCACTGCTGATGGACAGGGGTTTGGCCTCGAGGGTTTCGATGCGGACTGTGGCCAGGGGCGTTGCCGGTGCTTCGGCGGACGACTTGTCACACGCACTCAGGGCGAGTGTCAGGGCCAGCAAGCAAAACGGCGCAAACAGATTCTTCGACATGCTCTTATCCCAATATTGACTGGCGCATCCTAATGCCGTCCGCGCCGCAGTGCTGTGAAGCTGTGTAGGTCGTCTGTGAAGAAATGTAAGGTGCAGCCCACGTTCGGCCGCGGGCGTATATCCTTGCACAACCTTGCAAACACTGAAGATCAAATGTGGCAGGGCGCAAGTCCCCTCCCACGTGGGATTTGTGTAAGACCCATAACCGCATTATTTGGAAACACCATGCCCAACATCCTCCTGGTCGAAGACGACGCCGCGCTCTCCGAACTGATTGCCAGCTACCTGGAGCGCAATGGCTACCACGTCAGCGTGCTCAGCCGGGGTGACCATGTTCGCGAACGCGCGCGGCTCAACCCGCCGGACCTGGTGATCCTCGACCTGATGCTGCCTGGCCTCGACGGCCTGCAAGTGTGCCGTTTGCTGCGCGCCGATTCGGCGGGCCTGCCGATCCTGATGCTGACCGCCCGCGATGACAGCCACGACCAGGTGCTGGGCCTGGAAATGGGCGCCGACGACTACGTCACCAAACCCTGCGAGCCCCGCGTGCTGCTGGCCCGGGTCCGCACGCTGTTGCGCCGCAGCAGCTTGTCCGAACCGCAGGTGGCCAACGACCAGATCGTCATCGGCAACCTGTGCATCGACCTGTCGGAACGCACCGCGACCTGGCGCGAACAGGCGGTGGAGTTGTCCAGCGGCGAATACAACCTGCTGGTGGTGCTGGCGCGGCATGCCGGTGAAGTGCTCAGCCGCGACCAGATCCTGCAACGCCTGCGCGGGATCGAGTTCAACGGCACCGACCGCTCGGTGGACGTGGCCATCTCCAAGCTGCGCCGCAAGTTCGACGACCACGCCGGGGAAGCGCGCAAGATCAAGACGGTGTGGGGCAAAGGCTATCTGTTCAGCCGATCCGAGTGGGAATGCTGAGCCATGTTCCGTGTGCTGCTGCGCCTCTATCTGATCACGATCGTCACCTACAGCGCGGCGATCTTCCTGATTCCCAAGTTGGTGATCCAGGTGTTCGAGCACCGCTACGTGGACTACAACGTCGAACAGTCCCGCGGCCTGCAGAAACTCATCGTCAAGCAATACCAGCGGGCGCCGGTGGAGCACTGGTCCCAGGTCACCGAGCAACTGGGCCGTGACTTCGCGCCGCTCAAGGTCGAACTGCTGCTGCACCAGGACGCCCGTTACACCCCCGAAGAAGAGCAGTTGCTGGCGCAAGGCAAACCGGTGATCCGCCTGGGCGAGTGGGGGTGGATGGCCGAGGTCAGCGCACCGATCAACCCGCAGTTCGCGGTCAAGCTGACGATCCCGCCGGACCCGCTGGACATGAACCTGTTGTACTGGTCGATGAACGTACTGATCGGTGCCGCGCTGCTCGCCTGCCTGCTGGTATGGCTGCGCCCGCACTGGCGCGACCTGGAGCGCCTGAAAAGCACTGCCACGCAGTTGGGCAAGGGGAATTTTGGCGAACGCACGCGCATTCCGCCAAGTTCCAATATTGGCAGCCTGGCGACGGTGTTCGACACCATGGCCGATGACATCGAACACCTGCTGAACCAGCAGCGTGACTTGCTCAACGCGGTCTCCCACGAACTGCGCACCCCCCTGACACGCCTGGATTTCGGCCTGGCCCTGGCGTTGTCCGAAGACCTGCCCCAGGCCAGCCGCGAGCGCCTGCAAAGCCTGGTGGCGCATATCCGTGAGCTGGATGAGCTGGTGCTGGAGTTGCTTTCCTACAGCCGCCTGCAAAACCCTGCGCAGTTACCGGAGCGGGTCGAGGTGGTGCTCGATGAATTTATCGACAGCGTGCTGGGCAGCGTCGACGACGAACTGGAGAACCCCGAGATTGTGATCGACGTGGTGCTCGACTGCAGCGTCGAGCGCTTCAACCTCGACCCGCGCCTGACCGCCCGCGCCCTGCAAAACCTGCTGCGCAATGCCACGCGTTACTGCGACAAACGCATCCAGGTGGGGGTCAAGGTATGTCCCACGGGCTGCGAAATCTGCGTGGACGATGATGGCATCGGTATTCCGCCGGACCAGCGCGAACGCATCTTCGAGCCGTTCTATCGCCTGGACCGCAGCCGCGACCGCTCCACCGGCGGGTTTGGCCTGGGCCTGGCGATCAGTCGGCGCGCCCTCGAAGCCCAGGGCGGCACCCTGACCGCGCAGGCTTCACCGCTCGGCGGTGCGCGGTTTCGTGTGTGGTTGCCGAGTGTGACGGATTAGAAAAACCGGGTGGGAAGGCGCACACTGTGTCCCCGCTTTACCCGAGGAGAGATTGGCAATGACCGGTGTTCACACGTCTGCGCAACAGGGTTTTTCGACCCAGGCCGTCACTTACGCCCAGGGCCGACCGAACTATCCGCGGCAACTCACGGGCTGGCTGGCTGACGTACTGCGCATCGACGCGCAGTCGACGGTGATCGACCTGGGCGCCGGCACCGGCAAGTTCACGCGCCTGCTGAACGCCCTGGCGCCGACGCTGATTGCCGTCGAACCCGTGCAGGCGATGGCTGCGCAATTGGCCAGGTTGTTGCCGGATGTGCGCTTGGTCAACGGCACCGCTGAATCCATCCCCCTGGCGTCCGCCTGCGCCGATGCGCTGGTCTGCGCCCAGTCCTTCCACTGGTTCTCCACCCAGGCCGCGTTGGCCGAAATTCACCGCGTGCTCAAGCCCGACGGGCGTCTGGGGCTGGTGTGGAATGTGCGGGATGAATCGGTGGACTGGGTGGCAGCGATCACCGCGATCATCACGCCTTACGAGGGCGATACGCCGCGCTTTCACAGCGGAAAATGGCGCGAGGCGTTCACCGGCGAGTATTTTTCCGCCCCCGAGATGACCTGTTTTCCCTACAACCACGTCGGCAGTCCGCAGGAAGTGATCATGGATCGCTTCCTCTCCGTCAGCTTTATCGCGGCACTGCCCGCCGCTGAAAAAGCCGAGGTCACCGCGCAATTACGCAACCTGATCGCTACTCACCCAGCGTTGAAAGGCCGCGATACCGTGGCCTTTCCCTATCAGACCCAGGCCTACGTTTGCCAGCGACTGACGTAAAAGGCATAAAGTCAGATCATATTGATATAAGTGGTTATAAGAAAAATCGCTATCCTGCGGCCAGAATTTTACAAGGCCGCAGGTAGCTGTGATGGATGTGGGTAACGTTGGTTTCGTAGTTGCAGGCCTGATCGTTGGTTTTATCGTCGGCATGACCGGTGTCGGCGGGGGCTCCTTGATGACCCCGATCCTGCTGTGGTTCGGCATTAACCCGGCCACCGCCGTGGGCACCGACTTGTTGTACGCCGCCATCACCAAGTCCGGTGGGGTGCTGGTGCATGGCAAAAACAAGAACATCGACTGGACCATCACCGGCTGGCTCACCTTGGGCAGCGTGCCCGCCGTGCTGCTGACCCTGTGGTTCCTCGCCAGCCTGCACACCGACCCCAGCGCGATGAACGCCGTGATCAAACAGGCGCTCGGCGTGGTGTTGCTGCTGACCGCCCTGGCGATTCTGTTCAAGCATCGCCTGTTGGCCTTCGCCCAGCGCCATGCCGGCGACGATTACCACATGCACCCGCGCAACCTGAACGCGCTGACGGTGGTCACGGGGGCGGTCCTCGGCGCCATGGTGGCACTGACCTCCATCGGCGCCGGAGCCCTCGGCACCGTGGCGCTGTTTATCCTTTACCCGTTCCTCGCCACGCGGCGCCTGGTCGGCACCGAGATCGCCCACGCCGTACCCCTGACGCTGGTAGCGGGCCTGGGCCACGCCGGCATGGGCAATATGGATTGGCACCTGCTGGGCTTTTTGCTGATGGGGTCGCTGCCGGGTATCTACATCGGTAGCCACATGGCCGGTAAAGTCCCGGACGGCGTGCTGCGCCCGTGCCTGGCGATCATGTTGATGACCATCGGTTATAAGCTGGCTTTCTAAGGTACGCGGTCGCGTATTGCCGCTGCTCACCGCCTCGATCAAGCCGGTGGCTTGAACAATACCACCGCCGCGCGCAGTTTGTTGTTGCCGAACCGGCACATGCGCTCGAACTCTGCGTGGCTGACCGGCAGGTGCTGGCAGTCCAGGGGCTGGCGGTGCTGGCTGTGGTCCACATCCGGGTCGTGCAGGTAGACAAAGTCGTCGTCGCAGTCGGTGACCATCACCCAATGCGGCGACTTGGAGCGGGTCAGCCGATAGCTGCTGATCAGCACCAACGGCTGCCCGCCGTCGCGCAGTACCTTGGGCAGATCCAGCGCGCCGCCGAGTACCTGTTCGACCGTGCTGCCGGCCAACTCTTCCTCGAAGGCGTCATGCACTAAACGCATGACGTCCTTTTTATGCTGATCGCGCACGCCGTCGAGAAACAACGGCCCGCGTACATTCACCTGCATCCGCACACGAAAGCCCCGACGCCAGGCGGCCAGCGCCAGGCCTTGAGGGCTGCAACCGCCATGGCCGGCGGTCATGAACACGGTGGTCGCTTCACGCCAGATTTGCAGTTCTTCGCGGCGTGTGGCGACGCGCTCCGGCACCAACGCGCCCATGGCCATCAGCAGGCAGGCGGCGCCACAGGTGAAGTCGGTGGTTTGCGGGTAATACGGCACACGCTCCACGCGCGCGTCCTGGTGCTGGACGATGCGTTTTTCCAGGCGCAGGGCCGGGGCGTGGTCTTCGTAGTAATCGTTGATCAGCGCAAAGCGCCGGTAGCCGTTGCGTTCATACAGGGCGAGGGCGCCGGGGTTGTCGCTGCGCACTTCGAGGCGCAGGTACGCACAGTCATGCTCCACCGCGCAGGCCTCGATGCGACTCAGCAACTGCTTGCCCAGGCCGAGGCCGCGCGCGTGTTCGGCGATGGCAATCGAGTACAGCCGCGCCAGGGACGTGCCGCGATGGAACAACACCAGCGCATACCCGAGCAATTGGCCGTCCTGTTCGGCCACCAGCAACTCGCCATGGGCGCGGCTGATCATCCAGTGAAAACTGCGCGGCGACAGTCGATCGGTGGTGAAACAGTGCTGTTCCAGTGCCACCAATGTCGGCACATCGCTGGGGCTTGCAACGCGAAAGAAAAGAGCCATATGACCGCCGTAAAAGTTATGTAACGAAACGGGACTTCTCTAAAAGATCGTGCTTAATAGAAAAGGTCGAGTTCTCTAAAGCGGATCAAATATTATGTCGGCGGTACAAAGTCATTGGCGTGAAGTATCCGAGCAAACAGTCGCGGCGACAATAACTTCCAAAGGTTATTTTTCTGCTCCGACCAGAGGCACGAGCCAAGTGGTGATCATTGTCGAACGCAAGGAAGACTGGGCCTCCTACTTCCCCAGCGAAGACATCGTCACGGCCCAGGAATATCTCGAACAAACCCGCGAAAGCGAGACCGGCAAGCGTGTGCAGGTGATCAACCTGTGTCGCGGCTATAAGTACCTGGGGCACGGTTACTACTGCTCACTGTTGGCCGAGGCTCGTGGGCACAAGGTGATTCCATCGGTGCGGACCATCAGTGAACTGACCAAGAAGTCACTGTACGGGCTGGCCCTGGATGATCTGGATAAAACCCTCGATAAAGCCTTGAGTCATCATCTTTACAGCAATACCGAAGGCTTTACGCTGACACTTTATTTTGGCCGAACCAATATTGATCCGTTGCAGGAGTTGGCGCGCCAATTGTTTGAAGCGTTTCCGTGCCCGATCTTGTTAGTTGAATTCAAAAAGAATAACGGCTGGCATATCGAAGGGGTCAAGTCCGGCGTATTGCACAAGCTACGTGATGACCAGGAAGATCAATTCGCCCACGCCCTCGACAACTTCAGCCGCAAGATCTGGCGTCAGCCGCGCTCACGCCGATTGGCCCGCTATGACCTGGCGATCCTGCATGATCCCCAGGAGCAATTGCCGCCGTCCAACGCCAGGGCCCTGGAAAATTTCATCAGGGTCGGCAAGGGTTTGGGTATCGATGTGGAGCTGATCGAGCGCAAGGACTACGCGCGCCTGGCCGAATACGACGCCTTGTTGATCCGCGAGACCACCAGCGTCGACAACCATACCTACCGTTTCGCCAAGAAAGCCGAAAGCGAAGGCCTGGTGGTGATGGACGACCCCGCGTCGATCCTGCGCTGTACCAACAAGGTCTACCTCACCGACCTGCTCAACAGCCATCAACTGGGCATGCCGGCCACCGAGATTCTCTACAAGGAGCGACCGGAAGACTTCGAACGGGTCGGCGAACGCCTCGGCTTCCCGTTGGTGCTGAAAATCCCCGACGGCTGTTTCTCCCGCGGGGTGATCAAGGTCGAAAGCCAGGAGGCCTTGCTCACGGCCACCGCTGAACTGTTCGAGCATTCGGTGTTGCTGCTGGCCCAGGAGTTTTTCTACACCGAGTACGACTGGCGTATCGGCGTACTCAACCGCAAACCGATCTTTGCCTGCCAATACTTCATGTCCAAGGGCCATTGGCAGATCTACAACCACAAGGCCATCGGCCAGGACATCAACGGCGAATGCCGCACCCTGGCGGTCCACGAGGCGCCCAAGGCCGTGGTGGAGCTGGCGGTGAAGACCGCCAATCTGATCGGCGACGGCCTTTACGGCGTGGACCTCAAGCAATCGGGGGACAAGGTGGTGGTGATCGAGGTCAACGACAACCCCAACCTGGATGCCGGTATCGAAGATGCCTACTTGCAGGACGACCTGTATGGCCTGGTGCTGGAGGAATTCGTCCGACGCCTGGAGTTGAAGCGTCAGGGCCAGGTCTGGTGAGTCGCGATGATCCAGCGCTTTGAATTGATCGATGGAAAGTTGCGCAGCGGGGACAGTGACGAGGCCCCGATCATGTTGTTCAGCAACCCTGACCATGCCGAGCGCAACTGGCTGCTTGAGCACCACAAACTGGACGAGCATGCCCTGGCCTCGGCGCTCGACCCGGACGAAGTCTCGCGCATCGAATTTCACCCAGACAACCTGTTTCTGATCTGGAAGCGCCCGGAGAACTACTCCGGCGGGGGCACCCTGGTGTTTGAGGTGTCGTCCTGCGGCCTGCTGTTTTCACCTGGCCGGCTGTTGGTGATCGCCACCGATGAAACCCCGCTGTCCGGGCTCGGCGCCCGCCGTCCGTTGCACACACCGCTGGATGTGCTGCTCGATCTGCTGCTCAACAACATCCACCACTACCTCGGCCACCTCAAGGTGATCAAGCTGGTCGCGCGGGAGTTGCAGCAACAGTTCAACGCGTCCATGAGCAACCATCATCTGATGCAGATGTTCAACCTCAGCGAAAGCCTGATCTATTACATCAACGCGCTGCACAGCAATGGCGCCGTGCTGTCGCGGCTGCGCAACCACGGCGAGAAGGAGCATTTCAGCGCCGAGATTCTCGGCCTGATCGACGACCTGATCATCGAGAACCACCAGTGCTACAAACAGGCGGAGATTTATTCCAACGTGTTCTCCGGGCTGATCGACGCGCGCGGCAACCTGATGAACAACAGCATGAACAACCTGTTGCGCAAGCTGACGTTGATCAATGTGGTGTTTCTGCCGCTCAACCTGATCGCCAGCATTGGCGGCATGTCGGAGTTCAGCATGATGACGGCGGGTACGCCGTGGTGGGTGTCGTACCCGCTGTTTCTGTTAGCGATGGGCCTGGGCGCCGGGTTGATGGTGCTCGGGCTCAAGCGGATGGCAGGCGGTGCGAATGTGATGTGAACCCCCACGTCTGTGGGCGCTGGCTCAGGACGCGGGTTGCAGGGTCAGCACCTCGAACCCGTCCGCCGTCACCGCCACGGTGTGTTCCCACTGGGCCGACAGACTGTTGTCCTTGGTCACCACCGTCCAGCCGTCCTTCAGGCTGCGCACCTTGGCGCTGCCCTGGTTCAGCATTGGCTCGATGGTAAACACCATGCCTTCGCGCAGCTCCAGCCCGGTGCCGGGGCGGCCGAAGTGCAGGATCTGGGGGTCTTCATGCATCTGCCGGCCGATGCCGTGGCCGCAGTATTCGCGTACCACGCTGTAACCATTGGCCTGCGCATGGTGCTGGATCGCATGGCCGATGTCGCCCAGGCGGGCGCCGGGCTTGACCTGGCGGATACCGGCCCACATCGCCTCGAAGGTCATCTCCACCAGGCGGCGTGCCTTCGGCGAGACGGTACCGATCATGTACATCTTGCTCGAGTCGGCGATAAAGCCGCCTTTTTCCAGGGTGATGTCGATGTTGACGATGTCGCCGTCCTTGAGGACTTGCGTGGCGCTGGGCATGCCGTGGCACACCACTTCGTTGACCGAGGTGTTGATGGAGAAGGGGTAGTCGTATTGCCCGAGGCTCGCCGGGCGGGCTTTGAGCTCGTGGCGGATGAAGGCTTCGACGGCGCTGTCCAGCTCCAGGGTGGAGCGTCCGGCGGCGACAAAACCGTCGAGCATGCTGAACACCTGGGCCAGCAGGCGCCCGGATTCGCGCATCACGGCGAGTTGTGCGGCGGTTTTGATCATCAACTGCGCCCCCGGATCAGGTCCGGCTTGTCCAGCAACAGCTTGTTGATCAGCTCGTTGTAGGGCAAATGCGGGTTGAGTTCGGCGAGCAGGCCGATCTTGATCCAGAACTCGGCCTGGGCGTTGATGGAACGGTCCATGGCCGCACTGGCCAGGCGTAGTTGTTCGTGCAGTTGGTCGGTGATCTTGACGATGCCCATGTGCTTCACTGTGTCAGATGAATATACGGATCGTATACGTTTCGTATGTCCATCGTAAAGCCCCGTCAGCGAAATGGCCCCTTGCCATTGACTTGACCGGCCACCGCCGGGTAATTTCGTGACATGACATTTCAAACCCTGCGTTGCCAGCCAATTATTATTACCGCCATTCCTCATTTGGCGGGATAGCGCTCGGCTGCACCCAAACCCGCCCTAGAGGCGGGTTTTGTTTTTCCGTCTCCAGGTGCCCTTACCCAAGCCAGGAGACTCCCATGAGCACTTGCCCCGTCCCATCTACCGCTGTCTCGGGACTGCTTGAGCACTACGTCAAAAAGATCCTCGCCGCGCCGGTCTACGATTTGGCCGTGCGAACCCCCTTGCAGGTCGCCCCGGCGCTGTCGCTGTTGCTCGACAACCAGGTGTTGCTCAAGCGCGAAGATCTGCAACCGACCTTTTCCTTCAAGATCCGTGGCGCCTACAACAAGCTGATGCAACTCAGCGCCGAGCAGAAGGCCTGCGGCGTGATCACCGCATCGGCCGGCAACCATGCGCAAGGCGTAGCGCTGGCGGCGCGGGAATTGGGGATCAAGGCGACGATCGTCATGCCGTGCAGCACGCCGGAGTTGAAGGTGCTGGGTGTGCGCTCGCGAGGGGCGCAAGCGGTGCTGCACGGTGAGAGCTTTCCGTTTGCCCTGGCCCATGCGTTGCAACTGGCCGAAGCCTGCGGTTGTACGTTTGTCTCGCCGTTCGACGATCCGGACGTGATCGCCGGCCAAGGCACGGTGGGCATGGAAATCCTGCGCCAGCAGCAGGGCGCGCTGGACGCGATCTTCGTGCCGGTGGGCGGTGGCGGCCTGATCGGCGGGATCGCCGCCTACGTCAAATACCTGCGGCCCGAGGTACGCATCGTTGGCGTCGAAGCCGAAGGCTCGAGTTGCCTGTTGGCAGCCTTGCGCGCCGGTGAACGCGTGGTGCTGCCCAGTGTGGACGGGTTTGCCGATGGCACGGCAGTGGCGCAGATCGGCGCCTATGGCTTTGAGATCTGCCGGGATTGGGTGGATGACGTCATCACGGTCAGCAACGATGAACTGTGCAGTGCCATCAAGCTGATCTACGACGATACGCGTTCCATCGTCGAGCCGTCCGGCGCCTTGGCCGTGGCGGGCATTCGCCGCTATGTGGGGCAACACCGCGTGCGCGGGCAGACGCTGGTGGCGGTCAACTCAGGGGCCAATATCAACTTTGATAGTTTGCGACATGTTGCTGAAAGAGCCGCAGCACACAGTGCCGGTTAACGCAAAGTCCAGGGTTAAACGTTTAATCGAAGCTGTTCGGCGATGATGTTCGTCGAGTGAATTTGAGTTGAACAAAGTTATACAAGACTGGGTACTGCTTATGAGGAAAGGTTACAACGAGAACGGATTTTGCCGAGTAGGCTTATTGATTGTAAACGTCTTCCAGGGTTGGCAGGACGTGGCGGGTAAGTGCCTGCAAGACTTATAACAATCGATTGGCCGTCTCAAGAAAGGAGAGGTTGACCATGCTTTCGGAATTAGAACTTCGCAGTATCATTGAAGGAAGTTTCCTGCCTAAACGGTGTGAATGCACCAAAGCTGAAGATGCCTCGTTGACGATCAAGGTCTATGACGATCGTGACCGTGACCGGGTGGATCTGGAAGTCAAAGGCATCAATGCTGACAAACTCGACAGCAGTCGAGCCATTTGCAACCTGATCACCGGGTTGCGCGAAGACCTCAAGCAATCGCAGGGGCCTGCACTGCAAAGAGCAGCAGGGCGCGGCCACTACTAGATAGCGAGCGTTGCTTTCACCGATCTGCGGGCCTGGTAAATACCAGGCCCGATGTTGTTGCTACCCGTCAATCCATGCTGAACGCCGCAGCCTGTGATCGTTTGTTCACCCCAACTGTTGCCGATAGGGCAGGTCCGGGCCCGTTTTGCCGCAGGTCATGGCGGCCGCACGGATCGCAAAGCCCAGCATCGCGTCGATCTGGGCGCGGGTCAGTTGCTGCAGGCCCTCGACCGAATCCAGTTGCTGCTCGGTCAGCCAGGCAATCAACGCCGCCTGGAAGGTGTCCCCGGCACCCACGGTATCGGCCATCACCACCTCCACCGCCGGTTGCGACCAGTGCCCGTGCTGGCGGCTGAACACGCTGGCGCCGTTACCGCCGCGAGTGAGGAAGACCAACTGGCAGCGGTGTTGCAACCAGCCCTCAAGCACGCTTTCCGGCGATTGGTCGGGGTAGAGCAGGTGCAGGTCTTCATCGCTGACCTTGATCAGGTCGGCGTACTTGACCAGTTCGGCCACGCGCTCGCGCCACAGCTGGATATCCGGTTGCGGGTTGAGCCGCACGTTGGGGTCGAGGCTGATCAAGCGCTTGCCGCTTTCGCGCTGGACCAGGGCCAGCAGGGTGTCGCCAATCGGTTGCACCACCAGGGAGAACGAACCTACATGCAGCCCGCGAACCTCATCGCCCAGGGTTGGCAGGTGTGCGCGCGTCAATTGGCGGTCGGCGCAGCCTTCGCCGCGAAAGCTGTATTGCGGCGAGCCATCGGCGCCGACGGCGACCATCGCCAGGGTGGTCGGCGCGGCGAATTCCACCAGGAACTGCGGGTTGACGCCTTCGTCCCTGAGCACCTGCAACAAGCGCTGCCCGAGGAAGTCGGTGGACACGCCGCCGAACAGCGCGGCCTCGATGCCGAGCCGGCGTAAACCGACAGCGACGTTGAACGGCGAACCACCGGCAATCGCCTTGTAATTGAGTTTGGAGGCTTGCCCGCTGGGATCGTCCTCGCTGAAAAAATCAAACAGCGCTTCACCGCACACCAGATACATAGTCGTTCGCTCTTAAAGGGTTGCCACGTGTTGCTGATAGCGCTCGTAGGCGTGTTGATAGGCGCTGACATTGTCGGCCACCGGCAGGGTCCGGCTGGCCGGGTCGACGCTCACGCATTTTTCGCACAGGCTGGCCAGGGACTCGCCGGACTGGCTCCACGCCGCCTGGATCGCCGCGCCCAGGGCCGCCGCTTCGCTTTGTTCGGTGCAGATCACTTCGGTGTGCATGATATCGGCAACCATCTGCCGCCACACCGGGCTTTTCGAGCCGCCGCCGATCAGGCGGATGCTCTGGCTGTGCAGGCCGGTCTGGCGCAACAGATCAAGGCCGTAACGCAAGCCGAAGGTGGTGCCCTCGACGACCGCGCGACACAGGTTGGCGCGGGTCAGGTTGGTCATGGTCAAGCCATGCAGGCTGCCGGTGGCGTGGGGCAGGGCGGGTACGCGTTCGCCATTGAGGAACGGCAGCATGCTCACGCCGTCGGCACCGATCGGCGCCTGCTCGACCAGGGCGTTGAAGGCGTCGAGGTCGAGGTCGAACAGTTCGCGAATCACCCCGGTGGCGTTGGTCAGGTTCATCGTGCAGATCAACGGCAACCAGCCGCCGCTGGAGGAACAGAAGGTCGCGACCGACGCCTGGGGGCTGACGTTGGGCTGGTCGGCGAAGGCATACACGGTGCCCGATGAACCCAGGCTCATGGTGATCACGCCGGGGGCGATGTTGCCGGTGCCGATGGCGCCCATCATGTTGTCGCCGCCGCCGCTGGACACGATGGCGTCGGGGTTGATGCCCAGGCGTTCGGCGATGGCCGGCAGGATCGTGCCGACGGCTTGGTCGGCTTCGATCAGCGTCGGCAAGGCTGCCTGCAGGCGGCCGCTGGGGTCGATGTGCTGGAGCAGCGCCACGTCCCAGGTACGGCTGCGCACGTTGAAGTAGCCGGTGCCCGAGGCATCGCCGTATTCCGCGACGGCGCGGCCGGTGAGCCAGTAGTTGAGGTAGTCGTGGGGCAGCAGGATATGCGCGATGCGCGCGAACACCTCGGGGTGCTGCTCGCGGGTCCACAGCAGTTTGGACACGGTGTAGCCCGGCGCGATCGCGACGCCGAGACGCTCCAGCGAAGCGCTTTCGCCCCCCAGGTATTGCAACAGGCGCTCGTTTTCGGCGGCGGTTTCGGTGTCGCACCACAACTTGGCCGGGCGCAGCACCTGGCCGCTGTCATCGAGCAACACCAGGCCGTGTTGCTGGCCGGACACGCCGATGCCGAGGATATCCTGGCCGTCCACGCCGGCCTGTTGCAGGGCGCGGTGGGTGGCTTCGGTAAAGGCGTCCAGCCACTCCTGGGTGTGCTGCTCGCGCCGGCCGTTGGCGCCGCTGATCAGCGTGTGTGCCGCGGCGCCCAGGCCCAGCACCTTGCCGCTGGAGGCGTCGAGGACGATGGCTTTGGTGCCTTGGGTGCCGCAGTCGATGCCGAGGAACAGGTTTTGCTGGGTCATGAGGGTTTGCTCAGCATTGTTGTTGGATTGTAAATGCGCTTCAAATGTGGGAGGGGCTTGCCCCTGATGGCGGTGTTTCAGTGTAAATGTTCTTTACTGACCCACCGCTATCGGGGGCAAGCCCCCTCCCACAGGTTTAAACCGGTTTCTTCAGGAGTTGCTGCAATGTTTTTGTGACGCCGTTGTCGCGCAGGCTCGCATAGCACCGCTCGAACGCTGCCACAAACTCAGCCGACTTGGGAATAGCCGTGCCGAAAATCTCCTCCACGCCGAGCAGGCGCTGACTGATCCGCGCATCGTCACTCACCAGGCCCTGGCAAAACTCGGCGCGCGGGTCGGGAATTTTGTAGGCCGCGCCAGTCTCGTCGACACCCTTGAGGTACAACGCCCACGCGGCCACCACCAACGCTGCGCGCTCGGTCTCGCGCCCATCGGCAATCAGGCGGTTGATCGTCGGCACGGTGAACTTGGGAAACTTCGACGAGCCATCGGAACACACGCGCTCCAACTGGTCGGCAATCGCCTGGTTGGAGAAGCGATCGACCAGGGTCTGCTTGTACTGCGTGAGGTCGATGCCCTGCACCGGCGCCAGGTTCGGCGTGACGTCCAGGTCCATGTAGGCGCGCATGTACGCGACGAACAACGGGTCATTCATGGTCTCGTGAACGAACCGATACCCCTTGAGAAACCCCAGGTAAGTCAGGGCCAGGTGGCTGCCGTTGAGCAGGCCGATCTTCATTTCCTCATAAGGTGTGACGTCATCGGTGAACTGCACGCCGACCTTTTCCCAGGCCGGGCGGCCGTTGACGAAGCGGTCTTCCAGCACCCATTGCACAAACGGCTCACACACCACCGGCCAGGCATCGTCGATGCCGTGCTCATCGTGCAATTGCAGGCGATGCGCGGTACTGGTCATCGGCGTGATGCGGTCGACCATGGCGTTGGGGAACGTCACGTTGGCCTGGATCCAGTCATGCAGTTCGGCGTCGTGCAGGGCGGCGAAGGCCAGCAGGGCCTTGCGCGTGACGGAGCCGTTGTGCGGCAGGTTATCGCAGGACATCACGGTAAATGCCGGCGTGCCGGCGGCGCGACGTTGGGTCAGTGCGGCGCAGATAAAGCCGAACACGGTTTTCGGCGCCTGCGGGTGTGCCAGGTCGTGCTGGATCTGCGGCAGGTGGGCCATGAACTCGCCATTGCTGTCGTCGATGCAGTAGCCGCCTTCGGTGATGGTCAGCGAGACGATGCGGATGTGCGGGCTGGCCAGTTTGTCGATCAGCCCCTGGGCGCCGTCCTCGGCCAGCAGCATGTCGCTGATCGAGCCGATCACGCGCACTTCGGTGTCGTCGCTGTCGCCCAGTTCATACAGGGTGAACAGGTAGTCCTGGCCGGCCAGGTCGTCGCGGGCCTTGCGGTCCTCGCTGCGCAGGCCGATGCCGCAAATGCTCCAGTCCAGACCCTCGCCGGTATTCATCAGCGCATCGGTGTAATACGCCTGATGCGCGCGGTGGAAACCGCCGACGCCGATATGGGCGATGCCCTGGCGGGTATCGGCAATGGCGTAAGTCGGGATTTTCACTTCCGGCGCCAATTGGGTGAGGTTGTGTTTATTCAGTTTCATCATAACTCTCGCGAAATCAGGCGGCGGCGCGCAGTGGGCGGGTGACGGCCACGCCGTCGGTGTCGAACAGGTGGCAGTGCGCCGGGTCCAGGTGCAGGTGCAGCGTCTCGCCATACTGGCTGGCCATGTCGCCGCGAATCCGCATGGTCAGCGGCTCGCCGTTGGCGGTGATGACGTGGCAGAAGGTGTCGCTGCCCAGGCGCTCGCCGACGTCGGCGGTGACGGTCAGGCCGGCCTGGCCCGGTGCGGCGATCTCCAGGTGTTCCGGGCGAATGCCCAGGGTCACCGCGCTGCCCACGCTCAAGGTGGCGCCGCTCAGCGGCAGGCTGATCAGGCTGCCGGCGTCCAGTTGCACGTCGCAGCCCTGGCCCTCGACCCGCGTGACCTTGCCCTTGAGGAAGCCCATTTTCGGCGTGCCGAGAAAGCCCGCGACAAACAGGTTGGCCGGCTGGTGATACAGCTCCAGTGGCGAACCGACCTGCTCGATGCGGCCGCTGTTGAGCACCACCACTTTGTCGGCCAGGGTCATGGCTTCGACCTGATCGTGGGTCACATAGATCATGGTCGCTTGCAGCTCTTTATGCAGGCGCGCCAGTTCCAGGCGCATCTGCACACGCAGCGCGGCGTCGAGGTTGGACAGTGGTTCGTCGAACAGGAAAATCTTCGGGTTGCGCACAATCGCCCGGCCGATCGCCACGCGCTGGCGTTGGCCGCCGGACAGCTGCTTGGGCTTGCGCTCCAGCAGTGGGCCCAGTTCGAGGATGCGCGCCGCTTCGCTGACTTTGCTCTCCACCAGCTTTTTGTCGACGCCGGCCAGGTCGAGGGCAAACGACATGTTCTTGCGCACGCTCATGTGCGGGTACAGCGCGTAGGTCTGGAACACCATCGCCAGGTCGCGCTTGGCCGGGGTGACTTCGGTGATGTCGCGGCCATCGAGCTCGATGGTGCCTTCGCTGACTTCTTCCAGGCCGGCGATCAGCCGCAGCAGCGTGGATTTACCGCAACCCGACGGGCCAACGAAGACCACGAACTCCTTGTCGTTCACTTCCAGGTCGATGCCCTTGATGATGGAAAAGCCTTCGAAGCCTTTTTGCAGATTCTTGATTTTCAGGTTGGCCATGGGATGGGCCTCCGCTTCTGAATTCGTTTTTGTTAGAGAGAAGCCGTTATTTCACGGCGCCGAAGGACAACCCGCGCACCAGCTGTTTCTGGCTGATCCAGCCAAAAATCAGGATCGGCGCGCAGGCCAGGGTCGACACGGCCGACAATTTGGCCCAGAACAAGCCTTCGGGACTGGAGTAGGAGGCGATCAGCGCGGTCAGCGGCGCGGCATTCGACGAGGTCAGGTTCAGCGACCAGAACGCCTCGTTCCAGCACAGGATCAGCGACAGCAGCACCGTGGACGCCAGCCCGCCCTTGGCGATCGGCAGCAGCACGCGGACCATTTCCTGCCACAGGGTGGCGCCGTCCAGGCGGGCGGCTTCGAGGATGTCTTTGGGGATGTCCTTGAAGTAGGTGTAAACCATCCACACCACGATCGGCAGGTTGATCAGGGTGTAGATGATGATCAGCGCGATACGCGTATCCAGCAGGCCAAAGCTCTTGGCCAGCAGGTAGATCGGCATCAGCACGCCCACCGGTGGCAGCATCTTGGTCGACAGCATCCACAGCAGGGTGCCCTTGGTGCGTTGGGTCTCGTAGAACGCCATGGAGTAGGCCGCCGGCACCGAGATCAGCAGGCACAAGGCGGTGGCGCTGAACGAAATCAGCACCGAGTTCCACGCGTAGCTGAAGTAATTGCTGCGTTCGTTGATGTGCAGGTAGTTCTCCAGCGTCGGCGTGAAGATGAACTGCGGCGGCGTGGCGAACGCATCGATCTCGCTCTTGAAGCTGGTCAGCACCATCCAGAAGATCGGGAAGAAGATCAGGATCGCGATGGCCCAGGCCAGGGTGCCGAGCAGCAGGCTTTGCAGGCGGCGGGATTGTTGAAGCGTCATGGCGCGGCCCTCAAGGCTTGTCAGTCAGGTTTTTGCCGATCATCCGCACCAGGATGATCGCCGCGATGTTGGCGATGACCACGGCAATCAAGCCGCCGGCCGAGGCCATGCCCACATCGAACTGCACCAGCGCCTGGTTGTAGATCAGGTAGGCGAGGTTGGTCGAGGCGTAGCCGGGGCCGCCGTTGGTGGTGGTGAAGATTTCGGCGAACACCGAGAGCAGGAAGATCGTTTCGATCATCACCACCACGGCAATCGGGCGCGCCAGGTGGGGCAGGGTCAGGTGCCAGAAGATCGCGATGGCGCCGGCACCGTCCAGGCGTGCGGCTTCCTTTTGTTCCTGGTCGAGGGACTGCATGGCGGTCATCAGCAGCAGGATCGCGAAGGGCAGCCATTGCCACGAGACGATGATGATGATCGACAGCAGTGGGTAATGCGCCAGCCAATCCACCGGCTGCGCGCCGAACAGCTTCCACACGGCGGCGAGAATCCCCGAGACCGGGTGGAAAATCAGGTTCTTCCAGATCAGCGCACCGACGGTGGGCATGATGAAGAACGGCGAGATCAACAACACTCGCACCAGGCCGCGGCCGAAGAACTCACTGGCCTCCAGCAGGGCGCTGATCAATACGCCGAACACCACGCTGATCAGCAACACGCTGCCCACCAGCAACAGGGTATTGGTGGCGCCGGGCAGGAAGCCCGAATCGGTGATGAAGTAGGTGAAGTTCTCCAGCCCCACGAACTGGTTTTCGCCGGGGTAGAGCAGGTTGTAGCGGATCAGCGAAAAGTACAGGGTCATGCCCAGCGGCACGATCATCCACAGTAGCAACAAGGCTACCGAGGGGCTGACGAGAAACCAGCCGGGGTTGGCCAGGCGGCTTTTGCGTGTTGTATTCATGGTGATCAAGACCGATTAGAGGCAGGTGCGCAAAACTCCTGTAGGAGCGAGCTTGCTCGCGAAGGTATTTCAGGCGCATGTCGGCGTCGGATGTACCTTTTTCGCGAGCAAGCTCGCTCCTACAGGATCGGGGGTTACTTGGGATAACCGGCCCGCTTCATTTCACGCTCGGTGGTGGTCTGCGCGGCGCTCAAGGCTTGATCCACGGTTTGCTGACCGGTCAGCGCACCCGAGAAGAACTTGCCGACCTGGGTACCGATCGCCTGGAACTCAGGAATGGTCACCAGTTGGATACCGATATACGGCACCGGCTTGAGCGTCGGTTGGGTCGGGTTGGCGACTTTCAGCGATTCCAGGGTGACCTTGGCGAACGGCGCGGCCTGCATGTACGCGTCGCTGTAGGTCGACTTGCGCGTTCCCGGTGGGACGTTGGCGATGCCGTCGGTCTTGGCAACCAGGGCGCCGTATTCCTTGGAAGTCGCCCAACTGGTGAACAGCTTGGCGGCGTCCTTGGCTTTGGAGCTGGTCGGGATCGCCAGGCTCCAGGAGTACAGCCACGAGGTGCCTTTGTCGGTCTTCTCGTGGGGGGCGAAGGTGAAGCCGACGTGGTCTGCCACCTTGCTTTGGGTCTTGTCGGTGACGAACGAGCCGGCCACGCTGGCGTCGACCCAGATCGCGCACTTGCCGCTGTTGAACAGCGCGAGGTTTTCGTTGAAACCGTTGCTCGAAGCGCCCGGCGGGCCGGATTTCTTCATGTTGTCGACGTAGAAGTTCAGCGCGTCCTTCCATTCGGGGCCATTGAATTCAGGCTGCCATTTTTCGTCGAACCAGCGCGCGCCATAGCCGTTGGCCAGGGTGGTGATCAGCGCCATGTTTTCACCCCAACCGGCTTTGCCGCGTAGGCACAGGCCGTATTGTTCTTTGTTTCTGTCGGTGAGCTTTGCCGCGTATTCACCGATCTGCGTCCAGGTCGGATGCTCGGGCATGCTCAGCCCCGCGTCTTTGAACAGGTCGGTGCGGTAATAGGTGATCGAACTTTCGGCATAGAACGGTAGGGCGTACAGCGAACCCTTGACGGACAAACCGTCACGCACGGAAGGGAACACATCGTCGAGGTCGTAGGACGCCGGCAGGTCCTTCATCGGTTCCAGCCAGCCCTTGGCGCCCCAGAGTGCGGCTTCGTACATGCCGATGGTCAACACGTCGAACTGCCCGCCCTGGGTGGCGATGTCGGTGGTCAAGCGTTGGCGCAGGACGTTTTCTTCGAGCACCACCCAATTCAACTTGATGTCCGGGTGCTCGGCCTCGAAGGTCTTCGAGAGCTTTTGCATGCGGATCATGTCGCTGTTGTTGACGGTGGCAATGGTCAGGGTTTGCGCGCCAAGGCTGACGGCGCTGAGGGTCATGCATGCCGTCATGCAAGAACAGGCAAGCAGTGTTTTTACTGTGAACTTCATCGCGCACTCCTTTTCTGCGCCCAGGGGCTGCAGAAGGACAGTTATTGTTGTTGTGTCTTCCCACGCGGAGCCAGGAAGAGTGTGCGTTGATTACAGCCCTCAAATGGGGGGTGTGACAAATCCTTGGGCGCACTGGGACTGATACTTTTTTGTACTCGCTCACCAAAAGCCGAATCGATTAAGCCAGGTTCTGTTCGGTGAGCCGCTGCACCGCCAGGCGCCGGTAGTGGGAAGGGGTCATGCCTTTAAGTTGCTGGAAGCGGCGATTGAAGTTGGAAATGTTGTTGAACCCCGACTCGAAGCACACATCGGTGACGGCTTTGTCGCCATCGGCCAGCAGTTCGCAGGATTTGCTGATGCGCAGGCGATTGACGAATTCGATAAACGTGCGCCCGGTGGCCTGCTTGAACACCCGCGAGAAATACGTCGGTTTCATCCCCAGGTAATCGGCCACTTCCTCCAGTGACAACTCCCGTGCGTAATGCGCAAAGATGTAGTCCACCGCCCGGTTGGTGCGGTCGATGCTGTGTTCGTCGGCCAGTTGCGGCGTGGTCACGCCGGACAGCAGTTGGTAGTCCTCACACGCGCTCAACACGTCCAGCAGGATAAAGAAGTGCCCCAGGCGCGCCATGCCCTGGGCGTCCTCGATGCGTTGCATGAGTGTCATGGCCTGGGCGATGGTCTTCTTGCAGCGAAACTCGATGCCGGACTGCGCCCGCTCCAGTAGCGGCGCGAGGGTCTTGAGCTCAGTAAAAATGTGACTGCCGTTCTCAAGCAGCTCATCGGTGAAATTCACCAGCATGTCGCGCTTGGGCACCACTTCGTCTTCCTCGACCTGGCTGATCCAGTTGTGAGGCAGGTTGGGGCCGGTAAGGAACAGGCTTTCCGGGTAGAAGTTGCCGATGTAGTCGCCGATGAACACCTTGCCGGAACTGGCGACGATCAGGTGCAGCTCGTATTCCTTATGGAAATGCCAGCGCACCAACGGGCAAGGGAAACCGTGCTGGCGATAGATGATGGACAGACCGTTGTGATCGTCCATCAGCTCGTAGGAAGGGTCGGTGATTCGCGTTGCTCGGGTCATGCTGCCGTCGCTTTATTGTGGTTGCGCTTCGCAATAATGCCCCCTTGTGTGCTGTCGCTGCCAGCGGCAAGTTGGTTGGAGCATCCCTGAAGGCCGTTTTGGGTTATCGGCGACTTAATATATTTCACTGGCCTGTGCTATTAACAAAAGCGTTTACGAGCAGGCGTCGTGCTAATCGAGAGGGCATGGTCGCTAGGAGCAAAGAAGCGTTTTATCTGAAACAGAACACGAACAAGGAGTTGGTTATGATTCGTGATGCACTGCCCAAGGACGCGAAGAGCATTGCTGATGTTCATGTCAGTAGCTGGCAACACGCTTATGCGAATCTGATGCCGGCTGATTTTTTGGCCTCGCTGACTGCGACATTGCCAAAAAGGGAGGCTTATTGGGCTCAGGCAATCGAAAGCAAAGACTCTGACGTTTTAGTTTCAGAAGTGGATGGAAACGTTGTCGGTTGGATTTCAGTGGGCCGTTGCCGTGATGAAGACAAGCCCGCAGCGGAGTCGGGAGAGGTCATGGCTATCTATATTTTGGCAGAGTATTGGGGTAAAGGAATCGGTGCCAAATTGTGGGAGTCAGGTTTAAACCGTTTGTTTGATCAAGGTTATAAAAATATTACCTTATGGGTTTTATCGGCAAACGAAAGAGCTGTTCGCTTTTATCAGGGGCTCGGCGGAAGAGAAGAGCCTGGCAGCCGTCGCACGCTGGTCCGTGGTGGCGTGTCGCTGGATGAGGTGAGGTATGTTTGGGGACGTTAAGGTTTAGGGCTGCCCCGAGTGACGTGCCGCGCAGCGGCGGCACGTCGAAGTTACGATATTCACGCTTCCCGATGCGCTAAAGGTTACGGTTTTTTGCCTCGATCCACTGCGACATGTATTGCGTACTTTTGTGGGCATGGTGGCGCAGCATGCTACCGGTGAAATTATTTCGGCGGTGGGCGGCGAGGTCGTTGCGGCACTGTTCCAGGCATTCCACCAACGCGGGGCCGTGGATGTTTTGGTCATACCGGCGGGCCAGGAGTTGGCGCCCGTGCTCCTGGGCCTGGGTCCAGCGTTCGCGGTCCTGGTAAAGGCTCACGGCGGCATCGGCCAACGCCGTGGCGCTGTGGGCGATTGCCCCCGGCCACGGCTGCTCGTCGCCCATGGCTTCGGCGCCGACCGGTGTGGTGATATTCGGCGTGCCGCAGAGCATGGCATCCGCCAGCTTGCCCTTGATCCCCGCACCGAAGCGCAACGGCGCCAGGCAGATGCGCGCCGCTGTCATCACTTGCAGGGCATCCTCGGCCCAGTTCATCACATGAAACCCCTGGGCCGCGTTGTGCAGGGCCGTCGCCTTGGGCGGGGTGTAGGCACCATAGATATGCAGTTGGGCGCCTGGCAGTTGCTGGCGGATCAACGGCCACACACTGTTCTTCATCCAGAGCACGGCATCCCAGTTCGGCGCGTGACGGAAGTTGCCGATGCTGAGGAAGTGCGCGCGCTCGTCGAAGGGGGCGAATGCTTCGGTTGGCGGCTCGAGCATCAATGGGCACCAGTGGAGCAGGGCGGCGGGCACCTTGAAGTGCTCGGTGAGCAGACGGATTTCCACGTCGGAGATCATCAGGCTGATGTCGCAGCGATAGATGGCCGCGATCTCGCGCTTGGCCAGGTCGGTGTCGGCCATGCGCTGGAACTCGTCTTCCAGGCCCGGTGCGAACAAGGCGCTGAAGTCATCGTTGCCCGGTTGCGCCTTGAGGTCGTCCTTGAGCCGCTGCTGGCGTGCGTCGCGCAGGCTTTGCAGGTCGGAGGTTTCCAGCACCCGCAAGGCCGCGGGGCAGTGCTTCTCGACGCGCCAGCCGAACTGTTCTTCCATCATGAAGCGGTCGAACAGCACGATGTCCGGGGCCAGTTCGCGGATAAAGTCGTCGAAACTGCTGTTATTGAGTTCGATGGCGCACTCGGTGATACCGAGTGCCGGCAGGTCGGCTTTGTGCTCGCCGATGGTCGCCGGGCTGCTGAAGGTAATATCCCATCCTTGTGTAAGAAAAGTTTCGAGAATCTGCATCATATGCCCGCCGGCAGCCGAGGAGCGCGGTTCCGGCCAGACATAACCAATGACCAGGACTTTGGTGGCGGGCTGATTCATCAACAACAGATTCCTTGAGCGGGGACGAAAACCGCGCAATTAAACCACAACCGCCCGCGTGCCCGGCGAGACATGACAATTTGTGTCTGGCGGTAGGTCGCCACGGCACTTTGTGGTTAACTTCCGCCTCTCGAATTCGTTTAACCAAACCCAGCATAAGGATTCCGTTCATGGCTCAAGTCACCCTTCGTGGTAACCCCGTCCAAGTTGAAGGCGAACTGCCGCAAACCGGCTCCAAGGCGCCAGACTTCACCCTGACCGCCGGCGATCTGTCGGACGTGACCCTGGCCACCTTCGCCGGCAAGCGCAAAGTGCTGAACATCTTCCCAAGCGTCGACACCCCGACCTGTGCCACGTCGGTACGCACGTTCAACGCCCAGGCCGACAAAGTGGCCAACACCGTGGTGCTGTGCATCTCCTCTGACCTGCCGTTTGCCCAGAAGCGTTTTTGCGGCACCGAAGGCCTGGACAACGTGCAGAGCCTGTCGGACTTCCGCAACGCTGATTTCGCCGTTGACTACGGCGTTTCGATTGCTGACGGCCCGCTCCGGGCTCTGACCGCCCGTGCCGTCGTTGTGCTGGATGAAAACGACAATGTACTGCACAGCGAACTGGTCCCTGAAATCGGCCAAGAGCCAAACTACGAAGCCGCCCTGGCTGTTTTGAAGTAACTGTTTCTGCGCATTACTGTCGTTATGCAGTAACACTGCGCGGTACATAATTGCGGCCTGGCCTAGTCCAGGCCGTTTTTATTTGCTGGTCAGATGTTTAGCGAAATAGCCGGTGGACTAAGCTCAAAAGTTAAAAGTTGTAAGCCCAAGGTAAATAGCCGGTAAAGGCGCTTTTCTTAACGCGCCCCAGTGCTTATCTTTCAGCCTCCCAAAGAAGAAGCCCTCGCGCCCAATGGTTGATCACTCCATGCAATCCTCCCCCCGCAACTCCCGTCGCTGGCTGTTCGGCCTGCTCGTGCTGCTGGTTATCGCCGGCCTGTGCTGGAAATTCTGGCCCACCGGCGCGCCCCATCCAGAAGCGCCAGCCGGCCGCACCGGTAAAACGGGCATGGCGCGCCCTGGTTTCGGCGGCTCCACCGGCCCGGTGCCGGTGCGCGTGGCGCCAGCGGTGCTGGGGGAGTTCCCGGTGTACTACAAGGCACTGGGGACGGTCACCGCGCTCAACACTATTAATGTACGAAGCCGGGTGGGCGGCGAGTTGGTGAAGATCGCCTTTGAAGAAGGGCAGATGGTCAAGGCCGGCGACCTGCTGGCGGAAATCGACCCGCGCAGTTACCAGAACGCCTTGCTCCAGGCCCAGGGCACGCTGATGCAGAGCCAGGCCCAGTTGAAAAACGCCCAGGTCGATGTCGAGCGTTATCGCGGCTTGTATGCCCAGGACAGTATCGCCAAGCAAACCCTGGACACCGCCGAAGCGCTGGTCCTGCAATACCAGGGCACGGTCAAGACCAACCAGGGCGCGGTCGACGACGCCAAGCTCAACCTCGAATTCACCAAGATCCGCGCGCCGATCACCGGGCGCGTCGGCCTGCGTCAGCTCGACGTCGGTAACCTGGTGGCCGCCAACGACACCACGGCGCTGGCGGTGATCACTCAGACCCAGCCGATCAGCGTGGCCTTCACTCTGCCGGAGAACAGCCTGGAAACCGTGCTCGCCCGTTACCACGCCGGCAACAAGCTGCCGGTGGAAGCCTGGGACCGCGGCGACGCCAAGCGCCAAGCCACCGGCGTGCTGCAGAGCCTGGATAACCAGATCGACGTCACCACCGGCACCTTGAAGTTCAAGGCGCGCTTCGATAACAAAGACCAGGCGCTGTTCCCCAATCAGTTCGTCAATGTGCATCTGCTCGCCGACACCCTGCACAACGTCGTGCTGGCACCGTCCGCTGCCATCCAGTTCGGCAACGCCGGCACCTTTGTCTACAAGCTCGACGGCGACAAGAAGGTCAAGGTCCAGCCCCTGGTGGTCGGCGATAGCGACGGCGACAACACCGTGATCAAGCAAGGCCTGGTCGCCGGCGACCGCGTGGTGCTGGAAGGCACCGACCGCCTGAAGGACGGCAGTGAAGTCGAAGTGGTCAACGACAGCAGTCAAGTCCCGACCACGCCGACCGAGCACCTGCAAGGCAAGCCCGCGGCCAAAGGGGAGACCGGCGCTGACGCCGGCAAGGCGCAAAAGGTCGGTTCATGAACCTGTCGCGGCTGTTTATCCTTCGCCCGGTCGCTACCACGCTGAGCATGCTGGCGATTGTCCTGGCAGGGATCATCTCGTACCGCTTGTTGCCGGTCTCGGCCTTGCCCCAGGTGGACTACCCGACCATCCGGGTGATGACCCTGTACCCCGGCGCCAGCCCGGATGTGATGACCAGCGCAGTCACCGCGCCCCTGGAGCGCCAGTTCGGGCAAATGCCCGGCTTGACCCAGATGGCCTCCACCAGCTCCGGCGGGGCCTCGGTGCTGACCCTGCGCTTCAACCTCGACATCAATATGGATGTCGCCGAGCAACAGGTGCAGGCCGCGATCAACGCCGCGACCAACCTGCTGCCCAAGGACTTGCCGGCGCCGCCGGTGTACAACAAGGTCAACCCGGCGGATACCCCGGTGCTGACCCTGGCGATTACCTCCAAGACCATGCTGCTGCCCAAGCTCAATGACCTGGTCGACACACGCATGGCGCAAAAGATCGCGCAGATCAGCGGCGTCGGCATGGTCAGCATTGCCGGTGGCCAGCGCCAGGCCGTGCGTATCAAGGTCAACCCCGAGGCCCTGGCGGCCAACGGCTTGAACCTGTCGGATGTACGCACGCTGATTACCGCGTCCAACGTCAACCAGCCCAAGGGCAACTTCGACGGGCCGACCCGCGTGTCGATGCTCGACGCCAACGACCAACTGGTGTCGCCGCAGCAATACGCCGAACTGATCCTGGCCTACAAAAATGGCGCGCCGCTGCGTCTGAAGGACGTCGCGCAGATCGTCGACGGCGCCGAAAACGAACGCCTCGCCGCCTGGGCCAACGAAAACCAGGCCGTGCTGCTGAATATCCAGCGCCAACCCGGCGCCAACGTGATCGAGGTAGTCGACCGTATCAAGGCCCTGCTGCCGAGCATCACCGATAACCTGCCGGCCGGCCTGGATGTGACGGTGCTGACCGACCGTACCCAGACCATCCGCGCCTCGGTCACCGACGTGCAGCACGAATTGCTGATCGCGATTGCCCTGGTGGTGATGGTGACCTTCCTGTTCCTGCGCCGCGTCAGCGCGACGATCATCCCGTCCATCGCTGTGCCACTGTCACTGGTGGGCACCTTTGGCGTGATGTACCTGGCGGGTTTCTCGATCAACAACCTGACGCTGATGGCCCTGACCATCGCCACTGGCTTCGTGGTCGACGATGCGATCGTGATGCTGGAGAACATCTCGCGTTATATCGAGGAAGGTGAAACCCCGCTGGCCGCCGCGCTCAAGGGCGCCAAACAGATCGGCTTCACCCTGATTTCCCTGACCCTGTCGCTGATCGCCGTATTGATTCCGTTGCTGTTCATGGGCGATGTGGTCGGGCGCCTGTTCCGCGAGTTCGCCATCACCCTGGCGGTGGCGATCCTGATTTCCCTGGTGGTGTCCCTGACCCTGACGCCGATGATGTGCGCGCGCCTGCTCAAGCGTGAGCCCGAGGAAGCAGAACAGAGCCGTTTCTACAAGGCCAGCGGCGCCTGGATCGATTGGTTGATCGCGGCCTACGGGCGCAAGTTGCAGTGGGTGCTCAAGCACCAGCCGCTGACGTTGCTGGTGGCCATCGCCACCCTGGGCCTCACCGTGGTGCTGTACCTGGTGGTGCCCAAGGGCTTTTTCCCGGTGCAGGACACCGGGGTGATCCAGGGCATTTCCGAGGCGCCGCAGTCGATTTCCTTCGCGGCCATGAGCCAGCGCCAGCAGGAGCTGGCGAAGATCATCCTGGCCGACCCGGCGGTGGAAAGCCTGTCGTCCTACATCGGTGTGGATGGCGACAACGCCACCCTCAACAGCGGTCGCTTGCTGATCAACCTCAAGGCCCATGGGCAGCGGAACTTGAGCGCGGCCCAGGTGATCACCCGCCTGCAGCCGCAAATCGACAAACTGGTGGGCATCCGCCTGTACATGCAGCCGGTGCAGGATCTGACCATCGAAGACCGCGTCAGCCGCACCCAGTACCAGTTCAGCATGTCGTCACCCGATGCCGAACTGCTGGCGTTGTGGAGTGAAAAGCTGGTCCATGCCTTGAGCCAGTTGCCGCAGCTCACCGACGTCGCCAGCGACCTGCAGGACAAGGGCCTGCAGGTGTACCTGGTGATCGACCGCGATGCGGCCTCGCGCCTGGGCGTCAACGTGTCGACCATCACCGATGCGCTGTACGACGCCTTCGGTCAGCGGCAGATTTCCACCATCTACACCCAGGCCAGCCAATACCGCGTGGTGTTGCAGGCCCAGTCGGGCGAGACCCTGGGGCCGGATGCGCTGAACCAGATCCACGTCAAGACCACCGACGGCGGCCAGGTGCGGCTGTCGAGCCTGGCCCATGTGGAACAGCGCCAGGCGCAGTTGGCGATTGCCCATATCGGTCAGTTCCCGGCGGTGATGATGTCGTTCAACCTGGCCCCTGGCGTCGCGCTGGGCAAGGGCGTGGAGTTGATCAACCAGACCCAGAAAGACATCGGCATGCCGGTGGGCGTGCAGACCCAGTTCCAGGGCGCGGCCCAGGCGTTCGAAGCCTCGCTGTCGAGCACCTTGCTGCTGATCCTGGCGGCGGTGGTCACCATGTACATCGTGCTCGGCGTGCTCTACGAGAGCTACATCCACCCGGTCACCATCCTCTCGACCCTGCCTTCGGCGGCGGTGGGGGCGTTGCTGGCGTTGCTGCTCAGCGGCAATGACCTGGGCATGATCGCGATCATCGGCATCATTTTGCTGATCGGTATCGTCAAGAAGAACGCGATCATGATGATCGACTTCGCCCTCGACGCCGAACGCAACCAGGGCCTTGACCCGCAGACCGCGATCTACCAGGCGGCGCTGTTGCGCTTCCGGCCGATCCTGATGACCACCCTGGCCGCGCTGTTCGGCGCGGTGCCGTTGATGCTGGCCACCGGTTCCGGTGCTGAGCTGCGTCAACCCCTGGGCCTGGTGATGGTCGGCGGTTTGCTGGTGAGCCAGGTATTGACCCTGTTCACCACGCCGGTGATCTACCTGTACTTCGATCGCCTGGGGCGGCGCTGGCGCAAAGAGCCGCAACGCCTGGAGCCGGTTGAGTCATGAACCTGTCCGGACCTTTCATTCGCCGCCCGGTCGCGACCATGCTGTTGAGCCTGGCGATCATGTTGCTGGGCGGTGTCAGCTTCAATTTGCTGCCGGTGTCGCCGCTGCCGCAGATCGACTTCCCGGTGATCGTGGTGTCGGCCAGCCTGCCCGGCGCCAGCCCCGAGGTGATGGCGTCCACCGTGGCCACGCCGCTGGAGCGCTCGTTCGGCGCGATTGCCGGCATTACCACCATGAGCAGTTCGTCGAGCCAGGGTTCGACGCGGGTGATCCTGGCGTTCGATTCCAACCGTGATATCAACGGCGCGGCGCGCGAAGTGCAGGCGGCGATCAATGCTTCGCGCAACCTGCTGCCCAGCGGCATGCGCAGCATGCCGACCTACAAGAAGATCAACCCGTCGCAGGCGCCGATCATGGTGCTGTCGCTGACCTCGGACGTATTGCAGAAGGGCCAGCTGTACGACCTGGCGTCGACCATCCTGTCGCAAAGCCTGTCCCAGGTGCCGGGCGTGGGTGAAGTGCAGATCGGCGGCAGTTCCCTGCCGGCGGTGCGGATCGAACTCGAACCCAAGGCCCTCGACCAGTACGGCGTGGCCCTCGACGATGTGCGCAACACCATCGCCAACGCCAACCAGCGTCGGCCCAAGGGTTCCCTGGAAGACGCCGAGCGCAACTGGCAGATCCAGGCCAACGACCAACTGGAAAAAGCCAAGGACTATGAACCGCTGCTGATCCGCTACCAGAACGGCGCGGCCCTGCGCCTGGGCGATGTGGCGAAGATCAGCGACGGTGTGGAAGACCGCTACAACAGCGGCTTCTTCAACAACGATTCGGCGGTGCTGCTGGTGATCAACCGCCAGTCCGGTGCCAACATCATCGAGACCGTCCGGCAGATCAAGGCGCAGTTGCCGGCATTGCAGGCGGTGCTGCCGTCCAGCGTCAAGCTGAGCCTGGCGATGGATCGCTCGCCGGTGATCACCGCCACCCTGCACGAGGCCGAGATGACCTTGCTGATTGCCGTTGGGCTGGTGATCCTGGTGGTCTACCTGTTCCTCGGTAACTTCCGTGCGTCGCTGATTCCAACCCTGGCGGTGCCGGTGTCGCTGGTCGGCACCTTCGCGGTGATGTACCTGTTTGGTTTCTCGCTGAACAACTTCTCGCTGATGGCGCTGATCCTCGCCACCGGCCTAGTGGTGGACGATGCCATCGTGGTGCTGGAGAACATTTCCCGGCATATCGACGAAGGCGTGCCGCCGATGAAGGCGGCGTACCTGGGGGCCAAGGAAGTCGGCTTTACCTTGCTGTCGATGAACGTGTCGCTGGTGGCGGTGTTCCTGTCCATCCTGTTCATGGGCGGGATCGTCACCAGCCTGTTCCGTGAGTTTTCCATCACCTTGTCGGCGGCGATCATCGTGTCGCTGGTGGTCTCGCTGACCCTCACGCCGATGCTCTGCGCGCGTTGGCTCAAGCCTCATATCAAAGGCCAACTGACCGGTTTGCAGCGTTGGAGCCAGAAGGTCAACGACCGCATGGTCTCGGCCTACGCCACCAGCCTGGACTGGGTGCTGCGCCATCGGCGCCTGACCTTGCTCAGCCTGCTCATCACGGTGGGGGTGAATATCGCGCTGTATGTGGTGGTGCCGAAAACCTTCATGCCCCAGCAGGACACCGGGCAATTGATCGGCTTTGTGCGCGGCGACGATGGGCTGTCGTTCAGCGTGATGCAGCCGAAGATGGAGATTTTCCGCAAGGCCGTGTTGCAAGACCCGGCGGTGCTCAGCGTGGCCGGTTTCATCGGCGGCAACAGCGGCACCAACAACGCGGTGATGCTGGTTCGACTCAAACCCATCAGCGAGCGCAAGGTCTCCGCCCAGGCGGTGATTGAGCGTCTGCGCAAGAACGTGCCCCTGGTGCCGGGCGGGCGGCTGTTCCTGATGGCTGATCAGGACCTGCAATTCGGTGGCGGGCGTGACCAGACCAGTGCGCAGTATTCCTACATCCTGCAAAGCGGTGATCTGTCTGCACTGCGCCTGTGGTACCCGAAGGTCGTGGCCGCACTGCGTGCGTTACCCGAACTCACCGCCATCGACGCCCGCGAAGGCCGGGGCGCGGCCCAGGTGACGCTGGTCGTCGACCGCGACCAGGCCAAGCGCCTGGGTATCGATATGAACATGGTCACTGCGGTGCTGAACAACGCCTACAGCCAGCGGCAGATTTCGACTATCTATGACAGCCTCAACCAGTATCAGGTGGTGATGGAGGTCAACCCGAAATACGCCCAGGACCCGATCACCCTGAACCAGATGCAGGTGATCACCTCCACAGGCGCGCGGGTGCCGTTATCGACCATTGCCCATTATGAGAACAGCCTGGCGGACGACCGGGTCAGTCACGAAGGCCAGTTCGCCTCGGAAAACATCGCCTTTGACATAGCCCCCGGCGTGACGGTGGAGCAGGGCACCGCGGCCATCGAGCGGGCAATTGCCAAGGTGGGCTTGCCGGAGGACGTCATCGCCAAGATGGCCGGCACCGCCGATGCCTTTGCGGCGACCCAGAAGGGCCAGCCGTTCATGATCCTCGGCGCGCTGGTGGCGGTGTACCTGGTGTTGGGTATTCTGTATGAAAGTTATATCCACCCGCTGACGATCCTCTCGACCTTGCCGTCGGCCGGCGTCGGAGCCTTGCTCTCCATCTACCTGCTGGGCGGCGAGTTCAGCCTGATCTCCTTGCTCGGCTTGTTCCTGTTGATCGGGGTGGTGAAGAAAAACGCGATCCTGATGATCGACCTGGCGCTGCAACTGGAGCGCAATGATGGCCTGAGCCCGCTGGATTCGATTCGCAGCGCCTGCCTGTTGCGTCTGCGGCCGATCCTGATGACCACGCTGGCGGCGATCCTCGGTGCCTTGCCGTTGTTGCTCGGCAGGGCCGAAGGTGCGGAAATGCGCCAGCCCCTGGGCCTGACCATTATCGGCGGGCTGGTCTTCAGCCAGATCCTGACCCTTTACACCACCCCGGTGGTTTACCTTTATCTCGACCGCGCGCGCCATCGTTTCAACGCTTGGCGCGGCGTGCGTACCGATGCTGCCCTGGACACTGCGCTATGACCGATTCAATTTTCGCCACATTGGCCATGCCCCGTGGTTCCCGCGTCGCCAGCCTGGTGCTCTGCGGGGTGTTGCTCAGCGCTTGCGCCGTCGGCCCCGACTACACGCGCCCGTCGGTCATCGAGCCGGCGCAGTTCAAGCAAGCCCAGGGCTGGCGCCAGGCTACGCCGAGCGATGCGCTGGCCCGTGGTGCCTGGTGGGAGCTGTACGGCGACCGTCAGCTCAATGACCTCGTGGTCCGGCTGAACAATGCCAACCAGACCGTCGCCCAGGCCGAAGCGCGCTTCCGCCAGGCCCAGGCGCTGGTGCGCAGTTCCCGTGGGGCGTTTTACCCGACGGTGGACCTGAGCGTCGGGAAAACCCGCGCCAGCCAGGGCACCGGCAGCAGCAACGCCAGCCTCAGCAGTTCCAGCAGCGGCATCCGCGACACCCTCAACGCGCAGTTGGGCGTGAGCTGGGAAGCCGATGTCTGGGGCAAGTTGCGTCGGGGCCTGGAAGCCAAAGAGGCCAGCGCCGAAGCCAGCTCGGCGGACCTGGCCGCGATGCGCTTGAGCCAGCAGTCGGAGTTGGTGCAAAGCTACCTGCAACTGCGCGTCATGGATGAGCAGACCCGGCTGCTGCAGGCCACGCTGGACACCTATCAGCGCTCCCTGCAGATGACCGAAAACCAATACCGCGCCGGCGTCTCCGGCAAGGAAGCCGTGGCCCAGGCGCAAACCCAGCTCAAGTCCACCCAGGCCAGCCTGATCGACCTGATCTGGCAGCGTGCCCAGCTGGAAAACGCCATCGCCGTGTTGATCGGCGAGGCACCGGCCAACTTCAACCTGGCCGTGAGCAAGGACATTCCGGCCTTGCCGCAGATTCCGGTGAGCCTGCCGTCGCAATTGCTCGAACGGCGCCCGGACATCGCCTCGGCCGAACGCTCGGTGATCGCCGCCAACGCCAATATCGGCGTGGCCAAGGCCGCCTATTACCCGGACCTGAGCCTGAGCCTGGCTGGCGGTTATTCCAGCAGCACCTATTCAGACTGGATTAGCCTGCCGAACCGCTTCTGGTCGGTCGGGCCGAAACTGGCGATGACCCTGTTCGACGGCGGCCAGCGCTCGGCGGAAGTCGACCGCACCGTGGCCAGTTACGATGAAACCGTGGCCAAGTACCGCCAGACCGTGCTGGATGGTTTCCGCGAAGTGGAAAACTACATGGTCCAGCTCAAGGTGCTGGAAGACGAAGCCGTGGTCAGCAACGAAGCCCTGGAGGCCGCTCGCGAATCGCTGCGCCTGACCCAGAACCAATACAAAGCGGGGCTGATCGCTTACCTGGATGTGGTTACCGTGCAGGCGACGGCGCTGAGTAACGAACGCACCGTGCTGACCTTGCTGCAGACGCGATTGGTGGCCAGCGTGCAACTGATCGCCGCGTTGGGCGGTGGTTGGGATGGGCAGACTCAAGTGGCGGAAAAGGAGTGAAGTCCGGGCCTTTTTGAATGGGCAGATTGACGTCAAATTGCCGATGTTGGCCCTATGATAATTAATCACCTGTTCAATAATTATTCTCGCTACAATCCGCGGCTTTGCCACCCGGGGCGGGTGTTTACAACCCGTCGCTCTCGAGAAGTTCCATGCTCATCGGTAGTTATTCTCCCTCTCTGGTCGTGATCTCCCTGTTCGTCGCGGTGCTTGCTTCCTACACCGCGCTCGACCTCTCCGGTCGCATCGCCACGGCCAAGGGTCGCGCCATCTACTTGTGGATGCTGGGCGGGGCATTGGCCATGGGCGTGGGCGTGTGGTCCATGCACTTTATCGGCATGTTGGCGCTCAGGTTGCCGTTCGCCCTGGGTTTTGACCTGGACATTACCGCGTTGTCGCTGTTGATCGCGGTGTTGTCCTGCGGCTTTGCCTTGTGGCTGGTCAGCCAGCAGCGCCTGCCTATGTGGCAACTGGGGTTTGGCGCGCTGATCATGGGCGCCGGCATCAGCAGCATGCATTACACCGGCATGGCCGCGATGCGGATGCTGCCGGGCATCGATTACGACCCCGCGTTGTTTGGCGCCTCGTTGCTGATCGCGGTGGCGGCGTCTGGCGCGGCACTGTGGATCGCCTTCAATCTGCGGCGCAACACGCCTTATGTGCGTCTGGCGCGCGGTGGCGCCGCCGTGGTGATGGGCGTGGCCATCGTCGGCATGCACTACACCGGCATGGCGGCGGCGCGTTTTGCCGACGACAGTTTCTGCGGCGCCGCGCTGACCGGCTTGAGCGGCAAGGGCCTGGATAACCTGGTGTTGGTCACCAGCCTGGCCGTGCTGGTTATCGCGCTGCTCACGTCGTTGCTCGACGCGCGCCTGGAGGCGCGTACCGCGGTGCTGGCCGACTCGCTGACGTTGGCCAATCAGGAACTGACCCACCTGGCCCTGCACGACACCCTGACCGGCCTGCCCAATCGCACCCTGCTCGCCGACCGGATTCAGCAAGCCATGCAGGCGGTGAAAGAGCAGGGCGGTTGCCTGGCCCTGATGTTTATCGATCTGGACGGCTTCAAGCCGGTCAACGATGCCTTCGGCCATCACATGGGCGACCAGTTGTTGCGCGAAGTCAGCCAGCGCCTGCGTGAAGATCTGCGCAGCCAGGACACCCTGGCGCGCATCGGCGGTGATGAGTTTGTGCTGTTGGTGCAACTGACGCAGCCCAATGATGCCCTGGGCCTTGCCGAACGCCAGGTGGTGCTGATCAATCGCGCGTTCCAGGTGGCGGAACACGTGCTGAAAATTTCAGCCAGCGTCGGTATCGCGATGTTCCCGGGCAACGGCAGTACGCCCCAGGAACTGCTGATGAACGCCGACGCCGCGATGTACCACGCCAAGGGCATGGGCAAGAATGGCTACAGCTTCTTCGATGTGTCGATGAACTCTAACGCGCGCAAGCAACTGCAGTTGTTGCAGGACTTGCGCAACGCAGTCGAGCAGCAGCAGTTCCGCTTGTACTACCAGCCCAAGTTCGACGCTGTCAGCGGTGCCCCGATAGGCGCCGAAGCCTTGCTGCGCTGGGAGCATCCGCAAGAGGGCTTGTTGCTGCCGGCGGCCTTTATCGAGCTGGCGGAAAAAACCGGGCTGATCATTCCGATTGGCGAGTGGGTGCTCGACGAAGCCTGCCGTCAGATGCGCGTGTGGTACGCCCAGGGTTATGAAGGCTGGCGAATCGCGGTGAACCTGTCGGCGTTGCAGTTTTGCCACGCCGGCCTGGTCAAGAGTGTCGCCGCCGCGTTGGATCGCCACCAGTTGCCGGCCAACAGCCTGACGCTGGAGATTACCGAAACCACCGCCATGAGCGATGCCGATGCAAGCATGACGGTGTTGCAGCAGCTGTCGGAAATGGGGGTCGATCTGTCCATTGATGACTTCGGCACCGGCTATTCCAGCCTGATGTACCTCAAGCGCCTGCCGGCCAACGAACTGAAGATCGACCGTGGCTTTGTGCGAGACCTGGAACACGACGGCGACGACGCCGCCATCGTCTCGGCCATCGTCGCCCTGGGCCAGGCCCTTGGGCTGCGGATTGTCGCCGAAGGGGTGGAAACCGATGTCCAGCAGAGCTTCCTCACACGCCTGGGGTGCAACGCGTTGCAGGGCTACTTGCTCGGGCATCCGTTACCGGCGGATGGCTTCATGGCCGACATCCTGCGGGCACAAGCAGCGCTGGCGCCTGACAAGCAGCGTGCTTGACGGGTATTCTTGGGGCCAACTCTAAACATTTGGTTGATTCAGGAGAGCGTAGGCATGGACAAAGTCCTCATCATCACCGGGGGCGGTCGTGGGATTGGCGCCGCGACGGCATTGCTGGCGGCTCGCCAGGGCTATCGCATTTGCATCAACTTCCAGTCGGACGAAGAGGCCGCTCATCGCGTGCTCGACCAGGTCCGTGCGCTGGGCGCCCAGGCCATTGCGGTGCGCGCCGATGTGAGCATCGAGGATGAGGTGATCGCGCTGTTCCATCGTGTTGACAACGAGTTGGGGCGGGTGACGGCACTGGTCAACAATGCCGGCACCGTGGGGCATAAATCCCGTGTTGATGAAATGTCCGAGTTCCGCATCCTGAAGATCATGAAGACCAACGTGCTCGGCCCGATTCTGTGCGCCAAGCACGCGGTGCTGCGTATGTCACCCCGGCATGGTGGGCAGGGCGGCAGCATCGTCAATGTGTCGTCGGTGGCGGCGCGCCTCGGTTCGCCGGGTGAATATGTCGACTACGCCGCCTCCAAGGGCGCGCTGGACAGCTTTACCATCGGGCTGTCGAAGGAAGTGGCGGGCGAGGGCATTCGTGTCAACGCGGTGCGCCCCGGCTATATCTACACCGACTTCCATGCCCTGAGCGGTGATCCGGACCGGGTCAGCAAGCTGGAGTCCGGGATTCCCATGGCCCGTGGCGGCCGGCCGGACGAGGTGGCGGAGGCGATTGTCTGGTTGTTGTCGGACAAGGCGTCCTATGCCACCGGGACGTTCGTCGACCTGGGCGGCGGTCGTTGAGGCCCTCGGCCTTCAGCTCGGCAGATGGCGCAGCACTTCATAGCCTTTAAAGGAAAACGCCTTGAGCCGGCTGGCTTCGGAGTTATCCAGGGTGCTGTAGCCGTCGTTGAAGAACCCATCGATACGCCCGTTGCGGGCATGGCTGCCATTCAAGGTGCGGTCGTCAAGGTTGTCGAGAAACTGCAGCACTTTTTCCAGGTTGTAAGCCGCGTCAGCACGCGCATCCGGGTCTGCGTTGGATGGGGTCCAGTCACCGACCTGCTGCTTAAGATCATCAGCGATCGCGTAACTGTCGCGGCCTTGCAGGAAGTGCGTCATGACCGGGCTCTGGTCGATGATCTGCTGTGCCGAGCGCAGGTCGCCGGCCGGTCGGTCCAGCGGAGCGTACATCTCGCGAACCTGCTTTTGTTCGACGGCACGCATGTAGTTGGGCGGGATGGGCAGGGGTGCAGGCCTTGGGGGTACAGAAACGCTCATAGGAAACCTCTGGTTCGAACCAGGAATAGTGAGTGTCCTGTGTGGTACGTGCGTCGATCTGGTTCCGCGTCAAAACGAGCGCACAATGCGTCCCAACGTCTCCATCGCTTTTTCCGATGCTTCCGACCACGGGCTGCCGTAGTTCAGGCGGATACAGTTCCTGAAACGCTGGGTCGCCGAAAAAATCGGCCCCGGCGCGATGCTGATGCCTTGGGCCAAGGCCATCTGGAACAACTTCAATGAATCCGTCTGCTCCGGCAATTCCAGCCAGAGGAAATACCCGCCGGCCGGCTGGCTGACCCGCGTCTGCGCCGGAAAATACCGGGCAATGGCCGCGAGCATGGCGCTTTGCTGTTCTTCCAGGGCGTAGCGCAATTTGCGCAAGTGCCGGTCATAGCCGCCATGTTGCAGGTAGTCGGCAATCGCCGCCTGGGCGGGCATCGACGGGCACAACGAGGTCATCAGCTTCAAACGCTCGACCTTCTGCGCATAGCGCCCGGCCGCCACCCAGCCAATGCGATAACCCGGTGCGAGGCTCTTGGCGAAGGAGCCGCAGTGCATCACCAGGCCCTCGGTGTCGAAGGCCTTGGCGGGTTTCGGTGCCTGTTGTCCGTAGTACAACTCTGCGTAGACGTCGTCCTCGATCAACGGCACCTGATGGCGGCGCAGCAGCTCCACCAATTCCTGTTTCTTCGCTTCCGGCAGCGTGGCGCCCATGGGGTTCTGGAAACTGGTCATGGTCCAACAGGCTTTGATCGGGTAGCGCTCCAGGCTTTGCGCCAGGGCGTTGAGGTCGATGCCGTCACGCGGATGCACGGGGATTTCCACCGCTTTGAGTTTCAGGCGTTCGAGCACTTGCAGGCAGGCATAAAACGCCGGTGCTTCAATGGCCACCAGATCGCCCGGCTCGGTGACGGCCTGCAGGCACAGGTTCAGGGCTTCGAGGGCGCCGTTGGTGATCAGCAGCTCTTCCATCGGCAACATCAGGCCGCCGACCATATAACGCAGGGCAATCTGCCGGCGCAGTTGCGGGTTGCCCGGCGACATGTCGGTAACCACCAGGCGCGGGTCCATCTCACGGGCAGCGCTGGCCAGGGAGCGAGCCAGGCGGGGCAACGGGAACAGCATCGGGCTGGGGAAGGCCGAGCCGAACGGCACGGTATTCGGGTCTTTGATGGACTCGAGCACCGAGAACACCAATTCGCTCACATCGACTTCGGTGGATTCATGCACGTGTTCACTCACCACCGGTTCGGAGAACGGGCTGGGCGCATGGGTGTTGACGAAGTAGCCAGAACGCGGTCGCGCCCGGATCAGGCCGCGGCGTTCCAGCAGGTAGTACGCCTGGAACACCGTGGACGGGCTGACGCCGTAGGTCTGGCTGGCATAGCGCACCGAAGGCACTCGCTGGCCAGGGCCGAGCACGCCGGAGCGGATCAGTTCTGCGATGTCGTCGGCGAATTTTTCGTAGCGTTTCATGGTAGCCAAATTAATCTTCTCAAGATGTACGCAGGGCGAAATGTGGCCGCCGGCTTAGCGGCTGCCACATTTGATCTCTTATGCTGGCCAACCCTCAGCGGTTCAACGGTGCCACGAAACGGCTGTCTGCAGCGCTGTAGACCCATGGTTCGTCGACGTCGGTGACCTTGAAGCGCAGGATCTGCGAACTGCTCGCCGGCTTGTCCGCCAGCAACGCCACCGACACCGGCACGTCGCTGATTTCCCCCGGGGCCAGGCTGATCTGGGTCTTGCCTTGCAGCTGGAAGCCTTCGCCATCCACCAGTTCCAGGCGGTAGTCCTGGGGTTGCTGGGTCTTGTTGATGACCTTGAGGCTGTAGATGTTTTCGATCAGGCCCTGGCTGTTTTCGCGGAACATGCCGCGGTCCTTGGTCACGTCCAGCGACACCATCGGCCGCTGCACCAGTGCCACGACCAACGCCGCGATCATCACCAGCAACACCGCACTGTAGCCGATCAGGCGTGGCCTGAGCAGGTGGGTCTTGCCGCCTTGCAGTTGATGTTCGCTGGTGTAACTCACCAGGCCGCGGGCGTAGCCCATTTTGTCCATGATCGAGTCGCAGGCATCGATGCACGCCGCGCAGCCGATGCATTCCATTTGCAGGCCGTCGCGGATATCGATGCCGGTGGGGCACACTTGCACGCACAATTGGCAATCGATGCAGTCGCCGAGGCCGACGTCCGCCGGTTTGGCTTCACGCTTGCGCGGGCCGCGGTGTTCGCCACGGGCCGCATCGTAGGAGATGGTCAGCGTGTCTTTGTCGAACATCACGCTCTGGAACCGCGCATATGGGCACATGTGCATGCACACCGCTTCGCGCAGCCAGCCGGCGTTGAGGTAAGTGGCGGCGGTGAAAAACACCACCCAGAACAGGCTCACGCCGCCCATCTGCCAGGTCAGCAGTTCGCTGGCCAGCGGGCGAATGGGTGTGAAGTAACCGACAAAGGTCAACCCGGTCAGCACGCTGATCCCCAGCCACAGCGTATGTTTGGCCGAGCGCCGCGCCAGTTTGTTCAGGCTCCAGGGTGCCGCTTGCAGCTTGATACGCTGGTTGCGCTCGCCTTCGGTGACTTTTTCGCACCACATGAACAGCCAGGTGAACGAGCTTTGCGGGCAGGTGTAGCCGCACCACACCCGGCCGGCGAACACGGTGATCGCAAACAGGCCGAAGGCGCAGATGATCAACAGCGCCGACAGCAGGATGAAGTCCTGCGGCCAGAACGTGGCGCCGAATATGTGGAACTTGCTTTCGGCCAGGTCCCACAGTACGGCCTGGCGCCCGCCCCAGTTCAGCCACACCGTGCCGAAAAACGCCAGGAACAGAATGCCTGCACCAGCCACGCGCAAGGTGCGGTACAGGCCGGTGAAGCTACGGGTATGGATCTGGTTATCGCTGGATTTGGCCGTCACCTTCTTCGGGTGCGCAGGCTCGTGGATTTCCACGGTTCGGACGGGGATCATTTCGCTCATGGTCGTTTGCTCATCAGCCTCCATCAGGCCGGTGAACTATGCTCGTCGTGCTGTTTGCATAACAGACTCAGGTGTGGCGATAAAAAGCGGATCAGATGCGCTGCAAAGGCCCTGCTGCGACAATGTGCTGCACCCCGTGGCGCCTGGGGCGCAGCTCGATTCAGCGTGTGCTGATACAGATCAATCAAATCACCGAATCACTGTCGCTGGCCTTCAGGTGTTTGCGCCCATCCTGGGCGCCGGCGACGGTCAGCGCGTCGGCCTCGACCTCGGTGATGTAGATCCGGTCGTCGTTCAGCGCCACAAAAGACATGGATTTTTCGCTGTCGGTACTGATGGTGACCTGGGACGCGGGCAGGCTTTGTTCCTGGCCGTTGTCATCGACCGTGAAGTAGCAGATCTGGTTTTCGATACGTACAGGCATGGTGAACTCCTTGTCATCGTCTGGTGATGGTGAGGGGATAGCATTGGGCTGAGGGTTCCTCCACCCGCACGGGCGGGTCTTGCGGCGGTTCCTCCTCAGGAGGCGCAGCCGGTTCGGTGGGCGGCAGGGTCGGCTTGTCGATATTCGGATCGGGCGTTTGCGCGGGGATCGGGATATTCATCGGTGTGGCCTCCTTTGTGCTTTGCTCTATCGGTGGACAGCCGCCCGGGGGAATTGATTCCCCCGTCGATGGCGGCACATCCACCTGAACTTTTCACCCGGCCCCGGGCTCGGACCTTATGTGGCCCTGCTCAGGGAGAGCGGTGCCGTATCAGAATTCGGATCAAGCAAAGAGCGTCCACAGGGCGTAAGGGGAAGATGCTCGATGACTGCTGAAACACTGACTCCAGACGATTGTGTATTGCCGCTGTCCCAGGCGTTGTTGCTGCCTCGCATAGCGATTGAAAGCACCATGCCGGTGATCGACGGCGGCGAATTTGCGGTCAAGGCCGTGGTGGGCCAACGCATCAATGTCACCAGCAAGGTGTTCGCCGACGGCCACGACACGCTCGCGGTGCTGATCCGCTGGCGCGCCTTGCACGATGAAAGCTGGCACAGCGAGGTCATGGCCGATATCGGCAACGACGGCTGGGAGGGCGCGTTTACCGTCACCGCCCAAGGGCCCCATGAATATTGCATCGAAGCCTGGATCGATAGCTTTGCCAGCTTCTGCTACGAACTGCGCAAGAAACATGAGGCTGGCGTGCCGGTCAGCCTTGAGTTGCAGGAAGGCCGCAGCCTGGTGCTGCTGGCCGCCGAGCGCAGTGACAGTGAGCTGCGCGAGCGCCTGATGCGCTTGCACCACGAGCTCTCCGGCCTGCTGGAAACCGAGCAGGTTGCGCTGTTCCTGCACGAAGACAGTGCGTACCTGATGACCCGGGCCGATCACCGCGCCTATTTGAGCATCAGTCCCGCGTACCCGCTCGACGTGGAGCGCGAGCGTGCGCAGTTTGCCAGTTGGTATGAGCTGTTTCCGCGCTCTATCACCGACCATCCAGCGCGTCACGGTACGTTCCTCGACGTGCATTCGCGGCTGTCGATGATCCATGACATGGGGTTCGACGTGCTGTACTTCCCGCCGATCCACCCCATCGGCCGCAGCCACCGTAAAGGCAAAAACAATGCCTTGAGGGCCGAGCAGCACGATCCGGGCAGCCCCTACGCGATCGGCAGCGAGGAGGGCGGTCACGACGCGATTCATCCGCAACTGGGCAGCCGCGACGATTTTCGGCGCCTGGTCAAGGCGGCCGCCGACCATGGCCTGGAAGTCGCCCTGGACTTTGCCATTCAGTGCTCCCAGGACCACCCGTGGCTCAAGCAGCACCCGGGCTGGTTCAACTGGCGCCCGGACGGCACGATCAAATACGCGGAAAACCCGCCGAAAAAGTACCAGGACATCGTCAACGTCGATTTCTACGCCGCCGATGCGATCCCCAGCCTGTGGACCGAACTGCGTGACATCGTGCTCGCTTGGGTCGAGGAGGGCGTGAAGACATTCCGCGTCGATAACCCTCACACCAAGCCGCTGCCATTCTGGCAATGGCTGATCAGCGATGTGCGGTCCAAGTACCCGGAGGTGATCTTCCTCGCCGAAGCATTCACCACACCGGCGATGATGGCGCGCCTGGGCAAGGTCGGTTACTCCCAGAGCTACACCTATTTCACCTGGCGCAACACCAAGGCCGAGCTGAGCGAGTACTTGGCGCAATTGAACGAGTCGCCATGGCGCGAGTGCTACCGGCCGAACTTCTTCGTCAACACCCCGGACATCAACCCCGCTTTCCTGCATGAGTCCGGGCGCCCGGGTTTCTTGATCCGCGCCGCGCTGGCGAGCATGGGCTCGGGGTTGTGGGGCATGTATTCCGGCTTCGAACTGTGCGAAGCCGCGCCGGTGCCGGGCAAGGAAGAGTACCAGGACTCGGAAAAATACGAGATCCGCCCCCGGGACTTCACCGCACCCGGCAACATCATCGCCGAGATCGCCCAACTCAACCGCATCCGCCGGCAAAACCCGGCATTGCACACGCATCTGGGGCTAACGCTCTACAACGCCTGGAACGAGAACATCCTGTACTTCGGCAAGCGCAGCGAAGACGGCAGCAATTTCATCCTGGTGGCGGTCAACCTCGACCCATTCAATGCCCAGGAAGCGCAATTCGAATTGCCGCTGTGGGAGCTGGGCCTGCCGGACGACGCCCACACCCAGGGCGAAGATTTGATGAACGGCCATCGCTGGACGTGGTACGGCAAGACCCAATGGATGCGGCTGGAGCCGCAGATGCCGTTCGGGATCTGGCGCATCACCACGTACTAAGGATCGACATGTGGGCGGGGGCTTGCTCCCGAAAGCGCTATGCCAGCCTATGGATCAAGTGACTGTCCTGCCGCTATCGGGCGCAAGCCCCGCACATCGACCCGCTTCAGTCCGCAAGAATCCTCGAGTTTTCAGGAGTTTCCAATGGCGAAGAAACCCAAGGCTGCCACCTTTATCAAAGACCCGCTGTGGTACAAGGACGCGGTGATCTATCAGGTTCACGTCAAATCCTATTTCGACTCCAATAACGACGGCATCGGTGACTTTCCCGGGCTGATCGCCAAACTCGACTACATCGCCGACCTCGGTGTGAACACCATCTGGCTCCTGCCGTTCTACCCCTCGCCACGTCGCGACGACGGCTATGACATCGCCGAGTACCGCGGCGTGCACAGCGACTACGGGACCATGGCCGACGCCCGGCGCTTTATCGCCGAAGCCCACCAACGCGGGCTGCGGGTGATCACCGAACTGGTGATCAACCACACCTCCGACCAGCACCCGTGGTTTCAGCGCGCACGCAAGGCCAAGCCCGGCTCGGCGGCGCGGGACTTCTACGTGTGGTCCGACGACGATCAGAAGTACGACGGCACGCGCGTCATCTTCCTCGATACCGAGAAGTCCAACTGGACCTGGGACCCGGTGGCCGGCCAGTACTTCTGGCACCGTTTCTATTCCCACCAGCCCGACCTCAACTTCGACAATCCGCAAGTGATGAAAGCCGTGCTGTCGGTGATGCGCTTCTGGCTCGACATGGGCATCGACGGCCTGCGCCTGGACGCGATCCCGTACCTGATCGAGCGCGACGGCACCAACAACGAAAACCTGCCGGAGACCCACGACGTCCTCAAGCAGATCCGCGCCGAGATCGACGCCCATTACCCCGACCGCATGCTGCTGGCCGAAGCCAACCAGTGGCCGGAAGACACGCAGATGTACTTCGGTGACAAAAAGGGCGACGACGGCGATGAATGCCACATGGCCTTTCACTTCCCGCTGATGCCGCGCATGTACATGGCGCTGGCCCAGGAGGACCGTTTCCCGATCACCGACATCCTGCGCCAGACCCCGGAAATTCCGGCCAATTGCCAATGGGCGATCTTCCTGCGCAACCACGATGAACTGACCCTGGAAATGGTCACCGACAAAGAACGCGACTACCTGTGGAACTACTACGCCGCCGACCGTCGCGCGCGGATCAACCTGGGCATTCGCCGCCGCCTGGCGCCGCTGATGGAGCGTGACCGGCGTCGCGTCGAACTGCTCAACAGCCTGTTGCTGTCGATGCCGGGCACGCCAACCCTGTATTACGGTGATGAAATCGGCATGGGCGACAACATCTACCTGGGCGACCGCGACGGCGTGCGCACGCCGATGCAGTGGTCCATCGACCGCAACGGCGGCTTTTCTCGCGCCGACCCGGCCAGCCTGGTGCTGCCGCCGATCATGGACGCGCAATACGGCTATCAGTCGGTCAACGTCGAAACCCAGGCCCAGGACCCGCATTCGCTGCTCAACTGGACCCGCCGCATGCTTGCGGTGCGCAAGCAGTCCAAGGCCTTCGGCCGCGGCAGCCTGAAGATGCTCTCGCCGAGCAACCGGCGCATCCTCGCCTATACCCGCGAATTCACCGGGGACGACGGCCGCACCGAGATCATCCTGTGCGTGGCCAACGTCTCGCGCAGCGCCCAGGCGGCCGAGTTGGACCTCTCGGCCTTCGCCGGCATGGTGCCGGTGGAGATGCTCGGCGGTAATGCGTTCCCGCCCATCGGCCAGTTGAATTTCCTGCTGACCCTGGCGCCGTATGGCTTCTATTGGTTCGTGCTGGCGGCGGAAAACCAGATGCCCAGTTGGCATGTGGAACCGGTGCAAAGCATGCCGGACTTCACCACCCTGGTTCTGAAAAAGCGCATGGAGGAGCTGCTCGACGCACCGTGTCGCGCCGTCCTGGAGCACACCTCGCTGCCGGCCTGGCTGCCCAAGCGCCGCTGGTTCGCCGGCAAGGACACGGCCATCGATAGCGTGCATATCGCCTACGGCGTGCGGTTCGGCGACCTGCAGCACCCGGTGCTGCTCAGCGAAATCGAGGTGAGCGCCGGGGGGCAGGTCAGCCGTTACCAGTTGCCGTTCGGCTTTCTCGGCGAAGACCAGTTCACCAGCGCCTTGCCGCAACAACTGGCCCTGGCCCGTGTGCGGCGCGTGCGTCAGGTGGGGTTGGTGACCGATGCGTTCAGCCTGGAACACTTTATCCGCGCGGTGATCCAGGCCTTGCAGGCCGGCACCGTGTTGAACAGCAGCGAGGGCGAGCTGCGCTTTGAAGCCACGCCGCAACTGGCCAGGCTGGCGCTGACTGATGAGTCGCCCGTGCGCTACCTGGCCGCCGAGCAGTCCAACAGCTCGGTGGTGGTGGGCGAGAGCCTGGTGCTCAAGCTGATCCGCAAGGTCAGCGCCGGGGTCCATCCGGAGCTGGAGATGAGCGCCTACCTGACCGCAGCCGGTTACCCGAACATTTCGCCGTTGCTCGGTTCGATGATTCGGCGTGACGGCCAGGGCCAGGACAACCTGTTGATGATTGCCCAGGGCTACCTGAGCAACCAGGGCGACGCCTGGGGCTGGACCCAGAACAACCTGGAGCGCGCGATCCGCGACGAACTGGCCGAAGCGATGTCCGAACAGGAGCAGCATTACAACGCCTTGGGCGAGCTGGCCGACTTTGCCGCTTTGCTCGGGCAGCGCCTGGGTGAAATGCACGGCGTGCTGGCGGCGCCGACGGCCAACCCAGACTTCCAAGCCGAAGTCACCACGGCCAAGGATGCCGAGGCCTGGGCCAAGGACATCGCGGCGCAGATCGAGCGCGCCCTGCAATTGCTCAAACTGCATCAAAACCAATTGAACCCGGCCGATCAGGCGCGGGTCAGTGAATTGTTGGAGCAGAAAAAAGCCATCGGCGCTCAGGTCCGGGCGTTGGCGCAGGCCACGTTGGGCGGCTTGCGCATTCGCGTCCACGGTGACTTGCACCTGGGCCAGGTGCTGGTAGTGAAAGGCGACGCCTACCTGATCGACTTTGAAGGGGAACCGGCGCGGCCGCTGCACGAACGGCGCGGCAAGCACAGCCCGTATAAAGACGTCAGCGGCGTGCTGCGTTCGTTTGATTACGCGGCGGCCATGGCCCTGAATGTGCAAGGTGTGGACCACTCACCCGCAGCGGACGCGGCGCGCCAGCGTGTGACCGAGCGCTACCTGATTGAGGCGCGTCTGGCATTTATCAAGGCTTATCACGCGGCGACGGCTACACTGGCGCATGACTGGCAGGATGCCAAAGGCCAGGACGCAGCGCTGACCTTGTTCAGCCTGGAGAAGGCCGCGTACGAAGTGGCTTATGAAGCGGAAAACCGCCCGACCTGGCTGCCGGTGCCCTTGCAGGGGTTACACGGTTTGCTCAGCGGGCTCATACCTGGATCGAAATCTGTACGCGGTGGGGAGACGTCATGAGTTTTACGAATAAAGAACCGCTGCAGCCGAAACTGACAGCAATGCCGGCGTCCAACGACGTCGAAGCGCTGGTGCGCGCCGAACACCATGATCCGTTCTCGATTCTCGGGCCCCATGATGACGAGCAGGGCGGCCAGTTTATCCGTGCGTTCCTGCCGGAGGCCTTGAGTGTCCAGTTGCTGAGTCGCGACACTGGCGAGCCGATCGGCAGCCTCGACGCGACCCAGGTGCCGGGTCTGTTTATCGGGCATTTCAGCAGCCGCCAGGCCTACCTGTTGAAGATCCAATGGGCCGGTGTCGAACAGATCACCGAAGACCCTTACAGTTTCCAGCAACTGCTGCTGGGGGAAATGGACCTGTACCTGTTTGCCGAAGGCAATCACCGTGACCTCAGCAGCTGCCTGGGCGCCCAGTTGACCACGGTCGATGGCGTGCAGGGCGTGCGGTTCGCCGTGTGGGCACCGAACGCCCGGCGCGTGTCGGTGGTCGGCGACTTCAATATCTGGGACGGCCGCCGCCACCCGATGCGCCTGCGCCATCCGGCCGGTGTGTGGGAGATCTTTATCCCACGCTTGCAAGCGGGCGCGGCCTACAAATACGAGATTCTCGGGGCCCACGGCATTTTGCCGCTCAAGGCCGACCCGATGGCCCTGGCCACCCAGATGCCACCCGACACGGCATCGAAAGTCGCGTCGCCGTTGCTGGTCGACTGGCAGGATCACGCGTGGATGCAGGCGCGTGCGCAAAAGCAGAAGCCCACGGCGCCGCTGTCGATTTATGAGTTGCACCTGGGCTCCTGGCAGTGCGAACTGGACGAGGCCGGAGAGGTTTCGCGCCAGTACGGCTGGGGTGAACTGGCCGAGCGGCTGATTCCGTATGTGCAACAGCTGGGCTTTACCCATATCGAGCTGATGCCGATCATGGAACACCCGTTCGGCGGTTCCTGGGGCTATCAAGCGTTGTCCCAGTTCGCGCCGACTGCGCGCTTCGGTTCGCCGCAAGCATTCGCCGAGTTCGTCAATGCCTGTCACCAGGCCGACATCGGCGTGATCCTCGACTGGGTACCGGCGCATTTTCCCACCGATGCCCACGGCCTCGCGCAATTCGATGGCACGGCGCTGTACGAATACGCCAACCCGCTGGAAGGCTTCCACCAGGATTGGGACACACTGATCTACAACCTGGGTCGCACCGAAGTACATGGCTTTATGCTGGCCTCGGCGCTGCATTGGCTCAAACACTTCCACGTCGATGGCCTGCGCGTCGATGCCGTGGCCTCGATGCTGTATCGCGACTATTCGCGCAAGGCCGGCGAATGGGTGCCCAACCGCCATGGCGGCCGCGAGAACCTCGAAGCCATCGACTTCCTGCGGCACTTGAACGACGTGGTCGCCCTCGAAGCCCCCGGCGCGCTGGTGATCGCCGAAGAATCCACGGCCTGGCCGGGCGTCAGCCAGCCAACCCAACAGGGCGGCCTGGGCTTCAACTACAAGTGGAACATGGGCTGGATGAACGATTCCCTGCATTACATCCAGCAAGACCCGGTATACCGCGCCCACCATCACAATGAACTGAGTTTTGGCCTGGTGTATGCCTGGTCCGAGCGCTTCATCCTGCCGATCTCCCACGATGAAGTGGTCCACGGCAAGCACTCGCTGATCGACAAGATGCCCGGCGACCGCTGGCAGAAATTCGCCAACCTGCGCGCCTACCTGAGTTTCATGTGGACGCACCCGGGCAAGAAGCTGCTGTTCATGGGCTGCGAGTTCGGCCAATGGCGCGAGTGGAACCACGACCAGCAACTGGACTGGTACCTGCTGCAATACCCCGAACACCGTGGGGTGCAGAAGCTGGTGAGTGACTTGAATCGCCTGTACCGCGAGGAACCGGCCCTGTATGAACAGGACGACGCGCCCCAGGGCTTCCAGTGGCTGATCGGCGACGATGCGATCAACAGCGTCTACGCCTGGCTGCGCTGGAGCAAGGACGGCAGGCCGGTACTGGTGGTGGCCAACTTCACCCCGGTGCCCCGTGAAGCCTACAAGGTCGGCGTGCCATTCGCCGGGCGTTGGAGCGAGGTGATCAACAGCGATGCGGACACGTATGCCGGTTCGAATTATGGCAATGGCGGGGGGGTATTCACCGAAGATGAACCGCATCATGGTCAACCGGTGTCGCTGTCGTTGAATCTGCCGCCATTGGGCGTGCTGATTTTGCGTCCGCAAGACAGTTAACGGCGCCAAGGTGCTGGCGTCTATTGTCCGCGCTAGTGGCAGGGTGCCACAATGGCACCTTTGTCGCGGCAGTTGAATCAGGCGGTTTTCATGAATGGCCTTGGGCATGAGCAAGACCAGGATTGCGTTATTGAGGGGCAGGTGCGAACCGACCGTTTGCATCAGCTGTTTCGTCAGTCATTTGCCGCCATTTTCGGCAGTTATTTCGCGGCGGCGATGCTTTGCTGGCTGTGTTGGGACCGTTTTGACCACCAGGTCATGCAGGTATGGCTGGCGGTGCTGGCGGCGTCATCGCTGCTGCGGGTGAAAATGTTCCTCGAGTGGTTTCGCAGCCCCCACAGCGAGCGCACGCCGGAACGCTGGGAGCGCCGTTACTGGCTCACCTTGATACTGTCCGCGAGCATCTGGGGCGCCGGTGCCTTTGCGGTAATGCCCAGCGACGACCGGATGTCCCAAGTACTGGTGATGTTGTTTACCGTGGGCATGTCCGTCAGCGCTGTCTCGTGCTATTCGGCGTATCGCTACATGACCATGGTGTCCATGGGCCTGGTGTTGCTGCCGTGTACGCTGTGGCTGCTGTTTCAGCCGTCGTCGATGCAGGTCGGCGTGGCGATTGCGGTGCTGGTGTTTTCCTCGTTTGTGGTCAGTGCCTCGCGCAAGTTGTCCGGCGCCCTGGAAAAAGCCTTCCGCCTGACCAGGCAGATGGAACGCGCCCACACTATTTCCGCGCGCGCCGCACAGACCGATGAACTGACCGGGCTGATGAACCGCCGCGCGTTTTTTGAACATGCACAATTGCTGTACGCGCAGTGCCGTCTCAACCGGCAGCCGCTGTGCGCGTTGATGATCGACATGGACCACTTCAAGGAAATCAACGATACCTACGGCCACCAGGCCGGCGACCAGGTATTGCGGCAGATCGGCGGAGTGATCACCGCGTCGTTTCGCCAGGCCGATGTGTACGGTCGTCTGGGGGGCGAGGAGTTTGCGGTGTTGCTGCCCAATACCTCGCTGGAAACCGCCCGGGGTATCGCTGAGCAGTTGATCAAGGCCATCTCCTGCATGGCTTCCGAACCTGTGCAGGGCATGACCGCCAGTCTCGGCGTGGCGTCGACCTGCACCTTGGATGGCGACCTGCACGCGTTGATGAACACCGCCGACAAGGCGCTATACCGCGCCAAGGCCCTCGGCCGCAATCAAGTGGCCGTGGCGGAGTAGGGCTCAGTCCTTGAACATGGCCTTGGCCAGCACCCGCGCCACTTGGTCGGCGGAGTAGGGCTTGGCGAGGAACTCGAACCCTTCGTAGCCGCTTTCCGCGAGTTCTTCGCTGTAGCCGGAGGTGAGCACCACCGGCAGGTCGGCGCGACGTTGGCGCAGGAGCCTGGCCATCGCCACGCCGGTCATGCCCGGCATCACCACGTCCGAGAAAATCGCGTCGAAAGCCGCGGCATCCGGACCGGCCAGCGCCAGTGCCTGTTCGGCATCGGTCGCCCAGGTGGTCTGGTAACCGAGGTCCTGGAGGATCTGGTTGGCGAAACGGCCTACGTCCAGGTTGTCTTCCACGATCAGGATGTTGCGCAGGCTCGTGTCGTGGGGCGGTGCCGGGTCACTAGGGGAGGGCTCGTGGCGGGCGTCCTCCGGTTCGACCTCGGGCAGATACAGGGTAAACACTGTGCCCTGGCCAAGACGGCTGGCCACGTCGACATTGCCACCGGACTGCTTGGCGAAGCCGAACACCTGTGACAACCCCAGGCCCGTGCCTTTGCCCACGGCCTTGGTGGTAAAGAACGGCTCGAAAATGCGCTCGAACGTTTCCCCCGGAATGCCGCTGCCGGTGTCGGCCAGGGCCACCGTGACAAACGGCTGGCAGGCTTGGGCATCGCCCCGGATGCGCGGCATCGCGTCCAACGTGTCCACGCGCAGGGTCAGGGTGCCCTGGCCGTCCATGGCATCGCGGGCGTTGAGTGCGATATTGATCAGCGCGGTTTCGAACTGGCTCGAGTCGACCCGGACATGGCACGGCCGCTCGGGCAATTGAACCTGCACATGAATGCGCGCACCGGTGACACTCTCGAGCATCTCGCCAATGTCCTTGACCCGCTGCGCCACATCGAAGACTTCCGGGTTCAGCGGTTGGCGGCGCGCGAACGCAAGTAACTGGCTGGTCAACTTGCTGGCGCGCTCGACGGTGTCGGATACCGCGCGCATGTAGCGTTGGCGCCGTTCTTCGGGCAGCCCGGGCTGACGCAAAAAGTCCACCGACGAACGAATGATGGTCAGCAGGTTGTTGAAGTCATGGGCCACGCCGCCGGTCAATTGGCCGATGGCTTCGAGTTTCTGCGATTGACGCAACGCCGCTTCGGCCTGGGCCAGCGCAGCGGTGCGTTCTTCCACACGCTGCTCGAGGGTGGCGTTCAATTCGGTAAAGGCCGCCAACCCTTCGCGCACGGCGGCATCGGCGCGCACCCGTTCGATGTGCGCCCAGGACCGCTCGGTGACTTCGGCCAACAGCGCCAGGTCATACGGCGACCAGGTCCGCTCTGCTGTGCTGTGAACCGCCATCAAGGCCGTAAGGCGACCGTGTTTGATCAGTGGTATGCAGATCGTGGCGGTGATGCCCAGGGCCTGGAACGCCGCGGCTTCCTGCGCGGGCAGTTCGAGCCGGTTGTTGCCGATCACCAGTGGCTCACCGGCCCGCAGGCACTTAACCGCGGTCTGCCCGAAGGCCTGCAGGCGGTAGTGGCCGACGATGCTGGGCGAGCCGGGAGCCGTCCAGTTGTCACGGATGGTGAAGCCGTCTTCATCGGCGTCCATATCGGCGTAGGCGCAGATGGACACTTGCAGGTGCTGCGCCAGCAGGTGCGTGGTGGCGGTCACGATGGCTTCGGCATCGGTGGCATTGGCGACCGTGCTGCCGATGGTATCCAGCACCGCAAGGCGGCGCGAAAGGAACACCGTGGCGGTGGTTTCGGTCACGGTGTCGAGCATGCCGACGACGTGGCCCCGCGGGTCGCGGATCGGGCTATAGCAGAACGTGAAGTACGCTTGTTCCGGCGCCGCGCCGCGTTCGATCACCAGCGGGAAGTTTTCGATATAGGTCGCATGGCCCTGGAAAGCCGCATCGGCGATGGGGCTGATGTCGTCCCAGACCTCGCTCCAGATCTCGCTGAATGGACGCCCCAGGGCATAGGGTTTATTGCCCAGTATCGGAATGAACGCGTCGTTATAGAGGGTCGTCAATTGAGGCCCCCACACGATGGCTTGGGGGAAACTTGAAGCAAAGCACAGCGCCACGGTGGTCTTGAGCACATCCGGCCAGTGTTCCAGCGGACCCAGGGGCGTACTGGCCCAGTCGTGCTGGCGTACCCGCTCGGCCATGTCGCTGCTGCTTTGCAGCCAATTCATCATCGGGTGAACACCTTGTTTGCCACGGTCTGTTTGGATGCCTGATGCGTCAGGCCAATAAGCAACAGACAGAAATGATTGCTGCCGGTTCAGCGCAATTATCCATGAGATGGCACTTTGATGCTTCACCCGCTGGGATAGATCTCATCGCGGGTGTTCACTTACTGTTGTGTTCCGAACACCGCTGTCCAATAAATGCCTGCATCGCTCTTCGGGTCCATGGCGTAGGCGGCGCCCAATTCACGGAATTGCGGGTTCATCAGGTTGGCGCAATGGCCGGGGCTGGCGAGCCAGCCGTCCACCACTTTGCGCGGGGTGTCGAGGCCGGCCGCGATGTTTTCGCCGATGTTCTTCGCGCTGTACCCGGCCAGCTCGGCACGGTCGCCCGGGGTGCGGCCGTCGTGGTCCAGATGGTCGAAGAAATTGCCGTTGGCCATGTTGCGTGTGTGGCTGTTGGCGGCACTGGCCAAGGTGTCGTTCCACGACAGTGGCGTGGTCGCGGTGAACGCCTGGGGACCGCATTGGCGCGGTTGTGTGCGGGCGGCGTTGATCAGGTTCAGCAATTGCCTGCCTTCGGTCTGCCAATCGCCCAGGCCGCTGGACAGCAGTGGGCGGGCGAGCACGATGCGCCAGTCCTGGCCGCTGTTGCTCACGCCGATGTCGACGAATTGCGGGTCCAGCACCACGCGGCAGAAACTCTCGCGCACGGCTTTCATGGCCGCCTGGGCATCCTTGGGCCCGGACAGGCTGATTGCCTGCACGTTGACCATCGGGTACGCCGCGCGGGCGAGGGCCTGCTGCAAGTCGCCGACATTACTGGCCGGCAGCACCAGGCGTGTATCGCTGGCCAGCGGTGGCAGTTCCTGGGAACCTTGGTCGCCGCAGCGTTGCACCTGGCTGCGGTAAGCGTTGATCTGTTGCACTAACTGACTTTCTTCATTCGCCATCGCGCTGGCGCAGAACACCAGGCTGGCGGCCAGCGTCGTCAGACCCATCATCAATGACAGCACGCGCATGGACGTTACCCTTGAACTTGAAAGTGCCCATGATGCGCGATGTAGGGGCGTCCATGCACCCGTTGGTCCGAACTTTTTTCCTCGGGTTTTGAATGCCGGATGTTCACGGCCCTAGTCATACAAGGCAAACGCCACCACCCGCCGCGCCGGCATGGCGAGGCTGATCCACCCTTCATGAGCGAGGATATTCGGCTCACGCCAGCTGACGCGCGGGTTGTCGCCGCCATGCCATGGCGCTGGCGAGCAGGATCAAAGCGAATGCTGCGGTAAAGGTTGCGTGCAGACCGTCAGCCACGGATTGCGGCGTGGCGTGGGTGACATCGGGAGTGGTCCAGGCAAACATCGCGCCCAATGCCGACGCACCGAAAATCAGCCCCAGGTTGCGTGACAGGTTCAGCAGGCCTGAGATCGTGCCTCGGCGTGCCGCATCGGCTTCGCTCATCACCGCAGTGTTGTTGGCGGCCTGGAACAGGCTGTAGCCCGCGGTCAGCGTAATCAGTGAGGCAAGATAAGTGACCAGCCCGGACGCAAGGCACAGCGACAGGGCGCCACTGCCGCAGACAGCCAGCCCCACGAGTGTCATGACGTGGCTGCCAAAGCGTTCGCTCAGACGACCGGCCGGAATGCCGGTGAGCGCCGCGACACCAGGGCCGACGGCCATTGCCAGGCCCATCCCGGCCGGATCGAGCCCAAGCCCTCGGGACAAGTAGAACGGCCCGACGACAAAGGTGGCCATGATCACCGCCGACACCAACGCACTCATCGCCAGGCCGGCGCGCAACGAGGTCGACTGCAATGAGCGCCAAATGCCGGTGCCGCTGGCCAGTGGCGCGGGTGGCTGATCCACCGGCAAGTAGCGCCAGGCGAGGGCGGCCGCGAGCAAGCCCAGCGGCATCCCCACCAGAAACAGCGCGCGCCACCCCCACACACTGAGCAACAGGCCGCCCACGCCGGGGCCCATGGCGGTACCGACGGCTGACATCGTGCCGAGCAAGCCCATGACACGCGCAGTGCGCGCTTGGGGGACGGTGTCGCCGACCATCGCTAACGTCATCGCCATCATGATCGCCGCGCCCAAACCTTGCAGGCTGCGCGCTGCAATCAGCCACCGCAGGCCAGGCGCGACACCGCATAACCCGCCGGCCAAGGCGAACAGCAGCAAGCCAGCGATCAACAGCCGCCGTCGCCCCAGCCGATCGCCCAGGCGCCCGGCATTGACGATGACTGCCGTGATCGCCAGCAGGTAGGTGAGCACCACCCATTGCGTCGCGTGAAAGGATGCATTGAAGGCCTGCGCGAGGCTGGGCAGGCCGACATTGGCAATGCTGGTGCCAAGGGCGGCCAGCAACATGGACAGGCACAGGCTGACAAGACCGCCACGGGAAGAGGTATGCATGGAAGATTCCTTGAATGAACGCAACTGTCGCAAATCTACGGCGTGGCCTAACATGGCGGAAGACGCATGAGTTGCACTAAATACCTGCATGTGACGCCTACCATGGAGCGCTGATGCCCGATCTCAATTTACTGATCACCCTGGATGTATTGCTCGCCGAAGGCAGTGTCGCCCGTGCGGCCAAGCGCCTGCGGTTGAGCCCTTCGGCCATGAGCCGGGCGTTGGCGCGCTTGCGTGCGACCACCGGCGACCCGTTGCTGGTCCGCGCTGGCCGTGGCCTGGTGCCGACGCCCCGGGCGTTGGCACTGCGCGAACAGGTCAGCCAACTGGTGCAGGGCGCCCAGGCGGTGTTGCGCCCGGCACAGGCGCTGGAGATGGCCCACGTGGTCCGCACCTTCACCCTGCGAACCAGCGAGGAGTTTGTCGAAGGCTTCGGTTCGGCGTTGCTCGCCCGTCTCGCCGAGGACGCCCCCGGCGTGCGCCTGCGCTTCGTCAGCAAGACCGACAAGGACACTGCGCAACTGCGCGAAGGCAGCGTCGACCTGGACATCGGCGTGGTCGACCCCACGGCCAGCCCTGAAGTGCTGACCCAGGCGCTGTTTCGCGATCGCCTGATCGGCGTGGTGCGCAGCGGCCATCCCCTGAGCCAAGGCGAGATCAGCGCTGCACGGTTTGCCGAGGGCCGACACCTTTACGTATCGCGGCGCGGCCAGGACCGCGGCCAGATCGACGACGTCCTTGAAGCCCAGGGCCTGACGCGGCAGATCGGCAGCATCGTCGCGAGTTTTTCCAGCGCCATCGCCCTGGCACGCAACACCGACCTGATTGCTTCGGTGCCCGAACGCTATACCCCAGACCGGCGCGACCTGTTCTGTTTTGCGCTGCCGGTGGCGTTACCCGCGTTTACCGTGGCAATGCTCTGGCACCCACGGTTGGACGCCGATCTAGCCCATCGTTGGTTGCGCGGATGTTTGCGCGAGGTGTGCGGACGATGACAGTGCGGCCCGTCCCCGGGGCGATGTGCATGCGAGCCGCCAGGCGTGCAGAGCATGGCGGGTATGCCTATCGATCCCGAACCTGCTGCAACAGGTACAATCCCATCTGCCTTGACGCGAAACCCCAGGAATTTGCATGTTCAGCCTTACCCGCTACACCACGCCGTGCCCCGAACCGGTCAACAGCCAGATCCTGCAGATGGTGGTCGACAACCTCACCGACATCAGCAGCGTCGCGCTGCCGCCGAGTAACCTGCTCTACAACATTTACCAATATGCCATCGGCTTTGAGGTGCATTTGTACCTGCAGGCGCTGGACGGGTCGAAGGGGATCGCGGTCGAACTGATCGTCGCGACGTCTGCGCAAGACCCGGAAAAAGTCATTGGGTTTTTGCTGTACTTGCCGGTCAAGGACGACCCAGAAGCCTGCGGTGTGGCGTTCATGGCCGTACAGGCAGGCAGCCGGCGCCAGGGCGTGGCGCGGGGCATGATGCAAGAGGTGCTGGCACGTTACCCTCACGCCGAACTGGCCTGCGCCGTGGACAAAGTGCCGGCCTTCGCGGCGATGGGCTTTCAGGTGCGCGGCGCGCGCGGCACGCAGGTGCTGATGAACACCCGCGCCTACGCCACCGATGGCTTGATGGGCGTGCTGGATGTAGCCGCTATCTATAGCTCATTGGAAGTGCGGCAGATTCATACCTACCTGCTGCAAAAACATGGCAAGCGCGCCATGGTGGATGCCGAGAAGCAACGCGACCGGCACCTGGATCAACTGGCGCACAAGGTCCGCTTGTTTGTGCAGGGGCGAGGCTGAAAAACGCCTCTCAACGGGCGCTGCGCGCCCCGCGATTGACCATTGCCAGAATGGTCGCCAGCAACTCCTGTTGCGCCTCTTCACGGCTGAGCTCACCGCTGGCCGCCGCATGAGACAAGGCCTCCGCCGCCCCGAGCATGGCCCGCAGCCCGGCCTGGGACACGCTGCCGCCCGGCGCGAAGGGGGCCATGACGTCGCGGCACTTATCGAGAAAGAGTGCTTCGTACTTGCGCTTGAGGCTTTCCAGCTCCGGCGAGCTGCTCAGCGCCGCGATCACCCCCGGAATTTCCCGGCCCTGCAACAACACGCAGTCGACATAGGATGAGGCGATCACCCACGCGCGATCTTCCAGGGTCGGGCTGCTGGCTTCGAGGGCGTCGGCAAGCACCTGATTCTGGCGCCCATCGAAATCCTCATACAACGCCGCCAGCAACCCCGCGCGGGTAACGAAATGGTCATAGACCACCGGCTTGGTCACGCCCGCTCGTTCCGCCAGGTGGCCGAGGGTCAGGGCTTCGGTGCCTTCTTCACGCACCAGTTGCCAGGCCACGTCCAACAATTGGCGCAGACGATCTTCACGCGACAGGCGACGACGCGGGGCAGGGGATTCACTGCTTGACATGCTTATATACCAAAAGTAACTTACCAAGGGTAACTTAAGCCCAGCATAAACCCAATGGGAGTCACTGTCATGCACGCACTGATCGTTGTAGCTCATCACGACCCGCAATCCCTCACCCACAGCCTCGCCGCGCAAGTCGCCGCCGGGCTGAGCGCGTCTGGCCATACGTTCGAAATCGCCGACCTTGCCGCCGAAGGCTTCGACCCGCGCTACAACGCTGCCGACCAGCGCGTACATCGCACCCGCGCCGAACCGCCGGCTGACGTCGCCGCCGAACAAGCCCGCATCGACCGCGCCGACGCCCTGGTTTTGGTGTTCCCCATTTACTGGTGGTCGCTGCCAGGCCTGCTCAAGGGGTGGATCGACCGCGTGTTCGTCAACGGCTGGGCGATCGACTACGGCCCCGACACTCCGGTGGTGAAGAAACTGCGGCACTTGCAGGTTCACCTGCTGGCCCTCGGTGCTGCCGATCAAAGCGCGTTTGAGCGCCATGGTTATGCCAAGGCCATGCACACGCAGATCGATTACGGGATCTTCGATTACTGTGGCGCGCAGGTGCTGACGTCAGCGTTGCTGCTGGAGTCGGAAAGCGGCCAGGTGCAGGTGCATCTGGATCACGCCAAGGCAGTGGGCCAGGGTCTGTTCGAAACCGAGACGGTCGCCGGATGATTTCGTTGCGAGCAGGGAACCAGAAACCGTTCGACGACCAATCAAGGCGTTCACAATCACTGGAGATTTGATAATGACTTCAATTTCTGCTGCATCTGGATCCGCACCGATTGCTCCTCCCATTGACACATCCCAGGGAAAACCCACGCAAGATCAAGTGAGACAAGAGCAGGAAAACAATGCGAACGAAGACAGTCCGTTTCCAAATCTATCGAATGGCGACCTGCAAAACTTGACCTTTGACCAACACAATACGCTCGATAAATATCCCAATATGAACTTTCAGCAAGTGGTGGATGCACATGGGAAAGAGTTTCCAAATATATCGCCTAGAGAAGTTCAAGATTTGAACTCCGAGCAAGTGGACAGGCTTATCAAGTATCCCACTATGACTTACCGGGACGTGCTTAATGGGCATGGCGTGAAAGGCGGCGATAATTTCATCTGGTAACTACGTTAGTTGCGGCACGCCTCAGGCCTGGAGCCGCAGCTTGGTGCCGATGCACTGAAAGGACCGACTAGAGTCCAAGCAGGTCATGTGCATCCAGCAGCCGGTAGGCAATCTCCGGTCGTTTCTCCAGGCCTCGGCGAATCGCCGCCGGGATCGATTGCCGGGTCTTGCGGCACAGGCCGGGCAGTTCGTCGATGACGATCTGAATCCCGCGCATGCTCTTGACCTCGGTGTGCCCCGGCGCGACCTGCACGCGGATACCCAATAGCGCGTACATGCGCTGCTGCATGTGTTCGAGGTCTTGCAGGCTTTGCAGGTCTTCCAGGCGTTCGATCAGGCGTTTTTCTTCCTGGCGCGTCAGGTTGAGGATGCGCAGGTCGGCGCCTGGGGTTTGCAGCAGCTGTTCGCGGTCACAGACACAGGCGCCGGGCGGGCAGGGTTGGCGAATGTTCATGATCAAGCCCTCCCCATCTCGACGCCGCGGACTCAGTAGCGCAGGGCGACACCCAGGCTGCCCAGTGCCTTCCAGTAGTCAGGATAGGTCTTGGCCACGCAGTCCGGGTCCTGAATACGAATACCCGAGACCTTCAGTCCGGCCAGGGCGAAACACATGGCGATGCGGTGATCGGCGTGGGTGTCGATCAGTGCAGTGCAGGCCGTGCCTGCCAGTGCCGGATCGCTGGCCACCAGCAGGTCATCGCCTTCGATGCGGGCCAGGCCTGGGCGGATCTGGTTGAGGCCGTCGTGCAGCGCCTGCACGCGGTCACATTCCTTGACCCGCAGGTTGGCCAGTTCGGTGAAGCGCACCGGGCTGTTGTTGAACGCGGCCAGTACGGCAAGTGTCGGGATCGCGTCCTGCATTTGTGAACCCACCACTGTGGCCTGCATGTTCGGGAACTGCGCGATCAGTGCCTGGGCCTTGGCGTCCGGCTGGGTGAAGTCGTGTGCGGCGACGCCGATATCGATGTGCCCGCCGGTCAGCACTTCAGCCGCCCACAGGTAGGTGGCGGCGGAGGCGTCCGGTTCGATCAGGTAGTCATGGGCGGTGTAGCCGCTGGGAGCGACGCGCCAGGTGGTGTCGTCGACCACCTCGACCTGCGCGCCGAATGCACGCATGCAGTCGAGGGTCAGGTCCACATAGCCGCGGGCGCCGATGTCCTTGCCAGTCAGCGCCACTTCAATCGGCGCTGCGCCGCAGGCCGCGAGCATCAGCAAGGCCGATACGTATTGGCTGGACAGACCGCCGTCGATCTCAAAGCGCTTGGCCTGGACCTTGCCCACGCCATGCACGGTAACCGGCGGGCAACCGGTCGGGCTGTCGACCTGGATGCCGTTCTGGCCGAGGGTGGCGAGCAGCGGGCCGATCGGGCGTTTGCGCATGTAGTCGTCGCCGTCCAGCACCACGGTGCCTTGCACGGTGGCGACGGCGGCGGTGAGAAAACGCATCGCGGTGCCGGCATTGCCGAGGAACAGCGGCTGCGCAGGCAATTGCAGCTGGCCTTGGCCCGTGACCACGAAGGTGGTGTCGTCCGGCTCGTCGATGATCACGCCCATCTGGCGCAGGGCCACCGACATGTGCCGGGTGTCATCGCTCTTCAACGCGCCGCTGAGGCGGCTGGTGCCCTTGGCCAGGGCGGCGAGCAACAGCGCGCGGTTGGTAATGGATTTGGAGCCGGGGGGCGCGACCTTGCCATTGAGGGGGAAAGTGGGCGGTGTAACGGTCACGGTTTTCTGCGAACTCAAGGTACAAGGCTCCTGATTCAAGGCAAGGTGGCACGGAGTGGCCGACGGGCGGACCCGAATAATCGGGCATAGACGTCACGCTTGTCGAGGTTTAGCGCTGGGCGAGCGAGTAATCATGCAGCGCCCGCGCCGCCGGTTCGATCTCGCTGACGCGCTGCTGATGCGCCTGTACATCGAGGTCCGCCGGCAGTTCGAAGTTGTCCTGTTCGGCGCACCAGGAGATTTTCTCCAGCAGTGCGGCCTGTTCGGCGGGCAGTTCAGGCCAGTTGCCGATAGCGGCGCCACGGATATAGCCAAAGCACCATTCTTCGGCGAGGGTCAGGGTCTGGCCCTGATGCTCCGTGTCGTCGAAGCGCGCCCGGAAACCTTTGGCGTCGGTGGCCAGTTGGGCGGCGCGGGCGTTCATGTGGCGAACGCACAGTTCGAGGAACTGCTTGGCTTCTTCGGCACTTTCCCACTGCGGGTTCTGCCCGCCCCAGATCGCCGGGAACCACTCGGCGATATCCACCGGTGCCGGGCTGGACACCAGTGCGCAGAAGTAACCATCGAGTTCGGCGAGGTTCAGCACCGAGTGGTCGTCACCGTACTTGAGCAGGGTTTCTTCGATCAGGTCGAAATCGGCGGGGGCCAGAGGTTGGGTGAGCATGGGGCGTATCCTTTAAACGTCGAGCGCCGCTGCGGCAGCGGCTTAAAGCGCGAAGGATGGCGCCTGAGGCGGTTTTTATCCAGCCTTTTCCAAGGCCAGCAGCCCGTCCCGGATGAATTTTAGCAGTCCCGTTTTTGGCTGATGCGCCGTGGCTCACCCTTGTTATAGTTCGGCTCTTATTACTCGCCAGTCAGGGATCACTGCCATGTCCGAATACCAAGCCTTCGTCGTCGAGCTCATTGGCAGCGTTGCCCATGTGCAGATCAACCGCCCGGAAAAGATCAACGCCATGAACGCGGCGTTCTGGACCGAGATCATCGATATCTTCCGCTGGGTCGACGACACCGACGCCGTGCGCGTCGTGGTGCTCAGCGGTGCCGGCAAACATTTTTCGTCCGGCATCGACCTGATGATGCTGGCCTCGGTGGCCAATGATTTTGGCAAGGACGTGGGCCGTAATGCACGCCTGTTGCGGCGCAAGATCCTCGAACTGCAAGCCTCGTTCAACGCTGTCGACACCTGCCGCAAGCCGGTGCTGGCCGCGATCCAGGGCTACTGCATCGGCGGTGCCATCGACCTGATCAGCGCCTGCGACATGCGTTACGCCGCCGAGGACGCGCAGTTTTCCATCAAGGAAATCGACATCGGCATGGCGGCCGACGTCGGCACCCTGCAGCGCCTGCCGCGCATCATCGGCGATGGCATGCTGCGCGAGCTGGCCTACACCGGTCGCCAGTTCGGCGCCGAGGAAGCGCGCAGTATCGGCCTGGTCAATCGCGTGTATCCCGATCAGGAAAGCCTGTTGGCCGGCGTACTGGACATCGCCCGGGAAATCGCCGCCAAATCGCCGATTGCCGTGACCGGCACCAAGGCCATGATCAGCTACATGCGTGACCATACAGTCAATGACGGTTTGGAATACGTTGCCACCTGGAACGCGGCTATGTTGCAATCCAACGACTTGCGCGTGGCCATCGCGGCCCATATGAGCAAGCAGAAACCCGAATTCGTGGATTGACTGATATGACCCCAGGCTGGATTACCACCACACTGCTGGACAACCAAACCCCCGGCGGCTGGGCCGTCGCGCGCAGCCGCGAGGGTTTTTTACACGACACCAATGGCGCGCTGTTCCCGCGGGAATGGCTCAAGCGCCAGGACCTGGCGGTGTTCGCCGAACACGGCATCGGCCATCTTGACGGCGAGCCGGTGTACCTGCTCGAACTCAATGCCGCCAGCGACGTGCCTGGATGCAGTTGGCAAGGCCTGCGCGGCTTCATGCTGCAAGGCGATCATCGGCTGTACAAAGTGCTGGCCTATGCCGCGCAGATCGGCACCTGGGCGCGGGAACACCGTTTTTGTGGCAGTTGCGGTCAGGCCATGGTCCAGGTGCCTCGGGAGCGGGCGATGTTCTGCGAGGCTTGTGACCTGCGCAGCTACCCGCGCATCTCGCCGAGCATGATTGTGCTGGTGACCCGTGGCGACGAGATCCTGCTGGCGCGGTCGCCGCGCTTTGTCCCCGGGGTCTACAGCACGCTGGCGGGGTTTGCCGAGCCGGGTGAGTCGGCCGAAGACTGCCTGATCCGCGAAGTTCACGAAGAAGTGCAGCTGGAAGTCCGCAATATCCAGTACGTGGGCAGCCAGTGCTGGCCGTTTCCTCATTCGATGATGCTGGGCTTCCATGCCGAGTACGCCGGTGGCGATATCGTGCCCCAGGCCGATGAGATCGAGGACGCGCAGTGGTTCAACATCCACGACTTGCCGCCGTTGCCGGCGTCACGCTCGATTGCGCGTTATCTGATCGACCTCTACGTGGCCCGTCGCTTAGGCCACGCTGAACCAGTGCTGCCAGGCTAGGCGCACCGTCAGGCCGAGGACCACGGTGATAAACACCGGGCGAATGAATTTGGCGCCGCCGCTGATTGCGCTGCGTGCGCCAAAGAACGCGCCCACCATCACCGACACGCCCATGGCCAGCCCGACGATCCAGTCCACCGAACCGTTGATGATAAACACCGACAGCGCCGCCGCGTTGCTGACGAAGTTCATGCTGCGCGCCACGCCGCTGGCTTTGACCAGGTCGATGGGGTGCAGCAGCATCGTGCTCACCGTCCAGAACGCGCCGGTGCCGGGGCCGGCCACGCCGTCGTAGAAGCCCAGGCCGAAGCCTTGGGTGGCCTGCCATTTCTTCTTGATCGGTGCGTCGCCCTCCAGCGGCGCCTTGGGCGTGCCGCCGAACAACAGGTACAGGCCACAACCGAAGACGATCACCGGGAGCATCTTGTTCAGGGTTTCGGCGGGCAGGTAGTGGGCGACGATGGCGCCGGCCAGGGCGCCGATAAACGTACCGACGATGGCATGTACCCACTGGCGCGGGTGAAACAGCTTGCGTCGGTAAAAGGTGAAACCGGCGGTGGCCGAGCCGAAGGTGGAGCTGAGTTTGTTGGTGCCCAGTACCAAATGGGGCGGCATGCCGGCGGTGAGCAGGGCCGGGGTGGTGAGCAAGCCGCCACCGCCGGCGATGGCGTCGATGAAGCCGGCGATGAACGCAACGACGGCCAGGATGGCGAGGGTAGTGAGGTCTACGCTGAGTTCGAAGGGCATGGGCAGGGCTTATGGTTGGCAGGGCGCTATGCGAAAGGCGGCCATCTTACCTGCCCGGTGTACGCAAATCCAAATGTGGGAGGGAGCAAGCCTCCTCCCACATTCAAACGGTGCCGGCCTGGCTATTTGTGGGTGCCCAGCCACTCCAGCGCGGTGCGCCAGATGCAGATCCCGAGGAAGTACGCCGACATCAGCGACCACAACCCAAACGTCCACGGGTTGGTGTTCGGGTAATCCACCACCATCAAGAAGCTGCACAGCAACCAGAGCGTGGTCACCGCGATGTTGATCGGCATGAACCGCTTGACCCGGAACGGGTGCAGGAACTTCATCGGCGTCACGGTCAGCAGCGCCAGGCCAATCACCGTGAGCAACGTCACCCACGCGTCGGGCTGGATGATATACACGCAGAGGGCTACCACGTTCCAGGCGGCAGGGAAGCCGACGAAGTAGTTGTCCTTGCTTTTCATGTTCACGTTGCAGAAGCAGAACAGCGACGACACCAGGATCACCGACACCGTGAACAGGTGGGTAAAGTCCGGCAGGTCGATATAGCGGTAGATAAACAGTGCCGGGATAAACACATAGGTCAGGTAATCGATCACCAGGTCCAGCACCGAGCCGTCAAAGCTGGGCAGTACCGTGCTGACATTCACGCGGCGGGCCAGGGAACCGTCGACGCCATCGACCACCAGTGCCAGGCCCAGCCACAGCAGGCACGCCTTGGGTGAGTTCTCCAGCAAGGCCAGCGTGGCCAGGAAGGCCAACACCACTCCGGTGGCAGTGAAGCCGTGGGCGCCCCAGGCTTTCAGTCTGGCTACATGCAGGGTCGATATCACGGGCGGTTCTCCAAAGGGTGAAACGGGGCAGCCGACGCTGTGGCAGCGTCGAGTCTGGCCAGGGGATGCAGGTATCGACCGGGAAGGGGAGGATAAGGTTCACCACCCCGGTGATTGCTTAGCGTAGCAAGCGTCGGACGTTTCGGCATCAGCCTTGGCGGAACACCAAGGCTTTCAAGCCGCTTTGCCGATCGATATCCGGGAATTCCGGCGGGTTTTCCAGCCGCTCGACAAAGCGCAGGCCCGGTGCTTCGCGGGTCACGCCATCGATCAGGAAGTCCTCGCCGAACGCCGGGTCATTCATGCACGCCAGCACCGTGCCTTGTGGCGTGAGCAAATCCGGCAGGCGGCGCAGCACGCGCTGGTAATCCTTGGTCAGCAGGAAACTGCCTTTCTGGAAGGACGGCGGGTCGATGATCACCAGATCATAGGGGCCGCTGTGGATGACCTTGGCCCAGGACTTGAACAAGTCGTGGCCAAGAAAGGTAACGCGGCTCAGGTCATGCCCATTCAGGCGATGGTTGTCGCGACCCCGGCTGAGGGCGCCGCGGGCCATGTCCAGGTTCACCACATGCTCGGCGCCGCCCTCGATGGCCGCCACGGAAAACCCGCAGGTGTAGGCGAACAGGTTGAGTACCCGCAGCCCCTTGGCCTGTTCGCGCACCCAGTTGCGGCCGTAGCGCATGTCGAGAAACAGCCCGCTGTTCTGTTTTTTACCGAGGTCGATCAGGTAGCGCAGGCCGCCTTCGGTAATCGTCAGCTCATCGATCGCATCGCCCACCAGCCATTCGGTGGTGCTTTGCGGCAGGTAGCGGTGCTGCAGGGCTACCGTGTGGGCGCCGGACTGCGCCCATTCGAACTGAACCAGCAGCTGTTTCAGCGCGTCCAGGTGCGCCGCCTCCGGCTCCTTGAACAGCGCAACCAGCACCACGCCCTGCAGCCAGTCCACGGTCAGTTGCTCCAGGCCCGGCCAGCACCGGCCGCGTCCGTGGAACAGGCGCCGGGTTTCGGTCGGTGGCGTGGCCAGGGCGGTCAGCAGGTGGGCGTGCAGTGTGGCGAGGGCGTCGGGGTTCATCGTTGAGCGTCGTTCGTTGAGCGGGCGGCATTTTAAACACAATGGCGAGGTTTCGGGGGGTTGGAGCACAACGTGCTGGGAAACGTCTGATTGGCAGCGATTCATGCTCAAAATACGCTTTGGTACGCCTGATATCAGGCAAAAAATCCTCAGTCATCGACATAAACTGGAAAAAAAGCCTGGAGGTGCCCATGAACGGTTTTGCGAGCGCAGTGAATCACACCACAACGGATCAGCTCGCCGGTGATCAAATCGAGCAGGACGAGTGGCGCGACGCCCTGGCCTCGCTGGTGGCCAACGCCGGCCCCGCGCGGGCGCGGCAGATCCTCGACGTGCTGGCCCGTGAAGGCGGCGCCCCGCACATCGACTGGAAACCCCGTCACGGCACTCCGTATATCAATAGCATCAGCGTCGAGCAGCAGCCGGCGTTTCCCGGCGACCTGGCCACCGAAGAGCGCCTGGCCTCGCTGGTGCGCTGGAACGCCCTGGCCATGGTGGTGCGCGCCAACCAGGCGTATGGCGAGCTCGGCGGTCATATCGCCAGCTACGCCAGCGCGGCGGATTTGTTCGAAGTGGGCTTCAATCACTTTTTCCGTGCCCGCCACGACGGCTTTGGCGGCGACCTGGTGTTCTACCAGCCGCATTCCGCGCCGGGCATTTATGCGCGGGCGTTCCTGGAGGGGCGCATGAGCGAGCAGGACCTGGCGCACTACCGGCAGGAAATCGGCGGGGCCAAGGTCGGCGCGCGCGGTTTGTCGAGTTACCCGCACCCGTGGTTGATGCCGGACTTCTGGCAGTTTCCCACCGGCTCCATGGGCATCGGCCCGATCAGCTCGATTTTCCAGGCGCGCTTTATGCGTTACCTGCAGCACCGCGGCTTGCAGGACACCACCGAGCGCCACGTCTGGGGCGTATTCGGCGACGGCGAAATGGACGAGCCGGAAAGCATGTCGGCCCTGACCCTGGCCGCTCGCGAAGGCCTGGACAACCTGACCTGGGTGGTCAACTGCAACCTGCAACGCCTCGACGGCCCGGTGCGTGGCAATGGGCGGATCATCGATGAGCTGGAGGCGTTGTTCGGCGGCGCCGGCTGGAACGTGATCAAGCTGGTGTGGGGCTCGGACTGGGACGCCTTGCTCGCCAAGGACAGCGACGGCGCCCTGGTCAATACGCTGTCGCAGACCGTGGACGGGCAGTTCCAGACCTTCGCCGCCAAGGACGGCGCCTACAACCGCGAGCACTTCTTCGGCCAGAGCGCGTCCCTGGCCAGGCTGGTCGAGGGCATGAGCGACGAACAGATCGACCGCCTCAAGCGCGGCGGCCACGACATGGTCAAGATCCACGCCGCCTACCACGCGGCGCGGCGGGTCAAGGGCAAGCCCACGGTGATCCTGGCCCAGACCAAAAAAGGCTTCGGCATGGGCGAAGCCGGGCAGGGCAAGATGACCACCCACCAGCAGAAGAAACTCGATCGCGAGGCGCTGATCGCCTTCCGCAATCGTTTCCAGTTGCCGCTGACGGATGAGCAGACCGAGTCGTTGAGTTTCTTCAAACCGGCCGCTGACAGCCTGGAGTTGCGCTACCTGCATCAACGGCGCAACGCCCTGGGCGGCTATGTGCCCAGTCGCTGCCAGGCCGCCGCGCCGGTCAGTGTGCCGCCTCTGGCCGGTTACGCCGGCTTCGCCACGGCTGCCGCGGGTAAGGAGATGTCCACCACCATGGCCTTCGTGCGTATGCTCACCAACTTGCTCAAGGACAAGCACCTGGGGCCACGCATCGTGCCGATCGTCGCCGACGAGGCGCGTACCTTCGGCATGGCCAACCTGTTCAAGCAGATCGGCATCTACTCCAGCGTCGGCCAACGCTACGAGCCGGAAGATATCGGCTCGATCCTCAGCTACCGCGAAGCCACTGACGGGCAGATCCTCGAAGAGGGCATCAGCGAAGCCAGCGCCATCAGCTCCTGGGTCGCGGCGGCCACCAGCTATTCGGTGCATGGCCTGCGCATGTTGCCGTTCTACATCTATTACTCGATGTTCGGCTTTCAGCGCGTGGGCGACCTGATCTGGGCCGCCGCCGACCAGCGCGCCCGTGGCTTCCTGCTGGGCGCCACCGCCGGCCGCACCACCCTCGGCGGCGAGGGCCTGCAGCATCAGGACGGCAGCAGCCACCTGAGCGCCGCCAGCGTCCCCAACTGCCGTGCCTACGACCCGGCGTTTCCCGGGGAGTTTGCGGTGATCCTCGACCACGGCATGCGCCAGATGCTGGAGCATGATGTCGACGAGTTCTACTACGTGACCCTGATGAACGAAAACTACCCGCAGCCGAGCCTGCCCGAGGGGGTGGAAGCGGCGATCATCAAAGGTATGTACCGCTTGCAGGGCGCGCCTGACGCCCAGGTGCGCCTGCTCGGTTCGGGTACGCTGGTGCGTGAAGCCCAGGCGGCTGCGCAGCTATTGGCGGACGATTGGCAGGTGGCGAGTGAGGTCTACAGCGTGACCAGCTTCAGCGAACTGGCACGGCAGGCGCGGGAGGTGGAGCGTTGGAATCGCTTGCATCCGCAGGCGATCCAGCGCGTCAGTCATGTGAATGATTGCTTGCCCAAGGGCGCCCCGGTGGTTGCGGTGTCGGACTACGTGCGGGCGGTGCCGCAGATGATTGCTTCGTACCTGGATTCCCCCTACACCGTGCTCGGCACCGACGGTTTCGGGCGCAGCGATACACGGGCGGCGTTGCGGGATTTTTTTGAGGTGGATCGCCATCACCTCGTGCTGGCCGCGCTGACGGCATTGGCGGAGCAGGGCAGTCTGGATCGGCAGGTATGCCAGCAGGCGATTGAACGCTATGGCCTCCAGGCGGAGCGTGCAGCGTCCTGGACCTAAATGTGGGAGGGGGCTTGCCCCCGATTGCGCCGGGTCAGTGACATATAAGCTGACTGACACACTGCTATCGGGAGCAAGCCCCCTCCCACATTTAGAGCGTGGCGATCAGGGCTGGCCCAAAGGCCTCTTTCAAGAACACGGGGGCGATATACCGCTGGTAATGCGCCTCGGACAGCAGGAAAAACTCGCGATCAATCCCATCGCGCAAATCCGCCAGGCTGTGCTCGCGAAACTCCGGCAGCAACACCAGGCCATATGCATCCAGCCTGGTAATCACCCGCGCACCCCGGGCAATCAACTGGTAGGCCCAGCAATACGGCGACTGATGCGGCATAAAGCGAATCTTGCGGCTTTCCAGTTGCTGGCGCAGGCGTTGTGGGTCGAACACGTCCAGCTTGGAGGCCATCACCTGCACCAGCAGTTGCTCAAGGCGCAGCCACACCGCCTGTTTTTCCTCGGCGTTGTAGCCATTCCACTGGATGACTTCATGGTGATAACGCTTGCACCCGCGGCAGACCAGGTCACCGTAAACGGTGGAGCACAGGCCGACGCAGGGGGTCTTGATGGTTTGATTGGGCATAAAAAAACATCGACAGGTGAAACAACACGGCCCCTGAAGGGGCCGTTTTTTCAATCAATCCCAGCTCAACGCACCGCCAGTCTGGTACTCGATCACACGGGTCTCAAAGAAATTCTTCTCTTTCTTCAAGTCCATGATCTCGCTCATCCATGGGAACGGGTTAGTCGTCCCTGGATACTCTTCCTTCAAGCCGATCTGTGACAGACGACGGTTAGCGATGAACTTGAGGTAGTCCTCCATCATCGCCGCGTTCATGCCGAGTACACCGCGTGGCATGGTGTCGCGCGCGTATTCGATCTCCAGTTGGGTCCCTTGCAGGATCATCTGGGTCGCTTCTTCCTTCATCTCGGCGTCCCACAGGTGTGGGTTTTCGATTTTGATCTGGTTGATCACGTCGATGCCGAAGTTCAGGTGCATCGACTCGTCGCGCAGGATGTACTGGAACTGCTCGGCCACGCCGGTCATTTTGTTGCGGCGGCCCATGGAGAGGATCTGGGTGAAGCCGCAATAGAAGAAGATGCCTTCCAGTACGCAGTAGTAGGCCACCAGGTTGCGCAACAATTCTTTGTCGGTGTCGACGGTGCCGGTTTCGAATTTCGGGTCGGAGATGGAGCGCGTGTATTTCAGGCCCCAGGCGGCTTTTTTCGCGACCGATGGGATCTCGTGGTACATGTTGAAGATCTCGCCTTCATCCATGGCCAGCGATTCGATGCAGTACTGGTAGGCGTGGGTGTGGATCGCCTCTTCGAAGGCCTGGCGCAGGATGTACTGGCGGCACTCCGGGTTGGTGATCAGGCGGTACACGGCCAGGACCAGGTTGTTGGCGACCAGCGAGTCGGCGGTGGAGAAGAAGCCGAGGTTGCGCATGACGATGCGGCGTTCGTCGTCGGTCAGGCCTTCGGGGTTTTTCCACAGCGCGATGTCGGCGGTCATGTTGACCTCTTGCGGCATCCAGTGGTTGGCGCAGCCGTCGAGGTATTTCTGCCAGGCCCAGTCGTACTTGAAGGGCACGAGTTGGTTGAGGTCGGCGCGGCAGTTGATCATGCGCTTTTCGTCGACAGCGACGCGGGCGGAGGCGCCTTCGAGTTCGGCGAGGCCTTCGGCGATGTCGAGTTTGTCGAGGGCAGCCTTGGCGCGGATGATCGCGGCGGAGTCGTTGGCGGTGACGGCGCGGGCTTCGATGGCGGCAGCGGCGCCGGCACCGTCGAGGCGGTCCATGTTGGCTTCGGTGGCGTGGCCGGCGTTGGCGCCTCTGATCACCGCTGCACCGGTGTCTTCGTTGTCGACTTCATCCCAACTCAGCATTGAAATACTCCTTCCTGGTCTGTGCTGACGGTGTGTGAACCCGTCCAAAAATAAGTGATTTGCAGGCTTCAAGGCATTGAAATACTGCGCATAGTGTGGTCAGCGTTTTACGAGTTCGCACACTATGTAGTGGTTGTTTGTTGGCGTGGGCACACTATATGGGGTGTGATCAGCATGGTCAACGGACAACGTGTGCGGTTTTAGGTCGCTGCCAGGCACACCTGTGGTGGCAAAGCCTGGGTTCACTGGCCTTTGATGCCCGTATGAACGCCCCGTTGAAAAGAACGTGGTGTCTCGCCGCGATATTAATTAGAATTAATCTCATTTGAGACTCAATCGCGCTGCGCAGGTTGCTTGCCATGAATGATGCTGTTGTCCCTTCGCACGCCGCCGAACCGACGTTGTCGAGCCTGTATCGCGACCATCGCAGTTGGTTGGAAAGCTGGCTGCGGCGGCGCCTGGGCAATGCCTGGGATGCGGCTGACCTGAGCCAGGACACTTTCGTGCGGGTGCTCGCCAGTGCCCAGCCGCTCGCGCAGATGCAGGAACCGCGGGCCTATCTGGTGACGGTGGGCAAGCGCCTGCTGGTTAATTTTCATCAGCGACGCAGCCTTGAGCAGGCTTATCTGACGGCTCTTGGCAACCTGCCGCCAGCCTGCGTGCCATCTCCCGAGCAGCGCTGGCTGGTGTTGGAAACCCTGCAAGCCCTGGATGAATTGCTCGACGGCTTGCCTGCACTGGTGCGCCGGGCGTTTCTTTGGAGTCAGCTGGAGGGCCTGGGCTATCGAGAGATTGCCGAGCGGCTTGAGGTGTCGGAGCGCACGGTCAAGCGTTACATGGCGCAAGCCTATGAACATTGCCTGCTGGTGGACCTGTGAACCGTGAGGTTGCGCGAGCGGCCGCGCAATGGCTGGCGCTGCTGGAATCGGGGGCGGCCACTGAACGCGATCATGCCGCGTTGCAGCACTGGCGCGACAGTCATCCGCAGCACGAACACACCTGGCAGAAAGCCCAGGCCCTGCGCCAGCGCTTCAGCGCGCTGCCCCAGGCGTTGGCGATGGCCAGCCTCGACCGCCCGCAAGTGGGGCGGCGGGCGTTGCTCAAGCGTGCGTTGGGCGTGGCGGCGTTGGTGCCGACGGCCTGGTTGATCAGTCGCCAGTTACCTATAGATAGTTGGCGCGCCGACCTGCACACCGCCACCGGCGAGCGCAGGCGCCTGCCGTTGGCCGAGGGCGGCAGCCTGCAACTGAATACCGCCACGGCCGTGGATGTGGACCCGGCGCAACGGCGCATCACGCTGGTGGACGGCGAACTGGCGCTGAACGTGCCGGGCGCACACGCGATGACGCTACGCACGCGCTACGGCGAGGTACGGGTCAGTCAGGCCGAGGTGTGCGTGCGCGAACTGGCTGCCGGCTGCCGGGTGTCGGTGCTCAAGGGCCGCGTGCAGGTGCGCGACGTGAACGGGCAACTGGCGACGTTGCAGGACGGCCAGCAAGCGCCATTGAGCGCCGGCGGGCTCGGTGCGTGGGTGCCGTTCGATGTGCTGCAACTGGGCTGGCGCGACGGCGTGCTGACTGCACAGAACCAGGCGCTGGGGGATTTTCTGCGTGAGCTGGCGCGCTATCGCCCAGGGGTGTTGCGCTGGGCGCCGAACCTGGAGACGTTGCGGGTGACGGGCAGTTTTCGCCTGGATGACACCGACCGCATCCTCAGCCTGCTGGCCTCGAGTCTAGGGTTCGAGGTGCAGGCGCGGACGCGGTATTGGGTCACACTCACTTGAAGACACTGGCGATCAAAAATGTGGCAGTTGTTTTGTTTCGTTTCGACGGAAGGTTTCAGACACTGGGGCCCAGCAGGCTGACGGCTTCGCGTGGTTGCAAGGCCAGCCCACGCATGTTTACGTGGTTTCGAGCGGAGAAGGCTGTAGCGGGGAGGGCAAGCTGTTGATCGACTGTTGGCGGTGAAACAGTCTTGATATACCCGCATGGAATAAACAAATAGTTATATATTCCTTTTAATGTTTTTGTGGGTGGCGCACTTTGAGGCTCTGCACATTCGTGCAGATCGACCTGACAGCCAAAAGGAAAGCCGACATGACCATTAAAGCGATCAACGTGCGTAATCAGTTCAAGGGCGTGATCAAGGAGATTCTGCTGGGGGAAGTGGTGTCGGAAATCGACGTGCAGACCGCGTCCGGCATCGTTACTTCAGTGATCACCACGCGCTCGGTGCGTGACCTGGAGTTGAAGGTGGGCAGTGAAGTGATTGCCTTTGTGAAATCGACTGAAGTTTCCATCGCCAAACTCTAAAGACTTGCGTAATTCACTGTAGGCGCCCGCTTGCTGGCGATGGCGGCGCTGTTGACGCCGAGGCTCTGGTCGCCGGCGTTCTGGCTGGCAACTACGCCGCAGAGGGACTCGAAGTCCTGGCTGAGTCGAACCTGTCGGAGTATTCAAAGGGTGCATGGTTTTTATGAGCGTTGGTGCAGGGTATAAAATGAGATAAATGCCTGGAACTTAGTGAGGGGGCGCTGCAGGTAGTCAAACAGTTTGGGAGTGTCGTTGTGGGTTTCGACCTTCTTACTGTTGGCGCTGTTTTTGAGCCGCGTATGGAGCTGCGTACCGATCTTGGGTGGAAGGGGGCAAGGGCATTGGTCGCGCGTATTCTTTAGTGTTTGAGTTTCAGGCGTGCAGTCGAAATATATTGTTATCAAACGATAATGACGGTAAATAGATAAGTCTGACAGTTGAATGCTTTTTGCTTTGCTAGTGTTTTCCGATCAAGGCATTCATCTATACAGGGAACTTAAGTCGATAATATCATACTAACGACCCCCTATAAAGAAGATGGAGCGGACAAAGTAGCCCGATACGCGGGGCACGTCGTTAACTTCAAGACGAATACGATCTCGATAAAAACCCAGGAATCGAATACGGAAGGGCTGAAGAAAATCGCGCATTTCCAGTCTTTTTCCAATGTGACTACGGTTGAACGAGGGCAAAGTTTTATCCAGGGTAATGATGAGAACCATATGTTCACGCTCAACGGTCAACTCTGGCTGGCGTGTTTCGCCCACCGGTGATTTATCCGTTGATACGAGCGGCGATACGCCGTGGAATAGCCGCGCACTTGTCTTCAACAATGCCTTTTCCAGCGATACGGAGGATGATCGGGCACGACCAATGTTCATCACCAACGACGGTGTGACTATGGTGATAAATGCGCCACGCCAAGCGGTCTCATCCATCCGGACTGTGCAGGTGAGCAGCATGAAGGTTGAAACTGGTAATCCTCAAACCTGACGCACGCCCAAGGGTGGGCCAACACCATCGAACGACTGGCTCCGGGAAGGGGCCAGTCAGTTTTAACGGGTGAGCAAGCTGCGTTCCATCCGCTGCAGACCCTCTTCCAGCAACGCCCGCGGGCAGCCGAAGTTCAGGCGCACGAACTGCTGGCAGTCATCGCCGAATTCGATCCCCGCGCTCAAACCGACCTTGGCCTGTTCCAGGAAGAACTGTTGCGGGTCGTCCAGGCCTAGGGCGCTGCAATCCAGCCACGCCAGAAAGGTGCCTTGAGGCGCATGCATGACCACGCCGGGCAGGCGGGTTTTTACCGCGTCGAGCAGGTAGTCGCGGTTGGCCTGCAAGTACTGCAGCAACGCCTCGAGCCAGTCGCTGCATTGGCTGTAGGCCGCGCGGGTGGCTTCCAGGCCCAGGGGGCTGACGCTGTCGACCATGCCGCAACGCGCCTGGTTGAAGCGCTCGCGCATCTCGGCGTTTTGCACTACGGCAAAACAGGTCTTCAGGCCGGCCACGTTGTAGGCCTTGCTCGCGGACATCAGCGTGATGGTGCGCTGGGCGATTTCCGGGCTGAGGCTGGCGGTGGGGATGTGGCGACGGCCGTCGAAGCACAGCTCGGCGTGGATTTCATCGCTGATGATCAGCGCGCCCTGTTCCAGGCAGGCATTGGCCACTGCGAGCAGTTCTTCGCGGGGGAAGACTTTGCCCACCGGGTTGTGCGGGTTGCTCAGCAATAATGCGCCGGCCCCTGTCAGCGCCTGGCGCAGCAGCGGCATCGGCGTGATGTACTGCGCGTTGACCAGCTTGAACGGCACCTCGATGCGCGGCAGGTTCCAGTTTCCGGGCGCCAGGCGAATCGGCCGATAGTTGGGGGTTTGCAGCACCACCGCTTGACCGGGCTGCACGAAGGCATGCAGCGCCATATTGAAACCGGGTTCTACCCCGGGCAGAAACAGCAATTCGTCCGGTTGCACGCGCCAGGCGTATTTGGCCCACAGGTCGGCAACGATGGCCGCGCGCACGTCCGGGCCGGCCACGCTGTAGCCGAGAATCTGCTGGTCGAGACGCTGGTGCAGGGCTTGAAGCACGGCGGGTGGCGCGGCGATGTCCATGTCGGCGATCCACATCGGCAACACGTCGGGCGGGTAACGGTTCCACTTGGTGCTGCCGGTGCCGAGGCGGGGGTGGATCGTGTCGAAATCAAAGCTCATGGGGAGGCTCGTGTCGGAGAGTCAGGTGAAGAATGGCGCCGATTCTAGCGCCATTGGCCGTCGAGGCCAGCGCTGAATCGTTCCGTGACCGACAGGTTCTGTCATAAAAACGCCACTGCGCTGGGGATTGCATCCAAGTCGGGCTATTTTGGTGCATCTCAATAACCCGAGTAGCCAAGGATGAAATACCAACCCTTCAGCCGTACTTTGATTGCCACTGCGCTGGTATTGACGGTCAGCGGCGTGCAAGCCGCCTCCCAGGCCCCGGTGGCCGGTGAAAATGGCATGGTGGTAACGGCCCAGCATTTGGCCACGCATGTCGGTGTGGATGTGCTCAAGGCCGGCGGCAACGCGGTGGATGCCGCCGTGGCCGTGGGCTACGCGTTGGCAGTGGTGTACCCGGCGGCGGGTAACCTGGGCGGCGGCGGCTTCATGACCGTGCAACTGGCCGACGGGCGCAAGACCTTCCTCGACTTCCGCGAAAAAGCCCCGCTGGCCGCCACCGCCGACATGTACCTGGACAAGGCCGGCAACGTCGTCGAAGGCCTGAGCGCCAAGGGCCACCTGGCCGTCGGCGTCCCCGGCACCGTGTCCGGCATGGAGCTGGCCCTGAGCAAATACGGCACCCTCAAGCGCGCCCAGGTGATTGCCCCGGCGATCAAGCTGGCGGAAAACGGCTTCGCGCTGGAGCAGGGTGATATCGACCTGCTGCACACCGCCACCGGCGAGTTCGAAAAAGACAAGGACCTGCGCGCAATCTTCCTGCACAACGGCCAGCCGTTGCAGGTCGGCCAGAAGCTGGTGCAGAAAGACCTGGCCAAGACCCTCAAGGAAATCTCCGCCAAGGGCAGCGACGGTTTCTATAAAGGCTGGGTCGCCAAGGCGTTGGTGGATTCCAGCCAGGCCGGCAAGGGCATCATCACCCAGGCCGACCTCGACAAGTACAAGACCCGTGAACTGGCGCCCATCGAGTGCGACTACCGTGGCTACCACGTGGTTTCGGCACCACCGCCGAGCTCCGGTGGCGTGGTGATCTGCCAGATCATGAACATCCTCGAAGGCTACCCGATGGCCGACCTGGGCTACCACTCGGCCCAGGGCCTGCACTACCAGATTGAAGCCATGCGCCACGCGTATGTGGACCGCAACAGCTACCTCGGCGATCCGGACTTCGTAAAGAACCCGATCGAACACCTGCTGGACAAAAACTACGCCACGAAACTGCGGGACGCCATCGAGCCGAACAAGGCCGGCGACTCCCAGGCGATCAAACCGGGCGTAGCGCCCCATGAAGGCAACAACACCACCCACTATTCCATCGTCGACAAGTGGGGCAACGCGGTCTCGGTGACCTACACCCTCAATGACTGGTTCGGTGCCGGCGTGATGGCGAGCAAGACCGGGGTGATCCTCAACGATGAAATGGACGATTTCACCGTCAAGGTCGGCGTGCCGAACATGTACGGCCTGGTCCAGGGTGAAGCCAACGCCATCGCACCAGGCAAGGCGCCGCTGTCGTCGATGAGCCCGACCATTGTGACCAAGGATGGCAAGGCGGTGATGGTGGTCGGCACGCCGGGCGGCAGTCGCATCATTACCGCGACCTTGCTGACCATTCTCAACGTCATCGATTACAAGATGAACATCCAGGAGGCCGTCGACGCGCCGCGTTTCCACCAGCAGTGGATGCCGGACACCACTAACCTGGAGACCTTCGCGGTCAGCCCGGATACGCAGAAGATCCTTGAGAGCTGGGGCCACAAGTTTGCCGGGCCACAGGATGCCAACCACTTGGCGGCGATCCTGGTGGGCGCGCCGTCCCTGGACGGCAAGCCGGTCGGCAACAACCGTTTCTATGGGGCCAACGACCCGCGTCGCAATACCGGCCTGTCCCTGGGCTACTAAGCGCCGCAACTCACTGTAGGAGCGAGCTTGCTCGCGAAGAGCGTCAACGATAACGCGGGCATTCTGGATTAACGCGGTGTTCTTGCGTTTTTCGCGAGCAAGCTCGCTCCTACAGGAGTTGGTTGACGGCTGCGAAGGCTTTGGCGCGGCGTTCTTCCCAATTTCCCCTGATCACCACCAGGGCCTGTCGATGCTGCTGCATCCAATCCAGGCTGTGCTGGAAAAACGCCTGGCGGTCGGCCAGTTCCGGCTGGCAACGCTGGCCGTCGGCGGTCCATTCCACGTCGTCGGGGGACAGCAGCAGGTGCAGGTCGTAGTGGCGGGCCAGCAGTTCGTCGTCAAGCCATGTCGGATAGTCGCCGAACAGGGTCTGGCTCCAGAGTCTGTTGGTCAGCAGGTGCGTGTCGAGGATCAACAGCGCAGGGCGCTCGGCGCGGGCGGCATCTTCCCAGGCCAGTTGTCCACGGGCGATGGCCGGGATGTCGGCCAGCGTGGTGTCGCGCTGATGGTGGTCGATGAAGTGCCGCACGTACTCGCCCACCATCAGCCCGCCGAACTGCGTTTGCAACTGCGCGGCCAACCAGCTTTTACCGCTGGATTCGGGGCCGGCCAGGACCACCACCTTCATGCGCGCAACGCCGCGTCGGCACGCCATTCGCGCCAGCCTTGCACGGCGATCGCGGTGAACAGCGCATAGAGCGCGGCGGTGAGGTAGAGGCCTTTATAGAGGAACAGCCCGACGAAAATCACATCCACGACAATCCACAATGGCCAGCACTGCACGCGCTTTTGCGCCATCCACATCTGCGCCACCAGGCTGAAGCCGGTGAGGGCGGCGTCGAGCCAGGGTTGGGCGGCGTCGGTCCAGTGGGCCATGGCGGCGCCGAGCAACAGGCTGCCGACCGCGCCGATAGCCAGGCTGGTAAGGATCGCGGACCAGCCCAGGCTGGTGACCTGGCGACCTGGCTTGATGTCCCCGGCGCGTCGGGTCCACTGCCACCAGCCGTAGACTTGCAGGGCGGCGTAGACCACCTGCAACAGCATGTCGGAATAGAGTTTCACGTCGTAGAACACCCAAGTGTAGAGCAGCACCATCACCAGGCCGATGGGCCAGCACCAGGGGTTTTGTTTGACCGTCAGCCAGACAGCGATCACCCCCAGCGCGGCGGCGAACAGTTCAAGCCCGGACATGGTGGTTCCTTGGGAGAGAGGGAAAGGGCGGGGATTGTAACCAATCTTCAAAACACAGGAAGGCAAATGTGGGAGGGAGCTTGCCCCCTCCCACAGTTTGAGTGGCGTCAGACTTTGAATTGACGCAGCAGGCCGTCGAGCTGCTCGCTCAACCCGCGCAAGTGTGCGCTGGCCACGCTGGACTGTTCGGCCGCCACTGCCGTGTTGTGGGACAACCCGGCGGCTTGGGTCACGTTCTGGTTGATGTCCTCGACCACGTGGGCCTGTTGCAGGGTGGCGCTGGCGATCGAGGCATTCAGGCCATTGAGGTTGCGCAGGGCCTGGCCGATGGCGGTGAGGCTGGCCCCGGCCTGGCCGGCCTGTTCGATGGTCAGTTGCGACGCGCTGTGGCTGTCGCTGATGACCTTGACCGCCGCTTCCGAGTGACCTTGCAGACGCTCGATCATGACCTGGATTTCAGCAGTGGATTTCTGCGTGCGTTGGGCCAGCAGCCGCACTTCGTCCGCCACCACCGCAAACCCGCGGCCTTGCTCGCCGGCACGCGCGGCTTCGATGGCGGCGTTGAGGGCGAGCAGGTTGGTCTGGTCAGCGATGGAGCGGATCACTTCGAGCACGCCACCGATCTGCGTGCTTTCGCTCGACAGGGTGCGAATCACTTCCACGGCCTGGCTGATGGTGGTGGACAGTTGGTCGATCTGCTGCAAGCTGCTGTCGATGTTCACTTGGCCTTGCTCGGCCTGGGCTTGGGCATCGCGCATTTCGCTGGCGGCATGCTCGGCGTTCTTGGCCACGTCCTGCACGCCGTAGGTGACTTCATTGACCGCGGTGGCCACCAGTTCCATCTGTTGCGACTGTTGCTGGCTGCGGTCGTGGGCCTGGCTGGCGTTGTTGCCCAGCTCCGTGGACGACTGGCCCAGCGCATTGGCGCACATCTGCAACTGGCCGACGACGTGGCGCAGCTTGGCGGTGAAGCTGTTGAAGTGCTGGGACAGTTGAGTGACTTCGTCGCGGCCATGGGTGTCGAGGCTGCGCGTCAGGTCGCTCTCGCCGCTGGCGATACTGGCCATGGCATTCACGGCGGCCTGCAGCGGGCGCACGATGCTGCGCACAATCAACGAGACCAGCAGGGCCATGACCACGGCGATGCCCAGGCCGACACCCGAGGCTTTCCACACTTGCGCGTTGAATTCGGCTTGCACGTCATCCACATACACGCCGGAGCCGATGATCCAGCCCCACGGTTCGAACAACTGGATATACGAGGTTTTTTCTATCGGCGTATCGGCACCCGGCTTCGGCCAACGGTAATTGACGATACCGGCACCCTTGGCCTTGGCCAGGCTCACGAACTCGTTGAATATCGCAAAGCCGTCCGGGTCGCGAATCGACGAGAGGTTCTGGCCATCGAGCTTGGGGTTGGCCGGGTGCATGATCATCACCGGCGTCAGGTCGTTGATCCAGAAATATTCGTCTTTGTTATAGCGCAGGCCGCGCACCGCGCTCAGGGCTTGTTTTTGTGCCGCTTCACGGGGCATGACGCCGCTGGTTTCGAGGCTGTGATAAAACGTCAGGATTCCACTGGCGGTCTGTACGACGTGTCGGGTCTGCAGGCTTTTGGCTTCATAGAGGTCGTCATGGATCTGTTTGAGCATCAGCAAACCCAGGGCCAACAGCATCAACACGGCAACTACCAGGATCAACCAGAGACGGCGGCTGATCGACATATTGCGTAAACTGTTCATCGTCCTGTCACTCCGTACTTTTTATAATTGTCGGCGCTGCATCGACTTTTAAGCCTTGTCTGATAGGCTTTCGGCCTGAAATCGAAAAACCTGAGTACTGCCTGATTTTTCACGGAATTTTTGCAGACCGGCGTTGATTATCAGCACCGGGCCTTTTTGTGCGCTCGTCGTCAGTGAACCATTAAAAAGACTAACGAGGCTTGTCTTAGAACAAGACCTTTGGGGGACGTATGGATTTGTGGACCGCCGCACAGGCGTTGATACTCGGCGTGGTAGAAGGGCTGACGGAGTTTTTGCCGATCTCCAGTACCGGCCACCAGATTATCGTCGCCGATTTGCTTAACTTTGGTGGCGAACGCGCCATGGCGTTCAACATCATCATTCAGCTCGGCGCGATTCTGGCGGTGGTCTGGGAGTTTCGCCGCAAGATCCTCGACGTGGTGACCGGTTTGCCGACCCAGCGCAATGCGCAGCGCTTTACCGTCAACCTGCTGATCGCATTCCTGCCGGCCGTGGTGCTGGGGGTGATTTTCGCTGACCTGATTCACCATTACCTGTTCAACCCGATCACCGTCGCCACGGCGTTGGTGGTGGGCGGCATCGTGATGTTGTGGGCCGAGCGGCGCGAGCATGAAGTGCATGCCGAGAGCGTCGATGAGATCAGCTGGAAGGACGCGCTCAAGGTCGGTTTTGCCCAGTGCCTGGCGATGATCCCGGGCACCTCGCGCTCGGGCTCGACCATTATCGGCGGCCTGCTGTTCGGCCTGTCGCGCAAGGCTGCCACCGAGTTTTCGTTCTTCCTGGCCATGCCGACCATGGTCGGTGCGGCGGTGTATTCGGGCTACAAGTACCGCGACCTGTTCCAGCCGGCTGACCTGCCGGTGTTCGCCATCGGGTTTGTCACCTCGTTCATCTTCGCGATGATTGCGGTCAAGGGCCTGCTCAAGTTCATCGCCAGCCATAGCTATGCGGCATTTGCCTGGTATCGGATTGCATTCGGCTTGCTGATCCTGGCGACCTGGCAGTTCGGCTGGATCGATTGGTCTGCGGCCAAGGCATGATGATTCAGCACCCACGCCTGAAGGCGCTGATCTTTGCGCTGTTGTGCGCGGCGCCGTTATTGGGCTCGGTATTGGTGTGGCATCGCGGCGAGACCGTGCTGCCGCTGGCGGCCTATGGCGTGGTCAGCGTGATTGCGTTTTTGCTGTACTGGAGCGACAAGCACAAGGCGCGCACCGACGCTCGGCGCATTCCCGAAAACATCCTGCACGCCGTCGAGTTGGCGGGCGGATGGCCGGGTGCGCTGATTGCCCAGCAGGTGTTCCGGCACAAGACGCGCAAGGTCTCGTATCAGGTGCTGTTCTGGGCAATCGTGCTGTTGCATCAGGTGTTCTGGCTTGACCAGTTGTTCCTCAGCGGCACGCTGGGGTCAGTCCTCTAGCAACAACCCGACCTGCGTGCGCTTGGGCAACTTGCTCACCACCAACTGGTGAGAGCGCTGCAACAGGCCACGCAACTCCTCGGTGCCCAGCGGGTAGGGCGTGTTCATGATGATCCACTGCGCGCGCGCCAGGTACGGCGCCGGGTGGATGCCCGGGCGGTCCACATGGCCGAGGAACAGTTCCTTGTCGACCTTGAACGCCAACGAGTCACCCCGCAGGTTCTGCAAGGCGAACATCTTGTTGCCGGCAATCGAAAACACTCGCACGCCACCCCATTTATAGTCTTCCCGCGCGCCGGGCAGGCTCAGGCAGAAGTGCGCGACTTGTTCTTCGGTCATGCTCATAACAGGCGGTCTCCACAGCTTTTAAAACCTTCTTCCAGGTAATCGATCCACGCACGAATCGCCGGCAGCACGCCACGGCGATGCGGGTACACGGCCTGCAACCAGCCGCCCGGCAGCGACCATTGCGGCAGCAGTTGCACCAGTTGGCCGCTGGCCAGTTCTTCTTCGCAATACATCATCGGCAGCACGGTGAAGCCCAGGCCCTTGAGTGCGCTGGCTTTGCGCACGATGAAATCATCGATGCCCAGGCGGGCTTCCATCACCAGGTCTTCGGCGTTGCCTTGGGGGTCGAGCAGGCGCAGGTGGACCATGCGGTCGGCTTCCAGGGCGCCGAGCACCGGCAATTGTTTGAGGTCGTCGAGGTTGTCGACCTGTCGGCCGCGCATGAAGTCCGGGCTGGCGACCAGCAGCGTTTGGGCCTGGCGCAGGCGCTTGGTGACCAGCAGCGGGTCTTCATCGCCGAGCTCGCGCACCCGCAACGCCACGTCAATGCCTTCGGCCACCAGGTCGACGCGGCGGTTGACCAGGGTCATTTCCAGCTGCACCTGGGGGTGGGCGGCGAGAAACCCGGCGACCAGCTCCGGCAGGATGTGCTGGGCCATGCCCACCGGGCAACTGACCCGCAGCCGCCCGCGGGGTTCGCTGGACATGCTGGCCACGGCTTCATCGGCCATTTCCGCTTCCAGCAGCATCGCCTGGCAATGGCGCAGGTAACGCTCGCCGACGGCGGTCAGGGTCAGTTGCCGGGTGGTGCGCTGCAGCAGGCGCGCGCCAAGGCGTTCTTCCAGCTCGGCGATCCGCCGCGACAGGCGTGACTTGGGAATCCCCAGCAGGCGCCCGGCCGCCGCGAAGCCGCCGGCTTCCACGACTTTGGCGAAATAGTAGAGGTCATTGAGGTCTTGCATGCTCAGCCTATTGTCCTGTCAGTAGGACGAACTATCGCATTTCAACTACCTTATCGGCTATTGGTTTCATGCGTAGGCTTAACACCATCTGATTCGCACCGCTGATCTTATTTGGAGCTTACCCATGAAACTGTTGCACATCGATTCCAGCATCCTCGGCGACAACTCGGCTTCGCGCCAGCTCAGTGCCGGCGTGGTCAAGGCCTGGCAAGCGGCCGAGCCGGGTGTGGAAGTGACTTACCGTGACCTGGCCAGCGAAGCTATCAACCACTTCTCCGGCGCCACCCTGGCTGCGCTGGGCACGCCGGCCGAACTGCGCGATGCCGCGCAGCAGCACGAAGCCGACCTCAGCGCGTCGACCCTGGCTGAATTCCTCGCCGCCGATGCCGTGGTGCTGGGCGCGCCGATGTACAACTTCACCATCCCGTCCCAGCTCAAGGCCTGGATCGACCGCATTGCAGTGGCCGGCCAGACCTTCCGCTACACCGAAGCCGGCCCGGAAGGCCTGTGCGGCAACAAGAAAGTCATCATCGTCTCCACGTCCGGCGGCCTGCATGTTGGCCAGGCAACCGGCGTGGCCCACGAGGAATACTTGAAAGTCATGCTGGGCTTCCTCGGCATCACCGACATCGAATTCGTCCGCGCCCAGGGCCTGGCGTATGGCGATGAGTTCCGCAGCAAGTCCCTGAGCGACGCCAACGTTGTCATCAACGAACAATTGTTCGCCGCCGCGTAAGGCTTGTGTAAATTTCGCTGTTGCTCGGTTTCAATCTGAAGCCGGGCGCCTAAACTCTGTATTCTGCTCGCCTGAACGCGACCGGAGTACGGAGTTTTTTCGTTGGCCCGCTGTCTTTACTTTGGCCCAGGTTATGCACGCATGGGTTTATCACTCGGTGCGAGTACCTTGAACCATGGACATCTTGAATAGACATGCCGGTTATCGCGCAGCAAAGGTGGACATCCTCATGATGCGTCTTTGTGCTGTTTTGGTTCTTTCCCTGCTTGGTGGCCTGGTTTCAGTGCACGCCGCGCCTGCGCCGCACCCGCATTGGAGTGTGGGCTTCCACCGCATGAGTTTTCTCGACCCGCTGGATCTGCAGCCGATGAATGCCATCGCGTTCTATCCGTCCACCGACGTTGAGCACACCACCCGGGTGGGTGGGTATCACGTGGCCGCCACGGAAGATTCGAAGATCGCTATCGGCCGTTTCCCGATGCTGATGCTGTCCCACGGCAACACAGGAACGCCGCTGGCCCTGCATGACCTGGCGACCTCTCTGGCGCGCAAGGGCTTTGTAGTCGTGGCGGTGCTGCACCCTGGCGACAACTACAAGGATCACAGCCGCCTGGGCACGTTGAGCAACCTGTATGGGCGGCCGATCCAGATCTCCGAAGCGATCACCGCAACCCTGGGCGACCCGATGCTGTCACCGTTCGTCAACGTCGACCAAGTGGGTGTCATCGGCTACTCGGCCGGTGGCGAAACCGCGTTGATCCTGGCGGGCGCCAAGCCCGATTTCGACCGCTTGCGCCGCTATTGCCAGGAGCGTCCGGAAGACCGCGACGCCTGCACCACCAAAGGCGAGCTGGTGGTGGACCGTGATGACTTGCAGCCACAAGCCGACCCACGCATTCACGCGTTGATGTTGATGGCGCCGCTGAGCTTGATGTTCGGGCGCCACACCCTGGCCGACGTCCACGTGCCGGTGCTGCTCTATAGCGGTGATGGCGACAAGCTGGTGGCGGTGGACAAGAACGCCGCCGCCCTGGCGCGCAAGCTGCCCGAACCGCCGGACTTCAAATTGCTGGCCGGGGCCGGGCATTTCGTGTTCATGGCGCCCTGCGACAGCGATCAACTGGCGCTGATGCCGGCGATCTGCACCGATGCCGATGGCGTCGACCGCGAAGGCATTCACCGCGATCTGACCTCCGAAGCCGGGCGCTTTTTCGCTCACACCCTCGGGCGATCCACCCGTGCCGGCCTGCAGACGGCGGATCAGTAAGCGCGACGTTTGAGCAACAAAGTCACGCCCAAGGCGCTGAGCGACAGCAGTGCGGCGCAGAAGAAGATCCAGCCGTAGCCGAGGTTCAACGCCACCGCCCCCATCAAGGGCCCGGCAATCGCCAGGGCCAGGTCGAAAAACACGGCGTAGGCACTCAGCCCCGCGCCACGGCTGCTGTTGGGCACCTGCTTGATCGCTTCCACGCCCAGCGCCGGGTACACCAGCGACAAACCGAAGCCGGTCAGCCCTGCACCGATCAATGCCACGCCGGTAGACGGCGCGAGCCACAACAGCGTCAGGCCCAGGGTCTCGATGATCATGCACCCAATCGCCGCGCGGAAGCCGCCAAAGCGGCTGATGGCCGAGATAAACACCAGGCGCGAAACGATGAAACACACGCCAAATACCGTCAAGCAATAGGCCGCGCCAGCCCAGCCGCGATTGAGGTAATACAGGGTGATAAAGGTGGTCAGGGTACCGTAGCCGATGGACGCCAGGCACAGGCTGGCGCCAAACGGGGCGATACGCCCGAACACCGCCCAGAACGGCAGGCGCTCGCCGCGGACCACCGGCACGGACGGTTTATTGCGGATCAGCACCAAGCCCAGCGCCGCCAGCACCGACAGGGCGATGCCAAGGCTGTTGTAGCCGTATTCGGCGACCATTACCACGCCCAGCGGCGCGCCAATCGCGATGGCTCCGTAGGACGCAATGCCGTTCCAGGAAATCGAGCGCCCCGTATGCTCGGCGCCGACCTGGCCCATGCACCAACTGATGGTGCCCACGCCAATCAGGCCCTGGGCCACGCCGAGCAACAAACGAGCGACGATCAGGATGCCCAGGCTCAACAGCGGCAGGCTTTGCAGCAGTGTTGCCAGCAGCGTCAGCCCGCCGCTGGCCAGGATGCCGCCCAGGCCGAGCACGATTGCGCGTTTGGTGCCCACGTTATCGGACATGCGCCCGGCCATGGGGCGGCTGAGCAGGGTGGCAAGGTATTGCGAACCGATGGTCAGCCCGGCCACCACCGCACTGAAACCCAATTGCTCGTGTACGTAGCCTGGGATCACCGCGATCGGCAGGCCGATGCAGATAAAGGCAATAAAGGTGTAGAAGACGATGGAGACGATCTGCAGGGTGATCGACAGTGAACTCGGGGCGGCGGCAGACATGAGCACTCGTTCGCGGGCGGGCGGTGAGGGCATCATCGCAAGGGCTCGGGGGAAAAGAAAGCACCCTAACTATCAACCCGGCTGGCCGACAGATACAAAAAAGCCCCGTCGCAGTGGACGGGGCTTTTTCTTGTCGCTAACAGCTGCTCGCGGTGCTTAGAAGACCACGCCTTGGCTGCGCAGGTAGTCGTCATAAGTGCCGCTGAAGTCGATCACGCCGTTGGCGCTCAACTCGATGATGCGGGTGGCCAGGGACGATACGAACTCACGGTCGTGGCTGACGAAGATCAGCGTGCCTGGGTAGTTTTCCAGTGCCAGGTTCAGCGCTTCGATGGATTCCATGTCCAAGTGGTTGGTCGGTTCGTCCATGATCAGCACGTTCGGCTTTTGCAGGATCAGCTTGCCGAACAGCATGCGGCCTTGTTCGCCACCGGAGATGACCTTGACCGACTTGAGGATCTCGTCGTTGGAAAACAGCATGCGCCCCAGGGTGCCGCGGATCACTTGCTCGCCCTGTGTCCACTGGCCCATCCAGTCGAACAGGCTCATGTCGTCTTCGAAGTCGTGGGCGTGGTCCTGGGCGTAGTAGCCCAGTTCGGCGGCGTCGGTCCACTTGATGCTGCCGGCATCCGGCGTCAGTTCGTTGACCAGGGTGCGCAGCAGGGTGGTCTTGCCGATACCGTTCGGGCCGATGATCGCCACGCGCTCGCCGGCTTCAACCTGAAAGCTGAAGTCCTTGAACAGCGGCTTGCCGTCGAAGCCTTTGGCCATGCGATCGACGATGACCGCCTGGCGGTGCAGCTTTTTGGTTTGTTCGAAACGGATGAACGGGCTCACACGGCTCGAAGGCTTGACCTCGGCCAGCTGGATCTTGTCGATCGCCTTGGCACGGGAAGTGGCCTGCTTGGCTTTCGAGGCGTTGGCCGAGAAGCGGCTGACGAAGGATTGCAGTTCGGAGATCTGCGCTTTTTTCTTGGCGTTGTCCGACAGCAGTTGCTCGCGGGACTGGGTCGCCACGGTCATGTACTCGTCGTAGTTGCCCGGGAACAGGCGCAACTCGCCGTAGTCCAGGTCAGCCATGTGGGTACATACGCTGTTCAGGAAGTGACGGTCGTGAGAGATGATGATCATCAGGCTGGAGCGCTGGGTCAGGATGTTTTCCAGCCAGCGGATGGTGTTGATGTCCAAGTGGTTGGTCGGTTCGTCGAGCAACAGCACTTCAGGGTCGGAGAACAGCGCCTGGGCCAGCAATACGCGTAGTTTCCAGCCGGGGGACACTTCGCTCATCGGGCCGAAGTGCTGTTCCAGGGGAATACCCAGGCCCAGCAGCAGTTCACCGGCGCGGGATTCGGCGGTGTAGCCGTCCATCTCGGCGAACTCGGTTTCCAGCTCGGCCACGGCCATGCCGTCGTCTTCGCTCATTTCCGGTAGCGAGTAGATACGATCGCGCTCGGCCTTGACCTTCCACAGTTCTTCGTGACCCATGATCACGGTGTCGAGCACGGTGAATTCTTCGTAGGCGAACTGGTCCTGGCGCAGTTTACCCAGGCGCACATTCGGTTCCAGCATGACCTGGCCGCCGGACGGGTCCAGGTCGCCACCGAGGATTTTCATGAAGGTCGACTTGCCGCAACCGTTGGCACCGATCAAACCATAACGGTTACCGGCGCCGAATTTGACCGAGACATTCTCGAAGAGCGGCTTGGCGCCGAACTGCATGGTGATGTTAGCTGTGGAGATCAATTACTTTACCTATCAATAGCTTAGGGTGCGCTTATTTGAGCTGGGACCAATTTGGGACCAATCTGGAGCTCTTCCGATTCGCTCCAGTCCGAGCTTGGGTTGATCCAACGCGCATAAGTCGAGAGCAGCATCTGCGCACGATGGCCGAGCTGCTGGGAAATGAAGGCGGGGTTCATGCCAGACATACTGCATATTGTCGCATAGGTGTGACGACAGTTGTATGGCGGTCGACGACGGATGTTCAACACTTTCGGTGTTGGAGTCCCCTGTAGTGCAGGTCGGTCGTCTGCTTCACGCACTCCGAGTGCGTCGGTGGCGAGAAAATCAACGGCATTTTCAAGTCGGATAAAAGGTCCAGTCGGAGTCGCAACTTTTTGGGCAGAGCGAAACGCGTACCGCTCAGTTGCTGCCGCATAAGTGAATCCCCGTTTAACCACACGTAGTCGATCGAGCAGAGTCGTATGGCTAAGGAAAACAGCCGTCTAAACCAGCGACTTTTGAATTTGATGATCAAATGTCTCTAGAAAGTCCTGCATGCTGAGTTCTCCGAGATCTACGGTTTTAGCGCCGCCGGCCGCGATAAAGGTTACGTCAGTGATACCCAGGACGTTCAGGATCAGTTTCAAATAGTGGGTCGCAATGTCACGGTCTTTAATCGGCGAGTCGTCGGTATATACACCTCCCGAGGCGAGCAGCACTGTTGCTTTTTTACCAGTCACCAGTCCTTTGCCATCAACGCCCAGGGTCAGGCCTTTACGCACCACATGATCGACCCAGGCCTTGAGTGCCGCAGGGACGTTATAGTTGTAGACGGGTGTTGAAATAACCAAGTGATCGGTTTCCAGCAACTCGGCCGCAAGTTCATCGGATAGTTGCAACACCGCTTTCATTTCAGGCGAATGTTGGGGGGCGGGGGTGAAGTAAGCCTGTAACCAGGGAGCTGTCACGAAGGTCAGCGGGGTGTCCGTTAGATCCCGTATTTAGGCAACGCAGGCCGATGGTTGCTGAATGACCTGACCCGTCGTCTGTGCCTGTGAGGGTACGACGATGACCGAGGTCGGCGGTTTGGTGACCTGGGCCGGGAGATAAGTTCGGCCGCAGGCGAGGGTTTCATCTGACGGGCAATTGGCTTATTTTCCGTAGCTCACTGTAACCGACTTTCTGGAGACGCAATGGACATGCCCTCAGCCCAGCAGGCGATTGCCAGCAACAAGGACGCCTGGGACGAATCCGCCCGGCTGCACAAAGACACGGACACCTGGAGGGCGCTGCTGGCCTCGGTCGCCGAACTGGATTTTTCGTGCCTGGACCCGACTCTCACCGCCTTGTTGCAAGATGTCGGTGTTGCCGGCAAAGACGTGGTGCAACTGTGTTGCAACAACGGCCGCGAAAGCTTGTCGTTATTCGGCCTGGGCGCACGCACGGTCGTCGGCGTGGACCAGTCCCGTGCCTTTCTCGATCAGGCTCGGGAACTGGCGGTGCTCTCACCCTACAGCCCGGAATTCATCGAAACCGATATCCACCATTTGCCCGAGCGCTTGCACGCACGCTTCGATATCGCCCTGGTGACCATCGGCGTATTGGGCTGGATGCCGGATGTGGCGCGGTTCATGCGCCAGGTCGCCACAACGCTGAAGCCCGGCGGCACCCTGGTGATGTACGAAACCCACCCGTTCCTGGAAGTGTTCGACCCGCTGGCAGCCAATCCGCTGCTGCCTGCCAGTTCGTACTTCCAGCGTGAGCCTTTTGTGCTGCAAGAGTCGATCGTCTATGAAGGGCAGAGCGCGGTCGCGGGGCCGACGTCCTACTGGTTTGTACACACGCTGGGCAGTGTGGTCAGCGCAGCGATTGCGGCGCGGTTGCAGATCGCTCATCTGCAAGAATACCCGCATTCAAATCGCGAAGAACTCTACGACCAGTACGAGGATCAGGCGGCCCAGTTGCCGCTGTGTTTTACCCTGACGGCGACCAAGCGCCTGCCCTGAGCTGTTTTGCGCGTAAAAAAAGCCCGCCGGGGGAGGCGGGCTAAGGGATTCACTGGAGTAGGTAGGCTTCACCCTATAGACCGGAAGGTGAATGCTTTGTGAAAATCCCGTCGCAAGTTCAGATGGGCGCGGGGCTCAGGATCGACGCACGAATGTACGCATTGTCTGCCCGGGGCCGGTGCTGAATACACACGGTCGCGGCATGCCTTCATCCGCCGCGATGAATACGAACTCGTCTCCTTCCAGGCGGTAGCTGGCCGGCAGCAGCTTGCCCGCGTCATCCCCCATGGCATCGATCCAGGTGATGCTTTTGGGATGGGTGGTGCTGTCCAGGAAGAATCGGCCGGCCAGTAGTCGTTTGCCATCAACGGTGAGCACTTCAAAGCGGTCGTCGGTAAGGGTGGTGATTGCACCGGGGGCGCTGTGGGCGTCGGGCGGGTTGAGCACGCCGCTGTCTTCGAGCGAGACCTGCTGCCATGTGCCCTGCAGGGCTTGGTAGTCCGAGTCGAGAATGGATGTCATACAAATTCCTTTTTGTTGAGGCGCATAGCGCTGAATAGCGCGACCGAACGGTCAGAAAAAGCCGGGTATATACAGGTTTATCCGTAGGAAGCTTCGTGTTATCAGGCTTTTATCGCGATTTTTTCGAGTGCGAGCAGCTATTTAACAAACTTTTGACTATTCTTGTGACAAGAATATTCCTACTTGATGAACGCCAGTGGCAATGATCGCTTGAATGAAGGGAAACAAACTTTAATAGCGTGGGATTTTTCGTCTGACTGAGTGGTCAGATAGCGATTGGTTAGCCTGCTCTGTGGGCTTCAGGGCGTTGTCCCTGATTCTTTACTGGGGTATTCAGGTTTTTGACGGTGATGGCCGTTTAGTATCATTTTTAAGGTGCTTTCATTTTGAATCGAACTTCCCCGCATACTGTTTCTAGCTCTTCAGATGAAATTGACCTGCTTGAACTGTTTCACTCGATTTGGCAGCAAAAAAAACTGGTAGTGGGGTGTACGATTCTGGCGGGCGTGCTCGGCGTCGGTTATGCCTTCCTGGCGCCGCGGACATATGAGGTCAGCAGTGTCTTGCGCCCGGCGGCGATCAATGAACTGGATGCATTGAACCGTTCCGAAGTCTACAAGTTGCCGCCGGCCGATGCGTTGTCGAAGGTGGGCGCGCAGTTGGACTCTTATGAGGCGAGGCTGGGCTTTTTCAGATCCCATGAGCAATTGTTCACTGCGTTCCAGAAGCCTGGGCAAAGCCTGGAGCAGAGTTTTGAAGACTTCAACCGCAACTCGGTCAACTTGATTCTGCCGGACCCGAAAAAGTCAGACTCGTTGAGCAGTTATATCCGCCTGGAGTTGCAGTACCCGAGCGATGTGGACGGTGTGGCGATTCTGAACGGCTTTGTCGACTACGCCATTGCGGCGGAGCGCGAACAAGTCGGTGCGGACCTCAAGGTGATCGTCAACAACCGCCTGAATGAACTCAAAGGCAAGATCGACGCTGCGCGCGCCAACTACGATACCGATAAGGAATCGAAGATCGCCAAGCTGTTGGAAGATGACCGACTCAAGCGCGCCCAGTTGCAAGATGAACTCAGTGCCCTGCGCCTGCAGATGAAAATGGAGCGTACCAACCGCCTGGCAGAGCTGTCGGAAGCCATTGCCATCGCCAAGTCGATGGGTATCAAAACGCCGACCACGCCATCGTCCATGGCGGATGCCGCACGAGGCGGTTCGAGCCAGGTGATGCGTACCGAGGTCAACAACCAGAAGATCCCGCTTTTCTTCCTCGGCACCGAGGCCCTGGAGGCCGAGCGCGTTGCGCTACAACAGCGGACCAGCGACGACTTTACCAACCCTCGCGTCGCCGAGATCGGCAAGGAGTTGCAACTGCTGGAGGTCAACCGTGAGGTTGAAGTGCTGCGCAAGCGTGGGAATGAAGACATCTTCCTGCAGGATGTTGAACCGCTTCGTGCTGAAGTTGCGCGCTTGCGTAACCTCAACATCGACATGAGCAACCTCAAGCTGGTCACCGTCGACCGCCGCGCCCAGGAGCCTCTGGCGCCGATCAAACCGAAAAAAGCCCTGGTGATCGCCTTGAGCCTGGTCGCGGGGTTGATCCTCGGCTTGTTCATCGCACTGGTCCGCCATTTTGTGCTGACCCGGCGCGAAACCGTGCCTTATTCGAGCTTGGAAGACGGCCGCTTTTCCCGGCGTGAGCGCAAGGATGATCAGCCGCTGCCGTAACGTTTAATGCGAAAGGGCTTGTCCCATGACAAGCCCCCGTGCCCCCTCCAATTACAATCAGTGGACAGCTTTTCACAATTCTTAGTTAACCTTTAGTTACAAATTGTGGCTAAATATCGGGCGATGGTTATGAACCGAAGGGTTATCCGCCGGTCGTGCCGCCTGTATGTGAATTGTGATTTCATGTGCTGCTATCCAACCTCGGCCGTCGTGGGCCCGCAGGAGCAGCCTGTTTTCTCCTGACTTGTGACGAAATCCATTGAAACTCATTATTGTTTTCCTCTACGTTGCCTCTATTGCGTATGTCCACCTGCGTGGCCGGGTTCGGCATAAACTGAGACGCCAGCTCAGCGATCACTCTACGTTCCTGGCGCCGATCAACTGCTTTCTCTACCTGTTCTCCAAGCTACCCAGCCGACCGTATCTCTCACCCAGCGACTTCCCGGACCTGAGCCCACTGCAGGAGCATTGGGAAGAAATCCGCCAGGAAGCCCATACCCTGATGCAGGCGGGCGCGATCAAGCGTTCGGACCAATACGACGACGTTGGTTTCAACTCGTTCTTCAAGTCGGGTTGGAAGCGCTTCTACCTGAAATGGTATGGCGACAGCCACCCCTCGGCGATGAAGCTGTGCCCGCGCACCACCGAGTTGCTGCAGAGCATCGGCTCGGTCAAGGCCGCGATGTTCGCCGAGTTGCCGCCGGGCTCCAAGCTGGTGCGCCACCGCGACCCTTACGCCGGTTCCTATCGCTACCACTTGGGCCTGGATACCCCCAACGATCCGGGGTGCTACATCAATGTGGACGGCGAGAACTACTCCTGGCGCGACGGCGAACCGGTGATGTTCGACGAGACCTATATCCACTACGCAGAAAACGCCACCCAGAAGAACCGCATCATTCTGTTCTGTGACGTCGAGCGGCCGATGAAGTACCGCTGGGCGGCCGCGTTCAACCGCTGGTTCAGCCGCACGGTGATGGCCGCCGCCGGCGCGCCGAACGACGCCGGCGACCAGACCGGCGGCCTGAACCGTGCGTTTAGCCGCTTGTACAAAATCCGCCTGCGCGGCAAGGAACTCAAGAAGCGTAACCGCACGCGCTACTACCTGGAAAAGTGGGCGATCTTCGCGGTGCTTGCGCTGATCTTCATCCTGATCTGAACCTCGACGTGGCGCGACTCACTGCGGTGGCGTCGCGCCCAACGTGTCCCACATCTGTTTGCTGAGCCTCTGCCTGTTGGCATAACCGGCCCACGGGTCGCCCTTCAAACCCTGCAACCGCTGTTGCAGGTTGGCGACCGTCCACTGCTGGGCACCGCGCAACCCCTTCAACTCCTCGCGACTGACCGGCACCGACACTGGCAGGCCGGGGCGTGCGCGCACTGAATAGGCCGCCACCGTACTGGCACCGCGCGCGTTACGCAGGTAATCGATGAAGATCTTGCCCTGTCGATTCTTCAGCCCGGAGGTGGCGGTGAAGCGTTCCGGCAGGCGTTGGGTCATGAACTGGGCGATCGCTTTGGCGAAGGCTTTCACAGTGGCCCAATCATCGCGGCGCGCCAGCGGGATCATCAGGTGCAGGCCTTTGCCGCCGCTGGTCTTGACGAAGGCTTGCAGGCCCAACTCGTCGAGCACCGACAAGGTCAACTGCGCCGCCTCCAGCATGGCTTTCCACGGCAGGGCCGGATCGGGGTCGAGGTCGAGGACGAACAGGTCCGGGGTTTCGATCTTGTCCGAGGTGGCACCCCAGGTGTGCAGTTCGACGGTACCCATCTGCACCGCACCGATCAGGGCGGCGAGGCTGTCGATCTGCATCAGGCGCGCATGGTCAGGGTCCAGGCGCTGGTCCAGTTGCTTGATATGGGGAATCGCCAGGTGCTCCGAGTGCTTCTGGAAAAATTGCTCGCCGTCGATGCCCTCCGGCGCCCTCAGCAAGGAAACGGGGCGGTGACGCAGGAAGGGCAGCAGCCATTCGCTGATGCTCTGGTAAAACTGCGCCAGTTGCAGCTTGCGGGTGCCGCTGGCGAGATCGATGACGCGCTCGGCATGGGTGATCTGCACACCGGCGAGGGTGACCGACGCGGCGGTTTTTTGCGACGCGGGCGTGGGCCTGGCGTTCCCCACGCAGGCACCGCTGAGCACGCTTTGCGGCTGGGCTTCGGTGATGTCGTAGTCGCTGGCCGGGCGGGCGTGCCGGTCGTTTTCCTTGATCAGCAGCCACCGTTCCTTGTCGCCGCTGCCTTTGAGGTGGGTGCGTACCAAGACCCAATCGCCTGAGAGTTTTTCGCCGGCCAGGGTGAATTCCAGTTTGCCGGCGGCGTAGGCGGTTTGTGGATCGTCGTGGGGGTGCCAAATGCCACGGTCCCAGACGATCACATCGCCGGCGCCGTATTGGCCGGCCGGAATGCTGCCTTCGAAACTGCCGTAGCTCAAAGGGTGGTCTTCGACTTGCACCGCCAGGCGTTTCTGGCTGGGGTCGAGGCTGGGACCCTTGGGCACCGCCCAGCTCTTGAGCACGCCATCGAGCTCAAGGCGCAAATCGTAGTGCAGATTGCGTGCGTCGTGCTTCTGGATCACGAACGTCAGCGTCGATGTATTGCGCTGCGCGCCCGACGCGGCGCCGGAAGGTTCGGCGGTGATCTTGAAGTCGCGTTTGCGGTTGTATTCGCTCAGGGGCTTTGCCATATCGTGCTCCCTACCTTGGTCGGCTCAAGAGGCCTTTTCGCTGGCTTTTTACACACCTGGCATCCGTGCGATCGCTGGCGTGGAAGTTGCGGTGCGCGGATGCTCGGACAGAACGTGTTACATCTAATGAGAAACTATTTAGTTACCAAAGGCGAACCCAAAGCGTAGCGTGGTATCGAAAGCATGTACTCCTCGCCCCAAGAGGCTTTGTCATGATCACCTGTGTGCGACATCTTGCAGCATTGGCGCTAGGCCTGGCGCTTTGCGCCAGTGCCCAGGCGCAAAACCTGCCCGGCAGCAATGACGCCAACAATAGCCCGATCCACCGGGCCAATCCCAACAGTATGCAGGGCACCCTGCCCAATGCGCCGGCGATTCGCGGCATCCAGACCGGGCCGACCACGCGCACGCCGACCCTGGAAAACGGCGGCATCGGCAATCGCTATCCGCAACGCCAGGCTGCGCCCAGCCGCCCGGCGACGGAAATCAAAGCCCCCACGGTTGACGCCAACGGCAATCGCCGGCCTTGAGCGCCGGTAAGGACCCCGTCTTATGTCTCTACGCAAAACCCTGCTTGCCGCATGTTGCGCAAGCGCCTTATTGCCGCTGACAACGCTGTATGCCGCCGAAGCCCAGCAGTTTCCCAGCGAACAAGGCAGCATCAGCGCCACGCCGATCGCCAAAGGCCTGGATCATCCGTGGGCCGTGGCGTTTTTACCGGACAAACAGGGCTACCTCGTCACCGAGCGTCCCGGCCACCTGCGGGTCGTCAGCCCGGATGGCAAATTGTCGGCGCCGCTGACCGGCGTGCCTGAGGTCTGGGCCAAGGGCCAGGGTGGTTTGCTCGATGTGGTGCTGTCGCCGGACTTCAAACAGGACCGCCTGGTGTACCTGTCATATGCCGAAGGCGGCGGCAAGGGCGGCACAGCCGGCACTGCGGTCGGTCGCGGGCGGTTGGCGGATGACCTGAGCGGTTTGCGCGACTTCAAGGTGATCCTGCGCCAGGAGCCCAAGCTCTCCACCGGCAATCATTTCGGCTCGCGCCTGGCCTTTGACCGCGACGGCTACCTGTTTGTCACCCTGGGTGAAAACAACGACCGGCCCACCGCCCAGGACCTGGACAAGCTGCAAGGCAAGGTGGTGCGGATCTACCCGGACGGCCGCGTGCCGGATGACAACCCCTTTGTCGGGCAGCCGGGCGTGCGCCCCGAAATCTGGTCCTACGGCCAGCGCAATCCGCAGGGCCTGGCGTTGAACCCGTGGAACGGCACGCTCTGGGAAAACGAGCACGGGCCGCGTGGCGGAGATGAAATCAACATCATCGAACGCGGCAAGAACTACGGCTGGCCCATGGCGACTCATGGCATCAACTATTCGCTGACACCGATCCCCGAGGCCAAGGGCAAGGTGGTGGACGGTACTGTGGCGCCGCACCATGTGTGGGAGAAATCCCCGGCGATCAGTGGCATGGCATTCTACGATGCCGACCGCTTCCAGGCATGGCAGCACAATCTGTTCATTGGCGCACTGGCCAGCCGGGAGCTGATTCGCCTGCAGTTCGACGGCGACAAGGCGATCCATGAAGAGCGCTTGCTCGGCGGCTTGAATGCGCGGATTCGCGACGTGCGGCAAGGGCCGGATGGCTTTTTGTATGTATTGACCGATGAGGATGATGGGGTGTTGTACCGAGTGGGTCTGAACCAGGATTGAGCAATAAGCCGCAAGCTTCACGCTTGCGGCTACAGGCTAGAGTCCCAACTCCGACAGCCCCGGATGATCGTCCGGACGCCGTCCCAACGGCCAATGGAACTTGCGCTCGCTGTCCTTGATCGGCATGTCGTTGATGCAGGCAAAACGGTTGGCCATCAGGCCGTGCTGGTCAAATTCCCAGTTTTCGTTGCCGTAGGAACGGAACCAGTTACCCGAGTCGTCGTGCCACTCATAGGCATAGCGCACCGCGATACGGTTATCGCTGAACGCCCACAATTCCTTGATCAACCGGTAATCCAACTCCTTGGCCCATTTGCGGCTGAGGAAGTCTTTGGCTTGTTCGCGGTTGTAGGCGAATTCAGCGCGGTTACGCCATTTGGTGTCCAGGGTGTAGGCCAGGGACACCCGATGCGGGTCGCGGGAGTTCCAGCCGTCTTCGGCCAGGCGGACTTTTTCGATGGCCGACTCGCGGGTAAACGGCGGCAGGGGTGGGCGGGTTTCTGCAGGGGATGACATTGGGCGGCTCCTTAAAACAATAAGGGTTGATCGAAAGTTGCGATGCCTGTGGGTTTAAAGTCCCAATAACGTTCGTGCCATGGATTGCGCCGTATCCGCCGCGGTGGCATCGCCCGTCACCAGGGCCACGGTAATGGCGCCATCGATCAGGATCAGCAGTTGCGCGGCCTGCCGTTGCGGCTCGGGCGTGCCATGGGCTTGACACAGTTCGAGCAGGTACTCGAAGAGTTTGTGTTTATGCGCCTTCGCCAGCAGGCGTACCGGGGCTTGCGGGTCGCCGGTTTCGCCGCTGGTGTTGATGAATGCGCAGCCGCGAAAGTCCGCCGAACCGAACCAGGCCTTGAGCGCGTCGAACACTGCGAGCAGGCGCTCGCCGCTGTCTTCACGGCGTTCCACCTCGGCCCGCAGCCAGTGCATCCAGCGCGCGTCGCGACGTTGCAGGGCCGCGATCACCAGTTCGTCCTTATTGGCGAAATAGCGGTAGATGCTCTTTCGGGAGACGCCGGCGGTTTTCACCAGGAAGTCCATGCCAGTGGCGGCGATGCCGTGGCGATAGATCAGCTTCTCGGTGACGTCGAGGATAATGTCGCGGGTAATATCGTTCATGTGTCATACAGTAGAACGATCGTTCTTCTTTCGCAACAAGGTTTTTCACTGACTGGCCACGAGACCTGAGCACCCCCATGGTGTAAGCTCTGGGCCTCTTCGGATTCGACCCATTGCGAGCCTTATGCCGTCGTTCTTCAAACGTTCCCTGTTGCCCAAACTGCGCGCTTTCCCACTCTCCACCGAGGCGATTGAGGTGCTGTCCGGCGCCGCGGCGTTTCGTCGTTGCCTGCTGGAGAAAATTTCCCAGGCTACCCAACGCATCTATATCGTCGCGCTGTACTTGCAGCAGGACGAGGCGGGGCAGGAGATCTACGACGCCTTGCACGCCGCCAAAGCCGCACGCCCGGAGCTGGACATCGTGGTGCTGGTCGATTGGCTGCGCGCCCAGCGCGGGTTGATCGGCGCCGGTAAACAGCCGGGCAACAGCGCCTGGTACCAGGCCATGACCCAAAGCCATGCCACCGAGGTGCCGGTCTACGGCGTGCCGGTGCAGACCCGCGAACTGTTCGGCGTGTTGCACCTCAAGGGCTTTGTGATCGACGACAGCGTGCTGTACAGCGGCGCCAGCCTGAACAACGTGTATTTGCACAAATTCGACAAGTACCGTTTCGACCGTTACCACCTGATCCACAGCGCACCGCTGGCGGATTCGATGCAACACCTGGTGGAACACGGGCTGATGGCATCCAAGGCCGTGCATCGCCTCGACTTGCCCAACCCGCCGACGACCCGCAGCCTGCGCAACGATATCGGCGACCTGCGCAGCCGCCTCAAGCACGCGGCCTACGACACCACCAGCGGCCAGTTGCCCAACGGCCACCTGTCTGTCAGCCCCTTGCTCGGTGTCGGTAAGAACAACCCCCTGAGCCGGGTGATCCTCGAACTGATCGCCAGCGCCCAGCATCAACTGACCATTTGCACGCCATACTTCAACCTGCCGCTGCCGGTGACCCGGGAAATCAACCGCGCCCTGGCGCGCGGGGTGAAGATCGACATCATCGTCGGCGACAAGACCGCCAACGACTTCTACATTTCGCCCAGCGAGCCGTTCAAGGTGATCGCGGCCTTGCCGTACCTCTATGAAATCAGCCTGCGCCGCTTTGCCAAGCGCCATCAGCCGATGATCGACAGCGGCCAATTGAACCTGCACCTGTGGCGCGACGGCGACAACACCTACCACCTCAAAGGCATGTGGGTCGACCAGCGTTATACGTTGCTGACCGGCAACAACCTCAACCCACGCGCGTTCCGCCTTGACCTGGAAAACGCCTTGCTGATCGATGACCCCAAGAGCGAGTGGCTGGAACCCCGGCGCACCGAGCTGGCGCAGATTTTCCAGCACACCACGCGCATCGAAGGTTATCAGCAGCTGCAGACCCTGGTGGATTACCCGCAGGCAGTCGGCAAGTTCCTGCGCCGCGTCAGCCGCGTGCGGATCGAGCGGTTGCTGTATCGCATTCTGTAACACGGGCATCGCGCAACGAACTCTCTTGCTGCCCTCAAAGCCTTGAGAGTTCGCCTACACGCAGCGCTGGCCCAGGCGGGTATGTTTTCTCTCGACAGTTCTTAAGGACAAGAACTCTTGCCATTCACTGGTAGAGAGGAACTAGAAATGTCGCCCATCTCCCTAATCCTTCATGCCCGTTCGCCAATTCCGCTGGCGCTGACAGTCACGTCCGCGCCAATTGGCGGCCCGATCCCCGACACGCGGGTGCGCAACCGGCGCGCGGCGGTGCCCGAACCTGCCAGCGCGGCGCCGCCATGGACCTTGCAGCCAGCGCCGGCCACGTCGGCGGAGGCCGATCATCAGTTACACACGGCGTTGAGCACCTCGGCCCTGCGTCAGTTAGCGGACTCGAGCGTCCAGATTCCCCATGGCGCCACGATTCGTCCAGGCTTCGAGGCGCTGCGCAGTGCCTTCAATACCGCCGAGATGCGGGCCTGGGTCGCCAGCAAAGGGATGGCCCTGGATACCGTCGTGGTCAAACCCGACTCGGTCAGCGGTTGGGTCGTCGACAGTGGGGTAGCGACACAAAAGACCTTCACCTTGAACGACACCTCGGGATGGTGGCAGATCAGCGCCAGGCTGCGCGCCGCCGCTGCCGCCCTGGATGTGGCCGGCAACGGGCTTGCGTATGTGCATCCTGAGAGCGAAGGCTTGTCTCGCAACGCGGTGTTGCAGGGGTATGGTATTCCCCCGCCGCACACCGCCGACGAACTGCAGACCGTGCGCCAGGCACTCTCGACGGCGGATTGGTCTGCCTTGTCGCCGGAGGTCAAGGGGCGCCTGGAGCAGCGCAACCTGAGGGCTAGAAAAGTCATCGACGTGATGGACGAGCGCGTGCATCTGGCGGGCACCTTGAGTGAGCGCGTGCGGCACCTCTCCGATGAAGACGAGGTGTTGCTGGCCGACGTGCAAACGCCGATCAGCCGCACCTCGTCGCTGGCGATTGACGGCGCCGAGCAGGCAGCGGTCAGCGAGGTGCTGGCGTCCCATGGGTTGTCGGTGCCGAAGACGGCGCGGGAGGTGCGCAATATCCTGCGCTGGCTCGACGCTGCGCTGCCGCCAGCGCCGGCGCTGGGGGACTATGCACAGTTGATCGCGCGTCAGTGGGCCCCTGGAGTCTTGTCCGACGCCGACAAACGCTTCGTGGCGGAGTTGAGCGATGACGATACTCCTGGCAACAAGCCTGCGGTGAACCTGCTGCGCGTCCTGGATATCCGCGGGGTGCTTGCTCTCAACAGCGCAGGCACCTTGCGCGCCGAAGCTGATCGCTTCCTTGAGCAGTTCCTGAACAGCCCCGTGGCGTTGAACTGGGGCAGGGCCGTGGCGCGTAATCGCCAGTTCCAGGGCGCGTCCGGCAGCGATCAACTCTCGACGCTCGAAGCCAAGCAGTGGGTGCTGGCGGCCATCATGTTGCAAATCGACCCCGACGCCCCGGGACGCCCCGGGACCATTGCCGGCTATGACATCTACCAACCTGCCAAAAATGGGCGGACGCTGGCCTCGGTACGCACGGATATCGAAACGCACCTGTGGAAAAAAACCTCACTGGACCCCAAGGTCGCGCCCCTGTTGGCCCACCTGTTTCTGGCCGCTGCCGCCCCTGAGTTTCTGATTCGGGATGTTCCTTCCACGTTGCGCATGGGGTCTGCGGAATGGGCGGATCTGCGCCTGGGCGTGACCTTTGCCGAACGTCAAGGCGGCGCGGGCAGCTCGCGGGCGATGAGTTACCCGGAAATCATGGCGCTTGCCCGACTGGATGCACGCACTGCGGACGAGGCGGCAGTGCTGGATAACCACGGCGTCGACGTGCTGCTTGACTGGGGCTTGATGCAAGGGGTTTACGCCAAGACCGCAGACGGTCGCTATACACCGCAGCACTACCAGCAGGCCAGTGAAGCCTTTCAGGCCCAGCGCGAGCAACTCCTGCAGGCCCTGATGGCGTTCAAGACGCCGCTGCCGACACGCCGGGACCAGGCGGTCGCGAACCTGCAGAAGGTGTTCCCGGAACTCAGCGGGCCCCAGTTGCAAGCGTTGCAGGTCTACGTTGCGGACCCGGACGAGCGCCGCAACATGAAGGTCTCGGAACCCAAGATCCGTTCGCTGATCGAGACCTATATGACCGGCGACCTGGTCAGGGACCGCTGGATGCTGCTGGAGGCTGACACTCCCGGCGCCACTGGCGCTGCAAGAACGCCCTTTTCAAACGCACGCCCAAGTCGCACCGAACAAGCTGCCATCGTCAAAAACGTGCGCGCCCTGAATGCCAGGATCAAGCGTTTGCCCAGCCTGCCGGGGCAAGTGGTGAGCGAAGTCGACGGCTACCTGGCGAGCCTCAAGCAAGGCTTGGGCATTACCACCAAGCGCATGATCGCCAACTTGCCCCTGGCTGATCGCCAGGCCCTGGAGTATGGCGCCGTCGAGCTGTTTACCCTGCGCGAACAGATCGACGGGGTGCCCACGCTGGACCAGACATCCGCGCAAGTCGAAGCGCGACGAGGGCGCAAAGGCACGCTGATCCGCTGTGACTACAACGGGGAGATCAGCTACTTTGAAGTGTTCCCGGCCAAGATGATGATCGTTAAGCGCACGGACTTACCCGAGCAACTGGTGCTGGGCGGCACCCTCGAAGAGACGCAGCGCACCTACGGACGTTGGGCGCCCTCGACGGTCCTGTTGCAGAACGGCGCAGTGGAGCCGTTCGACTTCACCGCCTACACCTCCGATGCCTTGCCGCGATCGGACGTTTCGTCCGCCGGCATCATTATCGATAAGCTCGGTGATACCTTGCCGGCCGCTCCCGCGGCTGCGGATGGCCGCGTGAGCGCGGCGGTGCCCAACAGCTTTGCATCGCCCCGCAGCCAAGCGATTGTCGACCGGATCATGCAGGGCAATTTCATTCATCACCGCGACAGTGTGCTCAAGTATGCCCAGGGTCAATTACCCCTTGAGCAACAACGAGAAGTGTCGCAACGCAACGACAGTATTTTGCTGAGCATGATTCCGTTTGTCGGGGCCATCGTGGACCTGGCCAAGGGCAATATCATCGAAGGTACGCGGGGCTTGTTGATCGATACGGCCGGTGCGTTTCTAGGTGGCGCGGGAACGGCGGTGCGCTCGTTGGTCAAATCCACCAAGGTCGTCGCGCCTTTTGGCGCCAAGGCATTCCGCGTGCTGGAAAAGGGCGTGAGCGTGGTCAGCGCGTTTTTGAATCCGGTAGATGGCGCTGCCGATCTGTTGGTCAACAGTGCCAAAGGCGTGCTCGCCTTGCCTCGCGCGTTGAACAGCGCGCCCAACGTGTCGGCGTTCGCGAACATGCTCGCGGCGCAGGAAAAGTTGCGCACATTCTTCGGCGTACACGCGGCAATAGATCGCGCGGTGGCAACGCACAATGGGCACCATCAAGGCGTGCCCGTTCGAGCGGTGCAAATGGGCGCGCATTGGTATGCGGCCAATCCTGAAAGCGGCTTGCCGGTCGGTACGCCGTTGGAAGGGTACCGACCGTTGAGCGAGGCCTAGAGGGCTCAGTTCAAACCCAGTTTGCCGCGCAGGGTCGACAGGTCTTCAGCCAGGGTATTGACCGGGCCGACCAAGGCTTTGCGGTCGTTTTCCTTGACCTTGTCGTAGGTCTGGAAACCGCCGTCCGCCGTCTTGTACTTGGCCAGGATCGTGTCCACGCTGGCGAAGTTCTTGTCGACCTTGGCCAGGAAGGCCGTGTCCTGTTTCTCGATCTGGCCGCGGCACAGGTCGACGATTTTCTTCGCGCCGTCGATGTTGCCCTGGAAGTCATACAGGTCGGTGTGGCTGTAGCGGTCTTCCTCGCCGGAGATCTTGGTGGCGGCGACTTCTTCGAGCAGGGCTGCGGCGCCGCCCACGACTTTTTCCGGCGGGAAGGTCAGGCCGGCCACGCGCGTCTGCAGGTCCTTGACGTTGTTGTTCAGGCCGTCGGCCAAGGCGTCGAGGCCGTGGGTGGTGTTTTCGGCGAACAGGCTGTACTCGATACGGTGAAAGCCGGTGAAGTCGTCGGCCTTCACGCCTTTTTCGTGGTCGTCGACCCGCGAGTCGATGGCCGCGTCGAGGTCGCTGAACAGCTCGGCAATCGGTTCGATGGCCTCATAATGCACGCGGGTCGGCGCATACAGCTGCTTGGCGGTGGCCAGGTCGCCTTTTTTCACCGCGTCGGTGAACGCCTGGGTCTGGGTCGCCAGCTCAGCGATTTGTTCGGTGACGTAGATCTTGTAGTCCGACACCGGGCCTACCAGGTCCAGCGGCGCCGTGGCGGCGAAGGCCGCCAGGGGTGAGAGGGTGATTAACAGCGACAGCGCGAGAGTCGACTTGTTCATGGGACGGTTTCCGCTTTAAGTGTTGGCAGGAGGTTGAACGTGCGTTGCAGCAAGTAGCGTGCGCCCGATGAAATCCTTCGGTCCCGTTGCCCCCGGCAAGGTGAAGAAATACCCGCCGCCGACTGGCTTGAGGTACTCCTCCAGGGGCTCGCCGTTGAGCCGGGTTTGTACGCTGATAAAACCTTTTTCCAGGTCGGCCTGGTAGCAGATGAACAGCAGCCCCATGTCCAGCTGACCGTTTTTGTTGACGCCGTTGGAGTAGTTGAACGGCCGGCGCAGGATCAGGTTGGCCTGGGTCTGCGGGGTGCGCGGGTTGGCCAGGCGGATATGGGCATCGAGCTTGGTCAGCTTGCCTTGCGGGTCTTTGCTGTAATCGGGCACTTGGGCTTCGTGCTGGCCACCCATGGGCGCGCCGGTGGGCTTGATGCGGCCGATGATGCTTTCCTGTTCCTGCAGCGGCGTGCGGTCCCAACGCTCGACAAAATTGCGAATGATCCGCACCGCCTGGTAGCTGCCATTGGCCGCCCAGGCCGGTTCGTCACTGCCGGGCTGCACCCAGACCACTTGGTCCATGGTCTTGGCATCGTTGGAATTCGGGTTGGCCGAACCGTCACGAAAGCCCAGGAAGTTGCGCGCACTCTGCGCAGGCTCGCCGGGGCGGGCGGGCGCCTGTGGCGGCACGCTGCCTTCCTGCTTCCAGCGCACCAGCAGCAGGTCGGGCAGGTTTTTCACGATGTCGCGCAGGGCGTGGATATTGGTGTCCGGGGTGTTGGAGCAAAATTGCAGGCTCAGGTCGCCGTGGCACTGCGCCGCTTCCAACGCATCGTTGGGGAAACCGACCATGCGGATCAGGCGCTTGGGTTTGGCTGCGCTGAGGCCGAAACGCTCATCGAACAGCGATTCGCCGACCGATACGGTGATGGTCAGGTTATCCGGCGTAACCACCGGGCCGAGGATGCCCGAATCGGTGGGCGGCAGTTTCGGGTCGACCTGCGGCACGCTGCCGCCGGTCATCAGGAAGCTGATGCGCTCATTGAGGGTGCGGAACAGCCGCTCCAAGTCGTCGCGATCAGCAGCCAGGACATCGAAGGCCACCAGCATGCCGCAGGCCGGGCGCGGGGTGACGATGCCGCTTTGGTGCTTGCCGAAAAAATCGTGATGGTCCTGGGTCTTGTCGCTGCGCGGAGCGGTGGTCACTTGCTCGGCGGCAGCAGCCATGGCCGGGCAGCTCAAGGTGCTGCCGGCAAGCGCGGCACCGGTGGCGGCCATGCCCAGCAGGACGCGACGGCGTTGAAGGTCTAACGGTGGTAAATCACTCATGTATGCGGTCGTCTTCACTGTAGGCCGGAGAGGCCAAGGGCGGGGTCGATTCCATCGAGTGCGGCGGCCAGTACCTTGGCCTTGTCGGCGATCTGCTTGCGCTGATCGGCGGTAACACGGTCGTAGCGGCTGAATTGGCCGTCGACTTTCAAACCATCGAGCGCCGTCTCGAACGCGGCGAGGGCCGTGTCGATGTTCGGCAACAGGTCGGCGGCGGACTTGCTCAGCAGCGGACGCATCAGGTCCACCACCTTGCGCGCGGCATCCAGGTTGGCGGCGAAACCGTTCAGGTCGATATGGCTGTAGCGCTCCTCTTCGCCACTGACGGCGCGCACGTCGGCCAGGCTATTGAGGTTGCGCACCACGATGCTCACCAGTTGTTCCGGTGGCAGCGACTGCGCCAGCAACTGTTGCTTGAGGGTGCCGACGTCGCTCACCAGGCGCTGCGCCAGCGGGGCCAGGCCATCGAGGCTGCGTTGCTGGAACAGGCCGTATTCGAGGCGGTGGAAGCCGCTGAAGGCTGGGTCCTGCTCGCGTTTTTCGAAATAATCGGCGCGGGCGTTGATCGCGTTGTCCAGTTGCGCCAGGCGTTGCGACGCCGCGGCGAGACGCTGATAAGCCTCGCGGGCCGGCACATACAGCGCCTGAGCCTGGGCCAGGTCACCGGCGTCGATCGCTTGTTGCAAGGCGGTCGTGGCCTTGATCAGAGCGCTGGCCTGGCTGCTCAGGTACACACGGAATTCCGACAACGGTCCGATAAACGCCACCATCGACGGCTTGGCCTTGGCTTGGGCGTCGGATGCCGCCGTCGGCGTTACGTGCAAGGTGCCGCGCGGGTTGCTTAACAGGCCGCAGGTAATTGCATAGTCGCCGGGCAACAGATTGGCATTGATCACCTGGCTCAGGCCCGGCGCGATGTTTTCGCGTTCTTCGACCACCAGCACGCCGTCGAGGATCTCCCATTCCACCGCGCGGTCGGAGCGGTTGATGATGCGAAAACTCGCGCGCCCGGCCGCAACGGTCAGTGCGTTGGGTTCGCAGGCGTGGCCGTGAATGGTCACGACGGTTTCATCTTGGTGGGTCTGACGCTTGGTCGCTGCCAGCTGCGAGGCATAGTAGAACAGGCCGCCGGCGGCGATCATCACGACCGCCGAGCCGGCCACCGCCCAGCGCAAGGCGCGTGGCGGCGAGGCCGGTTGAGGAGTTGGGTTGGACAAGGGACGGTCCTTACGGGTGAGAAACGGAAGAGGGCGCGGCGACCGGCTTGGCGGGTGCCGCGGGCAGGAAGAACATCGCCAGGGCCACCACCAGGTAGATCAGGTAGGCCCCCAGCGTGCTGACGGTCGGCGCATCCTGATAGCCGAACATCCCGGCGAGTACCGAGCCCACCGGGCCATCCATCGGCAACGTGGCGCTGACATCGAACAGCACGCTTTGCAGGTGGTTCCACACGCCGGCTTCATGCAGGGCCTGCACGGAGTTGGCGAGGATGCCGGCGGCCACCACCAGGATGAACAGGCCAGTCCAGCGGAAAAACGCGCCGAGGTTCAGGCGCATGCTGCCGCTGTAAATCAGGAACCCGACGATGATCGCCAGCACCAGGCCGAGCAGGGCACCCAGCGGTGCGCCGGGGCCTTCACTCTGCTGGAACACCGCCAACAGGAAAAACACGGTTTCCAGGCCTTCACGGGCCACGGCGAAAAACACCATCAGGATCAGTGCGGTGACTTGGTGGCGCGAGCCGGCCAGGGCATGGTCGAGGGATTGGTGCAGCGAATGTTTGATCGAGCGTGCAACCTTGCGCATCCAGAACACCATGGAACTGAGAATGCCCACGGCGACCAGGCCGACCACGCCTTCGAACAATTCCTGCTGCTTTTGCGGAAATTCGGCACTCATCAGTTCCAGGCCGCCACCGACCAGCAAGGCCAGGGCCGCGGCGAGGAAGACACCGACCCACACGGCGGGCATCCACTGGCCACGGCCGGTCTGTTGCAGGTAACTGGCGATGATGCCAACGATCAATGCGGCTTCAATGCCTTCGCGCAACATGATGAGAAAGGGAACAAGCATTCGACACCGCAGGGAAACTGGATAGGAAGCTAAGTTGTAACATAATGATACTCATTGCCAAACAAGAAACATTGACCTTTACTGAACGGCGGCTGAACGGTGGTGGCAAAGCTCAAGCGCCCTTATGATGCACCCCACCTTTTGTGCCGTTGGATTGCCCCACACCCATGTCGGAAAAAGACACCATCTCCATCCATCTTGTGCGCGAAGCCCTGTTGCAGAGCTGCGCGTCGGAGGCAGCGAGCGTTGAGGCCTTGAGCAAGGCGGGCATTGCTCCCGAGCTGCTGTTGCAGCCTGGTGCACGTGTCTCGGCCACGACCTACGCTCGGTTGTGGCGCCTGCTGGCGCGGCGCCTGGACGATGAGTTTTTTGGCATGGACCCGCGCCCGCTCAAGTCCGGCAGCCTGGCGTTTCTGTGCCGCGTGGCCATGGCTCAACCGACGGTGGCGGCCGGTCTGGAAACCGGCTTGGCGTTCCTGTCATTGATGTTCGAGCATTTGCCTGCCCAACTGGTGCGCCAGCAAAGCCTGGCGGAAATCGTGCTGCTCGAAACCGAGCCCGAGCCGCGCCGGGCGTTCAGCTATTTCACTTATTGGATGATCGTCCACGGCGTCGCCTGTTGGCTCGCGGGGCGGCGTATACCGATCCTGGCCATTGAACTGCGCTGCCCACAACCGGATTTTTGTGACGATTACCGGGTGATGTTCTCCGACAACCTGCGTTTCGACCGGCCGCGCACGCGCATGATCTTCTCCGCCGATTGCCTCGACCTACCGATCAAGCGCAGCGCCGAAGAACTCAAGCGTTTCCTTGGCCACGCACCGGCCAATATCCTGGTCAAATACCGCGACCCCGACAGCCTGGCCACGCGCATCAAGCACGACCTGCGCCAGATGCCGCCCGAGACCTGGCCGGAAACCGACGGCCTGGCTGCCAACCTGTGCATCTCCGCCTCGACCCTGCGCCGCCGCCTGGCGGAAGAGGGGCAAACGTATCAGGGGCTCAAGGACAGCGTGCGCAAAGAGTTGGCGATTGTCTGGCTGGCCGAACCGCAGATCAGCTTTGCCGAAATTGCCACGCGATTGGGATTTGCCGATGCCAGTTCGTTCTACAAGGCGTTTCGTAAATGGGCAGGGTCGAATCCGGGGCACTACCGGAGCCTGATTCTCAATGATGACAACCAGGAAGCGTCCTCACCGAAAAGTGTCTGACAGATGTTGGAGTTGGCTGCGTAGGGGTTTTCCACGATTCAACCCTGTCCGCACATTCGGCCGTGAACCTACGACAGCTCGGCGATCCTCAAGAACTGGAAGACTCACTCACTGAGGCGTTTGTGGAGAAAACATTGGAGAGCGTGATCACTTAGGGGCGATACGCTGAATTTTTCTCATACGACGACCACACCAATACGTTCAGCCTGGACGATGTTGAAGTCGGCCTGTAGCCCTTCTTTCGCTCTATTGCAGCGGTTCAGCGCAGGGGGGAGTAAGGCTCTGGTAGGCAGATCATGGTTTTCGCTGTGGCAATTTGCGCAGGTGCATCTTTCGGCGGCCAAAGAGCTTCAGCGTAATAACGCGCTCTTAGCCGCCCGCGCTCTTCCAGACTGGAAAACCCCCAGATATGGGTGATCCGCGGCGGCCCATCAAGTGCGTACATGTTCAGCACCAGATGAGAGGTATATTCATTGATCGGCGCAAGAGCATTCTGCCAACTGGCTAGCGTAGGTGTGAGACCTCCCGGCTTCAGGAAGTAGGTCCTGAATTCATAGAAATTCCCAAACGACGCCGGGGAAATATCCGACAGGAACGCGAAGCGCCTATAGCTTTCGGTGTTCACTCGGATGGAAGGGTCGGTGACCCCGAAGGGCTCTTTGGCCATCAACACTCGGCGACGTTCGTCTTCAAGTGCCTGCGCGGTTTCAAACCCGCGCAGGAGTTTGACTTGGAACAGATCGCCAATCTCGGAGCGCCAGACACCGAGTAATTGGCCAGGCCCTTGCGCCATCCACTTGCACGCAGCCTTCGCGACAGCGCCTTCGGTGAGCGGTGGACAGCTGAGTGTCGTGAGTTCGTAAAGCATCGAATACCTCGCAATTCAAACAAAAAGGACCCAGCCCAGGCGTCATTGTGTGTACGACGATAATGACTGCCAGCCCTGGATTTTTGCCGATTCGTTGATACCTGATGAGGATAATTGCCAATGGATAATCGATAAATAGGCGTGCATTTGTTTGTTTGACAATGGTGGGTTGTTAATGCTCGACCAGACTGACTGGCATGGCGGTGTTCGTTCAAACGGGCTGGTACATTATTGCTGTCATATACGGGCTTCTTGTTTTTTAATGGTTTTTTTTCACCTAACAGCAACGTTGTGCTTACACCAAATAAACCAACAAAACAGGAGGCTGCAACTATAATCAAAGTCAGCGAGAAACCATATATACCTAATAACCCACCGAAGATGGTATAAGAAATACCGATAATAACTGAATTAACTAGATTTGCAACAGAGAGGCAAGATGCTCGGATGTGTGACTCAATATTGTCATGAATGTATGTTTCATATGATGTCTCATATATAGCGGGGAGCGACATAATCAAAAGGAAGCTTGCAATTGAAGCAATTAACCCGATATTCAATGATAAAATGAAAAGAAGAAAAGTAACAATGATAGTAGTAGTAAAAGAAATTATGCCGAGAGAGAATCTGGAACAAATAAAACCAGCTGCTATGAACATTGCTGCTGACATAGCTTCAACTGCAGCATAAATGCCAGCAATTATAGGTATATCTAAACCCTGCATGGAAAAAAATGGCTGGCCATATATAAATAAAGGGATCGTTGAAAGCTCGAATAAAGCATATCCAATAAATAAAGGTATAAGGTAAGCGCCTTTTTTAGAACGGAAGAAATTAATTAGAGAAGTAGAGACGCGCTCTGTTTTTTTATTGTGCATACTACTTGCTTTATTAGAGTTCAGTGAAATAGATGGGAGCTTTATTTCGGGAATGAATGTTACAGCAAGAGCTCCAATGAGTTTTGATATTGCAAAAAAAATATAAACAGTGTTCCAAGACCAAGTATTTTGTAATACGCCACCAAGAAGCATAGATAAACCTAATGAAACCGCACCAATAGCACGGGCGCGTGATAATATTTTAGGGTACTCTTCCGTTCGATGTTCAGCTAGTAAGTTATCATACAATAATGCCCTGTCTGAACCGGAGCCCATAGCAATACTAGCGCCGAATAGGCAAAATATAATTGCGAAAGGAATAAAAGAGGCCTGAATTCAACACATAAGTGCAACGCTCACCCCTGCATAAACTTCGTACGGCGTCTTCCAGCCCAGGCGTTTTCGCGGGCGTAAATTGATCTTCGTTACCACGCGACTGACCGCCTCGACGGTCAGCTTGCTGAAGTCGCCGCCCTTGGGAAAATACTGCCGGAGCAGGCCGTTGGTATTTTCATTAGTGCCTCGCTGCCAGGATGAATAGGGTTCTGCAAAAAAGACTTGGCACTGGCTCCGATGCGCAATGCGTTCATGCCCGGCAAACTCCTTCCCGTTATCCAGCGTCAGCGTGTGAACAGCATGCCCCTTGAGCAACAGATTGATCGCCCGCGTTACCTGCCGGCGCGTCCTGCGCTTGACCGGATAGGCGCTCAGGTAGCCGCTTTTACGATCAACCAGCGTGACCAGATTGCCGCCTACGCCATGCACCGTGTCACCCTCCCAATCACCTAGACGCTCGCGGGCTTCGACCTCAGCAGGGCGCTCGGTTATCGATACGCGATTACGCAACTGTCCGCGCCGGTCGTGGCTTCCGTAGCGTTTTCGGTACAGCTTCCTGCGGTGCCGCAAATACTTGTATAACTCGCCACCTGCGTGTTTGTCGGTGGCGATAAACCGATAAATCCACTCGTGACTGACCGCGCGCTCCGGCTGCTCTTGCTTCAGGCGCTGAGCAATCTGCTCCGGGCTCATACCGTGTTTTAGCCAGAGCGGCAGATAATGGCTGAACCACGTTAATGGCTTGCAGTGCTTGCGCGCCTGCGCTCGACGGGCATCACTTTCATGGGTCGCAGCAACCGCTTTGTAGGTCTTCTGGGAGCTGTTGCGGCGAACCTCACGACTGATCGTCGAGGGATGTACGCCAACCTGTTTCGCGATGCTTGCCTGGCTTTTTCCGGCGCTCAGACCGGCCTCAATCTGGTAACGTTGGCCCTGAGTCAGCTGCCGGTAATGCGTAGTCATCTGCGCTTGAATCCTTCGGTGTGAGAGCCTGGATTCTACCGGTGGCTGACTCTCTGCCTATCGTTTCAAACGTTGCACTTATTCTATGAATTCAGGAGGAAAATAGCAAAAAACCTACACCACTCACAAATAGCCCTAAAAAACCGATTATAAGAGAAAATTTACGACCATATCGATCTGCGAGTAAACCAGATGGAATTTCTAACGCTACGGAAGAAAAGAATAAAAAAGATTGAAGAACACCTATCTCTCCTTGGGTGATACCCAGTTGCAGCAAGTAAAGTACAAATAGACTTCTCTGAACATCCAGATTCATAAATATTGATAAGGAGTAATATAGATTGTCGTTCTTGTTTTTTAGAAATTTTAGTGCGCTCATTTTTATTTAAATACCTGTTTTTGTGTAAGTTCAAAAGATTTGAAATTTAAGGTTAAGATGCATGCATCTACTTTCGAGGGGCCAATTTTTGCCAAATGCTGAAAAGCTTCCCAAGCCATAAGGTTAGCAATAATCGAATTTGTTATTCCGTTGGATGGGAACCGTGCAGGAACAATTATTTTTTTACAAACGCTCTGTACCTCTCTAATCCAGCGTAGGTAGGCCTGAAATGAAGATCTATTTTTGAGAAGCGGCCCAATTATACCGTTGTTAATACCAACGGCGCCGAACAGCGCTGACGTGCCTGCTTGTACTGCTGCGTTAGCAACGTAACTCTGAATGGCTCCTTTAGGTTCATCAGCACAACAGATTATTAAGTCCGCTCCTTTAGCTAATTTTGCTAACTGTCTACTAGAGGTTATCTCAGATATGATAGATTTAGCTTCTACTACTTTTTGATTCAGCATTAGTCGCTGAGCAAGTATATCTGCCTTATATTGGCCTATATCTTGTACGCCAAAAACAAATTGACGATTAAGATTGTTTATGCTTACTTTATCGAAATCAATCAAAACAAAAGAACCAATACCTGAGCCTGCAAGGCTTTGTGCAACTAAAGATCCGGTACCACCACATCCAACAACTACGATTAATGAGTTTTTTAGCTGCTGACTTATTTTTTGGTTTGGTGCAACAGCTTCATTCCACGACCATTGTATAGTCTGTAACGGAGTCATCCCACAAGGAGGGGCAGCATGAATGAGATTAGCATCTTTTAGTTTTCTAATAAGGCTTCCCTCTGACTCATTATCGAGTTCCTGCACTACTCCTGTTGTACTAAGTAGATGAAGTAGCTTGGCAATATCAGAATTATGGGGCTTGATACTTTTTATGCCATTCTCTGCGATCAACTTAAGTTGATCGCCATCACTCAGAACGACAACATCACCACGTAATACCCATGGGCTTTCTTTTTTAAGCAAGAGAGGAGTCCTCTGTTATATTCGTATCACTTGTATTTTTAACAAACATAGCCATCGGTCTATAAACTGTTTCAGCCAACAGCATTGGTAAAACAGTACTGCTGGACTTTGAGTAAAGTTTTAGAAAAATAGACTTAATGAAATTTATGGATTCAACGGAGGTGTCCAAGCCGGATATTTTTCTTTGAAATAGAGCTAGACGCAAACTTTTCTCACTTGCTGCGTTTACAATTAGCGTCTTTAATATTTCTTTTTCTTTATTTGTGAGTTCTTGCCAGAGTTGACTGCACTCTCTAATGAGGTGAAGCGATTTTCCTTTGTTTTTTTGTCGTGGTTCAACATATGCTTGAAGCAAGTTCTCTGCGTGACTCATTGTTTCAAATGGGCTATTTAATCGCTGATAGCTTGCAAGAATAGGGAAAGAGTAATATGAAGAAAATGCAGACCAAGATAGTAGTATTTTTGTATTTGAGTTGGGGATTATGTCTAGCTCCTTAGTTAGTCCAATTCCACGATACTGTGGATGTACAATAACCCGAAATGATTGTAATATGTGCTTATTGATTTCTGAGAACTCAGAGAACATCTCAAATTTTTTTGGCCATGGACGGATACACAAATTAACACCAATCAGCTCTCCTTTAGAGTGAGCAGTTACAACATGATCAACTAGAGGTGCTAGCATATCAATATCATTCGGGTTGTCATTTTCATAATGATAGCGAGAAAGTTTTTTATAGTCGTCTATAGTGCCTTTTTTAATTTCTATTTCTAAGCTTTTTAATATGTTTGTGTTTTTTATTTTTTTATTAAGAACACGGTGTTTCCCATTTGAGCGAAGCTCAATGTGAATATCAGGTTTTAAAAAATCGACGATGTCATCGTGGCAACTTGCAATAAAAGCACTTTGTTTATTGGAACGAAGAATTTTCCCTAAATTTATAGCGACAATCTGGGCTGTACGCCTGTCCAATCGTGTAGTGAACTCGTCAAGGATAAGTGGCCCTATTCCTTGGAGCAAAGCTGAAGCAATAAGGAAACGTTCTTTTTGTCCATCAGATAGGTGAGAAAAAGGACCAATCAGGATACGCGGTTCTCCCAACCCAAATTTTGAAAGATAACGGATGACTTTCCCTGCATCTTCATAAGAAATAATTTCCGCAATAGATTTCTCTTTATCAATATGATTTGGTATTTTTTTTGTGGTTGAATAATGCCGGGAAATACTTGTTAATAACAAGCTTTTACCTACTCCGCTTGCCCCTGTTATTAGAATAATCCCGTCTGCAGGAATGTCTAAATTTGATAGCGACTCCATCCATCCTTCCTCAGACAGGCCAAAAGTTTTAATTATATCTTGGCAAACTTTGCTCGAATTATTTGGCGGAGGAATATATAGATCTACTTTGGTGTGTATTATATTCATAGCATGGCTCGCATTGGTTTGTTAGCCTTAGTAGTCATATTAATTTTCAAAATTAACATTGCTCAAACAAATACTTGGAATAGCACCAATTATTACGCTTGGACATAAATCGTCTAATAACTCATCAAGCAATTGTCTATGCGTACTGCTAAATATAGAAGATTTTAATGTGGTTATATATAGGTTTTGGATTTTTGATTCACTTCGCCAGGCGGGGCATAATATTAATGAAGCATATCTACCCCAAGCATCATCGGTTGGGCCAGAAACGATCATTAGCCGCATGGCAGCTTTAACTTTAGGGTTTGAATAGCTGTCAGAAACGGGAGTGCAAGGTATACCATTTTTATGAAGTGTCGTCGCGATAGACCAAGCTACTGTAGCGTTAGGATAATAATCGGGAAATGCTAAAATAAGACCATTTCTCGATGCTATAGGAGACCAATCTAGAGTTATTAAATCTTTTAGCGGCACTGGATCATCAGATGGTGTCGATGCCCTCGCCCAACCTACGTGTTCTCCGCAGTTTGTTTTTTTTAAAATATTTTTAATTTCTATACGAAGTGATTTTTTGTCATCTCCAACAAGCTCGCCTGAAAAAACAAGAATACCTCTAAGAGATGTTTTCTTAATGATACGCTGTCCATTTACTGATGGGGTTGAGTTAAATGGGGTGGCGGTGTCTGCAGTTTGATCAATAATTCCTTTTTCGTAAAGAGTGATATTTTCTTCAGGGTTACGAACAACTTCTATAAGAATAGAGGGAATTCTATTGTAGGGGCAAAAAGCCTCCCACCGGTTAGGGGCAATTTCACAGATCTGTCGTGCCCCCGGCCATTTATCATTATGGAACGGTATCCAGGCGGGGGATGATAGCAATCCTTCAAAAGCTGGAACTTTTTCCTGAAATCTGATAGTGGCACTGCCATCTTGTGTTAATCCTAACTTTGCTTTACTCATGATTAGATTGCGGACAATAACATCATGACTCGCCAGATAATTAAGTCCGTTCAAGTAATCTTTTCCTGAAATATTGTCTAGTTTGTAGATATTATTGGGTCTGGGAGAAAGAGTGTATGTATGCCCCTCATCTTTAATATTTATATCACAGCCGCCTTCTATGCTCACGTTCGGAAGTGGTGCAGACAATGGTGCTCGTGGAGGTAACGCTCCCAAACTCGCTAATTGTAGAGCTCCATAGTTGCGAGGAGATTTTAATGATCCAGGAGGTGCATCCACGGCAATTCTAATTAATTTGTTATTCTCCACCACAAAACCTCCTTACTTCCTGGGCGCCAGTTTGCCAGGAGTATTTAATTGTCATATTTTTGAGGGTTGAGTTATTTGATATTGGTGTTTTTTGATATTTGTTGCAAGAAAAACGTGCAAAAAAGTATCTGATTAATGCTCTATTAATTTAGAGTCGGTGAATGCGTTGCTCTTTAGTTGCTAGAGTTCTACTGGTGATAATTGTTTAGAAAGTCTTCGGACTTTTTTGCTGATTTTCTAAGAAACATAATATAGTTTTTTTCATGCTCAATAAATCCACCAATCTGATGAGATAAAGGAGGGGGTAGTGTTTTTTCTGCGTTAAATAACTCTTCTCTGGCATCCCTTCCTAAATCTTCGATTTTACTTAATATAGGTAAAACGAATCCACGCATTTGCTGTTCAAAAAGTGGAAATCTATAAGTGTCCACATGTAAATTTTGAACAGCGATAGTAAACCCACAGTTGATTACGTTATGCCACCACCCAGGGGGGATATAAAATGCATCACCTGCAGATATCGTACCTTCAAAAATATCTGCACCTTGCTTGAGCACTTGATTAGCAATTTCAGAATTAAATAAATCTTGTCCATTCGAAACTGCAAATGTGTGGGATGGTGACACCATGCGGGCTTTTTTTTCACCCACAATCATGGTTAATACAGAGTTAACGAAAAAAGAGTCTGTATGGAGTGGGCTTGATACATGTTGATATCCGATAAGTAAGTTTGTTGGTGGTATTGAGATCGAAGGTGGTAGTTTGTATAGCCAGTTATCAGGGAAACAAGGTAGCGTCATATCTATATCGTCTAGAAGCTCAGGGAACTCTTTGTGATAGATCCATCCTCCCAAATATGGTAGTTCGGCGTTACTGTCAGAATAATTATTATTTTCTGCTAGATATATATATTCTCTTAGAGGTATTTTAACTTGGTTTTTATAGCGCTCTTGCTGTTTTGTCTTGTAGTAACAGACAGGCACTTTAACATGCCCGTAGGTGTTTTTGAAAAAGCCCGCAGACCAACGCTTAATTGCAGGCCAATCCTTGCCCATTCCTTTTAGAATGACTGGCTTTTCATTCATGAGATAGTTTTTTTGGAAAGCTATTGCATCGCTAGAATCAATACTCTCAAGAGGAGTTATATTTTTATTTGACAAGAGAGCACTCCTTACTTATGGGTTTTTTTGGTTTTTTAGAAAGGTCACTCTAATGAATGACCTTTTTTGTCATAGCCCTAGCGTACTATTAACAGCGGCTAAAAATAGCCTGAAGCATCAACTCATCATCTGCTACGTCCATAAAGAAAGAGATATCTTCACTTTCATTAGTGGCGGCGAAAGTGTTGTCTGATTCTAAAATGTGTTCAATCATCTCTTCATTTTTCATTTTATATTCTCATTGGGTGATTGGTAATGTTGTAGCGGTTTTAGATTGATCAGTCACTGATTGTTTTTATGTCTCGCTCCAGAACCACGCCGGAGAACCTGATTTGTCGGTGAGGACTCGCGTAGTTTCTGAACTGATCAGCGACTCCTAGAGTAAAGACCATGTTGCCGGTATTACGCAAATGAACACGTTGTGATTCTATGTGTCAGTGCGTCCGTAATAGGAGACATGACTGCTTCGATAAAAAACATGCAAGCCTGGCCGCCAGGTGCAGTGCGGTATTAGGAAAGTACTTACGAAGGACTTCTTGTTTGACTTACAGAAATAACTTTCAATATTTTAGGACGCTCCAAACAAAAAAAGCCCCATGACCAAACAGACCACGGGGCTAAAAATTGGCTGGATGCGACCAACCAAAGGAGCTCTTTACATCACTTGGCCGTAGCGACCACCGTATCCGGCTGCCAACCGCCACCCAGCGCCTTGTAGATCGCAACAATCCCGCGATACAGATCAACCTCGGCCTGGGCCTGGGAGTCTTCGGCAGCGAGGCGTTCGCGTTGTGCGTCGAGCAGCACGAGGAAGTCCACGGTGCCTTCGCGGTAGCGGATCGCGGCGAGGTCGGCGGCGGCGCGGCTGGATTCGCTTTGGCGGATCAGCGAGACCAGGCGTTGCTGACGCTTGCCGTAGTCGCTGAAGGCGTTCTCGGATTCTTCCAACGCCAGCAACACTTGCTGCTCGTAGTTGGCCAGGGCGCCATCGGCCTCGGCATCGGCGCCGCGCAGGCGCGCACGCACGCTGCCCAGGTCAAACGCGGCCCAGGTGATGCTCGGGCCGAGGGCCCAGGCATTCGCCGCGGATGAACCGATCTGCGAACCGCGCCCGGCGGTGAAGCCGAGGAAGCCGCTGAGGCTGACCCGTGGGAACAGGTCGGCCTTGGCCACGCCGATGCGCGCGGTGGCGGATGCCAGTTTGCGTTCGGCACTCAGAATGTCCGGGCGCCGTTGCAGCAGTTGCCCTGGATCGCCGATCGGCAGCGCCTTGGCAATCGCCGGCAAGTCTTTCGGGCTCAGGTCCACGCTCAGCTTGTCGGGGCGCTGGCCGAGGAGGGTGGCGATGCGGTTGCGCTCGCGCACTTGTTCGGCCTGCAGTTGCGGCACGCTGGCTTCCACCGCCGCGAGGCGCGCGTCGGCACGTTCCACGTCGAGTTGGTCGCCCACACCGGCATCGCGCAGGCTGACGGTGATGGTGCGCGACTCCTGTTGGTTCTTCAGGTTGTCCAGGGCGATGCGTTCACGCAGTTGCGCGCCGCGCAGTTGACCGTAGGCGTCCACCAGTTCGGCAATCAGCGTGACTTGCAGCTGGTACAGGTCGGCTTCGGCCGCTTGCTGGTCGGCGTCGGTGGCTTCCAGGTTGCGCTGGATGCGGCCGAACAGGTCCAGCTCCCAGGCCATGTCCAGGCCCAGGTCATAACGCTCGCTGTTGACGCGCTTGGTGGTCTGGCCAGGGATTTGCCCCTTGGCCAGGTCACTGCTGGCGCGGCTGGTGATGGTCGGCATCGCGTCGTTGCTGGCGTCATCGCGGATCGCCCGTGCGGCCCGCAGGCGGGCAAACGCCACACGCAGGTCGCGGTTACCGCTCAGCGACTGAGTCACCAACTGGTTCAGAGTCGGGTCGTCGAATTGCTGCCACCAGATGCCTTCGAATTTCCCGTGGTCGTATTTTTTGGCATCGGCGGCAGCCGTGATATTGGCCGCCTCCGGGGTCTGGGTTGTGTAGTCCGGGCCCACGGCACAGGCGCTCAGCGCCAGGACCAGCAAGCTCGGCAGAAAGACTTTCACACTCATTGCTGTGTCTCCAGCTTCAAGGCCTTGGCCGCTTTGCGCGCGTCCTGGCGCTCCACATAGCGACGGATCAGTACGTAGAACACTGGTGTCAGCAACAGCCCGAAGAAGGTCACGCCGATCATCCCGGAGAACACCGCCACGCCCATGGCATGCCGCATCTCGGCACCGGCACCGCTGGACAGCACCAGGGGCACCACACCCATGATGAAGGCGAACGAGGTCATCAGGATCGGCCGCAGCCGCAGACGGCAGGCTTCCAGCACCGCGGCGAGCGGGTCGAGGCCTTCCTGCTGTTTATCCTTGGCGAACTCGACGATCAGAATCGCGTTCTTACAGGCCAGGCCCACCAGCACGATCAGGCCGATCTGGGTGAAGATGTTGTTGTCGCCGCCCGAGATGATCACCCCGGTGATGGCCGACAGCAGCGTCATCGGTACGATCAGGATCACCGCCAGTGGCAGGCTCCAGCTTTCGTATTGGGCGGCCAGTACCAGGAACGCCAGCAGCACACAGAGCGGGAACACGAACAGCGCGGTGTTGCCCGAGAGGATTTGCTGATACGTCAGGTCGGTCCACTCGTAGGTCATGCCGTTGGGCAGTTCATCCTTCAGCAGTTTTTCAATCGCGGCCTGGGCCTGGCCGGAGCTGTAGCCCGGTGCAGCGTTGCCGTTGATTTCCGCGGTGATGAAGCCGTTGTAGTGCATTACGCGGTCCGGGCCGGAGGTGTCGCTGACCTTGATGAAGGTCGCCAGCGGGATCATCTCGCCTTTGTTGTTACGCACTTTCAGCTGGCCGATCTGGTCTTCATCCAGGCGGAACTGCTGTTCAGCCTGCACGTTGACCTGGTAGGTGCGGCCGAAGCGGTTGAAGTCGTTGGCATACAACGAACCCAGGTAGATCTGCAGGGTGTCGAAGATGTCGCTGATCGCCACGCCGTGGGTCTTGGCCTTTTCGCGGTCGATGGCGGCATCGACCTGGGGCACGTTGACCGTGTAGCTGGTGAACAGGCCGAACAGCTCCGGCGTGGTGCGGCTCTTGGTGATGACGTTCTGCACTTCTTTGTACAGCTCTTCGTAACCCAGGTTGCCACGGTCTTCGATCTGCAGGCGGAACCCGCCGATGGTGCCCAGGCCCTGTACCGGCGGCGGTGGGAAGATCGCCATGTAGGCTTCCTGGATGTCGCTGTACTTGCCGTTCAGCGCACCGGCAATCGCACCGGCGGACATGCTCGGGTCTTTACGCTCGTCGAACGGTTTGAGGGTCACGAACACGATGCCGCTGTTCGGGCTGTTGGTGAACCCGTTGATCGACAGGCCCGGGAAGGCCACGGCGCTTTCCACGCCCGGCTGTTTCAGGGCGATGTCGGACATGCGCTTGATCACGTCTTCGGTGCGATCCAGGCTCGCGGCGTCCGGCAATTGGGCGAAAGCCACCAGGTATTGCTTGTCCTGGGCCGGTACGAAACCGGTCGGGGTGTGGGCAAACCCGAACCACGTCAGCACCATCAGGCCAGCGTACAGGAACAGCGCGATGCCGCTGCCGCGGATCACCCGGCGCACGGTGCCGACGTAGCCATGGCTGGCTTTTTCGAAGAAGCGGTTGAACGGCCGGAACAACCAGCCCCCCAACAGCTTGTCGAGCACCTTGGAGAAACGATCCTTCGGCGCGTCATGGCTGCGCAGCAACACGGCAGCCAGGGCAGGGGACAAGGTCAGCGAGTTGAAGGCCGAGATCACCGTCGAAATCGCAATGGTCAAGGCGAACTGCTTGTAGAACTGCCCGGTCAAGCCGCTGATGAAGGCCGCGGGAATGAACACGGCGCACAGCACCAGTGCCGTGGCGATGATCGGCCCGGTCACTTCGCTCATGGCCTTTTCAGTCGCCTGGAACGGTTCCAGGCCCAGCTCGATGTTGCGCTCGACGTTCTCCACCACCACGATGGCGTCATCCACCACGATGCCGATGGCGAGTACCAGGCCGAACAAGGACAGTGCGTTGAGCGAGAAGCCGAACAGGTGCATCACCGCAAACGTACCGATCAGCGAGACCGGCACCGCCACCAACGGAATGATCGAGGCGCGCCAGGTCTGCAGGAACAGGATCACCACCAGCACCACGAGGATCAGCGCTTCGAACAGGGTATGCACCACCGCCTCGATGGAGCCGCGCACGAAGATGGTCGGGTCGTAGACGATGCTGAAGTCCATGCCTTCGGGGAAGCTCTTCTTCAGCTCCGCCATCTTGTCGCGCACTTCGTTGGAGATCTGGATCGCGTTCGAGCCTGGGCGCTGGAAGATCGGGATCGCCACGGCCGGCTGGTTGTTGAGCAACGAACGCAGGGCGTATTGGCTCGAACCCAGCTCGACCCGCGCGATGTCTTTGAGGCGCGTGATTTCACCGTTATCGCCGGAGCGAATGATGATGTTCTCGAACTCTTCTTCCGTGACCAGGCGGCCCTGGGTGTTCACCGACAACTGGAAGCTGGTGGCATTCGGTGCAGGCGGCGCACCCAGCGCACCGGCGGCCACTTGACGGTTCTGCTCGCGAATCGCGGTCACCACATCGGTGGCGGTCAGGTTGCGCGAAGCGGTCTTGTTCGGGTCCAGCCAGACGCGCAGGGAATAGTCGCCCATGCCGAACAGCTGCACATCACCCACGCCGCCCAGGCGCGCCAACTCGTCCTTGATGTTGAGCAAGGCGTAGTTGGACAGGTAAAGCATGTCGTAACGCTGATCCGGGGAGGTCAAATGCACCACCATGGTCAGGTCGGGGGAGGCCTTGTCCACGGTGATACCGATGCGCGTCACTTCCTCGGGCAGCTTGGGTTGCGTGCGCGTCACACGGTTTTGCACCTGCACCTGCGCGTTGTCCAGGTCGGTGCCCAGGGCGAAGGTGATGGTCAGGGTCAGTTTGCCGTCGGCGGTCGACTGCGAGGACATGTACAGCATGTTCTCGACGCCGGTGATCGCCTGTTCCAGCGGCGCGGCGACGGTTTCGCCGATGACTTTGGGGTTGGCGCCAGGGAAGTTGGCACGCACCACCACGGTCGGCGGCACCACTTCCGGGTATTCGCTGATCGGCAGTTGGAACAGCGAGATCGCGCCAGCGATCAGGATCAACAGCGAGAGCACCGCTGCGAAGATCGGCCGCGAAATGAAGAACTTGGAAAAATTCATCTTGAGTCGTATCCCTTAACCGCGTGGAGTCGCGACGGCTGCGAGCTTGGGCGCGGTTTTTTCCGGCGCCACTTGCTCCAGGTTGCTGGCTTCAAGCGCTTGTCGTTGTTGGGCCAAGGCGGCGAGGGTTTCCTTGCTGGCCATCGGGATGGTTTCCGGGGCGACCGGCGCGCCCGGGCGCACACGCTGCAGGCCCTTGACGATAATGGTGTCGTCCTTGTTCAGGCCGCTGCGCACGATGCGCAAACCTTCGATCTTCGGCCCCAGTTCCACCGAGCGGTAGGCTGGCTTGTCGCCTTCCATCACCAGCACGAACTTCTTGCCCAGGTCGGTGCCGACCGCTTCATCGTTGATCAGCACGGCGGAGTAAGTGCCGCTGCCGACCAGTTTCAGGCGGGCGTACAAGCCAGGGGTGTATTCGCCTTTGCTGTTGTCGAATACCGCGCGGCCACGGATGGTGCCGGTGGCCGGGTTGACCTGGTTGTCGACGAAGTTCATCTGGCCCAGGTGCGGGTTGCCGGTTTCATTCGACAGGCCCAGGTACACCGGGGTGGTCGCGCCACGGCGACCCTGGCGGGCGAGTTCGGTGTACTTGAGGTACACGCGCTCATCGGCGTCGAAGTAGGCGTAGACCTTGTCGGTGGAGACCACGCTGGTCAGCGCGGTGACGTCGGCGGTGACCAGGTTGCCAGCGGTGATCTCGGCACGGCTGACACGGCCGCTGATCGGCGCGATGACGCGGGTGAAGCTCAGGTTCAGCTTGGCCAGGTCCAACTGCGCCTGGATGCCGGCGACAGCGGCGCGGGCTTCCTGGGCGGCGGTGGTGCGCGAGTCGGCCAGTTCGGCGGAGATCGCGTTGCTCTGGCGCAGGCGTTCGCCCCGTTGCGCTTCGTTATCGCTGCGGGTGGCGGCGGCTTTGGTCTGTTGCAGTTGGGCTTCGAGGCGGCGCACCTCGGCCTGGAACGGGCGTGGGTCGATCTGGAACAGCAGGTCGCCTTTCTTCACGAGGGCGCCTTCGGTGAAGGCCACCTGATCGATCTGGCCGGACACCCGTGGACGGATCTGCACGGTTTCCGGTGCTTCCAGGCGTCCGGTGAATTCGTCCCACTCGTTGACCGGTTGCTCAAGCACCTTGGCCACGCTGATTTTTGCAGGAGGCATGGCGGCCGCTTGTTCCGGGGTTTTGCCGCACGCGCTCATCACCGCCACGGCCAGAATCGCCAGGGGCAAGCGTAAGTGTTTGAGTGTCTGTTCCATGAGGTGTATCCGCCAATGTATTTGAGATGGGCGGATCATGCGCGGGGAGCTGCTAGGTCACGAATCGAATGAAGCAAAGATAACTATCATTCGGAATGATATAAGCGCGGAGTGAGCCCTCTAGTCTGCGGGTTTCATTAGGCAGCTATCAATATGCTTGATGACAAAGGCATGTTGCGCGCGCTGCAAGGAACGCCGCAACGCCTAACTGGCACTGTCGCTCGCCAGCTGCGCAACGATGCGTTCTATCAACATTCTCACCCGTCTGGGCTGAATGCGCGTGGGCGGGTAGACGATGTTCAGCGCTGTGCGGCCCAGGTCGTAATCCTCGAGCACCTCGACCAAGCGGCCGGCGTCGAGATCGGCACGCACGTCCCACACCGATTTCAAGCAAATCCCGTGGCCGGCCAGGCACCATTGGCGGACCAGCGCGCCGTCGTTCGCCACGCGGCGGCCACGCACCATGATCCGGTGGGTCTGCCCGTGCTGCATGAACGCCCACTCCCGCGAAATATTGACGCCGAAGCGCATCACCAGGCACTCGTGCGCGGCCAGGTCCTCGGGGTGTTGCGGGGTGCCGTGGCGCGCCAGGTACAGCGGTGATGCACACACCACTCGGCGGTTTTCGCCAATCAGACGGGCATGCAGGGTGCTGTCGGCCAGCGCGCCGAAGCGCACGGCGAAGTCGATCCCCTGGCCGACGGGGTCGACATAGCCATCGCTGAGGTTCAGGTCGATGCTGACCTGCGGGTGCTCCTGCATGAACTGCGCAAGGATCGGCTCGATGTATTGGCGGCCGAAGTCTTGCGGGGCGCTGAGGCGGATCGGCCCGCAAAGGGTGTCGGCGCCCAGGCGAATGCTGGTGTGCAACTCGTCGGCGTCTGCCAACAGGCGATGCGCGCCATCTTAAAAGCCCGCTTAGCCTGCGCGAACACGAGACCCTCTGAGCCCATCACCCAAGGAGATTTTTCAATGAAACCCTCACCTATAGCGCGCGTTTGCTTCATCGCCACACTCTTGACCTCGACCTTTTCCGGCGCAGTCCTGGCGGCCAGCACTGAACTGGTCAAGCCGGGTGTGTTGGTGGTGGACAAGAGCCTCCCGCCTGCGCAACTGGCGCTCATGGAAACCGCCGCCCGCCGTTATGACACCTTCTGGGACACCGGCGACGAAAGCCTGGCCCGTGAGGCGCTGGCCGCAGATTTCATCGACAAAACCCCACCGGCCGGACGTAAACAAGGCCCCGAAGGCCCGTTGCTCGCCTCCCGGGCGTTTCGTGAAGCGGTGCCGGACCTGCGTTGCGAGGTCGAACACATGCTCATCGCCGGCGACCGCGTGGTGGTTCACCTGCATTTTCGCGGGCACTTCACCGGCACCTTCGGCCAGATCAAGGGCGCTGGGCAGCCCGTGGACTTTATCGCCACCGATATCTATCAGATCGACAACGGCAAGATCACCGCCAACTGGCACATCGAAGACAACCTGACCCTGATGAAACAGTTGGGCGCCCTGTAATCCTTGAGAGGCACCGCGTGCCTGACACTTCGGGCCAGGTCGAAGCATGCTGGGGTGGCAATTTTTTACAATTGCGGCTTCTATTAGCAGCGGTGCTGCCACGCGAGGAAACCTCATGACTGCGTCGATCGATCCCGGCCTGCTGGCTATCTATGAAGCCTGGCACGCCAGCGTCTGTGCCGGCGACCTGGCCGCGACGGCGGCGTTGTATGCCGAGCAGGCGGTGTTCGAAACGCCGCTGGTGCTGGCGATCTACCCCGACCACGGCAGCGGCGTGCTGGTCGGCCGGGGGACGATCCAGCGGTTCATGGAGGACAGCAAGCGCCGCTTTCCCAATGACCTGGCTGAGTGGTATCGCAGCGATAAAGCCTTCATCAACGGCCGCAACCTGACGTGGGAATACCCGCGCAAGACGCCGACGGGGGAGCAGGTCGACCTGATGGAAATGATGGAGATAGAAGACGGCTTGATCACCTGCCACCGCGTGTATTGGGGCTGGTATGGCGTGCGCTTGCTGGCGAAGGCGCAAGCGCTGTGAACCCGCGTGCGGCGGTTGCGATCATTGGTGGGTCGGTGACCGGTGTCGCGGCGTTTATCCAACTGGTGCGCGTCGGCAACGCCAAGCGTATCGACATCATCGATCCCGAGGGGCTGGCGGACTCGATTGCCTTCGGCGTCTGCGAGGACGTGCTGTTATGCAATACCTCGGTGCAGACCCTGTCGATACTGGACGATGAACCGCACGACTTTCAGCGCTACCTCCAGGCGCAGGGCATCGACGTCGGCGAAGACGCGTTTGTGCCAAGGACCTGGGTGGCGGGCTATCTCAAGCAACGCTATGCCGAGTACCGCGATGTGGCCGAGGCCCGGGGCATTGCGCATCGGATCGTGCGGGCGACGGTGCGGCATATCCAGCCGGTCGCGCGCGGCGACTATCGCCTGGTGCTGGATGAAGGCAGCGAGCTGCGCGCCTGTGCCGTGCTGGTCTGCACCGGCAGTGCCGCGCCGTTCGTGCCGCCGCTGGTCAGCCCGCATGCCGGTGCGCCGGGCATTTTCTCCACGCCATACCCGGCCAAGGCCTGGCTGGACAGCCTGGATAAACCGTCACGGGTCTTGGTGCTGGGCAGTCGCCTGTCGGCGGTCGACAGTGTGTTGCTGCTCTGCGGCGCGGGGCACCAGGTGCTGATGGCGTCGCCTTCCGGGCGTTTGCCGGGCGTGCGTACCGCCACCCCCCGGCGTGGCGCGGTGGCCCTGGATGAAGCGCGATTCGCCCGGCTGGATCTGGAAAACCCCAAGCTGTACTGGCACTTGCTGCGCATCGTTGCGCGGGCGACCAAGGCGATCAATGGCCGCTCGCTGCGCGAACAAGTCGATCGCAGCGCGGAGCCCGCCCAGCGCCTGCGCGGCGAGGTCGCCTTGGCCCGACGGGGCGCGACGGACTGGCAGAACCTGTTGGTGCAGTGCATGGACCTGGCCGACGTGAAGTTGCGCGCGGCGCCGCCGTCGGTGCGCGTGGCAGCGCTGCAAAACTGCTGGGAAGCGGTCGGGCGTTACCTGTTCGCGGTGCCTTTGCAGACCGCAACCACGCTGCTGCGCCTGATCGACGAAGGGCGCCTGCAACTGGCCGCGCACTTGCCGACACAGCTTGAGTGGCAAGGCCAATGGCGGGTCCACGATGCCCAGGGGCGCATCGAGGCGGTGGATGCGGTGGTGTGCGCCAGCGGTTTTCATAAACAGTTTTTCCATGCCTCGCGCAACGGCCTTGAGCTGCAGGTGCCGCCGGCAACGCCGTGTACGCCGCCTTATGTGTCAGCGCAGTTGCAGGTCAGCCTGCCCGGCGCCGAAGCGCCGGAAGACATCTGGCTGCTGGGCGTGGCCTCGTACCTGGCGGCGCCGATGGTCAATTCGGTGTACCAATCGGTGCGCCAGGCCCGCGAGGTGGTGATGCTGCTCGCCGAGCACCCTTCATTCATGGACAAACACGCAACCGAGGCAGTGGCATGAAAGTGTATGGCGACAGAGGTTCGAGCAATACCCGGCGTGTACTGACGACCGCCGCTTACCTAGGGCTTGAGGTCGAATTCGTCTTCCTCGACCTGTTCAGTGGCGAAAACCGCACGCCGGAGTACCTGGCGCTCAACCCCAACGGCACGATCCCGACCTTGGTCGACGGCGACGTGGTGCTGTTCGAAGCCTCGGCGATCATGATTTACCTGGCGGAACGGGCCGGCTCGTCATTGCTGCCCGCGGGCAATGCCAAGTACGAAACGCTCAAATGGATGTTCTGGGCCGCCGAGCATTTTCGTCGCGGGCCCACGGTGCTGATCGAGCAGCGGTTCATGGACCGCCTCAAAGGCCGCGCCGAAAACCCGACCCTGGTGGCCGAAGCGTTGCAGGCGATCCACCGCTACACGGCGGTGCTCGACGGGCACTTGCGCACCCGGCGCTTTGTGGTGGGCGACGCGTTGAGCCTGGCGGACATCGACCTGGCCGCCCCGCTGAGTCATATCCCGCGGACCCAGGCGCCGTTTCTGGAGTATCCCCATGTGGCGGCCTGGTACGCGCGGATCAATGCGCTGCTCGCCTGGCAGCAGAGCGGGGTGGCCCAGGAGCGCCGCATCGCCGAAATCGAGCGCTTGTTCAGCTCGCAACAGGTGCCGGCATAAGGGTTTTCCTGGCCGGGGTCACGGCATGCAGCGGTGCTTCGAGATGGCGCAGATGCTCAATCCCCAGATGCAGCTTGAATGCACGCCAGCCCGAGCCGGTTACATACACCGCACGCGAGCCGGCGGTTCGGCGCAGCCAACCCTGCCGGCAAAAAGTCTCCAGCAGGTGGGTGCCGAGCGGCCCGGCGATGTGGTGTTGCCGTTCGGTCCAATCCAGGCAGCGGCGGGCCTGGAGGTGGTCGTACAAGCATGGCTCGCCGGCCTGCGGGGTGAGTGACTGCAGCCACTCGGTACCACGCCGGGTGAGCACGTATTCGCGCTCGTCGCTTTCAAGGAGAAAACCCTGCTCCAGCATGCCTTGGGTCACCGCTACGCCGACCTGGCCGGCCAGGTGGTCGTAGCAGCAACGGGCAAAACGCAATTCATGGGCCGAACGGTTGGGCAGGCTACGCCACGAACTGGTTTGCGGTGCGACCGCCGCCAGGCTTTCCAGCACATGGGACACATCGGGGCCGGCCAATTGATAGAAACGGTTGCGGCCCTTGGTCTCCACGGTGAGCAAGCCGCCGTCGAGCAGCTTCGCCAGGTGCGAACTGGCCGTCTGCGGCGTCACGCCAGCGGCATCGGCCAAGGCGCTGGCAGACATCGAACTGCCATCTGCCAGGGTGATCAGGATCACTGCGCGCACGGGTTCGGCGATCAGGTAGGCGATGGATGAGATTTTTGGCTGGGTCATTCCGTCGAACTCCGTGCTGTGCCAGGTGAAATCGGATTTCAGGATGACATAAACATAAACACTTCGACACAGCTCGAAGCGTTTATCCCAGAAAGCTGCATATAGTCGAGCCGCCCCCTTAAAGGACGCTCGCGGTCATGACCTCCAACACCCGCTACCAACGACAAGTACTGATTGCGACGAGTCTGAGCTATGTGGTCGTTATCCTCGACACTTCGATTGTCAACGTGGCAGTGGAGTCGATTTCCCGCACCTTTGGCTCGGGTATCACCGGGCTGCAGTGGGTGATCAACGCATATACCCTGACCTTCGCCAGCCTGCTGCTGACGGGCGGCCTGCTGGGCGATCGTTTCGGCGCGAAGAAAATCTACGCCGTCGGCCTCGGCCTGTTTGCCCTGGCCTCGGCGTTGTGCGGCCTGGCCACCGACCTGCCGGAGTTGGTCGGTGCGCGGGTCCTGCAGGGGCTGGGCGCCGCGTTGCTGGTGCCGTGTTCCTTGATGTTGATCAACAGCGCTTACCCGCAGACCCACCAGCGCGCCGGCGCCATTGGCGTGTGGGCCGGGTGCGGCGGCATCGCCATGGCGGCCGGACCGTTGGTGGGCGGCATACTGATCGAGCTGTTCGGCTGGCGCAGCATCTTCTTGATCAACGTGCCGATCGCCCTGGTGGGCGTGTGGCTGACCTCGCGCATCCCGTCTTCGGCACCGTTGGCGCCAAACCGGCACTTGGACGTCACTGGGCAAGTCGCCGCGATTATCGCGCTGGCGACCTCGGTGGCGGTGCTGATTGAAGGGGCGAAGCTGGGGTGGAACTCCGAATGGGTGTATGCCTGTGTGTTCGTGGCCTGTATCGCCTGGTGCGTGTTCTTCGTGACCGAAAGCCGCCACAAGGACCCGATGCTGCCGCTGCAGTATTTCCGCAACCCGGTGTTCTCGGGGGCGACGCTGCTGTCGCTGGCATCGGCCCTGGTGTTCTATGGCCTGTTTTTCCTGCTCAGCGTGTACTTCCAGAGCGAGCGTGGCTGGTCGCCGCTGGACACCGGGCTGGCTTTCCTGCCATTGACCGCCATGGTCACCCTGGGCAGCTTCACCTGCGGCCGGCTGACCCGTGCGTATGGCGCGCGCGCCGTGCTGTGTGCGGGGTTCGGCCTATACACCGTGGGGTTTATCGGCCTGTTCGCCCTGGCCAGTGACGCACCGTACTGGCGTATCGCAGTGTGCTACCCGGCCGTGGGGTTCGGTGCCGGGATCATTACCCCGGCCGCCACCTCCGTGCTGATGAGTGTGGTCGACCGCGCCAAGGCCGGGGTGGCGGCGGGCACGCTCAATGCCAGCCGCCAAAGCGGCTCCGCCTTCGGCGTGGCGATCTTCGGCGCCTTGCTCACCTCGATTCAGCCCCTGGGCGATGCCATCGACGTCGCCGTCAGCGTCGCCATCGGCTTGTCGTTGCTCGCCATGCTGATGGCCGCCCTGGTGTTGAAAGCGCCGGCGGCGCAACCCGTGGAAAGTTGATGGACCTGCACCTGTAAAGGCGATTGCCCGGCACGTTTTCGTGACATTCGCGAAGCGTCGCTGCACCTGAAAAACATCATCAATAGGGATAATGATCATGAATCTGCGTTCTGCACCTGCAGTTGTCGATATGGCAGGGATCGGCATCGGTCCGGCCAACCTTAGCCTGGCGGCGCTGGCCCAGCCCAAACCGAGCATTAGCGCAGCGTTCTTCGAGCGCAGCAGCGAATTTCAATGGCATGCGGGGATGATGGTGCCCGAGGCCAAACTGCAGGTGCATTACCTCAAGGACCTGGTCAGCCTGGTGGACCCGTCCAACCCGCTGTCATTCCTCGCTTACCTGGCGCAGAAAAAACAGCTGCTCAGTTTTATCAACGCGCATTTCGAGCAGGTGCTGCGCCGCGAGTTCAACCAGTACTACCGCTGGGCGTGCAGCCAGCTGCCGAATCTGCATTTCAACAGCGAAGTGCGTTCGGTGACGTTCGATAACGGCCTGTTCCTGCTCCAGGGCGATACCTGGGCGCAGCCGGCGCGCCACCTGGTGTTGGGCACCGGGCAGCAACCGTCGATCCCGGCGTGCGCGCAGGCGCATCTGGGCGATACGCTGTTTCACTCCTCGCAGTACATGACCCGCAAGCGCAGCTTCAAAGACCAGCGCGTGGTGGTGATCGGTGGCGGCCAGACCGGGGCCGAAATCATCCAGCACCTGCTGTCCGACACCGCCGCCTTGCCCGCCAGCGTGACCTGGGTCTCGCGGCGCTGGAATTTTTCGCCGCTGGATGAGTCGCCGTTTACCAACGAGCTCTACACCCCGCAGTACAGCGACCACTTTTTCGCCCAGCCCGAGGCCGTGCGCCGGCCATTGCTGGTCGAGCAGAAACTGGCGAGCGACGGCATTTCCCAAGCGTTGTTGCAGTCGATTTATCGCCGCCTGTACGAGCTCAAGCACGTCTTGCAGCACCCCTGTCACATTCGCCTGCTGCCCGGGCGCGAGTTGACCGCGATTCAGCAGCGCCCGCATCACTGGAGCCTGTCGATGGCGCACGGGCACAGCCAGGTGCAGGAGGAACTGAGTGCCGACACCGCGGTGCTGTGTACAGGCTATGCCTACCAGATGCCGGCGTGCCTGGCGGCGCTTGAATCACGGATTACCCGATGCAACGGCGAGTACGTCTTCAACGATGACTATTCCGTCGCCTGGGATGGGCCGCAGGGCTCGGCCATCTATGTGCAAAACGCCGCGCGCAGCCAGAAAGGCATCGCCGACCCGAACCTGGGCCTGATCCCCTGGCGTTGCGCGAACATCATCAACAGCGTCAGCGGGCAAGCCCTGTACGACTTGGATGAGCCCGAGGCGTTCGTCCAATGGGGCGCCAATGAAGTATTCGACGAGGTCGGCGATGCGCGTTTCGATCGCCTGACCGCTCTCGCCAACTAGACCCAGGAGCCCGGTCATGGAACCCATCACACTTGCCCCCAACGGCAATGCCCCGGTGATTCGAGAAACCGAGGAGCCCGTGGCGCCGGAAGGCGTGCGCCTGTACCTGCACCACTTTGCCGGCAAACTGGCCAATGCGCCGATCCAGTCATCGCGTTTCACCCTCGAGCCACACAGCGCGACGGACGAAGACAAGCACGCCGTGAACGAAATCTGGTTTATCAGCGGCGGCGAGCTGGACGTCTGCTACGACGGCACCTGGCACGCGGTCAGAAATGGCGAAAGCCTGTATTTCGCGCCCTGGCGGCCGCATTTCGCGCGCAACAACGGCACGACCCAGGTCCAGGTGTTTTCGGTGTGGTGGGCATGAGCATGGCGCAGCACTTCGATCTGGTGATTGTCGGCGGCGGCATTATCGGTGCCTGGGCGTTGCATCATGCGACGCAACGCTATCCCCACTGGCAGATTCTGCTGATCGACCGCTACCGCATCGGCGACGGGGCCACCGCCCATTCGGCGGGTGTGCTGCTGGCCACCGGCCGCTCGCCGCGCGAACGGCGCCTGGCCGGGGAGAGCGCCGAGCTGTATCGGGCCCTGCGTGATCGCCTGGGCATCCGCACTACCCAGGCGCCGGTGTACTGGCTGGCCGAACGCAGCTTTAGCGCAGACATCGAGCAGGCCCTGGTCGATGCGCCGGTTCAGCCCGCCGACCTGTGCGCGCCGGACCTGGGCTCACGCCTGGGCGCCTCACTCAACGTTGGCACGAACGAAAGCCTGTTGCGTGGCGGCACCGCCGAAAGTTATGAGCCGCCGCTGGTGGCGCGGTTGCTGATCGGCCACAGCCTGGCCAGTGCCCATGTGCGCTGCATCGAAGGCGTAGGCGTGCAGCAGATCGATGCGCTGGGCAGCGGCACGCGCATCACCCTGGCCGACGGCGCCACGCTGCGCGCCCGCCGCACCCTGGTTGCCACGGGGCCGTGGGTCAGCGAGCCGCCGTTCGACGCGCTTGCCGCGCGCCATGGGCTGCGGGTGAAGAAGGTGGTGGCCCTGCATATCGACGGCGTACCGCCGAGCAATGCCGCGGCGCTGTTCCTGCCGCAATCCGACGCTTACCTGATGCCATTGGCGGCGCGTAACCAGTGGTTGTTCAGCTTCCGGTGCGATGAATGGGACGTTGCGCCGCGCAAACATGCACTGGAAATCAACCGCCACGATGTGCAGGTGGCCACCCGCACGCTGGCGCACTACCTGCCCGAGCTGGTGGCCCGCTGTCGCGGCGGCCGGGTGTTCTGCGACAGCTACAGCCCCGGCGGAGAGTCGCAGGTGAGCTTCGACGCCGGGCAGAACCTGGTGTTTGCCGGCGCCGGCAGCGGCGCCGGTTTCCGCCTGGCACCGGGCATTGCCCGCGAAGCCGTGGACCTGCTCGTCGCCCAGTGGCCCGATGCGCCCGCTACCGCCAAACCCACCCTTTCTACTGTTTCGATGGATTGAAAAGATGACCGCTATCGCCGCGCAAACCTTCTTCCTGATGCCCATCCCGCCCACTCCGAACGGCAGGCTGCACCTGGGGCATATCGCCGGGCCGTACTTGCGCATGGACATGCTGGGGCGCTACCTGCGTAGCCAGGGCCATCGTGTCGACGTGGTCTCGGCGGTCGACGGCTTCGACTCCTATGTGCTGTGGAAGGCCCTGCAAGAGCAGCGCACGCCCGAAGCCGTGGTGCGCGACTATCACGGGCAAATCGCCCATGACCTGCGCGCGCTGGATGTCGAGGTGGATGACTTCCTCGACCTGGTGCAAGGCCCCTATGCGCAGCAGCATGCGCGCAATGCCCAGCGCACGGTGGAGCGCCTGGTGGCGCTCGGGGTGACGCAAAGCGTGGTCGAACGCGTGCTGTATTGCCCGGACACCCGGCGCTACATGGCGGGGGCCTGGCTGCTGGGGCAATGCCCGTATTGCCGGGCGGGGGCGGGCGGCTATTTTTGCGAAGCCTGCGGCGCACTGTTTCGCCCGGAAGCCATGCTTGACCCGCAACCGCGCATGGGCGACAGCCCCCTGCACTGGGTTGAGGTCGAAAGCCTGTTTCTGACCGTCGCCCACCCCGAGCAGTTGCTGCAGCGCATGGCGACCTCCGGTGCGCCGGCGTCGATCGTCGAGGTGATTGCGCGCTTCCTGGAACGGGAAAACGGCCGGGTGCGGCTGACCGCGCCGGGCGAATGGGGCGTTGCCTGGAGCCCGGACCGCTTCGGCAACCCGCGCGTGCTGTTCGAATCGGGCTGGGAGTATGCGCTGACCTGCGCCGACCGATCCCAGGAACAGGCGCCCGAGCACGGCCATGCCATGCTGCGCAGCAGCGAGGTGACGACGCTGGTCAGTTTTGGCATCGACAACGCGGTGCTGCTGTTGGCCGGAAGTGTCGCGGTGATGGATGCGTTGCAGGATCACCGCTCATTCGATTACGTGTTGACCAATTACTTCTACAACCTGCAAGGCGCGAAGTTTTCCACCAGCCGCCTGCATGTGGTATGGGCCGCCGATATCGTCGAAAAGACCCCGGCGACCAGCGACGCGGTGCGTTACTTCCTGAGCCGCGAAAGCCCCGAACACGGCGAAACCAACTTCGCCGTGGAGGAGTTTGTCGAGGTGGTCAATGTGGACCTGGCCGGTGCGCTCGACGGTCGCATCGACCTGGCGCTGGCCGTCCTCGATCACACGCGGCCGCAGTCCATCGACCCGGCACTGTGGCCGGCCCTGGAGCTGGCCGTTACGCGGTTGGGGCAGGCCTTCCGGTTGGACGCGGTGTCGGTGCGCGAAGCCTGGGACGTGCTGCATCAATGGATGCAACGCCCCGACCTGGACGTCACGCAGCCCGCCCACGCCTACCTGTGGCTCAAGGGCCTGGCGTACCTGGCCGCGCCGATCATGCCGCGCCTGGCCGAGTACCTGTGGCAGCGCCTGGGGCATGACGGTTTGCCGCTGATCCAGGCGCTGCGCGCTGCCTCGCAGCCACGTCCGCAGACCTCGGCGCGCCCACGCTTTGCGCCGCTGTCGCCGGCCGCATTGGCGCCGTGCCTGCCGGCCAGCGTGGTGCTTGCCGGGGCCACCAGCGATGCATGAATACGCCGACGTTATCGTGATCGGCGCCGGCACCACCGGCACCGCCGCAGCCTGGCACCTGGCGCGGGCCGGGGCGTCGGTCAGGCTGCTCGATAAAGGCGCGATTGCCAGCGGCTCGTCGGGCGCATCGCCGGGGATCGTCCGGGCGTATTATGCCGACCCCGCCCTCAGCTACCTGGCGACGCAAGGTGTGCGGGCCTATCGCGAGTGGCCGCAGCACTATCCCGGCGCATGCGGCTACCAGCGCACGGGGTTCCTGACCGGTATTGCCGGGCACGCGCAAGCGACCACCCAGGCCAATGTCGCGCGTCTGCGGGCAGCGGGCGCGCCGCTTGAATGGCTCTGCCCCGAGCAGATACGGGAACGGGTGCCGGACCTGGACACCGATGGCCTGGCGGGCGCGGTCTACGAACCGGACGCCGGTTATTGCGACCCGCGTCTTACCGCACGCAGCTTTGCCGCCGGTGCGAGCGCCCTGGGCGCGGTGATCGAAGAGGGCCGGGCGGCGCGGCGGATTGTGCGCCAGGCCGGCCGCGTCATCGGCGTGCAGACCGACTGCGGGTTTATCGCCAGCAGCCATGTGATCAACGCCGCCGGGCCGTGGGCCGCCGCACTGGCCGCCGAGTGCGGCGCGCCGCTGCCGATTCACGCCACACGGCAATGCGTGGGCATTCTCGAGGTCTGCGGCGCGGATAAGCCGATGCCGGGCTACTGCGACCGCGACGTCGGCTTCTACCTGCGCCCGGATCGCCCCGGCAGCTACGTGATCGGCGCGCTGGGCGGCGCCGAAGGGGCGCCCATCGACCCGGATGCCTTCGACGGCACCTTCAGCGACACTCAGGTGTTGGCCTACCGTGACCGCGCCGCGCAACGCGTGCAACGTTTACTGGGCGCACAGCCGATCGGGCGCCGCGTGTCGTTCTTCGATGACACGCCGGACGGTAATCCGCTGCTCGGCCCGGACCCGCGCGTGCCGGGGTTGATGGTCGCGGCAGGGTTGAGCGGGCATGGTTTCAAGTTCGCGCCGCTGTTCGGACAGGCGATTGCGCAGTGGGTGTTGACGGGGGAGATGTCGGCGGCGATGGCGCCGTTTGCGCTGCAGCGGTTGGTCGGGTAACGGTAATTCAGTAAATTGTGTGGCTGCGCGGGCCGCGATGCAATCTGGCCCCGGGCAACGTCTACTCCTCCATCGGCCTGATCAACGCGGCCGAGTAAGCCTCAACGCAAAACACCCCGGAAAGCCGGGGTGTTTCGCAACGGGTTAACCTATTGAGGCTTTACCAGAGCGCCAAGGTGTAATCGATGTTCACCCGCAGTTCGTTGTCATCGCGAAACGAAGCGCTGGGGGCGAAGTCATTGCGGTACCAGGCATGGCGCAAGCGGAACGCGACGTTCTTGAAGGTGCCGCTCTGCACCACATAAGACAGCTCTATGTCTTTTTCGCTCTCGCTGCGATCACTGCCGCCCAATGCACTCGGTAGTTCGATATGGCTGGCGTCCAGATACCGCAGCATGCCCTTGAGCCCGGGAACCGCCAGGGCGGCGAAGTCATAGTCGTAGCGGACCTGCCAGGTGCGTTCCTTGGGGTTGAGGAACTCGCTGCTCAAGGCGCCTTCACTGACCACCATCGGTTCTGAACCGGCGATGTAGGGCATTGCCGTGTCACCGCTCAGTTGCATGTAACCGAGCCCGAGGCTGTGGGCGCCCAGGCTGTAGGTGCTCATCACGCCGAAGGTGCGGTTGTCGACCTTGCCCGCTTTGGCGGGGCCGTCCTCGCCGCTGATGTGGTAGCGCACATCGGTTTTCACCCGCCCCGGGCCCAGTGGGCGATTGTCGATAAACCCGACGAAGTCCTGGCGATAAATGTCCGCAAGTTCCGCATGGTAGTACTTGAGTGTGAGAGCGTCGGACCATTTGTAGTCGCCGCCGGCAAAGCTGAAGCTGTCCGATTCGGCCGCACCGTTGAAGCGCCGGTTGGGCGAGGCCAGGGTGATCTTCTGGTAGTTGGTCGAATCGCGCTGGTTCATGCGGTCGAGCCAGCCGGCATTGAGCGTCAGGTTGTCGATGTCCTGGGACTTGAGCTGGGCGCCACGAAAGGTCTGTGGCAGCAGGCGCGCCGGGCTGGCAAACAGGATGGGCAGGTTCGGCGCGAGCGTGCCGCCCTGCAGTTCGGTTTTCGATACCTTGACCTTGCCGGTCAGCCCCAGTTCTGAATAGCTGTCGTTCGGCTGGCGAGTGACCGGGTTGTACGACAGCAGGCCGGTGCCGGTGCGATCGGGGCTGGAGTCGAGTTTCAAACCGAGCAGGCCTTGGGCATCCAGGCCAAACCCCACGGTGCCAGGGGTATAACCGGAAGTGAAGCGCAGGATGAAGCCCTGCGCCCATTCACGGGTGGCCGATTGCGCCGAGTCGCCTTTGTAGTCGCGGTCGAAGTAGTAGTTGCGCGAGGTCAGCGTGGCCTTGCTGTCTTCGATAAAACCCTGGGCCAGCAGCGTGGGGCTGATGCTGCACAGCGTACCGAGGGCGAGGGTGGTGTGAACCCGTTTCAGAGTACTCATGGACGTTGCCTTTTTATTATTGTTGTCGGGGTTATTCAGGGGCATGCAAGAGGACCCACTGCTGATCCTGCACCGTCACCAGTGCGCGAGCGCGCTGGTCGTGGCCGAAGTGGTCGGTGGCGCTCAGGTTGTACACGCCGTGGGTGCCGACCACGTTGCGGGTCTGCTCAAGCTGGTCGCGCAGTTGCTCGCGAAACGCTGGCGTGCCCGGTGTGCTGCCTTTGAGCGCGGCCGGCACGGCGGCCTCCACCAGGCGCATGGCGTCGTACAGGTAGGCGCCGAATGGCGACAGGCTGTTGGCGCCGTACTGGGCCTGGTAATCCTGCGCGTATTGGCTGGCGATGGCTTTGGACGGGTGGCTGGCGGGCAGTTTGTCCCATACCACCACGGGGCCCACGGGCAGGATCGCGCCGTTCAAGGCTTTGTCGCCGATGCGCAGGAACGCGCTGTTGGCCGCACCATGGGTGTGGTAAATGGTGCCCTTGTAACCCAGGCGCCGCAGTTCGGTGTGGGGCAGGGCCGCGGGTGTGCCGGTGGCGCCGATCAATACCGCATCGGGCTTGCTGCTCATGACCTTCAGGGCCTGGCCACTGACCGACGAGTCGGTGCGGTTGAAGCGCTCGTCTCGCACCAATTGGATGCCTGCCGCCGGCGCCATCTTGCTCAGCACTTTGTGCCAGTCTTCGCCCCACACATCGTTGTAGCCGATATACGCCAGGGTTTTTACGCCGGCTTTTTGCATGTGCTCGATCAGCGCCTCGGCCATCAAGGTGTTGGTCTGGGCGACGGTGAAGATCCAGGTCTGTTCGCCACTTGCCGGGGCGAATGGGGCCAGGGCGATCTGCGCGGTCTTGCTCTCCTTGGCGATTTGCGCCACGGCCGCCGAGGTGGGCACGGTGGTGGAGCCGATCAACAGGTCGACACGGTTTTCACTCACCAGTTTGCGCGCGTTCTTGGCGGCGGCCGTGCTGTCGCTGCCGTCGTCCAGTACCACGTATTTCACCGCCTGGCCGGCAATTTCCTTGGGCAACAGGGCCACGGTATTGCGCTCGGGAATACCCAGCGAGGCACCGGGGCCGGTGGTGGAGAGAATCACGCCGACGGTCATGTCCGCCTGTGCGGCGGCAGACAGTGAGGCCAGCAACAGCAAGGGAAAAATCGATCTCATACACGCTCCTGATATTTTTTTTATGGTGTGGCAAAGGCTGTGGCAGGGCGCTACGTGCCGGTAGCGCTGGTGACCTCCATGGCGGCTCGGGTGGGTGGGCGGCCCAGGTAGATTTCGGCCACCTGAGGGTTGTTGGCCAAGGCTTGGGCGCTGCCTTCAAGCACGATTTCCCCGACTTCGAGCACGTAGCCGTAGTCGGAAATCTTCAGCGCGGCGCGGGCGTTTTGCTCGACCAGCAGGATCGACACGCCGCTCTGGCGCAGGGTCTCGAAGATCGTGAAGATTTCGCCGATCACCCGCGGGGCCAGGCCCAGGCTGGGTTCGTCGAGCATCAGCAAGCGCGGCTTGGCCATCAGTGCGCGGCCGATGGCAAGCATCTGGCGTTCGCCGCCCGACAGGGTGCAGGCCGGCTGACTGCGCCGTTCGTACATGCGCGGGAACAGGCCGAAGACTTCGTCGAGGGTCTTCTGGTGGTCGCGAAAGCCACGCCGATGACGGCTGAAGGCGCCCAGGCGCAGGTTGTCCTCGACGCTCATCAGGCCGAACAGTTCGCGGCTTTCCGGCACCAGCGCCATGCCCTTGTCGATGCGCTGGGCGACGTCGTGGTGCGCCAGCAGCGGCTGGCCGGCGTAACTCACCTGGCCCTGTGCTGGCAGCAGGCCGATCAGCGCCGCCATCAAGGTGGTCTTGCCGGCGCCGTTGGGGCCGATCAGGCTGACGATCTGGCCTTCCTCCAGGCTCAGGTTGAGTTGGCGTACCGCTTCGACCTTGCCGTGGCTGATCGTCAGGTTGCGTACATCCAGCAGGCGACTCATTCGACACCTCCAAGGTAGGCGGCAAGCACCGCAGGGTTTTGCTGTATCTGCAGCGGCGTGCCACCGGCCAGGCGCTGGCCGAATTCCATCACCACGATCTGGTCGGCCAGGCCCATGACGAACTCCATGTCGTGCTCCACCAGCAGCACGCCGAGGCCTTCGCTGCGCAGTTGTTCGAGCAGGTGGGCGAGTGCCTGCTTTTCGGCATGGCGCAGTCCGGCGGCGGGTTCGTCGAGCAACAGCAACAGGGGATCGCTGCACAGCGCTCGGGCAATTTCGACGATGCGCTGCTGGCCCAACGGCAGGCTGCCGGCGGGGGTGTGCAGGGCGGCGCCCAGGCCCACGCGTTCGATCTGGCGCCGGGCTTCGGCCAGCAGGGCGGCTTCCTCTTCGCGCTCCAGATGCAGCATCGAGCGCAGCAGCCCGGCTTTGCCCCGGGCATGGGCGCCGAGGGCGACGTTTTCCAGGACACTCATGTCCGGCAACAAACGCACGTGCTGGAAGGTGCGGCTGACGCCCAGTCGGGCGATGGCACGCGGCGACAGGCCGTCGATGCGCTGGCCGAGAAAAACGATCTGGCCGGCGTTGGGCGCCAGTACCCCGGACAACAGATTGAACAGGGTCGACTTGCCGGCGCCGTTGGGACCGATCAGCGCGGTGATTTCGGCGCCATTGACGGTCAAGCCCATGTCCTTGTTGGCCACCAGTCCGCCAAACTGCTTGAGCAGACCTTCTGCGACCATCAACGGCTGCCCGTTGGCGGGCATCGTCCGGCGGGGCAGCGCATGGGCCGGGTGCTCGGGCAGCGGACGGGGTTGTGCCCTCGGGAACAGGCCGCTCAGTAATGGCAACAGGCCGCCACGGGCGTATTGCAGGACCAGGATCACCAGCACGCCGAAGAAAATCATCTCGACGTTGTCGGCGTGTCCGAACAGCTGTGGCAGTACGTCTTGCAGCACCTGTTTGATCAGGGTCAGCAGGGCTGCGCCGAGCAGTGCGCCCCAGAGGCTGGCAACGCCGCCGAGCACGATCATGAACAGATACTCGATACCCATCACCACCGAGAACGGCGTGGGATTGACCACACGTTGCAGGTGCGCGTACAGCCAGCCCGACAACGCCGCGAGCAGGGCCGCGATGATGAACACCTGCAAGCGGCTGCGCGCCGTGTCGATGCCCATCGCCTCAGCCATGCCGGCGGAATCCTTGAGGGTGCGGATGGCGCGGCCCTGGCGGCTGTGCAGCAGGTTGTCGAGCAGCCACAGGCCGATCGCCAACAGCAGCCCAATCAGCAGGCTAAAGTCGGCCGGGTCGCGGACCTGCCAGCCGAACAGGCTGATATTCGGCAGGTTTTGCAGGCCGCCGAAGCCGCCCAGCCCGGGCAGGTTGCCGAACAGGTAAAACAGCGCCAGGCCCCAGGCCAGGGTGCCGATGGGCAGGTAGTGGCCGGCCAGGCGCAGGGTCAACAGACCCAGGCTGGTGGCAACCACAAGGGTAATCGCCAGGCCCGCGAGCAAACCGAGCCAGGGCGACAGGCCATATTGGGTGGTCAGCACCGCGCTGGCGTAGGCGCCGATACCGACGAACGCGGCCTGGCCGAACGAGGTCATGCCGCCGATGCCGGTCAGCAGCACCAGGCCCAGGGCGACCAGGCTGTACAGGCCGATGTAATTCAGCAGCGTGACATGGAAGGTCGGCAGCAGCACTGGTGCCAGGCCCGCCAGAAGCAGCAGGGCGAACAGGGGGATCAGTCGACGGATCATCAGTGTTGCTCCTCAAGGTGAGGGTGCTTCAACGAGAGCCACAGCAGTACCGGGATCACCAGGGTGAACACGATCACCTCCTTGTAGGCCGAGGCGCCGAAGTTGGCGAAGCTCTCCAGGACACCGACGAAAAACGCACTGGCCGCGGCAATCGGGTAACTGGCCAGGCCGCCGAAGATCGCAGCGACAAACCCCTTGAGGCTGATCAGAAAGCCCGAGTCGTAGTACAGGGTGGTCAGCGGGCCGATCAGCACGCCGGAAATGGCGCCGATCAACGCCGCCAGGCCGAACGCCGCCTTGCCGGCCAGCTGTGTGGGGATGCCCACCAGTTGCGCGCCCTTGCGATTCAGTGCCGTGGCGCGCAGGGCCTTGCCATACAGGCTGTGGCCGAAGAACGCGTAGAGCAGGCCGATCAGCAGCAGGGCGCTGGCGATCACCAACAGGCTTTGCAGGCCCACCGGCAGCTCACCGAGCATGAACACCGCTTCGGCCAGGGCATCGGTGCGAACCCCTTCTGCGCCGAACATCAGCAAGCTGATACCCACCAGCGTGATGTGTACGGCCACCGATACGATCAGCAGCAACAGCACCGAGGTCTCGGCCACCCGTTGATACACCAGGCGATACAGCAGCGGCCCCAGCGGCGTGACCAGCGCCAGGGTCAGCAGGATCTGCAACACGGCCGGCAAACCGGCCAGCTCGAAGGTGTCCAGCACCACCCATAGCACTGTCGGCAAGCCCAAGTAGCGTGCCAGCAGGCCGGGCACCCGGCGCGATTGGCCACGGCGCAACGCGGCGATGCTGTCCAGTGTGCAGGCGGCCAGCGAGCAGCCGAGCAGCAGCCACAGGGTGCCGGGCACCAGCCCCAGTTGCAGGGTGGCCAGGGTCAGGGCGCTGTAGGTGACGAAGTCGCCCTGGCACACCAGGATGGTGCGCGTCACCGAGAACACCAGCACCAGGGCCAGCGCCACCAAAGCATAAATCGCGCCCGTGGTCAGGCCGTCCTGGGCGAGAAACGCCAGTATCGAGATATCCATGAGCGGCCCTCAGCGAGCGGTAGGGAAGAGAGGCGAAGGTGTGCGCCAGCGGGCGCCGGTCAATGCCGTGCCGGGGTGCTGTCGTCGAGAGGGCGAGGTGTCAAGCGCGCAGGGTGTGGCCGTGCGCAGGGGGGCATGCAAGTGCATAGTGAGGTACCCGTTTTCTATTCTTATTGTCGTGTGGATAAGCCTGAGGGAGCGCCATACACAGCTTTAAAATACACATGTGAATGTGTATGTATAGACTACGCGGGAGGGTAGGCGCTTTGTCAATAGGCGCCGCTGTAACGGTTTGTTTAAAGGCGGGGTTCTGATCTATGTTGTTGTTTTCAGATAAAAAAATAAAATAATCTTTTTCATCTGAAAAGTTCAGCACCCAGTGCGCGTGCTGCTTCGTGATCTTGAAAGATACATTTATGTATTTTTATGGATGCCGACGCAGGTCGGCATCCGGGCTCAGGCGGGGAGGGTGCAGGATTCGGGGATCAGGATGCCGGCCATGCGCTGGCTGCGTTCCAGGCGTTGTTGCGGGGTGTCTTCGCTGTGCAGCAATGACAGGCTGATCTGGTAGGCATAGATCAGGTAGGCGCGGTCCTGGGCATCGCCACTGGGCACGCCGGCCTGGATCAGCAGGCCTTCGATGTAGCTCAGGCGGTGGCTGTCGACTTCGTCGATGGCCTGGCGCGCCTGCTTGTCGCGGCGGGCCCAGCCGCGAATGCCCAGCTCGATCGAGGCGGCGTCCTTGGCGGTCTGCCCGTGGGAGGGCAGTTCGAGCAGGCGATGCAGTTGTTGCAGCGGCGAGCTGTGGGCATTGCGCAGATGCAGAATCACATCTTCGGTGGCGCGTGCGCGCCAGTTGCCGAGGATGCCTTCGAGCAGTTCCCCGCGACTTTTGAAGTGGTAGTAGAAGCTGCCACGGGTGATCTTCAATTCCTTGGCCAGGGTGTCGACCCGCACAGCGTCGACGCCGCTGGTAACCAGGACTTCCTGTGCCGCATGAATCCAATCTTCCCGCGTGAGGTTGGTGCGTGATGACATTGTCTAGGGGCCTTGTCCAACAAGCTGGATAAGCGCCAGGGCACAGCAGCGTTCGACGCCCGCCTTGGCAGCGAGCCGCCATTCTAACGCCCGGCGCAACGACGAAGCTATTGCCAGCGCACCGACTGTGGCCCGCGCATGGGGGCTGCGTGTGCTCGGATTCTAGAGTACATGTGTGTAGGTTGGCTTTTAGATTATTTGCACAAAGCCACGTTTTTTTAATTGACGCAGGTCAAATCGGTAAATAGCATACAGATACACATCTGTATGTTAAGAATAAGAACCGGAGGCCGACATGAGCGCAAATCCCAAGACTCTGCTTGCAGCAGGGCACCAGACTCACTACCACGAAGCCGGTCAGGGCGAGGCCTTGTTCCTGTTGCATGGTTCGGGCCCCGGTGTATCGGGCTGGGCCAACTGGGCCAATACCGTGCCGGTGTTCGCTGATCGCTGGCGCGTGGTCGTGCCGGACATCGCCGGCTTCGGCTTCACCGAGTTCAAGGACGACGCCAAGTACGACATCAAGCTGTGGGTCAACCATCTGCTCGGCATCATGGATGCCCTGGACATCGAAAAAGCCTCGTTCGTCGGCAATTCGTTTGGCGGCGCGCTGGCCATCGGCCTAGCGGTGTTCGCACCGGAGCGGGTCAACAAGCTGGTGTTGCTCGGCACCCCGGCCGGTGAGTTCGTGCAGACCCCAGGCTTGCGCGGCGCCTGGGAATACGAGCCATCGCTGGACAACATGCGCGAGCTGATGAAGCTGTTCCCCTATGACGTGTCGCTGATTACCGAGGCGATGGTGCAGGCACGTTACGAAGCCAGTGCGCGCCCTGGTGCCCAGCAGGCGCTACGCAAACTGATCCCGCAGCCGGCCGCCGACGGCCCGACCCTGGTCAAGGGCTTTCCCGCGGCCGCGTTGGCCAAGATCGTCGCGCCGACGCTGGTGGTACACGGCCGTGAAGACCGCGTGGTGCCGCCCGAGTGCGGGCTGCTGATCGCCAACAGCATTCCCGATGCCGACTTGCACCTGTTCGGGCGCTGCGGGCACTGGGTGCAGAGCGAGCAGCCGCGCCGCTTTGCCGCGCTGGTCCGCGATTTCCTCAGCGAGTAGGCCAGTATGAGCAGAAACGTTATGGAGCGTGCGCTCTGGCAGTTGTGCGTCGAGCGTGTCGCCAAGGAGCGCTTTCGGCAGGACGCGGTCGGGTTCCTCGGGCGTTTTGCCCTGGAGGAGGCCGAGGTCCGCATGATCGTCGAGTTCGATGTTGCCGGGCTGCAGGCGGCCGGGGTCAACCCGATGCTGACCATGGGCTTCTGGCAGGAGCTTGCCCCTGACCGCAACATGAGCCTCTACAAACAGCGCCTGGGCGCTACCGACGAACACAGCGCGGGATTTTCCGCCGCGCTCAAGGGGTGAACCGATGGGCAAGATAGTAGGCGGCTTCTGGATGCCGCATGACCCGGTAATGTTCGTCGCACCCGACGCGCCGCCGTTGGCGCAACGTGAGGCGGTATGGGCTGCATACGAAGCCTGCGCCGAACGCCTGGCGGCCTTGCAGCCGACCTCGGTGATCATCGTCGGTTGCGACCATTACATTCTGTTCGGCACCCATTGCCTGCCGCGCTATGTGATCGGCACCGGCGATGTGGATGGCCCCATCGATCGCCTGCCGGGCCTGGAACGTGGCGCGGTGCGCAACCATCAAGCGTTGGCCGCGCACATTGTCGAACACGGCGATGGGCAGGGCGTGGACTGGACCGTGGCGCGCAGTTTTACCGTCGACCATTCCTTTTCCATCCCCCACCAACTGGTGGTCAAGCCGGCCGAGGCCTTGCTCGGGCGTGAGTTGCCGAGCATTCCGGTGTACCTGGCGTGCGGCGTTGACCCGTACATCTCGCTCCAGCGTTCGGCCGACCTCGGCCGGCAGCTGCGCGCGGCCGTCGAAGCGTTCGATGCCGACGAGCGTGTGGTGATTATCGGCAGTGGCGGTATCAGCCACTGGGTCGGCACCGCCGAGATGGGCCGGGTGGCCGAAGACTTCGATCGCGAGATTCTCGCCCTCGGCGTCAATGGCGACCTGCAAGCGCTGTGCGCCTACAGCGACGAAGAGATCCTGCGTCGGGCCGGCAACGGCGCGATGGAAATCCGTAACTTCGCCTGCGCCCTGGCCGCCATCGAGCGCCCGCAGGGCGAAGTGATTGCCTATGAAGCCGTACCCGCCTGGGTCACCGGGCTGGGCTTTGTGCAACTGAGTGTGAGGGCCGAGCATGAGCCGTGTATTACTTTGCCAACGTGATGAGCTGGCGCCAGGGGAGCTGAAGAAGGTTGCCCACCGCGAGGGCGACGCCATCTGCGTCTACAACCTGGGGGGCACGTTCTACGCCACCACCGACATGTGTACCCACGCCACCGCTTCGCTGGCCGAGGGCGACCTGGAAGACGACCTGATTACCTGCCCGGTCCACTGGGGCCAGTTCCATGTGCCCAGCGGCAAGGCGGTGACGTTTCCCTGCGAGCGCCACTTGCGCACCTACAAGGTCATCGTCACCGACCGCGAGGTGTTCGCCGACATCGCCCTGGAGGCTGACGAGGCGCTGGCCGCCGCCAACAGCCCGGTGTGACCGGGCCGCTGTCCAACCGTATTCCTGTGAGTCTGAACCATGGATAACAACAAACACATACCGCTCAGAACCATTGAAAGCACGCCCGCCCTGGGCAACCTCGACCGTATCTGCGACATGGAGGAAGGGCGCCTGTCCGGCAAGGTCTTCTGGGACCCGGCGATCTACGAGCAGGAGCTGGAGAAAATCTTCGCGCGCTGCTGGCTGTTCGTCGCACACGAGTCCCAGCTGCCCCAGTCCGGCGACTACCTGACCACCTCGATGGGTGAAGACGAAGTGCTGGTGGTGCGCCAGAAGGACGCCTCGATCAAGGTCTTCCTCAATGCCTGCCCGCACCGTGGCAACAAGGTGTGCTTTGCCGAGGCCGGCAACGCCCGCGGCTTTATCTGCAACTACCATGGCTGGTCGTTCGGTGCCGATGGCGGCCGGCTGATGGGCATGCACGAGTCCAAATGCTACGAAGAAAGCCAGTTCGACAAGTCCAGGCACGGCCTGCGCGAGGCGCGTGTCGCCAGCTATAAAGGCCTGGTTTTCGCCACATTTGCCAGCGATGCGCCGACCCTGGAGGAATACCTCGGGCCGATGACCTGGTACATGGACGTGATGCTCGACATGGATGAAGGCGGCAGCGAGTTTCTCGGTGGTTGCATCCGCTCCACCATTGAGTGCAACTGGAAGATCGCCGCCGAGAACTTCGTCGGTGACATCCTGCACGGCGGCTGGACCCACGATTCGGCGGCCAAGGCCATGCTCGGCGGGCCGGTGGCGAATGTCGGCGAGTTGCCCGAGTCGTACTCGGTGAACTGGAATGGCCACGGCTACGAGTTCGCCACCGACGTGGTCGGCAACGCCGCGACCCTGGGCGAGAAAGACATCAACAAATACCTGCACGTGCTGCGTCCCAAGGTGGCGGACCGCCTCGGTGAATTCCGCTCGCGGCTGATCGGGGCGATTTCCTCGTTCACCGTGTTCCCCAACTTTTCCTTTCTGCCGGGGCAAAACACCGTTCGCATCTGGCAGCCGCGCGGCCCGCACAAGATCGAGCTGTTCACCTGGGTGATCGTCAACAAAAACGCCCCGCAGGACATCAAAGACAAGTGGCGGCGCGGCGCGATGATGACGTTCTCGCCCACCGGGGTGTTCGAGATGGACGACGGCGAGAACTGGGAGTACTGCACCAAGAGCAGCCGTGGCGTGGTCACGCGTTATCAGGACCTGTACGTCGGCCTGGGCATGCACACCCGTCTCGAAAACAGCGAGTTGCCCGGCAATGTGTTCAAGGGCCAGCTCAACGAATGTAATGCGCGGGCGTTCTATCAGCGCTGGAAGGACCTGCTGCAGGCACCGACCTGGGCCGATGTTCCGGACCGCAACGGCACGCTGCGCTGAGGGGGCCAGATGACACACGAACAACAGGACAGCCTCGTTTCAGTCGAGGAAACCCGCCGCGTCGAACAGTTCTTGCTGCGCGAAGCGCGCCTGCTCGACGGCGAATGCTGGGACGCGTGGCTGCACGGTCTCAGCGAAGCCATCCACTACTGGATGCCGGGCATCGAGAACCGGCGCCGCGAGGACAAATCCGGGCCCTATCGCCTGGAACACATGGCCTTCTTCGATGACGGCATGCGCGAACTCAAGCGCCGCGTGGCACGCTTCAAGCAGCCGTCGGCCTGGGCCGAGAACCCGCCGACGCGCAACGTTCACCTGATCAGCAACATCGAAGTGTATGCCGGCCCGGCGCCGGGCGAATACCTGGCCTACTCGTGCTTTATCAACGTGCGCAGCCGCGGCCTGGACGAGCATCACCAGATCGCCGGCCGGCGCGAGGATGTACTGCGCCTGGAGGCCGACGGCCTCAAGTTGCTCAAGCGCAAGATCCTGATCCCTAACGCGATGTTGCTGTGCAAGAACATCAACACCTTCCTCTGAGGGCTGGCATATGGCTTGGTTAAAAGGGCAGGTGGCATTGGTCACCGGCGGTACCGGCGGGATTGGCAGCGCCATCGTCCGTCGTTACGTGGCCGAGGGCGCGCGCGTCGCGGTCATGGGCCGCGATGCGGCGCAACTGGCCGCGTTGGCTGACACGCTTGGCGACGCGGTCATCACGATTGAGGGGGATGTGTCGCGGTATCAGGACAATCAGCGTGCAGTGGCGGCGACCCTTGAGGCGTTTGGTAGGCTTGACACCTTCGTCGGCAACGCTGCCGTGTTCGATTATTTCACGCGCCTGGACCGTATTGCCCCGGAAGAGTTCGAGGGCGCCTTCCAGAAACTCTTCGCCACCAACGTGCAGGGTTATCTGCTGGGCGCGCAAGCCTCGATCGAGGCACTGCGCGAAACCCGGGGCAGCATGATCTTTACCCTCTCCAACAGTGCCTTTTATGCCGGCGGCGGTGGCATTCTCTACGTCACCGCCAAGCATGCGTTGGTGGGCATGATTCGCCAGCTGGCTTACGAGCTGGCGCCGGACATCCGCGTCAACGGCGTGGCTCCGGGGGCGACCAACACGCCGATGAAAAGCCTGGAAGGCTTGAACAGCCGCAGTGTGCCGCTGAACCAGATCCCGGGCTTCGAAGCCGGTGCGGCGCAGGCGGTGCCGTTGCAACGGATTGCCGAGCCCGAAGACCACACCGGGCACTACGTGCTGTTGGCCTCGCGGGAAAATTCCGGCCTGACCACGGCGAACATCATCCACAGCGATGGCGGCTGGGAGATCCGCAGTGCCGGTGCAGCCAAGCCGCGCAAGGCCTGAGCCAGGCCGACGCCTTGATAACTAGAATAAGAGAGATGCGTGATGACAAGAACAAGCCTGAGTGCACCGCAACAGCAACTCCTGAACCTGTTTGCCGGGCTCAACCTCCCGGTCCTCGCGGCGCCGATGTTCCTGGTGTCGGGGCCGGCCCTGGTGGCCGCCTGCTGCCAGGCCGGCATCGTCGGCAGCCTTCCGGCGCCCAATGCGCGAACGGTCGAGCAATTGCAGGAATGGCTGGAGCAGATCAGCCGCGAGCGTGAGCTGGCGCAGCAACGCGGCGAGCAGTGGGCGCCATGGATGCTCAACATGATCGTACACAGCACCTACGACCGCTTCGACGCCGAGCTCGAGTTGGTGCGCCGTTATCAGCCGCCTATCGTGTCCACCGCCCTGGGTAGCCCCAAGCGCGTCCTTGAAACCGTACACGCTTATGGCGGCGTGGTGATCGCCGACGTGATCAGCCCGGCACTGGCGCGCAAGGCGGTGGCCGCTGGCGTCGATGGCCTGGTCCTGGTGTGCAACGGGGCGGGCGGGCATACCGGCAGCTACAACCCGTTCGCCTTCGTCGCCGAAGTGCGCCAGTTCTGGGACGGCCCTCTGGGCTTGGCCGGGGCGATTTCCAACGGCCGCGACATCCATGCGGCACAGGTATTGGGCTGCGATTTCTCGCTGGTCGGAACCCGTCTGATTGCCGCCCATGAAAGCCTGGTGGAAGCCGCCTACCGCGACATGTTGGTGGCCTGCTCGCTGGATGACGTGACCACCACCAAGGCGGTCAGCGGCGTGCTTGCCAACTGGATGCGGCCGTCGCTGGAAAAGGCCGGTATCGACCCCAGCGCCGAAAACCGCGCCAGCATCGACTTTTCCGGTGACATCTCCACTGCCAACAAAGCCTGGAAACACGTGTGGTCGGCCGGCCAGGGCGTAGGCCAGATCACCGGCACCTACAGCGTGGCGCAACTGGTGGACGAGTTGCACCAGGGGTATCGCGAAAGCCGCGCACGTCAGTTGTGAGCCATCCAGAACCGTTCAGGAGCAAACCCATGCACCACGAAAACCTTCAGGCCGCCGCCGCTGCGCTGGCCCTGGCGCGGTCGAGCCGCAGCCCTTGCCCACGCATTTCCGAGCGTTTCGACATCCAGTCGTTGCACGACGCCTACGCCGTGCAAGAGATCAACACCCAGGCCGCCCTGGCTGCCGGTCGGCGCCTGAGCGGGCGCAAGATCGGCCTGACGTCCCTGGCGGTACAGCAGCAGTTGGGCGTCGATCAGCCCGATTTCGGCATGCTGTTCGCCGACATGGAATACCGCGATGGCGAGACCATCGACAGCACCCGGCTGATCCAGCCCAAGGTCGAGGGCGAAATCGCCTTCGTCCTGGGGCGCGATCTCCCTCACCCCGATACGACCCTGGGCGAATTGCTGCGCGCCGTCGACCATGTGCTGCCGGCCCTGGAAATCGTCGACTCGGCGATCGAGGACTGGAAGATCACCCTGGTCGATACCGTGGCCGACAACGCTTCATCAGGCCTCTACGTGCTGGGCAAGACCCCTGTCAACCTGCGCGGCCTGGACCTGGCGCTCGAAGGCATGCTGCTGGAGAAGAACGCGGCCCAGGCGGCCATCGGCGTGGGGGCCGCGTGCATGGGCAACCCACTCGACGCTGCGCTGTGGCTGGCGCGCACCATGGCCCTGACCGGGCGCCCGTTGCAGGCGGGCGACGTGCTGTTGTCGGGCGCGCTCGGGCCCATGGTGCCGGTGGTGGCGGGCGACGGCGTGCGCTTGCGCCTCACCCGCCTGGGTGAAGTGAGCTGTCGTTTCGGCTGAGGCCGGCAGGCAACAACCCTGCTACCGGGCTGACGACCCGGTGGCGATTACAACAATAAAACGAGTGAGCAGCGGGCTGATGGCCTGCCGTATTCACGAGGGCGTGCAATGTACGATTTTTTCAATGATCCGACCCAATTGGCCCCTGCCAAGGTGCTGTATGAGGCACGAGCCGACGGCAGCTTCGTGCTGAGTTCCCCCGAACCCCTGCAGCCCTATGCGCGCTGTATCGGGCAGTGGCTCGAACACTGGGCGGTGCAGACACCGCAGCGTGCCTACCTGGCCGAGCGGCGCGGCGCCGGCTGGTTCAGCCTGAACTATGCCCAGGTGCGCCAGCGCGTGGGGGCATTGGCCCAGGGCTTGCTCGAGCTGGATCTGCCGGCCGGGCGCCCGCTGCTGATGCTCTCGGAAAACGATCTGGACCAGGCGCTGTTGACCTTGGCGGCGCTGCACGTGGGCATCCCGGTGTCGACGATTTCCGTGGCGTACTCGCGCAACACCGGCAGCGGGTGCAGCAAACTCAAGGCGATTGTCGAGGTGCTCAAGCCGGCGCTGATTTTCGTCAACGACGGCGATGCCTATTGCCGTGCCATCGAGTTGGTCAACCCGGATTGCCCGGTGGTGGCGGCGCGCAACGCCCAGGAAATTCGCGGGGCGCTGGCCTTGCCGCTGTTGTACAAGGCCGAAAGCCCAGCGGTGATGCAAGCGTTTGCACGGCTCGACGGCGACACCCCGGCGCGCTACCTGATGACGTCCGGTTCGACCGGTGCGCCCAAGGCGGTGGTCAATACCCACGGCATGCTCTGCGCCAACCAGCAGGCGATTGCCCAGTGCTGGCGCTTTCTTGAACACGAAGAACTGGTGGTGCTCGACTGGTTGCCCTGGAGCCATGTGTTCGGCGCCAACCACAACTTCAACCTGGTACTGCGCAACGGCGGCACCTTGTACATCGATGACGGTCTGCCGTTGCCGGGGCAAATCGACCGCACCGTGGAAAACCTCAAGTCGGTGCGACCCACCCTGTACTTCAACGTGCCGCGCGGCTACGAGGTCTTGCTGCCGTACCTCGAGCGCGACGAGGTACTGGCGCGCGCTTTGTTCGGGCGTCTGCGCATGCTGTTCTACGCCGCTGCCGCGCTGCCCCAGAGCAGTTGGGCGCGGCTGGCGGCGTGTGCCACCAAGGTCCGCGACACCCCGCTGTTCTTTGCCACCGAGTGGGGCTCGACCGAGACGTCGCCGGTGGTCACCAACGTGCATTTCGCCGCCGACAAGGCCGGCATCATCGGCCTGCCGGTACCGGGCACGCAGCTCAAGTTCGTGCCCTGCGGCGACAAGCTGGAGATGCGCGTGCGCGGGCCGTCGGTGTTCCCGCGCTACCTGAAGGACCCGGTCAGCAGCCTGGCCGCGTTCGATGAGGAGGGCTTCTACCGCATTGGCGACGCGGGGCGCTTGGTCGACCCGCAGCGGCCGGAGTTGGGGGTGCAGTTCGACGGTCGGGTGACTGAAGACTTCAAACTCAGCAGCGGCACCTGGGTGTCGGTGGGCACCCTGCGTCCACGCCTGGTCAGTGCCTTGGCGCCTTACGTCAGCGATTGCGTGATCTGTGGGCATGATCGCGACGTGATCGGTGCGCTGATCTACCCGAGCCCGGCCCTGCGCGATCTGCTCGGTGCCGCCGGACAACAGATGAGCGGCGCACAACTGGCGATGCAGTCCGAGGTGCGCCTGGCCTTGTGTTCGGGGCTGCTGGCGCTGGCCAAGGAGTTCCCGGCGTCGTCCCAACATGCCATGCGCCTGGTGATTCTCGATTCGCCGCCCAGCCTCAACGACGGCGAAATCACCGACAAAGGCTACATCAACCAGCGCATGGCGCTGAGCCTGCGCGCCGAGGCCGTGACGCGGCTGTACGCCGACAGCCTCGAGCCCAGCGTCATCCTCCTCGCTGAAGTCTACGGAGAAGCCGTATGAACCCTGCAAAACTCAAAGTCGCCATCATCGGTTCCGGCAACATTGGCACCGACCTGATGATCAAGATCCTGCGCAACGCCAAACACCTGGAAATGGCGGTCATGGTCGGCATCGACCCGGCCTCCGACGGCCTCGCCCGCGCCCAGCGCATGGGCGTGGCCACCACCCATGAAGGCGTCGAAGGCCTGACCCGCATGGAGGTGTTCCAGCACATCGATTTCGTCTTCGATGCCACCTCAGCCGGCGCGCATGTGCAGAACGATGCGTTCCTGCGCGCGATCAAGCCCGGCATCCGCCTGATCGACCTGACGCCAGCAGCCATCGGCCCGTACTGCGTACCGGTGGTGAACCTGGAGCAGAACCTCGATCAGCTCAACGTCAACATGGTCACCTGCGGCGGCCAGGCGACTATCCCGATGGTCGCCGCGGTGTCGCGGGTGGCCAAGGTGCATTACGCCGAGATCGTCGCCTCGATCGCGAGTAAATCCGCCGGGCCCGGCACCCGCGCCAACATCGACGAATTCACCGAAACCACGTCCAAGGCCATCGAAGTCATCGGCGGCGCGGCCAAGGGCAAGGCGATCATCGTGATGAACCCGGCCGAGCCGCCGTTGATCATGCGCGACACGGTGTTTGTGCTGTCCGAAGCGGCGGATCAGGCGCTGGTCGAAGCCTCCATCGTCGAGATGGCGGCGGCCGTGCAGGCCTATGTGCCGGGCTATCGCCTCAAGCAAAACGTGCAGTTCGACGTGATTCCGGCAGATGCGCCGCTGAACATTCCTGGCCTGGGCAAATTCTCCGGCCTGAAAACCTCGGTGTTCCTCGAAGTCGAAGGCGCCGCCCATTACCTGCCGGCCTACGCCGGCAACCTCGACATCATGACCTCCGCAGCCTTGGCCACCGCCGAGCGCATGGCGCAGTCGATGCAACAGGCCTGAGGAGAGCGACATGAACGGTAAGAAAATCTACATCTCCGACGTGACCCTGCGCGACGGCAGCCACGCGGTGCGTCATCAGTATTCGTTGCAAAACGTGCAGGACATCGCCCGCGCCCTGGACAAGGCCAAGGTCGACTCGATCGAAGTCGCCCACGGCGACGGCCTGCAAGGCTCAAGCTTCAACTACGGCTTCGCGGCGCACACCGACCTGGAATGGATCGAAGCCGCCGCCGATGTGATCAGCCACGCCAAGATCACCACGCTGTTGCTGCCCGGCATCGGCACCGTGCATGACCTCAAGGCGGCCTACAACGCCGGTGCCCGCGTGGTGCGGATCGCCACCCATTGCACCGAGGCCGACGTCTCCAGACAGCACATCGAATACGCCCGCGAACTGGGCATGGACACCGTCGGCTTCCTGATGATGAGCCACATGATCCCGGCCGAGCAGCTCGCCGCCCAGGCCAAGCTGATGGAAAGCTACGGCGCGACCTGCGTGTACATGGCCGACTCCGGCGGCGCGATGAACATGCAGGACATCCGTGATCGCTTCCGTGCGTTCAAGGCCGTGCTCAAGCCGGAAACCGAAACCGGCATGCATGCCCACCACAACCTCTCGCTCGGCGTGGCCAACTCGATCACCGCGGTCGAGGAAGGCTGCGACCGCATCGACGCCAGCCTCGCCGGCATGGGCGCCGGGGCCGGCAACGCGCCGCTGGAAGTGTTCATCGCCGCCGCCGAACGCCTGGGCTGGAACCACGGCACCGACCTCTACACCTTGATGGACGCAGCGGACGACATCGTGCGGCCGTTGCAGGATCGGCCGGTGCGGGTCGACCGCGAGTCCCTGGCGCTGGGGTATGCCGGGGTCTATTCGAGCTTCCTGCGCCATGCCGAAATCGCTGCGGCCAAGTACGGTTTGAAGACCGTGGACATCCTCGTCGAGCTGGGCAAACGCCGCATGGTCGGCGGCCAGGAAGACATGATCGTCGACGTCGCGCTGGACCTGTTGGCCGCTGGCAAGCACACACACTGAGGAGGCGCGCATGAGCTATCAACTGCAGATTCTTCCGGTCGGCCTGAGTTGTCCGCTACTGCCTGAACAAACCGTGCTGGACGCGGCGCTGGCCGACGGCCTGATGCTCAAGCACAGCTGCCGCACCGGCACGTGCGGCAGTTGCAAGGGCCAGGTGCTCAGCGGTGAAGTGGAGCACGGCGACAGCCCGCTGGAGGTACTCAGCGCGGCCGAGCGGGCGCGGGGGTTGGCGTTGTTTTGCTGCGCCACGGCGCGCTCTGACCTGGTGATCGAGGCGCCGGAAGTGACGGCGTTGCGCGGTATCGGCATCCAGCAGATGGGCGTGCGTGTGGCCAGCCTCGACAAGGTCAGCAGTGACGTTGCAGTGCTGCGGCTGACACTCGCCCCGGGCGCCGGGTTTACTTATTTCCCGGGCCAGTACGTGCAGGTGTTGCTCAAGGATGGCAGCCGGCGCAGCTATTCGATGGCGACCCACACCCCACGGGACAACCAGTTGGAGCTGCACATTCGACACATGCCCGGCGGGGTGTTCAGCGGGCATGTGTTCAACGCCTTGCAACCCAAGGCCATCCTGCGCATGGAAGGCCCGTTCGGCTCGTTCTACCTGCGCGACAGCGAGCGGCCGATGATCTTCCTGGCCAGCGGCACCGGTTTTGCGCCGATCCAGGCCTTGCTCGAACAGCTGCGCGAACAGGGGCACAACCGGCGTCCGGTTTACCTGTACTGGGGCGGCCGGCGCCGTGAGGATCTGTATCGGCATGAACAGTTGCTGGCCTGGGAGGCGCAGTTGCCGTGGCTGCGCTACACCCCGGTGCTGTCCGATCCTACCCCGGCCTGTGATTGGCAGGGCGCGACCGGCTTCGTCCACCGCCAGGTGCTGAGCGACTTCCAGAGCCTCAAGGGGTTTGAAGTGTATGCCTGTGGCGCGCCGATCGTGGTTGATTCAGCGCGGCGCGACTACGTCGAATTGCGGCAACTGGAGGCGGCCGACTTCTATGCCGACGCCTTCGTCTAGAGCCTGACCGTGCGCGTTTTTTGCGTGCGTGCCCCCAGGCCAGGTGAATCAGGCGGCTCCCCGAGGCCGCCGGTTTGCTTGCCTGCCCAACAACAAGAATCCTGAGAGGCTTGCGTGCTGAATCTTAGAAAATGGCGCATCACGACGCGTATTGGCGCGTTGGTGGTTGGCCTGGGCGTGTTGATCATTTGTCTGGCCATCTGGCTGGGCCTGTTGCTGCAGCGCTCGTTGCTCGAAGAAAAAATGGCGGGCGTCGACACCGCGCTGAACACCGCCAATTCGATCCTTGCGTACTACGCCGGGCAAGTGGAAAACGGCCACATGAGCCTGGCGTTGGCCCAGCGCCAGGCCGCCGAGGTGGTCGGAACCCTGCGCTACCTGGGCGATAACTATTTGCTGATCCTCGACCTGGACTATCGGATGATCATGCACCCGACGGCGCCGGCGTTGGTGGGCAAGGCGCTGGGCGACTTCAAGGACCAGAACGGCAAGCCGTTTTCCCGCCAGTTCGTGGAGGGCGCGCGCGAGCAGGGGCGGGTGTTGGTGGATTACTACTTTCCCCGTGCCAATGGCGCGCCGGCCGAATACAAGCTGTCTGAGGCGCGCCTGTTCAAGCCCTGGGGCTGGGTGGTGGCGAGCGGCATCTACCCCAGCGATGTGCAACGGGTCGTCAACCGCGTGTTGGTGGCGCCGGCATGGATCAGCGCCGTGGTGCTGTTCGGGTTGATGCTGTTTGCCTGGATGATCATCCGCAGCATTACCCGGCCGCTGCGTGAGACGGTCGAGGTGCTGGGGGCCGCGGTCAGCGGGCAAACCGACCTGACGATACGGCTGCCCGCCGTTGGCAATGACGAACTCACGCAACTGTCACGCAGTGTCAACTGCTTGATCCATGCCGCCCACGAAGTCAGTCGAGGCACGGCAGTGGCCAGCGGGCAGGTGTTGCGCCTGAGTGACGACCTCGGCGAGGTCACAGCGGCTACCCAGACCAGCCTCGATCACCAACTGTTGGAAACCGACAGCCTGGTCACCGCCATGAATGAAATGGTCGCCACCGTGCAGGATGTCGCACGCAACGCCGCCGTGGCGGCAGATGCCACGCGGCTGGCCGAAGGGCAGGCCAGCGATGGGCAGCACATCGTTCAGTCGACCATCGACGCTATCCAGCAATTGGTCGAAGCGCTGTTCGGCACCCATGCACTGGTCAAGCAACTGGAGGCTGACTCCAGCCGAGTCGGCAGTGTGCTGGATGTGATCAGCGCGATTGCCGAGCAGACCAACCTGCTGGCGCTCAATGCGGCAATCGAAGCCGCGCGGGCGGGCGAGTATGGGCGGGGGTTTGCGGTGGTCGCCGATGAGGTCCGTACCTTGGCTCAGCGCACGCAGGCCTCCACGGTGGAGATCAAGCAGATCATCGAGCAGGTGCAGTCAGGCGCCCGTGGGGCGCTGGAGCGCATCGTCGCAAACGTCGAAACGGCACGTGTGCCGGTCGAGATCTCGGCGCGGGCGGGCGACGCCTTGAAGCGGATCACCCAGTCGGCCGCGACCGTCAGCGACATGACCTTGCAGATCGCCAGTGCGGCCGAGCAGCAGGCGGTGACGGCGGATGAAATCAGCCGCACCCTGGCGCGCATCCATACGCTGGTGACGGTCAGCGGCGCGTCCAGCGTCAGCACGCGTGATTCCAGCGACGCGTTGCGGCAGTTGGCACGGGTGCTGGAAGGGCAGGTCGAGCAGCTCAGGCTTTGAAGGCTCGCTGTTTGAACCTGTGAGGCGACATTGGTCGCGCTTCAACCGACTGGCTGTTCGGTGTTAGAGTCGCCGCCATGAAACTGACCCGCTCAGACCGCTCGCTCATTGCCTGGACGCTGTATTTCTGCGTCCTGTTCAATGTGTTCGCCTGCGGTTTGGCTCACGGACAGGTGACGGGCCTGACGCTCAATGGCGTCGGCGGGCAGTTCTGCTCCTCCCAGGGCAGTTCCGCGCCGACCTCGAAAACAGACCTCGCCGATCTGTCCGCCAGTGGCTGGGCCGGGAGTTTTGCTTGTCCGATCTGCTCGTCCGTGACCTTGAGCATCGCCTTGCTGTTCTGTCTGGGCTGGTTGCTGCGGATCGCGCAGGTACGCCGGCCTGACCGCGAACAGCGCTGCAAGGCGCCCCCACGTTATTCCTGGCCCTCGGCCAACCCCAGAGCTTCCCCCGCACTTTGCGCATGACCGCGTTTGTCTAAGCCCCCTTGTGCCTGTCGACCCAGGTTCGTCAGGCGTCGCGGGGGGCTCCACGGTTAAAGGTGACACGGGAAGGAGCACAAAATGGCTCATGTATTTGCACGCCTCCATCGCCGGCTACTGTCAGGATTGGCGGCGACCGTTTACGCAAGAAAACACGCAAAATCCGCAACTGCGCCGATCGGCCGGAGGTCGCCATGCGCGCGCTAGCCGTTCCATCGGGGGCTTCGCGATTGGTCAGCAAAACCTCGCGTCTGCGTAATCAAGCGGACTTCCTGCTGCCGTTTCCGGATTACCCAGGTAATGCGCGCAGTTTCGTACACCTGGATGCCCGACTGCTGCCTTACTGGCACACCTTGTTCGATGTGTGCCCCGGCTTGCTCAAACTCGATCCGCCCGATGGCCTGAATATCTTTCGTGGCTTCATGACCTGGGCCTATCGCAATCATCCGCCGTTGAACTGGACCTATTACCTGAGCATATGCCGCTGGCTACTGGGCTCCAAGTATCAGGCGCGGATCAACGAAGAGCACATCGAGTCGTTTATGTGCGCTGCGGCGGCACGCTGGATCAATAGCGATGACAGCCAGGCTCGGGGGCTGGTGTTGGCCTGGCAGGGCGCGCCGCAAATGGTGTTCGATTGGAAGCAGGCACCTCGTCCGGTGCCCGGGCTTGAAGCTGATCTGGAGGAGTTTCCGCCCGTGCCCTGGGACTTTGCCTGGTGCCCGTTGACCGGCAAGGGCGGTGTGGGATTTCGCCGCTGGCTGCCGATTCCTTGACGCACTGTTGACCCAGGAGGGCGCCAGTGGGCTGCGACAAAACACCACACCTGATCAGCATTGATCACTCGCGCCGCCAGCACCGCGGATCGTGCCGATCAGCGCACGAGGTGTGGCCGATTGTCGCAGTTGTTGCCCTGAGACTGTGCTCATAAAGTGTGCAGGCTTTGAGCGGAGGCAGACACTTCCACGGTAGCTCGAAGCGCGGCATTTGAACCCGTTCATGTGCCGGTTGCCAGGCCCTCTTCCCAGAGGGCTTTTTTTTGCCTGATGTCCCGGTCCTCACTCGCCCGCGTGCCGGTTTGGCGTTCATGAGCCAGGTTCATGGGGCTCGGCACTGCGGTTGTTGGCGTTGAGCGAGGAGGCCGGTGCGACAGCCCGCCACAGTCAGGAGGGCAGAGCGCCAAGGCGTGGTTCTTGATTGTGCAATGAGGCGCTGTCTGTGGTGGTTTGTCGCAGGTCAGGTGGCGCGCACGGGCATGCTAGATTCTGCGTCGACACGACATTTTCCCTTGGCAGGGTTTGGGTCGCGTTACTGAGCGCCGGGAATCGCAAGGTTCCTGGCGCTCCTTCAATGTGCGTTCGAGCCTCAACCAACGGTTGCGGGCTCTGCAGATTAACGGTTGAAGCACGGAATATGTCCTGTCCACGGGCATTGCTGACGACATAACAATTGCAGGGATTCTTGCATGCTTTCCAACAGGCACCCACCGCACGCTCGGCCCACCCTCGGCCTTCTGGTCTGCCTGTTCGCGTGCCTGTTTCAAGCCCTGGCCTGGGCCAGCATGCCCGTGCCAATCGCCGTTTCAACGGGCGAGCGGGTAGTCTTTTGCACTGCCAACGATTGGCGCCTTAACACTACCGGTTTCACCGGCAGCAACCCTCAAGTGTCCGCAAGCGTGGTCATTAATTCATGCCCAGCCAGTTGGGCAGGGCCAGGGATATCCAAGGTACATAGGTAATTAGTATCAGGAACAGCAGCAAGAGCATCAGCCAGGGCATGGCCGCCTTTATGGTGGCCGGCACCGACATCCCCGTCACGGCGGACGTCACGAACAAGTTCAGGCCGACCGGCGGCGTGATCAAGCCGATCTCCAGATTGACCACCATGATGATGCCAAGGTGAATCGGGTCGATACCCAGTTTCATGGCAATCGGAAAAAGGATCGGCGCCAGGATCAGGATAATGGCCGAGGGCTCCATAAAGGCGCCGGCCACCAACAAGACGATGTTCACTACCAGCAGGAAGGTCACTGGTGTCAGTCCTGCCTCGATCACCCAGGCTGTGATCTGCTGGGGTAATTGCTCGGTGGTCAATACGTGAGCAAAGAGCATGGCGTTGGCAATGATGAACATCAGCATGATGCTCAACTTGGCAGAGTCCAGCAGCACTTTGGGTGTCTCGCGAAACGTCAGATCCTTGTAGACGAACAAGGCGATGAACGCCGAATACACGGCGGCAACGGCAGCGGCTTCTGTCGGTGTGAACATCCCGCTGTAAATGCCACCCAGGATGATCAACATCAGCAGCAAGCCCCAGATGGCTTTGCGCGCGGCGCTCAGAAACTCACGCAGGGTTGCGCGCGGCATGGCCGGTAAGTTTTTCTTAACCGCGACGATGTAGATCGCCACCATCAGCGCTATACCCAGCAATAGGCCAGGTATGACGCCGGCCATGAACAGCTTGCCGACGGACGTCTCGGTGGCGGCGGCATAGACCACCATCACGATCGAGGGCGGTATCAGGATGCCCAGAGTGCCCGCGTTACAGACGATTCCCGCGCCGAATGCCTGCGGATACCCGGAGCGCACCATGCCGGCAATGGCGATCGAGCCTACTGCTGCAACCGTTGCAGGGCTGGAGCCGGACAGGGCTGCAAACAGCATGCAGGCCAATACGGCGGCGATGGCAAGCCCCCCACGAATATGGCCGACGCAGGCGTTGGCAAAATCGATCAGCCGGCGTGCGACGCCGCCGGTGGTCATGAAGGCGCCTGCAAGCAAGAAAAACGGAATCGCTAGCAGGGTGTAGTGCTCTGACGTTTCAAACAGCTTTATCGCCAGGGAACGTACCGAGTCGGGGCTGAAAAATACAATGGTCAGCGAACCCGCCAGGCCCAAGGAAATGGCGATGGGCACGCCAATGAACATCAAGGCGAACAGTGTCGCGAACAGGAAGGCAATGGTCATGACTTGTCGTCCTCGTGTTCGGTCAGTTTCATCACGTCCGCAGCCTCATCGGCCAGGCCAAGGCCGGTTTGGCGGTGCAGCAGGATACGCACGAAAATTTCAGCGAAACGGATGAACACCAATGCAAAACCCACAGGGACAATCAGCCCTATGTGCCACTGCATGATCCCGTAGTGCCCCAGATCCTCGGCGCCTATTCCTGCTGACATCAGGGTATGAATCCACTCGAAGCTGGCCACACTGAATAGCCCGGCATAGAGCAGGCAGCAGAGACAGGCCAACATCCCAATGAGCCGCTGGACGGGTTTACTGACCAGCTTCACCAGCGCATCAACGCCGATATGCCCGGCCGTGCGCACGCCGTAGGACAGGCCGAAGAAGATCAGCCAGCCAAACAGCGCCTTGGTCAGTGAGGTGCTCCAGGTCATGGCTTGAGCCATGCTCATGACGCGATCGCCGAGGGCGAACAATAAGTCGCTGGCGCCTTCCCAGTTGTCGGCAAGTTTGTAGAACAGCGTATAGAGGTTGTTGAGAATGACGTAGACGAACGTTACCAATGTCATGGCGGCCAAAAGGAAGACAATGAAGCCTTCCTCGAAGTGTTCCCAGATGCGCCGAAAGGCCTGCATGAATGGCATCTCCCGTATGGTAATGACTGGCAGGTGCTACCACGTCGGCAACACCTGCCTCCCGGTCATTGAGCCTTGTTGGCGGCTTCGGCTGCGGTGATCAGCTCAGGGCCGATATCTGCTTCGAATTTTTTCCAGACGGGTTTCATCGCGACGCGCCATTGTTCGCGCTGTTCAGGTGTCAGGGTGATGATTTCGGTGGTTTTGGCGGCGATGATGCTTTGCTTGGCGTCCTGATTGAGCTGCTCGGCATCTTTGTTAACCTGCGCGGTCACCTGCACAATAATCTTGTCCAGTTCACTGCGAATGTCTGGCGGCAGGCCATTCCAGAACTTGGTGTTGGTGATCAGCATGTAATCGAGCACACCATGATTGGATTCGGTGATGTATTTCTGCACCTCATGCATTTTCTGGCTGTAGATGTTCGAGTAAGGGTTTTCTGCACCGTTGACCACACCGGTTTGCAAGCCCTGATACACCTCGGCAAAGCTCATCTTGCGCGGGTTGGCCCGCAAGGCCTTGAACTGCTCCTCAAGCACGGCAGAGGCCTGCACCCGAAATTTCAGGCCCCGGGCGTCACCAGGAACACGCAGCGGTTTGTTGGCGGACAACTGCTTCATCCCATTGTGCCAATAGGCCAGGCCGGTGATGTTTTTACTCTCCATGGACTTGAGCAGCCCTTGGCCCTGTGGGCTCATCTGGAAGCGGTCAACCGCAGCAATGTCATCAAACAGAAAGGGCAGATCGTACAGCTGGACGGTCTTTGTGTACTGTTCGAACTTGGCCAGTGACGGCGCAATTAACTGCACATCCCCCAGCAAAAGGGCTTCCATCTCTTTGCCATCACCAAACAACGATGAGTTGGAATAGACCTCGACCTTGACCTTGCCGGGCAGGCGTTCCTCTACCAGTTTCTTGAACAGCAGCGCGCCTTGCCCCTTTGGCGTGTGGTCGGCGACGACGTGTGAGAACTTGATGATGATTGGATCAGCTGCCATGACTGCACTCATGCTCCCTAGAGCAAACGTGCAGGCAAGTGCCTTGCAGAAGGATTTGAACATTTCGGGGAATTCCTTTTGTTTTTTTAGTTTTGTACAGTCGATGTTCTGACGTGTATTCGTTATGCGGTCAAGCAGTCAGTCTAGGCAAAAATTTACAACTAGATGTTCGGGCATCACTGCAAAGATCCACTAATAAGTAGTTTCCGAACCTTCTGCTCCTGCACGACACCTACGGAGCTCGATCGGGAGCCTTTCCCACCAGCTCCCGGTATGCAATGGCCCCCTGACAACGGCGCTGTAGTACTACTCAAGGGGCTACTCTATAGCCTGTCAGGCCGCTAACTCGGGGCTGTGCAATTGTGGAGCAGAGCAGACGTTTAGGCGTTGCGCGGCCATTGAATTCACGGGCCTCACACCGTGTTCAGATCGCGCCGAAAAAGAAGGTTACTGAATATGTCGGAGCTACCAGGGCCTCAACAAAATCATGTCCTCGCCGAGCTCCCGGGCGAGGTTCGGCATCGTCTGCGCCCCCAACTCGGGGGGGCATCTCCAGACTCAATCAGCCGGCAGCTGTGCCATTGGTTGTTGCTGTCGCTCGCCCGACGGCCCTGAACAGGCCTGGCTACCACGCTGCTCCGGCACACGCTCATTACCATTTTTAATCAGCGCGACAAGAACGTGTTGTGTGTGTATTGCACCATTGGCCAGCGAGCGTCGGCAGTGGCCAAGGCGGTGGCCAACCTGCGTGAGAGAGGGACACTGGCCGTCTTGCCGCGATGCAGCGCGCAGACCGCAACATCGGTGAACTGTTGCAAGACCTTGACGCCACCTATCACTGTTTGCGCCAAGCCGACATCGACGAGGAACTCTTTGACGTGATTTCAGGTTTTGACGCCCTGTCGCCGAACGCCGATGCCGTTCCCCAAGGCTGAGCAGGGCACCACGCTTGAAGCACAGGCCATCGCAAAAAAACTGTAAACCAAGGTCAAGGGGCTGTTCCACCTGAAGGCCTCGGAAGAGGATGTGATTTAAGAAAGGTACCGCCGCTTTCCATGGATCTGAACAACCTATGAAAGCGCCCCCCGCGTCAATGTGGACGCAATGTCTGCAGGTTTGAAGAAAAGTGCTGGGGCAACCCGCCTTAACCGCGCAGTCTTTGGAATAGGCTAAGGTTGGCGAAACGACTGATCGTCCATAGAAAATTTACGCAAAATTTACGGGCTCAAAAATGTTAGCAGTCCGATACTGCGCGGCGCTAATTTGGCAGGTTTTTTCTTATGTCCCTCGCGGCAATACGGCTCATCGGCTTTGTCTTAGGTCTTTTTCTTATTACGCTGGCTATAAGCATGGCCATCCCCATGATCACGCTGGTGGTCTATGAGCGCAGCGACGACCTGTCCGCCTTTCTTTGGTCCAGTTTGATTACGTTCATCTGCGGTCTGTTGCTGATCATGCGAGGGCGCCCAGAGACGGCTCAACTTCGTCCAAGGGATATGTACCTGCTGACCACCGGCAGTTGGGTGGTGGTGTGTACCTTCGCAGCGTTGCCAATGGTGTTTATCCATCACATCAGTTACACCGATGCTTTTTTTGAAACGATGTCTGGCATCACAACCACGGGCTCAACGGTGTTGAGTGGTTTGGACACCGCCTCTCCTGGGCTGTTGATCTGGCGATCAATGCTTCACTGGCTGGGAGGGATCGGCTTTATCGGCATGGCCGTGGCGATTCTTCCGCTACTGCGAGTAGGGGGCATGCGTCTTTTCCAGACTGAGTCTTCAGACTGGTCGGAAAAAGTGACGCCGCGCTCCCATGTAGCAGCCAAATACATCCTTTTTCTTTATCTGGGACTCACTGGCGCCGGAACGCTCGCGCTCTGGATTGCCGGGATGACGCCGTTTGAAGCCGTCAACCACGCCATGTCGTTGATCTCTACCGGCGGCTTCTCGACGTCGGACGCTTCTCTAGGGCATTGGACACAGCCTGCCATTCACTGGGTTGCAGTCGTCATCATGATTCTGGGTAGCCTGCCTTTTACGTTGTATGTCGCGACATTGCGCGGCCATCGGCGTGCGCTGCTGAAGGATCACCAGGTTCGCGGATTTATTGGGTTCTTGGTCTTCACGTGGCTGGTGGTAGGTACTTGGCTGTGTTTTCACAGCGATTACGGATGGTGGGAAGCATTTCGTATCGTGGCAATAAATGTGACTTCGGTTGTCACCACCACTGGCGTCGCCGTGGGCGATTACACCTTGTGGGGCAGTTTCGCCGTTTTGCTCTTTTTCTATTTGACCTTCGTCGGTGGGTGTTCAGGTTCCACGGCGGGTGGTCTTAAAATCTTCCGTTTTCAAGTGGCGGCCGCGCTATTGGTGAGCAGTTTGAAGCAACTGATCCATCCTCGCGCCGTGATTCAGAAAAAGTACAACGGCCACCCTATTGACGAAGAGATCTTGCGTTCGCTTTTGACTTTCTCATTTTTCTTCTCCATCACGATTGCCGCGATTGCCTTGGGCCTGAGTCTCATTGGGCTGGATTGGACAACTGCGTTGAGCGGTGCGGCTACGGCAGTGTGTAACGTCGGGCCTGGGCTTGGCACGATCATTGGGCCGGCCGGTAACTTCTCATCATTACCGGATGCCGCAAAATGGCTCTTGACCGTAGGAATGCTGCTTGGAAGGCTGGAAATCCTGACGGTGTTAGTGCTCGTCACGCCGGTATTTTGGAGATATTGATTATTCACTGTTCACAGGGCTCGAGCCGAGGTAGACGGTCAATACCCAGGGCCGTCGCGACGTGAAGCACCCATTGCGTCTCCCGCCTGGCCCTTGCCGTTAATCAGCATTTGCTGTGCGGTATCGACAAGTGCCCGCGCGGCTGTACAGGCGGCCCAAGTGCTATTCGATGATTTCATTGAGCGTGCAGTACCAGCGTGTCCACCAATAGCCTTGCTCTGCGTCCACAAGGACGACCAATGGCCGCCCCCCAGTTTATGTTCGGCGTCGAACAGGCTAACGGGTTGACTGAGATGAGGGGGAATAGTGATGACTTATCCGGCCTTGCACGTCCACATTTGAATAAAAGGCTGGCGAGCGGTTGGCGCGCCAATCCAGTGACTCAGGGCGTGACACTGGCCATCAACACACAGCTGGTAATCGCCAGCCTCCGGTGTGCGCCCCAGGCGCAAGGGTTGCAAAGGCGGCAATTGGCGCCGGTAATGCCAACTGCCATTTTCCAGCCACGCCCCGTCGGGAACTTCCATTCCTGCACCGTTACCGCGTACACGAGCCTCTTCCAGCACCAGCCCTTGCTCGGTCACGCGGTAGTCTTCCTCCCAGCGGATCTTTTCAATGGTGTGATCCCATGCCAGCGTGAAGTGTGAAACCGACAACTGGGCCCACAGCACGCCGGTCAAGCCCAGGCATACGCCGATCATGGATTGGCTAGCGCTGCCCGGCGGGACCGCCAGACGTGCTGGACTATCACACAGAGTCCCAGCGCGAAGCCCAGTTCATCGGTCAGCGGTAACGCCACCACGAGGAGTGCCCCGGCAGCGACACTCAGCAAACGCTCCCATAGAGGCATCTTGCGCTGCCAAAAGCCAGTGGATGCGATGCCCCATAACCCGACCGCGAATAGGGTCTTGAGCAGCATGTAGACGGACATCCACACACTGTCACCTTGCAGCATCAACGCTGGGTTGTAGACCGCCATGAACGGTATGACAAAGCCCGCCAGCGCTATTCGCACCGCCCATAGGCTGATCTTGAACCCGGTCTCTTTAGCGATCGGTGCCGCTGCAAAGCAGGCGAGGGCGACAGGGGGAGTCAGGTCGGCGAGGATGCCGAAGTAAAACACGAACATGTGCGACACAATCAGCGGTACGCCCAATTCGAGGAGGGCAGGGGCTGCGATCGAACTGGTGATGATGTAGTTGGGAATGGTCGGAATCCCCATGCCCAGCACCAGGCACGTGATCATTGTGAGTATCAGTGACAGCAGCAGGTTGTCTCGGCCAATGCCCAAGATATAACCCGCAAACGTAGAGGCGACGCCGGTCAGTGAAACCACACCAATAATGATGCCCACCAGCGCGCACGCGATCCCCACCGGTACAGCATGACGAGCGCCTTCGACCAACGCGTGCAGGCAGATGGTCAGCGTTTCGTGCCCTCCTTTGATGACCCCACAGCCCCCCACCAGCACTGCAATGACGGCAAAGATCACGCCGATACCCAGTTGGAAAAAGCCGGTACAGAGGATGCCGAGCGCAATCCAGAAGGCGCAGCGCAAGCCGAAGCTTTGCACTTTCAGGATGATCGCCGAGCCAAGAATCACGATGGCCGTGAGTGCAAGTCCGACCATTCCGGAAAACAGCGGCGTGCGCCCGGAAAACAGCAAGTAGACCAATACCAGCAGCGGAATGAGCAGGTACCACTTCTCCCTCACGGCGCCCAATGCACTGGGGCATTGATCCTTGGGCAGGCCCTTGAGGTTGGATCGCTTGGCTTCCAGATGGACCATCCAGAAGACCGAACCGAAGTAGAGGATGGCGGGAATCAACGCGGCCTTGGCAATCTCCACGAATGGTACGTTGATGGTTTCAGCCATGATGAAGGCGACTGCGCCCATCACCGGCGGCATCAGTTGACTGCCCATGCTGGCGGTTGCTTCCACGCCTCCGGCAAACGCGGCCCGATAACCAAAGCGCTTCATCAGTGGAATGGTGAATTGCCCCGTAGTCACCACGTTGGCGATGCCCGAACCGGTGATGGTGCCCATCAGTGCCGACGACGCAACGGCAACCTTGGCAGGCCCTCCCTGTTTGTGGCCGAACAGGCCCATGGCAAAGTCGGTGAACAGTTTGATCATGCCGGCCTGTTCGAGGAACGCTCCGAACAGGATAAACAGGAAGATGTAGGTCGCTGAAACATAGGTTGGCGTGCCGTACAGCCCTTCGGTGCCAAAAGACAGTTGGTTGATGATTTGGTCGAAACCATAACCTCGATGGGCCAGATCGCCCGGCAGATACTCGCCAAACAGACCATAAGCCAGGAACAGGCCGCAAATGACCGGCAGGGCAATGCCCATCACTCGTCGAGCGGCTTCGAACACGAGCACCACCAGTAGAATGCCGATCACCATGTCCGCCGTTGTCAGATCCCCGGAACGCTGGATCAGGTCAGCCTCATACCTCCATTGATACAGGGCGGTGGCAATGGCTGCGAGGCTGAGTATCCAGGCCAAGGGTTGCCAAGGGCGTTTGTTGCCATAGGCCGGATAGCTGAGGTAGACCACCCACAGCAGGAAACCGACGTGTATCGCACGCAATACCTGGCTCGAAAAGGGCGAAAACGCTGCCGTGACGATCTGAAAAATCGAAAATAACAACGCTACGTAAAACAGCGTTTTTGGCCAGTCTCGCGGGTTCGCAGAGATGTCGTGATGATCTTCACTCATTAGTTACCTGCCTCACTGCATGGAAAAAGGGCGGGCTGTTGGCGCGGCGATACTGCGCCGCTGCGCCTTGCGTCGCTAGAGCGCACCTTTTTCGGTGTAGTAGCGTTCGGCGCCCGGATGAAGCGCAATCGGCAGGTTCCTGGTGGCGTTTTCCAGTGTGATGTCCTTGGCGGCCGAATGAGCGTTACCCAGGCGCGGCAAGTTTTCGAACAGCAGTTTTGTCATCTGGTACGCCAACTCATCGGGTACATCCGAGCGGGTCACCAGAATGTTGACGATAGCAACCGTTGGCACCGCTTCAGGCTGGCCGTCATACGTATTGGCCGGAATCATCGCGCTGTGATAGGCCGGGTTGTCGATTTTTGTCACGACTTCCGGGGGGATGGCGACATAGTTCAGCGGCATCACCGACGACAAGTCGCGAATGGCCGCCATGCCCAGTCCTGACGACTGTAACGTCGCATCCAATTGCCGGTTCTTGATTAACTCGACAGACTCGGCAAAGGGCAGGTATTGCACCTTGCCCATGTCTGCATAGGTCAGGCCTGCCGCCTTTAAAATCGCTCGCGCGTTCAACTCGGTGCCCGATTTCGGTGCGCCGACCGAGAGGGTTTTGCCTTTAAGGTCCGCGAGCGTCTTGATTCCCGACTCTTTGCTGGCGACGATTTGAATGTAGTTGGGATACGCTCCGGCAATCGCGCGCAATTTGGTCAGCGGTGCGTTGAAGCCAGCTTCCTCGACGCCGTTCCTTGCATCCGCCACAGAGTCGCCCAGCGCCAGTGCCAACTCGCCTCGACCGGACTGCAGCAGGTTCAGGTTCTCCACGGACGCTTTAGTGGCCTGCACCGAGGTCTTCACGTCGGGTATGCCTTCACTGTAGATCTGCGACAGGCCAACCCCAATCGGGTAATACACCCCGCTGGTGCCTCCGGTCAGTATGTTGATGAACACAGGTGCCGCCTGGGCCGTGCAGGTGAGTGCCAGGGTTGTGGCGGCGGCCAGCAAGGTGAAGCGGTTCTTTACGCGCATGGGAATCTCTCCGTTTTGTTTGTTTTTATTCAGAGCGATTCAACTGTAGTTGATTGATCAGCACAGTGGCGAGCGGACAGTCCTACCCTGCATCAAATTGCCAAGGTAACTGCACGTGGAGTGGGTCGCAGGAGAAGATGATGGTTATAATCCTTTAGTCTCTGCTGGCTGGACCTGACCGTTTAACCCGGTAGTCTTGTTTTGTGGGGTTTATTAACCTCGACAACGGGAATCCGCTCGGGTGATCAAACCGATATTACTCATACGTCGTCGCTTTGCCTCGATCCGATGGCGTACTCGTGTGACGCTCTGGGCTGCTGCTACCTTCGCCGGGTTACTGGTTGTGCTATTCGCCCGGCTGGCCGACCTGGCGCTGATGCAGTTCGTTCAACAAACCGCCGGCCGGCCTTGGCTGCCGTTTATCTACACGCCTTTGATCGGCATGTTCGTCGTATGGATGACCACCCGTTTTTTTGTCGGGGCACAAGGCAGTGGCATTCCTCAGGTCATTGCGGCTACGCGGTTGGCCCACCAAGGTAAGCCCGTGGATAAGTTGGTGTCCTTGCGCCTTGCTGTTGCCAAGATAGGGCTAGGTACCCTGGCGTTGACCGGTGGTTTTTCAGCAGGGCGTGAAGGCCCGTCAGTTCAAGTCGCCGCCTCGATCATGCATTTCTTCCACCGTTATCTGCCTAACGCTCGAATCATCCGCCCCGAAGATCTTATTCTGGCCGGTGGTGCAGCGGGTATTGCCGCCGCATTCAACACGCCTTTGGCCGGCGTGGCTTTTGCGGTGGAGGAGTTGGGGCGCAAGTTGGAAACCCGTACCAGCGGGGTTTTGCTCAGTACGATCATCTTGTCGGGGATAGTCGCGATTGCTTTGCAGGGCAACTACAACTACTTCGGGCATTTCGACGTGCAAGAGGTCAATCTCGATATCATTGTCCCGGTGCTGGCGATTGGTATTGGCTGCGGCCTTATGGGAGGGTTATTCAGTCGGATGCTCCTGTGGCCGCAGAGGTATCGCCGATTTTTCGTCTGGGAATGGCGCCGCATGCACCCTGTCTGGTTCGCAGGTGGCTGCGGGATGATCGTGGCTATTCTCGGTTGGCTCAGTGGCGGGATGTCCTTTGGCAGCGGTTACGGGATCACATCCCAGATCATCGTGTCCGATATCGGTCTGCCCTGGCACGCGCCGATCACGCGTTTTCTCGCGACGGTAGTGACTTATTTTTCCGGTATCCCGGGCGGCATTTTTGCCCCGTCTCTGGCGGTAGGGGCTGCGGTAGGAGCCAACGTCGCTGAGTTCTTCACTCTGGCGGCACAGCCCATCATTGCCTTGTGCATGGTTGGCTTTCTGGCGGCTGTCACGCAATCGCCGATCACGTCCGCGATCATCGTGATGGAGATGATCGACAGCCATGGCATGGTGATCAGTCTGATGGCCGTTGCGCTGATTGCCAAAGCAGTCAGTGCCAGGATGGGGCCTGAGCTCTATCAACAGTTGGCGCGTGGCTTTTTGCAGTCGGAGGGCAGTGACGCCGCCACGCAAAAAGCCAAACCATAGGCTGGGTCAGCGCAGCAGTGGTCGCGCCACCGCGCTGAGCTTGTGCCGGTCTTCTTCCAGCACAAGCGCATTGTTCGCGTGCTTGAGCAGCAGGCCCGCGTGCCTGGCACAGGCACTGCTGAACATCGCCGGGTTTATCTGTGCGAGGCACACAAGTGCCTTCATCATGCGCAGGTCGACTTCCACCAAACCCGCGCCATCCCTGGCAATCGGTGCGAAGAAGTCATCGAACAGGTCATCTACTGTCAATGCGCGCAGGTAAACCTGCTGGCAATCGGTGTCGATTTTCGCGGCGGGTGCTTTGGGTTTACCCCAGCATGTCAGGCTTCTGATGCCGCGCCCAATGACGTCAATGGCAGTGCCGGGGTCATTGACGGCCGGCGACAAGGCGCGGGAGGCGATCTCTGACAGCACCGACAAGCCGAACCGGGGATCGTGTTCAAACGTGCGACGTACACCGATAGTCAGGGTAGAGATGATTTTTTCGCTACTCGACTGCTGTTCGCCCTCGCGCGGCTTGCTCAGACTGACGATTCGGGCGAGCGGCATGCCGACATGCACGAAGCTACCTGGCAGGACCTCCAAAAAAATGCGTGTCTCGTCTGCTTTGGCGATGGCGCCTAACGCCTGAACGTCGATGTGCTGGACATACCCTGTGTGGAGACTTGTGATGATCAGCGCAGAGTTCGGGACCATCGAGTCGCAAGGGTAGGCGGCTGCACCCAAATGCGGCCATTGGAGTCGATTGGTTATGGCGTCAATGGTCGCCTGCTCGACACGGTCAATGGTTTCTCCCACCCGGCCAAGCTTGGACAAATGATCGATCCAGCGCAAAAGGGTGTAGACAATCAGAATCACCACGGCGAGGGTCACCGCAAATAGCAAAACCCTTCCTTGTGTACCGTAAGCGCCGGTGCTCAGCGCAATAATTCCAACCAGGCTGAACAGGAACGAGCCGATAAAGGTGGCCAGGGCATTTTGTGTCGTGGTGTCTTCCATCACCAGCGTGGTGGCGCGAGGCGTCACGCCGCTGCTGGCCGCACCGTAGGCAGTCACCATCGTGCTTAACGAAAAGGTGGTCACGGCGAGCATGCTTGAGGCAATGATGCCCAAGATCTTGTCGACGGCGTCGGCGCCTATACGGGCGGGCAATGATTCGGGAATGTAGTCCTTGAAGACAACGGCGAGTAACGCGGTTGCAATGCCGAGCAAGGAAAACAGGCTTGCCCTGAACCACAGCCGTTTGGTCAGTTGATGTAACACCCAGCGCCAGCGTGCAAGCATTTTTTATACCTTGTGTGAGTAATACGCAGGGCCCTGGCCCCAGGATTCAGGGAAACAAAGGCGGTGAGCTGATTATCCCTAAAGGAGTCTTTTGTATGGCCGAAGGTTCATTCAGCGTCTCTGCTTGCGGTACATGGGATCACTCGCTTGACCCATTTACCGATGGACATGCCCTGGATCAGGACAGAAAAAACCACCACCAGATACGTCAGGGAAACCACCACATCGCGGGCCGCCCCAGATGAGCACGCTCCAAGCACCTTCTGGTAGGCGCAAGCGTTGACCCAATACCGCGATTGGAACCCCTACAGTCAGCAATCGCGATAACAACGTCAGCAATATGCCCATCAGGAGGTCATTAATCGTAGGTAGCACGTTTTTATTCGGGTTCCACGAAGTGCCGCGCACTCTTTCGGGACGCAAAAAAGGCGCCCGGAGGCGCCAAGGGGTTCACCCTGACCGAGGGAGCCGGGTGAAGCCGTTCACAGCAATGGTCGCGGTGGTAAGGCGCGACGGGAACGGAAGCGGGGCGCGCCGAGTGAAGGTGCGCAGGGGTTCATTTGGGGTAACACACGACGGCCTAGGCCGTCGCGGGCGTGCGTTGCGGCTGCCAGGTTTCGCTGGTGGTCTGGTCCATGGCTTCCTGGATCGCCCGCTTGCGGTTGGCTTCGGCCTTGCGGCTGAAATACCAGACCATGAACGTCATCAGCGACACCGCCATCAGGATCAGGCTGGCCACGGCGTTGATCTCCGGCTTGACCCCCAGGCGCACGGCAGAGAACACCTCCATCGGCAGGGTGGTGGAGCCGGGCCCGGAGACGAAACTGGCGAGCACCAAGTCATCCAGGGACAAGGCGAACGACATCATGCCGCCCGCTGCCAACGACGGCGCGATCATCGGGATGGTGATCAGGAAAAACACCTTGAGTGGCCGCGCGCCGAGGTCCATGGCGGCTTCTTCGATGGACAGGTCCAGCTCGCGCAGGCGTGCCGAGACCACCACCGCGACATACGCGGCGCAGAACGTGGTGTGGGCGATCCAGATCGTCACCAGGCCGCGTTCCATGGGCCAGCCGATCATCTGCGCCATCGCCACGAACAGCAGCAGCAGCGACAGCCCGGTGATCACTTCCGGCATCACCAGGGGCGCGGTCACCAGGCCACCGAACAGGGTCCGGCCCTTGAAGCGGGTGACCCGGGTCAGCACGAACGCGGCCAGGGTGCCCAGGGCCACGGCGGCCACGGCGGTGTAGCAGGCAATCTCCAGGGAACGGGCCACCGACCCCATCAGTTGGGTGTTGTCCAACAGCCCCAGGTACCACTTGAGCGACCAGCCGCCCCAGACCGTCACCAGCTTGGAGGCGTTGAACGAATAGATCACCAGAATCAGCATCGGCAGGTAGATGAACAACAAGCCGAGCACCAGCATCAGGGTCGAAAAACTGAAACGCTTCATGCCCGTGCCTCCATTTCTTTGGCCTGGCTGCGGTTGAACAGCACGATGGGAATAATCAGGATCGCCAGCATCACCACCGCCAGGGCGGACGCCACCGGCCAGTCGCGGTTGTTGAAGAACTCCTGCCACAGCACGCGGCCGATCATCAGGGTCTCCGGGCCGCCCAGCAGTTCCGGGATCACGAACTCGCCGACCACCGGAATGAACACCAGCATGCAGCCGGCGACGATGCCGTTCTTGGCCAGCGGCACGGTGATTTTCCAGAAGTTGTTGAAGTTGCTCGAACCCAGGTCCGAGGCGGCTTCCAGCAGGCTCTGGTCGTGCTTGACCAGGTTGGCGTAGAGCGGCAGCACCATGAACGGCAGGTAGGCGTAGACCACGCCGATGTAGACCGCCGTGTTGGTGTTGAGGATTTCAATCGGGCTCGATATCAGGCCGCACCCCATCAGGAACGCATTGAGCAGGCCGTTATTGCTGAGGATGCCCATCCAGGCATAGACGCGGATCAGGATCGCGGTCCAGGTCGGCATCATGATCAGCAGCAGTAATACGTTTTGCATTTCCTTGCGGGTCCTGGAAATCCCATAGGCCATGGGAAAACCGATCAGCAGGCACATCAGCGTGCTGAGCAGGGCGATCTTCAGCGAGCCCAGGTAGGCCGAGATGTACAACTCGTCGGCGCCCAGCAGGCTGTAGTTACCCAGGTTCAGCAGCACCTGGAGTTTCTGGTCGACGAAGCCGTAGATCTGCGAATACGGCGGAATCGAGACGGTCGCTTCGGAGAAGCTGATCTTCATCACCAGGAAAAACGGCAGCATGAAAAACAGGAACAGCCAGAGGAAGGGAATGCCGATCACCAGCTTGCGACCGCTGGGCAGCACACGGATCAACGCTTGATGGAAAGTGCTCATGGTCGATGTACTCATGCCCGCAGTACCACGCCGCTGTCGTCTTCCCACCACACGTACACGGTGTCGCCCCAGGACGGTCGGGAGCCACGGCGTTCGGCGTTGGCCATGAACGACTGGACGATCTTGCCGCTGGGCAGCTCGACGTAAAACACCGAGTGCCCGCCGAGGTAGGCGATGTCGTGGACCTTGCCGCTGGACCAGTTGTGCGCGCAGGTCGGCATTTGGGTGGTGACCAGCAGCTTTTCCGGGCGGATGGCGTAGGTCACCGACTTGTCTTCCACCGAAGTGGCGATGCCGTAGCCGACATAGATGTTGCGGTCCAGGTCCGCGCACTTGAGCACCGCGTGGCCCTCGGCGTCGTCGACCACCTGGGTGTCGAAGATGTTGACGTTGCCGACGAATTCGCAGACCAGGCGGCTCACCGGCGCTTCGTAAATGTCCACCGGGCTGCCGATCTGGGCGATCCAGCCCAAGTGCATGATGGCGATGCGCTGGGCCATGGTCATGGCTTCTTCCTGGTCGTGGGTCACCATCACGCAGGTCACGCCGACGCGTTCGATGATCTCCACCAGTTCCAGTTGCATCTGCGAGCGCAGCTTTTTATCCAGGGCGCCCATGGGTTCGTCGAGCAACAGCAGTTTCGGGCGTTTGGCCAGGGAGCGGGCGAGGGCCACGCGCTGGCGCTGGCCGCCGGAGAGCTGGTGGGGTTTGCGCCGGGCGTATTGGGTCATGTGGACCAGCTTGAGCATTTCCTCGACCCGCGCCTCGATCTCGCTGGCTGGCAGGCGGTCCTGCTTGAGGCCGAAGGCGATGTTCTGGGCCACGGTCATGTGCGGGAACAGGGCATAGGACTGGAACATCATGTTGATCGGCCGCTCATAGGGCGGCATCTCGGTGATGTCCACGCCATCCAGCAGGATGCGGCCTTCGGTGGGCCGTTCGAAACCGGCGAGCATGCGCAGCAGGGTGGATTTGCCCGAACCCGAACCGCCGAGCAGGGCGAAGATCTCGCCCTGGTGGATCTCCAGGGACACATCGTCCACGGCCACGGTTTCGTCGAACTTCTTGGTCACGCGGTCGATCTTCACCAGCACCTTTTGCGGTTGCTGATGACCTTCCAGTGCCTTGCGATAAATGCTGGAGGCGTTTGCCATGTGAAACTCCCAACAGGTCGTCGGGCCAATGCGGCCTGACGTAATAAGGTTGATTGCAAACCTGCACCCTCAGTGCAATGCAGGTTTATTCGGCACCGCCGTCCTGGCTGCCTGGCCTTGCTTGTTGTTGTTCGGGTATTGCCGTTCACGCCGCACGGCAGGCGCACACAGGTGCGCGCGCCGCGTGGGCAGGGCGTGTCAATCGGTAAAGCGAGTGCTGGCGGCCCGGCGCGGGCCGCCTGGTGTCAAAGGCGCTGACGCTGCGCGGCACGTTGCCGGCAGGCATCGCCAAAGGCCTGGAAAATACTCAGGTAGGCCGGGTTCGACAGGACCTGCCATTCCGGGTGCCACTGCACGCCAAAGGCAAACGCCTGGCTGTGCTCCACGGAAACGGCTTCGATCAGGCCATCCGGGGCCAGGGCCTCGACCCGCAGGCCGTCACCCAGGCGGTCGATGCCCTGACTGTGGATCGAGTTGACCTGGATCTCGCCGGCCAGGCCCATGGCCTCGAACACGCCGCCGGGCTGGATCGCCACCGGGTGCGCCGGGGCGTACTGGACGTCGAGGCGCGGGTCGTCGGCTTCGCGGTGGTCCATAAAGCCCGGCAGTTCATGCACCTTCTGGTGCAGGCTGCCGCCAAAGGCCACGTTCATTTCCTGGAAGCCGCGGCAGATGCCGAGGACTGGCACGCCGGCCGCCACCGCAGCCCGCAACAGGGGCAGGGTGGTGGCGTCGCGTTGCGGGTCATGGGCGGTGCCCGGCGCGCTGGGAGCGCCTTGATAGTGGAAGGGTTCGACATTGGACGGCGAGCCGGTGAACAGCAGGCCGTCGACGTAGTGCAGCAGGTCCTTGATCTCGCAGAGGTCCGCCAGGGCAGGAATGATCACCGGCAGCCCGAGGGCCGCGACGCTGACAGCACGCAAATACTTGTCGCCGCTGACATGGTAGGGGTGCAAGCCAATCTCTTTGACGCACGCTGTAACACCGATCAATGGCTTGAGTGCCATTTTTATCACCTCGAAATTCACGCTGGAACGAGTTTTTCCAGAGCTTATCTCTGTTGATTTTAATTAACAACTTCAATGTAAAAAATTCTAAACGCTCGTGAGTATGTTTGTGTTGATTGGTTGGGTTTTCGCCCAATTTTGGTGCTATAGCTACCAATATAATTAACGTGTGGTGCCTGTTCTCGCTATTGACTTCACTTTGGCTTTCGGATTGACTGCTGCTACGAAACAGCTTTGAACATAATAATTAACACATAGGTGCATCATGTCGGTCCCACTGCGTACCGTTCAGCTCAACGAAGCCAACGCCTTTCTGAAAAAACACCCGGAGGTCCTGTACGTCGATCTGCTGATTGCAGACATGAATGGCGTGGTGCGCGGCAAGCGTATCGAACGCACCGCCTTGCATAAGGTGTATGAAAAAGGCATCAACCTTCCCGCGTCGTTGTTTGCCCTGGACATCAATGGCTCCACCGTGGAAAGCACTGGCCTGGGCCTGGATATCGGCGACTCCGACCGCATCTGCTACCCGATCCCCGACACCCTGAGCATCGAGCCCTGGCAGAAGCGTCCCACCGCGCAGCTGTTGATGACCATGCATGAACTCGAGGGCCAGCCGTTCTTCGCCGACCCACGGGAAGTGCTGCGTCAGGTGGTGAGCAAGTTCGACGAATTGGGCCTGACCATTTGCGCCGCGTTCGAGCTGGAGTTCTACCTGATCGACCAGGACAACGTGAACGGCCGTCCGCAAGCGCCGCGCTCGCCAATCTCCGGCAAGCGCCCGCATTCGACCCAGGTCTACCTGATCGATGACCTCGACGAATACGTCGATTGCCTGCAGGACATCCTCGAAGGCGCGAAAGAGCAGGGCATCCCTGCCGACGCCATCGTCAAGGAAAGCGCCCCGGCGCAGTTCGAGGTCAACCTGCACCACGTCAGCGACCCGATCAAAGCCTGCGACTACGCGGTACTGCTCAAGCGCCTGGTGAAAAACATCGCCTACGACCACGAGATGGACACCACCTTTATGGCCAAGCCCTACCCGGGCCAGGCCGGTAATGGCTTGCATGTACACATCTCGATCCTCGACAAACAGGGCAACAACATCTTCGCCAGCGAAGACCCCGAGACCAACGACGCCCTGCGTCACGCCATCGGCGGTGTGCTGGAAACCCTGCCGGCGCAGATGGCGTTCCTCTGCCCGAATGTCAACTCCTACCGCCGCTTCGGTGCGCAGTTCTATGTGCCGAACTCGCCGAGCTGGGGCATCGACAACCGCACCGTGGCCGTGCGCGTGCCGACCGGCGCGGCGGATGCCGTGCGTATCGAGCACCGGGTGGCCGGCGCCGACGCCAACCCTTATCTGCTGATGGCCTCGGTACTGGCCGGTATCCACCACGGCTTGACCAACAAGATCGAGCCGGGGGCGCCGGTCGAAGGCAACTCCTACGAGCAGAATGAGCAGAGCCTGCCCAACAACCTGCGCGACGCCCTGCGCGAGCTGGACGACAGCGAGGTCATGGCCCGGTACATCGACCCGCTGTACATCGACGTGTTTGTCGCGTGTAAGGAAAGCGAACTGGCCGAGTTCGAAAACTCGATCTCCGACCTTGAGTACAACTGGTACCTGCACACGGTCTGACGGCCCTCCCACTTTTTGCGTTGAGCACACCCTATGACCAAGCATCGCAACGACTGGGAGCAGTACTTCCAGTCCCTGAACCTTGAAGGCCGGGCCTTTATCGACGGCGAATACCGTTGGGCCGCCAGCGGCGAGACCTTTGACAGCATCAGCCCGGTGGACGGGCGTTTTCTGGCCACGGTCGCCAGCACCGATGAGGCCGACGCCGACGCCGCGGTAATCGCTGCACGCCGGGCGTTCGAATCCGGGATCTGGCGCTTGCTGGCCCCGGCGGCGCGCAAGCGCGTGCTGATCCGTTTCGCCGATCTGATCCTCGAACACCAGGAAGAACTGGCGCTCCTGGAAACCCTCGACATGGGCAAGCCGATCGGCGACTCCATGGCCATCGACGTACCGGCCACCGCCAACGCGATCCGCTGGAGTGCCGAGGCCATCGACAAGCTCTACGACGAAGTGGCGCCCACGCCCCACGACCAGTTGGGCCTGATCACCCGCGAACCCTGCGGCGTGGTCGCGGCCATCGTGCCGTGGAACTTCCCGATGATCATGGCCAGTTGGAAGTTCGCGCCGGCCCTGGCGGCCGGTAACTCGTTCATCCTCAAACCTTCGGAAAAGTCGCCGCTGACCGCCATTCGCCTGGCCCAGTTGGCCCTCGAAGCCGGCATTCCCGCAGGCGTGTTCAACGTGCTGCCGGGCTACGGTCACACCGTTGGCAAGGCGCTGGCCTTGCATAGGGATGTGGATGTGCTGGCCTTTACCGGCTCCACCGCGGTGGCCAAGCAACTGCTGGTGTATTCCGGCCAGAGCAATATGAAACGGGTGTGGCTGGAGGCCGGTGGCAAGAGCCCCAATGTGGTGTTCGCCGATGCCCCGGACTTGCGCGCTGCCGCCGCCGCTGCGGCTGCAGCGATTGCCTTCAACCAGGGCGAAGTCTGCGTGGCCGGTTCGCGCCTGCTGGTGCAGCGGTCGATCCGCGAGCCCTTCATTGCGCTGCTGGTGGAGGCGTTCCAGGCCTGGAAGCCGGGGCATCCACTGGACCCGGCGACCAAGGTCGGTGCAGTGGTCGATCAGCGGCAACTGGACAACGTGTTGCGCTACATCGAGATCGGCAAGGAGCAGGGCGCCCAACTCTTGGTTGGCGGCCAGCGCACCCTGCAAGACACCGGTGGCCAGTACGTGGAGCCGACGGTTTTCGACGGCGTGACCAATGCCATGACCATCGCCCGCGAAGAAATCTTCGGCCCGGTGTTGTCGCTGATCAGCTTCGACACCGAAGAAGAAGCGCTGTCGATCGCCAACGACAGCATCTTCGGCCTGGCCGCCGCAGTGTGGACCGCCGACCTCAGCCGCGCCCACCGCTTTGCCCGGGGCCTGCGTGCCGGCAGCGTGTGGGTCAACCAGTACGACGGCGGCGACATGACCGCGCCGTTCGGCGGCTTTAAACAGTCGGGCAATGGCCGCGACAAGTCGCTGCACGCCTTTGACAAGTACACCGAGCTCAAAGCCACCTGGATCAAGCTCTAAGCCCAAATAACAACGGCGATTGCCGGCGCGTGCCGGCCAGTCGCCAGGGAGTCCTAACCATGCAACCCCATGTAAACAGCTATTACGCCGCGACCCGCAACCATACCGGCGACTTCCCTGTGCTTGAAGAGTTGGTCGAGTGTGATGTCTGTGTCATCGGCGCCGGCTACACTGGCCTGTCGTCGGCGCTGTTCCTGGCGGAAGCCGGCTACAGCGTCACCGTGCTCGAAGCGGCCAAGGTCGGCTTTGGCGCCAGCGGGCGCAACGGCGGGCAACTGGTCAATTCCTACAGCCGTGACGTGGATGTCATCGAGCAGCGCTACGGCGAAAAGAGCGCCGAAATCCTCGGCAGCATGATGTTCGAAGGCGCCGAGATCATTCGCCAGCGCATCCAGCACTACGACATCCAGTGCGACTACCGCCCGGGCGGGATCTTCGCCGCGTTGAACAAAAAACAGCTCAAGGGCCTGGTCGAACAGAAAAGCAGTTGGGAGCGCTATGGCAACCGCAACCTGCAACTGCTCGACGCCAAGGACATGGCAGGCGAAGTGGGTTGTGAAAACTACATCGGCGGCCTGCTGGACAAGCAGGGCGGCCACGTCCATCCGCTGAACCTGGCCCTGGGCGAAGCCAGCGCCATTGTCGGCCTGGGCGGCAAGATCTTCGAACAATCGGCGGCCGAGGAAATCACCTACGGCGAACCCAACGTGGTACGCACAGCCAAGGGGGTGGTTCGCGCCAAGTACCTGCTGATCGCCGGCAACGCCTACCTGCCGCAGAATCTCGACCCTCGGGTGACGCGCAAAAGCATGCCCTGCGGCTCGCAGATCGTGGTCACCGAGCCGCTGTCGGAGGCAGTGGCACGCAGCCTGATTACCCACAATTACTGCGTCGAAGACTGCAACTACCTGCTCGACTATTACCGTCTGACCGCTGACAACCGTTTGCTGTACGGCGGCGGCGTGGTCTACGGCGCCCGCGAGCCGGACGACATCGAACAACTGATCCGGCCGAAGATCCTCAAGACCTTCCCGCAGTTGAAAAACGTCAAGATCGACTACCGCTGGACCGGCAACTTCCTGCTGACGATGTCGCGCATGCCGCAATTCGGCCGTATCGAAAAGAACGCCTACTACATGCAAGGGTATAGCGGCCACGGCGTCACCTGTTCGCACCTCGCGGGCAAGCTGATCAGCGAAGTGATCCGCGGTGACGCCGAACGCTTCGACGCCTTCGCCTCGCTGCCGCACATGCCGATGTTCGGCGGCCGCACCTTCCAGGCCCCGCTGACGGCCATGGGCGCCGCCTACTACGCCCTGCGCGACCGACTCGGTATTTGACCGGTCAGCCACACGCACGCCGCGAGCCCCCGGCCCACGCCGCCTTCGGCCGCGGCCGCGGGCTTGCTTTTTTTGCGCATGCAGGCATATTCAGCAGCGCTACAGCTCCACCCGCAAACGTGATTTAATAGCCGCCTTTCAGGTTTCCGGGTCGGGTAATCGGCGAATTTCGCAACATTGCCTGCCCGCGCTCGCCCCAGCTCCTGCAGCGCTATCGCAACCAATAAACATCACGACAATCCCCCCTTATATAAGGCAGCTATGGACACGGGCACCCGACTCAAACTCGTTCGCGAAAGCTACAAACTCTCCCAGCGCGAGCTGGCCCGTCGTAGCGGCGTGACCAACGCCACCATTTCCCTGATCGAACAGAATCGCGTCAGTCCCTCCGTCAGTTCCCTGAAAAAGCTGCTGGAAAGCATCCCCATGTCCCTGGCGGACTTTTTCACCTTCGACCAGCCGCCACGCGAACACCAATACGTCTTCCGCGCCAACGAACAGCCCGACCTGGGTCGCGACGGCCTGCGCCTGCTGCTGGTGGGCGCGCCGATCCCCAGTCGCCAGATGCGCTTTCTGCGCGAGCAGTACGCACCCGGCGCCAGTTCTGGCGAAGAGCCGATCGTGCATGTCGAAGGCGAGGAGTGCGGCCTCGTCACCCGTGGCACCGTCGAACTCACTGTCGATGGCCAGGTCAGCGTATTGAACCCGGGGGATGGTTATTACTTCCCCACCACCTTGCCCCACAGGTTCCGCAATATCGGGCAGGATGAGGCGGAAATCATCAGCGCGAATACGCCGGCGAACTTCTAGGCCGGGGGCGGCATAACCCGGCGGAGCAAGACGCTGTTTAAAACACATCCCGTAGCGGCCTCCCCCGAAGGAAAACCCTCGTCTGCTTTTGGCACCGTGCTACCATCGACGCCATGACTTGCAGCAACATAATGTTGCAATGAACTTCAATAATCGGCCTTTCGCTGACTCATGACCTCCCCATTCGACTCGCAATCCGACTTGCCCATGATCCTGGTAGTGGACGATGAGCTGCGTTCGCGCGAATCGTTACGCCGGGTACTCGATCAGGAATTCCAGGTGCTGCTGGCCGAGTCGGCCGGGCAAGCACGCGAACTGCTGGAACAGCATGTGGTCGCGGTGATCCTCTGCGACCAGCGCATGCCCCATGTCAGCGGTATCGAATTTCTCAAGGAAGTGCGCGAGCGCTGGCCGGGGGTGGTCCGCATCGTGCTGTCGGGCTACACCGATTCGGAAGACATCATCGCGGGCGTCAATCAGGCCGGTATCTATCAGTACCTGCTCAAGCCCTGGCTGCCTGAAAACCTGCTCAACACCGTGCGCAATGCGGTCGAGAGCCAATCGTTGCAAAACCATATGCAGCGACTGGACCTGGAACTGCGCGCCGGTACGCCAGCGCTGCGTCGCCGCAGCCGCGAAACCCTGGAGCGGGTACGCGATACCTTCGATTTCTCGCGCATCGTGCGCAGCCCCGGCGGCCCGCTGGATGCGGTCTGTGAGTTGGCCGCACGGGTCGCCCGCTATGATTTGTCGGTGCTGCTGCTGGGCGAATCGGGCACGGGCAAAGAGTTGCTGGCCCGCGCCATCCATTACGCCAGCCCGCGTGCGAGTAATGCCTTTGTCATGGAGAACTGCGCGGCGCTGCCCGATACCTTGCTGGAGTCCGAGCTGTTCGGGCACAAGCGCGGCGCCTTCACCGGCGCGCATCAGGATCACATCGGGCTGTTCCAGCGTGCTAATGGCGGCACCTTGCTACTCGATGAAATCGGCGACACCTCGCCGGCTTTTCAGGTCAAGTTGTTGCGCGTCTTGCAAGAGGGCGAACTGCGCCCGGTCGGCGCCTCGAGCACGGTGCGGGTCGATGTGCGGGTGATCGCGGCGACCCATCGCGACCTGGAGCAAGATGTCGCCACCGGACGTTTTCGCAGCGACCTTTATTACCGGCTGTCCACGGTCAGCCTGGGCTTGCCGCCGTTGCGCGAGCGCACCGCCGACCTGATGCCCATCGCCAAAAAGCTGCTCGACGATGCCCGCCTGGAGCTGGACCTGCCAAACCTGCACTTCGCCGACGACGCCCTGGCGAGCCTGATCGGTTACCCATGGCCCGGTAATATTCGCGAGTTGCGCAACGAAATCTACCGCGCCGCTGCGTTGTCGGAAGGCTCGCAAATCGGTGCTCATTCGTTTTCCTGGCGCGTCATGCAGGGCCAGGGACGCAACACCAACGACATACGCCTGTCGCCTCCCACGGGCACGTTGCAAGAACAACTGGACGCTATCGAAGCGACCATACTCAAGGAATCGCTGCTGCGTCACCGCTGGAACAAAACCCATGCGGCCCGTGAACTGGGCTTGTCGCGCGTGGGCCTGCGCCAGAAATTGCGCCGTCTTGGCCTGGAGGAAGCCCGATGAACACCCCCTTCCGAGTGCTGTGGCTGCAATCGGGCGGTTGCGGCGGTTGCAACATGTCCTTGCTGTGCGCCGATACCCAGGATTTTTTCGCGATGTGGCGCAGTGCGGGGATTGAGTTGCTCTGGCATCCATCGCTGTCCCTTGAAAGCGGTGATCAGGTGCTGGATATCCTGGAGGACTGCCTGCAAGGTCGCACCCGGCTCGATGCCTTGTGCATCGAAGGCTCATTGCTGCGCGGCCCGCACGGCACCGGGCGCTTTCACATGCTGGCGGGCACCGATGCGCCGATGATCGACTGGGTGCGCAAACTCGCGGCGGTGGCCCAATACACCTTGGGCATCGGCACTTGTGCGGCCTACGGAGGCATCACCGCTGCGGGCAGCAACCCGACCGACGCCTGCGGCCTGCAATTTGACGGTGAGCATCGCGGCGGCCTGCTGGGTGCCGATTATCGGTCGTTGCGCGGCTTGCCGGTGATCAACGTGGCCGGTTGCCCGACGCACCCCGGCTGGGTGACCGACACCTTGATGGCGCTGGCCGCCGGGCTGTTCGCCGAGGCCGATCTGGACGTCATCGGGCGTCCGCGTTTCTACGCCGACCAACTGGTGCATCAGGGCTGCACGCGCAATGAGTTCTACGAATACAAAGCCAGTGCGGAAAAGCCCTCGGACCTGGGCTGCATGATGGAAAACCTCGGCTGCAAAGGCACCCAGGCCCACGGCGACTGCAATACCCGCCTGTGGAACGGCGAGGGCTCGTGTACCCGTGGCGGGTTTGCCTGCATCAACTGCACCGCCCCGGGCTTCGAAGAACCGGGGCACGCCTTTCAGCGCACGCCGAAGCTGGCGGGCATTCCCATCGGTTTGCCCATCGACATGCCCAAGGCCTGGTTCGTCGCCCTGTCGGCGCTGTCCAAGTCCGCCACCCCCAAGCGCGTCAAACAGAATGCGACGTCCGATCACCCGCTGATCGCGCCGTCGGTACGCACCCCCCGCCGTTAGGAGTTTGCATGTCACGTTTGGTGGTCGGCCCATTCAATCGGGTTGAAGGCGATCTGGAAGTACAGCTGGACGTGGAAGATGGCCATGTGCGTTCGGCACGGGTCAACGCCACCATGTACCGTGGCTTCGAGCAAATCCTGCTGCAACACGCACCGCTCGATGCGCTGACCTACGCGCCACGCATCTGCGGAATCTGCTCGGTGTCGCAATCGATCGCCGCCGCCCGCGCCCTGGCCGGGCTGGCCGGCGTACAGCCGCCGGACAACGGCCTGCTGGCAATCAACCTGATGGCCGCCACCGAAAACCTCGCCGATCACTTGAGCCATTTCTACCTGTTTTTCATGCCGGATTTCGTGCGCCCGGTGTACGCCGAGCGCCCTTGGTATCCAGACGCGGTGGCGCGCTTTACCCCGCTTCAGGGCAGCCAGCAGCGCCTGGCCATTTCTGCGCGTAAACGCTGGCTGGATTTGATCGGCACACTGGGCGGCAAGTGGCCGCACACCGGCTCGATCCAACCGGGTGGCTCGACCCGCGCCATCGATGCCGCCGAGCGCCTGCGCCTGCTGACCCGCGTTCGCGAGTTCCGGCAGTTTCTGGAAAGCGAGCTGTTCGCCGCGCCGCTGGAGCGTATCAATGGTTTCACCAGCGAAAACCAGCTATGGGCATGGCACGCCGAAGCGCCGGGGCAGGGCGATTTCCGCCAATTTCTGCAGATCGCCCTGGACACCGGGCTTGAGCATCTGGGGCCGGGGCCGGGGCTGTATCTTTCCTACGGGGCGTATCCGCGAGCCGATGGCTCGATGGTGTTCCCGCGCGGCCTGTGGAATGGCGTCACCCAGTGTGTACAAGCGCTGGACCTGGACGATATCCGCGAAGACAGCGCGCATGCCTGGCTCGACGACGCTGGCGGCCCGCGCCACCCGGCCGATGGGCAAACCCAGCCGTTGATGGAAAAACCCGACGCGTATACCTGGAACAAAGCCCCGCGCCTGGCCGGCGCGGTGCTGGAAACCGGCGCCATTGCACGCCAGTTGATTGCCGGCCAAGCGCTGCTGCGCGATGCCGTGGCACGCTGTTCGGCAACGGTTTATACCCGCCTGCTCGCGCGTTTGCTGGAGTTGGCGCAGGTGGTGCCGCTGATGGAAAGCTGGTTGATCGCCCTGCGCCCCGGCGAGCCGTATTACCGCGCCGCAGCATTACCCGACAAAGGCCGCGCGGTCGGCCTGACCGAAGCGGCGCGTGGCGCACTGGGGCATTGGCTGGAGGTGGAGCACGGGAAAATCTCCCGCTACCAGATCATCGCCCCGACCACCTGGAACTTCTCGCCACGCGATGCCCAGGGCCAGCCCGGGGCATTGGAACAAGCCTTGCAGGGTGCTCCCGTGTTACCCGGCGAAAAAAGCCCGGTAGCGGTGCAACATATCGTTCGTTCTTTTGACCCGTGCATGGTTTGCACGGTGCATTGAAAAGGAAATCCCATGGAACGCCTGACCATTTCCCTGGACCGTGGCCTCGCTGAGGAACTGGACGCGCTGATTCGCGACCAGGGTTACCACAACCGTTCCGAGGCCATGCGCGACATTTTGCGGCGGCATATCGAACAGGCGCGCCTGGAACAAGGCCAGGCGCCGCATTGCGTGGCCAACCTGAGCTTCGTTTACGATCACCATTCGCGCACCCTCACCGAACGGGTGATGGACCTGCAGCACGCGCATCATCACCTGACCATTGCCAGCCAGCATGTGCATCTGGATCACGACAACTGCCTGGAAAGCCTGATGCTCAAGGGCTCGTCCGATGAAGTGCGCGATTTTGCCCATCGCGTGTGCGCCGAACGCGGCGTGCGTCATGGCTCGCTGAACCTGATCCCGGTGGAGCAGGGTGCGAGCCACGAGCAGGCCCACAGTCACCTGCATCTGCACCCTAAAAGCTGACGACCATGGCCCGTAAACCGCCACCCGGCAGCCTCGACGAAGACGCCTGGATCGAAGTCATCGCGAGGATGGACGAGGTCTATTCCAAGCTGGTGCAAGACGAAATCGCCCTGGAAGAGAAGAACGTCGAACTGGAGCAGTCGCAGCAGTTTATCGCCGGGTTGCTGTCGTCGATGTCCGACGTGTTGCTGGCCTGCGACCCGCAAGGGCGCATCGAGGAGAGCAACAGCGCGCTGCGCACGCTGGTCGGCCGTGATGAACAGTCATTGTCCGGCAGCCCGGCCTATGTCTTGTTGGCCGACCCCCACAGTGAAACCCAGTTGCGCCAGACCCTCGCCAGCCTGCGCCATCCCAACGCCAGCGCCTCGCTGGAGGTCAACTTCAAGGATGTCCACGGCGCGCCGGTGCCCGTGGACGTCAGTTGCACCGTGCGCAGCACGGGCAATGGACGCTTTATCGGGCACGTGCTGGTGGGGCGACCGCTGGGCGAACTCCAGCACGCGTATCGCCAACTGCACGAGGCCCACGAGGCGCTCAAGCGCACTCAACAGCAACTGTTGCACGCGGAAAAAATGGCCTCGCTGGGGCGCCTGGTGGCTGGTGTCGCCCACGAACTGAACAACCCCATCAGCTTCGTGCTGGCCAACGCGCATGTGCTCGACAGCTATGGCAAACGCCTGCAGCAGTACCTGCAAGCGGTCCACGGCGGCGAGTCGCACGCCAGTCTTCAAGCCTTGCGCCAACAGCTACGCATCGATCCGCTGCTGAGCGATTTGCCGTCGTTGATCGAGGGCAGCATGGAAGGCGCGCAACGCACCGCCGACATCGTCAGCGCCCTGAAGCGCTTCTCGGCGGTGGATCGTGAAGCGCTGGGCGAGGTCGACCTCAATGACGTCATCGAGCGCGCCATCCACTGGGTCTGCCGTGGCGTCGCGCCCGATCTGCAGGTGCATTGGCAGGCCGTTGACACACCGCCGGTGCGCGGCAATGCCGGGCAATTGCTGCAAGTGCTGATGAACCTGATGCAGAACGCCTACGATGCGGCGCAAGCGGCCAACCAGGCCTTGCCGACAGTCTGGATCGAGGTGACCCAGGAGCCGGGCTGGGTCACCCTGCGTTTACGCGACAACGGTGCGGGCATCGCAGAGAAACACCTGAGCCAGGTGTTCGACCCGTTCTTCAGCACCAAGTCCGTGGGCAAAGGCACGGGCCTGGGCCTGTCGATCAGCTACGGCATCATCGAACGCTGTGGCGGTCGGATGGTGGCCGCCAATCACCCCGAGGGCGGTGCGCAGTTCACCGTGACGCTGCCCGAAGCCGGGCCCGCCTGAGCCGATAATCCGGCAGCGGCGCTGGAAGCTCATTGTCCAGTTACCGGCTCGGCTGGACAGTCATTGTCCAGCCGCCATGTTCTGCGAGCGCCTGACCACGCCTGAATGGCACTCGGCACGCAAACTGGCACAGGGTTTGTATGAGGTTTTTTCGTTTCTTCATACTTGAACCCATCTTTCTGGAGTTCGCATGCCCTTGCATCCTGTTTCACCGACTCGTGCGCCTTTGACGTTCAAACATCGCGTCCTGGCCATTTTTGCCGGCCTGGTCGCTGCCAACCTGCTGGCCTGGGCCTGGGCTTTCACGGCCTTCCATGACTATCCGCTGTTGCTCGGCACCGCCTTTCTGGCCTACAGCTTCGGCCTGCGCCATGCCGTGGATGCCGATCACATCGCCGCCATCGACAACGCCACCCGCAAGCTGATCCAGGAAGGCCGGCAAACCGCGAGTGTCGGCCTGTTTTTCTCGCTCGGGCACAGCACCGTGGTGATCCTGGCTTCGCTCGGCATCGCACTGACGGCCACGGCGTTCAAAAGCGAAATCGAAGCCTTTCACGGCCTCGGCGGGCTGATTGGCACCTCGGTGTCTGCCGCCTTCCTGTTGCTGGTGGCGTTGATCAACCTGCTCATCCTGCGCTCGGTATACCAGGCGTTTGGCCGCGTGCGGCGCGGCGAACGGATCGGCGAGCAAGAAATGAACGCGATACTCACCGGCGGTGGCCCCATCGCCCGACTGTTGCGCCCGCTGTTCCGCCTGATCAGCCGTCCCTGGCACCTGTATCCGCTGGGCCTGCTGTTCGGCCTGGGGTTTGATACCGCCACGGAAATCGGCCTGCTGGGGATCGCTGCGGTGCAAGCCTCGCAGAGCCTGCCGATCTGGTCGATTCTGGTGTTCCCGGCGCTCTTCACGGCCGGCATGGCGCTGGTCGACACCGCCGACAGCGTGATGATGACCGGTGCTTACCACTGGGCACTGGTCAACCCGGCACGCAAGCTCTATTACAACCTGACCATCACGTCCATGTCGGTGTTGGTGGCATTGCTGGTGGGCGGGGTGGAAGTGCTCGGGCTGGTCGCGGCGCGCTGGGATCTGCACGGCGGTGTGTGGGATTTCATCACTGCGCTGACCGACAACTTCGGCATGATCGGCTACCTGATCGTCGGGATATTCATCCTGACCTGGGCCGTTTCCGTGTTGTTCTACCGCTTCAAGGGCTACGACCGCCTGGACGCGACGCCCGCCTGAGCCTTCTCTTCCTTTCAGCGCCTGGCGAGGTTCTCTCGCCAGCCACTTGCCAAGCCGGACATATGGTTTCCAGGCTGCATAAATAGTGGAAACAAACATTCCAGTTGAGGTTTGTTACAAGGTGTCTCAATGCGCTCGGTAAAAAAGTAAAAGTCCTTTAAAAACAGATAGATAAATTAATTAGCAAGCAATTTATCTACACCGCGGCGAAATGGCACAGGTCTTGTACTTACCAGATAACTGAACGTCATGGGTTACCCGCATGTTTCCAGCAGCCGTCGCAATCATGCCCAGGCTGCAGCCTCAACATCCCATAGAACTGATGGCCTTTGTAGCCGACGGCATGGCGCCTGACTCACCTGGTCGGGCACAGATTTCCAACACACCGAGTGCAGCCCCCGTTGAAGCACCTTCTCGGGGAGGAGAAATAAAGTAATGGAAACGTTTTACGAGGTGATGCGCAGACAAGGCATCTCGCGCCGCAGCTTTCTCAAATTTTGTTCCTTGACCGCAACGTCGCTGGGGCTGGGCCCGGCATTCATGCCCAAAATCGCCTGGGCCATGGAGAACAAGCCACGCACGCCAGTCCTCTGGCTGCACGGCCTGGAATGCACCTGTTGCTCGGAGTCATTCATCCGCTCCGCGCATCCGCTGGCCAAGGACGTGGTGCTGTCGATGATCTCCCTGGATTACGACGACACCTTGATGGCCGCCGCCGGGCATCAGGCCGAGGCGATCCTTGACGAGGTCATGACCAAGTACAAGGGCAACTACATCCTGGCCGTCGAAGGCAACCCGCCACTGAACCAGGACGGTATGAGTTGCATCATTGGCGGCAAGCCCTTCGTCGAGCAGTTGAAGCGCGTTTCACGCGATGCCAAGGCGATCATTTCCTGGGGCTCCTGCGCCAGTTGGGGCTGCGTACAGGCCGCCAAGCCGAACCCGACCCAGGCGGTGCCGATTCACAAGGTCATCACCGACAAACCGATCATCAAAGTGCCGGGCTGCCCGCCGATCGCCGAAGTCATGACCGGGGTGATCACCTACATGCTGACCTTCGACCGCATTCCTGAGCTGGACCGTCAGGGCCGGCCGAAAATGTTCTACAGCCAGCGCATTCACGACAAGTGCTACCGCCGTCCGAACTTCGACGCCGGTCAGTTCGTCGAGTCCTGGGACGACGACGCGGCGCGCAAGGGCTACTGCCTTTACAAAGTCGGCTGCAAAGGCCCGACCACCTACAACGCCTGCTCGACCGTGCGTTGGAATGGCGGCACCAGCTTCCCGATTCAGTCCGGCCACGGCTGCATCGGTTGTTCGGAGGAGGGGTTCTGGGACAAGGGCTCGTTCTATCAGCACCTGACCGGTATCAACCAGTTTGGCGTTGAAGCGAACGCGGACGAAATCGGCCTGGTTGCCGGCGTCACCGTCGGCGCAGCGATCACTGCTCACGCCGCCGTCACCGCCCTCAAACGCGCCAGCAACGGCAAAGCGCCCACTACCTCGCCCGACGCCCCAGCGACAAGACAGGAATAAGCACCAATGAGCACCTATTCGACTCAGGGTTTCGACCTCAACAACACAGGCCGACGTATCGTTGTCGACCCTGTGACCCGTATCGAAGGCCACATGCGCGTCGAGGTCAACCTCGATGCCAACAACGTTATCCGCAACGCCGTTTCCACCGGCACCATGTGGCGCGGCCTCGAAGTCATCCTCAAGGGCCGCGACCCACGTGACGCCTGGGCATTCGTGGAGCGCATCTGCGGCGTCTGCACCGGTTGCCACGCGCTGGCCTCGGTGCGCTCGGTAGAGGACGCGCTGGGCATTCGCATCCCGCCGAACGCGCACTTGATTCGCGAGATGATGGCCAAGACCCTGCAAGTCCATGACCACGCCGTGCATTTCTATCACCTGCACGCACTGGACTGGGTGGACGTGGTGTCTGCGCTCAAGGCTGACCCCAAGCGCACCTCGGAATTGCAGCAGACCGTTTCGCCGGCTCACCCGTTGTCTTCACCGGGTTATTTCCGCGACGTGCAAAACCGTCTGAAGAAGTTCGTCGAAAGCGGTCAGCTCGGGCCGTTCATGAATGGTTACTGGGGCAACCCGGCTTACCAACTGCCGCCTGAAGCCAACCTGATGGCCGTGACCCATTACCTTGAAGCCCTCGACCTGCAGAAAGAGTGGGTGAAGATCCATACCATCTTCGGTGGCAAGAACCCGCACCCCAACTACCTGGTCGGCGGCGTGCCCTGCGCGATCAATATCGATGGCGACCTGGCCGCCGGTGCGCCGTTGAATATGGAACGCCTGAACTTCGTGCGGGCGCGCATCGACGAAGCGCTGACCTTCTGCCGCAACGTGTATGTGCCGGACGTGCTGGCCATTGGCACTATCTACAAGCAAAAAGGCTGGCTGCACGGCGGTGGTTTGTCGGCGACCAACGTGATGGATTACGGCACCTACGCCAAGGTCAATTACGACGACAGCACCAACCAATTGCCGGGCGGGGCGATCCTCAACGGCAACTGGGACGAAATCCTGCCTGTCGACGCGCGTGATCCCGAGCAAGTGCAAGAGTTCGTGACCCACTCCTGGTACAACTACCCGGACAACGACAAGGGCCTGCACCCGTGGGACGGCATCACCGAGCCGAACTACGAGCTGGGCGCCAAGACCAAGGGCACCCGCACCAACATCGAAGAAGTCGACGAAAGCGCCAAATATTCGTGGGTCAAATCGCCGCGCTGGCGCGGCCACGCCATGGAAGTCGGGCCGTTGGCGCGTTACATCCTGGGCTATGCCCATGCCCTCAAAGGCAACCCGCATTGCCAGCGGGTCAAGGAACAACTGGAAGGTTCGCTGCGAGCCGTCAACCTCGACTTGCCAAAAGCCCTGGGCCTGGCGGAAACCAACCTCAGCGCCAAGCAACTGTTGCCCAGCACGATCGGCCGAACGCTGACCCGCGCCCTGGAGGCCGAGTACTGCGCAGAAATGATGGTCGACGACTGGAACGAGTTGATGACCAACATCCGCAACGGCGACCGTGCCACCGCCAACGTCGAAAAATGGGACCCGTCCACCTGGCCTGCCGAGGCCAAAGGGGTCGGCATCGTTGCCGCGCCACGCGGCGCACTCGGCCACTGGATCCGGATCAAGAACGGCAAGATCGAGAACTACCAGTGCGTCGTGCCCAGCACCTGGAACGGCAGCCCGCGTGACGCCAAGGGTCAGATCGGTGCTTTCGAGGCCGCGCTGATGAACACGCCGGTGGCCGTCCCCGATCAGCCCGTGGAAATCCTGCGCACGCTGCATTCCTTCGACCCTTGCATGGCCTGCGCCACCCACGTGATGAGCGAGGGCGGCGCGGAGCTGAGCACAGTCAAGGTCAGTTGATCGATTGTTCAACGCTGCATTCGGCAGGCGCCACGGCGCCTGCCCATCCAAAGGTGACGCTATGACTCAACCTACTCAAAGTCCCCTCGACGCGTCGGAATACGTGTACGAGGCGCCCGTGCGCCTGTGGCACTGGATCAATGCCGCCTGCATTGTGGTGCTGGCCATCACCGGCTACCTGATCGGTTCGCCGCTGGCGACCCAACCGGGCGAAGCCAGCGACCATTTCGTGATGGGCTACATCCGCTTTGCGCATTTCAGCGCAGCGTACATTTTTACCATCGCCATGATCGGGCGCGCCTATTGGGCGCTGGTGGGCAATCATCACGCCCGCGAACTGTTCTCGGTGCCGCTGACCAGCAAGGTCTACTGGGCCGACATGCTCGCTTGGGTGCGCTACTACCTGTTCATCGGGCCGACGCCAAAACCGATGTTTGGCCACAACCCGCTGTCGCGTTTCGCGATGTTTTTCATCTTCTTGCTGTCCTCGCTGTTCATGATCCTGACCGGCTTCGCGCTGTATGGCGAAGGCGCGCAAATGGGCTCCTGGCAGGAACGCACCTTCGGTTGGGTACTGCCGCTGCTGGGGCAATCCAACAATGTGCATGTCCTGCATCACTTGGGCATGTGGGTGATTGTGCTATTCGTCATGTTCCACATCTATGCCGCCGTGCGCGAAGAAATCAACGGGCGCCTGAGCTTGGTCGGGGCAATGATTTCCGGCTACAAGACCTTTAAAAAATGACCATATTGGTAGAAACCGCCATGAGTCCTCTCCAACCGACACTGCCGCAGATCACTGTGCTAGGCATCGGCAATCTCCTGTGGGCCGACGAAGGCTTCGGCGTTCGTTGCGTCGAAGCCTTGCAACAGCGTTATGAGTTCGCCGACAACGTGGCGCTGATCGATGGCGGCACGCAAGGCCTGTATTTGATCCAGCATGTCCAGCAAGCCGATTACCTGCTGATTTTCGACGCCGTGGATTACAACCTCGCGCCTGGCGAACTGAAGTTCATCGCCGACGACGATGTCCCCAAATTCCTCGGCATCAAAAAGCTCAGCCTGCACCAGACCGGCTTTCAGGAGGTGCTGATGCTCGCGCAACTGACCGGCCATTACCCGACACGCGTGCTGCTGATCGGTTGCCAGCCGGAAAACATGATGGACTACGGTGGCAGCCTGCGCCCCAGCGTCAGGGCCGCCATGGAAGGTGCGCTGGATGAGGCGCTGCGCGTGCTCGAAAGTTGGGGCGCGGCACCGCACAAGCGCGCCTCGCCACTCGCGGGTGAAGAGGCGGTGACCCTGCCGCACCTCGAACTGCAACGCTACGAAAACGAACGCCCGTCCGAACAGCAAGCCTGCCGGATCGGCGACGAACGCATCCTCGCCAGGCGCGCCTGATATGTGCATCGGATTGCCCATGCAAGTGATCGCGGCCGAGTTGGGCTTCGCCCGCTGCCGCGACCGCCACGGCGAAGAGCGCCGTATCGACCTGTCACTGGTCGGCCCGTGTGCGGTCGGCGACTGGCTGTTGATCTTTCTCGACGCCGCCCGTGAACGCCTCGACGCCCAACGCGCCAGCGAAATCGACTCCACCCTGCGCCTGCTCGAAGCGGCCCTGTTCGGCACGGCCCCGCAGCCCGACAGCGTGCCGGGTTTCAGCCTGCCCTCGGCCATGAACGCCGAGCAACTGGCGGCCTTGTTGGGCCACGCGTCGCCACCCCTTGTTGCGCCTGCCGCGCTCACCCCACCTCAACCGTCAGTCAAGGACCCCACATGAGCGACTCCGCTGTTTTCATGGCGCCCATTCCCGTGACACCCGCCATCCCGGCCTTGATCAGCCGGCTGGTGGAGCAATTCGACGCGACCTGGATCGACGCCGACAACCTCGATGCCTGGCTTGCCGAAGGGGGCGACTGCCTGTTGCTGCTGTGCGGTGACCCGGTACGCCATCCCGAATGCCTGGACGTGGCCGTGGTGTTGCCGGAACTGCGCGTGGAAATCGCGCGCCGCCACCAATTGAGCCTGCGCCTGGGCGTGGTCGGTCGTGCCGATGAAGAAACCATCGCCGCGCGCTTTGCCGTGCGCCGCTGGCCGTCGCTGGTGTGGCTGCGCGATGCGGGTTACGTCAGCACCTTCAGCGGCATGCTCGACTGGGACGAATACCTGCGCCTGGCGGAAGCTGCCGTCAGCCAAAGCAACGCGCGCATTCCATTGCTTGCCGGTGCCCCGGTCAGCGCCCCCGGAGGTTGCCAATGAACCACGATGCCAATCACCGCGATGCACAAAGCCACGCCGTGGAGTTCGATCCGCTGAACTACATCCCCGTGGTGGATATCGGCCCCGGCTCGCAACCCGACGATGAGGACGTGCTCGAATACATCAGCATGCCTCAGGGCATGTATACCCATAGCATTCCGGTGCTGCCCGAACCTGAAGAGCTTGCGGCGCTGCCCGGTGCGCGGCACGCGTTGCAAGCGTTGCTGCAATGCCTGCGCGACTGCAATAACGGCCTGACCACGCAAAGCGTCGACCTCAGTGGCCTGGAAACAGGCGACCGCAAGCTGCTCGACCAATTGCTGGGCGAAGGCGAGGTCAGCGCGATCATTGCCGCGCAGCCGTCGTTGCGTATCCAGGAATCGATCTTCGCCGGCGTATGGCGCATCTACGGCCAGGGCTACGATCACGTCGAAGTGGGCGCGGCGCCTTCGCAACTGCGCGGCAATGCCCGCGCGGCGGCCCGACCGGCGGATTTCGACTTGTCGTCAGCGTTGCCGCTCGGCGTCATGAACGCCCCGGCGATCCTGACCGAGGTACAAGACCGCAGCCAACACTGGCAACCCGGCGATCAGGTGCATGTCATCAACCTGACCTTGCTGCCGTTGTCCGAACAGGACATCGCCTTCCTCGACG